>CAWCQC010000020.1:0-262932 GCA_963797645.1 uncultured Thermoleophilia bacterium | reverse complement strand
CCTCGGAGTCCTCGCCGACGGCCGACTACCGCAGCGAGCGGCGCACGGAGCATCGCCAGGTGCGCTCGACCCCCCGAGCGCGGCCGGTTCGCCGGCCGCGACCGCCTCAACGAGCTCGACCGAGAGCGCCACCCCGGCGGAACCGGGAGCCCTGCTCGGAGGGCTCCGCGAGCTGCGCTGCCTTGCCGCCGAATCGTCCGGCGTCGACCACTCTCCTCGAGCGGCACGAGCATCACGACACGACCTCGACCTCGCCGCTGGCCCGTCGACCCGCACCAGGCGCCGTCGGGGATCACCGCGGTGGCATCCGTGCATCCGACGACGCCGGGGATGCCGAACTCGCGGGCGACGATCGCGGCGTGGGAGAGCACGCCACCGCGGTCGGTGACGATCGCGCCGAGCAGCGGCAGGACGATGTTGAACGCCGTCGTGGTCGCGCTGGTGACCAGCACGTCGCCGGGCTCGATGCGGCCGAACTCGCTCGTGCCGCGAATGACGCGTGCCGTCCCCTCGTACACGCCCGGGCTCACGCCGAGCCCGCGCACCTTGCGCGCCTCGGTCCGCGGCTGCGGCGCCACGAACATCTCCTGCACGACCGCTCCGAGCGCGCGCTCCAGCCGCGCCGCCGCGGGCGGCAGCCACTCGGGCGGCAGCGGCTCGCCCGGCTCGCCGCCGAGGACCGGCGGCGCGTCGGTGTAGCGCGCCTCCAGGCGGTAGCGCGCCCGTCCGGCGAGCTCCTCGCCGCCACTCCCGTGCCGGAGCCGACGAGCGCGCGCAGCTCTCGCGTAGTCGGCCTCGGCGAGATGGGCGGGCTCGTCGATCACGCCCTGCGCCGCCAGCCTCGGCCGGCCGCGAGGATCGCGCGCCGCATGATCCCGATCGCCCACAGGTCGGCGTAGGTCCCTCGCTCGTCGCGGAGCCGGTAGGTCAGCTCTCGCCTCCGCGAGCAGCTCGTCGAACGCGGCGCGGTGCTGCGCGGGACGGCGTCGCGCATGTCCGCCGTCCGCTTCGGCTCGTGGTCGTCGTCCGCGGCGACTCCGCCGACTCGAGCGGAGCGGATCGCCGCCACGACCAGCTCCGGCAGCTCGATCACACAGGGCTCGCCGATGTCCTCGCCGTTGACCGGCCGGTAGCCGACGCGGTCGACGTACGCGGCAGCCGCCTCGCCGGCCTCGCCCCGGAGCGAGCGCAGCGCCGCCAGCACCTCCGCCGGCTCGCCGCGGAGTCGAGCAGGCTCGCCGCCGCCGAGTCGTCGCGCACTGCGGCGACGAGTCGCGCCAGCTCGCTCGTCGGCGCCGAGCGGGTCCGGGCTCGCGCCCGGAGCAGGCCGAGCAGCTCGCCGGCGGGCGCCCCGTCCACTCGCGCGCGTGCACGAGGAAGTCGCCGATCGGCAGCAGCGCCGGCATGTTGAAGAGGTGGTGGATGTACGCGCCGGCTCTGGTTTTCGCGGCAGCGGTCGAGGTAGGCGAGCAGCTCGCTCGGTCTCGAGCGCGGCCGGGCTCGACCGCCAGCAGCTCGAGGTGCTCGCGCATCGCCGCCGGCTTCACCTCGCCGTCCCAGCGCTCGAGATCCTCGCGCCACAGCTTGCGCTCGAACACGGTCGCGCTCGTCGCCAGTCGCGCGCGGATCTCGGGGTGGCTGGCGGCCAGCTCGTCCCAGACCTCCCGCGGCGGATGCCCGTCCGCGTCCTCCGGGGCGCCGACCGGCCGCGGACGGTAGTACGAAGAAGCCGTTGACGAAGGCCGACGTCCAGGTACTCGAGCAGCGACCCGTACCGGCGCAGGCTCTCGCCGAAGCCGCGCGTTGAACTGCTCCGGGAAGATCTCCGCGTGGAAGCGCGTCACCGGGCGCGTGAAGTGGGTCGGGTCGAGGAACCAGACGCCCGGCCCCGGCGGAGCGAACGCCTGTTCGGCGACGTCGGTCATCATCTCATCCTCCTTCGATGCTCGCCGGGTTCCGGCGCAGTTCGTCCGTCAGCACGCGCACCGCCCAGGCGGCGGCCTTGCCGGCCTCCTCGCCGTCCAGCCCCCATTGCTCGCGCATCGCCTGCCAAGCCGGCGCGCTCACGAGCAGGTAGACGACCGCGAGCGCGCGCAGCCGCTCCTCCGGCTCGAGCCCGTCCGTGAGCTCGCCCATCGCCCGCTCGAACGCTCGCTGCCGCCGGCGCCGCGTGCGCTCCCGCACCGCCCGGGCGGCCTTCGAGTCGAGCATCGCCTTGACCAGCGACTCGCTCTCGTCGTACGAGCGGTAGAGCTCGCGCGCGAACTCGGGCAGGCGGTCGGCGCTGCTCCGGGTACGAGTGGAGGTGGATCTGCAGGCTCTCGTCCACCCACTCCGCCCACGCGTCGAACAGCGCCTCCCTGGTCGCGAAGTGCCGGTAGACCGTCCGCAGGGAGACGCGGGCGCGCGCCGCGACCAGCGGGATCGTCACCTCCTCGCCGCCGGATCCGCGAACACCTCCGTCATCGCCTCGAGAATGCGCAGCCGCGTCTGCTCCATCTGCTCCGCGCGAAGCGGGCTCTCGTAGGCCTCGCGGCGCTCATGGCACGTGACGATAATTTATGTCACGTCCACGTGGCAAGAAGACATGCGATCGTGCCGTCGAATCGCCAATACATTGGCGAGTCCGTTCTTGAGCAGAGACTAGGTTGTCGGCGAGGCGCTCGACTCAGCGAGGTGAGTGAGCGCCGGGCTGCCTCCGTCAGAAGGTCGGGTACGGCTCGAGCTACTCGACAGAGCGCTAATCGAAGGAGAAGACGAGGTCGTGGGCGGCTTGGTCATAGCCGTCGTACCAGAACCACACTTCTGCGATCTTCTCGCCCGCGAACCGGTAGACGGCGATTTCGTTCCCCTCCACGCGAGTCTGGCTGCTCCGCCCACCAGCGCGTTCGTGCTGCCGCGTGCTCGTCGGTGACGAGAACCACTTGCGGATCGAGCACGAGGGGAATCTCGGAGACCTTCTTGATTAGGGCGACGACGTCGTCGGCACCTCGGTGGTCGCCCGAGTAGTCGGCGTCACCCGGCTCGTGCCAGACGATCTCGTCTGCCAAGAGGGATCTAACCTCGCCGAAATCACCGCGACGGCGGGCGGCAGCAAGCCGGCGGATTGCCTGCTCCTTGCGATCCATCGGCAGAGTCTAGGCCTGGTCAAGTAGGAGCACATCCGCCTCAGTTTCCCGAGGCTGCGCATCGAGAGCGGTCCTCGTGGACCACCGCCGCGTGCTCGCCTTGACCGTCTTTCTCAACGGGCCGAGCCGGAAGGCCCCATGACCACCTCTCTAGCGAAGGAGGGGTCAGCGTCGCGCCAGCGCCGGCAACGCTGATTACCTGTTTGCAGGGCTTTTCGCGTGAGTGGCTCGTTAAGGCGTCGCGGACAGTCCAGGTTGTGTCGCCAGACGTCGCGCGTGCCCGCGAATGCCCGCCAGTCCCAAAATGTACCCGTCTCGTACCCGCGAAGGATCGAAATCTCGCCATCGCAGGCAACACTACATGCCATTTGCAGGGCTTTTACGCAAGCCCTCTGACGGACTCGAACCGTCGACCCCCTCCTTACCATGGAGGTGCTCTACCAACTGAGCTAAGAGGGCACTCGCGGGATTCTAGACGCCCCGTCACGGCGTCCGGGTTGCCGCCACCTCACAGGTTCCAGCCGCCGGCGACCTCGATGACCTGGCCGGTCACGTACCCGGCGGCGGGCGTCAGTAGGTAGAGCACTGCGCCGGCCACCTCTTCGAGAGTGCCGACACGCCCGGACGGCAGCTCGCGCCTCGGCCGGGTCGGCGAGTTCTCGATGACACCCGGCGCGACCACGTTCGCGGTGATCCCGTTCGCGGCCTCTGCTTTCGCGATCGACTTCGTCAGGATCACGACGCCGGTCTTCGCGATTGCATAGGGGACGATGCCGGGCCGGGCGACGAGGTTCTGGGTGCCCGCGTACCCGATGTTCACGATCCGGCCGGCACCCTGCGCGCGCATCACGGGCAGGGCCGCTCGGCAGGTGGCAAACGTGGCCGTCAGGTTCGTCGCGATGACGTCGTCCCATTCCTCGTACGTGAGCTCCTCGAGCGGCTTGTGGACGTAGGTCCCGACGTTGTTCACGAGGACGTCGAGGCGCCCGAGCTCGCGCCGGGTGTCATCGACGAGCGACGCTGCGGCATCGGGATCGGCGACGTCCGCCGCGAGTGTGATCGCACGCACGCCGTGCCCTTCGGCGGCCGTCCGAGTCTCCTCGGCCGCGTCCGCCGAGCGCCGGTAATGGACAGCGACGTCGTAGCCGGCGCCGGCGAGGGCGAGCACGATCGCACGGCCGATCCCCCCGCTCGAGCCCGTGACGAGCGCGGCGCCGGAGCTCAAGCTCCGAGTCCCGGCGATCGATGCGGCGCGTCCACGGCGAACGATCGTAGCTTCGCGCCGGCAGGACGAGGTGGGGGAGGGAGGATTCGAACCTCCGAAGGCGGTGCCAACCGGTTTACAGCCGGTCCCCTTTGGCCACTCGGGAACTCCCCCGCGAGCGCGGTCAGTCTAGCGCTCGGATGCCGGCACAGGAGTCAGCAACGCGCGTGCCGGAAGGCCGATGTCGACGAGCAGTCCGTGAGCGACCAGCCGCTCGACAGCGGCGACACAGAAAGGGCAGAACTGAGACCCCGACTCGGTGCGAACCTCACGCAGCACGTCGCGGGCGGGGCGCCCGGGCCGGTAGACGCGCGTCGTCAGCATGGAATCGATCGCGTCGGCAACGTGGATGATGCGGGCCGCGACCGGGATGTCCTCGCCGGCAAGCCCGTCGGGGTAGCCCGTGCCGTCGAAGTGCTCGTGGTGATGGCGGATTGCGCGCACCGCGTCGGCCGGAACGCCGGCCTCGGCGACCATGCGGGCGCCTTCGTCCGAGTGGCTTCGCATGAGGAGCCACTCGTCCTCCGTGAGCGTTGCGGGCTTCAGGAGGATCTCGTCCGGGATCGCCGCCTTGCCGATGTCGTGGTAGAGAGCCGCGTGCCCGAGCAGGTCGAGCTCCCGTTCGGCGAGCCCGAGCTCCTCGCCGACCGCGAGCGCGAGTCGGTGCACGCGACGCGAGTGCCCGGCCGTGTAGGCGTCGCGGGAGTCGACGAGCGAAAGGGTCTCCAGGGCGGTCACGGCCCCGATGTTCGCCCTCGACTCGCGAATGCCTCCCCCTTTTGGGGGATACGCGGTTGCGATTCGGGAGATCCCTAGACTGGCCCGATGCGCCTCGCGCTCGAAATCGCGCTCGCGCGCACGGCCGGCCGTCTCTCGCGCCTGGCCGGACGCGGAGGAGGCACGACGCTCCCGGGCAAGGTGCTGACGACGCTCGACCCGGCCTCGGTCGCGAAGCTCGCCGCACGCCTGCCGCTCGGTTGCGCCCTGGTCTCTGCGACGAACGGCAAGACGACGACGAGCGCGATGGTCGCCGAGATCCTGAGCCCTCAGCTTCGACTAGCCCACAACCGGGCGGGTGCGAACCTGGCCTCCGGCGTGGCGTCCACCCTGATGGCCGCCGAGGATGCTGAGCTCGCCGTGCTCGAGGTCGACGAGGGAGCATTCCCCGAGATCGTCGGGCAGGTCGGCCCGCGCGCGGTCTGCCTGGGCAACCTCTTCCGCGACCAGCTCGATCGGTACGGCGAGCTCGAGCTGATCGCGGAACGCTGGCGCGCCACGGTTGCCGGACTGCCGGCTCGTGCGTGGACCGTGGTCAACGCGGATGACCCGCTGCTCGCCGGCCTCGCGCGCGCGAGACAGGGGAGGCGTCGTGCACTTCGGCCTCGACGACGCGTCGGTCGCTAGGGAGCGCCTGCAGCACGCAGCCGACTCGAAGTACTGCGTCGACTGCGGCTCGCCCTTCGTCTACGACGCCGCCTACGTAGGGCACCTCGGCGAGTATCGCTGCCCGTCCTGCGGTACCGCCCGCCCGGCTCTCGACGTGGCCGCCCGGTCGATCGAGCTCGATGGTCTCGAGCGCACCGGGTTCGATCTCGTCACGAACGAGGGAACCCGGCGCGTGGAGCTGGAGCTCCCCGGCCTCTACAACGTCTACAACGCGGTTGCCGCAGCCTCCCTTGCCCTCGTCCTCGGTGCCGGGCTGGACGACGTCGTCGCGGGGCTCGGACGGTTCCGTCCTGCCTTCGGGAGGTTCGAGCGCATCCGAGCCGGCGGCAAGGTCATCCTCATACTCCTGATCAAGAACCCCGCGGGCGCCAACGAGGTCGTGCGAACGCTCACTGCCGGTGGAGCGCCTCCGGTGGCGGTCGTGGCGCTGAACGACGACATCGCCGACGGGCGCGACGTCTCCTGGATCTGGGACGTCGACTTCGAGCCTCTGATCCCTGCGCTGGACAGGCTCGTCGCGAGCGGGAGCCGTGCGGAGGAGCTGGCTCTCCGCTTCAAGTACGGCGGCTTCGACGAGGAGAGGATCGAGGTCGTGCGAGAGCTCGAGCAGGCGCTCGATCGCGGCCTCGAACTGACGCCCGCCGGTGCGGAGCTCGTCGTGCTGCCGACGTACACCGCGATGCTGGCGCTACGCGATGTCGTGGCGCGCCGGGGGCTCGTCCAGCAGTACTGGGACACGGTTCGCGCGTGAGACGGCCCGGGGTCGAGGCGGACTGATGAGCGTGCCGCAGACCGCTGACGTCGTGGTCGTGGGCGGCGGCATCATGGGCGCGAGCGCTCTCTACCATCTCGCGCGCGCGGGTTGCCGATCCGCAGTGCTCGTCGAGCGTGAGACACTCGCATCCGGGTCGACCAGCCGTGCGGCCGGAGGGATTCGGGCTCAGTTCTCGGACGAGCTGAACGTGGCGATCTCGCTCGAGTGCATCCGGCGGTTCGAGCGCTTCGCCGAGGAGCCGGGCGGTGAGATCGCCTACCGGCAGTGGGGCTATCTCTTCCTCCTGACCTCGCCCGACGAGGTCTCCTCGTTCGAGCGCTCGCTCTCGGTCCAGCAGGAGCTCGGCGTGCCCTCCAGTCTCTTGACCGCGACGCAGGCGAAGGAGATCGTCCCGGAGCTGAACGTCGACGACGTTGTGGCTGCCACGTTCTGTCCGATCGACGGCTACGCGACACCGGAGGCCGCGGTCCAGGGCTATGCGGCGGCGGCGTCCGCGCTCGGAGCCACCATCGTCCAGGGCTGTCCGGTGACGCGGATCGCGGTGGAACGCGGCCGCGTCGCCGCGGTCGAGACCGCTGAGGGCACGATCGCCACCGGTAGCGTCATCCTGGCGGCCGGGGTGTGGACGGGTGACCTCGCGCGGACAGCCGGTGTCGACATCCCGGTGACGGCCGAGAAGCGCCACGTCTTCTTCACCGAGCCCGGTGACCCGCTTCCGCACGAGCTGCCGCTGACGATCGACTTCGCAACCGGTTTCTACTTCCATCGCGAAGGGCGGGGACTGCTCTTCGGCGGCCGTGCGGCGACGATCGAAGACCTGGCGCCCGACGCGCGTGCACCGCCTGCCCGCCCTCGAACAGCTCGCGGTTCGCGGCGGCTGGTGGGGCTACTACGAGATGAGCCCCGACCACAACGCGATCATCGGCCGAACGCCCGATCCGGAGGGCTTCGTCTACGCGACCGGGTTCTCGGGCCACGGCTTCCAGCACGGCCCGGTCGTCGGAGAGCACGTCGCCCTCCTCGCGCTCGGGCTGCCGACGCCCTTCGACCTCTCTTCGCTCTCGGTCGACCGGTTCGCAGCCGGCGTCTCGCGCGCCGAGCTGAACGTCGTCTAACTAGACTCGCTTCGCTGAATCGCAGCCTTCGGGCGAGCGCCTGCAGCATCGCCCAGGCAACCGTCGGCGTGTCCTCTACGAATGACTTGAAGTCCCACGGAGTCAGCGCGAGGCAGCGGAGCTCCGTTTCGGCGACGACCGTTGCTGAACGAGGTCCCGTCGTCGATCAGCGCCATCTCGCCGAATGCGTCGCCAGGCCCGAGCGAGGCCTTCGTGTCGCCTCCGATGTCGACACGGGCCGAACCCGCCGCGATCACGAAGAACCCGACTCCGGGCTCGCCCTCCTTGGTCACGGCCGTGCCCTCCGCAAACGTTCGCTCGCGGAACTGTCGCGACGAGCTGCTCGAGCGCCTTGGGCTCGATCCCCTCGAACAGGGAGACCCGAGACAGCGCGGCGACGGGGTCGATCGCCATGATCCGGGATCATAGAAGGCGAACAGGCATGCCTGCTACACTGCCCCCCGGCGCGGCGGCGTAGCTCAGTTGGTTAGAGCAGCGGAATCATAATCCGCGTGTCGGAGGTTCGAGTCCTCCCGCCGCTACTGCTACCCGCAGACCGAAAGAGAAGACGATGGCGAAAACAGGAGTTCGAGTTGCGATCACGCTTGCCTGCACCGACTGCAAGCGGCGCAACTACCAGACCATGAAATCGAAGCGGAACACGCCCGACCGCGTCGAGCTCTCGAAGTACTGCCGCTGGTGCGGTCGTCATACAGCTCACCGCGAGACCCGCTGACCGGAGCGTTCCGAGCAGGTGGCACGGGAGACCCGCAGTACCAGGCGCCAGAAGCGCGATGCCGCCGCGGCCGCATCCGGCTCGGGGGTCAGCGAGCGCGCCCGCGACCGCAGACGGCGGGTCAAGCCGACCGGCGAGGCGAAGGCGCAGACCGGCTCGAAGCGGGAGCGGCGCGGCTTCGGGCACTTCGTCCGCGAGTGCGTCGCCGAGCTGAAGAAGGTCGAGTGGCCGGGCCAGCGCCAGCTCCTCTCCGCGACCGTCGTCGTCATCATCGCCGTCGCAGTCGTCGGCGTGTATCTCTGGATCCTGGACGAGGCGTTCAGCCGCTTCGTCAAGGACGTGCTCCTCAACCTCTGACCAACCCCGACCGGCGAGGCTCCGACAGCGATGTTCCAGTGGTATGTGATCAATACGTACTCCGGGCACGAGAACAAGGTGAAGGCCAATCTCGAGCACCGGATCGTCTCGATGAACCAGGAGCCGGCGTTCCGCCGGGTCGTCGTCCCGACCGAGCAGGTCGTCGAGACCAAGGACGGCCAGAAGGTTCAGATCGAGAAGCGCGTCCTCCCGGGCTACGTGCTCGTGAACATGGACATGACGGACGAGTCCTGGACGGTCGTGAAGGGGACGCCTGGGGTCACCGGCTTCGTCGGTTCGGGATCGAAGCCCGTCCCGCTCTCGAAGCCGGAGGTCGATCGCATCCTCCACACGGCGACGGCCGGGGCCGAGCGCCCGCGGGCGATCGCACAGTTCGAGCTCGGCGAGTCGGTCAAGGTAACCTCCGGCCCGCTGTCGGACTTCGACGGGGAGATCGTCGACGTCAACTCCGACCAGCAGAAGCTCAAGGTGCTCGTCAACATCTTCGAGCGCCAGGTTCCGGTCGAGCTCTCGTTCGACCAGGTGAAGAAGATCGACTGACGCAGACGCGTCAGGGCCGGACAGGTCCGGCCCCTACGAGGGAAGAGGAATGGCACGCAAAGTCCTGACACTCATCAAGCTTCAGATCCCAGGCGGGCAGGCCAACCCCGCGCCGCCGGTCGGCCCTGCGCTCGGCCAGCACGGTGTCAACATCATGGAGTTCTGCAAGGCGTTCAATGCCCAGACGGCCGACCAGAACGGCCGCATCACGCCGGTCGAGATCACCGTCTTCGAGGATCGTTCGTTCACGTTCATCACGAAGACGCCGCCGGCGGCCGTCCTGATCAAGGAGGCGCTCAGCCTCGAGAAGGGCTCCGCCGAGCCGAACAGGGAGAAGGTCGGGCGGCTCACGAAGGCGCAGCTCAGGCAGATCGCCGAGACGAAGTTCGTCGACCTGAACGCGCGCGACGTCGATCAGGCGATGCTCGTCATCGCCGGAACGGCCCGTTCGATGGGTGTGGAGGTCGAGGACTGATGGCCGGCCACGGAAAGCGATACTCGGACGCAAGGGCCCAGGTCGACCGCGAGCGCGTCTACACGCCGCTCGAGGCGATCAGGCTCCTCAAGGGCTTCCAGGACGCGAAGTTCGACGAGACCGTCGAGACGCATTTCAATCTCGGTCTCAACGTTCGTCACGCCGACCAGCAGCTCCGCGGCACGTTGATGCTGCCGAACGGCACCGGCCGGGAGATGCGGGTGGCGGTCTTCGCCGAGGGCGACAAGGCCAAGGAGGCGGAGGACGCGGGCGCCGACGAGGTCGGCGCGGCGGACCTGGCTGCAAAGATCGAGGGCGGCTTCGACGACTTCGACATCGCAGTGGCCACCCCCGACCTGATGGGCGTGGTCGGGAAGCTCGGGCGGATCCTCGGGCCGCGCGGGAAGATGCCGAACCCGAAGACGGGAACCGTCACCTTCGACGTGGGCAAGGCCGTGCGCGAGGCCAAGGCCGGAAAGCTCGAGTATCGGACCGACCGCGGCGCGAACGTCCACGTGTCGATCGGCAAGAAGAGCTTCGACGAGCGGGCGCTCCTCGAGAACTACGCGGCCGTCCTCGAGGAGATCGTGCGCGCGAAGCCGTCCGCAGCCAAGGGGCGGTACATCCACTCGATCACGGTGACGACCTCGATGGGGCCGGGCATCAAGATCGATCCGCTGAAGACACGTGAGATCACCGCCGAGCTAGAGGAGACGGCAGCGGCGGTCTAGTACGAAACACGCGCCCGTCGCCGGAGACAGCCGGCAGCTCGGTGGGTCGGTACCCCGAGCAGAAGTCCAGCCGAGGTGGCGTCCGAACGAGTGTTGTGGAGGCTCAGCCCTCCTCGCGCCTCTCGATCGGGCCCGCCCTCGTGGCGGGCCGAGGATCGAGAGGAGGTGAAGAGATGCTGAAAACGGACAAGGAGCGTATGGTCACGGAGCTCGCGGAGCGTCTCCGCGCGTCGGAGACGCTGATCGTCGCGGACTACCGCGGCCTCACGCACAAGGAGATGGACGACGTGCGGACCGAGCTCCTGAAGGCGGGGGCGAAGTTCTCGGTCGTCAAGAACACGCTCACGCGGCGCGCCGCCGAGGAGGCCGGGGTCGAAGCGCTCCTCGATCTGCTCAGCGGGCCGACGGCGATCGCCTTCGTCCACGACGGCGACATGGTCGCGGTCGCGAAGGCGCTCGACGAGACGGCCAAGACGACCAGGCGCCTGAGCCTGAAGGGAGGCGTCCTGTCGGGGCGCTCCGTCGACGCCGAGGGCATGCAGGACCTGGCAAAGCTGCCGCCGGCCGAGGTGCTCCGCGGCCAGGTGCTCGGTGCGATCGTGGCGCCGCTCACCGGTCTGGCCGCGCTCGTGAACGCACCGCTGCAGCAGCTCGTCGGGCTGATCGATGCCCGCATCGGCCAGCTCCAGCAGGAAGGCGGCGAAGAGGAGCCGGCGCCCGAGTCGGAATCAGCGCCTGCGGCCTCAGCTGAGTCCGAGGTCGCGGCCGAAGCACAGGACGGTACTGAAGCGGAACCGGAGGCCGAGGTCACAGCCGAAGCACAGGACGTGGCCGAACCACCGGCTGAGAACCAGGCAGACACTCCCGAGCCGGACGAACCGGCCGAGGAGGGAAAGGACGAGAAATGAGCGCAGTTGACACCGTGTTCGACCAGCTCGGGAGCATGACCGTGCTCGAGCTCGTCGAGCTGAAGAAGAAGATCGAGGACGAGTGGGGCATCACGGCGGCCGCACCCGTCGCAGCCGCTGCGGCCCCAGCCGCCGCTGGAGCCGCCGGCGACGGCGCCGCCGCCGAGGAGAAGACCGAGTTCGACGTCGTCCTGACCGGCGCCGGCGACAAGAAGATCCAGGTGATCAAGGTCGTTCGCGCGATCACCGGGCTCGGGCTCAAGGAGGCCAAGGACCTCGTCGACGGCGCCCCGCAGGCCGTGAAGGAGGGAGTCGCACAGGAGGAGGCCGACTCGCTCAAGGCGCAGCTCGAGGAGGCGGGCGCGCAGGTCGAGGTCAAGTAGTCGATCCTCGCGTGCGTCGAATGCCGACCGGGTCCTCGAGGGCCCGGTTGGCATTTGTCCACATATGCGCTACAGTCCTGTGGACGAGATGCGTATCCGCAAGGGTCTCCCTTGCGGATAATCTTGCGTCTCTGCTATGCTGACGGGTCGCGCCGCCGTTACGCGCTTACGCACGCCTGTCGGAGTTCGACCCTGCCCGGAGGGAGGTCGCTGCTAATTGGCCAGTAAGGTCGCCGCTCGTCCTGAGCGCACAAGTTTCTCCCGCCTCGACCACGTCCTTGAAGTACCGAACCTGATCGATATCCAGAAGGCTTCCCACGCCTGGTTTCTCGCGGAAGGCCTTCGGGAGACGATCGACGACATATCGCCGATCGAGGACTACACCGGCACGCTCGCGGTGGAGTTCGGATCGTACGAGTTCGGGCCGTCCCCGTTCTCGATCAAGGAGTGCCGCGAGAAGGACCTCACCTACGAGGCTCCGCTTTCGATGGTGGTCCGGTTCGTGAACAAGGAGACAGGCGAGATTCGGGAGCAGACGGTCTTCATGGGGAACTTCCCGATGATGACCGACCAGGGCACGTTCATCATCAACGGCACCGAACGGGTGATCGTCACCCAGCTCGTGCGAAGCCCCGGCGCCTACCTGATGGAGCCGAAGGACCCGACGAAACAGGTTTTCACAGCCAACCTGATGCCGTCGCGCGGCTCGTGGCTCGAGCTCGAGATCGACAAGAAGGGAGTCGTCTACGCGCGCATCGACCGCAAGCGGAAGCTGCCGATCACGACGCTCCTGCGCGCGCTCCCGAAGGAGGACCCGTCGACCGGGTTCGAGATCGACACGTCCTCGAACGAGGCGATCCTTGCGCTGTTCGACAACTCGATCTACATCGCGAACACTCTCGAGAAGGACACCACCACCCGCGAGGAGGAGGCGGTCATCGAGGTGTTCAAGAAGCAGCGGCCAGGTGAGCCGCCCACCCTCGACAACGCGCGCAACCTGCTTCGTGGCCTCTTCTTCGACCCGAAGCGCTACGACCTGACGAAGGTCGGTCGCTACAAGCTGAACCAGCGGCTCGACGTCACGGCCCCCGAGGACACTCGTGTCCTGACGACGCAGGACATCGTCGCCCTCGTGCGCAAGCTGGTCGACCTGCCCAAGCACCTCGGTGTTCCGGAGGACTCGAAGGACTACGCGGCCGACGCGATCACCATCTCGCGCGATCCGATCCGCAAGGAGCTCGACGAGTACGAGCACTTCGGCAACCGGCGTCTTCGCACCGTGGGTGAGCTGATCCAGGAGGCCTTCCGTGTCGGCCTGTATCGCATGGAGCGCGTCGTCCGCGAGCGCATGACGACCGAGGACGTCGACACGATCACGCCGCAGACGATCATCAACGTGCGACCCGTGCAAGCGGCGCTGAAGGAGTTCTTCGGCTCGTCGCAGCTCTCGCAGTTCATGGATCAGACGAACTCGCTCGCCGGCCTCACCCATCGCCGCCGCCTGTCGGCGCTCGGCGCGGGCGGCCTCACGCGCGAGCGCGCCCCGATCGAGGTGCGCGACGTTCACCCGACGCACTACGGACGCATGTGCCCGATCGAGACGCCCGAAGGCCCGAACATCGGCCTGATCGGCTCGCTCGCGTCGATGGCGATGGTGTCCGAGTTCGGCTTCGTCCAGACCCCGTACCGCGTCGTCAAGAACGGCAAGGTCACGGAGGAGATCATCTACCTGGACGCGAGCGAGGAAGAGCGCTTCACGATCGCCCAGGCGAACGAGCCCGTAGATGCTAAGACCGGCAAGTTCGCGCACGAGCACGTGCTCTGCCGCGCGGGCGCGGGCGAATACGTCTCGGTCGAGCCGAAGGGCATCCAGTACATGGACGTCAACCCGGCACAGATCGTTTCCGTCGCGACCGCGCTGATCCCGTTCCTCGAGCACAACGACGCCAACCGTGCGCTGATGGGCGCGAACATGCAGCGCCAGGCAGTCCCGCTGCTGATCACCGACCCGCCGCTGGTCGGCACCGGGCTCGAGTATCGAGCCGCAGTCGATACAGGTGACGTCGTTCTCGCGCAGCGCGCGGGCACCGTCGTCGACGTCGACGCGGAGCAGATCGTCGTCGAGACGAAGGACGGGCGCGACGAGTACGAGCTCGTCAAGTTCATGCGCTCGAACCAGGGCACGCTGATCCACCAGAAGGCAATCGTCAACCTGGGTCAGAAAGTCAGCCAGGCCGAGGTTCTCGCGGACGGAAGCTCGACGTCGAACGGTGAGCTCGCCCTCGGTAGGAACCTGCTGGTCGCTTTCATGCCGTTCGAAGGCTTCAACTTCGAGGATGCGATCGTCGTCAGCGAGCGTCTGGTCAAGGACGACATGCTGAGCTCGATCCACATCCACGAGTACGAGATCGACGCCCGCTCGACCAAGCTCGGTGACGAGGAGATCACGCGAGACATCCCGAACCGGTCGGAGGAGTCGCTCAAGGACCTCGACGACCGCGGTGTCGTGCGCATCGGTGCCGAAGTCGGCTCCGGAGACCTGCTCGTCGGCAAGGTCACGCCGAAGGGCGAGACCGAGCTGACCGCCGAGGAGAAGCTGATCCGGGCGATCTTCAAGGAGAAGGCCCGCGAGGTGCGCGACACGTCTCTCAAGGTGCCGCACGGCGAGGGCGGAAAGGTCATCGCGGTGAAGACGTTCTCACGCTCCGGCGGAGACGATCTCTCGCCGGGCGTCAACGAGCTGGTCCGCGTCTACGTTGCGAAGAAGCGCAAGGTGGCGGAGGGCGACAAGCTCGCGGGCCGGCACGGCAACAAGGGCGTGATCGCCAAGATCGTGCCTGAGGAGGACATGCCGTTCCTCGAGGACGGAACGGCGGTCGACGTGGTGCTCAATCCACTCGGCGTCCCGAGCCGGATGAACATCGGCCAGGTGCTCGAGACTCACCTCGGCTGGGCGGCCTTCCACGGTGTGTTCGACGACGGCGCGAACGGCCCGACGCCCGTCGCGACCCCCGTCTTCGACGGGGCGACCGAGGCGGACGTCGACGACGCGCTCGTGGAGTGGACCCACCAGAACGCCGGCTCGCCGATCGACTTCAAAGTCGACAAGAAGGGGCCAGCCGGCCGCCGTTGCTCGGGCAAGGTGAGGCTGTTCGACGGCCGCACCGGACAGCCGTTCGACCAGAGCGTGACCGTCGGCTTCATGTACATCCTGAAGCTGCTCCATCTCGTCGACGACAAGATCCATGCCCGCTCCACCGGCCCCTACTCACTCGTCACCCAGCAGCCGCTGGGCGGCAAGGCGCAGTTCGGCGGCCAGCGCTTCGGCGAGATGGAGGTGTGGGCGCTGGAGGCGTACGGCGCCGCGTACACGTTGCAGGAGATGCTCACCATCAAGTCCGACGACACCGTCGGCCGGGTGAAGGCCTACGAGGCGATCGTGAAGGGCGAGAACATCGCCGAGCCGTCGATTCCCGAGTCGTTCAAGGTGCTCCTGAAGGAGATGCAGTCGCTCGCGCTCGACGTGCAGGTGCTGTCCGAGGAGGGCGGCGAGGTCGAGGTGCGCGAGGAGGAGGACGAGCTGCTCCGCGCTGCGGAGGAGCTCGGCATCGACCTCTCGCCCGGCTCGCTCCGCGCGGCTGCTCGCCCGCCGACAGCGGAAGAGGTCGAGGAGGGTCAGGAGCGGGCCGACGAGGCCGGTGAGCTCGCGCTCCCCGCCGACGAGGATCTCGGCGACCTCGACCTCGAGCCGTCGGTCTCCGTCGACGGGGGTGAGGAGGCGGCGACCGAACCGGCGCCTGACCTGGCAGATATCGAACTCGAGGAATAGAAGGGATCACGTTGATCGACATCAACAACTTCGACGCGATCCGGATCGGGCTCGCGTCCTCGAAGCAGATTCGAGATTGGTCGTCCGGCGAGGTCACCAAGCCGGAGACGATCAACTACCGGACGCTCAAGCCCGAGAAGGACGGCCTGTTCTGCGAGCGCATCTTCGGTCCGACCAAGGACTGGGAGTGCTACTGCGGTAAGTACAAGCGCGTCCGCTACAAGGGCATCATCTGCGAGCGCTGTGGCGTCGAGGTGACCCGCCAGAAGGTGCGGCGGGAGCGCATGGGCCACATCGACCTGGCCGCGCCCGTCTCGCACATCTGGTTCTTCAAGGGGGTACCCAGCAGGATCGGGTATCTGCTCGATATCGCACCCAAGGAGCTCGAGAAGGTTCTCTACTTCGCGGCGTCGATCGTCACCAAGGTCGACGACGAGAAGCGGGCGGCCGATCTGGCCGACCTCGAGGACAAGGTGCGCGCGGAGTCCGAGCGGATCCACGTCGACCGGGACGAGGCGCTCGCTGCGCTCGAGCAGCGGCTGTCGCGGCGCCGTGACTACTTCACCAAGGGCAAGGAGAAGGACTTCGACGAGGACGACGAGTTCTGGGCCCGCGGCCTCCTGGCCTGGGCCGAGGAGGAGGCGCTGCCGCCGCTCGAGGAGGCCCGCAAGCTCGTCGGCAAGATCTTCGTCGACGTAGCGTCCAAGCTCACCACCGAGGACTCGAAGAAGATCCGGGAGCTCGTTCGCAAGGCGGCGATCCGCGACGATCGCGATCTCACTCCTCGCGAGGTGGAGAGCGTCAGCCAGGCGGCGATCCAGATCCGTGAGGCGCTCGCGCCTCTTGCCGCCGAGGCCGAGAAGGCTTCCGGCTCGAAGAAGGGCGCGATCACGAAGCACATCAACAAGGTGCTCGAGGCGCTCCTCAGCGGAGGCGAGCTCGAGGGCGACGACGCCGAGCTCGTTGCGGGCATCGATTCGAAGAACCTCGAGAAGGCGCGCGAGCTCGGCAACGGGCTCCTGCGCGAGCTCAGCGAGAGCGTTCAGAGCAGCTCACCCGACGAGATCCGCGAGCTTGCGAACGACCTCTGCCTGAAGGCCGAAGGCCGGATGCAGAAGGAAGACTTCGAGGCGATCATCCGGTGGTCGCAGAAGGTTCGCGAGATGTACCAGGACATGGAGTCCCGTCGTGAGGACGCGCGTGAGGCGGGCGTCGAGTCGGTACGCCGGCTCGAGGAGACCTGGAATCGCTTCCGCGAGCTCGGGCCCAAGGAGATCGTCAACGACGAGCTCATCTTCCGCGAGCTCAAGGACCGGTTCGGTTCGGCTTACGGGTTCGGCGTCTACTTCGAGGGCGGCATGGGCGCCGAGGCGATCCGCGACCTGCTCAAGGAGCTCGACCTCGACGCCGAGGCCGAGTCGCTCCGCGAAACGATCCGGACGTCCAAGGGCCAGAAGCAGCAGCGCGCGATCAAGCGTCTCAAGGTCGTCAACGCGTTCATCAAGTCCGAGAACAGGCCCGAGTGGATGGTCCTCGAGGCAGTTCCGGTGATCCCGCCCGAGCTTCGCCCTATGGTGCAGCTCGACGGCGGCCGGTTCGCGACCAGCGACCTGAACGATCTCTACCGGCGTGTCATCAACCGCAACAACCGGCTGAAGCGGCTGCTCGACCTCGGCGCGCCCGAGATCATCGTCAACAACGAGAAGCGCATGCTTCAGGAGGCGGTGGACGCGCTCTTCGACAACGGCCGCCGTGGCAGGGCGGTGACGGGACCGGGCAACCGCCCCCTCAAGTCACTCTCCGACATGTTGAAGGGCAAGCAGGGGCGCTTCCGCCAGAACCTGCTCGGCAAGCGCGTCGACTACTCCGGGCGCTCGGTCATCGTCTCGGGGCCACAGCTCCACCTCCACCAGTGCGGCCTGCCGAAGCTGATGGCGCTCGAGCTCTTCAAGCCGTTCATCATGAGCCGGCTCGTCGAGCGGAAGTCCGTCCAGAACATCAAGGCGGCGAAGAAGTACGTCGAATCGATGGCGCCCGAGGTCTGGGACGTGCTCGAGGAGGTAATCGCCGAGCATCCGGTGCTCCTCAACCGGGCGCCGACGCTCCACCGGCTCGGCATCCAGGCGTTCGAGCCCGTGCTCGTCGAGGGCAAGGCGATCCAGATCCACCCGCTCGTCTGCCACGCGTTCAACGCAGACTTCGACGGCGACCAGATGGCCGTGCATCTTCCGCTCTCGGCGGAGGCCCAGGCGGAGGCGCGGATTCTCATGCTCTCGGCGAACAACATCCTGTCGCCGGCGCACGGGAAGGCACTCGCCACGCCGACCCAGGACATGGTCATCGGCGGGTACTACCTGACGTACTGCGCGAAGGATCTCTCGGCGATCACCGCCGACGAGCTCGACCCGCGCCCGAAGCGCTTCGGCTCCGAGGACGACGTCATCCTCGCGCTCGAGGCCGGGCAGGAGGGTGTCGGGCTTCAGGACCCGATCGAGTACCGCTGGCATGGGGAGCTGCTGCTCACCACGCCCGGCAGGGTGATCTTCAACGAGGAGGTCAGCCGGTCGCTGCAGGCGGCACTCGCCGACGACTACGACCAGGACCGCTTCGAATTCCACAACACGACGCTCGGCAAGAAGGAGATGGGTGACTTCATCGCCGACCTCGTCGACGGATTCGGCGCCTCCCGGCTCTCCGGGGTGCTCGACACGATCAAGCAGCTCGGCTTCGACTACGCCACCAAGGCCGGGATCACGGTCTCGAAGAACGACATCGTCATCCCGCCGAACAAGGCGGAGATCCTCGATGCGTACGAGGAGCGCGTGCAGCGGATCGAGCGGGACTATCAGCGCGGGCTCATCACCGAGGACGAGCGGCACGAGTCGATCGTCAACGTCTGGACCGAGGCGACGGACAAGGTCGCCGAGGCCATGGAAGAGACGATGTACGAGCTGAACCCGATCTACATGATGGCCAACTCCGGCGCGCGCGGGTCGTTCAAGCAGATCCGCCAGCTCGCCGGGATGCGTGGCCTGATGGCGAATCCGAAGGGCGAGATCATCGAGCGCCCGATCAAGGCCAACTTCATGGAAGGCCTGTCGGTGCTCGAGTACTTCATCTCGACCCACGGCGCCCGCAAGGGTCTCGCGGACACCGCGCTTCGCACGGCCGACTCCGGGTACCTCACCCGGCGTCTCGTCGACGTGTCACAGGATGTCATCGTCCGCGATGAGGACTGCGGCACGAAGGACCACATCGGGCTCCCGCTGCTCGTGCCGGAAGGCATCAACCGTTCTCTGACGGGACGTGTCTTTGCCTCGAGCGTCTACAAGCCGCTCGCGTCCGGAAAGCCCGGGAAGACGGTCCTGGGTGAAGAGGGCGAGGTCGCGACGATGAAGGTGCTGAAGCGGATGAAGGACGAGCTCGGCGATGCCGCCGAGGGCTTCGTCGTTCCGGTCCGGTCGGTGCTCAAGTGCCGGAGCGAGTTCGGCGTCTGCCGCAAGTGCTACGGCATCTTCCTTGCGACGGACGACCTGTGCGAGATCGGGGACTCGGTCGGCATCATCGCCGCTCAGTCGATCGGCGAGCCTGGCACACAGCTGACGATGCGGACCTTCCACACGGGCGGTGTCGCCGGTGCCGACATCACGCACGGGCTCCCGCGCGTCGTCGAGATCTTCGAAGCTCGCAACCCGAAGGGCGCCGCAAAGCTCACCGAGATCGACGGCCGCGTGGTGATCGAGGACACCGATCGCGGGCCGAAGGTGACCATCGTTCCGACCGGCGCCGGGGACGACCCGGAGGCGCTCGGAGAGGTCTCCTACCAGCTCCCGCGCCGAACGCGCATGCTCGTCACGACCGGCCAGGTCGTCGAGGCGGGTGACGCGGTGCACGAAGGCTCGCGCAACCCGGCAGATCTGCTCAGGCTCAAGGGGGCGACGCCGACGGAGCTGTATCTCGTCGACGAGGTACAGAAGGTCTACAAGTCCCAGGGCGTCGAGATCCACGACAAGCACATCGAGCTCATCGTCCGGCAGATGATGAAGAAGGTGAGGATCGAGAGCGCGGGCGAGACGGAGCTTCTACCGGGACAGCTCGTCGACCGTGTCATCCTCGAGCGTGAAAACGCGCGAGTGGCTGACGAAGGCGGCGAGCTCGCGACGCACGACCCGATGATCCTCGGCATCACGAAGGCCTCGCTGGCGACGGAGTCGTTCCTCTCGGCAGCCTCCTTCCAGGAGACCACGAAGGTGCTGACCGACGCCGCGATCGAGGGGAAGCGGGACCGTCTCCTCGGCCTCAAGGAGAACGTCATCATCGGCAAGCTGATCCCGGCCGCGACCGGCCTCAAGAAGTACCGCACCCTCGACATCGCGCCGAGCGAGAAGGTGCCGGTCAGCGCGTACGCCAGGCCGCAGACCGAGGAGCAGCTGCTGGCCGCACTCGAGGAGATCGGCTCGAACGGCGGCGACATCTCTTCGCTCGACTTCGACTTCGAAGGCCCGACGGGTAACGGCGGCGGGGAGCTCTCGTCGCTCGAGGCCGAGGAGATCCCCGAGGTCGACACTCCGCTCGACGAGGAATAGCAAGGACGAGGCTCCGCCTCGTCCGCGCAGCGACCGCGGCCGGTAGGCCGCTGGGTCGCGGAGTTCCACGGGGCCGGCTTAGCCGGCCCCGTACGTTGAGGACGGGGCTTTGCCTGTCCGCGCAGCGACCGCGGCCGGTGGGCCGCTGGGTCGCGGAGTTCCACGGGGCCGGCTTAGCCGGCCCCGTACGTTGAGGACGGGGCTTTGCCTCGTCCGCGCGGCGACCGCGGCCGGTGGGCCGCTGGGTCGCGGAGTTCCACGGGGCCGGCTTAGCCGGCCCCGTACGTTGAGGGCGAGAATCCCGAAGTGCGGTGGTCTCAGCTTCGGCCGCGGCGCCTCAGCGCCGGGTCGATGTGCGGGTACACGTGCCCTCTACGAGGTCGAACCGGATGCGGAGCCTGAGATCGTCGGCCGGCTGAACGCGGAACCTGGTCTCGCAGCGCGCGGTCGGCGGGTCGAGATAGTTGCAGTTGCCGTCGCACGGCCGCTCGTAGGTGACGAGCACGTACCGCCCCGGCTTGAGCTTGGCGTCGAACTTGCGCTCCCCGCCGGTGAACTGCCGCTTGAGAACAAGCTTTCCGCTCCGGGTCTCGATCCGCATGTAGGTGTACGAGCCCTCGATGAAGAGGGCGCCCGTGAGGGCGTAGTCCACGCGCACCTTGCCCGGGCTCGCCGCGGGCGCAGGGGTTGCGCTCGAGGCCAGAACGAGCATGGCGACTATGGACGCCGTGAAGATCGCGAGTCTGGTCATGGCGCTTCGACCGTCTCGTCTCCCGGGAAGTTCCCGCATCCGCGAAAGCGCGATCAGGCCTCGGCGGTCGCCGCGATCGCCTGGCCCTTGCCGCTGTTCTTGGCCTTGTAAAGAGCTGCGTCGGCGCGCTTGAACAGGATGGCTGCGTCGTCTCCCGCTTCGAGCTCTGCGATTCCAGCCGAGAGCTGCAGCTGTTGGTCTCCGGAGCGCCAGTTGTTGAGTGCGGCCTGGAGACGGCGGTAGAGGCTCTCGGCATCCTCGACCGTGGACTCGGGCAGGACGACCGCGAACTCGTCACCACCCACGCGGCACGCGATGTCGGCGCCGCGGACCACGCTTCGAACACGCTCGGCCGCCTCGGCGAGAACCGAGTCGCCGGCCAGGTGTCCGATGCGGTCGTTGACGGTCTTGAAGTCATCGATGTCGAAGACGACGAGCGCGAGCTTTCGCTCGTAGCGGTGTGCGCGGGCGACCTCGCGCGCGAGCGTCTCGTGGAAGTACCGGTAGTTGTGGAGGCCCGTGAGCGCGTCGAGGTCGGCGAGTTGCCTGGCCTCCTGGAACCGGCGTGCGTTCTCGATTGCGGGGCCGGCCCGAACGGCCAGCTCCTCCAGGAGCGCGACCTGGTCATCCGCCAGATCGCGATCGGACGTCCGCCAGAAGACCCACAGGGTGCCGATCTCGTCGTCCGTCTCTCCCCGAACCGGGACGGCCAGGCTGCCTCGTATCGGATCGGGCGGGGCGCCCTGCGGCGGGTAAAGGTACGTCACGATCGCCGCCCGCGTGCTGCTCCAGTCCGGCGAGACGCCGCCCGACTGTCCGGTCGCCTCGTCGGTGGAGAGGCCGACGGTCGCGACCACGGGCCCGCCGCGGTCGAGCTCGGAGAGCGACACCATGGCTCCGTCGACGCCGAGCAGCGCTCCCGCGGCCTCGAGCGTTCGCGCGAGGACCTCGTCGAGGTCGATCGTCGTCCCGATCTCCGAGAGCTGTTTCGAGCGCGCGGTCTCCTCGTGAGCCTGGTCGAGCGCGCTCGTGAGGTCGGAGAGCATCGCCTCGACGCGAGTCGAGGACTCGTGGAGCATCGTCTCGATAGAGTCCGTTTCGCGCCGGCGTCGGGTCAGGTAGACGACCAGCACGAGGACGATGAGGACGGCCAGTCCGGCCCCCGCCACAGCGATGGCGAAGGTGGTCCAGCTGAGGCTGTCAGCGGAGAGAGACATCCCGGGGAGGTGCAGGTACCGCTTTCTGACAATAGCGCGTCGACATGCGCGTTGACATGCGCGTGCAAGCTGCTACGATTGCCTGCGGGTTCGGCGGGTTTTCGCCTGCCGGACTTTTGTTGCGTCTGATCCCGGAACCAGCGAGCGAGGTCATCGCGTGCCGACCGTGAATCAACTCGTCCGCAAAGGGCGTAGCCCGAAGGCGGAGAAAACGAAGACCCCCGCGCTGCGGGGTGCACCGCAGAAGCGCGGTGTCTGTACACGCGTCTATACGACAACCCCGAAGAAGCCGAACTCGGCGCTTCGCAAGGTGGCTCGCGTCCGGCTCACGAACGCAATGGAGGTCACGACCTACATTCCCGGAGAGGGGCACAACCTCCAGGAGCACTCCGTCGTGCTGATCCGGGGCGGCAGGGTGAAGGATCTCCCGGGGATCCGCTACAAGGTCATCCGGGCGGCCCTCGATACGGCCGGGGTGTCTGATCGCAAGCAGGGCCGGTCGAAGTACGGCGCGAAGAGGAGCTAGATGCCTCGTCGCGCTGAGATACCGAAACGCGAGCTCGATCCGGATCCGGTGTACAGCTCGAAGCTCGTCACCCAGGTGATCAACAAGGTCATGCTGCGCGGGCAGAAGTCGACGGCCGAGGCGATCGTCTACACCGCTCTCGAGCGGGTCGGCGAGAAGAGCGGCCGGCCGCCGGCGGAGGCGCTCGAGCAGGCGGTGAAGACCGTGACGCCCGTGCTCGAGGTTCGCTCGCGGAGGGTCGGCGGCGCGAACTACCAGGTGCCGGTCGAAGTCCCGCAGCGCCGCGCCCGCACGCTTGCGGTCAGGTGGCTCGTGAACTACTCCCGTGAGCGGCGCGAGAAGACGATGGCCGACAAGCTGGCCAACGAGATCCTGGACGCGCTCAACCAGCAGGGCGGCGCGTTCAAGCGGAAGGACGACCTCTACAGGATGGCGCAGGCGAACAAGGCCTTCGCGCACTACAGGTGGTAAGTGGCTCACGTGGCTGAACAGACGAATAGCGCCGTCGGGCTCGAGCGGGTGCGCAACATCGGCATCATGGCGCACATCGACGCCGGCAAGACGACGACGACCGAGCGGATCCTCTACTACACGGGTCGCACCCACAAGATGGGCGAGGTGCACGAGGGCGCTGCGGTCATGGACTGGATGGCGCAGGAGCAGGAGCGTGGCATCACGATCACGTCTGCTGCGACGACGGCGTCGTGGCGCGATTTTCGTATCAACATTATCGATACGCCCGGACACGTGGACTTTACGGTGGAGGTCGAGCGAAGCCTTCGCGTGCTCGACGGCGCGGTGGCCGTCTTCGACGCCGTCGCGGGTGTCGAGCCCCAGTCGGAGACGGTGTGGCGCCAGGCCGACCACTACCGGGTGCCTCGGATCGCCTTCAT
Organism: uncultured Thermoleophilia bacterium; assembly: GCA_963797645.1. Taxonomy (GTDB): domain Bacteria; phylum Actinomycetota; class Thermoleophilia; order Gaiellales; family Gaiellaceae; genus CAWCQC01. The sequence continues at coordinate 239,251 of CAWCQC010000020.1, read as the reverse complement.
CAACAAGATGGACCGGGTCGGCGCGGATTTCTTCGCAGCTGTCCAGTCGATGGTCGACCGCCTGGGTGCACACCCGGTTCCCGTGCAGCTGCCGCTCGGTAGCGAGGAGCACTTCCGGGGCGTCGTCGACCTCGTCGAGATGCAGACCCTGTCGTGGGAAGACGACCTCGGCATGAAGATGGACATCGGTGACATCCCGGGCGAGCTGAAGGAGCAGGTCGAGGAGTACCACCACCAGCTGATCGACGCCGTCGCCGAGCACGACGAGGAGTTGCTCGAGACGTACCTCCTGGACGAGTCGTCGGTGACGCCGGAGATGATCCGACGCGCGCTGCGCGCGGCGACGGTCGCGACCGCGGTGACGCCGGTTCTGTGCGGCTCGGCGTTCAAGAACAAGGGTGTCCAGCCTCTGCTCGACGCGGTCTGCGATTACCTCCCGAGCCCGCTCGATATCCCGCCCGTGCACGGAACCGACCCACGGACGGGACACGAGCTGTCCCGTCGCCCGGCGCAGGACGAGCCGTTCTCAGCGCTTGCCTTCAAGGTGATGAGCGACCCGTACGTCGGCAAGCTCACGTACTTCCGCGTGTACTCGGGGAAGGTCAAGGCCGGCGATCGGGTGCTGAACGTGACGACGGGGAAGACCGAGCGCGTCGGCCGCCTGCTGCAGATGCACGCGAACCATCGCGAGGAGCGGGACGAGATCGGAGCCGGCGAGATCGTCGCCGCCGTGGGGCTGAAGAAGACGACGACCGGCGACACGCTCGCCGTCGATTCGGCGCCGATCCAGCTCGAGGCGATGATCTTCCCCGACCCGGTGATCTCGGTGGCGATCGAGCCGAAGACGAAGGCCGATCAGGACAAGCTGTCGACTGCGCTCCAGCGCCTGGCCGAGGAGGACCCGACCTTCCAGGTGCGCAGCGACGAGGAGACGGGCCAGACCTTGATCTCGGGCATGGGCGAGCTCCATCTCGAGATCATCGTCGATCGCCTCGTCCGCGAGTTCAACGTCGACGCCAACGTCGGCCGGCCTCAGGTCGCCTACCGCGAGACGATCGGAAAGCGGGTCGAGCGCGTCGAGGGGAGGTTCGTGCGCCAGACCGGCGGTCGGGGCCAGTACGGCCACGCCGTGATCAACATGGAGCCAACCGGGCCGGGCGACGGCTACGAGTTCGTCGACAAGATCGTCGGCGGCAAGATCCCTCGGGAGTACATCCCCTCGGTCGACCTCGGCATCCAGGAGGCGATGGAGGCTGGCACGCTTTCCGGCTTCCCGGTGGTCGACATCCGGGTCGAGCTCGTCGAGGGCTCCTACCATGATGTCGACTCGAGCGAGATGGCGTTCAAGGTCGCGGGCTCGATGGCGTTCAAGAACGCCATGCAGCGGGCGAACGCCAAGCTGCTCGAGCCGGTGATGGCGGTCGAGGTCGTGACGCCGGAGGAGTACCTCGGCGACGTCATGGGCGACCTCAACTCCCGCCGCGGCCGCGTCGAGGGCCTCGAGCCGCGCGGAAACGCGCAGGCGATCGTCGCGCGGGCGCCGCTTGCGACCATGTTCGGCTACGCGACCGACCTGCGGTCCATGACCCAGGGCCGGGCCACGTTCACCATGCAGTTCGACCGTTACGAGGACGTGCCGCAGACGATCGCGAGTGAGATCGTCTCCGAGGCGCAGGGCTCGTAGAGAGACGACCGGAGGAAGGAATGGCGAAGCAGAAGTTCGAGCGGACGAAGCCCCATGTCAACGTGGGGACGATCGGTCACATCGACCACGGCAAGACGACGCTGACGGCGGCGATCACGAAGGTGCTCGCCGAGCAGAACACCGGTACGGCGTACACGTCGTTCGATCAGATCGACAAGGCGCCCGAGGAAAAGGCGCGCGGCATCACGATTGCCGCCGCGCACGTGGAGTACGAGACGCCGAACCGGCACTACGCCCACGTCGACTGCCCGGGGCACGCCGACTACATCAAGAACATGATCACCGGCGCCGCGCAGATGGACGGGGCGATTCTCGTCGTCTCGGCGGCCGACGGGCCGATGCCCCAGACGCGGGAGCACGTGCTGCTCGCCCGCCAGGTCAACGTCCCGTACATCGTCGTGTTCCTCAACAAGGCGGACATGGTCGACGACCCGGAGCTGCTCGAGCTCGTCGAGCTCGAGGTGCGCGAGCTGCTGTCGCGCTACGAGTTCCCCGGCGACGACATCCCGGTCATCGCGGGCTCGGCGCTCAAGGCGCTCGAGGGCGACCCCGAGTGGATACCGAAGATCGTCGAGCTCATGGAGGCCGTGGACTCCTACATCCCGGAGCCGGAGCGCGAGATCGACAAGCCCTTCCTGCTGCCGATCGAGGACGTCTTCACCATCACCGGCCGTGGCACCGTCGTGACGGGTCGCGTCGAGCAGGGCATCGTCAAGGTCGGCGACGAGATCGAGATGGTCGGGATCCATCCCGAGACCTCGAAGACCGTCGTGACCGGCGTCGAGATGTTCCAGAAGCTCCTCGACCAGGGCCAGGCGGGCGACAACGTCGGTTGCCTCCTGCGTGGCACGAAGCGCGAGGATGTCGAGCGCGGACAGGTGCTCGCGAAGCCAGGCTCGATCACGCCGCACACGCACTTCAAGGCCGAGGTCTACGTTCTCTCGAAGGACGAGGGCGGCCGCCACACACCGTTCTTCAACGGCTACCGGCCGCAGTTCTACTTCCGCACGACGGACGTCACCGGCTCGATCAAGCTGCCCGAGGGGCAGGAGATGGTCATGCCGGGCGACAACACCGAGATGGAGGTCGAGCTGATCCAACCCATCGCCATGGATCAGGGGCTGCGGTTTGCGGTGCGCGAGGGTGGGCGCACGGTCGGCGCCGGCGTCGTCACGACGATCATCAAGTAGGGGCCGGGACCTGTCCGGCTCGCGTCCCCAGGAGAGAAACGAGACCCCGTAGTGGCTCAACAGAAGATCCGCATCCGCCTCAAGGGCTATGACCACAACCAGCTCGACCGGTCTGCCGGACAGATCGTCGAGACGGCCCAGCGGACCGGCGCAACCGTGACCGGGCCCGTGCCCCTGCCCACCGAGAAGAACGTCTACACCGTGATCCGCAGCCCGTTCAAGGACAAGGACTCGCGGGAGGCGTTCGAGGTGCGCACGCACAAGCGCCTGATCGACATCCACTCGCCGACTCCGAAGACGGTCGACAGCCTGATGCGGCTGGATCTTCCTGCCGGCGTCGACATCGAGATCAAGCTCTGAGGAAGTCGTGAAGGGCATCGTCGGAAAGAAGCTCGGCATGACCCAGGTCTTCGACGAGGAGACGGGATCGCTGACCCCCGTCACCGTGATCGAGGCCGGCCCGTGTCCGGTCGTCCGCGTCCGAACGGAGGAGGCCGACGGCTACGACGCGGTCCAGCTGGCATTCGACGAGGTCGCCGCGCGCAAGCTGACGAAGCCCGAGCTCGGGCATCTCGAGCGGGCCGGAGTCGCTCCGCACCGGCGGCTCGTGGAGATCCGCGGCGAGCACGAGCTGGAGGCCGGAGCGACCGTCACCGTAGAGGCGTTCGAGCCAGGCGAGCGGGTCAAGGTCTCGGGGGTCTCGATCGGGAAGGGTTTCCAGGGCACGATCAAGCGGCACAGACTTCCACCGCGGCCCGGCCAGCCACGGCTCGCACAACATCCGCAAGCCCGGCTCGATCGGTGCCTCCGCCTATCCCTCCCGCGTCTTCAAGGGCATGAAGATGGCCGGGCAAATGGGTGCTGCCCGCGTCACCCAGCGCGGGCTGACGGTCGTCGATCGTGATCCCGAGCTGAATCTCCTGCTCGTCAAGGGCGCGGTGCCCGGCCCGAAGAACGGCGTCGTCGTGATCCGAGAGGATTCGTGATGGCTGCTCCCAAGGCTCCGGCCCTCGATGCCGCGGGCAAGTCGACCAAGCAGGTAACCCTCGAGGCAGCGATCTTCGCGGCCGAGGTCAAGCCCCACCTCGTCCATGAGACGGTTCGTGCCGAGGCTGCCGCGGCGCGGTCGGGCACGAAGGCGACCAAGAGCCGGGGCATGGTCTCCGGTGGGACCTCGAAGCCGTGGCGGCAGAAGGGAACCGGGCGCGCCCGCGCTGGATCGACCCGGGCCTCCCAGTGGATGGGCGGCGGCCTCGCGTTCGCGCATGTTCCGCGCTCGTTCGACCTGAAGGTGAACCGGAAGGCCCGTAAGGCGGCATTCCGGGGAGCGCTGTCGAGCCACGCCGGTCAGGGAACGATCGGGATCCTCGACGGTGCCGCTGTTCGGGGAGGTTCCGTCGACGCGCGCAGCTGCGGTCTTCCTCGGCGAGTGGGCGAAGCCGCTGCCGACGCTCGTTGTCGCCCAGCCCGAAGAGGAGGCGGTGGCGAAGTCTTTTCGCAACCTGGACGGCGTGCTCGTCCTCGACCCGTCGACCGTCGAGGTCGGCGCCGTCGTGTGGGCGAAGTCGCTCGTGCTGACCGAGGCGGCTCTCGCACGGCTTCAGGAGACGGCCCGATGAGCCTCGATCCGCGTCAGGTACTGCTCGCGCCGGTCGTCTCCGAGAAGAGCTACAGCCTCATCGAGGACAACAAGTACTCCTTCAAGGTGCACTCGAAGGCGCACAAGACTCAGATCCGGCAGGCCGTCGAGGAGCTCTTCGACGTGACGGTGCTCGGCGTCAACGTCGTCACCGTCAAGCCGAAGCCCAAGCGGCGCGGCTTCCACCGAGGCACGCGGCCAGGCTGGAAGAAGGCCATCGTCCAGCTCCGCGAGGGCGACAAGATCGACATCTTCGAAGGCGCAGGAGCGGTCTGATGCAACCTTCTCACACAGGCGACTGCTGATGGCCCTTCGCAAGTACAAGCCGACGAGCCCGGGCCGTCGCTTCCGCACGGTGTCCGGCTTCGAGGACATCACGAAGTCGACCCCCGAGAAGAGCCTGGTCGCGCCGCTCAAGAAGACCGGCGGGCGCAACAAGCACGGCCGCATCACCACGCGGCACCAGGGCGGCGGTCACAAGCGGCGCTACCGCGTCATCGACTTCAAGCGCGTCAAGGACGGCGTGCCCGCGAAGGTCGCGGCGATCGAGTACGACCCCAACCGCTCGGCCCGCATCGCGCTGCTCCACTACGCGGACGGGGCGAAGGCGTACATTCTCGCGCCCGCCCGGCTTCAGGTCGGGCAGAGCGTGGAGTCGGGGCCGGAGGCCGACATCAAGCCTGGCAACGCGCTGCCGCTCGAGAACATCCCGACGGGCACGCTCGTGCACAACGTCGAGCTCAAGCCGGGCCGCGGCGGCCAGCTCGCCCGTAGCGCCGGCTCGGGGATCCAGCTCGTCGCGAAGGACGAGTCGTACGCCGTGCTGCGCCTTCCGTCCGGGGAGATGCGCCGGGTGCTGCTCACGTGCCGCGCCACAATCGGCCAGGTCGGTAACGTCGACCACGAGAACATCTCGGAGCGGGAAAGCAGGCCGGAGCCGCTGGCTCGGCAAGCGCCCGGCGGTGCGGGGTAGCGCGATGAACCCGGTCGACCACCCGCACGGCGGCGGCGAGGGCAAGTCGAAGGGCGGCCGGCATCCCGTCACGCCCTGGGGCGTGCCGACGCTCGGCAAGCGCACCCGCCGCAAGCACAAGGAATCTGATCGGCTGATCGTCCGCGGCCGTCGCCGCGGCAAGAAGAGGCGGTAACAGAGAGTGTCGAGATCGAGCAAGAAGGGGCCGTTCGTCCAGGATCGCCTGATGGCACGCATCGAGGCGATGAACGCGGCCGGCGACAAGACGATCGTCCGCACCTGGTCGCGGACGTCGACGATCTTCCCCGAGATGGTCGGGCACACGATCGCGGTTCACGACGGGCGCAAGCACGTCCCGGTCTTCGTGACCGAGTCGATGGTCGGGCACAAGCTCGGCGAGTTCGCTCCGACGAGGACGTTCCGCGGTCACGCCGGTGATCGCAAGACACAGGTGAAGAAGCGGTAGTGGCATGGCGACCGTCGAGACACCGACCGAGTTCCGGGCCGAAGCGAAGTACGTCCGCACGGCGCCGCGCAAGGCGCAGCTCGTCGTCTCGGAGATCCGTGGGCTTCCCGTCGCGGAGGCTCGGACCATGCTCGCCTTCATGACTCGCGCGGCAGCGCGCGACGTGGCAAGGTGCTGGCCTCTGCCGTTGCGAACGCCGAGAGCCACCCCGACTACAACGGCGAGGACCTCGTCGTCTCGGCTGCGCTCGTCGGCTCCGGACCGACCCTCAAGCGCTGGCGGGCACGGGCGCGGGGCCGGGTCGGCCGCATCAAGAAGCGCACGTGTCACATCACCATCCGCCTCGCCACGGTCGAGCCCGAGGTCGCGACCCGCCGCCGCCCGAAGGCGGAGGCAGAGGCTCCTCCGAAGCGCGCGCGCCGGCCAAAGACCGAGGCGGCGGCGCCGGCGGCGGCCGCCGCCGAGACGGCTTCGCCCGAGGCCGAAGCGGAGGCTCGAGGTCGAGGCGCCGGCGGAGGAAAAGCCGAAGAAGCCGGCGCGTCCGCGCCGGACGAAGGCGCCCGCGGGCGAGAAGCCTGAGACAGCAGAGGCCGCCGAGGCGAAGCGCGAAGCCGAAGCCCGCGAGGTCGCGCGCCGCGCCGGCAAGGCCGAGGGCGAGACCGCGGCGGCTGCGGAGACGGCCGAGAAGCCGAAGCGCGCGCCGCGCAAGAAGAAGGCGGAGCCTGCCGCCGTGCCCGCGGAGGACGCGGCGCAGGCCGACGAAGCGCCTACGCCCAGAGGCGGCCGCCGACACCCCGGCTGCGGAAGGAGACGACAGCTAGTGGGACAGAAGGTTCATCCCGGCGGGCTCCGCGTGGGAATCATCCACGACTGGAAGTCCAACTGGTACACGGGGGCGAAGGAGTTCCCTCGCTACCTGATGGAGGACGTCAAGATCCGCGATCACATCATCGGGAAGCTCAGCCATGCCGGGCTCTCGGACATCCTGATCGAGAAGGACAAGCAGCGGATCAAGATCGACATCTACACCGCGCGCCCCGGGATCGTCATCGGCAAGTCGGGCGCCGAGGTCGACGCGCTTGCGCCGCGAGGTGCACGCCCTCACCCAGAAGAACGTCCATATCAACATCAACGAGATCAAGCGCCCGGAGCTGGACGCCAAGCTCGTGGCTCAGTCCGTGGCGGAGCAGCTCCAGAATCGCGTCAGCTTCCGCCGCGCGATGAAGCGGTCGCTCGCGTCCGCGATCCGCTCCGGCGCCCAGGGCGTGAAGATCACGTGCGGCGGGCGCCTCGGCGGCGGCGAGATGTCTCGCTCCGAGACGTACTCCGAGGGGCGCGTGCCGCTCCACACGCTGCGGGCCGACATCGACTACGGCTTCGCCGAGGCGAAGACGACCTTCGGCCGGATCGGCGTCAAGGTCTGGATCAACAAGGGCGAGATCATGCCGGCCGGCTACGAGGGGATCGGCGAGCGGCCGGGCGCGCAGGGGCGGCTCGGCGAGCAGGATCAGGCACGCCGCCTGGGTGGGACGCCGCGTGAGGGCCTCGGCGCGGCGCGCGAAGGCGGCCGCCGGGGCGGGCCGGATCGCGAAGGCCTCGGCCCCGTGCGCCAGCGCCGCCGTGCCGACCGGCGCGGAGGCGGCGGCGGCACGCCAGCGGCAAGCCGCACCAGAGACACAGGCGCCGGAGGGCACCGAGACGCCGACCGACGCTTCCGTCGAGTCTCCAGCGGAGGCCGCTGCGCCGCCCGAGGCGCCCGCGGAGTCGACTGCACCTCCGGAGACGCCCGCGGAGTCGCCTGCACCGCCCGAGACACCTGCCAACCCTGAGGGTGAGAGCTGATGCTCCTCCCGAAGAAGACGAAGTACCGCAAGCAGCAGCGCGGTCGCCGCGCGGGCGTGACGAAGGGACAGGCTCACGTCCACTTCGGCGACTACGGGCTGAAGGCGCTCGAGGCGGGTTGGGTGACGAACCGCCAGATCGAGGCTGCCCGAATCGCGATGACCCGCAAGATGAAGCGCGGTGGGAAGGTCTGGATCAACGTGTTCCCCGACAAGCCCGTCAGCCAGAAGCCGGCCGAGACGCGCATGGGCTCGGGCAAGGGAGCTCCCGAGCACTGGGTCGCCGTCGTCAAGCCCGGCCGGGTCATGTTCGAGCTGTCCGGGCGTGTCCGAGCCGCTCGCGAAGGAGGCCATGCGACTGGCCGGCCGCAAGCTGCCGATCCGGACGAAGTTCGTGACACGGGAAGGTGAGCTGTGAGAACCAGAGATCTGCGCGAGTTGTCCGACGACGATCTCGGGAAAGCGGCTGGCGGAGCAGCGGGAAGAGCTGTTCAACCTCCGCTTCCAGGACGCGACCGGCGCGCTCGAGAACACGGCGCGCCTGGGCCAGACGAAGCGGGAGATCGCGCGGATCCTGACGCTCCAGGGCGAGCGCAGCACGGGACTGGAGAGAAGGTAGATGGCTGAGGACGAGACGACACCAGACGAGACGACCGAGCCGGAAGCTGACGCCTCGGCCGAGGGCGCAACGCCCGCAGACGACGGCCTCGCCGAGGAGCCCGTCGCCGCTGCCGACGACGCGGAGGCAGCAGACGAGCCGCAACCGCTTGACGAGGGGAAGCCGAAGGCGGCGCCTGCGAAGAAGGCTGCTGCTCCGAGAAAGCCGAAGGCTGCTGCCAAGCCGAAGGCTGCCGCTAAGCCAAAGGCCGCCGCCAAGCCGAAGGCGCGGGCGAAGAAGGCTCCCGCGGCTCGGAAGGAGCGCAAGCCGCTCGTTCGCCTTCCCCGTCCCGAGCAGGAGCGCGGGAAGGCCAAGGAGCGCCGCGGAACCGTGGTCTCGAGCGCGATGGAAAAGACGATCGTCGTAAGGGTCGACACCGTGCGACCGCATCGCGCCTACAAGAAGGTCGTACGTCGCTCAATGAAGTTCCACGCCCACGACGAGCAGAACGCGGCGAACGTCGGCGACGTCGTGCGCATCGTCGGGACCCGTCCGATCTCGAAGACGAAGTCCTGGCGCCTGGCCGAGATCCTCGAAGTGGCGAAGTGAGGGCAGCTGCGTGATCCAGCAGGAGTCCCGTCTTCGGGTGGCGGACAACACCGGCGCCCGCGAGCTCCTCTGCATCCGCGTGCTCGGCGGGTCGAAGCGGCGCTACGCACGCGTCGGCGACGTGATCGTCGGTACGGTCAAGGTCGCGACGCCGCAGGGTGCCGTCAAGAAGGGCGAGGTCGTGAAAGCGGTCGTCGTGCGGACCAAGAAGCCGTTCTCCCGTGACGACGGCACGTCGATCGCGTTCGACGAGAACGCGGCGGTGATCATCGACAACCAGTTGAACCCACGAGGCACCCGCATTTTCGGGCCCGTGGCACGGGAGCTGCGGGACAAGAACTTCATGAAGATCGTGAGCCTTGCGCCGGAGGTGCTTTAGATGGCAGCAGCGACGATGAAGATCAAGAAGGGCGATCTCGTACAGGTCATCTCGGGTAAGGATCGAGGTAAGCAGGGCCGTGTGCTCGAGGCCAACCCGAGGAACCGGCGGGTAATCGTCGAGAACCTCAACGTGGCGAAGCGCCACCGCCGGCCGCGGCCGATGAAGAACCCGAGCCGCATGGGGCAGACACAGATCCAGCCCGGTGGCGTCTTCGACGTCGCGAACCCGCTTCCGATCTCGAACGTCATGCTCGTCTGCCCGGCGTGCAACCGCGCCACGCGCGTCGGCTACGAGATCAGGGAGGCGAAGGACGCCCTCGTGAAGGTGCGTATCTGCAAGCGAGCGGACTGCGGCCAGGAGGTCGATCGCTGATGGCGGCCGGCAACGGAAACGGCTACGCCCCGCGGCTCAAGGAGCGCTACGAAGCCGAGATTCGGCCGAGGCTCAAGGACGAGCTCTCGCTGTCGTCGGTCATGCAGGTGCCGCGGGTGGCGAAGATCACCGTGAACATGGGCGTCGGCGAGGCGAAGACGAACGCGAAGGCGCTGGAGAACGCTGCCGACCAGCTGACCCTGATCGCCGGCCAGCGCGCCCAGATCAGGCGCGCCCGGAAGTCGATCGCCGCCTTCAAGCTCCGAGAGGGGATGCCGATCGGCGCCCGCGTCACGCTTCGCGGGGCCCGCATGTACGAGTTCCTCGATCGGCTCGTCTCGATCGCGCTGCCCCGCATCCGCGACTTCCGGGGCCTGTCGCCGAGAAGCTTCGACGGGCGCGGAAACTACTCGCTCGGCATCCGCGAGCAGATCATCTTCCCCGAGATCAACTACGACGACGTCGACGCGATCCGCGGGCTCGACGTCGCCATCACCACCACCGCGAAGACGGACGAGGAGGCGCACGCGCTCCTGCGCGAGCTCGGCCTTCCGTTCCGGTCGGAATAGGAGACGCAGAGGTATGGCCAAGAAGAGCCTGGTCGTCAAGGCGGCCCGACCCAAGAAGTATCCGACGCGCGAGTACTCCCGCTGCAACCGTTGCGGGCGCCCGCGCGCCGTTTACCGCAAGTTCGGCCTCTGCCGGATCTGCCTGCGCGAGCTCGCTCACGCCGGCGTGATCCCCGGGATGACGAAGAGCTCGTGGTGAGAGGAGACAGAGGGTGCTGACCGATCCAATCGCCGACATGCTCACGCGGATCCGCAACGCGAATCGCGCCTTGCACGAGACGACGGAGATGCCGTCGTCGCGGCTCAAGGTCGAGATCGCCCGTCTGCTCCGCGACGAGGGCTACATCAAGGACTACGGCGTCAAGAAGGGCGAGAGCTTCGATACCCTGGTCATCGAGCTCAAGTTCGGGCGGAACCGCGAGCGGGTGATCACCGACCTGAAGCGCGTGTCCAAGCCCGGGCGACGCATCTACGCCCGCAAGGACCGGCTCCCGCGCGTCCTCGGCGGGATGGGGACGGCGATCATGTCGACGTCCAGGGGTGTCGTGACGAGCCGCCAGGCCCAGGAGCTCGGCGTCGGCGGCGAGGTCATCTGTTTCGTCTGGTGAGCGCAGCCGGTCGATGAGCGAAAAGAGAGCTGAGAGTTGAGCAGAATCGGACGAAAGCCAATCCCGCTGCCGAGCGGAGTCGAGGTCACGGTCGCCCCGGCCGCGTGGCAGTCAAGGGACCGCTGGGAGCGCTCTCCCAGACGGTGCCACAGCGCATCACCGTCGATCAGCAGGACGGCGAGCTCGTCGTGACCCGGCCGACCGACCGTGGTGAGGATCGTGCGCTCCACGGGCTCACCCGGACGCTCGTCGCGAACATGGTCGAGGGCGTCACGAAGGGGTTCGAGAAGCGTCTCGAGATCCAGGGCGTCGGCTACCGGGCGCAGCTCAAGGGACAGGATCTCGAGCTCGCTGCTCGGGTTCTCCCATCCGGTCCCGTACAAGGCTCCCGAGGGCATCGCTTTCGACGTTCCGCAACCGACCCAGGTCATCGTCAAGGGGATCGACAAGCAACGGGTCGGGCAGATCGCTGCCGAGATCCGAGCGGTCACGGCCGCCCGAGCCGTACAAGGGCAAGGGCGTTCGCTACGAGGGCGAGTACGTCCGCCGTAAGGTCGGCAAGAGGGCATAAGGGGAAGCCATGGCGACCATGACGAGATCACGAGCTGCGCTCGCGACGCCATCGGCGGGTCCGGAAGAAGGTCGCGGGTACGGCCGAGCGCCCGCGTCTGGCCGTGTTTCGTTCGAACCGCGGTATCTTCGCCCAGCTCGTCGACGACGAGACCGGCCGTACGGTCGCGTCTGCGAGTTGGCTCGGGGTCAAAGGCCGCAAGGGAACGAAGACAGATCAGGCGAGCGAGGTCGGCAAGCTGCTCGCGACCAGCGCGAAGGCCGCCGGTATCGAGGAGATCGTCTTCGACCGTGGCGGCTTCCTGTACCACGGGCGCGTCAAGGCACTCGCCGACGGCGCCCGAGAGGGAGGTCTGAAGTTTTGACAGCAGTCGACGTGGGAGCTGAGCGTGAGCTCAAGGAGCGGGTCGTCGAGATCAACCGGGTGGCCAAGGTCGTCAAGGGCGGACGGCGGTTCTCGTTCACCGCGCTCGTCGTGATCGGAGACGAGGTCGACCGAGTGGGCGTCGGCTACGGGAAGGCGCGGGAGGTTCCGCTCGCCATCTCGAAGGCGGTTGACGACGCGAAGAAGAACCTGTTCGCCGTGCCGAAGCACGGCCAGACGATCACGCACGAGGTGCTCGGCAAGTATCGACGCCGCCCGTGTGCTCCTCCGCCCGGCAAGCCCGGGTACCGGAGTGATCGCCGGCGGCGGCGTGCGCGCCGTGCTCGAGCTCGCTGGGCTGCGCGACATCCTCGCGAAGAGCCTCGGCACGACCAATCCGATCAACATGCTCAAGGCGACCGTCGACGCGCTCCAGAAGCTCAAGCGGCCGGAGGAGGTCGCGCGGATTCGAGGCAAGACCGTCGCCGACGTGCTTCCCCTTCGCGTCCGCGAAGACGTGGAGCCATCCGAGGCGAAAGCCGACGAGGCCGGCGCGGAGAAACCCGGGGTGAAGGCTGACGAGGCTGATGCGGAGATACCCGAGGTGAGAGATGACGCGGCTGAAGATCACGCAGACTCGTAGCCAGATCGGCCAGTCCGAGCGCCACCGGGGAACGCTGAGGGCCCTCGGCCTCGGCAAGATCGGACGCAGCGTCGAGCGCGACGAGTCGCCGCAGGTGCTGGGTATGCTCAGAAAGGTTCGCCACCTCGTGAAAGTCGAGGAGGGGTAGTGCGCATGACCGACGAGCTGACTCTTTCCAACCTGAGCCCTGCCCAGAAACGGAAGGCGCGGAAGCGCGTCGGCCGCGGTCTCGGCTCCGGGCAAGGGCCGGTACTCGGGGCGAGGCATCAAGGGCCAGAAGTCGCGCGCGGGCTCGCACACGATGCGGGCCGGGTTCGAAGGCGGCCAGATGCCGATCTACATGCGGCTGGCGAAGCAGCGCGGGAACACCTCGAAGGACGCGATGCCGATCGGCCCGCACCGCACTGCCACGCAGGGCGTCAACGTCCGCGAGCTCGAGCGCGTCTTCGACGCGGGCGCCGAGGTGACGCCGGAGGCGCTCGCCGAGAAGCGGGCTCGTGAGGAACACGCGGATCGACATCAAGATCCTCGGCGACGGGGAGCTGACGAAGAAGCTGAGCGTCACCGCTCACCGTTTCTCGAACGCCGCGCGCGAGAAGATCGAGGCGGCGGGCGGGACAGCGGTCGCCGCTGCGCGAGCCGATCGAGCGAAAGCCGAAGCGGAAGAAGCAGGCGAAGGCGCCTCAGGCCGAGACCGACGCCGACGACGAGACCGTCGCCGAGGTAAGCGAGACGACCGCCGCCGATGAGCCGGACGAGCAGGCGGCGGCCGCTCCCGACGAGCCCGACGAGGGCGCCGCCGAGTAGATGCTCTCCTGGCTGACGAACGCGTGGCGCGTACCGGAGCTCCGGCGCCGGCTTCTGTTCACGGCGATGATCCTCGCGTTCTATCGCCTCGGGAGCTGGATCCCGGTTCCGGGCGTCGACCCGCAGCAGGTCGAGGAGTACCTCGACCAGCAGAGCGGGACGGTCCTCGGCCTGCTCAACATCTTCTCGGGCGGCGCGCTGTCCCAGTTCGCCCTGTTCGCGCTCGGGATCATGCCGTACGTGACGGCGTCGATCATCCTCCAGCTTCTGACCGTCGTCGTTCCGCGACTCGAGCAGCTTCAGAAGGAGGGCGAGGCCGGCTACGCGAAGATCAACCAGTACACCCGCTACCTGACGGTCGTGCTGGCGGCGCTCCAGGCGCTCGGCTACTCGTATCTCTTCAACCGTCAGGGAGCGCTGCCGCTGAACGCCGGTCGCGTCGTCCTGATCGTCGTGTCGCTCACCGCCGGAACCATCCTGCTCATGTGGATGGGCGAGCTCATCACGAAGCGCGGGATCGGCAACGGCATCTCGCTGCTCATCTTCGCGTCGATCCTCGCCGGCCTTCCCGGCGGCATCCGTGCCTGGTACAACGGCGGTCCGACCGAGCGCCTGATCTTCCCGATCCTTGCGCTCGCCATCATCGTCGCCGTGGTGTTCGTCCAGGAGGGCCAGCGGCGGATCCCGATCCAGTACGCGAAACGCATGGTCGGGCGCCGCATGACGAGCGGCGGGTCGACCTACATGCCGCTCCGCGTGAACATGGCGGGCGTCATCCCGATCATCTTCGCCGCCGCGATCATGGCCTTCCCGCCGACGATCGCGCAGTTCTTCCCGACGACGCAGACCTTCATCAACAACAACTTCTCGCCGAGCGACTGGACGTACGTCATCATCCAGGGCTTTCTGATCGTGATCTTCACGTACTTCTACACGGCCGTGCAGTTCAACCCCGTCGACCAGGCGGACAACCTCCGCAAGCACGGGGGATACATCCCCGGCATCCGACCCGGGCCCCCGACCGCCCAGTACCTCGACCGCGTTCTCTCCCGGTTGACGCTGCCGGGCGCGCTCTGGCTCGCGCTGGTCGCAACACTGCCGGTGCTTGGCGATTCGCTACGCCGGCTTCTCGAACTCGACCTCGGCCGCGCTCGGCGGCACGTCGATCCTGATCGTCGTCGGCGTCGCGCTCGACACGATGCGGCAGATGGAGTCGCAGATGATGATGCGCCACTACGAGGGCTTCCTCCGGTAGAGCGAGACGCTCTCCCTCCGCGGCCCATCGCCTGAGCGCCATGCCTCTCGATCTCCTTCTCCTCGGCGCGCCCGGGGCAGGTAAGGGCACGCAGGCGAAGCGCCTGGCGGCCGAGCACGGGATCCCGCAGATCGCCACGGGCGACATGCTGCGTGAGGCGATGTCGGCGGGCACGGAGCTCGGCCTACGGGTCAAGCCGATCTACGACCGGGGCGACCTCGTGCCCGACGACCTCATCGTCGCGCTGATCCGGGAGCGGCTGAGCGCAGCCGGACACCGAGCCCGGTTTCGTGCTCGACGGCTTCCCGAGGACGATTCCCCAGGCGGAGGCGCTCGACGCGATGCTGTCCGAGATCGACCGCAGCCTCGCCGCGGTGCTCGAGCTCCAGCTCGACGAGCAGGAGGCGGTGCGCAGGATTCTCGGCCGCGCGGGCGAGGGTCGCGCCGACGACACGCTCGAGGTTGCAACCCGCCGGTTCCAGGTCTACCGGGAGCAGACGGAGCCGCTCGTCGCCTACTACCTCGCCCAGGGCATCCTGGTGGGCATCGACGCGAGCCGCACGGTCGACGCGGTCTACGCACAGATCGAGGACGTGCTCGCGCGCGTCGAGGCAGACCGGTGATCATTCGCAAGTCGAGGCGGGAGATCGAGACGATGGCGCGCGCGGGCCGCGTCGTCGCCGAGGTGCTCGAGCTGATGGCCGACACGGTACGGCCGGGAATCACCACCGCGGACCTCGACCGGGTCGCGGAGGAGCGAATTCGGGAACGCGGCGGCGCGCCGACCTTCAAGGGCTACCGGGGCTTCCCGGCCTCGATCTGCGCCTCGCCGAACTCGATGGTCGTCCACGGAATCCCCGGCGAGTACCGGCTCGCGGAGGGCGATCTGATCTCGGTCGACGTGGGGGTGACGAAGGACGGGTTCGTTGCCGACAGCGCCTACACGTTCGGCGTCGGCGAGATCGACCCGGAGGCGCAGCGCCTGCTGGACGTCTGCCAGGCGGCTCTCGCGGCCGCGATCGTCGAGGTCCGGCCGGGGAGTCACATCGGCGACGTGTCGGCGGCCGTCCAGCGCACGACCGAGGAAGCGGGGTTCTCGGTCATCAAGACGCTCGTCGGGCACGGTGTCGGCCGCTCCATGCACGAGGAGCCACAGATTCCGAACTACGGAGAGCCGGGCCGAGGCCCGGAGCTCGTCTCCCGGTATGACGCTCGCCATTGAGCCGATGATCAACGCGGGCGGCTCGGACGTGGTTCTCGAGGACGACGGCTGGTCGATCACGACTGCCGACGGGTCACTCTCGGCCCACTTCGAGCACACGGTGGCGGTCTCGGAGGACGGGCCGCGCGTCCTGACCGTGTCCGAACGGCTCGCGCCGAATCCGGCGGCGAGATCTTTGCTAGGATGATCGTTCGCGGCTCGTGTCGCCGTAGAGCCGTGTCTTCAGAAGGTCGGAACCGCGCTCACAGAGCGCGGTTTTGGTGAGAACAATGGCAGTCGAGAGCGAGGGAATCACGACCAGCATCGCGGCCGGGCCGGCATGCTCGGATCCGCGTTAGGAGCGCACATGAAGGTGAGAGCCTCAGTGAAGCCGATCTGCGAGCGTTGCCGCATCATCAAGCGGCACGGAAAGACGCTCGTGATCTGCACCAACCCGCGACACAAGCAGCGGCAGGGCTAGGCGGAAGAAGCGTGGCACGCATCGCGGTGTCAACCTGCCGCGCGAGAAGCGGCTCGAGGTCGCGCTCACCTACATCTACGGAATCGGCCAGGCGTCCGCGCACAAGGTGTGCACGGATCTCGATCTCTCCCCGGACGAGAAGGTGCGCGATCTCACGGACGAGGAGATCACGAAGCTCCGCAACCTACATCGACGCGAACCTCCAGGTCGAGGGCGACCTCCGCCGGGACCGCTCGCAGGCGATCAAGCGCCTGATGGAGATCGGCTGCTACCGCGGCGTCCGCCATCGGCGCGGACTGCCCGTCAACGGCCAGCGGACGAAGACGAACGCCCGCAGTCGCAAGGGCCCGAAGAAGACCGTCGGGCGAGGCAAGAAGGCTAAGTAGAGAAAGGGACGATTGGCTCCTCCCCGCCGTCAGGCAACCAGGACTCGCAGCCGCCGCCGCGTCAAGAAGAACATCGCGATCGGCCAGGCGCACATCAAGACGTCCTTCAACAACACGATCGTGACCCTGACCGACAAGGACGGGGCCGTCATCTGCTGGGAGAGCGCCGGTTCCGCCGGCTTCAAGGGCTCGCGCAAGTCGACGCCGTTCGCCGCCCAGGTGACCGCAGACTCGTGCGCCAGGAAGGGCATGGAGCACGGGCTCCAGAAGGTCGAGGTTTTCGTGAAGGGTCCCGGCTCGGGTCGCGAGACGGCCATCCGCTCGCTCCAGGCTGCCGGCCTCGAGATTCTCGGCGTCAAGGACGTGACGCCGCAGGCTCACAACGGCGTTCGCCCGAAGAAGCGGCGCAGGGTCTAAGGTGGCGGCCCCCATCCTCACATCTCGCACTCTCTGCGAGCTGCTGCAACGCAGCGGCTCGCAGGAGCCGCGCTTTTCGCCGCCGCAGGGCGCGATCTGCTCGGACGGTGACCGCTGATGGCGAGAGACCGGTCTCCCAAGTGCAAGCAGTGTCGTCGCGAGGGCATCAAGCTCTTCCTCAAGGGTGAGCGCTGCCTGACCGAGAAATGCGCGATCGAGCGGCGCAGCTATCCGCCCGGAGAGCACGGCCGGGGGCGCATCAAGCAGTCCGAGTACCTCCTGCAGCTTCGCGAGAAGCAGAAGGCGCGCCGCTACTACGGCATTCTCGAGAAGCAATTCCGCATCTACTACGACAAGGCCTCACGGCGTTCGGGCGTCACGGGCGAGGAGCTGCTCCGCATGCTCGAGCTGCGCCTCGACAACGTCGTCTACCGGCTCGGATTTGCGTCCTCACGGGCCCAGGCCCGCCAGCTCATCCGCCACGGGCACTTCCAGGTCAACGGCCGGCGGGTGAACATTCCGAGCTTCCAGGTTCGCCCCGGCGCCGTGGTGTCGCTGAAGCCCGGCAGCCCCGTCGAGCAGGTCGTGCGCGACGCGACCGACCTGACCGCGTCGGTTCCGGCCTGGATCCAGGCCGATCACGACAACCTGACTGCCAAGATCCTCAAGGCGCCTGAGCGCGAAGAGATCGACGCGCCGGTGCAAGAGCAGCTCATCGTCGAGCTCTACAACAAGTAGGTAATGCGGGGGTCCGCCCCGCACGTGAAGGAAAGGACACCAGTTGGCTACACGCACGAGCCTGATGGACTTCCAGATTCCGCGGATCACACGCGAGGAGGTCGACGAGCAGCGCGGGCGGTTCGTCATCGAGCCGCTCGACCGCGGCTTCGGCTACACGTTCGGCAACTCGCTTCGCCGCGTCCTCCTGTCGTCCCTCGAGGGCGCCGCGGTCACGTCGGTCAAGATCGAGGGCATCGCGCACGAGTTCACGACGCTGCCAGGCGTACGCGAGGACGTCATCGACATCATCCTCAGCCTCAAGAGCCTGATCTGCCGGCTGCACGGCGAGTCGCCCGAGATCGAGGTTCGGCTCGAGAAGAAGGGGCCGGGGGCGGTCACGGCTGCCGACATCGAGGCGCCTGCAGACCTCGAGATCCTGAACCCGGGCCTCGAGATCGCGAACCTCGCCGACAAGGGCCGCCTCGAGATGACGCTGACGATCGGCCGCGGCCGCGGCTACGTCCCGGCGGAGTTGAACCGCGGGCACGAGCACACGATCGGGGTCATCCCGGTCGACTCGATCTTCTCGCCGGTCCGGCGGGTGTCGTACGAGGTCGAGGCGGCGCGCGTCGGACAGCGCACCGACTACGACAAGCTGACGCTCGACGTCACCACCGACGGCTCGATCGACCCCAAGGACGCCGTCGCCCAGGCGGCCGAGATTCTCATCCGCCAGCTCGCGATCTTCACCGATCTCGAGAAGATCGAGGGCTTCGGCGAGGCCGTGAGCGAGGCGGAAGCGGAGATCCCCCAGGCGCGCGGGATGGAGAACTTCCCGATCGAGGAGCTGGAGCTCGGCGTTCGCAGCTACAACTGCCTGAAGCGCGTCGGCATCGAGACGATCGGCGATCTGGTCTCGAAGTCCGAGACCGAGCTTGCTGCGATCCCGAACTTCGGCAAGAAGTCCATCGAAGAGGTTCAGGAGACGCTGGCCGCCCACGGCCTGACGCTGCGCGAGGAATGAGGCACAAGAAGTCGGGCAGAAAGCTGGGCCGCGACGCGTCCCACCGCAAGGCGCTCTACGCGAACCTGACGTCTGCGCTGATCGAGCATGGACGGATCGAGACGACCGAGGCGAAGGCCAAGGAGGTCCGGCCGATCGCCGAGCAGATGATCACTCTCGGCAAGCGAGGCGACGTTGCGGCGCACCGGCAGGCCGTCGCCTTCCTCCGATCGAAGTCCGTGACGAGCAAGCTGTTCGCCGAAGTGGCACCGCGCTTTGCGGATCGGCCCGGTGGATACACGCGGATCGTGCGCATCGGGCCCCGCCAGGGTGACGCAGCCACGATGGTCTATCTCGAGCTGGTCGACTTCCAGCCGAAGCGACGCCTCGCCGCGCCTGCGGCGCCGGCCCGCGAGCAGCAGACGGCCGAAGTAGCCTCCTAGCTCCAACCCGCCACGCGCCGGCCGGTGAATCTCCGGATCACCCTCGAGTACGACGGGACGGAATTCGGCGGCTGGGCACGGCAGCCGGGACGTCGCACGGTCGAGGGGGTCCTCGGCGAGGCGCTGGCCTCCGTGTTCCCCAGCTGGGACGGGCTGGCCGTCGCAGGGCGTACGGACGCCGGCGTCCATGCTCTCGGGCAAGTCGCGAGCGTCCGCGTCGAGGGAGGTCCGCAGCCGGACCGTGCTGCGGAGGCGTTGAACACCTGCCTGCCCGACGACGTCGCGGTCGTCGCCGCGGAGGAGGTGGACGAGCGCTTTCACGCGCGCCACTCGGCTCGCTCGCGGTCGTACCGCTATCGCGTCTGGCGCCGCCGGACCCCGTCGCCGTTCGAATGGAGGCGATCGTGGTGGCTTGCGCGGCCGGTCGACGAAGACGCGTTGGCCGAGTCGGCGCGCCTCGCGGTCGGCGAGCACGACTTCCGTGCGTTCACCCCAACCGAGACGCAGCACGATTCATTCGTCCGAGTCGTCCTCGCCTGCGGGTGGGAGAGCGACGGCGACGTTCTCGCCTTGACGATCACGGCAGACAGCTTCCTACGTCACATGGTCAGGACGCTCGTGGGGACCATGCTCGAGCAAGAGCCCGGCGACGTCGGGCGCCTCCTCGACGGAAGACCCCGGACGGAGGCCGGCACGACCGCGCCGCCCTGGGGTCTCTACCTCGAGCGGGTCGAGTACTGACGCACTCCGTCGCCGGCGTTTCGCCCGGGTAGCATCGAGCCGATGCGCTACGAGCACGGTCCTCTTCGATCTCGACGGCACCCTCATCGACTCCGGCGGCCTGATTCTCGAGTCGTTCCGTCACGCCACCCGAACGGTGCTCGACCGTGTCATCCCAGACGAGATCCTGATGGCGAACGTCGGGGGTCACGGGATACACGCCCAGATGATCGAGTTCGACGAGGAGCGGGCCGACGAGCTCGTGGACGTCTATCGCGCGCACAACATGACCATCTACCGCGAGGTGGCGGCGTTCCCCGGGATCGTCGGCGTGCTCGAACGACTCCGGAGCGAGGAGCGGCACCTGGGCGTCGTCACGGTGAAAAGCCGCGCGACCGTCGAGGTGACGTTCGAGGTGCTCCCCCTCCGGCGCTACTTCGGTGCAGTCGTGACAGGCGACGACACGGTCCGGCACAAGCCGGATCCCGAGCCGCTGCTCCTCGGTCTCGATCGGCTCGGAGCAGATCGCTCGTCGGCCGTCTACGTCGGCGACTCACCCTTCGACATCCAGGCAGCGAAGGCGGCCGGCATCGGCGGCCGTCGCCGTCGGCTGGGGTGGCATCCACTCTCCGGAGAGGCTCACCCGCGAGCGACCGGACGTCCTCGTCGCGCGTCCCGAGGAGCTCCTCGATGTCCTCTGAGCGACGATCGGCGGCGCGGGTGGCGGAGCTCCGTCGCCTGGTCGAGCATCACAACTACCGCTACCACGTCCTCGACGATCCTGAGATCTCGGATGCGGACTACGACCGCCTGTTCGACGAGCTGAAGCGGATCGAGGACGAGCATCCAGATCTCCGGACACCGGACTCGCCCACGGCGCGAGTCGGCGCAGCTCCGGCGGAGGGGTTCGTCAAGGTCGACCACCTGATCCCGATGGGCTCGCTCGAGAAGGTGACGACCGACGAGGTGCTCGCGAAGTGGGCCGACGACGTGCGAAAGCGGCTCGGCGCGGACGAGGAGATCGCATTCGTGACCGAGCCGAAGATCGACGGCTTCGCGATCTCGCTCGTCTACGAAGACGGCCTGTTCGTGCGGGGAGCGACACGCGGTGACGGGTCGAGAGGGGAGGACGTGACGCAGAACCTCCGCACCATCAAGGCTATCCCGCTCCGCATGCGGGCGCACGACGGCGAGGCGCCGCCGCCGGTGATCGAGGTGCGCGGCGAGATCTACTTCTCGCGAGACGGATTCGCGCGCTATCAGGAGCAGCAGTTGGCCGAGGGACGTCGTCCTGCGCCGAACGCCAGGAATGCCGCCGCCGGATCGGTGCGTCTGCAGGACTCACGCCTCACGGCCCTGCGTGACCTCTCTATCTGGGTCTACGGGCTGGGATACCGCGAGGGGCTTCCTCTCGAGAGCCATTCCGAAGCTCTCGCCTGGCTTCGCGAGCACGGGTTTCGCACCAACCCCGAGGCGGCGCGGCACGAGTCCGTCGACGAGGTCGCGCGCGCGGTCGCCGAGTGGGAACGCCGCCGACCGAAGCTCGACTACGAGATCGACGGAGTGGTCGTCAAGGTCGACTCGTTCGAGCAGGAGGAGCGTCTCGGCTCGCTGCACGAGCGCCCTCGCTGGGCGCGTGCGTACAAGTGGGCGCCGGACCAGGCCGAGACGCTGCTGCGCCGAATCCACATCCGAGTCGGCCGGACGGGCGCGCTCAACCCGTGGGCCGAGCTCGAGCCGGTCGTCGTGGGCGGCGTGACAGTCTCGACGGCGACGCTCCACAACGAGGAGGACATCAACCGCAAGGACATCCGGGAGGGCGACAGGGTGATCGTCCAGCGTGCCGGTGACGTGATCCCGCAGGTGGTCGGCCCGGTGCTCCCGCACGCGAAGCGTGCTGTGCCGTTCCGCATGCCGGCGCAATGCCCGCTCTGCGGCGGCGGCCATCGAGAAGCCGGCCGGCGAGGCGATGCATCGCTGCCCCAACCGCGCGTGCCCGTCCCGCGGGCTGGAGACGCTCATCCACTGGGTTGGCGCAGCGATGGACATCGAGGGGGTCGGAGAGCAGTTCGTCCGGCGCCTCTGGGGCGAGGGGCTCCTTCGCTCGATGCCCGATCTCTACCGGCTCACCGCCGACCAGCTGGCCGGTCTCGACGGGTACGGCGAGATCTCGGCCGGGAAGTCGGTTGCCGCGATCGAGAGGTCGAAGGAGCAGCCGTTCTTCCGCAGCCTCTTCGGGCTCAACATCCCACAGGTCGGCTGGGTGACCGCCCAGAACCTGGCGCGCCACTTCGGCACGGTGGACGCGCTGGCCGAAGCGACGCCCGAGCAGATCATGGAGGTCGACGGAGTCGGGCCCGACCGGGCGGAGGCGATCGCAGAATGGTTCGCCGACGACGAGAACCGCCGCCTCGTCGCCGAGCTGCGCGCGCTCGGGCTCCGGCTCGAGGCCGGAAAGGCAGAGCGGCCGCCCGAGGGGCCGCTCACGGGCAGGTCGTACGTCATCACCGGCACCCTCGAGCGCCGGTCTCGGGAGCAGGCCAAGGCGGAGCTCGAGCAGCTCGGAGCCCGGGTCACGGACTCGGTCTCGAAAAAGACGTCCGGGCTCGTGGTTGGTGAGAACGCCGGCTCGAAGCTGGCGAAGGCGCAGTCCGCTCGGCGTCGAGCTGCTCGACGAGGAGTCGTTCGAACGCCTACTGCGCGGCGAGTAGCCGCGCGAACCGATCCTGGGCCGTTCGAGCGGCCGTGACGTCCACCGGATCTCCGTTCATGACGAGCGCGAACGCGTAGCCGGTGCCCGAGTAGCCGGAGAGCGCCGAGGCGGCGCTCGTCGTTCCCGTCTTCGCACGGACCCGGCCCCGTGCCGGGGCGGCGGTCAGCCGGTCCTCGAGGGTTCCGCTCACTCCGGCCACGGCCAGCGACGTGAGAAACACGCGCGAGATCTCGGGATCGTCCCAGGCGGAGACGAGGAGGGCGCCGAGCATGCGCGCCGTGACCCGATCGAGCCGGGAGAGGCCGGAGCCGTCCGCGATCCGCACGCCCGCGAGCGGAACGTCCCGCTGTGCGAGCTCGCGCCGCACGACTCGAGCGCCCGCGGCCGTCGTGCCCCGGCCGAGCTCCTTGGCGCCGAGCAGCTTGAGGAGCACCTCCGCGTAGAAGTTGTCGCTCTCCGTCTCCATCACCTTGACGAGACGTCGCATCGGCGGCGACTCCACATGTGCGAGCTCGGTCGCTGATCTGCCGCCGGATCCGAGAGCCGCCTTCTTGGACACACGGATGCCGGCGCGCTCGAGGGCTCGCTTGAAGGCGATCGCCGCGGCGAGCGCGGGCTCGTCCCAGGTGCGGCCGTCCAGCCACGCGCGGTCGACGACGAGCGCCGAGAGCGGCGGGCATTCGAGCTTGTAGAACGAGGCCTTCCAGCCGGGCGCCGTCCGGCGCCGATCGAAGTACGACTCGTCCCCCAGGACGCGTCCGGAGACGCGACGCAGCCCGAGCCGGCGCAGGTCGCGCGCCAGCTCGTCGAGATCGCCGGCGCGTAGGTCGGGGTCGCCAAAGCCTTTCAGGATCAGGTTGCCGTCCCATCGCGGCCCGCGGCGGGTCCCAGCGCCGAGTACGACGGTACGGGTTCGGAAAGCCGGGCCCAGCTCGTCGAGAGCCGTCAGACCGGTCGCCAGCTTCTCGTTCGACGCCGGCTGGAGCTGCTTGCCGGGGTTCCTCGCGAAGACGGTCGCGCCCGTCTCGAGATCGACCACGAGCGCACCGGTCCGGGCAGGCGACTACGCCGGCGACGCGGAGCGTTCGAGCAAGCCGGACGTCGAGAGGCTTCTCTGCAGGGCGTGCGGCGGCAGGCGCCGCGAACGTCAGGCAGAGAACGACGAGACAGGCAGTCAGGGTGGCCACGCGCATCGGCCGTCGAAGGTAGCAGCTGACGCTACGAGGAGCCTGCGTACATCGCCTCGATCTCCTGCGCGAAGTGCTCTTCGCAGACGTGACGGCGCAGTTTGAGCGTCGGCGTCACCTCACCCTCCTCCGGCAGGAAGTCGCGTCGGGACGATCGAGAAGCGCTTGATCTGCTCGGGCCGGGCCAGGTCCCGGTTTACCTCGGCGACGGCGCGCTCGACCAGCACCTCGATCTCCTCGCCGCTGCGCGTGACCTCGCTCGATCTCGTCCCGATCGACGGCGACGAGCGCTGTCAGGTACGGGCGCCGGTCACCCACGACGAGCGCCTGCGCGACGTATCTCGACCGGCGGAGCGCGTTCTCGATGTTCTGCGGCGACACGTTCTTCCCGCCCGCGGTGATGATGACGTCCTTCTTCCGGTCGGTGATCGTCAGGAAACCGTCCGCGTCGATCGAGCCGACGTCGCCGGTGTGTAGCCAGCCCTGCTCGTCGATCACCTCGCGGGTTGCGCGCTCGTCGCCCCAGTACCCGGCGAACACGGTCTCGCTGCGGAGCAGTACCTCGCCGTCCTCCGCGATCCGGGCCTCGACGCCGGGCACCGGCAGTCCGACCGTTCCGAAGCGGTAGCGGTCAGGACGGTTCACGTGGGACGCGGTCGTGCACTCGGTCTGGCCGTACCCCTCGAGGATGACGATCCCGAGCGTGTGGAAGAACTCGGCCACGTCGACCGGGAGCGGGGCGCCGCCGGACACCGCGTAGCGCAGGCTGCCGCCCAGTCGGGCCTTGACCTTGCCGAAGACGAGGCGGTCGGCGAGCTCAACCTGCACCGCGAGATGGCTCGGCAGCCGCCGCCCCGCCTGCCGGTACGGGGCCGCGCGGCGTCCGGCGCTGAGGGCCCAGTCGACGAGCCTCCGCCGAGCGCCACTCGTCTCGTCGAATGCTGCGGCAACACTCGAGCTCACCTTCTCGAAGAGACGCGGGACGCTCGGGAGGATCGTGGGCGAGACCGCGAGAAGCGCCTGGGGAATTCGATCGATGTCCGGGCAGTACGCAACGCTGAAGCCCACCCCTGCGCCGGCGAACTGCACGAGGCGGGCGAAGTTGTGAGCGAGCGGCAGGTAGAGGAGCACGCGGTCGCCTTCGACGAGGAAGCCCGGGCACTGCCTTCACCATCTCGACCATCGTGCAGTAGTGGCGGTGCTGGATCATGCAACCCTTCGGCGGGCCGGTCGTGCCCGACGTGTAGATGATGGTCAGGAGATCGTCCTCGCGAACGGACTCGCGTCGCCGGTTGACGTCGGCGACGGCTTGCCGCTCGCCGCCTCGTCCGGTGGCGCGCAGGTCATCGAGGCCGACGGCGCTGCCGGGAGCGCCGTCCATCGTCACGATCAGGTCGAGAACCTCCTGCGCTCGCAGCGACGCGATCTTGGCGTACTGCTCGGCGTCCTCGCAGACGATCGCTCTCGCTCCGGCGTTGCCCAGGATGTAGGCGCACTCGACTGTCGAGCTGGTCGGGTAGATGGGAACGCTGACTGCGCCGATCGAGGCGAGCGCGTAGTCGGCCAGCGTCCACTCGAGACGCGTTCCGGCGAGGAGTGCAACCCGGTCGCCAGGCTCGACGCCGTGCGCCAGGAAGCCGGCGGCAGTCTCGTCGACGGCGGTAGCCGCCTCTCGCCACGAGATCGCCCGCCAGCCTCCCTCCTCCTCGACCAGGAAGGCGGTCGAGTCGGGACGCGTGTCGATCTGTTCCTGCACGAGGCTCCAGATCGTTCGCACGGGACGACGCTAGCGCCTCCCGGCGAGGAAGGGAAGTGGCTTTCGACGCGGAAGTGGTTCCGGCTCGCTACCCTCTCGTTCTCCACCACGATGCGAACGATCTGGAACGGATCCCTCAGCTTCGGCCTCGTCACGATCCCGGTCGGGCTCGCGGTCGCCCAGCAGCGGCAGGACGTCTCCTTTCGCACGCTGCATCGCGAGTGCGGGACGCCGATCAAGCAGAAGCGCTACTGCCCGGTTCACGAGAGGGACGTCGAGGCAGACGAGCTCGTGAAAGGCTGGGAGTTCGCCAAGGGCCAGTACGTGATGATCGAGGAATCGGACCTCGAGGCCGTTGAGCTGAAACGGTCGCGCCAGATCGAGCTTCTGCGGTTCGTTCCTCTCGAGCAGGTCGACCCGCTCTACTTCGACCGCGGCTACTACCTCGCGCCCGCCGCAGACGAGATCGGGCGGCGACCGTACGCGTTGCTCCTGGAGGCCCTCCAGGCGACGGAAATGGCCGCCGTGGGCAGCTTCGTGCTCTGGGGGAAACAGAACCTGTGCCTCGTCCGCCCGCTGGACGACGCTCTCGTGCTCGAGACGCTCTACTACGGCGAGGACATCCGGCCGAATACGGAGATCCGCGAGGCGATCGAAGCCACCGAGGTCAAGAAGCCCGAGCTGGACATGGCGCGCCAGCTCGTCGAGAGCCTGGCCGGCGACTTCGACCCGGCCGACTACCGCAACGAGTACCGCGGCGAGCTCAAGGCGATGCTCGAGGCGAAGCTCGCCGGCCACGAGATCGTCGCGCCGGAGCCGGCGCCCGAGGAGGCGCCCGCCATCGACCTCGTCGAGGCGCTCAAGCAGTCGATCGCCGCAGCCAAGCCGGCGAAGGCGCCCGCTTCACGCCGTCGCAAGACCGCCGCGCGCTAACTGGGCGGGCGGCTTCCAGCCCTAGTTTCTATCCCGCCGCCTGGCCGGCGCGCACCGCTTCGAGCTGCGCCTGAAAGAGCGTCTTGTCGATCTTGCCCTGGTAGATGGGGATCGATTCCTCGATACAGACCCGAATCACCTCCTGCCTGTCGATACCGAGCTCCTTCGACAGCTCCTCGGGCGTGAGGTGATTGGCCATCCGACGCTCCTTTCCAGCTCAGAAAACAACAAAGCCCGCCGTCGGCGCACGAGCGGCGGGCTCACTCCACATGTGCGACGGCCTCTGTCACGACCGCCGTACGACCTTCTGAAGCATGTCCCAAGGATAGGCGGTCCGGGCGGACGAAGCAATGCCAATCAGACGGGGTTCGGCAGGTCGACGAACGTCCAGTCGATCGAGAACCGCTGGGCCAGCAGCTCGGCCAGCGCCTGCACACCGGCTGTCTCGGTCGCGTAGTGCCCGGCGGCGACGAGATGGATGCCGGACTCGCGCGCGGCCATCATCGACGGCTCGGCTGGCTCACCCGTCACGTAGCAGTCGTATCCCTCGGCGGCCGCCTGCGGGAGGAGGCGTGCGGCGCCGCCGGAGCAGACGGCTACGCGGCGGATCGTGTCGGGGCCGTCGCCGAGAACGAGCGGCGTACGGTCCAGCAGCTGCTCGATTCGGGACGCCAGCTCGACGATTCCGCAGGGGTGGGCGACGGAGCCGCCGAACCCGACGTCGGCGAAGCGTTCGAGCGGTTCGATGTCGAGCGCACGGCAGAGCAGGGCGTTGTTTCCGACCTCGGGGTGGGCGTCGAGCGCCAGGTGGTAGGCGGCAAGGTTCAGGTCGGCTCGGAACAGCGCCTCGAGCCGGCCCCGCATCACGCCGTCGACGACCCGGGGGTCGCGGTCCCAGAAGAGCCCGTGGTGCACGACGAGCAGTTCGGCGCCTACTGCCGCCGCTTCCTCGAAGAGCTCGCGGGACGCGGACACGCCGCAGGCGATCATCGTCACCGTCTCGGAGCCGACGACCTGCAGGCCGAGCGGGCAGTGGTCGGGATAGGCGTCGAGCGAGAGGTAGTCGCGCGCGAAGGCGAGGATCTCGTCACGTCGTGCCATGGCGAAACGGTAACCTTCCCCCGTTCGGGGTGTAGCGCAGCCTGGTAGCGCGCGCCGTTCGGGTCGGCGAGGTCCCCGGTTCAAATCCGGGCACCCCGACTAGGCGCGGGGGAAACGAGGTTTCCCCCGCCGGCCGTTTCCTCTGCAGGTGACGCGAACGGATGTGGCTTTCGGCCGGCGGTATCCTGAGTCCATGGCCGACTTGCTACGTGTCGCCTGCGTGCAGCTGAACGCATCTGGCGTCAAGGAGGACAATCTCGGGAAGGCCGAGGTGCTCGTTGCGCGCGCGGCGGCCACCGGAGCGGACGTGGTCGTGCTTCCGGAGAAGTGGAACGCGTGGGGCGGGCCCGACGTAATCCGTGCCGCGGCCGAGCCCCTCGAGGACGGGGTGACCGTCATGGCGATGAGCGGCTGGGCGAGGCGCCACGGAATCACGCTCGTCGGAGGGTCGTTCACGGAGGAGCGTGAGGGCCACGAGAAGCTCTCGAACACCTGCCCGGTCTTCGATCCGGAAGGCGAGCTGGTCGCCGTCTACCGGAAGATCCACATGTTCGACGTCGAGGTCGGCGGACAGGTGTACCGCGAGTCCGAGACGGAGGAGCCCGGTGAGGAGATCGTCGCCTGCGAGGCAGAGGGCTGGAGGCTCGGGCTGACGACCTGCTACGACGTGCGCTTCCCGGAGCTCTACCGGATACTGGCGCTCGACGGAGCCGAGCTGATCACGTTGCCGGCGGCGTTCACGCTGTTCACGGGCAAGGATCACTGGGAGCTGCTCGTCCGCGCCCGAGCGGTCGAGAACCAGCTCTACGTCGCCGCCGCGAACCAGTGGGGCGCTCACGCGCCAGGCAAGGCGAGCTACGGGCGCTCGCTCATCGTCGACCCCTGGGGTGTCGTCCTCGCCTGCGCAGCCGACGAGGACACCGTCGTCTCCGCCGAGATCGACCGTTCGCAGATCGACCGAATCCGCCGGAGCGTGCCCTCGCTGGCGAACCGCCAGCCCGCGGCGTATCGCTGGCCGGCGGGGGTATGAGCAGCCGCCCGCGCGCGGTCCTCGTCGACGTCGACTTCACGATCGCGAAGCCCGGGCCGCTGCTCGGGCCGGACGGATATCAGAGGGCGGGGCACCGCCACGGCCTCGGCCTCGATCCAACGCTCTACGAGTCAGCCCGCGCCACGGCGATCATCGACCTGCGCCATCACCCCGAGCTGAAACACGACGAGGAGATCTGGATCCGGTTCACCGAGGACATCGTTCGCGGGATGGGTGGCTCGGGGCCCGGAGTGAGCGCGCTCGCCGTCGAGATCGTGAACGCCTGGGAGCACTCGACGAACTTCGAGCTCTACGAGGACGTGGCCCCGGTGTTCCGTGAGCTGCGCCGGAACGGGCTTCGCCTGTGCCTCGTCTCGAACACGAGCCGGACCCGCCTGCCGCAGTTGATCGACACGTTCTCGCTCGAGGTGGACGCCTGGATCTCGTCTGGTGCGCACGGACGGGTCAAGCCGAGCCCGAGCATCTTCCGCGCTGCGCTCGAGCTGCTCGAGGTCGGGGCCGAGGACGCCGTCATGGTCGGTGACTCGCTCGCCGACGACGTCGCCGGAGCGCGGGCGATCGGCATCCGGGCGTTACTGCTCGACCGGGAGGGAGTCCATCCGGACGGACCGGACGTGCTCCGCGACCTCTACACGCTGCCGACCGCCCTCGGTCTCTGACAGCGGATCTCGCTCAGGGATGAAGGCGGAAGTTGCGTGTGATCGTGCGGCCGCTCGGGTCGAAGATCTCGAGTGTCACGCCCGTGACGTAGCCGGCGCGCTGCGGAAACCGCGAGCGGTGTGTCTCGGAGTGGTACCAGGAGCAATGCCCGCCGGCACCGCGCTCGGAGGGTAGCCGGAGACCCTTCTTTCCCCAGGTCCAGACCTGCAGCGTGCGCGACTTGGCGCCCTGCAGGTAGCTGAACTCCGAAACCTCCGCGCCCAGCGGGCCCCGACCCGTATGGCACAGCAGATAGGCGAGCTTCCACGTCGGCTTGCGCCCGTTCGTCAGCACGGTCAGGTGCGCCTGTTGGAGAAAGGCCCCAGACGATGGTGCCGCGAGCGCCAGCGCCGTGAAGATCACAGAGCTCACCAGGATCAGCCGTCTCCACATGAGGGTCCCCTTTCGTTCGTCCGTATGGCGCCCGAGCTTATCGTCACGGGGAGCCCACCGGCGCCCGATGACGGCGGACACGCGAAATCAGCCTCTAGACTCGCCCCGATGTCCGAGTCCCCGGGCCAGGCCACGGTGGCGGCAGGCAGCGTCGCTGCCGGGCCCAGATCGGTGCTGCGCGAGAATGCCCGCCTGATCTGGGTGCTCAGCCTCGGCGCGTTCGGGCTCGCCTGGTCTATCACGACGGTCGCGGCGTACATGCCGCCGATCCTGGAGGAGTTCACGAGCTCGGCGGTGCTGGTCGGCATCGTGCTCGCCGCGGAGGGAATCTTCGCGATCGTTCTGCCGCTGTTCGTCGGCCCGCTCTCCGACGCCACGAGGACGCCCTTCGGCCGGCGCCGGCCGTACATGGCGTTCGCGATCGCGCCGATGACGCTGGCTCTCGTGATGGTCGTCTTCATGCCGAGCATGGCGGCGACCGCGTTCGTGCTGTTCGCGTTCTTCTTCGCGTACTACATCTACGAGCCGCCGTACCGCGGCCTGTACCCCGATCTGCTGCCTCAGGCCGTGTTCGGCCGCGCGCAGGGCGCTCAGCACATCATGCGGGGCGCGGCACTGGGAGCAGCCCTCGTGGGAGGAGGCGTCCTGCTCGCGGTGTGGGAGCCGTTTCCGTTCGTGCTCGCCGCCTGCGTGACGGCGGCTTTTTGCAGCGCGGTCATCGTCTTCATCCGCGAGCGGCCCGGCGGGGCCCGTCGCTACGAGCACATCCGCTCCTTTCTCGCCGCGCCGTGGCGGATCGTCAGGTCGGAGCGGGACGTGCGGAGGTTCCTGATCGCGAACACGGCCTGGGAGGCGGCGTTCGCCGGAATGCGGACGTTCGTCGTCCTCTACGTGATCCAGGGCCTTGGACAACCGCTATACGTGTCGAGCGCCGTGCTCGCCGTCGTCGCCGTCGGCTACGTCGTCGCGGCGGCCTTCTCGGGGCCGGTCGGAGACAAGTTCGGGCTCGCGCGGGTGATCCTCGCCGCGTCGCTCGTCTACGGTCTCGGCCTGACGCTCTCGGTGCTGGCGCAGAGCTGGCACTGGTGGTACTACCCGCTCGTCTTTCCGATCGCCGTTGCTGGAGGCACCGTGATGACGCTTGCCTGGGGCCTGCTCTTCAAGCTGATGCCGCCGCGCGACCGGGGCGCCGTATCGGGCCTCGCGATCATGACCAAGGGAGTCGGGCTACTCCTGGGACCGCTCGCCGTGGGCGCCGTCATCGATATCTTCCACTCGCAGCTCCTCGCGACCGACGGCTACGCGGCCATGTGGCCGGCGGTGGGCATCCCGGTGCTGCTCGCAGTCCCGCTCGTCGCCTCGCTCGTGAAAGCGGAAGCGAGGGCCGTCAAAGGCACGGCGTAGCCCCGGGCCGGAGCAGCCCGAAACCCCAGAGCTCTCCCTGGTAGACGTAGAAGGCGCTCTGCGCCCGCCGACCGTAGAGCACGAGCGCCGAGTACCGGCCGCAGGCCTGGCGGACCGCCGCGGGATGGAGCCTCGTGACCTCGGCCTCGGCCGCGCCGAGCGCCAGTCCTCCCGCCGTCCGCCACCCCTTCGGCTGCCAGAGGGTGAACACATGGACGACTCGTTTCCCCTCGAACGCGACGCCGGCGCCTTCCGGATAGAAGGGGCGGTAGTTGAAGTACCAGGTTTCGTTCTTGCAGCCTCGGCACCGTCCGAAGGAGGCGCCCCATACGCGCCGCACATCCTGCTTGGTCATCCCGATCCGGAGGCCACCCAGGCGCTCGCCGGGCACGAGAACGCCGACGCGCGGAGGTGCGCCGGCCGCCGAGGTGGCGAGAGCCAGCGCCGCGAGGAGCGCCGCTAGCGCGCGAGGAGTGCGGGTCCCCACGAGGCGAGCGGGGAGATGTCGCCGTCCCGGCCGTTGAGGCGCCGGTAGCCGAGAGCGTGCTCGGCCTGCATCATCTTGTGGATCTGCGTCGTGCCCTCGTAGATGATCGGGGCGCGGGCATTCCTGAAGTAGCGCTCGATGCCGTACTCGGCCGAGTAGCCGTACGCGCCGTGCACCTGGATCGCCAGGTTCGCGGCCTTGAAGGCCGACTCGGTGGCGTGCCATTTCGCGAGGCTGGTCTCGCGGGTGTTCCGGACGCCCTGGTCCTTCAGCCAGGCCGCCTGCATGACGAGCAGCTTCGACGTCTCGTAGTCGAGCACCATCTCGGCGATCATGTCCTGGACGAACTGGTTGCGGCCGATCGCCTGGCCGAACGTCTCTCGCTCGCGCGCGTACTCGACCGAGCGCTCGAGACAGGCTCGGATCACTCCCAAGGCGCCGGCCGCCACCGTGAAGCGGCCCTGGTCGAGCGAGTACATCGCGATCTCGAACCCCTGCCCTTCCTCGCCGACGCGGTTCTCCACGGGAATCTCGAGCTCGTCGAAGAACAGCTCCCCTGTCGAGCCGGCCCAGATGCCGAGCTTGTTGTCGATGTCCCTGGCCGAGTAGCCGCTCGTTCCCTTCTCGACGATGAACGCACTGATGCCCTTGTGGCCGGCCTCTGTATCCGTCTTGGCGAAGACGAGCGCGTTATCGGCCACGGTGGCGTACGAGATCCAGTTCTTCTGCCCGTTGAGGACGTAGACGTCACCTTGCCGGCGGGCGGTCGAGCCCATTGCCGCGACGTCGGATCCGGCGCCCGGCTCGGTGAGGCCGAAGCAGGCGAGCTTCTCGCCCCTCGCCTGAGGCGCCAGGTAGCGCTGCTTCTGCTCCTCGGAGCCGTACCTGAGCAGCGAGAGCGAGTTGAGTCCGATGTGCACGCTCAGCAGCGTCCGAAAGGCCGACTCCCCTCGCTCGATCTCCTCGCAAACGAGGGCCTCGCAGACGAAATCCATGCCGGCGCCGCCGTAGGCCTCGGGCACCACGATCCCGAGAAGGCCCAGCTCGGCCATGCCCTCGATCGCTCCGATGTCGAGGTGATGGTCGATGTCGTTCTGCACGGCGACGGGCATGATCCGCTCGTCGACGAACCGTCGAACGGTGTCCTGAACCTCCCGCTGCTCGTCCGTCAGGGAGAAATCCACGGCCCTAGTCTACGCACCTGTCCGCCGCCCGGCGGCGTGCGACGACAACCCTGTGTTCGCACCATTTTCACCGCTTCGATTCACCCGAAAGGGGAGGAGCCGGCATTGCTAGACTCCGCGTCCATGCGGGCAGACGCTGGGGTTTCGGCGGCTCGCGCCCCCCGCCCTGATCTCGAGGAACGCCGGCGGGCCAGGGAGCGCGCCCTTCGCCTGAGGCGCCGACTGACGATCGGTGTCAGCGCGACCCTGCTCGCCGTCGTGCTCGGCGTCGGCATCGGCTTCGCCGGCGCCACCGATCGCATCCCTGCCGGCGTCACGATCGACGGGGTCGACGTCAGCGGTATGACCGCTGCCGAGGCGGAGCAGGTGCTCGAGGCACGCTCCACGGAGCTGGCGGACGAGCCCGTGCGCTTCGTGGCCGGCGACGAGGAGTTCTCGGTTCGTCCGAAGCGGCTCGGGGTGCAAGCCGACTGGAGCGCCTCGATCGACCAAGCGCTCGCAGAAGGCGAGGGCTTTTTCCTCGTCCGCGGTTTCAAGCGCCTCGCGCTCAGGTTCCAGGGCGAATCGAGTCCAACCGTCGGTGACCGCGAAGCAGCGGCAGATCGACGCGGCGCTCGACCGGTTCGCGAAGGCGATCGACACGCCCGCGAGAGAGGCGGCGATCTTCCTCCGCGGGCTCGAGCCGGTCGTCCTACCGGCCCAGCCGGGCGGGCGCTCGCGCGGGCGCGCGCGGAGCAGGTGCTGCTCGCTGCCGCGATCAGTTTCGAGCGCGGGGCTCCGACTCCGTTGCCCGTCGACGTGGCACAGCCGACCGTAACGGCACCCGAGCTCGCCCCCGTCGTGCAGCAGGTTCGGAGGGTCCTTTCGTCGCCCGTGACGCTGCGCTATCGCAAGACGACGCTGACCGTGACTCCGCTCAAGATGTCCGAGCTCCTCGTCCTGCCGAGCGAAGGCACGACCGAGCTCGCAATTGGCGGTGACGCGGCGGACAAGTACTTCGGGAACATTGCGAGTGGTCTCGATCGCGAGCCTCGCAACGCCGACTTCGAGCTCAACGGCAGCGGCGAGATCTACATCGTCCCGTCGGGGAGCGGCCGCGAGCTGAACGTCGAGTCGAGCCAGGCCCGGATGCTCAAGGCAGCGCTCGCCCCCACTGCACGTTCGGCCAGGCTCGCGGTGACGACGACGACCCCGGCGATCACGACCGACAAGGCCAAGGGCATGGGAATCACGGGCGTCGTGTCGAGCTATACGACGACCTACGGCGGTGACCCGAATCGGCTGAGCAACGTCCAGCTCGTGTCCGAGCTGATCGACGATCACCTCATCGCGCCCGGAGAGGTGTTCTCGTTCAACGAGACGACCGGTGAGCGGAACGCCGAGAAGGGGTTCCTCGAGGCGCCCGTGATCATCAACGGGGAGCTGGAGACCGGTCTCGGAGGCGGTGTCTGCCAGGTCTCGACGACGGTGTTCAACGCCGCGTTCGAGGCGGGCCTCTCGATCGAGGACCGCACGAACCATGCGCTGTACATCAGCCACTATCCGACCGGTCGGGACGCGACCGTCAACTATCCCGATACTGACTTGAAGTTCACGAACGACACGGGCCACTGGCTCTGGATCAGAACCTTCGTCGGCTCCGGTTCGCTGACGGTGAACCTGTACGGGTCACCCGTCGACAGGCGCGTCGAGTTCGAGACGTCGCCGCTGAAGGCCTCAGGTGCCATCCCTGTGAAGGAGATCCCGGACGAGACGGCCTTCGTCGGCGAGAAGTGGGTCGAGGACTCCGGCGAGCCCGCTAGGACCGTGTCCGTGCGGCGGATCGTGTACGACGCGAACGGCAAGCTGATGTACGACACGACTTGGAGCTCGAGCTACGTCGCGGAGCCCAAGGTCGTGCACGTCGGGACGAAGCCGCTGCCGGAGCCGGTCGAGCCGGTCGAGCCGGCGCCGACCGAGACTGAGCCGCCCGCGACCACGGAGGAAGTGCCGGCGGGCACAGCTCAGACGACCGAAGCGGAGGCCGGCTAGGCCGTTCCTCAGCTCTCGAGGCCGGCAAGCGTCTCCGACAGCCAACCCGGCATGCGAACGGGACGCAGGGTCGACGCGTCGACGCACGCATGGGCGGTCCACCCCTCGGCAACGACTTCCGGCTCGCCGCCCAGCCGCTCGATCAGGTACTCGAACCGGAAGCGGGCGCCCCGCAGATCGCCTGTTCTGGCCCAGACTCGCAGGTCGTCGTCGAAGCGGGCGGCTGCGCGGTAGCGCACGTACGACTCGACCGTGGTGACATCGACGCCGTGCTCCTCGACGAGCCCTCGATATCCGCCGGGAACGCGCGCTAGGTAGTCGATCCGCGCGATCTCGAGCCAGACGAGGTAGGCAGCGTTGTGCACGATGCCCTGTGCGTCCGTCTCGCTGAAGCGCACGCGAAGATCGGTCGAGAAGCGATAGCCGTCCACGGCGCGCAATCGTACGCTGCCCGAGCCGTCAAGAGCTCGTCGTGGCGTCCTGAACGAGGTCGAGCCAGCTGGAGAACATCCGGCGGCCGTAGTCGAGCATCTCGGGCGCATGGCGATCGAGCTCGTCGATCAGCAAGGGGAGCGAGCCGGGCCCGTGGACACGGTCGAGATACTCGCCGTACGCCGGAACCTCGGCCCACTCTCTGGCCATTTCGGTCGAAACCTCCAGGTGAAACTGCACGCCGTAGGCCCGATCGCCGAACCGGAAAGCCTGGTTCGGGTAGGCGGGCGAGCCGGCGAGGCGGACCGCCCCGGCGGGGAGGTCGAACGTATCGCCGTGCCATTGGAGAGTCGGCAGCGTCTGCGGCAGGTCCTTGAAGACCGCGATCGCCGCGTGCCTCGGGCGTGAGCGTCACGGGCATGATCCCGACCTCCGGTGCCGACCCCGAATACACGCGCGCGCCAAGGCTGGCCGCCAGGAGCTGGACCCCGAGGCACGCGCCCCAGTACGGACGTCCCGCTCGGACGGCGTCCGCGATTGCACGTTTCTCCGCGCCGAGCCACGGCAGCTTCAGATCGTCGTTGACGCTCATCGGCCCGCCCATCGCGACGATCGCGGTGAATGCCCGCCAGTCGGGCAGCGAATCGCCATCGTCCAGCTCGACGCGATGGAGCCTTGCGCCACGCTCGAGCAGCACGTCCTCGTACACGCCGGGCGGTTCGCAGGCGATGTGCTGGAGAACGAGTACGTCCACGGACGCATCGTACGCAGCGCGCGGTGTGGCAGTATCGTGAGTAGCGGAAAGGAGGTGGTCATGGAGGAGGAGACGAAGACGGTCGAGGCAGAGCCGGCCGAGGAGCCCTCCGGGGACGGCGAAAGCTCGGTTGCCCGCGTGCGACGTCTGGCCGAAGAGCTCGGAACGAGCGCGGTCGGAAGCGAGCGGGTGGCAACTGCCAAGGATCGGATCGCGGAGATCTCACGGTCGGTGCTCGTCCAGCTCAACATTGCTCCAGAAGACGAGGTCGAGGAGCTGAAGCGCCGGGTGGCCACGCTCGAGGAGCGGATCGCCGCCCTCGAGCCGAAGGCGAAGAAGGCCAGGGGAGACGCGGACGAGCCGGCGGCCGGCTGAGCCGGGTCAACGCCCGGGACTCGCGCTCGACGCGCCCCGCGAGGCGGTCGCTGCGCGCGCCACAGATCTGATCGTCGAGGCCTGGCGCAGCTTCGATCGCTTCCGGCCTGATGAACCGCCCCTGGGCGAGCGTGTGCGCGCGCTGCTCTCCGCGGAGCTTCCGGAGTGGCCGACCCCGGCGTTCGAGGCGCTCGACGACACAGCGCGAATCCTCGACGAGTCGATCGCGCAGCCGCGCCCGCGCTACTTCGCGTTCATCGGCTCTTCGGGGCTCGAGATCGGCGTCCTCGCGGATGCGCTCGCCTCGTGCTTCGACGTCAACCTCGCCCGCTACGCGGCTGCAGCCACGGAGGTCGAGCGTCAGGCGCTGCGCTGGGTAGGGGAGTTCGTCGGCTACCCGGGAACCGCCGGCACCTTCACGAGCGGCGGCACGGTGAGCAACCTGACCGCCCTGGCGGCGGCACGCGAGCGGGCGCTACCGGGCTCCCGGGTCACGGGTATCGGCTCGGCCCGCCCGACCGTGTACGCATCGGAGGAGGCGCACTACTCGGTCAAGCGCGCCGTCGAGATCCTCGGCTTCGGCTCGAGCGGGCTGCGGCCCGTCCCGACCGACGGCCGGCACCGGCTCGTGCCGGCCGCGCTCGCAGAGGCGATCGACCGGGACGTGCAGGAGGGCGCAACCCCGGTCGCCGTCGTCGCGAGCGCCGGGCACCACGCTCACGGGAGCGATCGACCCGATCGCCGAGATCGCCGACGAGTGCGCGCCGCGGTCGGTCTGGCTGCACGTCGACGGCGCGTACGGACTCCCGGCGGCAGCGGTGAGCCGGGCCGCCCCTTGCTTCGCTGGAGTCGACCGCGCCGATTCGGTAACGATCGACGCGCACAAGTGGCTCTACCTCCCGAAAGCCTGCGGCGTCGTGCTCGTTCGCGATCCGGAGACGCTCGTTGCGGCGTTCGCGCACGAGGAGAGCTACATGCCCCATGAGCACGGACAGCTCCACGCCGTCGACCTGACGCTCGAGTACTCGCGCCCGTTTCGGGCCTTGAAGCTCTGGTTCGCTTTCCGGGTTCACGGTGCGCGCGCTCTTCGAGAGGCGATCGAGCGGAACCTCGACCAGACTG
This sequence comes from uncultured Thermoleophilia bacterium, assembly GCA_963797645.1. Taxonomy (GTDB): domain Bacteria; phylum Actinomycetota; class Thermoleophilia; order Gaiellales; family Gaiellaceae; genus CAWCQC01. The sequence continues at coordinate 201,667 of CAWCQC010000020.1, read as the reverse complement.
CCCTTCTCGTCCGGGAGATCGGTCGGCACGAGGACCTCGAGCTCCTGATCGAGCCGCAGCTCTCGATCGTGCTCTTCCGGCACGCGCCTACCGGCGGCCGGGATACGAACGCGCACAACGCGAGGCTTGCCGAGGAGCTCCAGGCGGACGGCCGCGTCTACGTCGCCTCCGCAACGGTCGACGGCGGCGTCTGGCTCCGACCCTGCTTCGTCAACTACCGCACGAACGACGACGACGTTCGGGCGTTCGTCGAGATCGTCAGAGAGCTCGGGGCCGAGCTACGGCACCCTGAGCCGTAGCGCTCGGGGGACGATCTCGAATCGTGCGGGCGTCGTGCCGGGCTGCTCACCGTCGAGCTGAACCGGCAACGGGGTGTCCGCGTCGACCGTCACCACTCGTCCGCGGATCAGCTCGGCCTTCGGGTGCGGCAGATGCGTCCCGCGGTAGATCTTCGGCATCGTCAGCGCGAGGTCCGCCCTCGTGATGTCGCCTATCAGCAGGACGTCGAACACGCCGTCGTCCGGCAGCGCGTCCGGTGTCATCTTCATGCCTCCGCCGAGGAACGCGCAGTTCGCGACGAGCACGTCGTACATGAGCTGCGTGCGCTCGGCTTCGTCCACCGTCACCCTGACCGTGCTCGCCTTCCAGCCCTTGAAGACGGCGAGCGTCGCGACGAGGAAGGACGCCTTCCCGCCCAGGGCCTTCGAGGTCGTGTTCGCACGCTGCGCGACCGCGCCGCTCATCCCGGCGCTGGCGACGTTCGCGAAGTACCCGACGGCATCGTGGCCGGCCCAGGCGCGGTACAGCGACCTTGCCCGTGTCGATCTCCCGCGTCGGCGCCGCTCCGCACGACCCGCGAGCGCACCGTCGAGCTTCGTCGGGATCCGAAACGTGCGGACGAAGTCGGTGCCGGTGCCTCGCGGGAGCACGGCGAGCTCCGGGGACGGCCTCGCCACGCTCGTGCAGCGCCATGAGCCCGTTGACGGCCTCGTTCACGGTGCCGTCGCCGCCCACTGCGACGACGACCGTCGCGCCGTCGGCGGCCGCCCGCTCGGCGAGCGCGGCGATGTGGCCGGGCGCGTCGGAGAACAGGGTCTCGCCGACGAGGCCCTGCTCCGCCGCTCGGTGAGCGATCTGGGGCCAGACGCGTCGTGTCCGGCCGTTGTCCGAGGCGGGATTGACGAGGAACGCGATGTGCCCGTCCTCGGTCACGATGTCAGTGCTTCGAGTGAGTCACGGCGCGGAGCGCGAGCTCGGTCATCGCCTCGACGGCTTCGGCGAGAGCGTCGTCGCCGATTCGCTCCCGGTGGTCGCCTGTCGAGGAGGTCGGAGACGATCGAGCAGCGAGCCGGCGTGGACGCCGCGCAGCGCGGCGATCGTGAAGAGGGCTGCGGCCTCCATCTCGACCGCCAGGACGCCGCGGCCGGCTCCAGCGGCGAGCCTGTTCGGCGTCGGGATCGTAGAACGCGTCGCTCGATGCGATCGGCCCGACAGCGAGGCGGCGTCCCGAGCTCCTTCGCCGCGTGGACGGCGCCGTGCAGCAGCTCCCAGTCTGCCGTCGGCGCGTGGGGCTCGCCGCCCACGTAACGCTGCGTCGTCCCGTCGCCGGGAACCGCGGACAGGGCGAGGACGAGATCGCCGAGGGCGAGCTCCGGCTGCAGGGCGCCGCAGGTTCCGACGCGGAGGAGACGGCGGGCACCGAGCTCGACGAGCTCCTCGACGACGATCGCTGTGGACGGTGTTCCCATGCCGGTTGCCTGGACAGACACGGGCTTGCCGTCGAACGTCCCCGTGAAGCCGAGCAGCCCGCGCTCGCCGTTCACCTGCCGCGCGGACTCGAGAAAGCGCTCGGCGATGCGGCGCGCCCGCAGCGGATCTCCGGGCAGGAGGCACGCCTCTGCGTAGTCGCCGGGCTCGGCGCGGAGGTGGATCGCCACCGGCGGACCATAACGCGGTCATACGATGTGCCGCTGTGCGCCGGGTACTCGAGTCGCCGACCCTCGCCGACGTCCTCTCGTTCTGCGAGCGAGGAGCCCGTCGAGCGCGTCTTCCTCGAGGACGTCGCCCGGCGTGGCCTCGGCCGTTTCGCTCGGAGTGCCCGGCGGCAACGGCCTCCAGGCGCTCTGTCACGTCGGCGCGAACCTCGTCCCGTCCGGAACCGGGGTCGCGGGGGTCGCCCGCAAGGCGGCTCGCTCCTCACCGAGGATGATGGTCGGTGAGGAGCAGGCCGTGACGGAGCTCTGGGAGGCGATCCGCAAGAAGCTGCCGCGCCCGCTCGACGACCGGCCGGGGCAGCCCGTCTTCGTCCTCACGGAAGCCCCGACGCCGGCCGACACCGGGCTCAGAGCTGCGAAGCTCGAGGATCTCGACTTGCTCGTGCCGGCCTGCGCGGCCGCCTATCACGAGGAGGTCGGGGATCGACGCGCTCGCACGTGACGAGGAGCTCTTCCGCTGGCGGACGCGAAGCCAGATCGAGCTCGGGCGCAGCTGGCTCTGGGTCGACGGTGGGCGCATACGCTTCAAGGCGGAGGCGTCGGCCTGGACGCCACAGGCGGTCCAGCTCCAGCAGGTCTGGGTCGAGCCGGAGCTGCGAGGCCGGGGGTATGCGAAACGGGCGCTGACCGACCTCTGCGCGCTGCTGCTTGTAGAAACGCCGACCGTGTGCCTGTTCGCCCGTCCGGAGAACGAGCCGGCGCTCGCGCTGTACGACTCGGTCGGCATGCGCCGTACGATCACGTACCGCTCGCTGATCTTCCCCTGAGCCGAGGTGGTCAGTCGTACTGTCGGCCGGGACGGATCCGGAACGCGGTCAGAAGGACGAGCGCAGCCGCAACCCCTGCCAGGATCAGCCCGAGCGCCTCCCCATCCGGATAGACGACGTCGAAGACGTTCTGAGCGAACGGGATCGCCAGCGCGATCCAGAAGGCCAGGCCGAGCACCAGGCAGAGCAGCCCCACCCAGACCGCGCGCCGGCGCCCGGTCGCCTCGAGAGCGAAGATCGATGTAGAGAAACGCCATCACGAACGTCGCCAGCGCAACCGTCCGCGATCCCTCGAGATCGATCCCGGCCACCTCGAGAGCGAGCACGTAGGAGAGCGCGGTGCCGACCGCGATAGCGAAGGCGGCAGGCACCGAGAATCGGAACACCGACCGTGCGAACGACGTCAATCCGCCATGGCCCGTCGCTCGGCGCCAGTGCGAGGATGAAGGTGGGAATCCCGGTCAGAAAGAACCCGGCGAGTCTCAGGTGACGCGGCAGGAACGGGTACTCGATCGGCGCGAGGCCGAGCCCGAGCACGATGAAGGCGCCGAACAGGCATTTCGTCGTGAAGAGCTTCGAGACGCGCTGCATGTTGCGGAGGATCTGGCGTCCCTCCGCGACCATCCGCGGCACGGCCGCGAAGTCGCCCTCGGACGAGCACGAGGTCGGAGACGGTGCGCGCCATCTGGGCGCCGCTGCCCTGGGCGATTGCGACGCGCGAGGCCTTCAGGGCCGGCACGTCGTTGACTCCGTCGCCGATCATCCCGACGTACCGGCCATCGTCGCGAAGCGCCTCGACGACACGCTTCTTGCCCTCCGGAGAGATCCGTCCCACGACGGCGGTGTTGCGCAAGACCGTCTGGAGCTCGTCCTCGCCCTGAGGCAGGTCGGCGCCGTTCGCGGGGGTTCCGACGCCGGAGATCCCGGCATCGGTGGCGATCGCGGCGACCGTGGCGGGGGCGTCACCGGAGAGCACTTTGAGCGCGATCTCCTGCTCCTGGAAGTACGCAGACCGTCTCCTTCGGATGTTCGGCCGGAGCTCCTCGGACAGCGTCGCGAGACCGAGAAGCCGCAGATCGGCCGGAGGGCCCTTGGCCGGGTCGAGCTCCGCGAGATCGATCGACGTCGATGCGATCGCGACGACGCGACGACCGGCTGCGGCCTCCGATCGGACGCGCTCGGCGGCGGTATCCGAGCGGAAAGAGCTCGGGCGCTCCGAGGACGAAGCCGTCGTCGCCGAGCCGGATCGCGCTCCACTTCCACCGAGACGAGAACGGGATCGACGCCGACGGTGCTCGTATGGGCTTCGGGGAACGCCTCCGCCAGCGCCTGCGAGCGTCGAGTTGCGGACGGTGGAGGCGGCCGCGTACCGGCCGAAGGCATCCCGCAGCTCGTCCGTGCTCGCGGCCGCGGGGAGCAGCGAGACGACTCGCAGGCGAGGCTCGGTCAGCGTGCCGGTCTTGTCGGTGCAGACGACGTCGGCGGAGGCAAGGGACTCGACGGCATTGAGCTGCTGTACCAGCGCGCCGTGGCGGGACATCTTGAGCGCGCCGGTCACGTACACGATGCTCGCGAGCAGGATCAGGCCCTCGGGAATGAGGTTGATCGCGCCCGCCACGACCGTGCTGAAGCCCTCGTCGAACGACGATCCTCGCAGCCACTCCGCGATCGACAGGGCGGTGACGAGCGGAATGCTGATGACGACCAGTGTGAGGATGAGCCGTCCGAGGCCACGTTGGAACGGGGAAGTGGGATGGCGGAACGTCCGCGCCTGGCCGGTGATGCGCTCGGCGTAGCTGTCGGGGCCGACCGCCGTCACGGCGAAGCGCCCGGTGCCCTCGACCGCGAACGCACCGGAGAGCACGTCGTCGCCGGGGGCCTTCGCGACCGGATCCGACTCACCGGTCAGCATGGACTCGTCCAACCGGAGGCTCTCGCCTGCGGCCACCGCACCGTCGGCAACGACCTGGTCTCCCGGCTGCAGTGCGACCAGGTCGCCGATCACGACGTCCTCCGCTGGAATCGTGCGCTGGACGCCGTCTCTGATCACACGCGCCTCGGGTCGGACGAGCGCCGCAAGCCTGTCGAGCGCTCGTTTCGCGCGGATCTCCTGAAACGACCCGATCACCACGTTCGCGACGACGACACCTAGAAACAGCGCATCCGCGGTCTGGCCGAGCGCGAGGGTCGCGATGCCGAGAACGCCGAGGATGATGTTCGGCAACGTGAACAGGTTGCCGCGGACGATCGTCCAGTACGAGCGGCTCGTGGGCGGCTTGGCGGGCTTGCCGCGCGCAGCGAGGCGGCGCCCTGCCTCCTCCTCGGTGAGGCCGCGGAGCTCCTCGGCCGGCGCGGTCTCCGTCGCCACGAGCACGTCGATCCTACAATCGAGACTGTGGATCCGGCGGCACTGCGCGCTCGCGTCGAGGGGGACGTTCGCCGGCACGGCTTGATCGAGCCCGGCGGCGACGTGGTGTGTCTCGTCTCGGGGGGACCCGATTCGACCTGTCTCTGGCACGTTCTCGGCGCGCTGGGCTACCGCGTCTCGGCCCTCCACGTGAACCACGCGCTCCGGGGCACGGAATCGGATGCGGACGCGCGCTTCTGCGCCGAGCGGCTGGGTGCAGAAGTGGTCGACCGTCCCGGTGCGGGCCTCTCCGAAGCCGAGCTTCGCGCGTTGCGCTACGGAGTGCCGGCCGGGAGCACGCGGGCGACGGGCCACACCGCGTCCGACCAGGTCGAGACGATCGTCTATCGCCTGGCCTCGAGCGGCCGCGCTTCGGGCATCCGCGTGCGCCGGGACGACGGCGTCGTCAGGCCGTTGCTCGGTATCTGGCGTGAGGAGACCGAGGCCTACTGCCGCGCCGAGGGGCTCGAGTTCCGTGTCGACAGGTCGAACCCGGACACGAAGCGAGGCCTGATCAGGGACGAGCTCCTGCCCCTGCTCCGCCGGCTGCACCCGGCCGCGGACCGAAACCTCCTCGCCGCTCTCGAGGAGCCGGCCGGTCTTCCCAGGCCTGTGGAGCGGGCGGTCGCCGAGCTGCTCCGCTCCCGGGACGGCTCCAAGCGTCTCGACCTCGGCGGAGGACGGACGGCCGTCCGTGAGTACTCGACGATCTGGCTCGAGCGCTCGCCGGCGCGGCTCGACACGGCCCGTCCGGTGGGGGCGATGGCTGCTCGAGCCGCGCGTGTCGGGGCTGGTCGTGCGCGGGTGGCGACCGGGCGACCGGCTCGCTGTGCGCGGGGTCAAGGTGCAGGATCTCTTCGTCCGTGCCAAGATCCCCCGGTCGGAGCGAGACTCTTGGCCGCTCGTCGTCAAGGGCGGGGACGTGGTGCTGGTACCCGGTGTCGCGTCTGCCCCCGGGTACGAGGAGGCGGTCGTGGCGACGGAGGGCCCAGATGACGAAGGCGGGTGAGCTGAACGCGGCAGTCGAGGAGATCCTCGTCGACGAGAGCACGCTTGCGCAGCGGGTCGCCGAGCTCGGTGCCGAGATCTCCGTCGACTACCGCGAGCGCGACCTCCTGCTCGTCGGCGTGCTCAAGGGAGCCGTCTTCTTCATCGCCGACCTGATGCGGGCGATCGACATTCCGTGCGAGGTCGACTTCATGGCGATCTCGAGCTACGGCTCGGCTACGGATTCGTCGGGCGTCGTGCGCATCCTGAAGGACCTCGACCTGTCGATCGAGGGCCGCAACGTGCTCGTCGTCGAGGACATCGTCGACTCGGGTCTGACGCTCTCGTACCTCGTTCGCACGCTTCGCGCCCGCCGGCCGGCCTCTCTCGAGGTGTGCGCGCTGCTCGACGAAGCCGGCCCGGCGCCGAACGGACGTGCCGTGCCGCTACGTCGGCTTCGAGATCCCGCCGCGCTTCGTGATCGGCTACGGGCTCGACTTCGCGGAGCGGTATCGCAACCTCCCCTACGTCGGCGTGCTGCGAGACGAGCTTGCAGCCCAGGCCGAGGAGACCTTCTAGAGGCCTCCGGGAGCGTCCCGCCCAGTGAGGCGGTGCGCCCCCCTGCTACCCTTTCCTGCATCGCCCAAGGCGTGACTTCTTGAGCAGATTCTTCCGTAGCGCGCTTTTTCCGCTGATCGTCATCGTCCTGCTGGTCTACCTGGCCTCGCAGACGCTGCTGCCTCGCTCCGAGGACGCGCAGAAGGTGACCTACAGCGAGCTCTACACGCGGGTGCTGGAGCAGCCGGAGACGATCAGCGGGATCGTCTTCAAGCCCAAGAGCCAGGAGATCCAGGCGGAGCTGACGAACGGCACGCAGGTCAAGGTCAACTACGCCACGGATCAGGCGCAGATCCAGTTCCAGGACGCGCTGGCCGAGGAGGGCATCACTTTCGACTCCAAGGGAATCGGCTCCTCCGCGTTGTGGTCGATCCTCACGTACCTGCTTCCGTTCCTCCTCTTCTTCGGCTTCTGGATCTTCCTGATGAACCAGGTTCAGGGTGGCGGTTCGAAGGTGATGAGTTTTGGGAAGTCGCGGGCGAAGCGGATGTCGCCTGATTCGCCGAAGGTGACGTTTCGGGATGTTGCTGGGGCGGATGAGGCGGTTGAGGAGTTGCATGAGATTAAGGAGTTTTTGGAGAATCCGAAGAAGTTTCAGGCGTTGGGGGCTCGGATTCCGAAGGGTGTGTTGTTGTATGGGCCGCCTGGGACGGGGAAGACGTTGTTGGCTCGGGCTGTGGCGGGTGAGGCTGGGGTTCCGTTTTTTTCGATTTCGGGGTCTGATTTTGTGGAGATGTTTGTGGGTGTTGGTGCTTCGCGTGTGAGGGATTTGTTTGAGCAGGCGAAGCAGGCGTCGCCTTGTATTGTGTTTATGGATGAGATTGATGCGGTTGGGCGGCATCGTGGTGCGGGGTTGGGTGGTGGTCATGATGAGCGTGAGCAGACGTTGAATCAGTTGTTGGTTGAGATGGATGGGTTTGAGTTGAAGGATAATATTATTTTGATTGCGGCGACGAATCGTCCGGATATTTTGGATCCGGCGTTGTTGCGGCCGGGTCGGTTTGATCGTCAGATTGTGGTTGATCGGCCTGATCGGAATGGTCGGCGGCGTATTTTGGAGGTGCATACGCGGGGTAAGCCGATTGCGGTGGAGATTGATTTGGATACGTTGGCTGCTGGGACGCCTGGGTTTACGGGTGCTGATTTGGCGAATTTGGTGAATGAGGCGGCGTTGTTGGCGGCTCGGCGTGGGAAGAAGACGATTGAGATGGTGGAGTTGGAGGAGGGGATCATGCGGGTGATTGCTGGTCCTGAGAAGCGGACGCGGTTGTTGTCTGAGCATGAGCGGAAGGTGACGGCGTATCACGAGATGGGTCATGCGTTGGTGGGTCATTATTTGCCGAATTGTGATCCTGTGCACAAGATCAGTGTGATTAGTCGTGGGCAGGCGTTGGGGTACACGATCTCGTTGCCGCGGGAGGATCGTTTCCTCCAAACCCGATCGGCCTTGATGGACGGCCTTGCGATGACGCTCGGGGGTCGGGCGGCCGAGGAGCTCGTGTTCCACGAGATCACGACCGGCGCCGCGAACGACCTGGAGAAGGTGACCTCGACGGCGAAGCAGATGATCATGCGCTTCGGCATGTCCGAGAAGCTCGGGCCGCGCACCCTGGGCCGGAATCACGACATGCCGTTTCTCGGCCGGGACATGGCTGCCGAGCCGGATTACTCGGACGAGGTCGCGCGCGAGATCGACGACGAGATCCGCCGCATCGTCGAAGAAGCACACGAGCGCGCCAAGAAGCTGCTGCTCGACCACATCGACGAGCTCAATCAGATCTCGCAGGTGCTGATCGAGCGGGAGACGATCGACAAGGATCAGTTCGAGCGGCTGCTCGCCGGAGAGGCCGAGGAGTCCGTCTTCGCCGAGCCGGAGAAGCCGGCTATCGAGGCACCGCCCGAGCCCGAGCGTAAGCCGCGCGCCGAGCCGCAGCCGCGCCCGTTCCCCATCCCGGGCGCGACGATGCAGCCGCCGCCTCCCGAGGGCGCGGCCTAACCCCGAGAACGGTTGCCGCGGGCCGGGCCGCGTCCGACCCGCAGCGGTAGACGATTCACCCTCCTTGCGTAGTCGAGCTGTTCGACGATCGGGGCGCCAGACCTTCCACGCCGTTCCGCATACGATGCGACCGTGATGACGGCCGTCCGGGTTGAGACACTGCTGCCGCGCCCGAGCGTCATGGGCGTCGTGAACGTCACGCCCGACTCCTTCTCCGACGGCGGCCTCGACGCCGACCCCGAATCGGCATCTGCCCACGCACTCCGGCTGCTCGCGGACGGTGCCGCGATCGTCGATGTCGGGGGCGAGTCGACACGCCCCGGCTCCGGGGGCGTCTCGCTCGACGAGGAGCTCCGGCGTGTGGTGCCGGCGCTCGAGCAGCTTCGCGGAGTGCCGGTTTCGATCGACACGTCGAAGGCGGAGGTGGCCCGCCGTGCCGTCGAGCTCGGAGCCGTCATGGTCAACGACGTGACGGCGCTCCGCGCCGAGCCGGCGCTCGCCTCCACCATCGCGGAGAGCGGCGCCTGTCTCTGCCTGATGCACATGCTCGGCGAGCCGCACACGATGCAGGACGACCCGCGCTACACGGACGTCGTCTCGGAGGTGACCGGCTTTCTCGAGGAGCGGCTTCGGTTCGCCGTCTCGGAGGGGATTTCCGAGGAACGGATCTGCCTCGACCCGGGAATCGGCTTCGGCAAGACGGTCGAGCACAATCTCGAGCTCGTTCGCGGGCTCGGAACGATCGCGTCGCTCGGCAGGCCTGTGCTGGTCGGGCTGTCACGCAAGCGGTTCCTGGCTCGGATTCTCGGGGACGAGGGCTCCGTCGTCGGCCCGCTCGCCGCCTCGGTGTCGATGGCGGTCATGGCGTACGAGCGTGGCGCCTCCGTCTTCCGGGTGCACGACGTGGCGGAGCACGTGCAGGCGCTCACCGCGGCTCAGGCGCTGGAGCGGGCTGCGTAGCACATGGAGGTCGTGATCGAGATCTACGGTCTCGAGGTCTACGCGTACCACGGCGTCCTCACCGAGGAGCGAGAGCGCGGGCAGCCGTTTCTCTTCGACGTGACGCTCGTCGCGCACGACGCCGGCGTCCGGACCGACAAGCTGAGCGACACCGTCGACTACACGGAGGTTGCCGCCTGCATCCGTGACCTGGCGACGACGTCGCGCTTCAACCTGATCGAAGCACTGGCCGCGGCCACGGCCGAGGCGCTCCTCAAACGCTTCGACGCCTCGCGCACGCGTGTCCGGGTTCGCAAGCCGCACGTGAGGCTCGGCGGGCCGGTCGAGTTCACCGCCGCGACCGTCGAGCGGTCACGGCGCTAGCCTCGAGACCTCAGCTCCGGCCGACGGAGAGCGTGTAGCCCGCGCGCTGGATGCCCGGCTTCTTGGGCAGCGCGAGCCAGACGTCGACGAACACCACGGTGTCGGCCGCGGCGCGGTTCCGCCAGGTGATTCGTTCGGCGAGCTTCCCCTTGCGGTTCGAGATCGCGAGCCGGTCGCGGCCCGGGGACGCGAGGACGCTGGTCGCCCCGGGACGCCACAGCGACAGGCCGAGGTTCGTCCCGGACTTCACGCCGAGCGTTACGGTCCCACGTGCGGGGATGACGAGGCGGTAGACGTCTCGGGGATCCTCCGACTCGTCGAGACGTGCGCGAACCGTGCCCGTGACAGGGGGCTTCGGCTCGGCGAACATACCGGCTTCGACGACCATGGGCACGTCGTCGTTCGGCTCGAGCGGATCGGCGACCGGTGCGCCCGCGGCGAGCGCCGCGGGAATGCTCGGGATACCGAGCCCCGTCTTCACGTCGAAGCCCTCGGCCCCGACGTCGTCGGCCGTGCGCCTGAGAAGCTCGGTCACCTGGGTTGCGTCAAGGCCTGGACGGGCGGTCCAGAGCAGGGCAGCGGCGGCAGACACGATGGGCGTGGCGTAGCTCGTGCCCTGCACCTGTGTGGTCGATCCCGGATTCTGCGGGTCGAGCACCGGGATCTCCTCGCCGGGCGCCGCCAGGTCGACGTTCGGGCTGCGGATCGAGAAGGACGACGGCACGTCCTTGCGGCCCGTCGAGCCGACCGTGAGCACGTGGGGGTAGTCGGCCGGGTAGAAGTCCGGCGCGGTGCCGCTCGGCGAGTTGCCCGCCGACGCGACGACGATCGAGCCGCCGTCGACGGCGCGGAGCACCGCTTCGTAGAGAGCCTGCGAGAAGCCGGGGCCGCCGATGCTGATGTTGATCACGCTCGGGCCCGCAGCCGTGACGGCATCCAGCCCCGCGATGATCGATGCGTCGTCGAAGCCGGGAAGCGTGTACGAACGCAGAACCGAGCGCGGGTAGACCCCGACCGTGCCGACCCCGTCGACGGGCGCGCCGGCGATCGCCGCGAGGATCGTGCCGTGTGCCGTAACCGTGTTGGCGACGGTCGGCTGGGCGTTGAGCGCGATCACCTCTTCGCGTGAGCGAATCTCCTCGTAGTCGGGCAGGACTCCGCCGTCCAGGATCGTCACCGGGACGCCCGGCCCGGGCTGGGTCACGCTGGTTGCTCCTATCCTGCCGAGATACCACGCGTCCCCGGCGAGTGGATCCGAGCCCGTCGCCGCCAGCGAGATCCTCACGCGGTCGGGCTCCTGGTAGCGGAGCAGTCCGAGCCGCCTCAGATCCGGCACGACCTGGGCCGCGGCCTTCACTGTGATCGTCCAGATGCGCAGCGGTTTCGAGACGAGGCGTCCACCGTGAGCCGCCACCAGGCGCTCGCCTGCGATCCCCGGCCGAAGCGCGAGGAGAATGTCACCGTCGGAAGCGGCAGCGGCGTGCCCGGGGAGGAGGGCGACGGCGACGACCGCGAGCAAGGCGAGAACGGGAACGAGGCGGGGAGGCACGCTGGCCGCCCATTTAAGCTGATGCGGTGCTCGCCTACGTCGGGTTAGGGGCGAACCTCGGCGACCGCGAGGACGCGATTCGCCGGGCGGTCGCGCTCCTGGCTGCCGATCCGGAGGTCGAGGTGATCGCCGTCTCGAGCCTTCGCGAGACGGAGCCTGTCGGGTATCTCGATCAGCCGGCGTTCCTGAACGGCGCCTGTGCCGTCGAGACGGCCCTTCCTGCCGCTGAACTGCTCGAGCGGCTGCTCGCCGTGGAGCGGGCGCTCGGACGGCGCCGTGACGGGCCGCGCTACGGTCCGAGGACGATCGATCTCGACCTTCTCCTCTACGGCCGCGAGGAGGTCGACGAGCCCGGCCTGACCGTGCCGCATCCCGAGCTCGCCGAGCGGCGCTTCGCGCTCGAGCCGCTGCTCGAGCTCGACCCGAGTCTGGCCCTTCCCGACGGCCGGCCTCTGGCCCGGCTTCTGTCGGACCTCGCGACAAGGCTACAATGAGGCGCATGTCGCACCTCGACGAGCTCGACGAGTACGAGGCCGAGCTCGAGCTTCGCCTGAAGAAGGAATACACGGCCGTCTTCGGCCTCTTCCGCTACTGCGTCGTCACGCAGGACTCGACGTACCTCTGCAACAAGCTGGACCTGAAGGTGCTGCCGCAGGCGAGCTACCCCTTCTTCCATCTGACGATGGAGGACGTGTGGGTGTGGGACAAGAATCGGCCCACGCGCATGATTCCGAGGGCCGAGGTCTACACGTCGAGCGACGTGACGATCGAGGAGCTCCGCGGAGAGGGCGAGATGCCGGGGCTGACGCCCGAGGCTCTGGCCGAGAAGCTCGGCGAGCCTCTCGCCGGCGACGACGACTAGTCAGCGCACCCTCGATGCTGCTGGCCGTCGACGTCGGCAACACGCAGACGGTGCTCGGCGTGTTCGGAGAGAGCGGGATCGTCCACCGTTGGCGTGTCACGACGGAGGCGCAGCAGACGGGGGACGAGCTCGGCACGGTCGTCGACCGCCTGCTCGAGCTCGGTGATCTCGACTTCGACGCGATCGACGGTGTCTGCCTGTCGTCGACGGTACCTCCCCTCGTGCGGGAGTATCGAGTCGTTCGCCGAGAGGTACGCAGCCGCGCCGCTGCTCGTCGTCGGTCCCGGCACGAAGACCGGCCTGCCCATCCTCTACGACGATCCGCGGGAGATCGGCCCCGACCGGATCGTCAACGCAGTCGCAGCCAGAGAGAGCTACGGCGTCCCCGTGATCGTCGTCGACTTCGGCACGTCGACCAACTTCGACGCTGTCTCCGCGGCGGGCGAGTACGTCGGCGGAGTGCTCGCGCCCGGGATCGAGGTGTCGATGGACGCGCTCTTCGCCCGAGCGGCACGGCTCGTGAAGGTCGACTTCGCCGCACCCGAGACGGTGATCGGGAAGACCACCGTCGCCTGCCTCCAGTCCGGGCTCGTCTACGGGTTCGCAGGCCAGGTCGACGGCATCGTCACGAGGATGCGCGGTGAGCTCGGGCCCGCGGCCCGCGTGGTCGCCACCGGGGGTCTCGCGGATCTGATCGCACCGCACGCGGAAACGATCGAGGCGGTCGAGCCTGATCTCACGCTCGACGGGCTACGACTGATCTGGAGTCAGAACGTCTGACTCATCACGCTCGATGACCACCTCGTCGAGATGGGCCTTGACGAGGGGGTTCGTCCACAGACCGTCCACCCACGGCCGTCGAAGCAGCAACGTCCTCGAGTACGCGAGCGGCAGGATGGCTGCGCGTTCGCCGACCCAGAGCCGGTCGATCTCCTTGTAGAGGCGCATCCGCTCCGCCTGGTTTCGCAGCGACCGGGCTTCGGCGAGCTGCCCGCGCAGGTCCTCGTCCGTGTAGAACGGCTGTCCCTCAGCGAAGAGCCCGCGGAAGAAGCCGTCAGGATCCGGGTAGTCGGCTGCCCAGCCGTTGATCCAGATGTGACAGCCGGCGAATGTCTCGGCGTCGTACTTCTCATAGCTGGAGATGCGGATATGCGCGCCGAGGGCTTCCCATTGCTCTATCAGCTCTCGGGCGTCGGCGATCCACTTCGGCACCACCAGCTCGAGCTCGGGTAGACCCTGCCCTCCGGGATAGCCAGCCTCGGCCAGCAGTTGGGCCGCGCGTTCCGGGTCGTATTCGGGGGAGACACGGTGGGAGTGCCCCGGCATCGCGGGCGGAATCGCCCCACCGCGTGTCGCCAGGTGCGCGAGGTCGCCGAACAGCTCTTCCAGCACGCTGCGGTCGACTCCGTGTGAGAAGGCTCGCCGGACGAGCTCGCTCGAGAAGGGCAGCCGGCCGGCGTGGTACGCCGCGTAGTGCATGGAGAGCTGGGGCACGATCTCGGCCACCGTGTCGGGCGCCTCGGCCGCGCTGCGGTCGTAGGCCTGCAGCACGTCGTACCGGCCTTCACGCCACTCCCCGAGCGTCTTGGGACCCATCAGCTGGAACGTGACGTGCACGTCACCGGCGTTCCCGCGCGGCCCGTTCCAGTGCGGATTCGGCGCGAGCACCATGCCCTGGTGGGAGTACTCACGGATGACGAACGGCCCGTTACCGACGAGATTCTCCGGCTCGCGCCACGCGTCGCCCAGTTCGAGGCAACGATGCCGTGGCCAGGGGAAGGAGTAGATCGCCGCCAGGATGAACGGGAAGTAGCTCCGTGGCTCGCGCAGTTTGATCTCGAGCGTGCGGTCGTCCAGCGCTTCAGCCGATTCGACGTCCTCGAGCATCGCCGCCGTCTTCAAGCCGGCATCGCTCATCTGGCGCCAGGCGAACACGAAGTCCTCGGCGGTCAGTGGAACGCCGTCGCTCCAGCGAACTCCCTCTCGGAGGCGGAACAGGTACGTGCAACCGTCCGTCGACACACGAAAGTTGTCCGCCATGTCGGGAAGGACGTTCATCTCGGCATCGACGGTAAGAAGCCCACGGAAGAGCTGTTCGGAGAGCTGTACCTCGTCGGTCGTGTTCACGTGACCGGGAGACAGCGAATGCGGCCGGTCGATCGCCGTCTCGAGGCGTTCCGTGGGAGCGAGACGGGGAAGCTCGTCGACCCGGCAGCAAAACGCCTCGTCGAGCACCTCCTCGGCCCGCTCGAAGTCGAATGCGAGGTGGTAGGCGAGCGCCATCTTGAAGAGCGTGTCGCGGGCGCGTCGCTCGTCTCCAGTGCGGGCGAGAAACACTCCGGCCCGTCTGTAGTGATCGAGGGCGACCTGGTCGGCGTGCAAGGCGCGCGCGGCGTCGCCCGCCTTCAGCAGATAGTCGGCCGCCTTCCCGGGCTCGTCGGCCTCGCTGAAGTGGCGTGCCAGCGCCTCGAGCGCCCCGTCGACCGAGCTACCCGCGGAACCCTCGATCGCTTCTCCTACGCGCCCGTGCATCTTTCGCCGTTTCGCCTCGAGCAGGCCGGAGTAGGCCACCTCTTGAACCAGGCCGTGGCGAAACCGGTACTCCGGTGCCGGACGGCGGCGCTCCTCGACGACCAGGTCGAGGCGCTGGAGCTCCGAGAGCGCGACGATGGCCTGCTCGCGGGGCACGATCTGCTCGAGCAGCGGCAGTCCGAAGGAACGCCCGATCACTGCTGCGTAGTTCAACACCTCGCGGGTTTCCGGGTCGAGCCGGTCGAGCCGAGCCTGGAGCGCGCCCTGGACGATCGTCGGGATCGCCAGCTCGTCGGCGTCGACGGCCAGCGCGTAGCGTCCGTCCCCACGCCTGAGGGCGCCGCGCTCGACGAGATCGTGCAGCGCCTCCTCGAGGAAGAACGGGTTCCCACCGGCACGGACCGTGAGCAGCTCCGCGACGCACTCGGGCAGGTCCGCGTCGGCGGCGTTCGTGACGAGTGCCTTGCTCGCGTCGTCCGGAAGCGGGCGCAGCTCGATCTCGCGGTACCGATGCGGGTGGCGCTGGCGGGCGCGCTCGCCCAGGCGCCAGGAGCCGTGCTCGCGCTCGCTTCGGTACAGGAACACCAGGCCGACGGCTGCCTCCTCGGTCGTGGCGAGCAGCTCCTGGAGCAGTTCGAGCGTCGAGTCGTCAGCCCAGTGCAGATCGTCGAACACGAGGCAGAGCGGCTGCTCGCGAGCGAGGTGGCAGCACAGCTCGGCAACGTACTCGAAGGTCTGGCGCTGGACGCTCTCTCGGCTCGTCTCCCGCAAGCGCGAGACCGCGTCCGGCTCGAGCTTGATGCCGAGCAGGCTGCCGATGAACGGATATGCGTTCTCCGCCTCGGGGCCGAACAGCCTGGCGAGCTCGGCCTTCAGCTCGAGGCGTGTCCGCGCTTCAGGCGTCTCTGAGCTTACGCTGAGCCACTCGCCGAGCAGTTCGCGAATCGAGTAGTAGGGAGAGCTCTGGGCGTAGGAGACCGCTCTCCCCTCGACGAAGCGGATGCGCTCGCGGTAGCGGCCGGCGACCTCGGCGAGGAGCCGCGACTTGCCGATTCCGGGCTCTCCGAGGATCGAGACGATCGCACCTCTCCCGTCGACGAGGTCGTCCATGACCCGCTCGAGCACGGCGAGCTCGAAGTCGCGTCCGACGAGGGAAGCAGTCGTGGGAAACGGCTCGCCCTCGAGCACCCCGACAACCCGGAAGGTCCGAACCGGCTCGGCGAGGCCGCGAAGGTCGGCGTCGCCCAGGTCCTCGAGCGAGAAGCACGTCTCGACCTGGGCCTTCGTCGTTCGGCCGATCACGATCTCGCCGCCGGCAACGAGCTTCTGGATGCGGGAGGCCACGTTGACCGTGTCGCCGAGTGCGTTGTACGGGTCGTCGCTCTGCGGCCTGATTACGACCGGGCCGGTGTTGATGGCTATTCGCACGGCGAGCTCGACCCCGTAGGCGGCTTCGACGTCGGCCGTGTAGTCGCGGAGCGCACGCTGGATCGCGAGCGCAGCGCGGATCGCGCGCTCGGAGTCGTCCTCGTGCGCCACCGGAGCACCGAAGACCGCGTACAGCTCGTCGCCGATGTACTGGACCACGGTGCCGTCGAAGCGCTCGACCTCGGCGCTCATGACGCGCATCACCTCGTCGACGAGCAGCGTGAAGCGCTCGGGCCCGAGCCGCTCGCTGATCGCCGTCGAGTCGACGATGTCGGCGAAGAGCACGGTCACGATCCGGCGTTCGCCTGCGATCACCGCCATGACCGAATTCTACGGACGAGGCGTGGCCCGCTCACCGGGCTCCGCCTTCAGCGATGGATCTCGACCTGGTCGAAATGCACACCCGACATCGAGTTCGCCCAGACGTTCTCGACCCACGGCCGCCGGAGGATCATGGATCGTCCGTACGAGATGGGGAGGAGGTAGGCGCGCTCGGAGACGATGACCCTGTCGATCGCGTTGTAGGCGCGGATGCGCGCCGCTCGATCGCGCAGCGAACGCGCCTCCGTGACCAGCTCCTGCAGCTCGGCGTCGGCTCGCATCGTCTGCCAGAGGCTGAACATCCCGCGCAGGAACCCGTCGGGATCGGGGTAGTCCGCCCACCAGGACGAGACCCACACATGGCCGCCATGGCTGTGGCCCTCGAGCTTGTGGTCACTCGTCCGCACCACGCGGAACCGGGCGCCGAGCCGCGCCCACTGTTCGACGAGAGGATCGGGCTCGAGCCAGTGGGGCACCACCAGCACGAGCTCGGGCAGGCCCTTCCCGTCCGGGAAGCCCGCATCCGCGAGCAGCCGGCGCGCCAGCTCGATGTCGTGCTCGGGCGCGACTCGAGGGGAGTGCCCGGGCATCGCCGGTGGGATGACTCCGCCGCGGCCGGCAGGGCGGGCGAGGGCCGCCTGAGGGATCAGGTTGGATCGGTCGAGAGCATGAGAGAACGCCTTCCGGACGAGCTCGTTCGAGAACGGCTCGCTCTCGTCCTGATACTCGACGAAGTGGCCCCCGAACTTCGGGACCGTCGTCGTGAGCGTCGCCTCGCTGTCGGCTGCGACTTGGTCCCACGTCTCGATCAGGTCGAACTCGCCGCGGCACCAGGAATCCGTCAGGGCGCTGCTCGACTCGCCGAAGCGGACGTGTACCTCGCGGACGTTCCCGTGCGGTCCCAGCCAGTGGGGATTTTGCGTGAGCAGCGCGTGCTCGCCCGAGTACTCGGCGAGCACGAACGGGCCGTTGCACACGAGGTTCTCGGGCTGTCGCCATGCCGGTCCCAGCTTCTCGCAGGCGTGCTTCGGCCAGGGGTACGACCAGGCCGACGCGAGGATGTAGAGGAAGTAGCTCCTCGGCTCGGTAAGGCGAACCTCCAGTGTCCGGTCGTCGAGCGCCTCGGCCGACTCGACGTCCTCGAGCAAGAACGCGGTCGTCGCCTCCTCCTCCCGCATCCGGTTCCAGCCGTACGCGAAATCCTCGGCCGTGACGGGTACCCCGTCGCTCCAGCGCATGTTCTCCCGGATGCGGAAGAGGTAGCTGACCCCGTCGGCCCCCACCCTCAGGTTGTCCGCCATCGCCGGCAGGACGTTCAGCTCCCGATCGACCGTGAGCAAGCCGCGGAAGAGGTGGTCGAGGAGCGCCAGCGCCTCCGTCGTGTAGACGCCACCGGGAACGAGATCGGGCATGCGGAGGTGAAGCCCGGTCGCAATGCGCTCGGTGCGTTGTGAACGCGGTGAGGGCTCCGCGCCGCAGCTGAACGCCTCGTCGTAGGCATCCGCGGCCCGTTCGAAGTCGAACGCGAGCAGATGGGTCAAGGCGATCTTGAACAGGGTGTCTCGCGCGCGCCGGTCCTCGCCCATTCGTCCGAGGAACTCACGCGCCCGCTCGTAGTGCCGGAGCGCCTCCTGGTCGGCGTACAGAGCGCGCGCTGCGTCGCCGGCCTTGAGCAGGTAGGGAACCGCCTTCTCGGGAATGTCCGCTTCGGTGAAGTGGCGGGCGAGCAGCGAGTGCCCGTCCTCGCGCGGGTCGGGGTAGAGCTCCTCGAGCGTCTCACCGACCCGGGCGTGCAGCTTGCGTCGCCTGACGTCGAGCAGGCTCGCGTAGGCAACTTCCTGGACGAGTCCGTGCCGGAAGCTGTACTCCGGCACCGGCCGTCTCCGCGCTTCGACGACGAGGTCGAGGCGCTGGAGCTCAGAGAGCGCCGGAATCAGGCGGTCGTTCTCCACGAGCCGCTCGAGGAGCGGCAGTGGAAACAGTCGGCCGATGACCGCGGCGATGCTGATCACCTCGCGCGCGTCGGCGTCGAGGCGATCGAGGCGCGCCTGGAGCGCACCCTGGACGAGCGTCGGCACCGTCAGTCGGTCCGGGTCGACCGCGAGGTCCACGTGGCCGTTCCGGCGGGTGAGGATCCCGCGCTCGAGCAAGTCGTGCAGGGCCGCCTCCAGGAAGAAGGGATTGCCGCCCGCGCGAATGGCCAGGAGCTCCGCGACGGACTCCGGCAGATCGGCCCCGGCGACGTTCGCGGCGAGCACGCGGCTCGCGTCGTCCGGCAGCGGGCGCAGTTCGATGTCCCGGTAGCGGTGCGGGTGGCGCTGGCGCGCGCGCTCGCCGAGGCGCCAGGAGGCGTGCTCGCGCTCCGTCCGGTACAGGAGGAGGAGGCCGACTGCGCTCTCCTCGGTCACCGACAGGAGGCCCTCCAGCAGCTCGAGCGTGGCGTCGTCGGCCCAGTGGAGGTCTTCGAGCACGAGGCACAACGAGCGCTCGGCGGCGAGCCGGCACATGAGCTCGTTGAAGAAGTCGAACGTCTCGTGACGCAGGCTCTCTCGGGAGAGCTCGCGTATCCGGTCCTCCGCGTCGGGCTCGAGTGTCAGCCCGAGCAGGCTCGCCAGGAACGGATAGACCGAATCGGCTTCGCTCTCGAAGAGCCGTGCGAGCTGCGCCTTCAACTCGAGACGTATCCGGGCCTCGGGCGTGTCTGCCGAGACCTCGAGCCAGTCATGGAGCAGATCGCGGATCGGGCCGTAGGGAAACGCGGCCGCATAGGACACCGCCCGGCCCTCTACGAACCTGATCCGATCCTGGTAGCGGGCTCGTACCTCGGCGGCGAGTCTCGACTTGCCGATCCCGGGCTCGCCCGCGATCGAGACGATGGTGCCGCGACCCTCGATGAGGCCCTCCATCGCGCGCTCGAGCACTGACAGCTCGAAGTCCCGGCCGACAAGCGGTACACGCAGGTCGCTGCGGGGCTCTTCGAGGACACCCAGGACGCGAAACGTCTCGACGGGCTTGCTCACTCCTCGGAGCTGCTGTTCGCCCATCTCCTCGAGCTCGAACAGCCCCTGAACCTGATCCTTGGTGGAGCGACCGACGACGATCTCGCCGCCCGCCACCAGCTTCTGGATCCGAGAGGCGACGTTCACGGTGTCCCCGACGGCGTTGTACGGGTCCTCGCTCTCCGGCCGGATCACGACTGGACCGGTGTTGATGGCTATCCGGGCGGCCAGGCCGACGCCGTAGGCCTCCTCGACCTCCTCTGCGTAGCGCAGCAGGGTTCGCTGGATCGCCAGGGCGGCGCGGACCGCTCGCTCGGAGTCGTCCTCATGCGAGAGCGGCGCCCCGAACAGGGCGTAGAGCTCGTCGCCGATGTACTGCGCGACGGTGCCGTCGAAGCGCTCCACCTCGGCGCTCATCAAGCGCATGACCTCGTCGAGCAGGATCTTGGTTCGCTCGGGCCCGAGCCGCTCGCCGATCGCGGTCGAACCGACGATGTCGGCGAAGAGCACGGTGACGATCCGGCGCTCGCCTGCAACCACCGCCATAGCCCGAAATTGTACGGGGTCGGTGCCCCGCCCTAGCCGCCGCCGTAGGCCGATATCGGGAGGCCGAGCAGCACCTCGCCGCCCGGGTGCTGCTCGCGCAGCCGGTCGACGATCTCCGCGGCTCCCGGTGCTGCGGCAAGCAGGCGGCGTTCGACGTCGCCGATCGAGTCGAGCTGGACGAGCTCCTGCTTGAACGGCTTCGGGAACCGCCCGTGACCGAGATACCAGGCGTAGAACTTCTTCAGGAAGCCGCCCGCGCGCCTCTCGCCGAGCTCGCGTTCGGTCTCGGCGATGAAGTGGAGCAGCTCCGCCGCCACCTCGTCGCGCGTCGGCGCTGCGGACACCTCGTCGCCCATGATCTCCGCGAGCACCCAGGGGTTTCCTTGCGCGGCGCGCCCGACCATGACCGCAGCGCAGCCGGTCTGCTCGAGTACCGCACACGCCTTCGCCCGGGTCGTCACGTCGCCGGATGCGATCACGGGCACGTCGACGAGATCGACGAGCTCGGCCGTCAGGGCGTGGTCGGCGGTGCCCGTGTACATCTGCCGGGCAGAGCGCGGATGAAGGGTCAACGCCGCTGCGCCCGCCGAGACGAGCTGCGGCGCGACCGCCAGCGCGATCCGGGAGCCGTCCGCCACGCCGCGGCGCATCTTGACCGTGACGGGTACCGAAACCGCCTCGGCGACCGCCGAGACGATGCGGCAGGCGCGGGCTGGATCCTCGAGCAGCGTCGCGCCGGCGCCGGTCTTCGTCACCTTCCTGACCGGACAGCCGAAGTTGATGTCGACGATGTCGGCGCCGGCGTCCTCGACCATCCGCGCCGCCTCGGACATGACGCCGGGCTCGGAGCCGAAGATCTGAACCGCCAGAGGATGCTCGTCAGACGCGATCCGCAGATAGCCGAGGCGTGCGCTCGTTGCCGTGCGAGAGCCCGGCGCAGCTCACCATCTCCGAGCACACGAGGCCGGCGCCGAACCGGCGTCCCTGGCGGCGAAAGGCCTGCACGCTGACCCCTGCCATCGGCGCGAGGACGAGCCGGGTCGGGATCTCGACGGGGCCGATCCACCAGTTGCTGCGAAGGTCGGGCACGGGCCGGGAATGATACTCGTGGGATCGCCGTTTTCAGTGTTGACGGCGGGGTAGGCGCTGGTACAATCCGTCGTCCGCGAGGTGCCCTGTGCACCGCGCTTTTTCTGTCTGTGGGGGCTTGGAGGAATCGTGAAGGAAGTCATCCTCACTCCTGAGGGCTACACGAAGCTCAAGGAAGAGATCGAGAACCTCTCGACCACGAAGCGGCGAGAGGTCGCCGAGCGCATCAAGCAAGCTCGTGAGTTCGGTGACATCACCGAGAACTCGGAGTACGACGACGCGAAGAACGAGCAGGCGATGCTCGAGCATCGGATCGCGCTGCTCGAGGATCGCCTCGCGAACGCGCGGGTCATCGAGGCGGACGAGATCACGTCCGACGTCGTCGGCATCGGGACGAAGGTTCGCCTGAAGGACATGGACGCGAACGAGACGATCGAGTACACGATCGTCGGCTCCGCGGAGGCCAACCCGTCCGAGCACCGGCTCTCGAACGAGTCGCCGGTCGGAAAGGCGATTCTCGGGCGGAAGAAGGGCGAGATCGTCGACGTCGCCGCCCCCCGCGGCTCGCTCAAGTTCAAGATCATGGACATCAAGGCCGCATAAGCGCGTCACGGCGTAGGGCGGGATCTTCCCGCCCTACGCGTCTCGGACGGGAAGGTGCGAATCAGGCGGAGGCACGTGCCACGACGGCGCTTCCAGAACCGGTGCGCGCCCGGACGCGCAGGCCGGGTGCGATCGAGGCAGGCTGTTCGGCGAGGACCTCCAGCTCGCTCCGAGCCGAGCCTGACCCGGACAGGGCGTCGATCTCGGCAGCCACTCCGGCCCGGACTCCGATCCAGACGTCACCCGATCCGGTCACGAGGTCGAGGCGCCCCTTGGCCGCGTCTGCGACCCGGACGTTCCCGTTTCCGGTGCGGGCGGAGACGTCGGAGCACACGGTGCCGAGGCAGAGGTCGCCGCTCCCGGTGGCGAGCCGCGACTGCGGTCCTTCGAGTGCGGCGGCCTCGATGCGACCCGACCCGGCCCGCGATCGAACCCTGCCCGCGACGGTACCGAGCTGGACGTCGCCCGCGCCCGTCCTGATCTCGACGTCGCCGTCCACCTGGGTCGCCGACACGTTCCCCGAGCCCGTTTGAGCGTCGAGGCGGCCGACCGCCCCACGGACGGTGATTGCCGCCGACGCCGCGCGCGCCGACACTCGCGAGTGCGATGGCACCTCGACCATCACGGCCAGGGTGGAGCGGCGCGGTGCATGAACGATGAGTCGGCCCGACTTCTCGGCCCAGGAAACCGCGGTCTGTTCCAGGGCTCGGCTGAGCTGATCGTCGTTCGAGGGCGGCATGCCGGTCAGCGTCACCCGGGCGATTGGCTCGTCGGTCGTCTGCACCTCGACACTCCCTCGCGCGAGCCGGACGTCGACGTCGGCGGTGCCCGGACACGGAAACGTCTCCTGTCTGGTCAGCGGATTCTCTCGTACGCTCATGGTTTTCCTCCTCGTTCTGTCAGCCCTGAACCCAGCCGCGCACGCGCGCGTGACCGGGCGGTTTCTCGCGACGCCGCCGAAGGGCGTCCTGGACGGCTCTGGAGAGCCATGCGTTGAGCGACATGCCATCGGCTGCGGCCGCCTCGACGGCGCGTTCCTTGAGCTCGTCCGGAAGTCGCAGGGTCAGACGGCTCAGGTCTCGGCTCTCACCGGCCGGGTGCTCGTCGTCGCCGGCGGATTCATCGGTCGCTTCCGAAACGGAAACGCTGATCTCCGACCCGTCGAGGCGCGCCTCCACGACCCGGTCGGGCAGCGAGGCGCTGACCTCGAGGGCGAACTCCGACAAGGCGCTCATGATCGCGAGTCGCGCGCCGGCGTTCAGGGCCGTGGCGAGAGCGGCGGCCGTCCGTCGCGTCTCGTCATCCCCGACGGCGGCGGCGGCCGTGAGGCTCTCGTCGATGGACTCGATGTAGCGGGTGATATCCATGACGCCATTATGACGTCAAAGTGACATCTATGTCAAGTCAAGATGCCGTCACGGCCGGCCGTCTACGCTCGCGCGGTGGGCCAGTTCCACTGGGACCCGGATACCTACCTCGAGCTGATGCGCGCGGAGATACCGGCGTACGATCGGCTCCAGGACGAGATCGCGCGAGTTGCCTCAAGGCTCCACGTCCGTCGCATCCTCGACCTGGGAACCGGAACCGGAGAGACGGCGGCTCGCGTGCTCGCGTTGTACCCGCACGCAGCGCTCGTCTGCATCGACGAAAGCACCGACATGCTCGCCCGCGCGCGAGCGCGTCTCGGCGACGGGCCTGACCTGCGTGTCGGTCGGCTCGAGGCCGCGCTCCCGGAAGGCACGTTCGACCTCGTCGTCTCGGCCCTCGCGGTCCACCATCTCGACGCGGGCGGCAAGCGGGGCCTCTTTCGGCGTGTCGCGGGCGCCCTCGAGCCGCGCGGTCGGTTCGTCCTCGCCGACGTGGTCGTCCCCGACCGCTCCGAGGACGCCGTCACCCCGTTGTCGCCTGACTACGATCTCCCCGATCGGGTCTCCGACCAGCTCCGCTGGTTCCGCGAGGCCGGTCTCCGGGCGCGGTGCGTGTGGGTCGAGCGGGATCTCGCCATCCTCGTCGCGGAGGCGGATGGCTAGCGGGATCGTCTCGATGGTTGATCGGGAAGTGTGGTGCCACGGTTCTCCGGTCAATTTCCGATCATATCATCTAGGCTCGCTGCTGCGATGAGCCCGGCCAAGCGCTTCCCGGACCGCGACGCGATCGCCGCGGTTCGCGAGGAGGCCGAACGCCTGGATGCGGGCTCGGAGAGCTCCGAGCAGCGCCGCGTGGCCGGCCGTGTGATGGCGCGGCGTGGACACGGCAAGCTGACGTTCCTGGATCTGGTCGACCGCTCGGGGCGACTGCAGCTGCTGTGTGCCGAGGACCGCTGCGGCTCGGTCGACGTCAACCTCGGGGACCTCGTCGGCGCCACCGGACACCCGGCCCGGACCAGGCGTGGGGAGCCGTCGCTCGCGGCCGATCGAGGTCGAGGTGCTCGCCCGGACGCGGCGCCCACTGCCTGACACCTACCACGGGCTCGTCGACACGGAGACCCGGTACCGGAAGCGCTACCTCGACCTGCTCGTCAACGAGGAGTCGCGGGCGAGCTTCATCCTGCGCAGCCGTATCGTCGCTGCGATCCGCCGTTACCTCGACGAGCGCGGCTTCGTCGAGGTCGAGACGCCGGTGCTCCAGCCGCGCTACGGAGGCGCGTTCGCGGAGCCGTTCGTGACGCACCACAACGAGCTCGATGCCGACCTCTACCTGCGCGTCGCGACGGAGCTCTATCTCAAGCGGCTCATCGTCGGCGGGCTCGAGAAGGTGTACGAGATCGGCAAGGACTTCCGTAACGAGGGCATCTCGTACAAGCACCAGCCGGAGTTCACGATGCTCGAGTGGTACGAGGCCTACGCGGACTACCGCGCCACGATGAAGCGGATCGAGGACTTGATCCAGACGGTCGCGCTCGAGACGATCGGGACGACGCAGGTGACGTTCCGCGGTCACGAGATCGATCTGAAGGCGCCGTGGCGGCGGGTGAAGCTCGTCGACGCGCTCGCGGAGACCGCGCTCTGGACGAGGGACGAGCGCGAGCTACGGCAGCGGCTCGAAGGCCGTGGCACGGACACCTCTGCCGACCGTACCTGGGCCCAGCTCGTCGACCACGCTCTGTCGGCCTACGTCGAGCCGGCGCTCGTCCAGCCGACGATCCTCCACGACTATCCGATCGAGCTCTCGCCGTTCGCCCGCACGACCGACGACGACGAGGCGATCGTCGAGCGGTTCGAGTACTTCGTCGGCGGGATGGAGCTCGGCAACGCATTCACGGAGATCAACGACGCCGAGGAACAGGCGGCGCGTTTCCGGCTGCAGGAGGGCGAGAAGGCTGCGGGCGACGAGCTGGCCGAGGGGGGTGACCCGGACTACGTCGAGGCGCTGTCCTACGGCATGCCTCCGACCAGCGGTATCGGGCTCGGCATCGACCGGCTGACGATGGTGCTCACCGGACGCGAGACGATCCGGGACGTCGTCCTCTTCCCCGTGCTCCGCAATTCCTAGCTGATCACCGAACCGGGGATTGGACGCCGCCCGGGCGTGTGAGAGAATGCCGCCCATCGTGAGGCGGGCTCTCATCTTCTGCGCTTGCGCGACCGTGGTCGTCGCGCTGGCCGCGTCCTCGGCGAGCGCCGGGGGCGTCCCGACGATCAAGTCGTTCAAGCTGCGCGGCGGGAAGGTCACCTGCGTCATGGTGGGAGGGTCGTTCTCCGGGGTCACCTGCCTCGGCAAGCTGAATTCGGGCGTCAGGCCGTTCCCGAAGCCCAACTGCCACGGCGAGGGCGATCCCGGCGGTGGGCTGGGGCTTGCTCGTACCGGCAGGGCCAAGGGCCTTTGTCTCTCCGAGAACCCGATCGTCCCTCCGGTCCGGATCCTCCACTACGGCTCGGGCGTGACGATCGGCGGTGTCACGTGTCGAGCCGTGACGGCCACGATCGGCGTGCGCTGCACGAACCGGTCGGGTCACGGATTTCGAATGAGCGCCTACGGCTGGGCGCGGTTCTGACGGGAACACGTAGACTCCCGCCGATGCGGCGCGTACTGACGCTTCTCGGCACCACGGCGTTGTTCCTCGCGCTGGCCCAGAGTGCGTCTGCGGGCTCGGGCGTCGGGGACGTGCGCTTCTTCCGGACTGCGGCGAAAGACACGTACTGCACCGCAAACTTCTTCCCGGGCTCGTCGCCGGCGGCGGTGAGCTGCTCCTCGCGCGTCCCGCTGCTCCGGCCGACTCCGAAGGGCCCGCCGAGGCAGTGCATCGGCGATCCGGGGAACGCCCTGCTCGTCAACCACCGCGGCCGGGCGCGTGGGATGTGCCTCTCGCAGAGCCCGTTCGCCGGGCCGAGCGGACGTAACTACGTCGGGTTCCACGTGCTGGCGTACGGCAAGACGATGGCCTTCCACGGGATCCACTGCCACGCGGTCTCGCCGAAGCTCGGGATCCGCTGCGTGAACGCGGTCGGACACGGGTTCCGAATGGGCGGGGGCACCTGGCGTCTGTTCTGACGGTGAGGGCGGCGGCGCTTCTCGGCGTCGCGGCTACCGTCCTCGCGGGCGCAGGCGCCGCCACCGCGAGCATTGCGACCTTCAAGACGCCGAGCGGCAACATCGGCTGCCTGTACGACTCATCGCCGGCCTACCTGCGATGCGACATCCGCAGCGGTCTCCGGCCGGTGCCCGCACGTCCGAAGGGATGCGAGCTCGACTGGGGCTTCTCGCTCAACATGGGCCGGACCGGCAGGGCCCGGGTCACGTGTGCGGGCGACACCGCGCTCGACCCGAGAGCGAAGGTGCTCCGCTACGGAACCTCCTGGCGGAGAGGCCCGTTCCGGTGCACGTCACGGACTGCGGGGCTGACCTGCCGAAACGCGGCCGGCCACGGCTGGTTCATGAGCCGCCAGAGCTGGCGGCGTTTCTAGACGGTCTAGGGCTCATCCCGCGCCGCCGGCGAGGAGGTAGACGCTCGCCAGACCTGCCCATTCGCCGTAGGGCCTGAGCAGTTCGGCCGTGTCCTCGGAGGTCGCCGGTCTGCCGAGGAGAGTCGTGCAGAGCTTCATCAGACCCAGGTCGCCCACGAGGCCGTGCTCGTACCGCCCGAGCCCGTGCAGGCAGATGACACCGGCCGACCAGGGGCCGAGCGTGCGCTCTTCGACGATCCTCCGAACGGCAGCATCCGTGGCGACTCCGCGCAGCCGTTCGATGTCGAAAGCACGCGAGATCCGTACGAGCGCAGACGCCTTTCGCGCCACCAGCCCGTACCTGCAGAGCTCTGCCGGCGCCCGCGGTGCGAACGCGGCGCGGGTCGGCGGCAGGTGGAAGCCCGCGTGCGCGGGCGCGGCGACGCGGAGTAGCCGCGCCTCGATGCGCCGTGCCTCACGCGCGGAGATCAGCTGGCCGCAGAGGGCCTTCACCAACGAGTGCGTGACGGTGCCTGTCCGCAGGGGGCGCAGCCCGCGCATCCGGCTGGTCGTGCGTCCCACCAGCCGGTCGCTCCCGAAGCGCCTCAGAAAGTCGCTGTGGTCGGCGTCCGTCGCCAGAACGAAGCGGAGCGCATCGAGCGCTGCGTCGGGATTCCGTGTCTCGAGCCTCACGCCCAGCACGCCGTCGGGCCGCTGCCACACCCGGGCCAGCGCGGGCTCGCCTCCCGCCTCGAAGACCGTGGTGAGGAGACCGCTGCGGAAGATCCGCGTCACGTCTCCGGCACGTCTCGCGCAGTGGTCGAGCCGGTAGGGGCCGGCCGGCCGCAGGGTCGTGTCGACAACCACCGGCCAACCGTACTTCACCAGTCGGACTCGATCTGTCCGCCGGGAGGGCGTCCGCTACCATGAGACGGCGAAGCGAGGAAGGGGTTTCTGCGTTGTTCGAACGCTTCACCGAGAGGGCCCGGCAGGTCGTCGTTCTGGCACAGGACGAGGCCCGGGCGCTGAAGCACAACTACATCGGCACCGAGCACATCCTGCTCGGCCTGCTGCGCGAGGAGGAGGGCCTGGCGGCCCGCGTTCTCGAGAGCCTCGACATCACGGTCGAGGAGGTCAGGGCGCAGGTGGCCAGGATCGTCGGTCAGGGCGACGAGGTGACGACGGGCCAGATCCCGTTCACCCCGCGCGCCAAGAAGGTGCTCGAGCTCGCGCTTCGTGAGGCGCTCTCTCTCGGGCACAACTACATCGGCACGGAGCACATCCTGCTCGGCCTCGTGCGCGAGAACGAAGGTGTCGCCGCGCGCATCCTCCTCGACTTCGACGCCGACGCAGAGAAGATTCGCAACGAGATCATCCGCATGCTCTCGGGCCCGGGCCGGAGGGGTCAATCCGGCGGCGGGGCTGCTCAGGGCGAGAAGGCGAAGAGCTCGAAGCTGCTCGACCAGTTCGGGCGAAACCTGACGAAGCTGGCGGCCGAGGGCAAGCTCGACCCGGTGGTGGGTCGGCAGACCGAGATCGAGCGCGTCATGCAGATCCTCTCGCGCCGCACGAAGAACAACCCCGTGCTGATAGGCGAGCCCGGCGTCGGCAAGACCGCCGTCGTCGAGGGCCTGGCCGCTCGCATCTCGTCGAACCAGGTGCCCGAGCTCCTGAAGGGCAAGCAGATCTACACGCTCGATCTGGCGGCGCTCGTCGCGGGCTCGAAGTACCGGGGCGAGTTCGAGGAGCGTCTGAAGAAGGTCATGAAGGAGATCACGCAGCGCGGCGACATCGTGCTGTTCATCGACGAGCTCCACAACCTCGTCGGCGCCGGCGCGGCCGAGGGCGCGATCGACGCGGCCTCGATCCTGAAGCCGGCGCTCGCCCGCGGCGAGCTGCAGACGATCGGCGCCACGACGCTCGACGAGTACCGCAAGTACCTCGAGCGCGACGCGGCGCTCGAGCGGCGCTTCCAGCAGGTGCGGATCGACGAGCCGTCGGTCGACGAGTCGGTCGAGATCCTGCGCGGCCTGCGTGACCGCTACGAAGCGCATCATCGCTGCACGATCACGGACGACGCCCTCCGCGCGGCCGCGGTGCTCTCCGACCGCTACATCCAGGACCGCCACCTGCCCGACAAGGCGATCGACCTGATCGACGAGGCCGCGTCGCGGATGCGCATCAAGACGATGAGCGCGCCGCCGCAGTACCGCGAGCTCGAGGAGGAGATCGAGAAGGTCCGGGTCGACAAGGAGAACGCGATCGAGGCGCAGGAGTTCGAGAAGGCCGCGAACCTGCGCGACAAGGAGCGCAAGCTCACCCTCAAGAAGCGCGAGCTCGAGGAGAGCTTCCGCAACGAGGAGGGCGGCGTCCAGCCGGAGATCGGCGAGGAGGAGATCGCGGACATCGTCTCGATGTGGACCGGCATCCCGGTCTTCAAGCTGACCGAGGCGGAGTCGCAGAAGCTGATCCGCATGGAGGACGAGCTCCACAAGCGCGTGATCGGACAGGACCTCGCGATCGTCGCCGTGTCGAAGGCGATCCGCCGCGCCCGCGCGGGCATCAAGGACCCGAAGCGGCCGACCGGCTCGTTCATCTTCCTCGGGCCGTCCGGTGTCGGAAAGACCGAGCTCGCGCGCACCCTGGCCGAGTTCCTGTTCGGCGACGAGGACGCGATGATCCAGGTCGACATGTCGGAGTACATGGAGAAGCACTCCGTGTCCCGGCTCGTCGGTTCGCCTCCGGGCTACATCGGCTACGACGAAGGGGGACAGCTCACCGAGGCGGTACGCCGCAAGCCGTACTCCGTCGTCCTGCTCGACGAGATCGAGAAGGCTCACCCGGACGTCTTCAACATCCTCCTGCAGATCCTCGAGGACGGGAAGCTCACGGACGCGCAAGGCCGGAAGGTCGACTTCCGAAACACGATCGTGATCATGACGTCGAACATCGGCGCCGCGACGATCTCGAAGAACCAGTCGCTCGGCTTCACCGATCGAGGACGAGACCGGGCTGTCGTACGACGACATGAAGAACCGGATCATGGGCGAGCTGAAGAAGGTCTTCCGCCCCGAGCTTCTGAACCGGATCGACGAGGTGATCGTCTTCCACAAGCTCTCCAGGGACGAGATCAAGATCGTCGTCGAGCTCATGCTGAAGCGTCTCCGCGAGCAGATGGCGCAGTACGAGACGACCATCGAGCTGACCGACGACGCGAAGGAGCTGCTGGTCGAGAAGGGTTACGACCCGACGATGGGCGCCAGGCCGCTGCGCCGCGCGATCCAGCGCTTCATCGAGGACCCGCTCGCCGATTTCGTGCTCGGCGCCTCGCTCTCGCCCGGCTCGACGATCCGCGTCGACCGGCGCGAGGACGAGGACGAGATCTCGATCGAGCTGATCGAGGGCGACCGCGAGAAGGTCACCGTGCCGGCCGACGGCCCGCCGTCGGACGACGCGGACGCCGACGACGACATCGGCGATCCGTCGCTGAACTGAGCTAACCGGCACCAGCCCTTGCGGCTGGCCGCGTCAGGCTACGCTCCGGACTCGACGATCTGCTTCAGCCGCTCCAGGTTCGCCTGCCAGGTCTCGGCTGCGCTGCGGTCGGCCAGGCCGGAGACGAGCCTCATCAAGCCGCGGTACTCGGTCACGATCGTCGCTCGGACGCGCGTACCGCCCTGACGGGTGCCAGCTCGTAACTGCCGCTCGGGCGCATCGTGTTGAACGGCGCGATGGTGCGTACGCTGGCGCCCTTCCAGGCGAGTCGGGTGTAGGGCTCGACGACGGTCCAGCTCCATGTCGATCGCGCGCGGGACCGAGTGAGGACGTACCGGTACGTCGTTCCGCGGCCGATGGGGCCCCGCGGATGAAGCTGCTCGACCTCGTCGAAGTCGGGCAGCCAACGAGGCAGCGCCTCCCCGTCCGCGAGGAAGAGGAAGACCTCCTCGGGCGGGCGCAAGACGATGATCTCGGCCACGATCGGCGTCACCGCTGATCCTTTCGTCGTTCGCGAGCGTATCGTCACACGTCGGCGCAGGGCTCGTCGGGACCCGTCCCTAGACTTCGGACGTGGCGAAGGCGGTCGTCCAGCACGTCTGTTCGGAATGCGGGTACTCCACCGGGAAGTGGCTCGGCCGGTGTCCCGCATGTGGTGAGTGGGGCACGCTCCTCGAGGAGCTCGCCGAGCCTCGCAACGGAACGGGCAACGGCCGCCGCCGTCGCCCAGGCGCTCGCCAGGCTGGAGGACGTCGAGACGACCGAGGCCGACCGCCTGCCGACCGGCGTTTCCGAGCTCGACCGCGTCCTCGGCGGGGGCCTCGTTCCCGCCTCGCTCGTTCTGGTCAGCGGCGATCCGGGGATCGGCAAGTCAACGCTGCTGCTGATGGCTCTGCGAGAGATGAGCGGCGCGCGAAGGGTCGCCCTCGTCACCGGCGAGGAGTCTGCGGCTCAGGTGAAGCTTCGCGCGGACCGGCTCGGCGGATCGGGCGCCGTCGAGATCATGGCGGAGACGAACCTCGATCTCGTCTGTGCGACGCTCGAGCGCGAACGACCCCAGGTCTGCGTGATCGACTCGTCCAGACGCTGTACGCGCCGGAGCTGGGCTCGGCTCCGGGGTCGGTTGCCCAGGTGAGGGAGGCAACCGGGCGGCTGCTCCGCGTGGCGAAGGAGGAGGGCATCGCCGTCTTCCTGGTCGGCCACGTAACGAAAGATGGCGCCGTAGCGGGGCCCCGGGTGCTCGAGCACCTCGTCGACTGCGTCCTCCAGTTCGAGGGAGACCGCTACCGCGAGCATCGGATCCTGCGCGCAACCAAGAACCGGTTCGGGTCGACGAACGAGCTCGGAGTCTTCGAGATGACCGCCCACGGGCTCGTCGGGGTGGCAGACCCCTCGGAGGTGTTCGGTCGCGGGGAGACCGACCAGCCGGGATCGGTGGTGACGTGCGCGCTCGAAGGCACCCGGCCCATGCTGCTCGAGATCCAGGCGCTCGTCGCGCCGACCGATCTCGCGATGCCGCGCCGCGTCGGGACCGGTGTCGACCCGAAGCGCCTGGCGATGATCGTCGCGGTGCTCGGCCGGCATGCCGGAGTTCCGCTCGGCCAGGCCGACGTGTTCGTCAACGTCGCCGGCGGCGTGCGAATCGACGAGCCGGGCGCCGACCTCGGGATCGCGCTCGCGATCGCCTCCGCCGCCCGCCGCACCCCGGTTCGTGCAGGGGTTGCGTGCTTCGGCGAGATCGGCCTGACCGGGAGGCTCCGAACCGCGTCACAGGCGGAACGGAGGCTCGCGGAGTGCGCGAAGCTCGGGCTGACCGAGGTCGTCGCGCCTGAAGGCGCCCCGACTCATGGCGATCTTCGCATCACGACGGCGGGCACTCTCAGGCAGGCGGTCGGGCTGGCTCTCGCTGGACCGACGGAGGCCGGCTAGCGTGCGCTCGCCGTCTCTACCCGGCTCTCGTCGCCCGGACGCATGATCTTGATAGCGGCCGGCGTAGAACTCGACCGGCACCGGGGCGAGAGAGCTGCCACCGAAAGCCGGAGCGGACGCGGTAGTCGCGCAACGTTCGGCGCGATCGGCACGAACGGGACGCCGAGTCATGGCAAACTTCGCGTCACCACGGCGGGCGCCGCCGGGCAGGCGGTGGAGGGCTCTCGATGCGAACGGATCCACGGAAGAACAGGCAGCTTCTCCAGGCGCTCAAGCAAGTCGCGCCGGGAACGCCGCTGCGCTCCGGGATGGACGACATCATCCGCGCGCGGCACGGCGCCCTGCTCGTCATCGGCGAGCCCTCGAGCCTCGCATTCCTGTTCTCGGGCGGCATGCGGCTCGACCTTCCGTTCACGGCTCAGCACCTCTACGAGCTCGCGAAGATGGACGGCGCGATCATCGTCAACACCGCCGTCTCGCGGCTCGTGTACGCGAACGTTCAGCTCATGCCCGACCCGAACATCCCCTCGTCCGAGACCGGGACGCGGCATCGTACGGCCGAGCGCGTCGCCAAGCAGACGGACGCGCTCGTCGTCTCGATCTCCCAGCAGCGAGAGACGGTGACGGTGTTCGTCGGCGATCTGCGCTACCAGCTCGGTGAGATCTCGGAGGTGCTCGCGCGAACGAACCAGGCGCTCGGCACCCTCGAGACCTACCGGCAGCGGCTCGAGCAGGGGCTGACGCGCCTGACCGCGCTCGAGTTCCAGGGCGCGGTCACTCTCGACGACGTGCTCGTCGTGTCTCAACGCGCCGAGATGACGACTCGGATGGCCGAGGAGATCGAGCGCAACTGCATCGAGCTCGGCGAGGAGGGACGCCTCATCCGGATGCAGCTCGACGAGTTGATGGAGGACGTGCCCCGTGAGAAGGCGGCGCTCGTCTTCGACTACGAGGCAGACCCCGGCGATGCGCCGACGATCCTCGAGCGACTCTCGGAGCTTCCCTACCAGCGGCTCCTCGACCTCGAGGAGCTGACTGCGCTCCTCGGGCATCCCCGCGACGTCAACCCGCTCGATCTCACGGTCGCGCCGCGCGGCTACCGGGTGCTGTCACAGCTCCCGCGCATTCCGGACGGCGTCATCCGGCACGTCGTACGCGACTTCGGCAGTCTCGACGCGATCATCCGCGCGAGCCACCGCGACCTCGAGGCGGTCGACGGGGTCGGCTCGGTCCGCGCGCGCGACATCCGCGAGGGGCTGAGACGCCTCCAGGAGCACAACCTCGTCGACCGGTACCTCCAGCTCTGAGCTCGATCAGAGCCCGGGCCGGCGCTGCTCCGCGCGCAGACTTCCCGCAAACGGGGTGAAAATCCCTGGAAAGTTGCACGTTTTGTGCGCTTCAAGGTAGAATGGTGTCTTCCGCGGGAACCTTTGCGGTTCTTTTTTTGGTCTTCACAGGGAGGGGACAAGGGTGTTCGACGTCGGCGACAAGGTCGTATACCCCCACCATGGCGCAGGAACCGTGGTGCGGAAGGAACAGAAGCTGGTCCTGCAGCAGGAACGCGAGTACCTGACCATCCAGATTCTGCACAACGACATGATCGTCAACGTGCCGACGGAGAACGCAGAGCGCGTCGGCCTGCGAAAGGTGATCGACGAGCGCATGGTCGAGCAGGTGCTCGAGGTGCTGAACGGCAACGGCACGACGATGCCGAAGAACTGGAACCGCCGGTTCAAGTACAACCGCGACAAGATGAAGACCGGCGACATCTTCGAGCTCGCAGAGGTCGTCCGGAACCTGTCGCTTCGCGAGCAGGAGAAGGGCCTCTCGACCGGCGAGAAGCAGATGTTCGTCAAGGCGAAGAAGATCCTCGCCTCGGAGCTCATGTACGCGAAGGACATGGACGAGGACGAGACGGCCGAGTGGCTCGACGACGTCCTCCTCCGCGTCAGCGACCAGGCAGCGGTCGTCTAACGACGGCGAGGCTGCCGACCCCGTGAGCGGGGTCTGGGCCGTGCTCGTCGCCGCCGGGCGCGGCGAGCGGCTGGGCGGTGACCTGCCCAAGGCGTTCGCGCCGCTCGGCGGCAGGCCGCTCCTCGCGGAGAGCCTCGACCGGCTCGAGGGCAGTCCGCGCGTCGACGCGATCGTCGTCGTTGTTCCCCCGCAGTGGGAGGAGCCGGCGATCCTCCTCGCCGAGGAGATCGGGGCGGGCAAGGTCACGAGCTGCGTCCCGGGCGGATCGACCCGCGCCGGCTCGGTCAGGCTCGGCGTCGCGGAGGTGGATCCGGATGCGGACATCATCCTCGTGCACGACGCAGCCCGGCCTCTACTCCCCGACGAGGTGATCGAGCGCGTGCTCGCGCCGCTCGGCCGAGGGATGGGACGGGTCGGTGCCGGGACTCCCGATCGCGGACACCGTCAAGCGGGCGCCCGACGGGTCGGTCGCCGAGACCGTCGATCGCCTTGGTCTCTACACGGTTCAGACGCCCCAGGCCTTCCACGCGGAGGCGTTCCGCCGCGCGCTCGCCGGGCCGGTCGAGGACGCGACCGACTGCGCCGCCTTCGTCGAGGCCGCCGGCGGGACGGGTGAAGGTGGTCGAGGGCGATCGCCGGCTCGTCAAGGTGACCACCGCTGCCGATCTCGCACGCCGTCGAGAAGCTGCTCGCCGAGCCGGCGTCGTGATCGTCGACTATCACATGCACCTGCGCGGCCCGCGGGTAGGGGGGCACGAGCCTCTCGTTCACACCGTCGAGGCGGTCGAGCGCTTCGTCGCCACGGCGCGGGCGAACGGAATCGACGAGATCTGCTTCACGGAGCACGTCTACTACTTCCGGCAGACGCAGACTCTCTGGTCGCTTCCGTATCACCTCGAGCGCTGCACGTTCGATCTCGATGCGTACGTCGAGGTCGTGCTCGAGGCCAAGCGGTCGAGGTCTGCCCGTCAAGCTCGGGCTCGAGATCGACCGCGTGCCCGGGCGGCAGGACGAGCTCGCCGAGATCGTCGATCCCTATCCGTGGGATTTCCTCCTGGGCTCGGTGCACGAGGTGCTCGACGTCGCCGTCGACCAGAAGCCGGGTATCTGGGAACGTCTGTCCGTGGAGGACGTCTGGCGCGACTACGTCGCCTCGGTTTCCGATCTCGCGGCAAGCGGGCACGTGGACGTGATGTCGCACCCCGACCTCGCGAAGATCTACGGGCGCCGGCCGGCGCCTGACGTGCTCGTCGAGCTGCACGAGACGCTGGCAGCGTCGTTTGCCGCGGCAGGGGTTGCCGTCGAGGTCTCCACGGCGGGGCTGCGCAAGCCCGTTCGCGAGCTCTACCCGTCCGAGGCGCTGCTTCGCGCCTTCCACGGCCGGGGCGTCCCGATCACGATTGCCTCCGACGCCCATGAGCCGCATCTGGTCGGCGAGGATACGGGGCTGCGCTCGACCTCGTCCGGCTCGTCGGATACGACACGGTGTCCGTGTTCGACGGCCGCCAAGGACGACAGGAGCCGCTCGGCCCGTGAGCATCCGGGTCGGGATAGGGGTGGACGCTCACGCGCTCGCGGAAGGCGTGCCGCTCGTTCTCGCCGGCGTCGAGTTTCCCGGGGAGCCCGGCCTCGTCGGCCACTCGGACGGCGACGTCCTCTCGCATGCTCTCGTCGATGCGATTCTCGGCGCCGCCGGGCTCGGGGACATCGGCTGGCTCTTCCCCTCCGGGGACGACCGCTGGAGCGGCGCCTCGTCGCTCGACCTCCTCGCCGCGTGCCTACGGGGTCGTCCGCGAGGCCGGCTACGAGCTCGTGAACGCCGACTGCGTGCTCGTCGGCGAGCGGCCCAGGCTCGCGCCCGTACGGGAGGAGATGCGCACGAACCTGGCAGCCGCGATGGACGTGCCCGTCGAGTTGGTTGCCGTTCGGGCCACGACGACCGACGGACTCGGCTTCACGGGCCGGGGAGAGGGGCTTGCGGCGACCGCGGTCGCCCTCGTGCAGAGCGCGTGACGAGCGCCGCCGCGCATGCCGCGAGTACCACCGCGCCGAGTGCGAGCGCCCAGTAGGGGAATCCGTCCCCTGTGCCGGCGGGTGCCGCGGCCGGTGCCTGCTCCGCCGGGGGCGCGGGTGGGGGCTCCGCACCGCCGATCGAGAACGAGCCGAACGTGTGCGTCTGGGCGCACTCTGCGACCGGAAAGCCGTCGTTGACTGCGACCGCCCAGCTACCCGCCTCCGGGAACACGACGTCGGCGTGGTAGCGACCGATGGTGCCGGTCGGGACTGCCGTAACCCGCCGCTGCTCACCGGTTGCCTCATTGGTGAGGATCACGACCGGGGTCGCGTCCGCGAGCGGAGTCTGGCCGTGCTGGAGCACCTCCATGTCAGCGCTCCAGGTTCCACCCGCCGCAACTCCGTCGGGTACCGACTCGAGTCCGACGGTGGCCATGCAGCCGGCATGTGCGGCGCCCGCCAGCACGAGGGCGGCGAGCGCGGTAGCGAGCAGGGCGATCGTGCGCATGAGTCCTCCCGTCCGAGGTTTCCACGAGGGTCTACACCGCCCGCGGCTCCCGGGTTCCGGGCGAGACCGTAGGCTGTCGGCGGACCGAACCCGGAAGGAGCCCGATGAGTGACGTGGAGGTCTACCGAGCCCGTGACGGCCGCGCCGTCGCGATTGGTCGTTCGGCGCGACTTCGACGACTTCGCGTCGCACCCGCCGACGTTCGCGACCGAGGAGGAGCGCGCGTGGCTCGCGGAGCACTACCGGGTGGCGAGCCCCGAGCTCGAGCGGGAGACGAAGGCGCACCTGACGCCGGACGAGCTCCCGCTCCAGATCACGGTGCTCAACCGCCCGGCGGGCGCGTTCGTCAAGCCGCACTACCACGTGAACGACGGGCCGCCGGCGGCGAGACGCGCCACCAGGTGATGGTCTGCCTGGCCGGATCCGCGCGGATCGGGATCTTCGCGAGGGAAGGCCCGCACGTCGGCGGACGTCGATCTCGAGCACGGGGACTTCGCGCTCCTCTACGAGGGGCACTCGATCGAGACGCTCACGGACGGCACGCGCCTGCTCGAGATCAAGCAAGGGCCGGCGCCGGCGAACCCGTTCGACGACAACGTCCCGATTGCGACGGAAGGAGACGACGTGAACCAGCACCGCGTCCCGGTCGAGGTCGAGCGCACGAGCTTCTTCATGCCCTACGCCCCGCTCATCCGGGTGCGCCCGGGCGGCGAGCTGCTGTTCATCTCGGGCGCGACGGCGCTCCCGCTCTACCACGACCATCCGCACCGCCACGAGGAGCTCGATCCCCCGGACGACGTTCAGGAGCAGACGCGGCTCGTCATGGAGAGCCTGACCCGCTGCCTGGAGGCGGGCGGCGCGACCTGGAAGGACGTCGTCCGCACCGACGTCTTCGTCACCGACATGGAGGATCAGGACGCGATCGGCGAGGTCATGGGGCCGTACTTCGACGGCGACTTCCCGGCGAGCACCCTCGTCGAGGTCAAGCGGCTCGTCGACCCGAGGCTGAAGATCGAGATCAGCGCGATTGCGGTCGTGGCTTCCGGAAGAGACAAGGATGATCGAGGTTGAGCGGGCGATGGCCCGATTGCGTGCTGCAGAGCGTGATCGCCGAGGGGCGGTTGATGAGCTCGTGCGGCTCGGATGGGTACGTTCGCGCACGCTCGTCGGCGATATCGGCGAGCGGGTGGCTGCAGGGTATTACAACGTCGAGCTTGAGCCGATCATGCAGCCTGGCTTCGACATGCTTGCCCCGGATGGGAGACGCGTGCAGGTGCGCACGCTGCGTTCAACGAGCTACCTGCGCACGACAATCGGCTACATGCACGAACCTTAGATGTCCTGTTCGCCCTTCGGCTAAACGAGGATTTCGAGCCCGAGGAAGCTTTGGAGATCCCGAGAGCCGTCGTCGACGAGATGTTCGGCGACTCAAGAGTCGAATGGACCAACGCCCTGGCCGCCGACCCGCGCCTTCATCGCATTGACTCTCGTAAGCTTCAGGGCCGGACCCACCGCTAACACGGAAGTTCTGCCGTGACGTTACGGCGTCGTTTGGATCGAGATCTTCTGACTTGCGGCCATCGGACAGATCTCACAGGTGCAGCAGCATGCGCGTGTTGCCGAGGATGTTCGGCTTCACGCTCTCGAGGTCGAGAAACTCGGCGACGCCCTCGTCGAACGAGCGCAGGAGCTCTTCGTAGACATCCGTGGTAACGGGTGTTCCGTCGATCACCTCAAAGCCGAGACCGGCGAAGAAAGCGACCTCGAACGTCAGGACGAAGATGCGGCGCACCCCCAGCCAGCGAGCGGTCTCCACGAGTTGCCTGACGACTCGCGACCCGACGCCCGCCCTGCGGAACTCGGCATCGACGGCGACCGTCCGGATCTCCGCGAGGTCTTCCCAGAGGACATGGAGCGCTCCGCAGCCGATCACGCGGCGCGTCACCGCGTCCTCCGCGACCCAGAACTCCTGGACGTCCTCGTAGAACGTCACGGGCGCCTTGCCCAGGAGGATGCCGTCGCGGGCGTGAGCTTCGACCAG
This sequence comes from uncultured Thermoleophilia bacterium, assembly GCA_963797645.1. Classification (GTDB taxonomy): domain Bacteria; phylum Actinomycetota; class Thermoleophilia; order Gaiellales; family Gaiellaceae; genus CAWCQC01. The sequence continues at coordinate 162,803 of CAWCQC010000020.1, read as the reverse complement.
CGCACGGATCTGCGCGACGTCGCCGACCTGGGCCCGGCGGATCTCGATGGCGGCAGGGTCGGTCACGGCGCTTCTCGCCAGAGGGCGAGCGCGGCCAGGGATCCTGCGTCCGAGAGGAGCTTCCAGGCTGCCTGCAGCGGGACTCGCTCCACCTCGATGTCCTCGTCGTCGTCGAGCGGTTGCCGAGGAACGCTGGACAGGCCGCTCGCGTGAAACACGTGACTTCGTTCGGTCGAGTAGGCCGGAACGACCCAGAACGAGCCGAGCGGCCGGAGCGAACCAGCCGCGAGACTGCATTCCTCGGCGAGCTCGCGCGCTGCGGCCTCGGCCGGTGTCTCGCCTGCTTCGAGCTTCCCGGACGGGAGCTCGAGCGTCGTGCCGGGAGCGCCGGGGCGGGTCTGTCGCACGCACACGAGCTCCTCGCCGTCCTGGACGACGAGAACGACGGACTCGGGATGCTCGATCAAGGGGACCGTCATAGGATCGGCGCGTGGAGCTCGACACCATCCTCGCGCGGATCTGGCCCGGTCGGCAAGCTGGAGTCGAGCCGCTCGGGGGCGGGATCACGAATCACAACTTCAAGGTGACCCTCGATGACGGCGTGTACGTCCTGCGGATCGGTGGCAAGGACACGCAGTACCTCGGGATCGAGCGCCGGGCCGAGTTCGAGGCGACCGTCGCTGCGGCGGCCGCCGGGGTCGGGCCGGAGGTCGTCGAGTTCGTCGAACCCGACGGCTACCTCGTCACGCGCTTCATCCAGGGAACGGCCGTCCCGCCCGAGGAGATGCGCCGTCCGGTGAACATTCGCCGGACGGCGGAGGCGCTGCGCCGTGTCCACGACGGTAGGCGTCTCCGCAGCCGCTTCGACGCGTTCAGGATCGTCGAGCTCTACCGGGACACCGCCGTGGCCCGAGGGGTCGTGATCCCGGATGAGTACAGCTGGGCTCAGGAGCAGGCGCACATCGTCGAGGCGGCGTGCGGGCCGCCCGTCGAGCGTCCGTGCCACAACGACCTGCTGAACGGCAACTTCATAGACGACGGAGAGCGCGATTCGGATCGTCGACTGGGAGTACGCCGGCATGGGCGACGTCTTCTTCGACCTCGCGAACTTCTCGATCAATCACGAGCTGGCGCCGGACGACGACGCGGTTCTGCTCGCGGCCTACTTCGGGGCGGTACGCGAACGCGACGTTGCCTCCCTCACGGTCATGCGCTTCATGTCGGACTTCCGCGAGGCCATGTGGGGCGTCGTCCAGCAGGGTATCTCCGAGCTCGACTTCGATTTCGTCGCGTATGCCGGCGAGCACTTCGAGCGGCTGAGGCGGACGGCTGCCTCGTCCGAGTTCGCCGCGGCGCTCGCCCGGCTCAGCGCCTGAGCGCAGATCGCCCAGGAGCCACGCGGCTCCTCGTCGAGCACGCTCGCCCGCTGTAGCATCCCCGCCGTGGCCGTCGTCGCCAACCACATGCAGCGCGACCTGCTCACGGTCGAGCCCACCGTGGCGCTCCGTGAAGCGGCGCGGGCGATGCACGCGCGGGGGGTCGGCGCCGTGCTCGTGCTCGAAGGCGGCCGGCTCGTCGGCATCCTCACCGAACGGGACATGCTCCGCGCAGTCGCGACCGGTCATGAGCCGGACGAGCCGGTGGCGGAGTGGATGACCCACCATCCCGAGACGATCGAGTCGTCGGACACGACCGAGCACGCCGGCGTCCTGATGATCCACGGCGGTTTCCGCCACCTGCCGGTCGTCGACGACGACACGCTGGTCGGCATTCTCTCGCTGCGCGATCTGATGCGCGTCGTGCTCGAGGACTCGGCTCCCAGAGGGGCCTGACGCCCTCAGCGCGGGGCGGGCAGGCACGTGGCGAAGCGGACACCGAAGCCGTCCGGGTCGAGAATCGTGAAGTCCCTGAGCCCGTAATCACGGTCGGCGATCGGCTGAAGCACCGGGGCTCCGATCGTCTGGGCGAGCATCCAGCAGGCATCGATGTCGGCGACCATGACGCGGATGCTCGCCCGAGGAGGCCCCGGTTCGTCGGGGAGGCCGGGCTGCTCGTAGAGGAACAGGCGGTGCTTCTCCCAGGTCAGCTCGACGAACGAGCCCGCGTCTCGGAGGAGCTCGAACCCGAGCCGCCGGTAGAAGGCTGCCGTCCGGCGGATGTCCCGAACGAAGAGCTCGACGACGAGCTGCTCCGTCGAATCGACGTAGGGCGGGCCCACGAGGCCCTCAGGCTTCGATGTCCCGCAGCAACCCTGCGTCGACCGCGGCGACGAGGCCCGCCACGACGCCCGCGCGCGGAGCGAATGAGTCGAGCTCCGCGTACTCCTCGGGAGTGTGGTCGTCTCCGCCGACCGGGCCGAGCCCGTCCAGCGTCGGGAGCCCCGCCCAGGCCGTCCACGATCCGTCCGAGACGCCGCCGGTCGCTGCCTCGCCGAACTGGTGACCGAGACCGTGGCCGATCTCGATGGCGGCGGTCGCCATGGCGGCGACGTGCGGTGTCCGTTCGAGCGGCGGCGGGCCGCCGAGGTCCTGCTCGCTCAGATCGATACCGGGATGACTGCCGAACGCGCGCACCTTCTCCATCGCCCAGTCGAGATCGGCCGAGGTCAGGCCGCGCAGGTCTCCGGTGATGAAGGCGGACCCGGGCACGGTGTTGACCCCGTGGCCGCCGTGGAGCTCGGTGACCTGAAAGGTGAGGCCGTCGCGGGCGTGGTGGAGCTCGCCGAGCCGAAGCGCCTCGTGGCAGAGGGGCACCACGGCGTTGCGGCCTCCGTCGGGGTCGACCCCGGCGTGCGCCGGCCGCCCGCTCGCGCGGATGCGGAACCAGCGTCCGCCCTTCCGTGCCGAGACGATCGAGCCGTCGACACGGCCGCACTCGAGGCAGAGCACAGCGTCGAACCCCTCGAGCCGGTCGAGGGTGAGCGGCGCCTCCGGCCGGGTCTCCTCGTCCGAGGCCGAGACGAGCTCGACGAGTCCGAATGGGCGAGGACCGAGCGCCAGCTGTCGTGCCGCGTGCGCCGCGACGGCGATCCCGCCCTTCATGTCCGCGACACCTGGCCCGTAGCAGCGCCCGCCGGTCGTGCTGAAGGGACGGTCGGTTGCCGTTCCCAGCGGGAACACCGTGTCGTGATGGCAGAGGAGAGCGACGCGAGCTGTGCCGTTCCCCTCGAGGCCCGCGTGGAGATACGCGCCGTTCGATGTTGACACGAGCTCGGGCTCGAGGCCGTACTCGGCGACTCGCTCGGCCAGCATCGCTGCAAGGCGGTCGAGCGGGTCGAGCGCTCCGCCGGGAGTGTCGACGTCGACCCAGTCGGCCAGGTCGCGCAGCAGGAGGTCGAGCTCAGCGGCCACCCCGGCGGCGACGCGCGCCGACTCGGCGGTCACGATCTCGGGCAGAGCCGGGGTCAGCCGCACCAGCGCGAGGCTATCAGCGCCACGGTCACGGCGGTGTCGCGCGTCGACGCGATGTCGACCCACTCGTCGATACCGTGGATCGAGCCGGCGCTCGGCCCGTAGCAGCAGCACGGCCCTGGTACGTAGCGGGCGTCGGTCGTCGCCGTCGACAGCTTCCGGCCGGGAGGATCGGAGCGGCCCTGCACGGCCGTGTGGCAGCCATCGACGAGCTCGATGAACGGGTTGCCCAGGTCGTGGTGGTACGCGTGGGCGCGGAAGCCCTCGAACTGGACCTCGACGCCCGGCGACTCCTGCTCGACGGCGTCCCGGAAGAGCCGCTGGGCGTCCTCCGGCTCGAGCTGCGGGCCGAAGCCGAGCCGCGCGCGCAGCGTGACCTCGGCCGGCACCGACGACGGCCAGACACCGCCGTGGATCTCTCCGAGATTCAGGTTGTAGGGGTGTGCCGGGTCATCGCCGTTCAGGGCTTGCTCGAGAGCTCGGAGGGCGAGGACGGCCCGGAAGATGCGGTCGATCGGCGCCCCCGTCGGGTCGGCGACGGCGGCGTGAGCCCCTTCGCTTCGGGCGGAGAGCCGCGCCCAGATGACGCCGACGCCGGAATGGTGCACCCGCAGGTCGGTCGGTTCGCCGATCAGGGTTCCATCGCCGTCGTAGCCCGCTCCGAGCACCGCGCGCATGCCGTTGCCACCGCTCTCCTCCTCGATCACCGACGTGAACAGGAGATCGCCGCCGAGCTCCCCGCCGGCCTCGAGCAGCGCCTCGACCCCGACGAGGTAGGCAGCAACACCGGCCTTCATGTCTCCGGCGCCGCGTCCCCAGATGCGTCCACCCGAGATCTCGCCGCCCCACGGATCGTGCGTCCAGCGCTCCTCGCCGTCGACGGGAACGACGTCGACGTGCCCGGAGAGGTGGAGCGAGCGTCCGCCGCCCGAGCCGCGCAGCCGGCCGGCAACGCAGGTACGGCCGGCGTAGGGGACGATCGGCAACCCCGCATGCGGATCGCGAATCGCCTCGCTCGCGTCCGGCTCGATTCGCTCGACGTCGAAGCCGAGCCGACGAAGCCGGTCGTCGACGAGTCGCTGCGCTCCTTCCTCCTCTCCGAGCAGGGAACGCTCGCGAACGAGTCGAGTCGTCAGGTCGCAGAGGTCTTCGATCCGCCGATCGACGGCACGTGTGATCGCATCGAGCACGGGCCTGAATGATAGAAACGGCGAGACGCCCGCCGTCCAGGGAGGAGTCCCATGCCAGACGTCCTGATCTTCGGTGACGACCGCAGTCCCGCCCTTCGCAACGAGGTACCACTCCCGATGCCGGACCCGATCGCGTACGTCGAGACCGATGGCTCGAGGTACGTCCTCGCCGGCTCGCTCGACGTTCCCAGGATGAAGGGGCTCGGTACGGTCGAGGTCATCTCGTTCGAAGAGCTCGGCCTCGACGCGGTTCTCTCGGGCGGAATGACCCTGCCCGACGCGTTCCGCGAGCTGACGCTGCGTGCATGCCGCCGGCTCGACGTCACGGAGGCGGTCGTTCCGGCCGACTTCCCCCTCGCTCTTGCGGACCTCTTGCGGGAGAGCGGTATGTCGATCCGGGCCGACGGCGCCGCCTTCGATCAGCGGCGCCGCTCGAAGACGCCGGAGCAGCTCGAGGGGATCCGGCGAGCCATGAACGCGGCTCAGCTCGCCATGGCGCACGTTCGCGACCGGCTGGGCCAGGAAGGTGAGCACACCGCCGAGGAGCTGCGCGCCGAAGCTCGAGCGATCTTCGTCGAGAACGATGCCATCCCGCACGACATGCTCGTCATCGCGGCAGGCGGACACGGGGCCGATCCTCACGACGAGGGCACCGGCCCGATTCCGGCGGGAGTCCCGATCGTCGTCGACATCTTTCCGCGTGACACGGCGTCGGGCTGCTGGGGCGACATGACGCGCACGTTCTGCATCGGGGAGCCGCCACCGGAGCTCACCGAATGGCAGAGCGCCGTCCGGCAGGCACAGCGGGCCGCCACCGAGGCGGTGCGTCCCGGAATCTCCGCCGGTGACCCGTACGCTGTTGCGTGCGGCGTCCTCGAAGAGGCCGGGTATGCGACGCGCCGGACGCAGCCGGCCGGCTCGATTCTCGAGGAAGGTTTCATCCACTACCTGGGACACGGGCTCGGGCTCGAGCTCCACGAGGCGCCGACCATGGACGACGGCGGCGAGACCCTGGTCGTCGGCGACGTGATCACTATCGAGCCGGGGCTCTACCGGCCGGGGTTCGGCGGCTGCCGACTCGAGGACGTCGTCGTGGTGACCGAGAACGGCTACGAGCTCCTCACGGACTTTCCCTACGACCTCGAGGTCTGAGCCCGCCCATGGGTCTGTGATAGAACCCGCGCGTGCCGACCGTCGACATCAACGGCCTCGATCTTGCGTACCGGATCGACGGCGACGGGCGCGAGACGCTGGTTCTCGTCAACGGGCTCGCGGATACGAAGGAGAGCTGGGAGGCGCAGCTGCCGGCCTTCTCGGAGCGCTACCGGGTCGTGAGCTATGACAACCGCGGCTGTGGCGAGTCACCCACACCGGCCGGGCCGTACACCACGGCGGAGATGGCGGACGACCTCGCCGGACTGGTGGACGCGCTCGAGCTCGATCGCTTCCACCTGCTCGGCGTGTCGATGGGCGGGATGATCGCCCAGGAGTACGCGATCGCGAACGCAGAGCGGCTTGCTGTCCGCCTCGTTCTGCTGCACGTACTCGTATCCCGGCCCCTTCTGCCTGCGGATGTTCTCCTGCTGGCGGGACCTCGTTCCTCACCTCGGCGTCGGCTTCACGCAGCGTGAGGTGATCCTGTGGGCGTTCACGACGGACTTCTTCGAGCAGCAGGAGGAGACGCTGAAGGAGATCGAGGAGCTGATGGCGCGCGAACCCCCAGCCGCCCGACGGGCTACCTCGCCCAGCTGAGCTCGATCGAGACGCACGACACCCGCGGGCGCCTGTCGTCGGTGACCTGCCCGGCGCTCACGCTCGTCGGCGAGGAGGATATCCTCATCTACCCGAAGCTCTCACGGCGCCTCCACGACGAGCTCCCCAGCTCGACGTGGATCGAGGTGCCCGGCGGCCACGCGTGCCTCTGGGAGTATCCCGACGAGTTCAACCGGGCGGTGTTGGGCTTCCTCAGCGACGTAGCCGGCTGAATCGTCTCGCGAGCACGTCGTCGGCCTCCGAGAGGCCCATCAGGCCGTTCGGCCTGCGGTACAGGACGAGCAGGATCACGAGCGCAACGACGATCTGCGTGATCCCCGGGACGTCGATCCGGTCCTCGATGCGCCGCATGATCTCGAACACGGCCGTTACTACGAACGCCCCGATGACGGCGCCGGAAACCGAGCCGAGGCCTCCCACGACGAGCATCGCGAGCAGGCTGAAGGTGATCGCGAAGAAGAACTGCCTCGGCCCGAAGGCGATGTTGTACTGGGCCCAGAGGCCCCCGCCCATCCCCATCAGGGCGCCGGAGAGCGTCCAGGCCCACCAGCGCAGGCGCACGACGTTCGAGCCCAGGGCCTCTGCCGCCAGCGAGTCGGTTCGGCTTGCCCGGAGCTCGAGGCCCGGATTCGACTCGCGGAAGAACCGGCAGATGGCGATGGTCACGACGGCAAAGACGAGGGCCGACCAGACCGTCGTGGAGCGCGGGATCCCGAACAGGCCGGTCGCGCCGCGGGTGATGCCCTCCCAGTTGTCGAAGACGACGAACAGGATCACGAGCACGCCGATCGTCGCCATCGCCATCGCGTTCTCGCGCATGCGCGTGAGCGCGAGGCCGATCACGGTCGCGACGATCGCCCCTGCGAGAGCGGCGAGCAGGACAGCCGGTACGAACGGGACGGTGTTGTCGGCGATGAACCCGGGCAGCGACGGCGCGAGGCTTGCCTTGATCGCCGCCGGAATAGTCAGCAGCGCGGCGACATAGGCGCCGACGCCCATGAAGCCGACGTGGCCGAAGCTGACGATGCCCGAGTTTCCGGAGAACGACTGAATCGCGAGCACGAGGACGAGCGACGATCATGAAGTTCACGATCACGCGCAGGTCGGCGGGGCTCGCGAGCGCGTTGCCGAGCACTGCGATCAGCACGAGCGGAGCTGCGAAGAGCGCCGTGCCGCGACCCGTTCGGACGAGATGGCGTCTCATCTCGCCTCCGCCGGACGCACGAGCAGCCCGTCGGGCCGGAAGTACAGGATCACGATCACGATTGCGAGCGCAAAGGCGTCGCGGAAGCCGAGCGCCTCGTTCGGGAGCAGGGCATCGAGCCCGACCTCGATCGCGGCGAGGACGAACCCGCCGACGACTGCGCCGCTGAGCGAGCCGAGGCCTCCGATGACGCTCGCGATGAAGGCCTTCAGCACGGGGATGAAGCCCATCGTGGGCTCGACGGTCCCGCGCCGGGCGAGGATGAAGATCGCCGCTACCCCGGCCAGCGCTCCCGAGATCGCGAACGCGGCGGCGATGACGCGGTTCGCCGGGATCCCCATCAGTCGCGTCACCTGGAAATCCTGGGAGGCGGCGAGCATCCCGAGCCCTTGCGTCGAGCGGCGCAAGAAGAGCGTCAGGATCCCGAGCGCGACGAAGCACGTGATCGTGGTGATGATCTGCAGCCACCCGATCGTGAAGTCGCCGATCCGTACCGCCTCGTTGAAGATGTCGGGGAGCCGGACGCCCTTCTGCCGCGGCGATACCGCCGCGAGGAAGATGTTCTGGATGATCACGGCGACCGCGAAGCTGGCGAACAGGAGTGTGATGAAGCTGGCGCCTCGTAACGGGCGGAACGCGATGCGTTCCATGAGTACGGCCGCGATGGCCGCCGCGACGATCGCCGAGGGGACCTGCACCCAGAACGGCATCCCTGCCCGGTCCTCGAGATAGATCGTGTACGCGGCGACCGTCACGAGCTCGCCGTGGGCGAAGTTGATGAGACCGAGAATCGAGAACACCATCGCCAGGCCGAGTGCGAGGAGCGCGTAGGTCGACCCGAGCGACAGCGCGTTGATGATCTGCTGTACGGCCTCCTGGCCGGCGTCGGCCAGGAGCGTCACGAGACGCCGATCCCCAGGTAAGCCCTCTCGATCTCGGCCGAGGCGCGAAGCTCCGCGGCCGGGCCTTCCCGCTCGACCTGGCCGTTGACAAGCACATAGGCGCGATCGGCGATCTCGAGCGCCCTGTGCACGTTCTGCTCGACGAGCAGAACGGTCGTGCCTTCCTCGCGGAGGCGGACGATCAGCTCGAAGATCTGGTCGACGAGGATCGGCGCCAGGCCGAGCGACGGCTCGTCGAGGAGCAGCAGCTCCGGGCCCGCCATCAACGATCGCGCGATCGCCAGCATCTGCTGCTGGCCGCCCGACAGCGTTCCCGCCGACTGTCCGTTGCGTTCGCGCAGGATCGGAAAGAGGTCGAAGACACGCTCGCGCGCGGCATCGACAGCCGCCCGATCACGCTGGGGCACGGCGCCGAGCCGCAGGTTGTCGGCGACGGTGAGCTTCGGGAAGACGCGTCTTCCCTCCGGAGTGAGGGCCAGGCCGCGCCGTACGATCTGCTCCGTGCGGAAGCCGCTGAAGCTCGTCGCCGCGGAACACGACCTTGCCGCCCGCCACAGGGACGAGGCCGCAGGTGGCGTTGAGAAAACTCGACTTTCCCGCGCCGTTCGCGCCGAGCAGGGCGACGATCTCACCCTGCTCGACGCGAACGGAGACCTCCCGCACGGCCACGATCGGGCCGTAGCGGACGACGAGGCCCTCGGCGCGGAAGAAGTCGGTCACGCAGTCCCTCTACTCCGCCGGCGCGATGTAGCTCGGGATGATCTGCTCGAGCAGCGTGTACTCGGTGCCTTCCATCTTGACGAGCGTGATCGGCTTCGTCGGCAGACGGGTCTCGGGATCCATCGTCATATCTCCGGTGAGGAGCGGCACGTCCTTCAGCGCGAGCACCGCCGCGAGGAGCGCGTCCGGCTCGACCGAGCCCGCGTTCTCCGCCGCCTGGACGTACGCGTAGATGTTGTCGCGGCCGATCGCCTCGAACGTGTTCGACTCGGGCGGGCTGCCCTTCCACTCGGTGTACTGATCGATGAACTCCGCCATCGGGGTTCCGGGCTCGTCGAACCCGTGCGTCGAGTACACGGTTCCGTCCACTGCGCTTCCGCCCGAGTCGACGAACAGCGTCGTGTCGTTGCCGTCCGTGGTGATGAGCGGAGTCTCGACGCCGGCCGAGCGGAGCTGCTTCAGGAGCGCGCCGGAGTCCGGCACGAAGATCGGCGAGAAGAGCACGTCCGGTGCCGGATCGGCGTTCTGGATCTTCGTAACCTGGGGGCCGAACTCGGTCTGGCCGATCTTGAACGTGTCCTCGCCGACGATCTCGCCACCGCAGATCTGGGCGAACGCGTCCGCGAAGAACGCTCGGCATGTCCTTCGTGTACGGGATCTCGGGCGAGCCGAGCACGTAGGCCGTCTTGTATCCCTCGTCGCAGGCGTACTGGGCTCCCGCCGAGGCCTGCTGGTTGTCGCCGAAGACGAATGCGAAGACGCGGTCGCCCCCGTCGCGGACGATCGCCGGCGCGGTGTTACCGCCGACGCTGATGATCCCGCCGGCCTGCGATATGAGCTGACCCACGGCGGGGCCGGCATCCGCGGTCGTCATCACCTGGACGGTGATGCCCGTCGTCGAGCAGCTCCTGGGCCGTCGTGAGCGTCTGCGTCTGGTCGCCCTTGTTGTCCTTCGAGACGATCTCGACGGTGACCGGGTCCGCCGGCCGCGTTGATCTGATCGGCGGCGAACTCCATCCCGTTCAGGAGCGGGACGTCGTAGGCGGCGTACGGGCCCCGAGAGCGCCCCCGAGAACCCGATTCGCAGTGTCAGCTGCTCTCCCCCGGCCGCGCCTCCGCCGGTATCCGCCGGTGCGCTCGTGTCGGCGGGAGCGGTCGTCTCGCCGCCGCCCGAGTCACCGCTCCCACCGCCGCAGCCTGAGGCGGCGATCGCGAGGCCGAGGACGCAAAGCAGCCCCAGCATCGTCAAAAGTCGTCGTCTCATTCCTTCTCCTCCTCCTCGTTCGTGTCGGGCGTTGAATTGTCTGCAGCCGGTGCGGCCGCCGTTCCGAGGTAGGCCTGGATGACGGCTGGATCACGCCGAACCTCCTCGGCGGTTCCTTCGCAGATCGTCTTGCCTTCGGCGAGCACGTGGATTCGCTCGCACAGACGCATGATCAGCCGCAGGTCGTGGTCGACGATGAGCACCGCGCAGCCCTCGTCGTCCCGCACCGCCTTGATCGCCTCGAGCAGGTCGTCCGACTCCGCCTCGTTCATGCCCGCCGCGGGCTCGTCGAGAAGCAGGAAGCGCGGGCTGCCTGCCAGAGCGCGTGCAATCTCGGCACGGCGCTGCTGTCCGTAGGGGAGGGTTACCGCCAGCCGGTCACGAACCTGAGCCAGGCGAAGGCGCTCGAGGAGCGCATCGACACGGGCGGCGTCCTGCCCGCGCGCCACCGCGCCTACCTCGACGTTCTCTGCGACGGTCATCTCGGTGAAAAGCCGTACCTGCTGGAAGGTGCGTCCGACGCCGAGCCTGGCGAAGTCGTGCGGCCGGTGACCGGTCGCGTCGACTCCGCCGACCGAGATCCGCCCCGACGTCGGGCGCAGGACCCCGCTCGCGAGGTTCAAGAGCGTGGTTTTCCCGCTCCCGTTGGGCCCGATCAGGCCGACGATCTCGCCTTCCTCCACACCGACTGAGACGCCGTCGAGAGCCCGGAGTCCGCGAAAGTGCTTGGCGGCGTTGTCGACGGTCAGAGCGCTCATGGCAGCGCGCGCCCGGGCTGCTCGTACGCCACGCGTTCGAGGAGAGCCCGGAGCGCCGTCTCGGTCAGCGCGAAATGGCGCCCGGCGACCGCCGCCGCACGGTCCGGGTCGCCTGAGCGAATCGCCGCCACGAGCTGGCCGTGTTGGGCAACCGCGCGTGCGCGGATCTCGGCGCTGAACGGCTCGGCCTCGAAGCCGAGGCTGACCTGCGCCCGGATCTGCCGGCTCAGAGACTCGAGGTGGACGTTGTGCGTGGCACGGGCGACTGCGGCATGCAAGGCCTGGTCTGCCGCCCGGGACGCCTCGCGGTCGGGAGCTTCGACGTATTCGGCGAGGGCGCGCTCGATCGCCGTGATGTCGTCGGCCGTCCGGCGCTCCGCGGCAGCGCCGGCGATCAGCGGTTCGAGGAGGCTGCGGAGATCGAACAGCGCTTCGAACCGCTCCCAGTTCGGAACCAGGGTGCGCCTGATCATCTCCGCGGACTGCGTGCCCCAGCTCATCAGGACGTATGCCCCGCCGTGACGGCCCCGCTGGATGTCCACGTAGCCGGCCGCGGCGAGGCGGTGAAGCGCATCGCGGACGCTGGCGCGGTTGACGCCGAGCAGTGCAGAGAGCTCGCGCTCCGTGGGCAGTCGCTGACCCGGCACGAACTCGCCGAGCGCGATTGCGGTCACGAGCCGATCTGCGATCTGCTCCCCGGCATTCCGAAGCCGGAGCGGCGTGAGCGTTCCGCCGGATTCGGGCGGGTCGAGAACGAGCGACGGGGAATGGGACATTTCTCGGCCCTTTCTCGGGGCCATCGACCCTTCCAGATCGCTCCTACTCCGTCAAGGCCGATATACGATCCGCGCGTGGCGGACGTCGGGACAGGAGCAGTGACGGCTCGCACGGATGCACTCCTCGCCCGCGAGGAGACGGTGCTGGCCGACGTTCTCAAGATCCGCTTCTACCCGCTCGTCGCCTCGGAGGCGCACGGCGTCCAGATCTGGGATGCCGACGGTCACGAATACCTCGATCTGACGGGCTCGGCCGGCGTCGCTCAGACCGGGTACGGACATCCCCGCGTGGCCGCCGCGATCGCAGACGCGCTGGACCGACAGCCGACCGGGATGCTCTGTTGCCACGCACACGAGGCAGCGGTCGAGCTGGCCGGCCGCCTGTGCGAGCTCGTACCCGGCAAGCTGCCCAAGAAGGCGTGGTTCGGGGCGACAGGCTCGGATGCGAACGACTGTGTCGCGCGCCTGATCCCGATGGCGACGGGGCGGCGGAGACTGGTCACCTTCGTCGGCGGCTACCACGGCACGACCACGGGCTCTGCCGGCCTGTCCGGGCACCAGGCACAAGCGTCGGTGATCGGCGGCGGCAACGTCACGAAGGCTCCCTATCCGGATCCCTACCGCTGTGCCTTCGGGCCCTGCGATCGGGACGGCTGCTCGCTGCGCTGCCTCGACCAGCTCGAACGCTATGTTCTCGGCGCGATCTCGCCGGCCGAGGACACGGCTGCGATCCTCATGGAGGCTATCCAGTCGGACGGCGGGGAAGTCGTCCCACCGGCCAACGTGATCCCCGCGCTGCGAGAGCTCTGCGATCGGCACGGCATCTGGCTCGTCTTCGACGAGGTGAAGACCGGGCTCGGCCGGACCGGGCGCATGTTCGCGTTCGAGCACTCGGACGTCGTGCCGGATGCGGTAACGCTCGGCAAGCCGCTCGGCGGCGGGCTGCCGCTCTCCGCGGTGGTCGGCCCGCGCGAGCTGCTCGACGTGCCGACGTACAGCCTGTTCACGCTCGGTGGGTCTCCGGTGCCCTGCGCCGCCGGGCTCGCCACGCTCGACGTGATCCGTGACGAGGGGCTCGTCGAGAACGCCGCCCGAATGGGGGAGCGGCTGCTCGACGGTCTCCGCTCGATTCAAGGTGCTTCGCAGCTCGTAGGGGACGTGCGTGGCAAGGGGCTGATCGTCGGCATCGAGCTGGTTGCCGACCGGAAGACCCGCGAGCCTGCGCCGCGCGATGCGCACCGTCTCGTTTACAGGTGCTTCGAGCTCGGTCTCCTCACGATCTACGCCGGGCTCGCCGGGAACGTGATCGAGCTGACGCCGCCGTTGACGATAGGCCCGGACGAGATCGACCACGCGCTCGGCATCCTCGAACGCGCTCTGGCCGATGTCGAGGCCGGGCGGTTCGACGACGCGAAGCTCGCTCCGTTCGCCGGCTGGTGAGCTTCTCTTGACCCCTGACGAGCTGCGTGAAGCGGGCGTCCGGATCGTCGGGCTCGTGCTCGTCGACAACGCGGGCATGGCGCGGATGAAATGCGTGCCGATAGACAGGCTCGCCCGCGCCGCCGAGCGCGGCGTCGGCTGGTCGAGCATCTGGGGCCTGTCGCTCGGGGATGACTCCTTCGCCCACGACCCCGGCCTCTACAGCCCGTCCGGGGACGTCCGCCTGCGTGCCGACCTCGACGCGGCGGCGGTCGTCGGCGGCGCTCCGGGCTGGGGCTGGGCGCCGATCGACCACCACGAACAGACGGGCGAGCCGTGGCCGGGCTGCCAGCGAGGCTTCCTGCGGCGGACTCTCGCGCGGGCCGCCCAGGCGGGTGTCGAGCTGATGGCCGCCTGGGAGCTCGAGTGGTCACTCGGGCGGGAGGAGGCCGGGGTCTTCGTACCAATACACCGAGGGCCCGGCTACGGGGCGGCGACGTTCGCCGACACGGGGCCGTTCATGCTCGATCTCGGAGATGCCCTGGCCGAATCCGGCCTGCTGCCGGAACAGATCCACCCCGAGTACGCGAACGGCCAGATGGAGCTCTCGCTTGCTCCTACTGATCCGCTGCGCGCGTGCGACGAGTCGATTCTCGTGCGGCAGATCATCCGTGCGGTCGCCGGGCGTCACGGCTGGCGCGCGAGCTTCTCGCCGCGAGTCGTCGCGGGCTCGGTAGGAAACGGCGCCCATCTCCACGTCAGCGTCTGGCGCGACGGCGTCAACCAGTTTGCGGGCGGCGAGGGCGCCGACGGCCTCCGTCCCGAGGGCGAAGCGTTCGTCGCCGGGATGCTGCACCACCTTCCGGCGTTGACCGCGGTCGGTGTGCCCAGCGCGCTCTCCTACCAGCGGCTTCAGCCGGGGCACTGGGCCGGAGCCTACGCGTGCTGGGGCAACGAGAACCGCGAGGCGGCGCTCCGACTCGAGGGCGCAGGCGGCACTGCGGCGGCTCAGTCGGCGAACGTCGAATGGAAATCGGTCGACGGCGCGGCCAATCCCTATCTTGCCGCCGGTGTCCTGATCGCGGCCGGTCTGGACGGTATCGCGCGATCGCTCACATTGCCGCCCGCCGTTCAGGACGACCCGGATGCCCGGTCCGATGAGGAGCGGCGCGACGCCGGTATCGTGAGGCTGCCCGTGACGCTTGCCGAAGCGGCCGAAGTCTTCGCTGCCTCGGAGATGCTCCGCACCGCGATGGGGGCCTTCCTGCACGACCGCGTCGCCGCCGTGCGCCGGGCCGAGGCCGAGCGATGCAGCGACCACGACGAGGAGGCGCTCGTGTCCACCTACCGCTGGAGGTACTGATGCCCGCGATCGATCTGTCTCACGCGCCTGTCGTCGATGCGCATTGCCATCCATGGCGGAACAGTGAGCGCGTCCAGCACGACCCGCTCGGTTTCGAGGACCGGGTCACGATGATGGGGATGTGCCTGATCTCCTCGGGGCTCCTCGACACCGAGGGCCAGGCACACCTGCGGATGCTGACCGACTCGACGCCGCTTCGCGCTCACCATGCGACGCCGGCTCGCCGAGCATCTCGGCTGTGAGCCCTCGAAGGACGCGGTCGCTGAGGCACGCCACCGAGGCATTCGGTGCCGATCCGGTCGCGTACAACCGGCGCCTGTGGGAGACGGGGAACGTCGCGGGGCTCGTGTACGACGAGGGATATCCGCAGCCGACGATCTCGCGTGACGAGTTCGCCGCCGACAGCGCGGCGACCGTTCATCGGGTCGGCCGGATCGAGCCGTGGATCGCGGAGCTGCGCGAGAACGCGGAGACCTACGAGGAGCTCGAGGGACGCTTCGAGGAGCAACTCGACCGCGCGGCCGCCGATCCGGAGCTCGTCGCCTTCAAGAGCGTGATCGCCTACCGGACCGGACTCGACGTCGAGCAGGCTGCGCCGGACGACTTCTGCGAGCGTGCCTTCCAGAACTGGCGCGCGGACGGGTTCGCGGAGACGCGCCAGGACGCGAAGCCGATCCGCGATCGCCTGCTGCGGGTCACGCTCCGCGCCGCGAAACGTCACGATCGGCCGGTGCACATCCACTGCGGCGGAGGCGATCCCTCGATCGTGCTCGAGCACGCTCGGCCGCAGGATCTCTTCCCGCTCCTCTCCGAGCACGACGACCAGCCGGTCGTCCTCATCCACTCGGGCTGGCCCTGGCTCGAGGAGGGCGCCTACGTCGCCTCGATCCTGCCCCAGGTCTACCTCGAGATGTCGATCACGATGCCGTGGGGGAGCTTCGCCGTGGATCAGAAGCTCGAGGTCCTGCTCGGTGCAGCGCCGCCCGCGAAGGTGCTCTACGGCTCGGACGAGTCGACCGAGCCCGAGGTCATCTGGCTGTCGGCCCAGCTCGGGCGGGAGGCGCTCGGCAGGGTGCTCGGAGCGGCCGCCGAGCGTGGCTGGCTCGACCGGGCCGAGGCGCAGACGATCGGCGAGGGCGTCCTCGCCGGGAACGTCAGGCGCCTGCACGGCATCGGCAGCTGATGCGAGAGGTGACGGCCGGCGCCGCTCCGCCGGATCGTGACGGATCCCTACGGCGCTGCCGGCATCGTCACGGCTGCGAAGTCGTAGAGGCCGAGCGCGTTCGGCTCGAGGCCCTCGATTCCGTCGGCGGACAAGGTCTGGACCGTCGCCCAGGCGATGGGAACGAGTGGAAACACGCCGGTCTTGCTCGTCAGCGCCGCCTCGAGCTGCGCGTATGAGTCGTAGCGTGCCGGGTCGTCCTCCTCCTGACGCGTCTCTTCCGCGAGATCGTCGTATTCCGAGCTGCAGAAGCCAGAGCGGTTGAGCGTGCCGTTGCACGTCCAGAGCCCGAGAAACGCGATCGCGTCCGCCACGTCCGCGCGGATGCGGAACAGGTAGAGGTCTCCCGGCGCGGCCGGCGACTCCGGCGGCAGCTCCTTCAGTCGCACGTCGAGCCCGAGCTTGACCGCGAGCTGCCCCTGGATCGCCTCGGCCAGCTCGTCCTCCCCGGCCGGATAGCTGAGGCGTAGCCGGGTGACGGGCTCTGCCACGCTCTGTTGCAGGCGTTCGGCCTTGCCGGCTCGTGACTTCGGCTTGACGAAGTTCGTCTCGATCACGTCGAAGCCGGGCATGCCGGCCGGCGTCAGGCTGCTCGCGGGCTGGAAGCCTGGCAGGGCGTCGTTGACGAGCGCCGTGCGCCCCAGCGCGAGCGCGATCGCCTGGCGCTGATCCTGGTTGGCGATCCGGTCCATCCTGATGCCCATGTACAGGCCCTCGAGCGACGGGGCAGCCGAATACCCGGCCGAGGTCTGGAGTCGCTCCACCTCGTCATCCGGCACGCATTGGCTGTCCAGGCACGCGTCCAGCTCGCCGCTCTCGAATGCCTCCAGCCCGGCAACCGGATCGGAGAGCACGGACGCCTCTATGACTGCGAGCTGAACGCTGTCGGCTTTTCGCCACTGGTCCCAGCGCTCCAGCCTGAGCGAGCTGCCGCGCGCGCGAGCAACGAGGCGAAACGGCCCGTTCGTGACGATGTTCCGCGGGTTCGCCCAGCGTCCTCGAAACTCGCGGACCGTCGGCTCGTGCACGGGCAGGAACGCGGGATCGGTGACGCGGAACACGAACCACGGCTGGCGGCGCGTGAGCCGGACCTCGAGGGTCACGTCGTCTACGGCGTCCACCGCCACTTTCTCACGGAGCGCCTCGCAGTCCTGGTTCTCGGGCTTGCACGCGTTATAGGCCTCCGCTCCCACGATGCCGAACAGCTGGACTGCATTGGCAGAGTCGCGCTGCGGCGAGAGTGCGCGTTTCCAGGAGTACTCGAAATCGACGGCCGTGACGGGGTCGCCGTTCGTCCAGACGCCGTCCGAGCGAAGGTGGAACGTGAGCGTCAGCCCCCCGTTCGACCACTCCCAGCGATTGGCGAGCTCGGGAACCAGAGCCCCGGTCGCGTCGAGCCGGACGAGAGGGTCGAAGAGCGCGCCGAGGACGTTCACTGCTGCAGGATCCACCGCACGATCCGGGTCGAGGGTGTCTGGATCGAGGCCGAGATTGACGCGAAGAGTCGGGCCGGTCGGAACCTCGGGCTCGGTCCCGGCCGGCGGCGCCGTCGAACCGGGCTCCGTCGGAACAGTCTCCGCGCCGGTCGGCGTTTCCGAGGTTCCTTGGCCCTCTCCGGATCCGCCTGAGGTCGTGCAGCCGGCGACGAGCGCCGCCGCGAGGGCGAGAACGAGGAGGAGCGATCGGTACCGGCCCGGTGCTGCCATGAAGACAGGGCCGTGCGCGCGCGACCCCTCGTTGGATCGTAGCCAGCACGGCGGAGGGTACGGTTCTCCGGCGTCTATGCCGCGGGCAGCGTGAAACTGACGCGGGCGCCGCCGTCCGGGCGGTTCTCGGCCCAGATGCGGCCGCCCTGTGCCTCGACGAGGCCTCGCGCGATCGCAAGCCCGAGGCCGGCACCGGCGCGACCCGGCGTTCGTGCCCTGTCGCCGCGCCAGAAGCGGTCGAAGGCGCGCCGCTCGGTGTCCGGCGGGAGTCCCTCGCCGGTGTCCTCGACGGTCACCCGCACCTCCTCGCCCCGCGGTTCGACCCGCACCGCGACCGAGCCGTCGGAGGGCGTGTGGCGAAGCGCGTTCGTCAGCAGGTTGTAGAGCACGCGCTCGACTTTGTCGGGCGCGCAGCGAACCGGCGGCGTGCTGCCGTCGATGCGCGACTCGAGGCGGATCTGCCTCGCCACGGCCTCCGCCTCGACGCCCCGCAGGCACGACTCGACGAGGCCGTCGAGCGCCGCCTCGTCGATATCCAGGGTCAGCGCGCCGGCGTCGATCCGGGCGAGCTCGAAGAGGTCGTCGACGAGGCCGCCGAGCGTCTGCACCTGCTCGCGCATCGCCGGCAGGTAACGCTCCGGCTCGGCGAGGCCGTCCTCCAGCGCCTCGATCATCGCCTGCATCGAGGCGAGCGGCGCGCGCAGATCGTGGCTCGCCCAGGCGACGAGCTGGCGGCGCGCGTCGAAGAGGCTCTCGAGGCTCGTCGCCATCTCGTTGAACGAGGCGGCGAGGTCACGGAGCTCGGCCGGGCCCTGCTCGGGCGCGCGGGCGGAGAGATCGCCGCCGGCCAGTGATGACGACTCCCGCCGGAGCCGCTCCAGCGGGCGCGCGATCGAGCCGCCGAGCAGGAGCGCCGCACCGATCGCGACTGTCGAGGCTGCCACTGCGACGAAGAGGACCGTCAGGTCGTGACCGGAGCTGAACATCACTGCGCCCGAGAGTGCGACGGCAGCGAGCGGCAGAACGACCGCGAGCGCGGCCAGGCCGACGAGCTGGAGCCGGACAGTCGGGAGTCTCCGGATGAGGAGCGCGGCGACGAGGCCCACGCAGAGCGTCGCCAGCACGACGACGACGGCGAAGAGGATCACGGAGTGAACCGGTAGCCCACGCCCCAGACGGTCTGGAGAAACCGCGGGTGTGCGGGATCGTCCTCGATCTTCTCGCGAAGCCGGCGCACGTGGACGGTCACGGTGCCCGTGTCGAGGGCGGCGGAGTACCCCCAGACCCGATCCATGATCTGGTCGCGCGAGAACACCTGGCGGGGGTGGCGGGCGAGGAACCAGAGCAGGTCGAACTCCTTGGCGGTCAGCCGCAGCTCGGCGCCGCGCTTCACGACCTCGCGGGTGGAGGCGTCGATCGCGAGGCCGTCGAACGAGAGCCGTTCCGGCTTGACAAGCTGGGGCGCCGACCGGCGGAGCACCGTCCTGACGCGCGCCACGAGCTCGCGGGGTGAGAACGGCTTGGTCACGTAGTCGTCGGCACCGAGCTCGAGGCCGACGATCCGGTCCGCCTCCTCGCCGCGCGCGGTCAGCATGATCACCGGGAGCTCGGAACGGCTGCGTATCCAGCGGCAAAGCTCGAGCCCGTCCGTACCGGGAAGCATGAGGTCGAGGACGACGAGCGTAGGCGGATCCCGCTCCACGAGCTCCCTTGCGCTGTCACCGTCCCCGGCTTCGAGCGTGCGATAACCCTCGCGCTCGAGATAACTGCAGACGACCTCACGAACGATCGGCTCGTCGTCGACGACGAGGACTGTGGGCACGTTCGTAGTCAAGCTCACGAATGTTACGGTCGCCTGAATTCTGGCCGCGTTTCGCGGGCCGGCCCCAGGTTCCATTTCGTTCAGGCAGGGAGTCGGACGAGCTCGCGATCGATCTCGACGAGGCCGTCGCGGGCAAGAGCGCCGAGCGCTTCGGCGTCGAGCTCGGCGGCGGGCCTCGCGCCTTCGGCAACGGCTCGGAGGGTTCTGGCGCGCCGTTGCCGGAACGAGCCTTCGAACGGCCCCTGACGGCGGAGGGGCTCGAAGCGCCTTCCGCGGGAGGGGCAAGCGGGCGCGAGCGGGCACTCGCCGCAGCGCGGCACGCGGGCCAGGCAAACCGTCGCGCCTAGGTCCATCAGAGCCGCTGCACTCTCAGGCCCGAACAAGCCGCCGCTGCGCGCGAGCACACGGCGGACGTTGACGTCGACCGGAAGGACGGGTCTCCCGAAGGCGAAGCGCGCGATCGCGTCGGCCGTATAGCGACCGACGCCGTCGAGCAGGGTCAGGTCCTCCGGCCAGCCGTTCTCGGCGATCCGGCGAGCAGCTCGGAGGAGGTTGAGCGCCCGACGGTTGTAGCCGAGCCCCTGCCACTCACGGATCACGTCGCCGGCCGCTGCCACCGCCAGGGCTTGGACGGTCGGCCAACGCTCGAGCCAGGCCTGGTAGCGCGGGATGACGCGCGCCACCTGTGTCTGCTGGAGCATCACTTCCGAGACGAGGATCGCGTACGGGTCGCGGGTGCGCCGCCAAGGCAGATCGTGACGGCCGTTGGTTTCGAACCAGCCGAGAAGAGCTTGCTCCATCTGCGGACAGTACTTCGTGCGCATGTCGGGGGAGTGCGAGAATCACGCTCTGTGACACGCGTTCGCTTCGCCCCGAGCCCGACCGGGTCGCTGCACCTCGGCGGGGCTCTCACCGCGGTTGCGAATCGACGTTTCGCAGACGAGCGTGACGGCGTGCTCGTTCTCCGGATCGACGACACGGATGCGGCCCGGATCGAAAGTGAAGCGGAGACCGGAATCCTCCGCGATCTCGAGTGGCTCGGAATCGGCTGGGAAGAGGGCCCCGTACGGCAGAGCGAGCGCGATCGGCTCTACCAGGCGGCTGCCGAGCGTCTGCTCGAGTCGGGAGCCGCCTACGACGACTCGGGCGCGCTGCGCTTTCGCGAAGAGCGGCGGGCGACTCTCGTACGCGCCGACGGGCGGGTCACGTACCACCTGGCGTCCGTCGTCGACGATCTCGATCTCGAGATCACGCATGTCATTCGCGGGAAGGATCACCTGCCGAACACCCCGCTGCACCGGGCGATCGCCCTCGCGCTCGGCTCGGACCCGCCCGAGTACATCCACCACGGGCTGATCCTGGGTTCCGACGGCTCGAAACTCTCGAAGCGTCACGGCGCGTCGGCCGTCGCCGATCTGCGCGAGTCGGGCTTCCCGCCGGAGGCGGTCCGCGCCTACCTCGATGAGCTCGGCCTGCCCCGTGCTGATGTCCACCTCGATCCGTCGCGGATCGAGCGCCTCTCGATCGAGGCGATTCAGGCCATGCCCGACCAGGACCTCGCGGAGCGAACCGGCGCGCCGCTCCGCTACGTGCCTGCCATGCGCGGCGCACGAACGCTGGCCGAGGCGCGGCGCACCGCGTCCGAGCTCGACGAGCCGCCCGGGAGCGTCGAGCTCCCCGAAGGGGCCGGCGCGACACTCGGCCGCTTCATCGAGCTCCGCACCTCCCACGGTGAGCTGGACAGCGGCGGGGCGCGGGAGATCGTGCGCGAGCTCAAGGCCGTTGGCGGCGATCTGAGAGCATTGAGGCTTGCGTTGACCGGGCGAGACCGGGGCCCCGAGCTGTGGGCGGTCCTGGTCGCGCTTCCCCGAGACGAGGCCCTTCGCCGTGCGGCGGGACCGTTCTGAGCGGCACACGGGGGCGGATACGATCGAGGTGTGCGCCTCTACAGCTCGCTCACGCGCCGGCTCGAAGAACTACCGCCCCGTCCGGGCCCGGTGCGGATGTACGTCTGCGGCCCGACGGTGTACCAGCGCATACACGTCGGCAACGCACGGCCGTTCGTCGTCTCGATGTGGCTGCGGCGGTGGCTCGCGCTCCAGGGTTACGACGTTGTCCTCGTCGAGAACATCACGGACATCAACGACAAGATCTACGACGCAGCCGCGGCTAAGGCGATGCCGAGCGCGACGCTCGCCGAGCAGGCTTCGGAGTGGTACTTCGAAGACACGGCGCTGCTCGGTCTCGGCCGACCAGACCACGAGCCGAAGGCATCGGAGACCGTCGGGCGCATCGTCGCGCTGATCGACGAGCTCGTCGAGCGCGGTCTCGCCTACGACGTCGACGGCGACGTTTACTTCCGAGTCGCCTCCTACGCTGACTATGGGCAGCTGTCGGGCCAACGGCCTGACCAGGTCGAGGAGCAGGAGCCGAATCCACGCAAGGAGGATCCGCGCGACTTCGCGCTGTGGAAGGCAACGAAGCCGGGCGAGGACACTTGGTGGGACTCCCCCTGGGGCCGCGGCCGACCCGGCTGGCACATCGAGTGCTCGGCCATGGCCGAGGAGTTCCTCGGAACGTCATTCGAGATCCACGGCGGAGGTCTCGATCTGGTCTTCCCCCATCACGAGAACGAGCTCGCGCAGTCCCGCGGTGCCGGCCGCGAGTTCGCCGGCATCTGGATGCACAACGGCATGCTCCGCTTCACCGGTGAGAAGATGTCGAAGTCCGTCGGCAACGTGGTCTCGCTTCGCGAGGTGGTAGACCGTTGGGGGCCGGCGACGCTTCTCCTCTTCTTCATGACCGCGCACTGGCGCAAGCCGCTCGACTTCTCGGACGAGACGATGACGGCGGCAGACGCGCAGGTGCGCAGCCTGCGAAATCGCCTGGTCTTCGACGTCGGTGAGCGGCGATCGTCACGAGAGTGGGACGACTTCGTAGAGAGTCTCGAAAACGACTTCAATACGCCGGAGGCGCTTGCAATCATCCACGAATGGGCAGCCACCGGACAGACCGAGCTCGCGCGAAAGGGGCTTGATGCCTTTGGGATAGAGCTCGAAGCCGATATCGAGATTCCCCAAGACGTGGAGAGCCTGGCCCGACGGCGGCGGGATGCGCGGACGGCGCGAGACTTCGCCGGCGCCGATCGCCTTCGCGAGGAGCTGGCCGGACGAGGCTGGGACGTTCGCGACGTCGCAGAAGAGCCCGGCTACCAGCTCGTCCCGCGAACATGAGCTCGTGGCGCTAGCACTCCGGTGACTGCCCCGCGCGAGCTCGTCTACGGGCGGCACCCGGTCCGGGAGGTCGTCCATGCCGGTCACCGGGACGTGCTGGAGCTTCAGGTGAGCGAGCGTGCGCTGGCGGCCGAGCCGTGGCTGCGGGAGACGGAGGGTCTGCGCGTTCAGGTCCGACCGGAGGGAGCACTTACGGCTGCCGCGGGGACACGGGATCACCAGGGCGTCGTTGCCTTCTGCGAGCCGTATCGGTACGCGGACGCCTGGGAGCTCGCAGCCGGCGACCGGCCGCTGCTCGTCTGCCTCGATGGTGTCACCGATCCGCAAAATCTGGGCGCCGTGTGCCGGAGCGCCGAGGGTGCCGGAGCGAGCGGTGTGGTGGTGCCGGAGCGTGGCGCGGCGAGGGTCACGGCCGCGGTGTGCCGTGCCTCGGCCGGTGCGGTCGAGCACCTGCCGGTCGCGGTGGTGGTCAATCTCGCCCGCTTTCTGGGCGAGATCAAACGCGGCGATCTGTGGGTCCTGGCCGCCGAGAGGAGCGCCGCGACAACGTTGTGGGCGACAGATCTCGCGGGCGGCTCTGCGCTCGTCTTCGGCGCCGAGGGTTCAGGATTGCGTCCAGGCGTACGACGGGTGTGCGACGACTCGCTCGCGATTCCGCTCGCGGGGGCAGTCGAGTCGTTGAACGTCAGCGTTGCGTGCGGGATCGTCCTGTTCGAGGCAGCCCGGCAGCGGCGGGCCCGTGCCTGAACCGACGCTCTACGTCTTCGACGGCTACAACCTGCTCCACGCGGGAAGCGGCCAGAGCCGCGAGGAGCTGATCGATCGGCTCGCGGATTTCGTCGCGCTGCGTGGCGGCGCGTGGAGTCGTCGTCTTCGACGGGGTAGGGGAGACTCGCAGTCTCGGAGCTCTCGACGGTCCGCTTCGCAGAGCATGCGGACGAGGTGATCGAGCGCGTCACCGCCGAGGCGCGGACGAACGAGCGCGTCGCGGTCGTCTCGTCCGATGCTGCGATCAGGGAGACAGCCGGGCCACGTGTGCAGCGACTCTCGTCTAGCTCGTTCGCGCGAGAGCTCGAGCGAGAGACGTCCGCTCGAAGAACACAGCCGCCAGACTGGTCCCGGGTCGAGGACGTGCTCGACCCCGCAACTCGCGAGAGGCTGGAAGCGTGGCGCCGCCGCAAGCGATGAAGCGGTCTGCGTCCGGAATCGCGGCAGCCCGCGCTGTACGAGGGCGTAGGCTTCGTATCCGGGATGGGAAGCCGCGGGTACTACTTGAGTCGGGGGCGGACACTTCCGTAGGCCGTGGCTGACCTCGACCTCTGCTACACGCCGGCTACCGAGCTCGCGCGACTGGTCCGCGCCCGCGAGCTGTCGCCCGTGGAGATCGTCGCCAACAGCCTCGAACGTATCGAGCAGGTGAATCCGCTACTGAACTGTTTTTGCTTCGTCTATCCCGAAGAGGCTTTGGAGCTGGCGCGACAGGCCGAGGCCCAGGCAGCTCGCAGCCGGCCGCTCGGGCCGTTGCACGGCGTCCCGATCGCGATCAAGGACTTCACCCCGACGAAGGGGAAGCGGACAACGATGGGCTCGTACGCGTTCGAGCACCACGTCCCCGAGGAGAGCGCCGCTCCTCGTGGAGAAGCTGCTCGGGGCGGGCGCGATCATGGTCGGCAAGACGACGACGCCGGAGTTCGCGTACTCGAGCTTCACCGACAGCCCTCTGTGGGGTATCACTCGGAACCCCTGGAACGCCGAACGGACGCCGGGCGGCTCCTCCGGAGGATCGGGCGCGGCGGTCGCCTCCGGCTGCGTACCGCTCGCGGAGGGATCGGACATGGGCGGGTCGGTGCGTATTCCCGCATCGTGGTCGGGCGTCGTCGGGCTGAAGCCGAGCTTCGGACGGATCCCGCTCGACTTCCTTCCGACGCAGTTCGACACGATCCAGCATCTCGGGCCGCTCGCGCGAACCGTCGCGGACGCACGGCTGTTCGTGGCATCCGGTCAGGGACCCGACGAGCGGGACATCATGTCGCTTGTCGCCAGCCGCTTCAGCTCGGCGGCCCGCTCGACTCGTCGGCCGAAGGGCTCCGGCTCGCACTCGACGTCGACCTCGGCCACTACGCCGTCGATGCTGAGGTCGAACGCGCGACGCGCGAAGCTGCCGACGCGCTGGCCGAAGCGGGAGCAGTCGTCGACGAGGTCGACCTGGGCTGGACGCGGGAGGTCGCCGACGCGTGGGTCGCCCATTGGGGCGTGTACCTGGCCGCGATCTTCGGCCACGTCATCCCCCGCTACCGCGACCGGATGGATCCGACGCCTGTCTCGCCTTCATGGACGCCGGCCTGTCGATGAGGGCGGTGGACTTCAAGCGTCTCGAGTTCGTCCGGACCGAAGCCTGGCAGAAGCTTGCTCCGATCCTCGAGCACTACGACGCGCTGCTGTGCCCGACCATGTCGCAGACCGCGCGGCCGGTCGAGGAGGATGATGCTCCGTACTACGCCGACCACGCGGACGGTCTGTACCACGGGCTCGACATGACCTCGCCGTTCAACTTCGTGAGTCAGTGTCCCGCGCTCAGCCTGCCGTCGGGATGGAGCGCGGACGGTCTTCCAATCGGGCTCCAGATCGTGGCGCGCCGCTACCGGGATGATCTGGCGCTGCAGATCGGTGCTGCTCTCGAGCGAGTGCGTCCGTGGGCGCAGCGAAGGCCCCCGATCTGAGCTCGTCGCTCTTCCGGGTCGCTCTGCTCGTGAGGCCCTGCCCTCGAGCGAGGCGTCCGGCTATATCACGCTGGACATTTCACAAAGCTCTTGAAGTTCTCTGCAGAGGGTGCTATCGTCAAGCCTCAACTTGAGGGTTAGAGTATCGGCTCTCGAGCAGAAAGGTTCTGGCGAAACCCCGGCAGGCGGAGGGAAATCGATGGCCACGCGACAGCTCACGGCCGCTCAGCTGCAGAATAAGGCTCAACGGGAAGTCGAGGATCTGAACCTTGTCCTGCGTTCGCGGAACGGCGATGACTCGGCGCTCGATGCGCTCATGCGGCGGTACACGGGCTTCGTTCGTCTGAAGGCGAGCTCGTACTTCATCGCGGGCGGTGAGTCCGAGGATCTGATCCAGGAGGGGCTCGATCGGCCTCTACAAGGCGGTCCGTGACTTTCGCTCCGACAAGGAGACCTCGTTCCGGAGCTTCGCCGAGCTCTGCATCACGCGCCAGATCATCACCGCGATCAAGACCGCGACGCGATACAAGCACGCGCCGCTCAATACGTACGTCTCGTTCAGCCAGACACCTGCCGGGCAGGAGGACTCAGACGTGACGCTCGGCGATGCGCTTGCCGGGCCGAGCGTCGACGATCCGGTCGTCTGTGTCATCTCGACCGAGGAGCTCCAGAGCCTCGTATTCACTCTCGGCACCGGCCTGTCTCCGCTGGAATCGGACGCGCTGCGCCTCTACCTGGAAGGCCTCTCCTACGAGGAGATGGCAGAGGAGCTCGGCTGCGACACGAAAACGGTCGACAACGCGCTCCAGCGCGTGAAGCGCAAGGTGCTCGCCCACCAGACCAGTCGTCAGATCCTGCTGTAGGCGGGCTCGACGGCCGGCCGCCCGAGATCCGAGGCCGGCCGCCGGACGCGCCGTACAATGATCGCGTGCCGGAGTAGCTCAGCTGGCCCAGAGCAAGCGCCTTGTAAGCGCGAGGTCCCGGGTTCGAATCCCGGCTCCGGCTTGAGGGTCTCGTCCGCTGTCGCCACGCTCGGCCTTCAGGCGGTGGCGGAGATCTACCAACGGGAGCTCGACCCGGCGCCCGATCGGCCTGGCCTTTCGGGCGCGCCGTCAACGTGCACCGGGCAACGGTGTGAATCCGTCATCGCCTTGGAACGAATCCGCGCGAGATCCGGAGGGTCTGGCTCCTCTCGACCAGGGCAGCTAGCGCTCGTTCCGCTGTCGGTGTGAAAAGGCGCACTGATGCTCCCCGGCCGTCAGCCGGCCGCGATCGCCCGCCGATTGCTCTCTTACTGCGCCAGACCGCGTCCGTTCGAAGCGATTGTCTTCCACCCGTACGCCTGGCGAGCGGCCGAGCCGTGTCGAATCCGTGAACGACGCATGAGGCATTACCGCCTGATCTCAAGGGATTTGGCGCCTTCGCGGCTCGAGGGCGTTGCCCGCGGATTCCTCGCCGTTGGCCTGATCGGTCACGGCGGCGTGGTCACTCGAAGTAGGTGTCCTCGTGGCGGTAGGGCGGGGCGCAGGCGCAGAGGAAACGCAGGGGTTCCCCGTCGTCGGCGCGGATCTCGTGCCATGCACCGGGCGGGATGAGCACCGCGTCGCCGGCCTGTACCCGTGCGTGAGCGCCGTCCAGCTCCATCACTCCGCTGCCTTCGAGCACGTAGTAGATCTCCTCGGAGTCGCGGTGGTAGTGACGCTGCGTCGAGGCTCCGGCGGGAAGCGTCGCCTCGGCAAGGCTCTGGTGCTGAACCGGGGCCGTCCCGAGGTCGAGCAGGGAGCGGATCGTGCTTCCGTCAGCCGTGGTGAACGGCTCTGCGTCGCGGAGCGATCGGATCTCCACGTCGGGACGCTACCATCGCCCCCTCGTGCGCATCCTGCTCGTGTCGCAGATGTATCCGGGCCGGTCCGACCCGGATCTCGGGCCGTTCGTCGCGCAGGTGGAGCGCGAGCTCGTCGCCCAGGGCCACGAGGTCGAACGGGCCGTCATCGACCGGCGAGGCGGCCCGAGAACGAAGTACGCGAGACTCGGCGTCGACGCGGTACGCACGGCCCGCCGTTTCAGGCCCGACGTGATCTACGCCCACTTCCTCGTGCCGGCCGGTGCGCTCGCGGCGATTGCGTCGGTGCTTTCGGGCGCGCCGCTTGTTCTGACAGCGCATGGTCGGGATGTCCGCAATATCGGAGCGATCCGCGGCGTGGGTGAGGCGACGAGGCTGACGACGCGGCGGGCACGCGCGGTCATCTGCGTTTCCGACTATCTGCGGCGGGAGCTCCTGCTCAGGCTTCCGGATCTCCGTGATCGCACCCATGTCATCGATTGCGGGGTCGACCTCGATCGCTTCTCGGGCGGCGATCAGGCAACGGCACGCCGCTCGCTCGGCTGGGAGGGTGACGGGCCGTTCTACCTCTTCGTCGGCACGCTCGACGACCGGAAGAGCCCTGTCCGGCTCGCTGACGCATTCGAGAGCCTCGGGCGAAGGCCGCCTCGCGTTCGTCGGCGACGGGCCGCTCCGCTCGAGGCTTGTGGGCCGCAACGGGATCCGGCTGGTCGGACGGGTTCCCCAGGCGGAGGTTGCGCGCTGGATCGCGGCCTGCGACGTCCTCTGTCAGCCGAGCACGATCGAGCCGTTCGGTCAGGCGCTGCTCGAGGCGATGGCGAGCGAGCGGTCGGTGGTCGCGACTCGCATCGGCGGGCCTCCCGAGTTCGTCCGATCGAGCTGCGGCGTTCTCGTCGACCCACTCAGCGTCGATTCGATCGCGGCAGGCCTGCGCGAGGCAACGACGCTTCCGAGCCCGAACCCCGAGGCTCGCCGTGTCGCCGCCGAGCACGACGTCCGGGTGCAGGTGCGCAGGATCGTCGACGTCCTGGAACGGGCGGCGGGATAAGCCGCTGCCCGATCGAACAGAGGTCTCAGCCGGCGAGACCGGCGAGGCGCGCCTCGACGAGCGGACGTATGCGGTCCTCGAGGCCGTGCTCGACCGCCACGGCGAGCGCCCGTTCGTAGCTCTCGCGCGCACGCTCCAGCGCCCTCGCGTCGTGACCCTGCTTGAGGCGCTGGTCGCCCTGAACGAGCAGGTGTTGGATTTCCTCGCGCGGCTCCATCGGGACTACGGCCTCCTCAGCTATTCTGACCGCCGATGCTGGCGTTCGTTGCAGTCCTTCAGGTACTCATCTCGATCCTGCTGATCGTGCTCGTGCTCATGCACTCGGGCCGGGACACGGGCTTCGGCGGTCTCGGATTCACGCCCGCCTCGCAGGGCGGCCAGCACATCGTCGAGCGCAACCTGACGCGCCTGACCGTCGTGGTCGCAGTCGCCTTCGTGGTCGTCTCGGTCGGGCTGTACTACCTGCTGTAGCGAGTCTGCCGGCCTAGGCCTCGGCGCCCCGCTCGAGCAGCTCGACCAGAGCCTTGTCGCTCGGGACGTGCACGAGATCGATCGGCACGCCGTAGTCCTCGAGCCCGATCGCGATCTCCTCGGCAGGACGGCGGGTGGTCGGGTCGAGGCGACCTCGAAGGCCGCGGTCTCGTATCCAGCCGTTGACGATGACGGACTCGGGGTACGCATGCGCTCCCCGCCAGCCCAACTCGCTCTCGACAACCGCCCCCCAGAGCGCGACGCGCCCGAGGACCCGCTGGACCGTGTCGCGGCGACGGGTGAACTGCCGCGCGAACGAGACGGCGCCGCGCGGTGTCGTCGTCGCGTAGATACCGCACGTGCAGCGTTCTGCGGGAGCGTCATGGTCCGGAATCCCGGCGCGTCGGTCGATGAGCGTCCGGCGGCACACGGCGAGCGCGGGCCGTCGTGGAATCCAGATGCTCCAGAACGCGAGCGAGCAGAGGCGCAGTGATCCGTCGAGGTCGACGACGTCCCAGATGCGCCAGCCGACCAGGGGCTCGAGCCCATCGGGAGCCGTTCCGCCTACGATCACAAACCTGGCCCCGAACCGGTGCCGGAGACGGCGAAGTGGCCGGTTGCGACACCGGGAACGAGCGTCGCCGTGGGATAACGCTCGTCGTAGAAGTCGGCGGTGTTGACGAGCCGTTGCGACGTGGTGAGACCGAGCAGCGCGCGAAGGAGCTCCGGCACGGACGTGCTGAAGCGCAGGTTGACGAGCGGCCTCGTGACGCGGCCGCCCTCGATGCGGAAGGTCCCGTCACGCGTCATTCCGGTGATGATGCCCTCACGCTCGTCCACCACGGAGAGGTAGTGGAGGCGCGTGACGTAGATGCCGTCACCGACCCGTTGGCTGAGCTCCTCGAGCGTCGCGTCGCCGGGGCGGACGCAGAGGTTGGCCGCATAGGGGCCCCAGCCTTGAGCCGGTGCCGGTAGGGCGTGGCCGGTCGAGCGACAGCCTCCGTCCACCAGAGCTGCGCTGCGCCGGTCCCAGACGACGTCCCGGGCGACGCCCTCGTCGATGATCGTCACGGTCTCCTTCGGCGTTCCCTCGAAGTCGAACGCCTTCGGCAGCCCACGGGGGTCGAGCCCGTCGTCGACCAGCGTGAAGTCCGGGTGGAACACCCGCTCACCGAGCCGGCCGGACAGGTAGCTGCGGCCCTCGGCAAGCGCGAGGCCGTTCACCGAGCTTCCCGCGAAGGTCGTCAGTAGCTCGGCGAACGCGTACGGCTCGAGAACGGCGCGGTACACGCCCGGTTCGACCTCGCCGGGGTCGCTCGTCCGGCGGGCCTTGGCCGCTGCCTCCTGCGCAACCATCCCAGGGTCGAGATCGCCCGCCCGCCACGCCGTTTGCTCGGCCCAGCCGGAGATTCCCTGTCCGGCTACGAGCGCCACGATCGGTCGCGTCCGTCATCGCCTGCGAGACTGCCTGGCCTGCGCTCGACGCGACGGCGACCTCGGACTCCCCGCTCGTGAAGTAGCCGTAAGCGCCGGTCTCTCCTGCGGCCTCGATCGCTTGCCAGGCGATCCGTGACTGGTCGCCGGCCGACAGGGAGGCTGTCTCCGGGTCGAACCCGCCGACCTCAGGGACCTCGGCCCGCGGCGCCAGGCCGGGGAAGTCCGGGTCGACCGGTGCGGCGTCGGCCGCTTGCTCGGCGCGGCGCGCGAGCCGGCCGAGCCCATCCTCGTCCGTACGGTTGGTCGACGCGCTTCCCGTACGGCCGTCCCGGACCACGCGGAGGATGACCGACTCGTTCTCGATCAGCGTCGGCTGGTGTACGCGCGAGGCGGCGAAGCGCGCAAGCCCGGACCGCTCGCGCATGACGAGGGCCTCCGCCTCGTCCGCCCGGGCAGCGCGCCACGCGCGCTCGGCCAGATCGAGCGGGCCCGTCATCGGCCGGCGCCGACCTGAACGTTCCGAAACCGTGCGGGAGAAGCGCCGTGCGAGACGTGCGCATGCTGGCCCGGCTGACCCTTTCCGCAGTTCGTCAGGCCGTGCATTCGCCACTCGTCGGGGCCGGCGACGGCGTCGAGCGACCCCCAGAACACCGGCGTGACCCCCGTGTACACCGCGTCCCGCAGCATCCTCGTCAGGCTGCCCTTGCGTATCTCCCAGGCAACCTGTGTGCCGAACTGGAAGTTCAGTCGCTTGTCGTCGATCGACCAGCTCCGGTTGGTGGCGAGGTAGATGCCCTCGTCGACTCCCGACAGCAGGTCGTCGAGGCTCCCCTCGCCCGGCTCGAGGTGCAGGTTCGTCATCCGGACGAGCGGCATCCGGCTCCAGCCGTCCGCCCGCATCGATCCGGCGAGATCGTGTCCGATCAGGGACGACGTCTCGCGCGAGCCGAGGAACCCTGTGAGGACTCCGGCCTCGACGACCGGTTGCCTGCCGGCCGCCACGCCCTCGTCGTCGAAGGCAAACGTTCCGAGGCCGCGCGGGGTCGTCGGGTCGGCCGTGATCCACATGGCTTCCGAGCCGTAGCGAAGGCTCCCGAGATCGCCCGGCTGCAGGAAGCTCGTGCCCGCGTAGGCGGCCTCCGTCCCGTAGACGCGGTCGAGCTCTGTCGGGTGTCCGACCGACTCGTGTACCTGTAGCTGCATCTGCTCGGCGTCTATGACCACCGTCGTGACTTCCGAAGGGCAGGGAGCGGCAGACAGGAGTGCGACGGCCTCCTCCGCGATCCGCGGCGCCTCTCGATCCAGGGCGAGCTCCTCGACGTACTCCCAACCCGCCTGCGCGCTCGAGCCGACATGCGCACTCGGGTAGCTGCGAGGCTGGACGAGCCCGTCACGGATCGCGGTCGCCTCGATGCCGCCGCCGCACTCGAACAGCTCCTGGAAGACGTCGGTTCCCTCCGACGAGAGCAACGAGCGCCGCTCGCGCAAGGCGCGAACGTGGGCGGCTGTCACCGGAATCTCCGGATGGCGAAGCCCCTCCTCCGCCCGGAGGCAGAGCTCGACCTTCTCGCCGAGGGGAACCTCGACCGGGTCGCGCTCGGCCGGCGCTCGGTACTCGCCGCGCTGCGCCTCGAGCGGAGCCAGTTCGACCCTGCGGTCCCCAGCGGCATGTCCGCTCGCGCGTGCGAACTCGACCGCCCGCAGCGCTGCCTCTCGAGCGCCCACCTCGTCGAGTCGCCGGTCACACGCGAAGCCCCAGGCGCCGTCGACGAGCACGCGGACCCCGATACCCGCGGTCTCGGCGTCGTCAACGGAGTCGACACGGCCGTTCCGCGTCGAGACCGATTGCGAGCGACGCTCGACGGCGCGGGCGTCGGCATAGCCGGCACCCGCGCCGATCGCAACGTCGACAGCCCTGGCGCAGAGCGCTCTCACAGGGCCAGCCTATCGTCCGCTACCCGCCGGGCTGTGTCCCTACCGGGTGGACGACGAGCCGGTACGGCGCGTACTGGGTCGACAGCTCCCCGGGATCGTCGTAGGTCACGATGGCCGAAACCACGTCGTAGTCGGCGCCGCCGAAGAGCCGGCGTACCTGCCGTCCGCTCAGCGAGCCGCTGCGGCTTCGGAGCTCGAGCCGGTGGAGCAGTGCCCGCTTCGCTCCGGACGTCGTGTAGGCGAGGAGCTGAACCGTGAAGCCTGCGACCCGGGTCGGCCTGATCTGCGTCGGAGTGCCCCAGCCGTTCAGCGTCGTCCCGATCGACAGCTCCGTGCTCCCGACCTTGACGTCGTCGATCCACCAGCCCGGCAGGTCGACGCTCGTGTCCGTGATGTACCGGAAGGACAGGAGGATCGTCTGTACCGGCGTAGGGAGTCAGGTCGAACGACTCGGTCACCCACTCGGCGACGTCGCCTCCGCCCGACGGCCCCGTGAAGCCCGGCAGGTTGTCCTTGGCGAGCGGAAGCGCTGCGGGTCGATCTCGCTCGTCGTGTGCTCGTTCGCGAGGCTCTTGTACGTCTTGCCACCGTCGGTCGAGACCTGGACGAACGCGTAGTCCCAGAAGATCTCGGTGTCGTAGAGCGTCGCGAAGGTCAGCGTCGGGTCGTCGCGCCGGCACCTCGACCTCCTGGACGATCGCGCGGTCGAAGTTCGACCCGGAGCCGGAGTAGAGCGCGGGATCGCCCGAGCTGTTCCGGCGGATCCTGATCGACCGTCCACTCGATCGGTTGCGCCGGAAGCGTGGCGGCACCGTCGAAGGTGATCCTGCCGATGTCGCGGGAGCCGAGATAGTGCCCCGTCCGGCCCGCGCAACCGGACGTAGTCCGATCCGTTCGGCGGTGCCCCTGGAGTGTCGTAGGCGTCCTCGGTGTCCCAGTTGATCGACGCATCGAGGCTCTCGGCGTGGATACCAGGCTGCCTTTCCGTTGAACGCGACGTTCGCGCCGTCGAGGTAGCTGTCGAGCGCCACCATCGCAGCCCAGTCGTGCACGATCTCCCTTGCCTGACGCGCGGTTCCGTACTTCCGACGAGCTTCTTGACTCCCGGAGGCCGTCGCCCGCCGCTGCCGACGTGGAGCTCCTTGATGAAGCTCGGTGCCGTACCGGTCGGCCAGGAAGTTCGTGAACGTGGACGCAGCGCCGTAGTCGCACAGGATCTCGTCCAGCATGGTCAGTGTCCTGATCCCCCCAGAGCGTCAGGGAGTTCTCCGCGCCCCCGGTGCTCGGGTTCGGATTGGCAGTCGTCTCCGCCCCGATCCAGCCGAGGAAGCACTGCGTGCCGCTCTCCCACTTCGGGTCGGTGATCGGCGCCGCCGGGAAGAAGTAGCCGAGGTCACCCGCGGCCCAGTCGGCTAGCCCTTCGTTGATCCAGGTGTACTGGTCGACGTTCGCGTAGTTCTCGAGCAGGTGCTGGTACTCGTGGGCGAACACGCCCTCGTACAGGAACGGCGAGGCCGGGGCACTCGCGCAGAGGTCGCCCGGCACCGGCTCGTCCGGCGGGTTCGGCCCGGTCCGGTGAAGCCAGTCGAACGCGTCGATGTTCATGACCAGCCGGTCGACGAAGTCGTCGAAGAACGACGCGTAGAAGCCGGCGATGTAGGTCGTGTCGGTCGGATCTCGAGATCGAAGTTGTAGAAGCTCGAGTCGCGGAAGTTGTCGACCAGAACGACGATCTTGTCACCGTCGCCCGAGTAGTAGTCGGCCGGCAGCTCGAGCTCGGGATCCTGGACGAGCTGAGCCTCCGCGCCGTCGCGGGACGGGGGCACGCTCAGCGTTTGCGATTCGCGCGGGTAGATCCTCGTGTCGAACTCGTCGATCAGGTAGGCGACCTGCTCGTCCGTGATCGCCATCCGGTCGTTGCGGCAGTCGCCGGGCAGGAACTCGGTGCCCGTCGAGACCTCGTCCGAGTCGTTCGCGACCCAGACCTCGATGTTCTCCCCGACCCCGCGAAGGGTGTAGTTCTTCAGGTAGACGAAGCCCCGTGCGTCGTCGAGGGCGGGCCAGATGCGGTCGGTGCCGACGGCCAGACCCGGTCCCTCCGGATTCGCCGTGCGGGCGATCTTCCTCGCGAGCGCCGCTTTCGAGGCGATTCGCAACGGCAGCGGCTTTCCGTCGACCCCGACGGCGACGTCTCCGGGGCCGTAGGCGAGTCCGTGCGTCCTCGCCTGGGCGGCCGTCGTCATCGTCAGAGCGAGCAGAGCCGCGAGTACGAGCAGGCGTGCTGCCCTCATGTGAGCTCCCCCTTCTCTTTCCCCTCCCGGAGGGACGTTTGCCCTCGCCCTCCGGCCTGGTCGGAATCGTGCTGTGTTCGCCAGGTGAAAGTCAAGTGGGAACCCGCCGGGAATCGGCGGTGTAATACGGCTGGTGGAGGGCCGTCCACCCGAGAGCGCCGATGCGGCGCGGGAGTCCGACCTCGTCGAGCGCGCGCGGGGCGGCGACGTGGGCGCCTACGAGAGCCTCGTGGAGGAGCACCAGACGATCGCGTTTCGCACCGCTTACCTGATCACCGGCTCGGCCGCGGATGCCGAGGAAGCCGCCCAGGACGGATTCGTCAAGGCCCATGCCGCGCTTCGCCGGTTCCGGCGAGGAGCGCCGTTCAGGCCGTGGCTCCTCGCGATCGTCGCCAACGAGGCCCGCAATCGCCGCAGGTCGGCCAGACGGCGCGCCGAGCTCGCCCTGCGCGCGGCCGAAGCTCCGCCGACGGGGGACGCGGCCCCGTCCCCCGAGGCGGCTCTGCTCCAGGCCGAGGAACGGCAGCGCCTACTGGCCGCGGTCAACGAACTGGGCGACGACGACCGACTCGTGATCGCCTGCCGCTACTTCGTCGGGCTCTCCGAGGAAGAGACAGCGGCCGTGATCGGCCGGCCCGAGGGCACGGTCAAGTCGAGGTCGGCGCGGGCGCTTGCACGGCTGCGGGAACGGATGGGAGCGAGAGATGGCTGATCTCGAGCGCATGCTCGGCGAGCTGGGCGAGGAGATCGACTTCCCGGCGCACGCCGCTGCTGGGACAGCGGGTCTCGGCGCAGATCGCCACCGGGAGGCCGCGTCCACGCGTGCCCGCCGGCGCTGGCGCGTGCTTGCCGTCGCCCTGGCGGTGTTCCTCCTTGCCGTCGGCACGGCCTTCGCCGTTCCCGCGTCACGCGAGGTCATCCTCGGCTGGTTCGGCCTTCAGGGAGCGACCGTCGAGGTCGTCGAGTCTCTGCCGGAGGCTCCGGCCGTGCCCGAGACCGGGCTTCTCCCGGGGCCACGCGCTCTCGCTCGCCGAGGCCGAAGAACGCGTCGGGTTCCCGATTCTCTTCCCGTCGCTGCTCGGGGAGCCGGACGAGGTGCACGTCGCGGGCGCCGGCGATCGCGCCCTGGTCGAGCTCGTGTACGAGCCGGACGACCGGCTCGGCCCGACGAGCCTGCCGGGCGTCGGCCTGCTGCTGACCGAGTTCCGCGGCGACGTCTCGCCGGAGATGATCGGAAAGCTCGCCGGCCAGGGCACGCTGATCGAGGAGGTGACGGTGAACGGGGAGCCGGGAATCTGGCTCGAAGGCGAGCCGCACGAGCTCTTCTACCGCGATCCGAGCGGCGAGATCGTCTGGGATTCCCTTCGCCTCGCAGGCAACACGCTCCTCTGGGAGCGCGGCAACCTCCTGCTTCGCCTCGAGGCCGACGTCTCGAAGCGGGAGGCGCTACGGATCGCCGACTCGGTCGGTTAGCCCTGGGCGAGCCGGTAGACCGGGCCGGCCTGTGACACGAGCAGGAGCTCGCCGGTCGCCGTCTCGCCGAAGGACGAGAGCTGCGGGACGTTCAGCGAGTGCTTGCGAACCGCCGTCGCACGTCCGTTCTTGACCACGAAGCTCCAGACGAATCCGCCGCAGTAGTCGCCGAAGAAGTAGCGGCCCTTCGCAGCCGGGATCTTCTGGCCCCGGTACACGAAGCCGCCGGTGACCGAGCAACCCTTGTCGTGCCCGTACTCGTAGATGGGACCGACGAGGCTTCCGGTCTGATTCGGCTGCTCGTCCTCGTGCGGATGGTTGCCCTCCAGGGCGTCCCAGCCGTAGTTCTCGAGCCCGGTGACTGGAGTGGTCGTGAAGTCGATCTCCTCCCACTCGCTCCGCTCCGACATCGCCGATGTAGAGATTCCCGGTCAGCCGGTCGAAGGAGAACCGCCACGGATTCCTCAGCCCGTAGCTGACCATGTCCCACTCGGCGCCGGGCCGGTCGACGTCGAGACGCAGGATCTTGCCGAGCCTGCTCGACAGGTCTTGCGCCACCTCGCCCGGGTCTCCTCCCGAGCCTCCGTCACCCATGCCCACGTACAGGAAGCCGTCCCTTCCGAACGCGAGCTGGCCACCGTTGTGGTTCGGGTACGGGCTGATTCACGGCGAGGAGCTCGCGCTGACGTGCCGGAGACGCGCCTGCTCGGGCGCGGTACTCGACCACTCGCGTGTCGCCGTCCACGTTCGTGTAGTTGACGTAGAAGAGGCGGTTCTGCGCGTAGTCGGGATGGAAGGCGACCGACAACAGGCCGCGCTCACCTCCTGAGCTGACGAGCGGCCGGATGTCGAGGAACGGCTTCGAGAGCACGCGGCCCTTCTGGATGACGCGAATTCGCCCTGCCTGCTCGACGACGTAGATCCGCTCCCGGCTCGCTCCGCGGCGCCGTCGCGTGAACCGGCGAGGTGACGGACGCGATCCTGACGAGCCGGAGCGCGAGCTTTCCGGATGCGGCCTTCGGCTCGGCGCTGGTCGAGCGCGCTTCCGGATCGGCCAGGGCCTTTCCGCCGGCCGCGCAGCCGACCATGACGAGCAGCGCGCCGACTGCGAGCGAAGCGAGAATCGAGGGCCTGCGAAGACGCATGCGCTGCTGTGAAAGTACCCGATGACCGGCCGGGTTGCCACCCGTCTTGGCCGATTCCTAACGGAATCTCAACATCGAGCACGCAGCCGCCGTGTGCGATCCGCTACAACAGTCGGAGGTGGGAGAACGCAGTTCGGACTTCGCGATCGGCCTGCCCGACCCGAGCCTGCGCGCGTTCGTCGGGCGGTACGTCGGCTACGAGCTGCTGGGGTTCGAGCCGGGGGTGCACGTCGGGATGCCCTCCCGCTTCCTGACGTTCATCGTGAGCTTCGGCAGGCCGGTCGACGTCGCCGTCATGCCCGACCCGGCTCAGACGCCCGCAGAAGCTCTTCGCCCTCGTGTCGGGACTGACGTCGGCGCCGGCGTTGATCCACCACGACGGGAACGAGCGCGGCATCCAGGTGGAGATCACGCCGCTAGGATCACGGACCCTGTTCGGGATGCCGGCGGCCGAGCTGGCCTCGCTCGTGGTCGACATGGGCGACGTCCTGGGCCTGCGTGCCGCAGAGCTGACCGACCGGCTCGAGGGTGCTGCCGGCTGGCCACAGCGGTTCGCGGTGCTCGACGACGTGCTGCTGCGCGCGGTCCGAGACGCGCCTGCGGGACGCCCCGAGCTCGCGTACGCGTGGCAGCGTCTCGGCGCCCGGGCCGGCGGGATCACGGTCGACGAGCTCGCCCGCGACGTCGGCTACAGCCGGCGCCACCTCTCGGAGCGGTTCCGGTCTGAGTTCGGGCTGACGCCGAAGCTGGCCGGTCAGGTACTCCGGTTCGACCGCGCACGGGAGTTGTTGACCCGTCCCGGCCGACCCTCGCTGGCACGGGTCGCCGCCGAGTGCGGC
This sequence comes from uncultured Thermoleophilia bacterium, assembly GCA_963797645.1. Taxonomy (GTDB): domain Bacteria; phylum Actinomycetota; class Thermoleophilia; order Gaiellales; family Gaiellaceae; genus CAWCQC01. The sequence goes on along the minus strand of CAWCQC010000020.1, from coordinate 124,839 downwards.
TACGCGGATCAGGCCCACATGACCCGTGACTTCCGTCGCTTCGCCGGTGCGAGCCCGTCTGCCTGGCTCGCGGGCGAGGAGCTCCCATTCGTTCAAGACGGCGAGCCTTCCGCCGGAGTACCGTCCCCGGCATGACAGCTACACAGACCCAGAAAACCGTTTGGCCCTGTCTCAACTACCGCGACGCGCGGGCCGCGATCAGGTTCCTGGTCGAGGCGTTCGGCTTCGAGGAGCGCTGCGCCTACGCCGCGGACGAAGCCAGGAGGTCGTCGTCCATGCCGAGCTGCGCTGGCCGGAAGGCGGCGGCGTGATGCTCGGCAGCGCCGGGCGGGGCGAAAGCCCGTTCTCGCAGCTCCCGACCGGCGGGGCATCCGTGTATGCCGTGACGGACGAGCCCGACGCGCTGTTCGCCCGGGCGACGGCCGCCGGCGCGGAGGTGATCCAGGAGCTGCGCGACGAGGACTACGGCTCGCGCGGGTTCAGCGTTCGCGATCCGGAGGGCAACCTCTGGTCGTTCGGCACCTACCGCGGCGAGTAGCCGCAGGCCCTCAGCTACGGAGGTAGGCCAGCACCGCGAGGACGCGCCGGTTGTCCGTCGGCGCGTCCTCGAGCCCGAGCTTCATGAACAGGTGGCGGATATGGGTCTCGACCGTCTTCGGGCTGAGCCACAGCGTCTGGCAGATGCCCTGGTTCGAGCGGCCCTCGGCCATCAGCTCGAGGATCTCGCGCTCCCGATCGGACAGCTCTGCAAGCGGATCGTCGCGGCGCTGCCGCGCGAGGAGCTCGTCGACGACCGCCCGGTCGACGACGCACTCGCCGGCCGCGACGCGGCGGATCGCGTCTACCAGCTCGTCCGCGCGGGCGACCCGCTCCTTGAGGAGATAGCCGGCCCCGCTCGGCGCCTCCTCGAGCAGCCGCACCGCGTACCGGGGCTCCAGGTGCTGGGAGAGAACGAGGACGGCGGTCTCCGGATAGCGCGCCCGGATCTCCTGGGCGGCGACGAGTCCCTCGTCGGTGTTCGTCGGAGGCATCCGGATGTCGACGACCGCGACGTCGGGACGGCGGTCACGCACGAGGAGCATGAGCTCTGCCGCCTCGGACGCCTGCCCCACCACGTCGAGCCCGGCTTCTGCGAGCAGTCGCGCGACGCCCTCGCGCACGAGGGCGGCGTCGTCGGCGATCACGACTCGCACGGGATCTCCGCCACGAGCGTCGTACCCTCGCCCGGCGCGCTGGTCGCCGTCAGCGTCCCGTCGATGGCGGCGAGGCGATCGACGAGACCGCGTAGTCCGCTGCCTGCGGACGGATCGACGCCGCCGACGCCGTCGTCTGCGACGGCGATGCGGAGCAGCGAGTCGTCGCGCCAGAGCGTCACCGTCGCATGCGTCGCGCTCGCATGCTTGGCGACGTTCGTGAGCGCCTCGGACACGAAGAAGTAGGCCGCAAGCTCGATCGTCGCCGGGAGGCGGTCGCCCGACTCGCCCTCGATCTCGACCGGGAGCGGCGCTCGGCGGGCCAGCGATTCGAGACCAGCATCGAGTCCGTCCTCGCGGAGCACGGTGGGATGGATGCCGCGCGCGAACTCGCGAAGCTCGGCGAGGGCCTGTTCGAGGTCGTCCTGCGCGGCGACCAGGCTCGCGACGGCGTCCGGGTCGCTCGCCCCTGCCTGCGCGAGGCGGAGCCTGAGCGAGAGCCCGACGAGGCGCTGCTGGGCGCCGTCGTGCAAGTCACGCTCCAAGCGCTGGCGCTCGGCGTCCGTGGCCTCGACGATCCGAGCACGTGACGCGCGCACCTCGGCGAGCTGCGCCCGCACCTCGGCGGCGAGCCGTTCGTTCTCGAGCACGAGGCCGGCGGTAGCGGCGACCGAGCGCACGAGGTCGGGATCCTCGAGCAGCGCCGGGTCGTGCACGAGCGCGGCGACCGGAGCGCCCGACGCCGTCACCTGCGTCACCGCCCGCTCGCCCGGCTCGGGGAGCTCCACCGTCCGGCCGTCGCCGTCGACCCAGCCGCGATCGTCTCCGATCCAGTAGGCGACCTCGAGCGACGGATCGCCGAGCGTGCGCGCGAGGCGATCACGAAGCGTCGTTGCACCTCCCTCCTGGAGATCGACGACGAGGCTGGAGACGCCCGACCGCCGGATCCTCGTCCAAGCCAGCCCGGTGAAATAGCCGAGCGGGATGAGGATGCTGACGATCCGGTCGACAGAGAGGAAGGAGTTCGCGAAGTCCCAGTCCGCGTTCGCCTGAGCGGCGAGCCAGACGACGGTGGTCGGAACGGTCAGCAGTCCGCCTACGAGGAGGGGAAGCGCGAGCCGCCTCCGGGCAGCGGGTAGCCGGATCAGGCGAACGGCGATCAGGCCGGTCGTCGCGCCCGCGACGCAGAGTCCGAGTGCAGCCGTGGCCTGGCCGATCAGATTCTCGAGCTGCAAGTTCCCTGGGCTGAGGAGACTTCTCGCGTCCGGATCGAGGAAAACCGTCGACAGAGCTCCGCCGGCAACGGCGATCCCTGTCGCCATGACCGTCGCGCGCGCCGCGCGCGACCAGAGGCGCCCTTCCGGATACGACGAGCAGGAGCCAGACGATCAGGACCGTCGGAAGGTTGGCGAGCAGCCAGCCGAGGATCCAGGCGCCCGAGTTCCCCGAGAGTTGGAAGTAGCTCAGCGACCAGGTCAGGGCGATCCCCACCATCAGGCGACCGGGCGTGCGCGGGCCGGCGCGACAGAGCGCAGTGACGCCGGCGGCCGCAAATGCCAGCGCGACCGCGAGATCGGCTGCGACGCGCCAGCTCTCGAGCTCGTGACCGAGCCCGTACCACGCGAGCGCGAGAATCTCTGCGGCGACCAGCGGCAGCGCGAGAATCGGGTCGACGTTGCGGGCATGCCGGGCTGTCGACCGGAGAGCGACCGAGGCGGCCATCAGGCGACGAGTGCCGCCAGCGCGTGGCCGGAGAGCCGCGACTTCGCGATGAAGCCCCGCGCTCCGCTTCGCGCCAGTCTGGTCCCGAAGTCGCCCTCGTCGCGGCTCGACGTCATGACGACGAGCGGTTGGCCTGGCCCTTCCAGCTCTCGTGCGACATCGAACCCGCTTCGGTCCGGAAGTTGCACGTCGAGCAGGACGACATCCGGCCTCGTACGGGCGATCTCCCTGAGCGCACCGGCGGCGTCTGCCGCCTCGCCTGCCACGACGAACCCGCCGGCCTCGAGCACGGCCCGCGCGAGCGTCCGGAACTCCGCGTGGTCGTCCACGATCAACACGCGCTGCGCCATGTCGAGATCGTTGCATAGGTCGCGAGTGACGATGGTCAGGGCAAACCCTGAACTGACGTCGGCATCGGGGATTTCCCCGACGACACGGCAGCTGCGAGGTGGTCCCATCAGGACTCGATCAAGCGCCAGAAGGGTGGGATCATGGAAAGCCTGCAGCAGTCCGACGACATCCGGCAGCAACCGGCGCGGCTCCTGGGCACGCGGCATGCCAGGATCGCCGTCGCGGCAGCCACGGCTGTCGCAGCCGCCGTCGCGATCGTGCTCGTCTTCACACTCGGCGGCCCCGAGCAAACGACAGACGACAGCGTCGCCGCCACGCTGCGAGTCCCGGGCCATCCGGGGTGGGTCACTGCAGGCGACGATGCCATGTGGCTCACGCTGAACTGCGACGTTCCCGGTGGCTGCGACACGCGAGGGTTCGTCCGGATTGAGCTTGCCACCGGCGCCGTGGAGAAAACGGTGCCCCGTCACCGGCGAGCCGAGCTACACGGTGCGGGTGGGCGACGCGCTCATTGCCGACCGCTTCCCTGACGGACCCGACAAGCCGGGCGAACTGCTCCGTCTCGACTGGAAGACCGGTGAGATCCTCGCCCGCAGGTCGCTCCCGTTCGGCCCTGGCGAGCTTGTTTGGGGAGGCGGCGCACTCTGGCTCGGCCACTTCCAGCGAAACGCTCCCTCGGCTATTCACCGTATCGACCCTGAAACGCTGCAGCCACTCGGTGACCCCTTGCCCATCTCGAATCACATGTCGGTCGGGCTCGCATACGGCGACGGCATGCTCTGGGCAACGGCGTCCGACGACGGCGAGCTAGTCCGGATCGATCCCCAGAGCGGTGAAACGGCACGTGTCGAGGTCGGCCGCTTCCCTGTGGGTGTCGCGCTCGCCGGCGGGAGCGTGTGGGTCGCAAACCGCGAAAGTGGAACGGTCAGCCGCGTCGAACCCGCAAACGATGCAGACGGTCGGCGACCCGATCGAGACCGGCGGCAATTCCACCTGGATCGTGGCAGCGGCCGGGTCCGTGTGGGTCGCGAGCCAGGACGAGGGCACGGTGACGCGGATCGACGCCTCGACCGGTGAAAAAATCGGTTCGCCTATAAGGATTGCCGCGCCTTCGGATTTCGACGGGGCCGCGCACGCAATGTCGGTGGTCGACGGCTCGATCTGGGTCACGAGCCTGACCGAGGACACGGTCTCGCGCATCCAGACCACCCGCTAGCCGACCAATCACGAAAGGAGAGGTCATGAAGCTCAGGCTTGGCATCGCCATGCTCGCCGCGACCGTGCTCGCAGTCCTCGCAGGATGCGGGGGAACGACACCGGCCGCAGAACGTCAGCCCGCTCTCCCGCTCTCCGAGCGGACGCTCGAGAACGGGGAGCTGCCGCAGTTCGCGCTCACCAGCTCGCCGGCGCCGCTCGACCTCGACGGCTTCGTCGAGCTGGCGAAGGACTCGTTCGTCAGGATCACGCCCGAAGGCGCTGTGCGCGAGCTCACGGCCGACGGGTTCAGCGAGCGCGATGGTCGCGGTGCATCTGTCGGACAAGACGGAGGCGGCGATCGCCTCGACGGTCGTGCAACTCGGCTCACCGGAGCAGGCAAAGAAGGCGATGAGCTGGGCGTACGCGGACTCGACATCGCCCTGTCCGAACGTGTGCAACATCGCCATCGAGCCATTCGACGTGCCGGGAATCCCCGGTGCGAAGGGCATCAAGCGAAGCCGAACAGGCGACAGCGACGGCGCCGGCCCGGAGACGCCGTTCGAGACCTACGAGGTTCAGTTCGTGGACGGCCTGTTCCTGTATGACCTCCTGACGATCGGCACGAAGCCGGGGGAGGTCTCGCAGGACGTCATGATCGAGGCGGCCCGGACGCTCTACGCGCGCGTCGCCGGCAGCCCGCCGCCGCCCGAGCAAACCTCCACGAGGCGGGATCGTGAGCAGTGGGCAGCGCTAGCCGAGGTCGTGTCGGCGCCGTCTCCGGGCGGCGTCGACGCGCTTGGAGGCACGCGGCGCGGTCGCGGGCTACCTCCGCTCCACTGCGCTTCCAGCGACTCTCCCGTCAGCGCTCCGATACTCGCGCCGGTGACTCACGGGAGGTAAGGGATGCGACTCAGGTCAAGAGGGAGGAACCTCAGGCGAGCTTGCCTGGCGACCGGGCTGCTGCTCTTGGGCGTGACGGCCGTGCTTTTCGGCGAGGTGCCCTTCGTGCTCGCGGCGTGCGCCGAGATTCCGGCCGGCTGACGACCGGCCCTGGTGCCCCTGGCCAAGAGGAGCTACGAGGAGCGCATCACCGAGGCCTCGAATCCAGTCTGCGCAGAGCCGCCTGCGCCGCCCAGTAGCCGCACATGCCGTGGACGCCGCCTCCGGGCGGCGTCGACGCGCTGCAGAGATAGAGGCCCGCGGCGGGCGTCGAGTACGGGACGACCCTGGCCACCGGGCGCGTGAACAGCTGGCGTAGATCCTGGATGCCCGGCGTTGATGTCACCGCCGACGTAGTTCGGGTTGTAGGCCTCCATCGCGGCGGGCCCCAGCGCGTGACGGGCGAGCACGAGCTCACGGAATCCCGGGAGCGAACCGCTCGATCTGCGCCTCGATCCGCCCGGTCATGTCCTCCTCGGAGCCGTTCGGGACGTGGCAGTACGCCCAGGCGGTGTGCTTGCCCGCAGGCGCCCGCGTCGGATCGAAGAGGCTCTGCTGTGCGACGAGAACGTAGGGCTGCTCCGGGGTCAGACCCCTGGACACGGCCGCTTCGGACGAGACGATCTCCTCGAGCGTGCCGCCGAGGTGAACCGTTGCGGCCCGCCCGCACTCCGGTGCGCGCCACGGAATCGGCCCGTCGAGGGCGAAGTCGAGCTTGAAGACGCCGGGCCCGTAGCGGTAGCGCGCGAGCCGGCGGCGATAGCGGTCCGGGAGACGGCTCCCTGCCAGTCCCAGCGAGCTGCCGAGGGCGTCACGTCGGCGAGCACGGCGCGGGCCCGCGGCAGCTCGTCGAGCGACTCGACGCGATGGCCCGTCTGATCTCGCCGCCGAGCGAGCGGAGGTACGAGGCGAGGGCGTCTGCGATGGCCTGCGAGCCCCCTCGCGCGAACGGCCAACCGACATGGTGGCCGAGGAGGGCGAGCACGAGCCCGGCTGCCGCGCTCGGCGCTCTCGTGAGCGGAAGGATCGAATGGGCTGCCAGGCCCGCGAACAGCCCGCGGGCGCGCGGGCCGTCGAAACGACGCCGGGCCACAGTGGCGGCCGGAAGGATCGCGTTCAGGCCGAAGCGGGCGAGGACGAGCGGATGCCGCGGCAGCCTGAAGGGGCCGAGTATCTCGCCGAGGATCGTGTCGGCATTTCGTACCAGCGGCCCCATGAGGCGCGCATACGCAGGCGCATCGGCGCCGAGAGAAGCCGCAGAGCCGGGAAGCGAGCGCTCGAGCACCGCCGCGGTGCCGTCGTCGAACGGGTGCGCGAGCGCCGCCGGAGACTCGACCCACTCGAGCCCGTGCTCCTCGAGCGGCAACGAGCGCAGGAACGGCGAGCCCTGGACGAGCGGGTGGATTGCCGAGCAGACGTCGTGCCGAAATCCGGGCAGAGTCAGCTCGGAGGTGCGGGTGCCGCCGCCGACGGAGTCGGCCGCTTCGAGGACGAGCACGGACCGCCCGGCGCGGGCGAGCACGATCGCCGCCGCGAGCCCGTTCGGCCCGGCACCGACGACGACTCGCGTCGTGCACGCCGTCTACGGGCGCCCGAGCCTCAGGGCGTGAATGCCGTTGCGGATCGCGACCGAGTGGCGGATGTTCCCGGCCTTCGACCACTGACGCCTGCGATCCACGCAGACGACCTGCGTCACCACCGTGCCCGCGGCCCCGAGATGCGCTGCCAGGTTCTCGAGCGTCTGCTCCCAGAAGCGGTTCTCCTGGCGGTGACCGCCGAGCGCGAGACCGAGCTCCGACAGCGGATCCTGAGCTCGGATCAGCACCTGCACCTGCGCCACCGTCACCGGCGTCGTCGTACGAGCTGAAGGTGATCCAGCCGGCGAACATGTGCCCCTGGGGGGTCATGAGCGTGAACGACTCCTCGTCCGAGTACAGGACCATGACGCCGGTCGAGAGCTTGAGGCCGCCGGTGACGCTCGCCCGGATGAGCGCGACCTCGCCGGGCTCGATGCCGGTCAACGGAGCGTAGAACTGGTTGCCCGGAGGCCAGAACTCGGGGAAATGCTCCTTCCACTCGCGCACGACGTCCACGGGCTCCAGCTCGTCCCGTCGAGGCGGATCCGGTAGCTCTTCTGCCACATCTGCCCGAAGCCCTGAACCGGCCCGACGAGCCGCTTGCCCTCGACGAGGTTCTTCGCCCCGTCCGGGGCGTGCTCGACATGGAGCCTCCCGACGGGCTTCGCCCAGTGCTCGGAGTCCCGCGGCCGCTCGGTCTCGTCGGACGACATGGTTCCTCCTCTCAGGCCGCAGCCAGCGCTTCGGCCTCGGTGCCGTAGATGCCGATGGCTTCGTCCAGGCGGGTCAGCTCGAAGATCTGGCGGTAGTGGTCGTTGAGCCCGAAGGCCAGCAGACGCTGCTTCTGGCGGTTGGCGCGCACGAGCAGCGTCACCAGCAGGCCGATGCCGCCGCTGTTCATGTAGTCCAGCCCGCCGAAGTTGAGGATCACCGCCTGGGTCTCCTCGCCGCTCGCTCGGGTGTACGCGTCCATCAGGCGTCCTCGCATGTCGAGGTGATGTCGCCGGCGATGTCCAGGATGCTCGTAGCCGGATCGATCACTCGCACGTCCATCGTCAGCGTCGCATTCGTCATCAGGAACCCTCCTCGGTCGATCCCGCAGGGAGCCCGCCGATGGCGCTCTCCTCGTCCGGGAAGATCTGCATGAAGTCCGACAATCGGGTGATCTCGAAGATCTCCCGGTAGTGGTCGCCCAGGCCGCAGGCCGTCACCGTGATCCTGTCGCGTCGTGCCTGCGCGAGAACGCCTACGATCAGGGCGATCCCTGTCGAGTTGATGTAGTCGACCCCGCCGAAGTTGAGGAGGATCGCGCTCGCGTCCGCCGCTCGTCGCCTCTCCATAGGCAGCGGTCAGGCTCTCCTCGGCGGATGCGTCGATCTCACCTGACAGGTCGATCAAGCGCGACGCCGGGCTGCTGCCGCACCCGTGTTTCAAGCCGGATGGCCGGCATTCTCTTCTCCTTTCAGGTCGAGCACGAGCTCGATCGTGTGGTGAGTCTCGTCGCCCGAGATCTCCATCCCGTCGACCATGTTCCTGATCAGGAAGAGACCCCAGCCACGGGGCTTCTGGAGCCCCTCGAGCTTCGCCTCGATGTCGGGCGTCTCGGCCTCCGGTATCGGCCGCGCTCCGCCCTGGTCGGTGATGTAGACCCGCAGCTCGTCGCCCGTGGCGACCACGCGAACCGCGCACCGGGAGCTCCGGCTGGTTCTGGTTGCCGTGCTCGATGGCGTTCATCGCAGCCTCGGCGACGGCGGTCTTCAGGCGCTCCAGTCGCTCGCCCGGCATGTTCAGCTCCTCGACGGCCTCCGCCACGCGGATCATGACCTCGCGCTCGTTGCCCGGCTCGCTCGGAATCTCGAACTCGGCGAGTACACGCCCACCCCCGTTGGTGGAGCGCGGACACCACGACGCCGCCGGTTCGCCGGAGCGCGACCATCGTGATGTCGTCCTCCTGCTCCCAGTCCGGGCCGGTGAACGTGGCCGAGCTCGCCGAGGACGCCGTCGATCAGCTCGGTGCCCGCCGGCCGCTCGCCGACCAGGGAGGCCAGACGCTTGCCGCCGAACATCTCGCGGCCCGGGTTGTGCGCCTCGGTGACGCCGTCGCAGTAGAGCAGGATGCTCTCGCCCGGGGTGAGCACTGCCTCGCTTCTCCTCGTAGGTCATGCCGGGCATGAGGCCGAGCGGCATGCCGGTCGCCCGCAGCTCGAGCGGCCCGCTCGGCGTCCGCGCGAACGGGAGATTGTGGCCCGCGTTGGCGAAACGCAGGAGCCCGGTCTCCGGGTCCAGTACGCCGTACAGACAGGTGACGAACATCTTCGGCGGGATGTCGGGGCAGAGCAGGTCGTTGACCGTCTCGAGCACCTCGCCCGGAGCGACGATCCGCTGCGCGGAGGCGCGTAGGACGCTCCGCGTCGCCGCCATGACCATCGCGGCCGGCACGCCCTTGTCCGTCACGTCGCCGACGACGAGCCCGACCTTTCCCTCGGGAAGCTCGATGAAGTCGTAGAAGTCGCCGCCGACCGCTCGGGCCGGACGGTAGTACGCGGCCACCTGCCAGCCGGGCAGGTCGGGCAGCTCCTTCGGCAGGAAGTTCTGCTGGATCAGGCGAGCGACTTCGAGCTCGCTGCTCGATCCGCTCCCGCGCCCGCACCTCCGCCTCCTGCTCACGCACGAGTTGGCCGACCCGTACGGCCGGCGCTGCCTGCGCCGCCAGGTTGTCGAGCAGCTTGCGGTCGTCGCTCGAATACGCCTGGTCGGAGAGGCGCGGCCCGAGATTCAGGAGCCCGATCAGCTCGCCCTGGCTGACGAGCGGGACGACCAGCTTCACGCCGGCCGCGCGCAACTCGACGAGTGCCGGGGAATCGAGCTCGAGCGACTCGATGTCGACGGCGCCGGGCGCGCTCTGGAAATAGGCGATGATCGGGTCGTTCGGCGCGATCTCGACCGGGCGGAGCGTCGAGCTCTCGGGCCTTCGGCAGTCGGCGCTTCCCGGCTACAACCGTCGGTCGGCAGCCGTCGCTGCGCTTCGGCCCGATCATCCGCCTGAGGTTCTGCGCAATCGTCGTCATCTCGAGTCCTTTCTATCGCCCGAGCGTCCCGAGATCGTTACGGGGGCAGTTACGGTGTCGCATTACCGGACGAATCCAGAGTGAGAGGTGCGTCGGCTGCATCGTCTCGCGGACGACGGCGCCGAGGTCGGAGCCGAGCTCGTCGAGGTCGATCTCGTCGCGGAGCCGCGTGCTGAAGGCGCTCGAGCGTCTGCTGGGCGTCGTAGCGGCGGCGGTAGAAGCGGCGGTCGACGAAGCCTGGATCCGCGTGCGGGCGGGTCGGAAGAGCGCAGCGACGGCGAGGGTCGAGCCGGCGATGGCGAGGTCGTTGCCGCGGGTGAGGCCGCTGAAGGCCGCCTGGAGCCCGATCACGATGCCGAAGTAGAGGCCGGCGAGGAGCGCGGTGACGGCGCCGTAGACGAGCGTCCGGTTGACGATCCGGTCGATCTCGTAGAGCCGGTAGCGGAACACGGCGACGCCGACGGAGACCGGCAGTGCGACGAGAGCGATGGACAGGACGGCGCCCGCAACCCCGGAGTAGTTGAAGGCGCGCCGCAATCGGCAGCGTCACGAGCAGCAACCCGGCGCTGGCTGCGAGCCACTTGAACTGCTGTCGCTCGATCCCCCGCGAGCGGCGGAACCGCAGGAGCAGATCGACGGCGGCGGCCGCGACGCCCACCGAGCGACGGCACGATGAGGATGTAGACGAGCCCGCAGATAGGCGTCGCTGTGCGTCAGCGCCAGGGGGTTCTCGTAGGCCTCGAACGGAGGTTCGAGCTCTCCTGGGCGCAGTCACGACGCCGAGCCAGACGATCGGCGAAGCCGACGAGCACGAAGGCGGCGACCGGTCGCCAGCGCCGCCGACGGGCAGCCGGCCCGTAGGGAAGACGAGCGAGTAGCAGGAAGACGCCGGCGATCAGCGGCGTCCACGCGCCCGACGCGATGGCCGCAGCCGCCGTCGCCGCCCGGAGGCCGGCCTCGGGCTTCGCGAGCACCGCCAGCTCGGCATACCCGCCGAGAACGCCTGCGAGCAGGATGCCGACCCCGGCGAGCGTGAGCGCCCAGCCGACGAGGTTGCCCGGGCGCTTGATCGCTGACGAAGCGCGCCCACGACCGCGAACGCGAGCGCCATGAGCAGGTCGCGGCGCTCCCGTCAGAGCACGTCGTTGCCGCTCGTACGACGAGTCGGAGGCAAGCAGGACGAGCAGCGCGACCGACGCCAGAGGAAGAGCAGCGCGGAGATCGTGCACGCCGCCCAGGCGAGGACGCGGTTCCAAGCGTTCGCGCTCGTCACCGCGGCTTCCTCAGCCAGAGCGAGACGTGCGCCGGCTGCATCGTGTCGCTCGACGACGGCGCCGAGATCGCTCGCGACCTGATCGAGATCGACCTCGTCCCTGAGCCGGGCGCTGAAGGCAGTCAGGGTCTGCTGCGCGTCGTAGCGGCGGCGGTAGAAGCGGCGGTCGACGAACTCCTGGATCCGGGTACGCGCGGGGCGGAACAGCGCGGCCACGGCGAGCGTCGAGCCGGCGATGGCGAGGTCGTTGCCACGGGCGAGACCCCCGAAGGCCGCCTGGAGCCCGATCACGATGCCGAAGTAGAGGCCGGCGAGAAGGGCGGTGACGATCGCGTAGACGACCGTCCGGTTGATGATCCGGTCGATCTCGTACATGCGGTAGCGGAGAACCGCGAAGCCCACGGCGACCGGGAAGACGGCGAAGCCGAGCGGCGCGAGCACGTCCCAGACCCCGTCGAACGGTGTCCACCAGAAGAGGAGCGGACCGCTGAGCGAGGCAGACCGCCAGGAAGGCGCCGCCGGCGGCCACCCACTTGAGCTGCTGCCGCTCGACGCCCGACGAGCGGCGGAAGCGGACGACCAGTGAAGCCATCGACAAAAGGACGACAGAGCATCACCGGCACGATCGGGTAGTTGGACGCGTCCTCGATCGCCGAGCCGGTGTCGCCGCCGAGGCCCAGCGGGTTGTCGATCTCCGGGACAACCTCGAGGGGGCCCGGCGACAGGATCGTGATCGCCACGCCCCGCGACGATGAGGGCTCCGGAGAGCCAGGCGACAGGGCGCCACCGACGGGAGAGCAGGTGCCCGTCGGGAAAGAGCAGCAGCAGAAACGTCCCCACCAGCATGAACGAGATCCACGTCCCGGGAAGCCCGAGCGCGATAACGGCGGTCGTCGCCGGCAGCGATCCGGGGTGGGCGAGCAGGCCGTACGTCGCGTACGCGGCCCGAGAACGCCGTCAGCGCTCCGACCAGGCCGATCGCGAGCAGGAGCCAGCCGATTGCGTTTCGTGGCTGCCGGGACGCGACGAGGGCGCCGACCGCCGAGAAGACGACGGCCGTGGAGAGAGGAAGAACACGTCGGCGCTGGGCTCGGTGCCGCGAACGTCCGTCCGGTACGACGAGAGCGAAGAACACGGCGGCCGCGACGGTGAGCGCGAAGGAGAAGGCCCACACGCCCGATCGCGATCCGGAAAGCGGCGCGGCTACTCATGCTCGACCCTCGCGGGCCGCAGCCAGAGCGAGACGTGCGCCGGCTGCATCGTCTCGTGGACGGCGGCGCCGAGATCGCGTTCCGAGCCGGTCGAGGTCGACCTCGTCGCGGAGGCGGGCGCTGAAGGCTTCGAGCGTCCGCTGCGGCGTCGTAGCGGCGGCGGTAGAAGCGGCGGTCGACGAAGGCCTGGATCCGCGTGCGCGCACGGGCCGGAAGAGCGCGGCGACGGCGAGGGTCGAGCCGGCGATGGCGAGGTCGTTGCCGCGGGCGAGGCCGCTGAAGACCGCCTGGAGCCCGATGCACGATGCCGAAGTAGAGGCCCGCCAGCAGTCCCGTCACCACGAGGTATACGACCGTCCGGTTGACGACGTGGTCGATCTCGTAGAGGCGGTACTTCAGGATCGCGATTCCGGCAGCGATCGGAGTCGCTGCGAGCCCGAAGAGCCCAACGGCAAACCCGGCGCTCGACCCGCCCGAAAATGCGGCGAGAAAGCCGGCGCAGGCGACCACGGCCGCGAAGATCACCCATTTGATCTGGGCTCGCTCCTCCCCCTTCGACCGGCGAAACCGCAGGACGAGGGACGAGATCGCGAACACCATGACGATCGGGCCGAGGAGGTAGTCCCCGAACCAGGCGAACGCGTCTCGTATCCATAGCTCGACACCGATCGGGTTCACGAGCTCCGGATAACCTTCGATCGGCCCGGGCTCTAGCGCTTCGCCCGTGAAGTACGCAGCGGTCACGACCAGGATCGCAATCGTCGTCCACTTCCAGAAAGCGGACAGGAAGCGGCCGTCCGGGAAGATCAGGAACAGGACGACGGGTGCGACGATCCCCGACACGGTGAAGAGCCAGGTGTTCAGCCAGGCTGCCCACTGGGCCCCGGGCCAGCCGGCGACGCCGACCTCGGAGTAGCCGGCATAGGCGTTGGCGGCGAGCGACACGCTCATCCCCAGAGCGGCAAGAAGGAACATCCAGCCGATCGGGTTCCCGGGGCGTCGTGCGGCGACGAGCGCTCCCACGACGCTCCACGGGATGACGATTCCCGTCACGGCGACCCCGATCCAGAAGTCCACCTCGGTCTCCCCCTGCGGATGCTGACGAGCGAGTCCGATGAGCACCAGGCCGGCTACCGTCATGAGCGCGGTCAGTCCGGCCAGGGTCCACGCGAGGCGAGTTGCCCCGGTCGTCATCGGTCGACCTCTGCCGCGAACAGCCGCCGCTGCGCCGTCGATGCCCTTGAGCGTGAACACGCCGCGGTCGTCGAACCGAATCGCCGCACCCGGCGACGAGCTCGGGCACGACGCTCGAGACGAAGATCTCGCCCGGGCCCGGACGCCGCCGGCGACACGCGCCGCGACGTGCACGGCGATCCCGCCGAGATCGTCCCCGATCAGCTCGCACTCGCCCGTATGGACGCCGGCGCGGAGCTCGAGGCCGAGCAGCGCGTACGGCGTCCCGGGCGGCGGCGGCGCATCGGATCGCGCGCGTCGGGCCGTCGAACGACGCGAAGAAGCCGTCGCCGATCGTCTGAATCTCGCGACCGCCGAAGCGCCCGATCTCCCTCCGCACGAGCGCCTGCTGATCCTCGAGCAGCTCGCGCCAGCGCCGATCGCCGACCGCGTCGCGCGCTCGGTCGAGCTGACGATGTCCGTGAAGAGGAGCGTCGTCAGGATGCGTTCCGGCTCGGGGGCCCCGCGGGCCCCGGTGACGAACTCCTCGATCTCGCCGACGACCAGATCGGCATCGCCCGCCCACGGCCAGTGATCCGCGCCCGGGAGCTCGACGATGCGGGCATCCGGTATCCGCTCGGCCAGGTAGCGCCCGTGCTCGATGCCCACGAGCGGATCGCCGGTTCGGTGGAGAACGAGCACCGGTGCGGTGACCGCGGGCAGCGCCTCCCGCACGTCGAGCGTCGTGTTCATCCGCATGAGCGTCGTCGCCATGCCCGGGCTGGCAGACAGGCGTACCAGCCGGGCGAACCACGTGCGGTAGCCGCTCGTCGGCATCGGCAACCAGCAGCTCGGCTCCCGCGCCGGTCCCCCATGAGTCCTCCGAGGCCGAGAGGTAGAGCTGGATCGCGGCCGGGCTCCACCCCCACGCGTAGTCCTCGTCGGCCGTGAACTTCGCAAGACCGGCGTAGAGGACGAGCCCGGTGACGCGATCGGGCTCCGCGGCGGCGAGCGCTGCACTGAGCGCCGCGCCCTCGAAGACCCCGAGCAGAACGGCGCGCTCCGATCCGGCGGCGTTCATCACCGCGCGGATGTCGTCGATCCGCTCGTCCAGCGACGCTTCGCCGGCGACCGGGTCGGAGAGGCCGGTGCCGCGCTTGTCGAGCACGATCAGGCGCGAGAACGACGCGAGGCGCCGAAGGAACCGCCCGAACGGCGGGTGTTCCCAGTCCCACTCGACGTGGGAGAGGAAGCCCGGCACGTAGACCAAATCCACGGGCCCGTCGCCGACGACCTGGTAGGCGATGTTGACGCCGCCGCTGCGCGCGTAGCGCGTCTCTGGAAGCGCGCCGGTCATTCGCGCTCCTCCGGCCTGCGCAGCCACAGCGAGACGTGTGCCGGCTGCATCGTCTCGTGGACGACCGCGCCGAGATCCGTGCCGAGCGCGTCCAGGTCGACCTCGTCCCTGAGCCGCGCCGAGAAGGCCTCGAGCGTGGCAGCCGCGTCGTAGCGGCGCCGGTAGAAACGCCGGTCCACGATCCCCTGGATCCAGCCACGGGCAGGCCGGAAGAGCGCAGCCGCGACGAGCGTCGAGCCGGCGATGGCGAGGTCGTTGCCGCGTGTCAGCGGGCTGAAGACTTCCTGGAGCGCGATCACGATCCCGAAGTAGAGGCCGGCGAGCAAGGCTGTGAGGGCTCCGTAGACGAGCGTACGGCGGACGACGACGTCCAGGTCGTAGAGGTGGTAGCGCAGGATCGCTATGCCGGCGGCGACCGGCAGGCTGGCAAGCCCTAGCGCAGCGATCACGGTCACGACCTCGTTCACCGTGTCGATCACGAAGAAGGAGGCGATGAACAGCGGCCCCGCCGCGAGGAACCAGCGGAGCTGCTGGCGCTCGACCGAGCCGCTCGTGCCGGTACCGGACGATCACGGACACGACGGCGAGCAGCAGCGCCAGCATCGTCCCCAGCCAGGCCCAGTCGCCGTACGTGAAGAGCGGAAAGTCGATCTCCACCGGCTTCTCGGCGCCGGTGACGGTCTCGAGAGTGCCCGGTCCGGCCGCGATGGCCGCCGACATGACGAGGAACGAGGCGGCCGCGAGCCAGGCCACCGCCCGCCATCGCGACGAGAGCAGGCGGCCGGTCGGAAACAGGAGGAGGAGAAACGTGCCGAGGCCGAGTGCGCCGACCGGAGCGAGATCAGCAACCAAACCAGCCCAGGAGCCGCCGGGAAGCGTTCCGGGCGACTTCCGCAGCGCGTAGATGGAGTACTCCTGGCAGAAGAGCACGAGCTCGAACCCGACCCCTGCCGCCAGGAAGATCCAGCCGACCCGGTTTCCGAACCGCCGTGAGACGATGAGCGCGCCGACCGCCGCATAGGCGAGGAAGGCGACGATCAGGGCGGGGTCGGTCGACCGCGGGAGCTCGGAGACCTCGAGCGACCGCGTCGGGATCCACAGGGCAAGCGCTCCCGCGGCGAAGAGCACGGAGAGCGCGAACAGCAGACCAGGCAACACGGCCGGCGCTCACGGCTCCGTCTCCGGTCGACGGATCCAGAGCGAGACGTGTGCGGGCTGCATGGTCTCGCAGCACGACTGTGCGGAGATCCGCTGCCGAGCGTGTCGAGGTCGACCTCGTCGCGCAGCCGCGCGCTGAAGGCGACGAGGATTTTCTCGGCGTCGTAGCGGCTCCGGTAGAAGCGCCGGTCGACGAAGGCCTGGATGCGGCGCGCGGGCCGGGCCGGAAGAGGGCGGCGACCGCGAGCGTTGAGCCCGCGATGGCGAGGTCGTTGCCGCGGGCGAGCCCTGCCGAAGATCTGCTGGAGCGCCAGCACGATCCCGAAGTAGAGCGCCGCCAGCCCGGCTGTGGCGAGACCGTAGACCACCGCACGGTTGACGAGCCGGTCGATCTCGTACAGGCGGTATCTGAGGATCGCGATCGCCATCGCGGCCGGAATCGTGCCCAGACACGGCGAGGTACACGGCGTCGGGCAGGCCGGCTCCGCCCGCGACGAGCCCGGCGATCTCGCTCCCGAGGAAGAAGACGACGACGAGCACGACAGCGGCGAGCACCCACTTGATCTGCTCGCGCTGCTCGCGGTCGCGACGGAAGCGGACGACGAGCGAGGCGATCGCGGCCACGAGCATCACGACCAGGCCCGTGAGCGCCACGACGCCGAACGCGACGTAGAGCGCGTCGTTCCCGACGGGGTTGATCGTCGCTGCCAGCGGCTCCTCGAGCGAGCCGGGCACGAAGACGGAGAGCACGGCGGACAGCGCCAGCCAGACGACCGCGAA
The DNA here is from genome assembly GCA_963797645.1 of uncultured Thermoleophilia bacterium. GTDB lineage: Bacteria > Actinomycetota > Thermoleophilia > Gaiellales > Gaiellaceae > CAWCQC01. The sequence continues at coordinate 107,840 of CAWCQC010000020.1, read as the reverse complement.
GGGGACGAGCGGGCGCCAGCGCGGCGAGGGAAGGTGGCCGTCCGGAAAGAGCAGCGCCAGGACAGAAGGAGCAGCAGTCCGAGCCGGCCACGTCCAGCCCAGCGCGAGGGTCACGCGCGACTGCCGCGGGAAGCGACCTGTTCGACGGCGAGCTCGACGTAGGCTCCCCGACGTTCGCGAGCATCATCAGCGTCGGTGTGGCCAGGAAGAGCCAGCCGATCGGATTCTCCGGCCGGCGAGACGCGACGATGCGCCCCGACGGACGCGAAGGTCAGAAACACGACGCCGGCGACGGTGAAGGTCGCGATCGTGCTGCGGTCGATCTGGCCGGCCAGCCCGCCCATGACGGCCGTGGCGATCCCGAGCACGACCACGAACGCCAAGAGCGACCAGGCGAGCCACGTCGAGCGGTGACGGCTCACCGACCGGTCTCCCGAGCCGCGCAGCCAGATCGATACGTGCGCGGGCTGCATTGTCTGCGTAGACGACGGCGCACGAGCTCTCCGCTGAGCGCCTCGAGATCGACCTCGTCGCGTAGCCGGGCGCTGAACGCGGCGAGCGTCTGCTCCGCGTCGTAGTGGCGGCGATAGAAGCGGCGGTCGACGAACGCCTGGATCCTGGCTCGGACAGGGCGGAAGAGCGCGGCGACGGCGAGGGTGGAGCCGGCGATGGCGAGATCGTTGCCGCGGGTGAAGCCGCTGAACGCCGCCTGCAGCCCGATCACGATGCCGAAGTAGAGGCCCGCGAGGAGCGCCGAGACGCCGCCGTAGACGAGCGTCTTGCGGACGATGACGTCGATGTCCCAGAGCTGGTGCCGTACGACGGCGACGCCGGTGGCGATCGGGATCCCGGCGATCGCGAGAATCAGGATGGGCCAGCTCCAGTCGGTGTTGAATCGCGAAGGCGACGACAAGGAGCAGGATGCAGACTGCGAACGCGCGAACGACGAAGCGCAACTGCTCGCGCTCGCGGCCCGATGCTCTCCTCAGGCGGACGACGAGTGATGCGAACGACAGAATCCCGGCGATCCCGAGTACGACCATGGCGGCGATCGACACGATCTCGGCCCCGTCGACGCCCAGCGGGTTCTCGATATCGGCGAACTCGATGCCGTCGAGGGTCCCGGCGTGTGAGCGCCGCCGTGACGGTTCCGATCACCAGCGCGACCAGGATCACCCAGAGCAGCGGCCGCCAGCGCCGCGACGGGAGATGCCCGTCGGGGAAGAGCAGGAGCAGGAGCGTGAACGGCATGATGACCGCCGGGAACCAGAACCAGCTCTCGATCCAGGCCGCGACCTCGAAGCCCGCGGTACCGGGGCGCACGACGTACGCGTAGAGCGCGTACTCGTACGCGGTGAAGCCGAGCGCCAAGAAGAACGACGTCGCCGTGAAGACCCAGCCGATCGGGTTCTCGGGCTGGCGGTGCGCGACGAGTGCGCCGATCGGAAGCAGGGTGAGCGCCATGATCAGAACGGTCGTCGTGCCCAACGCGTCGGTGCTCCGTCCCACCTCGGTCGTCAGGCGACAGGAGCATGAAGACGAGCCCCGACGACGATGATCGCCGCTATGGGGATCCAGGCGAACGGCGCGAGGCGCGTCAGGCTCGACCTGCTGTTTGCCCGCGCGCCGTCCACCACGGATTCTCTCTGTCCCGACCTGTCTGTGCCACGGTCCGCTCCTGCAAGGGAGCATCCTCGACGACCGTTCCGAGATCGTTACGGGTCGCGTGACGGAGATAGACTCGTTGCGCTCATGGCCCGACTGACGATCTCGCTCCTCGGGCCGCCGCGGATCGAGGTGGACGGCGAGCCGATCGCCGTCGATACGCGCAAGGCGATCGCGCTGCTCGCCTATCTCGCGGTCACGGGCGAACGCAAGAGCCGGGAGACGCTTGCCGCTCTGCTCTGGCCCGAGCACGACTCGGAGCACGCGCGTGCGGCTCTGCGCAGGACGTTGTCGGCTCTTTCCAAGGCGCTCGGAGGCGACTTCCTCGATGTCGAGCGAGCTGCGGTCGCGCTCGACCCGTCGGATGCCTGGCTCGACGTGACCGAGTTTCGTGGCCACCTCACCGGATCGCGGGACGCCGACGCCGTCGCCCTGTACCGCGGCGACTTCCTCGCAGGCTTCGGTTTGCGCGACAGCGTCGAGTTCGAGGACTGGCAGTTCTTCGAGGCAGAGACCCTGAAGCGGGAGCTCGCAGGCGCCCTGGAGCGCCTGGCCGGGGAACGAGGCGCCGAGGGGCAGTTCGACGGGGCGATCGAGCTCGCGCGCCGCTGGCTCGCGCTCGACCCGCTCCAGGAGCCCGCTCACCGCCTGCTGATGGAGCTCTACGCACGAAGCGACCAGCGCTCGGCGGCGCTACGACAGTACCGGGACTGCGTCCGAGTGCTCGACGGCGAGCTCGGTGTCGCCCACTCGAGGAGACGACCGCTCTGTACGAGGCGATCAAGGAGAACGCGCTTCCCGTCGCGCCGCCGCTTCGCGAGCCGATCGCCGTCCGGCTCCAGCGGCGGCGGCCGGCTATCCCCTGGTCGGCCGATCGGGCGAACGCCGATTGCTCGGGGACGCGCTTGTCGCCTCGTCTGCCAACGGACGAGTCGTCCTGGTGGAGGGCGAGGCCGGCATCGGAAAGACGCGGCTCGTCGACGAGCTCGCTGAACGCGCAGCCGTCGGCGGCACCACGGTCGCCCGCGCGCGCTGTAGCGAGGCAGAGTCGACGCTCGCCTACGCCGTCGTCGCGGACGTCGCTGCGCGACGCGCTTGCGAGTCCCGGCGGAGCCGGACGGCTTTCCGCGCTCCCGGGCCACGCGCTCAGCCGAGGCTGCTCGCCTCGTTCCGGAGCTGGCCGGGGAGCAGGCACCGGGCGACGGCCCGGGTGCGCGCACGCGGTTCATCGAAGGCCTTGCTCAGGCGCTTGGAGCGGCGGCCGAGCTCGTCGTGATCGACGACGCCCACTGGATCGACGAAGGGTCGCTGGACGTGCTGACCTATCTCGCGCGCCGGCTCCGCGGACGACCGCTCTGTCTGGTGCTGACCTGGAGGCCTGAGGATGTCCCGCCGGGCCACGGTCTCGACCGCCTGGTGACCGAGGCCGGCCGAGCGGGGACGCTCACGAGCGTCGTTCTGTCGCGGCTCTCCCGAGATGACGTCTCGGCGCTTGCCGAGGCTGCCGACGCCGGGGATCTCGGAGCGAGACTGTTCGAGGAGTCCGGTCGGGCTTCCGCTGTTCGCCGTCGAGTATCTCGCAGCCGCATCCGAGGCGGGTGCCGGTGAGTGGGCGCTCCCGGAAACATCGCCGGGCTCCTCGGCACGCGGGTTGCGGCGGCCGGGGAGACGGCGCGGCAAGTTCTGGCAGCCGCAGCCGTTCTCGGTCGCCCGTTCGATCTCGACCTCGCGCGCGACGTGAGCGGCCGCAGCGAGGAGGAGGTCGTCGCTGCGCTCGAGGAGCTTGCGAGACGCGGTCTCCTCGCCGAGGCACCCGACGGCTACGACTTCGGCCACGACCGCTTTCGCGAGCTCGTTTACGGACGAAACGAGCCTTGCCCGCCGCGGCTCCTGCACCGCCGCGCCGCCGAGGCGCTGGTCGCACGTGAGCGGCGGGCGTCCGGCGCGCAGGCCGCGCTCATCGCCGACCACTTCCGGCTGGCCGGACGAGAGGGCGAGGCCGCCGAGTACTTCGTTGCCGCCGGCGAGCGGGCGCGATCCCTCTACGCGAACGTCGACGCGCTTGCTCACTACCGCTCGGCCCTCGCCCTCGGCCATCCCGAGGCGGCCGGCGCTGCACGAGGCGATCGGCGACGTGCTCCTGCTGCATCGCCGACTACGACGCGGCGCTGGCCAGCTACGAGACCGCGGCTGCCAGCGCTGCGCCAGACCGCGTGGCGCGTTCTCGAGCACAAGCTCGGATCGGTCTATCACCGCCGGGGCGACTGGGATCTCGCAGCCGCGCACTTCGAGGCGGCGATCGCCGGAGCCGACCGATCAGGCCGAGCGCGGCGCGGATCGACGTCGACCGAAGCCTGAACGAGCACCGGCGCGGGAATGACGGCTGCTGCGCTCGACCTCGCCCGAACGAGCGCTCGAGCTGGCCGGAGAGGCGGGGGACGACGAAGCGCTCGCGCAGGCACGCAACTGCCCTCGGCGTGCTCGCGTCGAGCCGGGGCGACCCCGACGAGGCGCGGGAGCACCTGCGGACGAGCATCGATCTCGGCGCGACGCTACGCGACCCGACGACGACGGTCGCAGCGCTCAACAACCTCGCGCTCGTAGAGCGGGCCGCCGGAAACACCGACCGGGCGCTGGAGCTCACGGAAGAGGCGCTCGGCCTGTGCTCGGCCCAGGGTGACCGGCACCGCGAGGCGGCGCTCCACAACAACCTCGCCGACCTGCTGCACGCGGCCGGGCGCGAGCAGGAAGCGATGGAGCACCTGAAGAGCGCCGTCTCCGTCCTCGCCGAGATCGGCGGCAGTCCGGACGAAACCCCGCCGGGTATCTGGACGCTTGTCGAGTGGTGAAGCGCGCAGTCCGTACCGCCCGGCTGGGACGGTGGTGAACGCGTAGAGCCGGGCCAGTCACCCGGCCCGGCTTCACGGAGTGCGCTGGAGAGGACTTGAACCTCCACGGCCCATCGGGCCACAAGGCCCTCAACCTTGCGCGTCTACCAATTCCGCCACCAGCGCAGGTGCGGCCCATCTTACCGTTGACTCCATCCGCCCGCCGCGCTACTCTGACACGAACAGACGTTCGATGGAGGGCAGAATGCTCAGCACGCGACAGCAAGAGATTTACGACTTCGTCGTCGCCTACGCGCGCAAACACGGCTACCCCCCGACCGTGCGGGAGATCGGCTCCGAGGTCGGGCTCGCGTCGCCGTCGACCGTACACGTCCACCTCGCCAAGCTCGAGCAGGCCGGGTACATCAAGCGAGACCCGACCAAGCCGAGGGCGCTGGAGCTGGTCGGCCTCGATCGCTCGGCACCGAGCGAGGCGGGGAGGTCCGAGTACTCCCGCTCGTCGGCGAGATAGCTGCGGGCGGCCCGCTCCTCGCCGAGCAGAACATCGAGGACTACGTTGCCGTTCCCGAGCCGCTGTCACGTGGAGACGACGAGTTCCTCCTCCGCGTCAAGGGCGAGAGCATGATCGAGGCTGGGATCATGCCCGGTGACTTCGTCGTCGTCCACCGCCAGGCGAGCGCGAGCAACGGCGACGTCGTCGTTGCCCTGGCAGGCGAAGACGAGGCGGCCGACGAGGCGACGGTCAAGACGTTCTACCGGGAGAGCGGGCGCGTTCGGCTCCAGCCGGAGAACTCGTCGCTCGAGCCGCTGTATCCGTCGCACGTCCAGATCCTCGGCAAGGTGATCGGAGTGTTTCGCACAGCTGTGAGTGTCGCCATGCTCACCCGGACCCTCGACGAGGAGCTCCAGGCGCTGCTATTCGGCGAGGACGACGCCTGCCCGGTCTGCGGAGAGCAGGCCGATGTCCGGAAGGGTCGGGTCGAGTGCAGCTCCTGCGGATCCGTGCTCGAGGAGGTGAGCCCGCCGGAGGGACAGCTCGCGTTCGCCTAGCGGAGTCAGGCTGCGCCCGGTCAGCGCCGAGTCGCGCCTCTCGACGTAGAGGCCGTGGCGTCCGGCGCCGCGCCGTCCGTGAGTGTTTGCAGCGAAGCAAGGGAACCGCGCAGCGGCCGCGTGCCCCCCGAGTCCGGAAGTTCCAGAAGCCTCATGTAGCGGTGCGGCGTGTCGCGTCGTCGCGTTGGGAGCTCCGGCCAGCCGTTTCGAAACGAGTCATTCCTTCCGCGAACGCGAAGCCTCCCTGCGAAGCAGGGCCCGCAGGTCGTCGATCGTGTCGGCGTCGTCGGCGCGTTCGATCCGGCCGGTAGCGCTTCACGCGGGCGAAGCGAAGCGCGACTCCGCCGGGGTATCGCGTGGAGGCCTGAACACCGTCGAGGGCAATCTCGATCACTAGCTCAGGTCGAACGATCACCGTGATCCCCTGACGTCCCGTCTCGCGCTCGAGCAGCGCATTCGTCTGCCATGCGAGGAGTTCGTCTGTCAACCCCTTGAAGCACTTACCCACCATCGCGAACGAGCCCGTGCCGGGGTCGCGAGCGCCGAGATGGAGGTTCGAGAGCCAGCCCCGCCGGCGTCCGTGGCCCCACTCCGCGCCGAGCACGACGAGGTCATAGGTTCGGACTGGCTTCACCTTGCGCCAGGCCTTGCCGCGGCGACCGGCTCCGTAGAGCGAGGCAGCATCTTTCACGACGACGCCCTCGTGCCCGGCGTCCAGCGATTCGTGGAGCACACGCTGACCGAGCTCCGCGTCCGACGTAAGAACTCCAGGGATTTTGAGGTGGGGCGCGATCGCCTCCAGCCTCGCCGCGCGCTCTGCCAGAGGCGTATCGAGCAGGTCGTCGCCGTCGACGTGCAAGACATCGAAGAGGAACGTCGTCACGCCCTCCGGCATCGCATCGCCGTCGATTCGCGCCACGGTGTCCTGGAATGCCGCCGGGCCGTCTTCGCCCATCCACAGCGCCTCTCCGTCTAGCACCACCTGCCGCACCGCGAGGCGGCGCACCGCAGCCACGATCCCCGGCAGCGCGTGCGTGATGTCGTTGAGGTTGCGCGTGTAGATCCGAACCTCGTCCTCGCGGCGATGGATCTGGACCCGGATACCGTCGAGCTTCCATTCGACCGACGCGCGATCGAAGCTCGCGAGCGCCGAAGCCACGCTCTCGGCCGTCGACGCGAGCATCGGGAAGATCGGCCGGAAGATCTCGAAGCCGACGGCGCGGAGCCCCGCCTCGCCTCGCGTCAGCGCGATTGCCGCGGCCTGAGACAGGTCCCCGGAGAGCATCACGGCCCGTCGCACGATCTCTCCCGACACACCGGCCGCTCGGGCCACCCCGTCGGCCATGAGCCCGGCCAGCGCGCCTTGTCTCAACTCGCCGGTCAGGAGCTGTCGGATGAACACAGCTTCCTGCTCGGTCGCTCGGCCGAGCAACTCGCCGAGGACTTCCCTGCGCAGGGTTGTCGATCCCCCGCCGGTCGCGCTCTGGATCGCGGTGATCGCGGTATCGACGTCACCGAGCGTGAGAGAGGCCTTGCCGACCGGAGCGCGCTCGACGCCGTAGACCGTCGCGTAGCCGACACCGACGCGCCCTTGACGCGGGACCCCGGACAGAAGGCCCACGCCGATCGTGATCTCGTTCGCCTCGAGGCTCGTGAGGAAGTCGGCGAGGATCGCGATCTTCCGGGCGCGGGAGCTCGTCGCGGCGACCTGCCTCGAGGTGGCGACGAGATCGACAAGCAGTGTCATGGCTGCAACGACGCGGTGCTGCAGCCAACCGTAGCCTGCAGGACGAGCGCGAGGGCCGAGCGCGTGCCGCCAGGGGATAGAATTCGCTGTGCAGGCCGGGTGGCCGCGGGCCGCTTCGGCGGTCCGAGGAAAGTCCGGACACCGCAGGGCAGGACGCTGGGGAAACCCCAGGCGGCGAAAGCCGACGGAAAGTGGAACAGAAAGGAGACCGCCGGCCGGCGCATCTCCGGAGGCGCCGCCGGTAAGGGTGAAACGGTGGGGTAAGAGCCCACCAGCGCCGTGGTGACACGGCGGCTCGCCAAACCCCGTCCGGTGCAAGGCGAACAGGCTCCGTCACCAGGTGGCCCGCCGAGGAGCCGGGTGCGCTGCTCGAGCCTCCGGGAAACCCGAGGCCTAGATGGATGGTCACCCACGACAGAATCCGGCTTACAGGCCTGCTACGGAAAGAGCCCCGGCAACGGGGCTCTTTCCATGAAGTTCGGTCGGGTGATCCTGTCGTGCCCGCCACGTCCGGTTGGGCATTGTTCTCGCGGCTCGTGGCTCAGCGGGTGACGGCCTCCGCTTGCTCGACGACCGTCGGCCCGGTCCGGTCGGGGAAACGCTCGAGCACCCCGGCCGCGAGCAGTCGCTCTCTGCCCGTCTTCGCTTCCTCGGCCGAGGCGAACTCGACCTGGATGAAGACCTCCGCCGGGTTGGCCACGCTGCGGTAGAGCCGCCACCCCAGCGCCGACTTCCTGACCCCGGGGAGGTCCTGATCGAACATCTCCTTCCAGGCGTCGTAGTCGCCACAGTCGATGCGCGTCATGATGAATGCCATGCTCGCCTCCTGGTATCGAGTTCCAGTCTATTCGCTACTCTTATCGAGTAGTGAATAGCTCGATAGAGTAACGAAATGTCGGACAATGTCAAGCCGAGACGGCGCTACGACTCACCGCGCCGCCGCGAGCAGGCGGCTGCCACCCGACGAGACATTCTCGAGGCGGCGCTTCGACTATTCGAGCGGCAGGGCTACTCGGCGACCTCGATGGCGGCCGTTGCGGCCGAGGCGGAGGTCGCGCTCAAGACGGTCTACCTGGCTTTCGAGACGAAGCGCGGCGTTCTGATCGCGCTGTGGCACCTGCTCCTGCGAGGAGACGAGGCGCCGGTTCCGGTCGGCGAGCGGCCGTGGTACCGGGAGGTCATCGACGAGCCGGACCCGAGGCAGCAGTTACGGCTGAACGCGCGAAACTCGCGAAACGTCAAGGAGCGAGCCGGCGCGCTCCTGCCGATCCTCCAAAACGCCGCTCCCGCTGATCCTGAGATCGGCGCCCTCTGGAACCGGATTCAATCCGAGTTCTACGACAATCAGCGCACGATCGTCGAGAGCCTCGATCAGAAGCAGGCTCTGTCCCCGGGCCTTGATGTCGATCGGGCCACCGACATTGTCTGGACGCTGAACCATCCCAGCGTCTACCAACTCCTGGTGGTCGACCGCGGCTGGAGTGCCGACGGGTACGAGGCGTGGCTCGGGGATGCGTTCTGCCGGGAGCTTCTGGCCCCTGCCGCGCGTCCCAGGCGGAAGGCAAGAGGCTGACGCGCCGTTCGAGCCGTCTCGGCCGCTCAGGTCGAGAGCCGCTCGTCCAGGAGCTCCGTGAGCGACCAGGCTCCTTCCGACGTGTTCGACATCACGGTGTGGGTCAGGTTCCGTGCCGGATCGTGCACGCTGCGAAACGACACGCCGGCGTCGTAGCCCTCGAGCATGACGACGTCGGTCGACTCGTGGAGCCAGAAGCCGAGACCGTAGCGCATCGCTTGTCGGGGCACGTCGCTGCGAGGCCGCACCATCTCGGCCACCAATTCCGGTGAGACGAGCAGGCCGCCGAACAGCGCGCGCCAGAAGGAGCTGACGTCGGCCGCCGTCGAGTAGATCCCGCCGTCTCCGGTACCGCGTACCGGAAGGTGGAACACGTTGGCTCTCGAGACGCCGTCGATCGACAGATATCCGGTGGCCGCCCTCCCCGGCAGCTCGTCGGAACGAAGAAACGCGGTGTCCGGCATGCCCGCGGGCTCACACACCCGTGTGCGTACGAGGTCAGGGAAGGGGAAACCGCACGTTCGCTCGGCGATCAGCGCGAGGACGACGAAGCCGCTGTTGCAGTACGCGAACCTCTCGCCGGCCGGGAACTTTGCGGGATGCCCGACGAGTGCCGGAAGGTACTGCTCGGTCGTGGCCAGCTCGTGCACGGGAACCGGCATCAGGTAGTCGGTCAGGTCGAGGTCGGCCTCCTCGTCGACGTAGTCGCCGATACCCGACCGGTGCGAGAGCAGGTGCTCGACCGTCACGTCGTCGGCTATCAGCGGGAGATCCTCGCCGAGCACTGTTCGAGCCGTCGTCCCGAGCTCGAGCACGCCGTCCTCGATCAGACTCACGACGGCGACTGCGGTCAGGCCTTTCGTCGCGCTCGCGATTGCGAACTGTGTCTCGACGGTGTTCGCGACTTCGTAGCCGAGGTGGGCCAAGCCGAAGGCTCTCGCGAGCTGGACACGGCCATCGCGATCGACCCGTACAACGCCGGAGAAACCCTCCGCCGCGGTCATCGCATCGACTGCCTTCTCCAGAGAGCGATCCGCGCGAGTCGTCACCGGCAGATCGTGCGCTCGGCCGTGGCGATCAGGATGCGGCCGACCTCGTCGGTCGAGAGCCCCCGTCCCGTGTAGAGGAGGTCGAAGCTGTCGAAGCTGGCGAGGAGCCAGATTACGTGAGCTGCCTCGTCGACGGTGACGTCCGGGCGGAGGACGCCTTGCTCCGCAAGCTCCTCGGCGAGCCACGCCATACCTTCGGCCCGCCTCTTCTCGCCGCGTTGAACCGACTCGCCCACGGCATCGGGATCGAGCTGGCCCATCGACGACAGAACGCGGAACACGTCGCGGTTGGTCGCGTACATGTCCACGCCACCCTGCAACCCTCCGTGTAGCCGCTCCCGGGCGTCCGGAAGGCGGACGGCCTCGAGGATCCGGTCGTAGCCGCTTCGCTCGAGCAGGTCGATTGTGAGCGCGTCGAAGAGGCCCGCGCGCGATCCGAAGATCAAGTAGACGGTTGAGCGGGCGACGCCGGCCGCACGGGCGATCTCGTCGATTGCGACCGGTTCGGACGGGGCATCGCGCAGTCGATCGTAGAGGGCATCGAGGATCCGACGGCGCGTCTCCTCCGCGGTCTGAGCCCGGAGGCGCTGCTCGTACTTGCGTGCCGGCATCGACACCCAGTGTATCAATTTCACTTGACAGATCTTCCGATGAAAGACATACTGTCCGATGTAAGACAACATGTCCGACGAAATGGAGTACACGAAATGGAGTTAGGAATGGAGCGAAAACAACACGACGAGGTGCCGGTGTTGATCGTCGGTGCTGGGCCGGCCGGCTTGACGGCAGCGGCGACGTTGGCGCGGCACGGCGTCGAGTGCCTGCTGGTCGAACGGCGGGAAACCTCCTCGTCGCTTCCCCGCGCAACGGTGCTCAGCCTTCGCACGATGGAGCTGATACGAGCCTGGCGGCTCGAAGACGAGGTGCGAGCCGGGGGTGTCGAGGTCGAGTGGCTCCTTTGGCAGTGCGAGACGCTGGCGAGCTTCTCGGACGGTGCCGCGGTGTTCGTCGGGTTGCCGACCCGCGAGCAGAGCGCTCTGGTCAGCCCGACGTCACCCGCCTGCGTACCGCAGGATCATCTCGAGCCCGTGCTTCGGGCGCACCTTCGCTCGCTCGGTTCGACGCGGATAGAACAGGGCACGCAACTCGTCGGCCTCGCGAGCCTGCCCGATGGAGTGCGGGCGACGCTTCGCCACGCCCGTTCCGGCGAGACGCGCGTCGTACAGGCCCGTTACCTTGTCGCGGCCGACGGTGCGTACAGCCTCGTCCGCCGGGCGCTTGGCATCGACATGTGCGGTCCGGAGCGGATCTTCGAGGGGATCACTACCCAGTTTCGAGCGCCACTCTGGGATGTCCTCCGCGACTGCCGCTACGGCATCTACGGGGTCAACCGCCCGGACGCCTCGCGGATCTTCCTGCCGGCGGGGCCGGAAGATCGGTGGCGGTACGGGTTCATACGCGATCCTGACGGCCCCCACGTCGCCGAGTACTCCGCGGACCGGCTCGCTGCTGAAATTCGGGCGGGCGCAGGCGTGGTCGATCTCCCGCTCCAGCTCGAGCAGATCGCGTCGTTCACGGCAGGCGCCCAGGTTGCAGACCGCTTCCGACACGAGAACGTCTTCCTCGTCGGCGACGCCGCCCACCGCGTGACTCCCCGGGGAGGAACCGGGATGAACACGGCTGTTCACGATGGCTACGACCTCGCCTGGAAGCTCGGATGGGTCTTGCGCGGCTGGGCTCGGCCGGGCCTCCTTGACACCTACGAGGCCGAGAGGCGACCAGTTGCCGAGCACAACGCTGCACGCTCCGCCGACCCGAAGGGGTCAGTGCGAGCGGCCGAACAGGAGCTCCGCGTCGATCTGGGAGGGCGCCTGCCTCACGTCTGGGTCTCGTCCTCGCCCGAACGACTATCCACACTCGACCTGGTCGGCTCCGGGCTCACGCTGTTCACCGGACCGGCCGGCGGCCCCTGGCAGTCGGCCGCAGGAGCCCTGCGAGAGGGAGTCCCCGTTGCGGTTCATGATCTCGACGAGATCAATGCCAGAGCGATCGGCGTCCGTGGTGACGGAGCTCTCCTCGTTCGCCCCGACGGAACCCTCGCAGCCTGGTGGTCACAGGCCCGCGACGCCGGCGGGCTCGGCGAGGCGGTGCGCACGAGCATCAGCGGCACGACTCCCGAGCTGCCGGAGCACGCCCCACCGTCTCTGGAGCGTGCGGTGGCCTGACCGAAGTCGGAGTCGATGGTCGCCGCCGAGCGCTTTCAGTAGCGAGAAGCCAGGTCAGCGGCGGTCGAACGGAGGGCTCGCGCCCGCGAGAGCCGGGAGGTCCCAGTGGTGCACGGGCCGCCCCCGCCGGCTGTGCCTGACCGGGGCGGCGTCGTCCGGGACTGCAACAGCAGTGTCCGGGAGGGAGAGTGGCCGGCCGATTCGCTCGCCAACGAGCTCTGCGTAGCTCTGCCCGGTGCGCAATGCGCCGCCGGACAGTGTCCTCGATCGCGATTGCCCCAGAGTGACCTCCTTTCTCTCATCGGTATCTCATCCTGTTCTCACTGGTTGCTCACGTTCGCTGCGTACGTTGACTGGACTTATTCGAGCGACCAGGAGGTCCGATGCGTTCTCTACTCATCACAGCAGCCGCTCTTGCCCTTGCCGTCATGATGGCTGCCTGCGGTGCGGTCACGGAGTCGGCCGACACGTCGGCATCGCCGGTCACGGCCGCTCCGTCGCTGCCGCAGGACGGCCGGCCCGTCGAGCTCCACCCTGCGGATTTCGTCGCCGGAATCGACAACCCGTACTGGCCGATGGCGCCCGGGAGCCGCTGGGTCTACCACGAAACCGATCGAGAAGGTAACCACCAGCGCGTCGAGGTCGTCGTGACCGAGGCAGTCAAGACGATCCTCGGGATCGAGGCGACTGTCGTCCACGACGTCGTGACACAGAACGGGCGGGTCAAGGAGGACACGTGGGACTGGTATGCGCAGGACACCCGGGGCAACGTCTGGTACCTCGGTGAGGACACGAAGGAGTTCGAGCACGGCAAGGTCGTCAGCACGGCAGGCTCCTGGGAGGCGGGGGTCGACGGTGCCCAGGCAGGGATCGTGATCCCGGCCGACCCGGAGGTCGGGCAGGCGTATCGCCAGGAGTACTACGCGGGCGAGGCCGAAGACCGTGCGAGGGTGCTCAGCCTCGACGAGATGGTCGAGGTCCCATTCGGCTTCTTTGACGGCGTTCTCCTGACGAGCGACACGACGCCGCTACACCCGGAGATTCTCGAGCACAAGCTCTACGCGAAGGGGATCGGCCCGGTCGCGGTCATCGGTCTCTCGGGGGGTTCCGGCCGTGAGGAGCTCGTGGAGTACCGGGCTGCCGCGTGAGAGGTGAAGGCGGCCGGCGAGCGGCTATCCGCCCCAGATGCCGCTCGTCAGGCCGCCGTCGACGACGAGCGCCTGGCCGGTCACCCACGCCGCCTCGTCCGACGCGAGGTAGACGAACGCGTCGGCGATGTCGCGCGGCGTGCCCATCCGCCCGAGCGGATGGAGCCCGACGGCGAAGTCGCGGGCCGCTTGCGGGTCGAGCTGGTCGGCGAAGTACCCCTCGATCATCGGTGTCTGGGTGAAGCCCGGGCAGACGCAGTTCGCACGGATGCCGGCCTTCGCCCCGTCGAGCGCCAGGCATTTCGTCAGCATGATCACGCCGGCCTTCGAGGCGCAGTAGGCGGCGTCCGCCGGAATGGCCCAGAGGCCGGCGATCGAGGCGGTGGAGAGGATGGCGCCGCCTCCACCGGCGACCAGATGGGGCCAGGCGGCCTTCGAGGCGAGGTAGACGCTCTTCAGGTTGGTGTCGAGCTCGCGGTTCCAGTCGCCCTCGTTGAGCTCGTGGGCGGCGCCGACTATGGTCACCCCGGCGTTGTTGACGAGGACGTCGAGGGAGCCGAAGGTCTCCACCACCGTTCGGAGCCCCGCTTCGATGCTCTCCGTCGACGTGACGTCGAGATCGAGCGGAATCGCTTCGCCGCCGATCTCCGAGGCGGCCTCCGTCGCCGTCTCGACCGCGCAGGTCGGCGATTCCGACGCGGGCGCCCTCCGAGGCGAATCGAGCGGCCGTCTCCCGGCCGATTCCCGAGCCGGCGCCCGTGATCAGCGCGACCTTGCCTTCGAGGCGCCCGCTCATCGGCTGCGATCATCGCGCTCCCGCGTGACGCGGGCAAGCACGAACGAAACGGACACTTGCGAGGCCGCGTCGGCTGAGTCAACCATGGACGGGTGGAAGACGCGGAGGCCACACAGCTCGTGCTAGAGACACTCTTCGACGTCCGGCGGCGGTGTACGAGATACACGACGCCATTCTCGGGGGCGATGATGAAACGCAAAAAGAAGACGCCTGAGGAGCGCGCAGCGGAGCTCGAGCGCCGCGCCGACCTCGATCGCCGTCTGCGCGAGATGATCGAGAAGTACCGCCAGATCAACGCCCGCCGACGCGCGGCGACCGGCGAGTAGACACAAGTCCCTGGGGCCGCGCGTCTGCGACGATGCGCGCGTGACGCGCCTCGACGGAAAGCGCGCGGTCGTTACCGGTGGAGCATCGGGTATCGGCGAGGCGGTTGCCGCGCGGTTCCGCGAGGAAGGTGCGGACGTCGTGGTCACGGATCTCCATGGGGGCGACCTGTTCTGCGACGTCCGCGACGCCGGGAGCGTTGCGACGGCGATCGAGACTGCCGTCGCCGGGATGGGCGGCCTCGACACACTCGTGTGCAACGCCGGACGGCCTGTGCTCGGCGCGGCGCACGAGCTCGCGGAGGACGACTGGGACGACGGCCTTGCCACGAATCTCAGAAGCGTCTACCTCTGCGCGAAAGCGGCCTGGCCGCCACCTCGCCGAGCGCGGCGGATCGATCGTCTCGACCGCGTCGGTGGTCGGCCTGTGGGGCTCGCAGGGCCAGGCTGCGTACTGCGCGTCGAAGGCGGCCGTGATCATGCTCACGAAGTGCCTCGCGCTCGACGGGGCGAAGGCAGGGATTCGTGCCAACTGCGTCTGTCCCGGGTTCGTCGAGACACCGATGCTCGAACGCTTCCTCGCGGGACAGGCCGATCCGGCTGCCGCGCGGGCGGCGGCCACCGCGGTTCATCCCCTGGGGCGGCTCGGTCATCCCGCTGACATTGCCGAGGCGTTCGTCTATCTCGCCTCCGACGAGGCCTCGTGGGTCACCGGGGAGGCCCTGGTCGTCGACGGCGGGCTATCGAGCGGGATCTGGGGCGGCTGAGACCGCCGACGGGTCGACCCACGGGCCACCGGCGCGAGCTGCGAGGTCTGCGAACGTCACTCCTCCGAGGAGGGTGATCGTCGCGTCTCGCACCTCCTCCCAGGTCTCCCGCAGCGTGCAGCCGACCGTCATCGGGCAGGGCTCTGGCTCGTGCCTCGTCGCGCAGCCGATCGGAGCCAGCTGGCCTTCGAACAGTCGCACGACGCGCTCGAGCGTCACCTCGGCAGGCGGGCGGTTGAGACGGTAGCCACCGCGTCGCCCGCGCTCGGAGCGGACGATCCCTGCGCTTCGCACGACCGGCATGACCTGCTCGAGAACCGATCGAGGTGTCGCGGTCCGCCGCGCGAGCTCGTCGAGCGTGAGGGGGCCGCCGTCGGCGAGGGAGAGCGCGAGCACAGCTCTCGTCGCGTAGTCGGTTCGGCGCGAGACCCACATCCCTGCCTCCTAGCTTGACGATGTACGGCATCGCCACTAAAATCTGACAACCTTACTAACTAAAGTCTACAGATTTTGTAGAGATAAGTCTAGGGAGCTGCGGCCAACCTCATGCAGACGCTGATCGTTCTCGGGATCGTCGGGTTCTTCGCCCAGCTCGTCGACGGAGCGCTCGGGATGGCCTACGGCACGACCTCGACGACGCTCGCCCTGGCAGTCGGCCTCTCGCCGGCGGTCGCGTCTGCGACGGTGCACATGGCTGAGCTCGGAACCTGCGTCGCGTCCGGCGCGTCGCACTGGAGGTTCGGAAACGTCGACTGGCGCACCGTCCGGCGAATCGGGATCCCGGGCGCGATCGGCGCATTCATCGGCGCCGTGGCACTCAGCTCGATCTCGGCCGAGGTGGCGAAGCCGTGGATGGCGACGATCCTCGGGATTCTCGGCGTTTACATCCTCGTCAGGTTTGCGCTCGGGCGGGCGCCGCGCCCGCGTGGGCGCCCGTACGTGCGCGGGCGGTACCTCGCCGGTCTCGGGCTGTTCGGTGGGTTCATCGACGCGAGCGGGGGAGGTGGCTGGGGTCCGGTGGCCACCCCGACGCTGCTTGCTACCGGGAAGATCGAACCGCGCAAGGTGATCGGCTCGGTCGACACGAGCGAGTTCCTCGTCGCGCTCGCGGCGAGCATCGGGTTCCTCCTCGCGCTCGGTAGCCAGGGCATCTCCTGGACAGTTCCTGGGCGCGTTGCTGATAGGCGGAATCCTGGCGGCGCCGATCGCCGCCTGGCTCGTCCGGCTCCTCTCGCCGCGGGTGCTGGGCGCGTGCGTCGGCGGGTTCATCGTCATCACGAACGCCCGCACGTTGCTCGATGCGGCCGGCGTGCCCGGTGAGGGGCGCGTGACGGTCTACGCCGTTCTGGTCGCGATCTGGATCGCCGCGATCGCATTCGTCATCTGGTCGCACCGCCGCCACGGCGTGCCGCTGACGAGTCCGCGCTGGGCCGGCGCGAGCGAGCCCGCGGCCTCCGAGGGCCGCCGGCTGATCATCTCGACGAAGTGAACGGCGCGACCTCGAACGGCGGCTCCCAGAGCGCCGGCTTCTCGAGGCTGAGCTCCGTAGGAAGCCGTCCTGGAGCCGCACGGAAGCGAACGACCAGAACAGTCGAGGAATCTGGCCCGCTCCAGTCGAACGAAGAGTGCTTGCTCGATCGGCCTGCCGATCCCAGCTGAAGCCGAAACCTTCGGCGCGATCGGCGGTCGCCCTACCCCATGTAGCGACATGCCGCGGACCGACCTCGGCACCGGGTGCATTGTGGAGCTGCACTGGGTCAATGAGCCCCTGATCGGATCCGGACCGACGGCGGCCCGACCGTCCGTCAAGCGTCGCCGCTGACCCGTCGCGGTGTTCGTTGTTGGTGGAAGCTGCGAGCTCGTGGCCAGCTATAGCGGAGCGTCCCATCCGGGAGTGTGGACGGGAACCCGGCGATGACGGCCTCACCCGCTTGCCGCCAGAGGCCGAGGATCTCAAGACGTAGGATCTCGGCGGCCTCCTTGTAGCCCCTCCCGGTGGACGTGATCCCCGAGAACGTGATCGGCTCCCCGTACACCACGCAGCAGGCGCGGCGGTTCTTCCGCGTCCAGCCGAAGGTCTCGATGCCGATCGGAATGACGGGCACATCTTCCTTCATTCCGATCATTGCGGCCCCTGAGTGGACTGCTCCCGGGTAGCCGAACCGCTGACGGGTGCCCTCGACGAAGAGGCCGATCACATGCCCCTCGCGCACCAGTTCCCGCGCGGTGCGCAGACCTTCTCGGTCGCTCTCACCACGGCGAACGGGAAAGCCGCCAGTCCAGGCGAGCGCCTCACCGACGATGGGGATCTCGAGGATCTCGGCCTTGGCCATGTAGAAGACCGCCCGGTTCGAGAAGGAGCCGACGAGCGGTGGGTCGATCGCCGCGAGATGATTCACAGCGAAGACAGCACCCCCCTCGAGCGGGATCCTGTCGGTGCCGTAGGCCCACGATCCCGGCGCCATGATCCTCGTCGTGATCGGAACGACGTTGTAGCGCATGAATGTCCAGCCCTTCTCGACGTCGGCACCCCAGAGCCAGGGGATGCCGAGGCGGGTCATGAACCTCGCAGGCATCTCCCAGGTATGTCAGACGCGTCCGAAGAGAACGCAGCCATTGTGGCCGCCGAGGCCCATCGCGTTCGAGAGCGCGACGTCGATATCGGCCTTCCGCGCTACGTTCGGAACGTAGTCGAGGTCGCAGGCCGGATCGGGGTGGCGGTAGTTGATCGTCGGAGGGATCACGCCGTGATGGATTGCAAGGGCGGTAATGATCCCTTCGACCGCGCCGGCGGCACCGAGCAGATGGCCCATTGTCGACTTCGTCGACGAAACGGCAAGCTCGTAGGCGCGCTTACCGAAGACATCTCTGATCGCCTTCGTCTCGGCCTCATCGCCGAGCGGCGTGGCCGTGCCATGCGCGTTGATGTAGTCGACGCGCTCCGGCTCCACCCCGGTCCTCGCGAGTGCCCCCCGCATCATCTCGGTTACGCCCAGAGCTTCGGGATCGGGAGCCGCCATGTGGTAGGCATCGTTCGAGGCCCCGTAACCGATGACCTCCGCGTAGATAGTCGCCCCCCGAGACGTGGCGCGCTCCAGCTCCTCGAGCATGAGGATACCCGCTCCCTCACCCATGACGAACCCGGCCCGAGTCGCATCGAAGGGCCGGGACGCCTGGGATGGATCCTCCTCTTCAGCCACTAGGCCCCGCATCGCGCAGAAGCCCGCAAACAGAAGCGGATGGATGCACGCCTCAGTGCCACCCGCCAGCACCGCGTCAGCGTCGCCGCGGCGAACCAGCTCGGCACCTTCGCCGATCGCATGAGAGCCGGTGGCACAAGCCGAGACAACTGCATAGTTCGGCCCGCGGATGCCAAGCGCGATGGCGATCTGACCGCACGCCGAGTCAACCAGGATGTTGGGAAGGAACGTCGGTGAGACGCGCCCCGGCCCGCGCTCCCTGAGTACATCGTTCTGGTGCATCAACTCGTGAAAGCCGCCGATCCCAGAACCCAGGACGACGCCGACACGGTCAGGTTGGTAGCCATTGATCCCCGCGTCGCCGAGAGCCTCCTTCGCCGCTGACAACGCGAACAGGATGCAACGGTCGAGCCGCTTCATCTCCTTGAACGAGGCTAGCCCTGCGGCGTCGAAGCCCTTCACCTCAGCAGCGATGTGGACCGGGTACTCGGCGGTATCGAACGCCGTGATGAAGTCGACGCCGCTCCGCCCTTCGACCGCGCCCTCCCATGTCGACTGCGCGTCATTGCCGAGCGGAGTGACCGCTCCCACGCCCGTGACCACTACCCGACGCATCGTGTCATTGAGTTAGACGGGCGACGTGGCTATCCGGTTGCACCTAGACGGGTGATATCGCGACATGGCCGATACCGGCGACCAGCGAGCCCGGCACGGGCTACC
This sequence comes from uncultured Thermoleophilia bacterium, assembly GCA_963797645.1. Lineage (GTDB taxonomy): Bacteria > Actinomycetota > Thermoleophilia > Gaiellales > Gaiellaceae > CAWCQC01. The sequence continues at coordinate 88,728 of CAWCQC010000020.1, read as the reverse complement.
CGCGAGGCGGTGACGTCCAGCTCGGCATGCGCTCCGGCGGGTAGCGAGCCCCGGCGATGGCGTCACGCGGAACGACCTCGTCGAGGAGGGCCAGCTCCTCGACTGACAGTGTGACCGCCATCGCCGCGGCGTTCTCCTCGAGGTAGGCGACGCGCTTCGTTCCGGGGATCGGGACGATCCACGGCCGGCGCCCGAGCAGCCACGCGAGCGCGATCTGGCCGGCCGTGCACTGCTTGTCGGCCGCAAATGCCTCGACACGCTCGACGAGCTCGAGGTTTCGCTCCAGGTTGTCGCCCTGGAAGCGCGGCCACTCGTGCCTGGCGTCGTCGGCGAGAAGATCGTCCGCCGAGCGGAGCTTGCCGGTCAGCATTCCCCGGCCCAGCGGGGAGTACGCCAGCAGGCCGATGCCGAGCTCCTCGCAGAGGTCGAGCACGCCGTCCTCGAGGTTCCGCTCGAACAGCGAGTACTCACTCTGGAGCGACGCGATCGGCGCCGTCGCTGCAGCGCGCCGGATGTCGGACGGCAGCGCCTCGGAGAGGCCGATGAAGCGCACCTTCCCGGCGTCGACGAGCTCGGCCATCGCGCCGACGGTCTCCTCGATCGGAGTGTCGGGATCGACACGATGGCACTGGTACAGGTCGATCACGTCGATCCCGAGCCGGCGCAGGCTCGCGTCGCATGAGCGGCGGACGTAGTCGGCTCGCCCGTCGATGCCGCGCACCTCGGGGTCGTCCGTGCGGACGATGCCGAACTTCGTCGCGACGACCGCCTGGTCGCGCCTGTCGCGAAGCGCGCGTCCGACGAGCTCCTCGTTGGCTCCGCGGCCGTACATGTCGGCGGTGTCCAGCAGCGTCACCCCGAGCTCGAGCGCCCGATGGATGGTCCGGATCGACTCGGATTGGTCGGGCTCACCGTAGAACTCCGACATGCCCATGCAGCCGAGCCCGATCGCCGAGACGACGAGGCCGCTGCGTCCGAGCTCCCGCTGCTTCATGCTCGGAGGCTACCCGGTTCGGTCCTGCCTCCTGGCGGTCAGGTAGTAGGTGTCGATCCACGCGGGGTTGTCCGGGCTCCAGCCGGCTCGCAGCGCAAGCTCGGTCGAGATCGCCACGGCTGCCGGGAACGTCAGGATCGCGGAGAGACGCCGATCGGCGCTCGTACCGCCGGGCGCGCGCAGAACGCTCGCCCCGAGCTTGCCGCAGATCTGCTCCGCCTCGTCGATCAGCTCGTCGTCGAGAGACGGCAGGCTCAGCGCGAGATGATCGGGGAGGAGACCCGTCATCGCCGCAGTCGCGCCTTCGCGCGTCTCGACGCCCTCGCAGGGAATCCGCGCGACCTCCTTCACGAGGAGTGCGCTCTCGAGCGCGGCCGCCCAGCCGGGCCCGGTGCCGAACGCGATTGCCGCCGTGGGCGTCGCAACCCCGGTGAAGGCATCCTCGGCCCAGGCAGTCGTATCAGCGATCGCCGACCCGCACAGTTCGGGCGCCGACTGGACGATCGCGGCGAGGGCACCGTCGTCGGTGAATCGAGCCCAGATCGCGAGGCAGGCGAGTACCGCGCCGCAGAACGCCTGCGTATGCGTGACCGCGCGCTGGTTCGGCACCGAGACGAGCGCGCAGGCGTCGGCCGTCCGCCCGAGGGTCGAGTCGGGCGTCGCGGTGACCAGGGCGAAGGGTCGCGGGAAGGACGGTGACTCGAGGGCCTCGATCACGTCTCGCATCTCACCTGATGACGAAACGGCAACGAATACGTCACCATCTCGCCAGCGGAAGGCGCCCCTCGCGAGCAGGCCGGCGGGGACGGCGACGACCTCGATCGGGTACCGACCCCCTTCGAGCGCGGCCAGCCAGAGAGCCTGCGCGACGTAGTACGAGGCACCGTTGCCGCTCGCAACGAGGCGTCGCGTCCCGGGCCGGGAGAGTAGCCGGACGACGTCGTCGAACCCGCGCGCCTCATCGATCGTGGCCGCGAGGCTGTCCGGCAACTCGCCGGTGTCCTGCCAGATGCCGGCGGACGTGAGCCCCTGGTGCATCAGGCCTCCATCACGGCTCGACCAGCACCTTGACGGCTCCGCTCCGCGCGCGGTCGCGTGCGGTGTCGAAGGCCTCGACCAGCGAACGGAGCCTGAACCTGTGTGTGACAACGGGGGCGAGGGTAACCCGGCCGGCCGCGACCAGGTCGAGCGCGCGGCGGTACTCCGAGCGCCCGCCCCACGAGCCGTAGCTCCACACGATCGCGAACGTGAGCTCCTTCGGCATCGCGCTCGCCAGATCGAGCGCCTGCTCGTCGAAGCTCTCGCCGACGAGGCCGATCGAGGCGCCGGTCGCGGCCGCGGCGACGGCGCGCTCGAGCAGGCCGTCGCCGCCGGCGGTCTCGAACACGACGTCGGCATCGGCCTGCGGGGTTTCGCCCGAACCGAGGTCGACGGTTCGGTCGGCGCCCAGGGAGCGTGCCAGCTCGAGAGGCCCACGCCGCGTCCCGACGACCGTCACTCGGCCCGCTCCGCTCGCCCGCGCGACCTGCGCCACGGCCTGGCCGATCGCCCCGGTCCCGAGCACCGTCACCCGCGCGCCGGCCGGGATCGGGACACGGTGGACGGCGTGTACGGCGACGGCCGTGCAGTCGAGCAGCGCGGCCTCGTCGAAGCCGACGTCCGACGGGAGGAGGAACAGGTTGGCGGCCGGCGCGAGGCAGAGCTCAGCGAAGCCGCCGCTGCGCACGACGCCCAGATGCTCGAGCCGAGCGCATAGCGCCATGCGGCCATGACGGCACCAGTCGCATTCGCCGCAGCCGACCATGGGCTGGACGCCGACACGGTCGCCCGGCCGAACCTGATCGACGTCCCGGCCGACCGCGACGACCTCGCCTGCCAGCTCGTGGCCCTGTGCGGGGCGAGGGTAGGGGATCGGGTAGAGCTGCCGGCCGGCTCTGTACTCGTGAAGGTCGCCGCCGCAGATTCCGGCCGCACGCACCCGCACGACCGCCTCTCCCGGCCCCGGCTCGGGATCCGGCCGCTCTTCCACACGGATGTCGCGCGGGCCGTAGAAGATAGCCGTGAGCACGGGGTATCTCTACCAGGGGAGGGCTGCATCACGGTCTGCGCGCTCGGGATCGACGTCGGCTTGAGCGGGGTCAGAGCTGCCGTCGTCTGCGCGGAGGGCGACCTGCTCGGAGCTGCGCGGCGGCCTCTCACCGTCGACGCTCCGGCTGCCGGGCGGGCAGAGCACGATCCCACGGCGTGGATCGAGGGTGCCCTGGCCGCGGGCGCCGAGGCCGTCTCGGCGGCCGGTGTCGACGTCGCCGCGGTCGGCGTGGGAGGCCTCGGGCCGGCGCCTGTGCTGGTCGATCGATCGGGCAAGCCGCTGACCCCTGCGCTGCTCTTCGCGCTCGACCGCCGGGCCGAGCGGCAGCGAGCGGCGCTCGCGCCGTCCCCGACCCACGACCACGCTCTCCCGAAGCTCCTGTGGTGGGCGGAGCATGACCCAGACGTCGTACGTCGAGCCGCGTTCGCGCTCGACGCGACCGGGTTCCTGGTTGCACGGTTCACGGGTGTGCCGACGATGGATGCGATCACCGCGGCCGACTACCACGCTCGCCGGCCGGCCGGCGCCTGTTTCCCTTCCGGACCCCGTCGATCCGCTCGCGATCGCCGGCGGACTTGAGCCCGTACTGCAGCCGGCGCCCTCGGTGTACCGGAGGGAACCCCGGTTGCCGCCGGGACCTACGACACCTACGTCGACGTCGCGGGGGCCGGCGTACGGAAGCCCGGCGACGCCTGCCTCCTGCTCGGGAGCACCCTCGTCGTCTGCCGGGCGGTCGCCGAGCCCGCCGACTGCTCCGGCCTCGAGCTGTCGCCGTACCCCGGCGACGGGCTTCTGCTCGGGGGTTGGACGACGACGGCAGGGACGTCGCTCGACTGGTTCCGGCGGGAGCTGGGCGCCGACGACGACCTCGCCGCCGCCGCAGAGCTCGAGCCTGGTGCCGGCGGGCTGGTCGCGCTCCCGTATCTCGCGGGCGAGCGGACTCCGGTGCGCGATCCGGATGCGCGCGGGCTCCTGCTCGGCCTGACGCTGAGGGCGACTCGTGCCCAGGCCTACCGTGCCTTCGTCGATGCCATCGCGCTGTCGGCCCGTGATCATGCGGCACGGCTGGACCAGGCCGGGCTCGCGCCGGAGCGCTGGCTCGCGGCGGGAGGTGGCACGCGAAACGCCGCCTGGGCGCACGCGACGGCCGACGCGCTCGGTGCCCCGCTTCACGTCGTCGCCCACGCGGGCGAAGCGTTCGGTCCCGCAGCGCTCGCTCTGCGCTCGATCGGGGTCGAGCCGTCCCGGCCTGTCGAGCGGGTCGTGGAGCCGGACAGGGGCCGGGCAGGGCGATTCGACGCCCTGTACCGCATCTACCGCGACCTGCACCCGCTGCTCGCGCCGGCGATGCGCGAGCTGGGCCGACTCGACGAGGGGCTCGAGCCTTGAGCGGGCCGAGCATGCGGGTTGCCCGCCTTCATGGAATCCGAGACCTCCGGATCGAGGTCGTGCCTGTTCCCGAGCCCGGCCCCGGCGAGCTGCTCGTGCGGGTCGAGGGCTGCGGGATCTGCCCAACGGACGTTCGCAAGTATCTGATCGGCGTGAATGACGGCGACTACCCGTTCAACCCGGGTCACGAGTGGGTCGGGCGCGTGGAGCGCGCCGGGCCCGACGCGGGCGAGTGGTGGGAGGGGCAGCGGGTCTACGGAGACGCATATGGCGGGTACGCGGAGTTCGCCCTCCTGCCCGCGACGCCGGGGCCGTGGTCATATGGTCCGCTCGAGCTCCCCGAGGAGCTGCCGCTCGAGCGCGCGGTCTTCGTCGAGCCGCTGGCCGATTGTCTGCACGCGGTTCGTGACCAGGCGCGGGTGCGCAGAAGGCGACCGACTCGTCGTCGTCGGGGCCGGCCAGATGGGGCTTCAGCTCGTTCTCGCGGGTGCGGTGGCGGGTGCCGACGTGCTCTGCGTCGAGCCACTTGGCGAGCGCCGCAGGCTCGCCCTCGCTCTCGGAGCCGTCGAGGCCGTCGATCCCGGCGGCTGGGCGCCGGGCGCCGACGCCGAGGCGGTGATCCTGTCCATCGGCGCCGGGTCGCTCGTCGGCCCGGCGCTGGCGGCGACGAGGCCGGGCGGGCGCGTCGTCCTCTTCGCCGGTTTCGGCGACGACGGGATCGTCGCCGTCGACCTGAACCGGGTTCACTACGAGGAGATCACGCTCGTCGGAAGCGAATGGATCGGAACGCCGCCGAACCAGCGCCGGGAGCACTACGCGGACGCGCTCGCCCTCCTGGAGTCGGGTCGAGCCCCGCTCGAGCAGCTCGTCAGCGGGCGCTGCGGCTTCGAGGGAATCGAGGCGGCGTTCGCGGCTCAGCGCGAGCACAGGGTGCTCAAAGGGCTGCTCGTGCCGGAAACCAGGTGATACGAGAGGAGGACGGGTGTACTACGTCGAGTTCTACTCCCGCAAGCCGGGCGTCGATCCGGAGCGCTTCCGTGAGACGGTCAAGCGGACGGACGCGTACTGGGCGGCAGCGAACCCCCAGGATCGCCCGGTGCTCGCGATCGGCAGAACCTGGCGCCTGGGCGGCCCGCACTACATCGTCGTCTGGGAGATCGACTCCGCGGCGAGGATCGACGAGTGGACCGAGCAGCGGCTTGCGGATCCGGACGCCCGGCAAGCGATCGAGGACTGGCTCGAGGTCGTCGACTGTGACGCGGGCCTCTACGAGGACATCGGGCTGGAGCAGCTCTGAAGCGAACCGCTAAGGGAGTCCCCAGTGCCGCTTCGCGTTCTCGCCGAGGTAGAGGCGCTTGGCCTCCTCCGACGGGAACGACGCGTGATCGACGATCGCCTGGAGGAGCTGCGGGTACTTGACCCAGCCCTCGAACCAGGGCCAGTCGGTGGCCCAGGCGAGCTGAGCGGCCGGCATGGCCTCCGCGTAGCGCTCGAGCGTCGCCAGGTAGCGCGGGAACGGGTACCGCCACTCGTCCGCCCAGTCCATCAGGGGGCCACCCAGCACGGACGTGGAGACGAGCACGTTCGGGCACGTGCCGACCATCCGCTGAAGAACCGCGAACTCATCGCCGTCCGGGCGGGCGTTGGCGCCGTGATTGAGCTGGATCGGGACGTCGGGATAGTCGGCCGCGAGCCGGCCGATCGCCTCGTAGTACTCGCTCAGGGTCGGAGTCTCGGGCGGGCTCGTGTCCTCGAAGCCGAACATCGCCGCGCGCGACCGTTCGCGGAGGAGGTCGAAGGCGGCCCGAATCTCTGGAGCGTCGGGAGCGAGGCGGAGGTACGCGGGGAAGATCTTGACACCGAGCGCGCCGCCGGTCAGCTCCTCCTCGAGCAGCTCGAGCCATCCGGGCACGCGGGGATGGAAGAGCGTCGTCACGTAACTCAACCGCTCCGGATAGCGCTCGGCCCAGCCGCGCGTGTACGCCCGTCCGCCCATGAAGTCCGCCGGCGCGGACTCGAACCGGCGCATGAACTGAGGGAAGTCGTAGCCGTCGTAGCCGATCACGACCGCCCGGTCGACGCCGGCGCGGTCGAGCTCGGCCACGAGCAGCGATCCGGAATGCTCGGTGCGCGTGAACGGATCGACGGCGGACATGTGCGGATTCGTGTCGATCGGCCACGAGCGCACGAAGACGTGTGTCTCGGTGTCGACGACGGAGCAGCCGGCGATTGGCCCGGGGCTCATGTGAGGGCTGCTACGGCCTCGATCTCGACCTTGAGCTCCGGCGTCGACGAGCGCCGAGACCTCGACGAGCGTGGCGGTCGGGCGATGATCGCCGAAATACTCGATCCGGGCGGCCGCGACCGCGGCCCGATCGGCCATGTCCGTCAGGAACACCCCGATTCTCACGACGTCGCTTCTCGACGCGCCGGCTGCCCCGAGCAACGCATCGATCTTCCGCAGGCACTCACGCGCCTGCTCACCGGCGTCGTCGCCGCCGACGATCGAGCCGTCGGGCGCGTCCGCGATCTGGCCGCTGATCCAGATGGTGCGCGAGCCCGTCGCCACGACGGCGGGTGAGTACGGCCCGGTCGGGGCGGGAGCGCCGGGAGCGTTGAGGGGTTCGTTCGGCATGGCTCCTCCTAGTGGTCGATTTTCTAGGTCTGCTGCTCGTCGAGCGGGCGGGTGTGGTCGTGGACGTGCTCCAGCCCGGTCGGGATTTCGAAGGTGAGGTCGAGGTCGGGGAAGCGGGAGTCGACCGTCACGGTCTTGCGCTGGCTGACGGCGGCTCGAGCCGCCGCGACGACGTCGAGCAGGTGGAGGTCCTGCTCGAGCTGCTGGAGTGGTGGCCTCGCCTCGCGCACTGCCGCGATGCACTCGCGCAGGCCGTCTGCCCAGAGCCAGGTGGCGTCGATCGGCTCGAGCTCCTCCCAGCTCCCGGCGGCGTTGCGCCAGACCTCGACGCCGCGCGGGTCCCAGTCGTCGCCCAGCAGGTTCGCCGTGCCCTCGTCGCCGTACAGCTCGAGGCCCGGCCGGCGGTAGCGCTGGATCGCCTGGCTCGAGACCACGGACGAGAGCGCCCCGGAGGCGTGGCGAAGGACGACGTGGGAGACGTCGGGATCGGGCGCTGTGATCTCGGTGCCTCCGGCTTCGCGGTGGGGGACGGCGACCGCCTCGGCCGCCAGCACCTCGACGACCGGGCCGAGCAGCGCAGTCAGGCTCTTCAGGTTGTAGATCCCCGCCTCCGCGAGCGGCCCGACGCCGCTGCGGTGATACCACGCCGCCCAGGGCGAGCCGGCGTTGCCGTAGAGCCCACGAGCGGAGTGCACGCGGCCGACTGCGCCGCGCCGGACGAGGGTCCAGAGCGCACGGAAGGTCGGCGAGAGCTGGACGAACGGCGCGGCGAGGACGAGCAGCCCTCGCGTTGCTGCGAGCTGCACGAGCTCCTCGGCATCGGCCCGGCTCTCGGCGATCGGCTTCTCGATGACGACGTGCTTCCCGTGCTCGAGCGCGAGCCGGGCAACTTCGGCGTGGCTCGACGGCGGCGTCACGACGACGACCACGTCGACGTCGGAGCGAACGACCTCCAGCGGGTCTTCGACGAGTTGCGCTCCCGGCCGGCGGCGGAGAACGTCGGGCCACACCTCGCGCCGCCGGGCGCAGATCGGGCCCTCGGTGGCGAGCCCTCGTGGGACGAGCCGGTCGAGCACCTGGAGATAGGCCCAGAGGACGCTTCCGGCGCCGACGAAGCCGACGCGGACGGGATCAGACACGGCCGAGCCCCCGATACAGGCCAAGACTGTCGAAGTACACGCGTGCGTCCACGATCTCTCCGTGCGAGCACGTCAGCCACGAGACGCCTTCGAGATCGAGGTCCTCGACCCGGTAGCGCCAGCGGACGGCGCCGGTCGTGTCCGTCGACAGCACGTCGACGACCTCGTACTCGAAAGCCGGGGTTGCCTCGAGCCAGGAACGGCACATGTCTTCGATTGCCGCCCGTCCGACCAGCGGGCGCACCGACGTCAGGCCCTCCGTGCGGTGCTCGACGTCGACGAAGACGGCATTCTCGGCGAAGAGACTTCCGAACCGCGCGTGATCCCGGTCGGTCAGGGCCGACCGCCAGGCGTGGGCGAGCATCTCTGGCGTACGCGTCGCCTCAGACGACAGGAAACGCCTCCTGCTGGGGCCCGATCATCCAGCCGCCGTCCACCCAGTGAATAGCGCCTGTCACGAACGACGAATCCTCCGAGGCCAGGTACAGAGCCGCCGCCGCGACCTCCTCGGGACGTCCGATTCGCCCGAGGATCGTCATCCGCTCGGAAGCGCCCCGGTAGGCGTCGTTCGTGAATGACTCGCGCGTCATGGCGGTCTCGATGGCGCCCGGCATCAGGACGTTGGCGCGGACGCCGTCCCGTGCGTAGTACTGGGCGATCGAGCGGGTGAGCGAGATCACACCGCCCTTCGAGGCCACGTACGCGTCGTAGACGGGCTCCGGGCGGACCGCGACGGGCGACGACGTGTTGATGACGCTCCCGCCTCCCGAGCCGACGATCGCCGGGATCCCGGCGCGGCACATCAGCATCACGCCGGTCAGGTTGACAGCGAGCGTCCGCTCCCAGGCGCCGAGATCGAGCTCGGTGACGGATCCGTCGCCGGGTGTCCAGATGCCGGCGTTGTTGTAGAGGACGTGGAGGGATCCGAAGGCTTCGACCACGCGCTCGACCGCCGAGCGCGTGTCCTCTTCGGCCGAGACGTCCGCCACGAGCGGGATCGCTGCGCCGCCCTCGGCGGTGACGAGCTCGACGGTCTCGTCGGCCCGCCGGCCGTCGAGATCGAGAACGGCGACTCGGGCGCCTTCCCGGGCGAAGAGGAGTGCCGCGGCCCGACCCATCCCCTCGCCGGCGCCGGTGATCAGCGCGACCTTGCCGTCGAGGCGACCGGGCATTTACAGGGTCTCTCTGCCGAGGTCGCGGTAGAGGCCGGCGGTGACCAGCCTCACCGGTTCCTCGACGCCGTCGAGATCGCGCACGATGCCGTCCAGGTTGTCCCAGTCCCCGGCGTTCCAGACGGCGATGCCCCGCGGATCCGGGCCGAGGTGGCCGATCCGGTCGCACACGAGACCGAGCTCGATGCCCTCGCGCCGGGAGCGCCGCTCCTCGAAGTACGTACGCACATCGTCGCGGGTCGCGCCGGCGGAGAAGTCGAAGTACTCCGCGTAGTACAGGCCGTTGCGCAGCAGAACCGGCTCGAGAAGCGGCTCGTAGCAGCCGGCCTTGTCGATCTGCGCCCCCAGCTTGAACGGGATCTCGAGCGCGTCGGCCTCGTGTGCGTCGAACGTGCGCTCCCAGTCGCCGATCCGCTCGAGCCCTCCGTCCGGTGTGTACCAGGCGGCCAAGTACCACGGGTCGGGGCCCGTGCGGAAGGTGCGGCCCATGTTCAGGAGCAGGACGTCCTCGCCGTGGTCCTCGGTCCACGTGCCCTGCAAGCCGGCCGCATAGTGGAACTCCGCCAGGTCGACGCCGCTCCGGCGGCTGATGTACTCGATGTAGACGAGCATGGCCTCCCTTCCCGGTCAGTCCGTGCGTTGCAGGAGCCCGCACGACGCCGGGTCCCAGCGTCAGCGTGACCTCGGATCCGAGCTCGTAGGGAACGCTCCCCTCGGCGGCGGTCTCGGCCTTGACCAGCTCGTCGAGGCCCGGCACCTCGAGGCGGTACGAGAAGCCCGCGCCACGATAGGCGGCATCCCGCACCTTGCCCTGGAGACCTCCTCCGCCGGCGGCCGCGAGCCGGACCACCTCCGGGCGCACGACCAGCAAGGCCGGCCCCGGAGCCGTCGTCTCGTCGCAACGGACGCTGAGGTCGAGCCCGGCTACCTTCACGGTCGCTGTGCCGTCGGCTGCCGAGTCGACCTCGACCGGGATGACGTTGGCGTCGCCCACGAACTGCGCGGCGAAGCGAGACGCCGGCGACCGGTAGATCTCCCCCGGCGGGCCGACCTGCTCGATGTGCCCCTGGTCGAAGACGACGATGCGGTCGGAGAGAGCGAGGGCCTCGCGCTGGTCGTGGGTGACGTAGACGAAGGTCGCACCCGTTTCCCGATGGACGCGCCGGAGCTCAGCCTCCATCTCCAGGCGGATCTTGAGATCGAGCGCCGAGAGCGGCTCGTCGAGGAGCAGCACCCGCGGCCGGTTGACCAGGGCGCGGGCCAGCGCGACCCGCTGCAGCTGCCCGCCCGAAAGCTCGTGTGCCCGGCGATGCTCGTATCCGTCGAGGCGGACGAGCGAGAGCACCTCCGAGACCCTGGAGGCGATCTCCTCCTTTTCGAGGCGCGCGATCTGGAGGCCGAACGCGACGTTGCCGTACACGTCGAGGTGGGGGAACAGGGTCGCTCGCTGGAAGACCATGTTCACCGGGCGCTTGTGCGGCGGCAGGCGGGTCACGTCTCTTCCCTGCAGGAGGACCCGGCCGGACGACGGCTTGATGAAGCCGGCGATGATCCGAAGCAGGGTCGTCTTCCCACAGCCGGACGGGCCGAGCAGCGTGACGAGCTCGCCGTCCTCGATTTCCAGCGAGACGTCCTCGAGCGCAGCCACCTTCCCGTAGCGGTGGGTGACCTCGGCGATCACGAGGCGGGTGTCGCCGTTGGTGCTCATCGGGTTTCGACCAGGAGCTCGTCGATCGCGCGCCGCCGGCTGCGTGCTGCTCTGGTCGTGAAGAAGAAGGCGATCACCCAGAGCAGGAGCGTCACGGCGAGCAGCAGCGTCGAGATCGTGTTGATGGACGGATCGACCGTTCGCCGCAGCGTCGAGAAGATGTACATCGGGAGCGTCGAGTTCGAGCCGATGACGAAGAACGTGATGATGAACTCGTCGAACGACAGTGCGAAGGCGAGCACCGTCGCCCCGATCAGGATCGGCCACACCTGTGGGAGCGTCACACGGCGGAACACGACCCACGGGGACGCGCCGAGATCGGCGGCAGACTCCTCGAGCGCCGGGTCGAGGCGATCGAGGGCCGCTCCGGCGATCAGCAGGTAGTACGGAATGACGTAGACGAAGTGGGCGATGACCACGGTGGTCAGCGACAGCGTCACGTCGATCCGCACGAAGAAGACGAGCATCGAGATTCCGAGGAAGAGGCCGGGGAGCGTGATCGGGAGAAAGAAGAGAAACGCCATCGGCACGCGCAGCTTCCCGGGCATCTTCGTGAGGCCGTAGGCGGCGGCCGTACCGAGCACGAGGGTGATGCCGGCGACGCACGAGGCGACGATCGCCGAGTTCTTGAGCGCCGACCGGAAGCCCTCGGACGCGACGACCTCTCGATACCAGCGAAGCGAGAAGCCGGTGAAGGGGAACGAGAGCCCACCCGTCTTGTGGAACGAGAACAGCACCATCAGGATCAACGGCACGAAGAGGAAGACGAGCGCCAGGCCGGTGATCACCGCGCTGACCGGGCTGCGATAGCGCGTCTCCGTCATTGCACGAACCTGATCCGGTCGAGCTTCGAGACTCGCAGCCCGACCGCGGTCAGTAGGTAGCAGGTCATGAACGCGGCGAGCATCAGGAAGGCCAGCGCCGCGCCGAGCGGCCAGTCACCTGTCCCGATCAGCGCCTGCTGGATCCGCACGCCGAGCATCGATCCATCCGTGCCTCCGAGGAACTGGGGCGTCACGTAGTCCGCCGCGGAGAGGATGAACACGAACAGGAACGAGGTCGCGAGCGGCGCCGCGATCAGCGGCAGGATCACCTTCCGCCAGCGGGTGAACGCGCCGGCGCCGAGATCCTGAGCCGCTTCGAGGTACCCGGGAGAGATCGGCCTGAAGCCCGCGAACAGCACGAGCACCACGTACGGCAAGAAGATGTGCACGAGTGCCACCGTCACCGCGAAGCGGCTGTAGAGCAGGAACCCGAGCGGTTGGTCGATGATGCCGAGTCGCTGCAGGCCCGAGTTCAGCAGTCCGTTCTCGCCGAGGATCGTCCGCCATGCGTAGATCCGAACGAGGTAGCTCGCGAACAGGGTTGCCGTGATCAGGAAGAAGACCGGCACCTGCCAGCGTCCGGCGCTGTAGCGCAGCCAGTACGCGATCGGGAGACCGACCACGACCGTGACGGCAGCGGCGCAGAGCCCGACGACGAACGAGTTGACGCGCGAGCTGGCCGTTGACTCCCGAGCTGACGGCCTTTTCGTAGGCGTCGAGCGTGAGCGGTCCGCTGACGCTCGAACAGCCCGGTCGTCAGGAAGCTGTAGACGAAGAACGTGACGATCGGCGCCACGAAGAACACGAGCAGGGCGAGGAAGGCCGGCAGGGTCAATGCCACGGGGCCCAGTCTCAGCTCGCGCCGCTGCCGGACCGCGAGCTGAACTTCGTCGGTTGTCGCAGCAGTCATGGGCGCGACCCGCGGTCCCGGAGTGTCTCAGCGAGCGAGCGCGGCGTCCGCATGTCGAGGGGCGATCTTACGGGAGTCAACCGGCACGTACCAGCGCGTGCGCTCGCGTCGCGAGCGCACGCTCCGTCAGGCTCCGAGCAGTCCGAGGAAGCGCTCGTCCTGGATCTCCTCCGGGGAGGGCCAGGCCGCCTTCGAGTGCGTCAGCCCGAGCGAGACCCAGAGCTCGAGCATCTTCAGCGCCAGGGGCCCGGGATCGATCAGCGGGACGTCGATCTTCGGAGCGACGTACTCGACGGCCTCCTGCATCGTCATCGAGGCGAGGATCAGCACGTCCGCGCCGTCGTCCCGGATCGCGGCTTGCGCCTCTCCGAGGAACGCTGGCCAGTAGTCCGGATGTCCCTCCATGAAGGCGGCCGCCTCGCCGGCGTGCTTGCCGGGCAGCGCCTCGACGACCTCGTCCGGCAGCTTCGGCGCCCGGATCGAGACACACTGGGAGCGGAGCCCGTACGCGTCGAGACTCGCGTCGTGAAGCCATGCTCCAGCGATCCCAGCGCGTGAGGATCGAGAACCTGCGACCGAGCATCGACGCCACGGCGTACGCCGCCTGGCCCGGCCCGATGACGGGAATCGACAGGCGCGAGCGGAGCGCGTTGACGCCGACGTCCGAGACCGTGTCCACGGCAACCGCGTCGTAGCCCTCCTCCTCGGCCTGGACGCCCTGCTGGATGATGAACGGCTCGTAGAGCGCGAAGTTGTAGTACGAGTCCATCAGCAGCTTGCCGGCGTCGATGATCGGCACGCAGTCGACCTCGGTCGTGTCTGCCAGACACGCCCGCGGGGATCTTCGCCCGGCGGCGTTCGACACCCGCCGCATCCAGCGGGAACGCGAGGATCAGCTTGATTCGCATGACGTCCTTTCGTTCCGGTCATCTGACTAGCGGGAAAGGTTCGGGTAGAAGAGCGGCTGGCCCGTCCAGGGCGTGTCGATCGCGCTCAGCCACCAGCCGAGCAGGGAGGCGAACGCGAGGCTCTTGCGGTCGGGCCCGAAGAAGGCGATGTTCGTCGGGCTGAGCAGGAGCTGGCCCGTCCAGTCGTCGATGATGATCCGGGCCTCGCCGCCGCCGGGCTCGACGCGCAGCAACCGGTTCGGCTGGAAGCACGAGATCATCAGGCCGCCGTCCTCGTCGAAGGCGAGGCCGTCCGGAACCGTTCCCGGCAGCTCGACGTAGGTCTCGAGCCGGCCGTCGGCGAGCGTCACGATCCGGGGCTGCACGAACGTATCGACGACGAACAGGGTCCCGTCCTTGCGCACCGCCATGCCGTTCGCGTAGAAGAGCTGTTCGCCGGGCACGACGGACGCGTCGCCGCCGCCCGGCGGGATCGCGACGACGCGTCCTTCGCGCTCCTCCTTGCCGGGGCCGCGAGATCCGTGACGTAGAGCGTTCCGTCGGCTCCGAAGGCAGGATAGTTCGGCGATGGGAGCGAGCCGCCCTCGACGCTCGTGCAGTAGTCCTCGACCTTGCCGGTCGCCGGATCGGCCCGAACCATCTTGTGCTTGTCGATGATGCAAACGTGAACGCAGCCATCCCCGTCGACGCAGAGCCCGACGCCCCAGCCGCCGAGGTTCGCGACGACCTCGAACGACCCGTCATCTGGGTCGATGCGGAAGAGCTCGCCGGCCTCGTTCGCGGCGAACAGCTTCCCGTCCGGCCCGAGGGCGACGCCTTCACAGCGAGGGATGGAGGCGAGTATCCGCGTCGGGTACTCCATGACGACACCCGGGGGAACCGCGACTGCTCCGGGGCCGATTGCGACGAAGTCTTCCAGCTCGTCCGCCGAGGCGTTCTCGGTCTCGCTCACAACCTTCCTCCTTCGTAGGGCGTTCGGGCATGATAGGAGCACTCGATGCATGAAGCAAGCCGTAATGCATTGCAATGACAGAGATCGCCCGCGTCGACGTTCATCCGCTCGTCTACCCGGAGCCGCATGCGTTCGATCTTCCGCGCTCGGTCGCGATCGTCCGGATCGAGGACAGCGACGGGGCGGTGGGGTGGGGGGAATGCGTGTGCGGCGCCGCCGAGGCAGCCGTCGCCGTGCGCGCGATCGTCGACGGCGGGTACGCTCCGCTGCTGCTCGGCGTCGACCCGTCACCGATCCGCTCGCACTGGCAGCGGATGCGCGATCGAGGCTTCTGGTACGGCGACGGCGGCATTGCGTCTCTCGCCCTCTCCGGCGTCGATACCGCGCTCTGGGATCTCGCGGGGCGGCGAGCAGGCGTACCGATTCATCAACTTCTCGGCGGACAGCTCCACGACCGATTCCGTGCCAGCGCCGCCGTCATGTGGGACACGCGGGATCTCGACCGGCCCGCCGAGCAGTCCGCGGACTACGTCGCGCGAGGATTCACCGCGACCAAGGGCGGCTGGGGACACCCGGAGGCAGAGTTCGGCCTCGATGCCGACCGCGACGTCGAGATCGTTCGACGAGTCCGGGAGGCGGTCGGCCCGTCGACCGGCGTGGCAGTGGACGTTTCCGGACGCGCCGGCTGGTCGGTTCCTCACGCGGTCGAGATGGCCCGGCGATTCGGCGAGTACGAGCTCATGTGGCTCGAGGATGCGCTGCATCACGAGGACTATGAGGGGCTGCGCCGGCTCCGAGCAGCCGCACCGATGGCGATCGCGACGGGCGAACGCGAATGGACGCCTTCCGGCTACCGCCGTCTCGTCGAGTCGGAGGGCGTCGACGTCGTGCTCGTCGACCCTGGGCGGTCGGAGGGCATCACGGGGATGCGCCTGATCGTGGAGCACGCATCGAGCCACGGCGTCCGCTTCGTGCCACACTCGTGGACGAGCGCGATCAACACGGCTGCATCGCTCCAGGTGCTCGCGGCGTCGGAGAACGGCGTCCTCCTCGAGCTGAAGCCCGATCCGTCGCCGCTTCAGACCGAGCTCGTCGACGTGCCCATCGAGCAGGTGGACGGATGGGTCCGGGTGCCCGACACGCCCGGGCTCGGGGTCGTCGTCGACGAGTCGATCCTGCGGCGCTACGCAGTCTGAGCGTCGAGGTGCCGCTACCGGGCTGGAGCCGTGGCGGCCCCCGACCGTGTCGCGACGTTGAAGTTGTACGAGGCGGTGATGCCGCCGTCGGCGAGGACTGCGGACCCGGACATCGCCGTTGCGGCGTCGCTGACGAGGAAGCACAGCAGCTCTGCGATCTCCCGCGACGTGATCAGCCGACCAGTGGGCGTGCGCTGCTCGAGCGAGTGGACGGCGGCAGCGGGATCGTCGAGCACGTCGACGAAGCTGCGCAGAAGCGGGGTATCGACCACGCCCGGGAGAAGCGCATTGATCCGGAGGCCGTCCGCCGCGTACTCGAGCGCGGCCGAGCGAACCAGCTGGAGCAGCGCCGCCTTCGACGAGCAGTAGGGGCTCAGGGTGTCCTCGACCACGATGGAGTTGACGCTGCAGACGACGGCGACCGCGCCCCGGCCGCGCCGACGCATTGCCGGGACGAGGGTGTGGATCCCGCGCAGCGTGCCGAACAGGTTGACGTCGAAGACCCGCTGCCAGTCTTCGACGGAGAGGTCGAGCAGCGGAGCGGATACGAGGGTGCCGGCGCAGGCGATGAAAGCGTCGGCTGCGTCGCGCTCGCCGACTGACGCCGACGTGGCGACCCGCTGCCAGGTCGCCGCGGCGGCGACGTCGCCCGCGACCCACGACACGGCGCCGCCCCCACCGAGCGCCGCCGGCGCATCGTCGAGGTCCACACCGAGCACGTCGTATCCGCGCTCGAGAAGGAGCTCGACGGTGGCCAGGCCGATACCCGAGGCAGCACCGGTCACGACCGCGAAGGGTTTCTGACTCGATCGCTCGTTCATCCTCTCTCCGACTCCTATCAGGTCAGCTGCTCGCGTTCTATCAGCTGCGGGGAGACAGATTCGAGTTCGATCCAACCCGTCCACGCCTCGCCTTCGCTGAGCGAGACGGCTCGCTCCGCGGCGATCGACTCATCCAGCCGGTACGGCCGAGCCGTGCACGGCTCGAGCAGGAGGCACACGACAGGCCCGAGATGTCCGGCCACCGTACAGATCCAGAGATTCGGCAGCGTAGCGCCCCAGCGCACCTCCACCTCGTGTCCGGTGACAGGATCAGCGACGCCGCCGGACGTGACGCCGGCGACGTAGAGGACCTCGACGAGCTCCTCGGCGCCGGGCGGAACGGTCGCAGCGCGCGTCCACTCGGCGTCGCTCAGTGCCTGGCCCGCCTCGAAGCGACCGGGCAGGACAGCGTCGGCGGCGATGTCATGGGCCCCCTCGGGCAGGCGAACGCGCCAGCCCTCCTCGACCGCGAGCATCGGGTGCGGGGCGACGAGGAACGGGCCCGTGTCGCCGGCCGCCTCGATCCGGATCTCCTCTCGCAGACCGCAGCGGGGCGGCGCGAGCAGCTCATACGCCCGCGTGATCGTGACAGGTGGCAGGGGGAGGTCGAGTGTCAGCTCCGCTGACCCCTGCACGGACGCGCGAACGGTGTACGGAACGTTCCAGGCCCGGCCATGATCCGGGTGGCCCCGCCACGGGTCGTCGTTCGGGAACATGAGATCCCAGCCGCCGGTAGTCGCGGTCAGGAAGTCGTCGGACACCGGATCTGCGGCCGAAACCGCGAAGAGCAGATCTCGTCCGGCTCGCCGATCCGTGACCTGCTGCACGCGGGCGCCGATCGACGGCAGGATCTCCGCACGGCAGGCCTCGTTCTCGAGCACGAGGGTCACGTCGCATCCTCGTGCAGCGCCGGCCGGGGGCGACTACGGCGTTCAGGGTGCCGAGGCATCCCAGAGGTATTCTTGCGTCCCCGGTGCCGGTGGGGCATTATGATGCATCATAAAGGAGAATCATGCATTTATCGAAGCCACCTGCCCTGAGCCGAAGGTCGCGGGCCTATGAGCGTTGATGTCAATGCAGATCCCCGTGGGTTCCTCGCGGGTCTCCGGGTCGTCGGCCTCGAGCATTCCGTCGCCGGGCCTCTCTGCACGCGGATCCTCGGTGATCTTCGGAGCGGAGGTGGTCAAGATCGAGCGCGCCGCCCTACGGCGACTTCGCCCGCCATTGGGACGACAAACGTGGCCGGGGAGGGAGCGCAATTCTGGTGGCTGAATCGCCGCAAGCGGAGCATCGTGCTCGACCTCAAGCAGGAAGGGCGGCCGGACGGCGTTCGACGCGCTTGCTCGACCGGGCGGACGTATTCGTGAGCAACCTGAGCCCCGGGGCCACCGAGCGGCTGGGGCTCACACCCGAAGCTCTTCGCCGAGCGCTTCCCCGAGCTCGTCGTTTGCCAGATCTCCGGGTACGGGCGAACCGGAGCGTTTCGCGACCGCAAGGCATACGACATGCTGGTTCAGGCCGAGGCGGGGGTGATGAGCCTGACCGGCTCGCCGGAGCAGCCGAGTCGCATCGGGGTCTCGATCGTCGACGTCGGCACCGGATCTACGCGGCCGCGCTCGTTCTGGCCGGGCTGCTGGGCAAGGCGCAGTCCAGGTCGAGGCTGCTTACCTCGACGTCGCGATGTTCGATGCCGTGCTCGAGTTCGCCGGCCCGATGCTGCTCAGCTACGTGAACGCCGGTGTCCTCTATCCGCGGCTTCCGCACCGTCACCATGCGATCTGCCCGTACGGCGTCTTCCGCTGCGCCGACGGGACGCAGGTGCTTGTTCGCGGTCGAGCACGATGCCGAGTGGCGCCGGTTTCGCCGAGGCGTGCTCGGCAACGGCCCGATCTCGCCGACGACCCGCGCTTCGCGACGAACGTCGCGCGACTCGCGCACCGGGAAGAGGTCGACTCGCTGGTCGGGGACGCCGTGGCGCGGCTCGATGCCGCCGACGCCGTTGCGATGTCTTGACGACCTGGGCCTCGCCTACGCTTCGCTGAACGACATGAGAGGACGTCAGCGAGCATCCGGTCGCCGCCGAGCGCCGTCTCTTCGACGCGGCGGACACCGCGACCGGCGCGGCGGTGATCACGCTCGTCGGGCTGGCCGAACGGCTCGGCGCGAGCAGGCCTGAACGGTCGAGCAGCGCCCGCCGGCGCTCGGCGAGGACACCGAGGCGATTCTCTCGGAGCTTGGTCTCGGCATGGCTTCGCTGACGGGCGAGGCGAGCTAGGGGGACGGACGGATGACCGAGGAACCGCAAGACGAAGAAGGACCTGATCGCCGACGAGCTGAAGCTGCTGATCGGCTCGGGCGAGCTTCCGCGCGGCACGCGCATCCAGCAGGACGAGCTCGCCGCGCGCTTCGACACGAGCATCACGCCCGTTCGCGAGGCGATGCGCCAGCTCGAGGCGCAGGGCCTTCTGGTCAGCGAGCCGCACCGCGGCGTCCGCGTCGCCGAGGCGAACCTCGACGAGGTGAAGGGCGTCTACGTCGCCCGCCGGCTGCTCGAGCCGTACGCGGCACAGCGGGCGTCGCTGCGCGTCTCGCGGCGCGACCTCGATCGGGCCGACGAGCTGATCGAGGCGATGGGCAAGGCCAAGAAGAAGAAGGACTATGCCGAGGCCCGCGCGGCAAATCGCGAGTTCCACTTCCTCTTCTACGACCTCTGCGGCATCCCCGCGCTCGCCCGGATGATCGACGGCCTCTGGCTCGCGTTCCCATGGGACATCCTTCAGGTGATCCCGGGCCGGCTCGACCATTCGATCGGTGAGCACAACGAGATGGTCGAAGCGGTTCGCGGCGGCGATGTCGTCCACGTGAAGACCGTCTTCGAGGAGCACATCAGGCATAGCTACCTCAGCCTGGTTGCCCACCTCACCGGCGAGGAAGCGGACGATCCATACGATCTCGCGGTCGACTGACCGCGGACAGGGAGGGCTGATGGGACAGGGAGTCGACCGCGTCGTACTCACGACCCTGACCGAGAACTACGTCGACATGCTTCTGCCGGACGGGCCGTCGGTCACCCGGGCCGGCCTGGCCCACCACTTCGACCCGAAGTGCCCCTGTCCGGTCGGCGAGAACGGCGTCGCCTTCCACGTCGAGGTCGAGTGGGGCCGGTACACCTATCGCGCGCTGTTCGACACCGGCATGACGGGGCCGGTGCTCCAGCACAACGCGGGCGCGCTCGCCGTCGACCTTGCCGCCGTCGATCACTGCGTCATCAGCCACGGCCATCCCGATCACTACGGCGGGCTGATGGGCTTCCTCGACAGCCGGGAGGCGGCCGTACCGGTGTCGATCCACGACGACGCCTTCCTGCCCCGGTACCTCAGGCTCGCCTCCGGACAGGTCGCCCCCTACTACAACCAGGACCTCACGATCGCCGCGATCGACGGCTCGGGAGGGCGTGTCGTCCTGCACAAGGGGCCGCTCGAGGTCGGACCCGGGATGATCGCCACCGGGGAGATTCCGCGTCTCGTCGACTTCGAGATGCCGCCGAGCAGCATCACGACTCCGAACGCGCTCATCCAGCTGGTCGACGGCGAGATGCAGCCGGACACCGTGCCGGACGACCAGGCGCTCGTGATCGAGGTCGACAAGGACGGATCGTCGTACTCTGCGGGTGCAGCCACGCCGGCGTCGTCAACACGATCCGGCACGCGATGAAGATCACCGACCGTGAGCGCGTGGTCGGGGTGTTCGGCGGCTTCCACCTCGGGTTCCCCGGGATTCCGGAGGAGAAGACGACGAAGACGATCGACGCCTCTGCAGGAGATCGGCGTCGAGCTGCTGTGTCCGATGCACTGCACCGGGATGCGCGCGATGATGGAGATCGCCCGCGCCTTCCCGGAGCAGTTCCTCCTCAACTGCACCGGCTCGCGCGTGTTCATCCCGACTCCCTACTGATCTCGTGGCGTTCGACGGCCCCTCGCTCCTGCGCTACTCCGACGTGCCACGAGGAGTCTGGGGCACGAGCCCGGAGAGCGGCCAGACGGTCGACTGGGTCTACGCCGACACGGACGAGGTCTGCCAGATCGTGTTCGGCATCCCCATCGGCGGCTGGTTTCGCCAGGAGGGCGAGGGCTTCGACGTCTACGAGCGGGACATCGTCTGGCGCGTGCTCGAGGGGACTGTCGTGACCGCGAACGCGGAGACGGGAGAGGTGCAGCGGGTCGGGGCAGGGGAGTCGTTGCTCTTCAAGGGTGACGTCTGGCTCCAGGCCTGGAACTACGGGGCGGAGCCGGCCGTGGCCTTGGAGTTCACCGCTCCGGCGAAGAGCCGGGCGGCACGGGTTGTTCCGAAGCCGTGGCCCGAGACCCAGCGCCTGCAAGATCCCGCGCTCGTCGGGCGCTGGCCCGAGGCGCGCCAGGAGGCTGCCGGCCGGGCGACCGTCCAACACCTCCGCGAGCACGACGTCCTGTGGCGGCTCGAGGGCGACGCCCCGATCCTCATCGGGCATGTCGTCTCGACGCCGTTCCTCACGGTCGGCGAGATCCATCTTCTCCCGGGCCGGCGGAGTGACGTGCGCACCCACGAGGGAGCGATGACGCTCTACGTCGTGAGCGGCGCGCTCGGGGTGGAGCTCCCGGCGGGCTCCACGTGGCTCGAGGCGGAGCCGAAGGACGGCGTTTATCTGCCGCCTCTCACGCCATATCGCCTCCTCAATGCCGGCGCCTCGCCGCTCGTGGCGCTCTTCCAGGTCGTCCCGACGGGCACCGGCTAGCCGAGCGCGCGCCGTCAGCGGACGAGGTATCCGCCGTCCGCAACCAGGATGTGCCCCTGCAGGTAGCCCGCCGCCGGTGAGACGAGGAATGCCACGCTGTCCGCGATCTCCTGCGGAGCGGCCCAGCGGCCGAGTGTGATCCTTCCCGTGATATCACGGAAGCGCGCCTCGTCCTCGCGAAGAGCCCGTGTGAACTCGGTTTCGACCCAGCCCGGTGCGACGGCGTTCACCCGAATTCCGTACTGCGCCCACTCGACGGCCTCGGAGCGCATCAGCTGGGCGACGGCGCCTTTCGAGGTGGCGTACGGGATGACGTTGATACCGCCGAAGAAGGAGTACGCCGACGCGAGATGCACGACCCGACCACCAGGACCCTGCTCTCGGAAGATCGCCGCCGCAGCGCGCGACGTGACGAAGGCCGAGAGAACCGTGACATCGAGCACGCGCTGGAAGTCGTCGAGCGAGACATCGAGCGCAGGGCCGCGCACGTTCAGCGCGGCATTGCAGACGGCGACGTCGAGCCGGCCGAGCGCGGCAGCCGCGTCCTTCACGGCACGCTCCGCGTCACCCGGACGCGCCAGATCCGCGTTGACGACGAGGGCGCGCCGTCCGATCGCCTCGATCGCGGCGACGGTCTCGCCGGCATCCCCGCGCTGGACGAGCGCGACGTCAGCGCCGAGCTCCGCGAGTGAGGTGGCAACAGCCTGTCCAATCCCGCGGCTCGCGCCGGTTACCAGGGCGACCTGGCCGTCCAGGAACTCCCGGTATGTTGCGACGAGCGCCTCGCGCCCCGGCCCGACCTGCCCGTGCACGTCCCCAGCCTACGCGTAGGCGACGCGGGGGTCGACCGCGGCGTTCAGCAGGTCGGCGACCAGGTTGAGCAAAACGATGAAGCAGGCGGCGATCAGGACGGTTCCCATGATCACCGGAATGTCGTTGTTGCCGACCGCCCGCCAGGCGAGCTCACCGAGCCCGGGCCAGCCGAACACCTTCTCGATGACGAGCACCCCGCCGAAGAAGACCCCGAGGTCGAGCGCGACCATTGTGATGATCGGGCCGACCGCGTTGCGCATGACGTGGCGACCGACGACGATCCGGTTCGGCATCCCCTTCGCCCGAGCGTTGCGCACGTAGTCCTCGGACGTGATGTTCAGGACGGTCGAGCGAAGCATGCGCGCGTACCAGGCCGCGCCCGCGAGACCGAGTGTCAGGGCCGGGAGGACGAGGTGCATGAACGAGCCCGAGCCGCCGAGCGGGAACGCGTCCAGCTTGAAGGCGAGGAAGTAGAGGAGCAGCAGCCCGAGCACGAAGGTCGGGATCACTGCGCCCACGAGCGAGAAGCCGAGGATGCTTCGGTCGAGCGCCGAACGCGGGTGAAGGGCGGCCAGGAGCCCGAGGGGGATCCCGATCGCGAGCATGACCAACGCGCCCGCGGTCGCCAGGAGAATGGTGCTCGGGAGCCGCTCCAGGGTACTGGTCAGCACCGGCTTGCCGGTGAAGAACGACGTCCCGAGATCGCCCTGGACGAGACGGCCCATGTAACGCCCGTACTGCACCACGATGGAGTCGTCGAGCCCGAGGTCTGCGCGCACCTGCTCCACTACCTGCTCGGTAGCGCGCGATCCCGCGTAGACGTGAGCCGGATCGACGGGGGAGAGGAAGATCGCCCCGAAGGTCAGCGTGGCGATCGCCCACAAGACGACGATCGTCCAGCCGAGCCTCCTCAGGACATAGCCGACCATCGAGCCTTCTGGGTCACGCCTCCTCGAGCCAGTAGTCCTTGAAGAACGACACCGTGGTCAAGGTCGTCGGAGCAAAGACGCCGTTGACGCGGTTGGAGGTGAAGTCGACACGCACGTCCTGGATCATCGGCACCGCTGCAACGGCCTCGGCGACGACCTGGCGGTCCATCTCCTTGTAGTACTCGACGATCTGGTTCTCATCCTGCGACTGGTGCGCGTCTTTGACCAGCGACTCGAACCCTGGGTCGCTCCACATCGAGAGGTTGCAGCATTTCGCATCGATCGCTGCGGCAGTGAACGCGCCGTCGAAGAAGTACGACCCATGCGGGTACGGAAGATCCCAGAGGTACGTGACCATGGGCGGCGGGTTGCCGTTGTAGGCGTCCTCGATGAACACCTCGACCGTCGCGAGCTTCGTCTTGGCGTTGAGCCCGATCGCCTTCAGGTCGGCCTGCGCCGTCTGCGCCATCTCGTTGAAGGGGCTCTGCTCCTGAGCGAGGATCTCGAACTCGAGACCCTCCGCGCCGGCTTCCGTGATCAGCTGTTTCGCGCCCTCCGGATCGAACGGGATCTGGATCCCTTCCTGGTAGTAAGGCGTGAGCGAGCTGAACAGCCCTCCGTTGACGACTTCCGCCAGTCCCTTGAGGGTGCGCGCGAGCCGCTCGCGATCGAGCGCCATCGCGATCGCCGTGCGCACGCGCTCGTCCTTCATCGGCTCGGACTGGACGTTGAGCGTGTGGTAGTAGAGGAGGTTCACCGGGCCGATCAGCAGCTTGCCCTCTGTCCCCGGGTCATCCCGCAACTGGACAGCGATGCTGTTCGGGTATCCGATCCATGATCATGTCGATTTCGCCGTCCTGCAGCTGGAGCACGGCGAGTTCGGTATCGGTGCCGATCGTCCACTCGACCCGGTCGATGTACGGCCGCTCCGAGTCCCAGTAGTCAGCGAACCGCTCGAGGACGAGGCCCTTCTCGAGATCGACATCAGACATCGTGTACGGACCGGTGCCGACGGGCGCGAGATTGAACTTCTCGTCGCCGATGTCCTCGACGACGTCCCGTGGAACAACCGAGGCGAACGGCATGGCGAGCAGATACGGAAGCGCGCTCTCGGGCTGCTCGAGCTCGATCGTGAAGGTCGCGTCGTCGACGGCCTTGATCCCGGAGACCTCCTTCGCCTTCTCGTTCAGCAGGTCGGCGAGGCCGACGATGGGCAAGCCGGTGTAGAGCGAAGCCCCTTCGCAAGCGAACGCCGGCGAGAGGAGCCGGTCGAGGGAGAACTTCACGTCGTCCGCGGTCATCTCGCGTCCGTGGTGGAACATCACGCCCGGCTTGAGCGAGAACGTAAGCAGTGTTCCGTCGGGATTCGCCTCGGGTAGGGAGGCCAGACCGTCGGCGAGCGGCCCCCCCTGCGGCGGCAGGAAAAGAAGCGGCTCGGCTACTGCGACCGCGCCGGTCCAAATGAACCCGTCCCAGAACTTCTGAGGGTCGAACCCTCGCAGGCCTGCGACAGCCGCATACTTGAGAGTGCCGCCCCGCACCGGTGTGCCTGTTGCGACCGTCGTGGCTGCGCCTGTCCCGGCGGCCGTCGTGGCGGCAGTCTCTGCGGCCGAGGTCGCCGGTGCCGACGAGCCGCCGCCACAGGCGGCGAGGAAGCCTCCTCCGAGCGCTGCGAGGCCCCCGGCCTGAAACGCGCGCACCACTAAGGTGCGGCGGGTGAGAGCCGGGTCACACTTCTTGTCATCGGCGGTCGCCACGGATGTACCTCCCTGTGGATGCGCATGCATGGTATATCTGCGGTTGGCATTCTACTGTGGATAATGCATTTTCTCAACCGAGCATAAAGCCGGTGACGAACGTGCAAGCCGGAGATCGGGAGCGCGCCGGATGACCACGGCTACACCGGCTGCAGCGAAGGCCAAGCGGGCGCCGGTCGAGCGGGGGTTCTGGAGGCTCGCGCTACGCGAGCTCATGCACGACTGGACGGCCGTCCTCGGCCTCGTGATCGTCATCGGACTGTGCCTGTGCGCGATCTTCGCGCCTCTGATCGCGCCGTACGAGCAGGACTTCCAGCACCGAGAGGGGATCTCGCTCGAGGGAGAGCCGCTTCCGCCGAGCTCGACGTTCCTCTTCGGAACGGACGGGTTCGGCAGAGACGTCTTCTCGCGGGTTCTCTACGGAGCCCGGGTGTCACTCCTCGTCGGCGTCGGCGGCGTGCTCGTCGCGGCGGTGCTCGGGATCATCGTCGGCAGCGTTGCGGGCATGTCGCGGGGCCTCCTCCAGTCACTGTTCATGCGCGTCGTCGACGTCATCCTGTCGTTCCCGGTGCTTCTGCTCGCGGTGGCGCTGCTTGCTGTCACCCAGCCGAGCCTCGCGACGATGCTGATCATCTTCGGCGTCGCGTTCGGCGCGAGTCTGGCGAGGATCGTGTTCGGCCAGGTCGTGAGCCTGCGCGAGCGCGAGTTCGTGCTCGCCGCTCAGGTTGCAGGAGTACGCTCGGGCTCGATCATCCTGCGCCACATCGTTCCTCACATCCTCCCGAGCGTCGTCGTCTACATCACGCTCGGCGTCGCGACCGCGATCCTCTTCGAGGCGGCACTCTCGTACGTCGGCATTGGGATCCAGCCGCCGCAAGCCTCTTGGGGCAACATGGTCAGCGACGGGCAGGCAGCGTTGTTCACCTCGCCCTGGCTGGTTGCCTTTCCCGGCGGGGCTATCGTGCTGGCGATGGTCGGATTCTCGTTGCTCGGCGACGGCCTTCGCGATGTCCTCGACCCGACGCTGGAGCGGCGCGGACGCCTTCCCAGCCTCGGCGTTCGCTGAGGAGAATGGACGACGCGCCGCTCCTTCGCGTCTCGGATCTCGAGACGGCGTTCGTGGTCGGCGGCGAAGTCTTCCCGGCCGTGCGTGGAGTCTCGTTCGAGCTTCGGGACGGCGAGACGCTCGGGCTCGTCGGCGAGTCGGGCTGCGGCAAGAGCGTCACCGCGCTCTCGATCATGCGCCTCCTGCCGCCAGAACGGCGCGCGTCACCGGCGGCTCGGTCGACCTACGAGGCGAGGACCTCGTCTCGCGCTGTCGGATCGACGGCTCGAGCAGGTGCGCGGCCGGCGGATCGCGATGGTCTTCCAGGACTCGATGACGAGCCTGAACCCGCTGCTCACTA
This sequence comes from uncultured Thermoleophilia bacterium, assembly GCA_963797645.1. GTDB lineage: Bacteria > Actinomycetota > Thermoleophilia > Gaiellales > Gaiellaceae > CAWCQC01. Next base: position 62,315 of record CAWCQC010000020.1, on the reverse strand, counting down.
TCGGCCGCCAGATCACCGAGGGTCTCGAGGTCCACCTCGGCATGTCGCGGCGACAGGCGCGGCGGCGCGCGCGTCGAGCTGCTCGAGGAGGTCGGCGTGCCGGAGCCCGAGCGTCGCCTCCGCCAGTACCCGCACCAGCTCTCGGGCGGTCTGCGCCAGCGCGTCGCGGTCGCGGTCGCGCTCGCGCCGAACCCCGAGCTGCTGATCGCGGACGAGCCGACGACCGCGCTCGACGTGACGATCCAGGCCCAGCTGCTCGAGCTTCTGCAGCGCGAGCGGGAGGATCGCGGGATGGCGCTGCTCCTGATCACGCACGACCTCGGCGTCGTCGCGGGCCTGGCCGACCAGATCTGCGTCATGTACGCGGGGCGGATCGTCGAGCGGGGCTCGACCGACGACGCTGTTCGCCGAGTCCGCGCAGCACCCGTATACGCTCGGGCTCCTCCGCAGCGTGCCGCGGCTCGACGCCGCGCGCGAGCGACGCCTCGCCTCGATCCCGGGCGTGCCGCCCGCCCTCTCGGAGCTGGGCGAGGCTGCGCTTTTCGGCCGCGTTGCCCGATCGCCCTCGACCGCTGCGCGTCCGAGGATCCGGAGCTGCTTCCGGCAGGCGAGGCGGGCTCGGCCGTCGCCTGCTGGGCCAGTGTCCGCGAGCCGGCAGCATGAGCGTGAACGGCAGCAACGGACGCGAGGCTGTTCATCTCGTCGACGCGGCGGCGGTCTCGGTCGAGTTCCGCGTCTCGGCCCGTGGCTGGCGCGGCAGCAAGCAGCGGCTGCGCGCCGTCGACGGCGTGAGCTTCGACGATCGACCGTGGCGAGACGCGTGGCGCTCGTCGGAGAGTCAGGCTGCGGAAAGACGACGCTCGGGCGGACGCTGCTGCGGCTCTACGACCCGGCGAGGGCCGGATCCTGTTCGACGGCGCGGATATCGGATCGCTGCACGGAGCGGCGCTCCGCGGCTTCCGGCGGCGGGCTCAGATGATCTTCCAGGACCCCTTCGCGTCGCTCGACCCGCGCATGCGGGTCGAGGATCTCGTCGGCGAGCCGCTGCGCGCCACGGGGTTCGAGGTGCACGAGCGACGGGCGGAGGTCGCGAGGCTGCTCGATCTCGTCGGGCTCCCGCCCGGCGCCGCGCGCAGATTCCCGCACGCGTTCTCCGGCGGGCAGCGTCAGCGCATCGGGATCGCCCGCGCGCTCGCGCTCTCACCGGAGTTCGTCGTGGCCGACGAGCCTGTTTCGGCGCTCGACGTCTCGATCCAGGCGACGATCATCAATCTCCTCGGGACCTCCAGGACGTCGCTCGGCCTGACGCTGCTCCTCATCGCTCACGACCTCGCCGTCGTGCGACACGCGGCCACGCGGGTGGCGGTCATGTACCTCGGCACGATCGTCGAGCTCGGCTCGGGCGATTCGATCCTCGAGCAGCCGCTGCACCCCTACACCCGGTCACTCCTTTCTGCAGTCCCGATTCCGGATCCGGCGGCGGAGCGGACGCGCGAGCGGATCGTTCTTCGCGGAGACGTGCCGAGCCCGATCGACCCTCCGTCGGGATGCAGGTTTCACCCACGCTGTCCTGTCGCGATCCCGGTGTGTGCGACGATTCGTCCCGAGTTGCGTGAGACCGAGAACGGCAGGGCGGTCGCCTGCCACCTCGTACATCCGCCCGGCTAATCGGCCTGAGAGTCCAGCTCGATGGAGCGGATCGCATCGAGCGCCCGCCGCCGCACGAGTGCGTGTGCGTCGTCGGTGCAGCGTGCCAGGTCGGGAACCGACGCAACTGCCTGCGGGCCCAGGTGCCCAAGTGCTCCTGCGGCCTCCTCTCGCACGAGCGAGTCGGGATCGGCCAGTGCGCGCCGGAGAATCTCGACGGCGAGCTCGGCCGCGTCGATCCGCTCGCCGGCGATGCGTCCGATGGCCCAGGCGGCCTGCGCGCGGACATCCGGATCGGGGTCGACGCCGACGGCTCGCGCAAGTGCCGGAACAGCCGCGGCGGCGCCCTCGCCCATCTTCCCGAAGGCCCAGGCTGCCGACCAGCGCACGTCGAGATTGTGATCGGCGGCGAGGAGGTCGGCGAGCAACGGGACCGCCTCGGCTGCACCGGGGCCGAGCTTGCCGATCTCGAAGGTGCTGATCCCGCGGGTGCGCTCGCTGCTACTCGAGAGGCCCTCGAGGCGCGCGGGCAACTGGTCTGCGACGACGAGCTCTGCCCTGGTTCCGGGATGGGCGACGGCGGGGGGCAGGTTGCCCGTGATCCGGACGAGTGCCTCGCAGGCTGCCGCCCGGACAGCCGGCCAATCGTCGCCCAGAAGCTCCTCGAGCGACGGCACCGCGCGCGCAGCGGGCGGCCCGATCGTGCCGAGGCCGAGCGCCGCCCCATCGCGGACGAGCTGGTCGGGATCGGTGAGGGCTGCCTCGAGGGCGGAGATCGCGTCCGACTCGGCGCTGATCTCGCCGATGGCGCGCGCGCTCGCCTCGCGCATGTCCGCGTCGGCATCGCCGAGCAGGGCGATCAACGACGGGACTGCCGGGTCGCTGACCGGTCCGAGCCGTCCCAGCGCCACGACGGCCGACCAGCGCGGATCGACGAGCCGACTCGTGTCCATCGCGATCCTGACGAGATCCGGCACGGCCGAGCCTGCGGCAGGCCCAACGCGTCCGAGCGCCCAGGCCGCGCGTGCCTGCACGATCTGGTCGGGATCGTCGAGCAGTGACGCAAACTGCTCGACGTACTGGTCGGGCTCCCAGCCGATGCGCTCGAGCGCGGCGAGCAACGCGTAGCGCACCGGCGGCTCCGGATCTGCGATCGACCGTTCCACGATCGTCGTGCGTGCCGGCGTCGCGAACGTTCCGAGCTCCCCCAACGTTTCGGCCGCGATGCGCCGGCGCGCAGGATCGGCATGCATGAGCGCCGCCTGCGACGCGGATACAGCGTTCGCGATCACGACCGATCATCCATCATCTGCAGTATCATGCATTTCTCCGATGGGCGACGAGAGAACTGGCGAACGGGTGCACGAGCTACTGCGAGGCTCGATTCTCGCGACGGATCACGCCGAGCGCTACGCGCTGATCGACGAGGCGGGCCGGCTCGGGGTCGTGGCCCAGCGTGACGTGCCCCTCCTGATCGAGCTCCTGGACGACGGCAACCACTGGTTCGCCCGAGCGCTGGCCGCCTGGGAGCTCCTCAAGCTCGGTCCGGACGGGGCGGCGGCGGTTCCTCGGCTCGCCGCGCTCGCGGCCGAACGTGAGACGATCATCGATCCGCGCTGGGCGTCGCTCTGGGCGCTCGAGCGCATGGGCCCGGCTGCCGCGGCCGCAGTGCCGACGATGCTGGAGGTTCTCCACGACGAGCCCGACCCCGACCTGCGCTCGGAGTCTGCGTTCGCGCTCGGGGCGACGGGCATCGTCGACGGCGTCGTTCCCGCATTGACGGAAGCGCTCGGCGACTCCGACTCGCTCGTTCGCGAGGAGGCGGCCGGAGCGCTGGGGCGCATCGGCCCCGCTGCGGCCGGGTCGAAGGCGGCTCTCGAAGCGCTGGGAGGGTCGGATCCGGTTCGACCGGTGCGGGAGGCGGCGCGCCGGGCGCTCCGGCGGATGAACGCGGACGATGCGGCGGTGAGGGCCGAGGCTGTTTCGGAGCGGACGCCGGTGGAGGCGGAGGAGCTCGATCGGCTGCTCGAGCGGCTGCGCAGCGACGACCCTCGCGTGCGTGCGGAGTCGACCTGGCCGGTGGGGAAGCTGGGCGCCGACGCGGCTCCCGGCCGATCGATCGTCGTGGGCCAGCTTCGTCACGACCGCGACCCCGACGCGCGCTGGGGCGCGGCCTGGTGTGTCGGCCGGATCGGTCCTCCGGCAGCCGATCATGCCGGCGAGGTCGTCGCCGCCATGCGCGAGGATCCGGACCCGGACATTCGTGCGCAGGCCGCTCACGCCCTCGGGCGAATCGGCCTTGCTTCGGCCGAGGTAGTGAGCGCGCTCTCGGAGGCGCTCGACAACGCCGGAGCTTCGCTCCTGCGCGAGGAGGCCCTTTCCGCCCTCGCCCGGCTGGGCGCTCCGGCGCGGTCCGCGATCCCGGCGATCCGCGCGAGGCTGAGTGATCCTCACCGGATGGTGCGCCAGAAGGCGCAGGGCGCCCTGGCCGTCCTGCTGGGCGAGCTCTGAAGCGGCGCGACTAGCCGGCGCCGACCGAAGCCAGAGCCTCGGCCGCCCGGGCTCGCACGCCTGCGTGCGGATCGTCCAGCGCAGCCTGAAGTGCAGGTCGCGTGACCTGCGCCGGAGGCCCGATCATCGCGAGCGCGTCGGCCGCTTCGTCTCTCACCATCGGATCCTCGTCCGTCAGGGCGCTCGCCAGCGCGCCGAAGGCCGCATCGGGCGCTTCCGGCCAGTGGAGTGCGAGCGCCGCGGCGGCGCCCTGCCGGACGTCCGGGTCGACGTCGCCGTCGAGGATGCCGGCAACGGTCTCGGTGAGGTCACGTGAAGGCGCCCCGATCCTCTCCAGCGCGTAGAGCGCCGCCCATCGCGAGTCCGAATCGGGGTCGACGACCGCGCGGCGCGCCAGCGCGTCCGTGACGGCAGCGCTCCGGCTTCCCCGCTTCGCGAGGAGCCACGAGGCCTCGGCGCGGCGGAAGGCATCGTCGCCGTCGAGCCGAGCCATAAGCTCGTCGACCGGCGGAGCTTCCGCCAGCCATGGATCCTGGCCTGCCTGCACGCGGCTTCTCGGGCGCAGCCGGTGCCGCACCGTTCGAGCGCGGCCGCTGCCGCGGCCCCGACGTAGTCGACGGGGTCCGAGCACCTCGCCCGCAACTCCTCCAGGGTGGCCGTGTCGTCGCTTCCGATGAGACCGATCGCGCGAGCGGCGTTCGCCCGCGCGAGCGGGTCGACGTCGTCTAGCACTCGCGTGAGCGCGGGCACCGCGGCTGCAGCACCGGAGCCGAGGCGCCCCAGCACCCTCGCGGCTTCGCCCCGTACGTCTCCGTTCTCGTCCTCGAGGGCGCGCTCGAGGGTGGCGAGGATGTCGGGAGCACGCGAGCGCATCCGAGCGAAGGCCCAGAGGGCACCGAACTTGGGATCGGCGTCCGTATCCGTGAGAAGGGCCCGGCGGAGCGCCGGCACGGCCGGCTCGATGTCGACGGGCTCGAACCTCCCCATCGTCCAGCCGGCCCGCGCACGGACCTCCCTCGACGGATGGGAAAGGAGCTCGAGTGCGTTCGCCCGGATCTCCTCGACCGGCACCTCGAGGCGAATCAAGGCGTTCACGGCGGCTGCCCGGGCCGCCGAATCCTCGTCCTCGAGGGACAGCCGAGCGAGACGTCGCACGACCGCCCTGTCGGCGCGGATCGGCGCCCGGCGCCCGAGCGCCTCGGCTGATCTCGCCCTGACGACCGGATCGGAGCTCTCGAGCGGTGCAACGAGCGCAGTCGTGATCGGAAGATCACGGATCGTGGATTGTTGGGCCACGAATGCATCATAGAGATGATCGTGGATCACTCGCCGAACGGAACCACTGGCGACGGGAACGACAGCTGCCCGCCGGCGCTCGCGATTCGGGCAAGCGCCGGCGGACCGCCGAAATGTCAGGCGCCGGCCTTGAGGTCTTCCCAGGCGGTCCGGGCCTGGTCGAACGTGATGAACTCATCGGACTCGACGGGCGGGTTGTTGTAGAACGGGAACTTGGCCACCAGCTCGTCGAGCGTGTCGTACGGGTAGAACGCTGCGACCTCGGGACTCAGGTACTGCACGGCGTCCTCGACGGTCACGCCAGCGACCAGGTACTCGGCCGCCGCGGCGTGCACCTGCGGATCGAGAACCTCGTTGATCCAGGCGTCGACGGTGTCGACGTTGTCGGCCCCGGGCGGGATCGCGTACGAGTCGCAGAAGGAGCATGCCGCCCTCATCGGGGAAGGACATCTTCACGGTGTCCTTCCCGGCGTCCTTCGCGAACGTGTTGACGGCCTGCCAGCCGAGGAAGCCGAGCACCACGTCGCCGGACGCGAAGCGTGTCGTGTAGTCACCGTACGAGGGGGCGACCCCCTTGGTCTGGGCGATCACCTGGCGCAGGTAGTCCTTGACCTCCTCGAACTGATCCGGCGTCAGCGCACCGACGTCGTAGCCGAGGATGTGAGACCCGAGGGCGAAGTTGCCCGCGGTGTCGTCGACGACGACCACCTTGCCCTTGTACTTCGGGTCGAGAAGCATGTCCCAGGAGGTCGGCGGATCGGGGATGGCCGCCTCGTCGTACTGGATCCCCTGCGAGCCGAACGTCCAGGGAACCCCGGTTCGGGTGCCGTCCGGATCGACCCAGAAGTTGCGCTCGTCCGAGGCGAAGAACGGGAACAGACCGGCGAGGTTCGGGATCTTGGTCGGGTCGATGGGCGACAGGATCTGGAGCTCGGCGTACAGCGGCTTGAAGCCCTGGTAGTACGTGATCAGGTCGTAGCCCTCGGCGTTGCCCGAGGCCTTGAGCTTGGCCTCGATGTCGTTGTGGTTGCCGATGTACGTCGGCTGGATCTTGACGCCGTTCTCCTGCTTCCAGGCCTTCATCGGATCCGGAAGGTCGTAGCCCTCCCACGAGAGGAAGTCGATCGTCCCGCTGGCGGCGGGGACCGTGGCCTCGACGGTCGTCGCGGCCTCCTCCGTCGTCGCTGCGGCGGTCGTGGCGGGCGCTTGCGTCGTCGCCGGTTCCTCCGCGGCCGTCGTCTGCCGCCGTCCCCGCCTCCACCGCACGCGGCAAGAAGCGCCGGCACCGCGCCGACGGCGACGAGCCCCAGGCCGCCCTTCGCTTCAGGAGCTCACGGCGGCTCAGGATCATCCGATCGATGCGCGCCGCGGTCTCGCGCATGGCGCGTTCCTTCCGCGGGTCCTCTCCCATCATCCTTCTCCTTCCATCCGTCGACTAGCTGGAGCCCTTGATCTCCTGCCAGGTGTCGATCCACTCCTGGTAGGTGACGTACTCGTCCGACTCGACGGGCGGGTTGTTGTAGAACGGTGCCCGCTCGAGCAGGCTGTCGATCTCCTCGTAGGGGTAGAGCGACGCCGTCGCCTCGTTCAGGTACTGGACCGAGTCGGCGACGGTCACCGCGCCGACCAGGAACTCCGCCGCGGCCGCGTTGACCTTAGGGCTGATCGCCTCGTTGAACCAGGAGTACGCCGCATCCGGGTTGTCCGCTGTCGTCGGGATTGCGTAGAGGTCGCAGAACGAGAAGCTGCCCTCCTCGGGGACCTGCGTCATCACCGTCGTCGTCCCGGCGTCGGCGGCGAAGCTGTTCATTGCCGCCCATCCCTGCCAGCAGGCGACGATATCGCCGGCGACCAGCTGGGTCGTCATGTCACCGAACGACGGCGCGATGCTCTTCGCCTGCTGGACGATCTGCGTAAGCAGGTCGACGACCTCGGTCTTCTGCTCCTGAGTCACCGTGCTCGGGTCGTAGCCGAGGACGTGCGAGGCGAGCGTGAACGAGCCCACCGGGTCGTCCGGAAGGCCGATCTTGTTCTTGAACTTCGGATCGAGCAGGTCGTACCAGGAGCCGAGCCCGCCGGGAAGCGTCGCTTCGTCCCACGTGAGCCCGATCGAGCCCCATGTCCATGGCACGCCGGTCTGCGTACCGTCCGCGTCGATCCAGAAGTTGCCGATGTCCGACTGGAAGTAGGGGAAGAGACCCGCGAGGTTCGGGATCTTCGAGGTGTCGAGCGGGGAGAGGATGCCGAGCTCTGCGTAGAGCGGCTTATAGCCCTGGTAGTACGTGATGACGTCATAGGAGCCGCCGCCGGCCGCGATCTTGGCCTGAATCTCGTCGTGGTTGCCGATGTACGTGGCGTTGACCTTGATGCCGTTCGCCTCGCGCCACGCCTTCAGCTGATCGGGGATGTCGTACCCCTCCCAGGAGAGGTAGTCGACCGTCCCGGTTGCCTCGGGAGCAGCAGCTTCGGCGGTGGTCGCCGGCTCCTCGGCAGCGGTGGTCGCCGCAGCTGTCGTCGCGGGCTCCTCCGCTGTCGTCGTCTCGCCGCTTCCGCCGCCGCAGGCCGCGAGCAGCGTGGGCACCGCGCCGAGCGCGACGAGGCTGATACCGCCCTTCTTCAACAGCTCCCGTCGGCTGAGAATCCTCCGATCGATCCGCGCCGCCACCTCGAGCCGGCTCTCTTCCTTCGCCGGGTTCCGCTCCATTCGTTCCTCCTCCGTTGGGCTCGGCCGAAGCCGTCGACGTCCTCCTGCGCACTGAGTTAGACGATCGCGAGCGCCTGGAGTCAGTCGCGCAAGGCGCCGAACCTACCACCCATCGGGCAGGGCGTCGAGAGAGCGGACAGGGCCTCGCTCGGTCGGTCAGCCCACCAACGCCTTCGCGGCCGCCGCGATGTCCGCTGCCTGCGGGAGCGCTGCGTCCTCGAGCGGCGCGCTGAAGGGCACCGGCACGTCCGGCATCGTGACGCGCCGCGCATGGATCGGCCCCGCCAGCTCGACGGCAGTCGCCACGACATCGCCTGCGTAGCCTCCCGTCGGCGGGCCCTCCTCGACGACCACGAGCCGCTTCGTCTTCTCGGCGGACCTCCCGATCGCCTCTGCGTCGAGCGGCCGCAGCGAGCGCAGGTCGATCACCTCGGCGTCGATCCCTGCCCCGGCGAGCTCCTCGGCCGCGGCCAGCGACTTGTCGACGGCAGCCATGGCGGCCACGATCGTCACGTCGCTCCCCGCCCGGCGCACCGCTGCCTTGCCGATCGGAACCAGCGCTTCGTCGCCGTCCGGCGACATCGCCCTTGCGCCCGTAGAGCATCTTGTGCTCGAAGACGATGACGGGGTTGTCGTCCCGGATCGCGGCCTTCGTCAGCCCCTTCGCGTCGGCGGGTGTCGCCGGTGCCACGAGGCGCAGGCCGGGCTCGGCGAGGAACCAGCCCACCGGTGTCTGCGAGTGGCACGCGCCGAAGCGGGCGCCGGCGCCGACGGCGGAGCGGACGACGAGCGGGACGCTGGCCTGCCCGTTCGACATGTACCAGTACTTCGAGGCCTGGTTGACGAGCGTGTCGACGACGAGCCCGAGGAAGTCGCCGAACATGATCTCGACGACCGGGCGCAGCCCCTTGACGGCCGCGCCGAACGCGGCGCTCGTGAACGCGAGCTCGGAGATCGGCGTGTCGATGACGCGGTCGTGGCCGAAGCGGTCGACCAGTCCCGGGGTGGCGTTGAAGACGCCGCCCGGCTCGACGTCCTCGCCGATCAGCACGACGCTGCCGTCGCGCTCCATCTCCTCGGCGATGCCGTCCCGGATCGCCTCGCGGTAGCTGACCTCGCGCATCAGAGCTCGCCTCCCTTGTAGGCGCTTCCGTCATCGACGGGCGACGGATACGGAGCTCCCCGGGCGGCCTCGACCGCCTGATCGATCTCGAGCCGGACGCGTTCGTCGATTCGTGTCGCCGCTTCCTCGCCGAGCTGAGCGGCCAGTCGGGGGATGGGATCTCGGCCCAGCCACTCGTCGACCTCTTCCTTCGGCCGGTACTTGCCCGGGTCGACCCGGGAGTGCCCCTTGTGGCGGTAGGTCTTCGCCTCGACGAGCGTGGGCCCCGCGCCCGATCGGGCGCGTGCGAGCGCCCCGCCGGCCGTTTCGCGGACGGCGAGCACGTCGTTCCCGTCGACCTCGACGCCGGGGATCCCGTATCCGGCCGCGCGGGCCGAGATGCTGCCGCCCGCGGTGACAGCGCCCATGGCGCTCCACTCGCTGTAGAGGTTGTTCTCGCAGACGTAGACGACCGGTAGCGCGCGGACGCCCGCGAAGTTGAGGCACTCGTGGAAGTACGCCTGGTTGACGGCGCCGTCGCCGAAGAACGCGACCGCCACTGTCCCGTCGCGCTTGAGCTGCGACGCGAGCGCGGCTCCGGTCGCAGCAGCGATCGACCCACCGACGATGCCGAAGCAGCCGATGACGCCGTTCGCGAGGTCGATGACGTTCATCGAGCCGCCGCGGCCGCCGTTGGTTCCGGTCTTGCGTCCGAGGAGCTCGCCGAGCAGGGCGGCCTCGTCGACGCCCATCGCGAGACAGGCGCCGTGCCCGCGATACGTGGCGGCGACCGTGTCGCCGGGCCCGAGCAGGTCGCACACTCCGACTGCGACCGCCTCCTGGCCCTGGTACAGATGGGTCGTTCCCTCGACCTCGTTGTTGAGGAAGAGGCGGTGCACCATGTCCTCGAGTTGCCTGATGCGAACCATGCGCTCGTAGAGGCTCTCGAGGTCGGCCGCACCTGGCGGCTGGACGACGTGTGCGGTCTCTGTCGACATGCTTCCCCCTGCGTGCTCGGTTATCGCATAGTGGATAGCGGGTCCGTGACGTGAGAGTATTCCGGTAACGGTGGAACGTGGCAACCCGGTACAGGTCCTCGGCAAGGTAGCGCTGATCTTCGACGCGCTGGCGGAGGAGCAGGAGGTCAGCGCCGGACGGCTCGCCGACGTGACCGGTGAGCCGCGGAGCACGGTCTACCGGCTGCTCGCCAGCCTGCAGGGTCTCGACATGGTGGAGCCGGGCTCGCGGCGCGGGACGTACCGGCTCGGTCTCAAGCTGCTGCGGCTCGGGAGCGCGGTGGTCGCCCGCTTCGACGAGCGCCAGGCCGCGCTTCCCGTCATGGAACGCCTTCACGAGGAGACCGAGGAGACCGTGTTCCTCTGCATCCGGCGCGGCTACGAGGCCGTGTGCATCGAGCGGATCGACGGACGCTGGGTCCAGTCGATGGCGCTGCGGCTCGGCGGCTCGCTGCCGCTGCACGTGGGGGCGGCGCCACGCGCGCTGCTCGCCTTCGAGCCCCGTGACTTCTGGGAGGAGTACGTTCGTCGAGTAGAGCTGCGGCCGTTCACCCGGCGGACGCCCGTATCCAAGACGGCGCTCTTCCGGGCGCTCGAGGAAGTGTCCGCCGATGGCTACTCGATCAGCGACGGGGACGTCGTCGCGGGTATGGCGGCCGTCGGCTGCGCCGATCTTCGACCACCGCGGGAGAGTGTGCGCCGCCCTCTCGATGAGCGGTCCGCAGCCGGCGATCCTCGGCGACAACGCAGCCACGAGCTGTGCGCTGATTCTCGACGCCGCCGCGAACGTCTCCCGGGCGCTCGGCTATGCCGGCGAGCCGGTCTCCGTACGCTGATCGATGATCCAGCTCGGGGTCGACACGCTCTGCTGGCACCTGCGCCTCGAGAGCGGCGACATCACGCTCGAGCAGGTGCTGGAGGAGGCGGCCGGGCTGGGCGCAGAGTGCGTCCAGGTCAACCTCCACCACGCGCGGGAGCGGGATCTCGACGGCCTTCGCCGCGCTTCGGGAGCTCGCCGAAGGCCGTCGGGCTCCTGCTTCTCGCCTCCGGCGACTTCCTCGGCGAGGGGCGGAACGGCGACGCGGCCGGAAGTCGGCGTCGGGCGGATCGAGGGTTGGCTGGCGCGGGCCGTCGCGCTCGGCAGCCCGATCCTGCGCGTCGTCTCGGGCTTCTACCGTGCCGAGCTGCTCGGGCGGCCCGATCTTATCGAGGTCGAGCGCCGCTACGTCGTCGAGGTGCTTCGCCACGCCGCTCCGCTCGCGGCCGACGACGGGGTGACGCTTCTGCTCGAGAACCACTCCGACTTCACCGCCGCCGAGTACCGCGTCGATCGTGGAGGAGGTCGGGGCGGGCACGATCGGCGTCTTCCTCGACCTGATCAACCCGATCGCGGCGCTCGACGACCCCGTCCCCGTGATCGAGGAGCTCGCGCCGCTCGCGCGGGCCGGCCACGTCAAGGACTACGTGTTCCGCTCGCTGCCGACGGACGACGGGTACCATCGCCGCGGTTTCGAGGTGCTGTATCGCTATCCGGGAGAGGGTGTCGCAGACCTGGCCGCGCTGACGGCGGCGCTCGCGCGCGGTCTCGCCGGGCGTGACTTCCACCTCACCGTCGAGGGGCTCGACAACCGCGCCGACGTCGCCGACCAGCGAGAGCGGCTCGGCCGGAGCCTCGCGCGTGCTGAGGGAGCTGGTCGGATGAGGGCTGTCGTCTTCACCGGCGCCGGCGGCAACGAGGTCGTCCGGCTCGAGGACCGGCCCGATCCGGCTCCCGGCGACCAGGACGTTCTCGTCCAGGTGCGCTTCGCGGGGCTGAATCCCGCCGACCTCCAGCAGCGGGCCGGGCGCTATCCCGCGCCTCCCGGCGCCCCGCCCGACATCCCGGGCCTCGAGGTGTCCGGAACGGTCGAGACCTGCGGGCGAGCGTGGTCGCGCTGGAAGCCCGGCGACCGCGTCTTCGGCCTCGTCGGCGGGCGGGGGACTCGCCGATCGCGTTGTCGTGCACGAGCGCTGCGTCACGCGCGTTCCCGAGGTGCTCGACGAGCGCGAGGCGGCAGCCGTTCCCGAGGCGTTCATCACCGCGCACGACGCGGTCTCGACCCAGGCCGGCCTGCGGCCCGGCGAGACGCTGCTGGTCCACGGCGCAGCCGGCGGCGTCGGCAGCGCCGCGGTGCAGATCGGCGTCTCGATGGGCGCGCGCGTCCTCGGGACGGTGCGCTCGGACGCCGGCCGCCGAGGTCGTGGCCTCGCTGGGCGCCGAGGCGGTGCCGGACGAGGGCTTCGCCGGAGCGGGTGCGCGAGCTGACGGACGGCCGGGGCGCAGACGTCATCCTCGAGCTCGTCGGGGCGCCGCACTTCCCCGGCAACCTCGAAGCGCTCGCGCCGAAGGGGCGCATCGTCATCGTCGGCGTGGGCGGCGGCCAGGAGATCACGCTACCGCTCCTCACGCTGATGCAGCGGCGCGCGACGATCCGTGGCACCGTGCTTCGGGCGCGGCCGCTCGAGGAGAAAGGCACGGTCGTTCGCGCCTTCGAGAAGGAGGTCGTGCCGGCGCTCGCTTCGGGCCGGATGCGTCCGCTCGTCGACTCCGTCTTCGCCGCCGATGAGGCGGCGGCGGCCTTCGACCGGCTCGACGGGCCCGGCAAGGTCGGGCAAGGTGCTGCTCGAGTTCGCGTGAACCGCCGGGCGCTGCCGCTGATCGAGGGACGCGGCCCCAGCCAGGTTGGCATCGTCGTGCCGGACATCGAAGCTGCGCTCGAGCGCTACGAGTCGCTCTGGGGCGGTGGCCCCTGGCGATGCTTCGTCTACGGCCCGGAGCGGCTCCCGGAGGTCACCTACCGCGGCAAGCCCGGCCACTACTCGGCGACGATCGCGATCAACCAGCTCGTGCCGCAGATCGAGCTGATCCAGCCGAGTCGACGGGCCGAGCATCTACCACGAGTTCCTCGATCGCGGGGGGCGCGGGCTCCACCATCTCGGCTTCTGGGTCGACTCGGTCCGGGAGTCGTCCGGGAGATGGAGCAGGCCGGCTACCCGTGTGTCCAGGCCGGCTTCGGCTACGGCCTCGACGGCGACGGCGGGTATGCGTACTTCGACACCGAGCCGACTTCGAGGTGATCCTCGAGGCGATCGAGGTCCCGCAGCGCCGTCGCGAACCGGACTTCACCTGGCCGCGCTAGCGGCCGCGCCTCGCGCATCATCGACCGGCTTCGGCCTGAGAGCTCGTGGGGCGAGTGTCGCACCTGCGATCACGAGCGTGGCGCCGATCGCGAGCCCGATCCCGACCGGATCGTCGAAGACGATCGCGCTGGCGACCACCACCGTGACGATCTCTACGCTGGTGACCACCGAAGCGGACGCGCTTCCGAGCCGTCGCACGCCCGTGAACTGGAGCAGCGTCGCCAGGATGGTCGAGACGAGGCCCGCGGCGACGAGGCTGCCGATCGCGACCGCGCCGGAGCCGAACTCGGGGTCGGCCAAAGCGAACGACCCCACGAGGAGCAGCACCGCGGCCGGGCCGCCTGAGGCGGCGTAGGCGGTGAGCGAGTCGGTCTTTCGAAGCGCGGCCTGCGCGAGCAGGAGAAAGGCCGAGTACGCGACGCCGTTGACGGCCGCGAGCACGACCGCGAGAGCATCGACCGCGTCGTCCGGCACTCCCAGCGTGACGACGACACCGCCGAGGGTGAGCGCCGTCGAAAGCACCGCCAGAGCTCCGAGTGACGACCAGCCGAGCAGACGCGACGCGACCACGGTGACGATGGGGTAGATGTAGATCACGAGCGTCACGAGGGCCGGCGACATGCGATCGACGGCGATGAAGTACGTGACCGTTGCGGCGACGGAGAGGAGCGCCATCGGGACGAGTTGCGTGAGCGCGCTCCGCGTCTCCCGGCGACGTCGCGGCCCGTGGCGCCCCTCGAGCGCGAGGAGGGCGAACAACGGCACGACGACCATCGCTCGCGCAGACACGACGCCCGCTACGTTCGCACCGTGGTCGTACGCGAGCCGGGTGAAGATGCCGAGGAGCCCGAAGCACACCCCGGACGCCGCGACCCGAATGAGCCCGGACCGGCGGGCGGTCAAGCGATCGCGGTCGTGCCGCCGTCCACCACGAGCGCCGAGCCGGTCACGAACGACGACTCGTCGGAGGCGAGGAAGAGAATGCAGTTCGCGACCTCGCGAGCTGTCCCCATGCGGTTGAGAGGAGCTGCCGCCGCGTACTCGCTGCGGAGCGCGTCGGGGTCGTCGAGTCGTCGAGGAAGAGGTCGGTGAGTGGAGTGTCGATCACGCCGGGACAGACGCAGTTCGCCCGGATCCCGCGCGGCGCAACGTCGAGGGCAAGCGCCCGCGTGAACTGCAACAGCGCTCCCTTCGACATCGTGTAGGAGGAGTCGTTCGGCCAGGCAACGAGGGAGTTGATCGAGGCCGTGTTCACGATCGAGCCGCCCTCGGGCATGTGCGGCAGTCGCGGCGCGACACACCCAGAACGTCCCGGTCACGTTGACGCTGAAAATGAGCTCCCACTCCTCGTCGGTCGTCTCCTCGACGGTCGGTCCGTGCACGAGCTCGATCCCCGCGTTGTTCGAGATCACGTCGATCCGGCCGAACCTGCCGGCCACGTCGCCCACCACCGCGTCGACTGCGTCCCGGTCCGTCAGATCGAGGCCGATCCCGAGCGGAGACCTCCCACAGGCGGCCTCGACCTCGGCGCAGGTCTCCGCGACGTGAGCAGGATTGCGCGAAGTGACCACCACCTCGGCGCCCTCCTCGGCCAGCCGGACGCATGTCGCGCGCCCGATGCCCGTGCCCGCCCCGGTCACGAGCGCGACCTTGCCCTCGACGCGACTGCTCACGGCGTTCGCCGCTTTCGTGGATCGCGGGGTATCGGCGTCGCCTCCCAGTCCGAGTACCGGAAGCCGGCCGTCAGCCCGCCGTCGGCAACGACGATCGAGCCGGTCATGTAGGTCGCGTCGTCGGAGAGCAGAAAGGCGACGACCGCCGCGATCTCGCTCGGCTCCGCCGGCCGGTCGAGCGGGATGCGGGAGCGGTGCTTCGACCACTGGGTCGCGTCCGCGACGATCTGCTCGGTCGGAGGAGTCGCCACCCATCCGGGCGCGACCGCGTTCACCCGAACGCCGTAGCGGCGCGAGATCGACGGCCATGGACCGAGTCAGCTCGGCGACCGCACCCTTCGAGATGTTGTACGTGACCTGGAGCTCCTCCCCTGCGAACGATGCCGTCGAAGCCGTGCACGCGATCGCGCCGCCGCTGGCGTTTCCGGCCATGGCCCGCGCGGCTGCAAGGCCCATCAGGAACATGCCGCGTACGTTCACGTGCAGTGTGTGGTCGAGGTGCTCGACCGGTGTCGCGAGCAGCTCTTCGAAGTAGGCGATGCCGGCGTTGTTCGCGAGGATGTCGATCCGGCCGAAGTGCTCGAGCGTCGTCCGCACGGCTCGGTCGGCGGTAGCGGGATCGCCGACGTCCGCGGCGATTCCGGTCACGCGGGCTCCCGTCTCCTCCAGCTCGGCGACGACTGCGTCCAGCTGTGCGTCGTCCTGCGGGGCTGCGACGAGGCAGAGTGATGCGCCCTCGGACGCGAGCCGTTGCGCGATCGCCTTCCCGATGCCGCTGGACCCTCCGGTGACGATGCCCGCCTTGTCTTCGAATCTCATCGGGGGCTCCCCTTCTCGGCGAGCGCGGTCCGCGCGTTGATCGTGCGGAGCCCGTAGAGATCGAAGTCGTCGGTTGTCGTCCGGGGCGGCTCGACGCCGTAGACCGCGACGAGGGCATCGCCGGAGCTGAGCCCGCGGTCCTTCGCGTCGGCCGCTGCGGCCGCGAGCAGTTCCAGGTACGCCAGATCGGCCGTTCCGATCTCGTTCGCCTCCTCGAGTCCGAGCGGACGGCCGTGCCCGGGGATCACCCAGCGTGGGCGGTGCTCTGCGATCACCTCGAGGAGCCGGTTGGAGGTCGCAATCGCGTCTGCGAGGGACGAGAGCACGAACGGATACGTCATCGGGGAGAGGTAGTCGCCTGGGAGTAGCACGCCTGGCTCGCGGAGAAAGTACGCGAGCCCGTCACCGACGTGCCCGCGCGCCTCGATCGCGAGCACCTCGCTGCCGTCGCAGGCGAACCAACTTCCGGGCTCGACGGCGCGGTCGACCCGGAGCTCGAGCGGCCAGGACAGGCCCCACTCGGCTCCGGCCGAGGCCAGCCCCTCAGCAGCCCGGCCGGCAGCGATCGCCGCAGCGGTCTCCGCCCCGGCTGTCACGACGGCGTCGGGGAAGAACCCGATGCCGCAGGTGTGGTCGAAGTCCGAATGCGTGATCAGCACATGCAGGGGCTTGCCGGTGCCGGTGGCGCGCTCGCGGATGGCGGCGATCTCTTCCGCCGTCCAGGAGGGGTCGCAGAGAATCGTCGCGCCGCCGGTCTCGACGAGCACGGCGTTCGTCTCCCAGAGCGACGTCTGAAACTGCCAGACGCCGTCGCCGAGGTGGTTCGGTCGCCGCGGCACGAGGAGGCCATGCTACAGCGATGCAGACACGGTGTCCGCGATGTGGTCCACCGCAGCGGCCCTCCGCCGGGTGCTTGACAGGCGGTTACCGAGTGCTAGCGTCACGCGTAACCACGGCAACGATGCCTGCGGCTCCATCGTGAATGCGACCGAAGGGAGCTGCCATGACTGCCGCGCCGAGCAACGTCGACCTGGTCTTCGAGGGCGGAGGAGTGAAGGGCATCGGCCTCGTCGGTGCGATCTCCGTGCTCGAGGAACGCGGCTTCGTGCCGAAGAGCCTCGCGGGCGCTTCTGCGGGCGCGATCGTCGCGACGCTGCTCGCCGCCGGCTACTCGGCGAAGGAGCTGTACGACGTCATCATCAACCTCGACTTTCGCCGGTTCGAGGACCGGGGCTTCGAGGATCGCATCCCCGTCGCCGGCCCGCCGCTTTCGATCCTCAAGGATCAAGGCATCTTCGAGGGCAAGGCCTTCCTCGCCTGGATCGGCGAGCTCCTCGAGGCGAAAGGCGTTCGCACGTTCGCCGACCTCGTCGATCCGGAGACGGCCGATGATCCCCGCTACCGCTACCGCGTCCGCATCATCGCCTCCGACCTCACGTCACGCGCGCTCCTCGCCCTGCCGCAGGACGCGGTGAAGCTCGGTCTCGTCCCCGACGCAATGTCGGTTGCAGAGGCCGTGCGGATGAGCATGAGCATTCCCTTCTTCTTCGAGCCGGTGCGCGTCCGCAATCCGCAGACGGATCGTGACCACCTGATCGCGGACGGCGGTGTCCTCTCGAACTTCCCGGTCTGGCTGTTCGACTCGGACGATGAGCCCGAGTGGCCGACGTTCGGTCTTCTCCTCGTGGAGCCGGACCCGATGACTCCCCTCGGCGAGCGACTCCCGCCCCCGGAGCCGCGGCACTTCGGCGTGGGTGGCGCGGTGGACTATGCGAAGAGCCTCATCCACACGATGCTCGAGGCGCATGACCGACTCTACGTCGAGAAGGCGCAGTACGCGCGCACGATCCCGATCAAGACTCTCGGGGTCGGGACGACCGAGTTCGACCTGCCGCGCGAGCGGGCGGAGGCGCTCTATCAGTCGGGTCGCAAGGCCGCGGAGGAGTTCCTCGAGCACTGGGACTTCGACGCGTACATCGCCGAGTTTCGCCGCGGCAAGCAGCATTCGCGGCGGAGCGAGATCGCCGCGGAGCTGGAGCTGGCGGCGAGCCGCACCTGACCGTCAGGGCGGACGCCGTAGCGGCCGGCCACGTACGTGGTCGCGATGTGACGGCCTTCGCGGGAGCGGGTCTCGGACGGGCCGTGGCCGTCATCCGCCGCAGCGTAGCCGGCTGCGGTCGGGCACGATACGGCGATGGCCATCTCGGCGGCGACACTCGAAGGGCTCAGGGCCGACCTCGCCTCGGTGCTCGGCGAGGCGGGTGTCTCGGAGAGTGCCGACGTCCTGCGTCAGCACGGCACGGACGAGTCCTGGCACCGCTCGGCGCCGCCCGACCTCGTGGTCTATCCCCGCGCGACCGAGGACGTCGTCGCCGTCGTCGACGTCTGCCGCGGAGCGGGCGTTCCCCTCGTTCCCTTCGGCGCCGGAACATCCCTCGAGGGCCATGTTGCTGCGCTTCGCGGCGGTGTCTGCGTCGATCTCACGAAGATGAACCGGATCGTGCGCGTCAGCGTCGAGGACATGGACGCGACGGTCGAGGCCGGGGTCACGCGCAAGCAGCTCGACGCCCTGCTGCGCCCCGACGGCGTCTTCTTCCCGGTCGACCCGGGCGCCGACGCCACCATCGGAGGCATGGTCGCCACGGGTGCGTCGGGCACGACTGCAGTGCGGTACGGGACGATGCGCGAGAACGTCCTGGCGCTGACCGTCGTAACGGCGCAGGGCCGTGTGCTCCGAACCGGAACGCGGGCCCGGAAGTCGTCGGCGGGCTACGACCTGGCGCGGCTCTTCGTCGGATCGGAGGGAACGCTCGGGATCGTCGTCGACGTGACGCTGCGCATCTATCCGACTCCTGAGGCGGTCTCCGCCGCGGTGTGCTCGTTCCCGTCCGTCTCGGCTGCCGTGGAGTGCGTGATGGAGACGATCCAGCTCGGGATCCCCGTAGCCCGGATCGAGCTCCTCGACGAGATCGAGCTCGACGCCGTGAACCGCCGCTCCGGTCTCGCGTACGCAGTCGCACCGACGCTGTTTCTCGAGTTTCACGGATCGGAGGCGGGCGTCGTCGAGCAGGCCGAGGCCGTCGCCGAGATCGCGGCCGAGCACGGCGGCGGCGACTTCGTCTGGGCCAGAGGGCACGAGCAGCGGGAGCGCCTCTGGCAGGCGCGTCACGAGGGGTACGAGGCCGTGCTCGCGCTACGGCCTGGAGCGAAGGGGTACGTGACCGACGTCTGCGTCCCGATCTCGGAGCTCGCATCGTGCATCGCCGAGACCCGGCGAGACATCGAGGAGGAAGGGCTGTTCGGGCCCATCGTCGGCCACGTCGGCGACGGCAACTTCCACGTCACGTTTCTCGTCGATCCCGACGACGCGGACGAGATTCGCCGCGTCGAGGACGTGACGGAACGAATGGTGCAGCGCGCGATCGCGCTCGGAGGCACGTGCACGGGCGAGCACGGTATCGGCTACGGCAAGAGCCGCTACCTCGCGCTCGAGCGGGGCGAGGAGGCGGTCGAGGCAATGCGGGCGATCAAGAACGCCCTCGACCCCGACGGTCTCCTCAACCCCGGCAAGATCCTCCCGTAGGAGCGTCGCTCAGGAGGCGTCCACCCAGGCGTCCGGGCCCGGGTCGCCGCCGGACCCGGCGATCTGGAGCCGCTCGAGATAGTGCGTCCACCCGTGGTCGTGCTTGGTCGCTTCCTCAGGGCTGAGCCCACGATGGGTCAGGCGAACCAGGGTCCCTCCGGAGCTCTCCTCGAGGTCGATCTCGACCGTGCTCGAGCCGGGCGACGGCGCGTGCTCCATTCCGTCCCAGCCCCACGTGAAGACCACCCTGTGCGGAGGCGTGACCTCGACGTACTCGCCTCGGGCAACGTGCTTGTTGACGTTGATGACCAAGGCACCGCCGGGCCGGGGATCGAGGGTCGCCGACTTGCCCATCCAGCGCGTCATCAGAGACGGGTCGGTGAGAAACGGGAAAACCGTCTCGGGACGGGCGTCGATCCGGACCTCGCGGACGACTACGTCAGTTTCGATCTGCGCCATGGTGCAAGCTCCTTTCGCTCGTTTCAGCTTCGCTCTTGAGCTGCTCGAGACGGGTGTCCCAGAACCGCTCGACGAACTGCCTGACCTCGGCGAGCGCCTCGGGCCGGGAACGGTAGAGGCGGCTCGTTCCCGCTCGTCGCTCGCTCACCAATCCCGCCTCGCGCAGCACACGCAGATGCTGTGACACCGCGGGCCAGGAGATCTCGAAGCGGGCTGCGATGGCCCCCGCGGACAGCTCCCGATCGCGGACGAGCTCGAGGATCTCCCGCCGCCGCGGCTCGGCAATCGCTCGCAGGGTTCCATCCATCGACAGAATTTAAGCAAATACTTAGTTAAGTGTCAAGTGAAGGACGTGCAGATTCGCGGGCCGGGCATACTGGCCGTGTGAACCGGCTCGCAGGCGAGACCAGCCCGTACCTCCTCCAGCACGCGGACAACCCGGTCGACTGGTACCCGTGGAGCGACGAAGCCTTCGTGTGCGCGCGCGAAACGGACAGGCCGATTCTGCTCTCGGTCGGGTACTCCGCATGCCACTGGTGCCACGTGATGGAGCACGAGTCGTTCGAGGACGACGAGACGGCCGTGCTCATGAACGAGCGCTTCGTCAACATCAAGGTCGACCGCGAGGAGCGCCCCGACGTGGACGGCATCTACATGGAGGCCGTGGTCGCGCTCACCGGCCAGGGCGGCTGGCCGATGACGGTGTTCCTGACTCCGGACGGGGAGCCCTACTGGGGTGGTACGTACTTCCCGCCGTCGCCGCGGCACGGGATGCCCTCCTTCCGCGACGTCCTCTCGGCCATGGCCACGGCGTACGCTGAGCGGCGCGGCGACGTGACGGCCCAGGCGGCGCAGCTCGTGGAGGCCATCCGCCGATCGAGTGAGGTACCCCCGTCGGGCGAGCCCCTGACGACAGGTCTTCTCACGCAGGCGGTCCTCGCCCTGTCGCAGGAATACGATCGGGCGCACGGCGGCTTCGGGCCGGCGCCCAAGTTCCCGCCCGCCTCGACGCTCGAGTTCCTCCTGCGCATGCACGCCCGCACCGGCTCCGAGCAGGCGCTCGAGATGACCGTGAAGACGCTCGACGAGATGGCTGCCGGAGGAATGTACGACCAGCTCGGCGGCGGCTTCCATCGCTATTCGGTCGACGCGGTCTGGCTCGTCCCGCACTTCGAGAAGATGCTCTACGACAACGCGCTGCTGGCGAGCGCCTACCTCCACGGTTGGCTCGTGACCGGCGCTCCACGCTATCGCGAGGTCGTCGAGGAGACGCTCGACTACCTCCTCCGTGAGATGCGGTTGCCGGAGGGCGGCTTCGCCTCGGCGCAGGATGCGGACACGCTCGGCGAGGAGGGTCTCACCTACGTGTGGGCATACGACGAGATCGTCGACCTGCTCGAGCCGGACGAGGCGGAGCTCGTGATCAGCCGCTACGGGGTGACGGTCGCCGGCAACTTCGAGGGCTCGAACATCCTGTACCGACCGCGCGAGGTCGACGATCCGAGCGGGCGGCTCGCATCGGCCCGGCGGAAGCTGCTCGCCGCTCGGGCCAAGCGGCCGCAGCCGGAGCGCGACGACAAGGCCCTCGCCGCCTGGAACGGGCTCGCGCTGGCAGCGTTCGCCGAGGCCGCTCTCCAGCTCGACCGGCCCGACTATCTCCAGGCGGCCGAGGAGGCGGCGGAGTTCCTGCTCGGCCGGCTGACCGATGCGGAGGGACGTCTCTACCGCACCTATCGGGATGGAACAGCCAAGATCAACGGGTACCTCGAGGACTACGCGAACGTCGCGAACGGTCTTCTCGAGCTCTACGAGGCGACGGGTGAGCTGAAGCGTCTCGAGGACGCACGCCGGCTCGCTCTGCTCGCGGTCGATCTCTTCCACGACGAGCGGAACGGCGGCTTCTTCTTCACCCCCTCGGACGGGGAGGAGCTCGTCGCGCGCCGGAAGGAGCTGGACGACCATCCGACCCCGTCCGGGAACTCGATGCTCGCCTTCGTCCTGCTCCGTCTGGCGCGGATCTACGGCGACGAGGAGCTCGAGCGGCTTGCAGTCGTCGGTGTTCCGGCTCGCGTATCGCTACCTCGACCGCGCCCCGGGAGCGGTCGGACACATGCTCTGCGCACTCGATCTCCACTTCTCCCCGCCGCGGGAAGTCGCTGTCATCGGCGCGGCGTCGGACCCTGCGACCGGCGCGCTACGGCGTGAGGCGCTGCTGCGCTACGCACCGGCAACCGTGTACGCGTTCGCGGAGGGGCCGGGCGATCCCGCGCTCGCGGCCGTGCCGCTCCTGGACGGGAAGGGGCTCGTCGACGGGAGGCCGGCGGCGTTCGTCTGTGAGCGCTTTGCTTGCCGGGCGCCCGTGACGGAGCCGGCGGAGCTGGCAGCGATGCTGGATGGATAGACGCGAGCGCCAGGAGCTGCTCGGCCAGTGGGGCGTTCGCGAGCCGACCGAGCGCGAGCTCGCGGAGGGCAAGAAGGTCGCCGCCGATCTCGACGGAAGCCCCGCCGCCGGCCGCCCGCTGCCGCTGCGACCCCGGCTGTTCCGGCCCGAGATCGATACCTACGTCGCCTCCCTCGGCGGCCCGCTCCCGTACATGCAACGCCTTCGGGAGATCGACCGTCTCACCCACGAGATCGCCGCACGGCTCGAACGGCACTGGCGGGAGCTGGCCGCCGACTGTTCGCATGACGGCGAGCTGTTCGCCCGGCGCTGGCGCGGGATTGCCGCGCGCTGGCGCTTCGACGAGGTCAACGACCTGATCGAGCGCCACAACCGCTGGTATCCGGTCGAGGCGCGCCTGCCGATGGACGTTCGCCGCAGGGACTACGTCCTCGTCAACGGGCAACCGTACGCGCGCCGCCCGCTCGACGCGGCTTGGGTGCTCGAGCGCTTCCCGGCCGAGCTAGCCGCCCTTCAGCTCGCGAAGTAGCTCGAACCTGACCTGCTCCCGGCTGAAGCCGCAGTCCTCGACCAGCCGAATCGCGAGGCCTTCGTCAGCTCGCAGCAAGCCGAGCAGGACATGCTCGCTCCCGATACAGCCCTCCCCTCGGGCGAGCGCCTCGCGGAGAGACAGCTCGAGCGCCTTCTTCGCGCGGCCCGTGAGCGGACGCTCCCTGCACAGGCGCTTGCCGGTTCGGGTGCGCTCGAGCGCGCCGGGGCCAAATGCCGCCTCGACACGGCGTCGAACCTCATCGAGGTCGATGCCGATCATCGCCAGTGCCTCGGAGTCGATCCGTGGCGAGTCGTCGAGCAGGCACTCCCCTTTCCCCGCAGCTGGTCGCAGGACAGGCCGAGCGTGCGGAGGGCCCGGCCCGGTGGCCCCTCGTCCGAGACGAGGCCGAGGAGCAGGTGCTCCGTCCCGAGGTAGTTGTGCCCGAGCCCGTCTGCCTCGTGCTGCGCGCGAACGATGACACTCCGTGCGCTCTCCGTGAACCGCTCGAACATCACTGCCTCCTCCGCAGCAGCCGTCTGGCCCCGTGCTTCTTGTGCACCGCCTGCTTGCTCACGCCGAGTGCCGACGCGATCTGTTGCCACGACCAGCCCCGGTCTCTTGCGTTCTCCACCTGGAGCTCCTCGAGCGACTCGAGCAGGGCCCGCAGCGCGGCGACGGCTGCCAGCCCGACTGCCGGATCCTTGCTGGACGTCTCGTCGGCCAGCTGCGACGCATCGGTCATGCCGTCAATCTACGTTGACGACGGGCGTTTGTCAACTGTGGTTGACGAACCGGCTCAGGAGTCGGCCGCGGACCTCCTCTGCAGCGCCAGCCCGGTGAGGATCTCGCGGACGATGCGGTCGCCGACGAGTGCTGTGACATCTGCGGAGGCGACCGCAGTCGGGAGCACCTCGACGACGTCGGCTCCGCAGAGGTCGAGCTCGGCGGCGAGCGTCCGGCAAGCCCAGAGGAGGTCCACCGGGGTCATGCCGCCGGGCTCGGGCGTGCCCGTTCCAGGCGCGAACGCCGGGTCGAGCACGTCCACGTCGACGGTCAGGAACGCGGGGCCGCGCCCGACGAGCTCCAGTGTCCGGCGTACCACCTCGCGAATGCCAAGGTCGCGAACGTCGTGCATGAAGAAGCTCGTGATTCCGCGCTCGGCCTGCCAGGTGAACTCCTGCTCGCCCGGCCAGTAGCCGCGAAGGCCGATCTGCACGTTGCGGCGGGGATCGACATGGCCTTGCTCGACCAGCCGGTACATGATCGTCCCGTGCGAGAGCTCGACGCCGAACACCTCCGCGCCCGTGTCGGTGTGCGTGTCGAAATGGACGAGCGCCACCGGGCCGTGTGCTCTGGCACAGGCACGTACGTCCGGCTCGGCGATCGAGTGGTCGCCGCCGAGCACGATCGGAATGGCGCCCGCGGCCAGCACCTCGGCAACCGTCGCCTCGATCGCCGCATGCGAGCGAGCCGGATCGGACGGCACCACGGGTGCGTCGCCGAAGTCGACGACACGCAGCTCCGACGACCAGTCGACCTTCGCTTCGAGGTGCGGGCCGGGCGGGCAGCTTGCGGCTCGGATCGCACGGGGGCCGAACCGTGTGCCGGGCCTGTCGGACGTCAGGTCGTCGGTCGGCGCGCCGACGATGGCCACGTCGACGCCGGAGAGCTCGGCCTGGTCGTGTGTGTACGGCATTCCGCTGTACGTCAGGAGGCCCGCGTAGTCCGGCTTGTCCGGCAGTCCGGCTCGCCGCCAGCGCTCTAGCGGATCGATCACGGCAGGAGCATACTGTCGCTCTCCGTTCACTAATCGGAAGGGGTTACCTTGCCCAAGTACCTGGTTTCGGTCACCTATTCGGCCGAGGGCGCGCGCGGTGTGATGAAAGAGGGCGGCTCTGCCCGCAAGGCGCTCGTCACGCAGATCATCGAGAAGGCGGGCGGCTCGGTCGAGTCCTTCTACTACGCGTTCGGGCACGACGACGTCCATGTGATCCTCGACGCCCCGAGCAACGTCGACGTCGCGGCGCTCACCATGGCGGTCGCGGCAAGCGGCGCCGGGAGCATCAGGACGACGGTGCTCCTGACCGCCGAAGAAGTCGACGAGGCGACGAAGAAGTCGCTCGGCTACCGAGCGCCGGGCGAGTAACCGGGTCGGCGGGGTGGGCGATCGGGTCTTCCGGCACGAGCTCGACCCAGTCGCATTCCTCACGAGAAGCGCGGCCGTCTTTCCGGAGCGGACGGCCGTTGTCCACGGCGCGCGGCGCCTGACATACCGCGAGCTCGGGGAACGGGCGAGCCGGCTGGCGTCGGCGTTGATCGAGCGCGGGCTCCGGCGGGGCGACCGCGTAGCCGTGCTCGCGCCGAACATCCCCGCCCTGCTCGAATCCCACTTCGGAGTTCCCGGGGCCGGCTGCGTCCTCGTCGCGATCAACACCCGGCTCTCGGCGGACGACGTCGACTTCGTCGTTCGACACTCGGGCGCCCGCCTCGCTGATCGTCGATCGGGAGCTCGAGAGCCTGGCGCCGGCCGGCGTCGAGACGGTCGTCGTCGCAGACACGGGAGGCGAGGACGACCCGTACGAGCAGTTCCTGCTCGCCGGGGACGAGCTCGTACGAGCTCGCTCCCCGGCCGACGAGGAAGACGTCATCTCGATCAACTACACCTCCGGCACGACGGGGCGCCAGAAGGGCGTCATGTACACGTTCCGGGGTGCGTACCTGAACGCACTCGGCGAGGTGGTCGAAACCGGGCTTCGCTACGGCTCGGTCTATCTCTGGACTCTGCCGATGTTCCATTGCAACGGCTGGTGCTTCCCCTGGGCGGTGACCGCCGTCGGCGGCACGCACGTCTGTCTGCGCAAGGTCGATCCCGCCCTCGTCTGGGACCTGCTCCGCGACGAGGGCATCACCCACATGAACGGAGCGCCGACCGTACAGATCGGCCTCGTGAACCATGAGAAGGCGCACCGGCTCGAGCACGAGGTGACGGTCACAGTGGCGGGGGCGCCGCCTTCGCCGACGCTCCTCGAGCAGATGCGGGAGCTGAATCTCAGACCCGTGCACGTCTACGGGCTGACCGAGACGTACGGGCCGCACACCGTCTGCGAGTGGCAGCCGGGCTGGGAGGAGCTCGATGGCGACGAGCAGGCGAGGGCTCTCTCGCGGCAGGGCGTCGCGTACGTGACCGCAGAGCACCTCCGGGTGGTCGACCAGGACATGGCCGACGTTCCACGGGACGGAGCCACGCTCGGCGAGGTGGTGATGCGCGGGAACAACGTGATGAAGGGCTACTACGAGGCCGAGGACGCTGACGGCGGATGCGTTCCGCGGCGGGTGGTTTCACTCGGGTGATCTCGCGCGTCCATCACCCTGACGGCTACGTCGAGCTCCGCGATCGCGCGAAGGACATCATCATCTCCGGCGGCGAGAACATCTCGACGATCGAGGTCGAGCAGGCCGTCGCGAGCCATCGAGGCCGTGCTCGAGTGCGCGGTCGTCGCGATCCCCGACGAGAAGTGGGGTGAGCGGCCGAAGGCGTTCGTGACCCTGAAGCCCGGCGGAGCGGCGACGGAAGGCGAGATCGTCGACTTCTGCCGAGAGCGGCTCGCGCACTTCAAGTGCCCGGCGCGCGGTCGAGTTCGGAGACTTGCCGAAGACCTCGACCGGGAAGATCCAGAAGCACGTGCTGCGCGAGCGCGAGTGGGCCGGCAGGGCGAAGCGGATCGGCTGATGGCGAGCACGGAGCGCCCCTACCGGAGCGAGTTGACGCCGGGCGCCTTCCTGCGCCGGAGCGCGGCCGTGTTTCCGGAGCGAACGGCTGTCGTCTACGAGGGCAGGCGCGTCGCCTACCGCGAGCTCGCCGAGCGCGCCGAGCGCCTGGCGGGAGCGCTCGCCGGCGCCGGTCTCGAGCCGGGCGACCGGGTCGCCGTCCTCTGCCCGAACACCCCGGCGATGCTCGAGGCGACGTTCGCCGTTCCGGCAGCCGGTCTCGTGCTCGTCCCGATCAACGTTCGCCTGAGCGCCGGCGAGATCGCCTGGATCCTCGACCACTCGGGCGCCCGCCTCGCGATCGTCGACCACGAGCTCGCCCATCTCGTCGAGGACCATCCCGAGCTCGGACGTCGTCGGTCGCGACCGGCTCGGGAGGGGCGGACGATCCATACGAGCGGTTCGCGCGCGCCGGGACGAGCCGGCACGAGCTCGCCGCCGGGAGGACGAGGTGCATCTCGATCAACTACACCTCGGGCACGACAGGGCGGCCGAAGGGCGTCATGGTCACGCACCGGGGCGCGTACCTGAACGCCCTCGGGCAGGTCGATCGAGTCCGGGCCTGGCCTTCGGCTCCGTCTACCTCTGGACGCTGCCGATGTTCCACTGCAACGGCTGGTGCTATCCATGGGCCGTGACGGCGGTCGGCGGGCACGCATGTCTGCCTGCGCAAGGTTCGACGCCGGGCTCGCGTGGGAGCTGCTCGAGGACGAGGGCGTCACCCACCTGTGCTGCGCGCCGACGGTCGCGGTCGCGCTCGCGCACGATCCGGCCGCCCACCGGCTCGCGCGGCCCGTCACCGTCGTCACCGGGGGCGCGCCGCCCGTCGCCGACGCTGCTCGACCGCATGGCCGAGCTCGACCTCCTGCCATTCACGCCTACGGCCTTACCGAGACCTACGGTCCGAGCGCCGCCTGCACCTGGCACGCCGAGTGGGACTCGAAGCCGACGGAGGAGCGCGCCCGCCTGCTCGCGCGCCAGGGCGTCGGCCACCTCACGGTGGGACAGGTCGAGGTGGTGGACGGTGAGCTCGCTCCCGTCCCCGCCGACGCTTCGGTGATGGGGGAGGTCGTGGTCCGCGGCAACACGGTCATGAAGGGCTACTACCGCGACCCGGAGGCGACGGCGCAGAGCGTTCGCCGGCGGGTGGTTCCACACCGGCGACCTCGCCGTGCGTCCACCCGGACGGCTACATGGAGCTGCGCGACCGTGCGAAGGACGTGATCATCTCGGGCGGCGAGAACATCTCGACGATCGAGGTCGAGCAGGTGGTCGTCGCCCACCCGGCGGTGCTCGAGTGCGCGGTGGTCGCGATGCCGGACGAGAAGTGGGGCGAGCGGCCGAAGGCGTTCGTGACCCTGAAGCCGGGCGCGCCGGCGACGGAGAGCGAGATCGTCGACTTCTGCCGGAACCGGATCGCGCACTTCAAGTGTCCGGCGGCGGTCGAGTTCGGCGAGCTGCCGAAGACCTCGACCGGGAAGATCCAGAAATACGTTCTCCGCGAGCGCGAGTGGGAGGGACGCGGCAGGCGCGTGAACTGAGACATCGCTTTCGTCTACGCTGTCGGCTGTGAGCGTCTCCGAGGCTCAGCTCGAGCACGTCGACATCGCGAGCCAGGAGATCTACGAGGTCGGCGTCCCCCACGAGGGCTTCCGCCTGCTGCGGGAGCACGATCCCGTTCACTGGCACCCGTGGGACTGGCAGGGAGGCGGCTTCTGGGCGCTCACGAAGCATGCCGACGTCGTGCACGTGTCGAAGAACCCGGAGATCTTCTCGTCGGCCGAAGGCCACATCTACCTGTGGGATCTCGAGCCAGACGCGCTCGAGGCTCGCCGCTCCCTGATCGAGACGGACGGCCCCGCTCACGCTCGCCTGCGCCGGATCGTCAGCTCGGCCTTCACCCCGCGCAAGGTCAAGGATTACGCCGCCTACACGCGCGACATCGCGCGGGGGCTCCTCGACGAGGCGGTTGCGAAGGAGAGTTCGACTGGGTCGAGGGCGTCGCCGCCCCGCTGCCGATCAACGTGATCGTCAGCATCCTCGGAATCCCGGGCGAGGACGCAGAGATGATGATCGAGCTCTCGAACCATCTCGCCGAGGGCACCTCCGACATTCCCGCTCGACCCGACCGCCTACGGCAACACGACGCCGCTGCGCCTGCTGCCGTTCAACAGCCCGGCTTCGTGGGCGCTGTTCGAGTACGCGCGCAAGATCGGTGAGGAGCGGCGCGAAGAACCCGACCGACGACCTCGTCTCCCGGCTCGTCCACGCCGAGGTGGACGGCGACCGGTTGACCGACGCCGAGTACACGAACTTCTTCCAGCTCATGGTCTTCGCCGGCAACGAGACGACCCGCACGGCGATCTCGCAGGGAATGCTCGCGCTCATGGAGAACCCGGAGCAGCTCGAGCGCCTCTACGAGGATCCGACGCTCATCCCGACCGCGGTCGACGAGCTGATCCGCTGGGCCTCGCCGATTCTCTACTTCCGCCGTACGGCCATGCGCGACACCGAGCTGCGCGGCGTCCCGATCGCGAAAGGCGACAAGGTCGTCATGTGGTACATCTCCGCGAACTACGACGAGGAAGTCTTCGACGACCCCTACCGGCTCGACGTCGGCCGCGTCCCGAACGACTACGTCGCGTTCGGTGGCGGCGGGCCGCACTACTGCCTCGGAGCGTTCCTCGCGCGGCTCGAGATGGAGATCCTGCTCGAGGAGATCCTCGCGCGGGACATCCGCTTCGAGCTCGCCGGGCCCGCGAAGCGTCTCCGCTCGAACTTCGTGAACGGCATCGAGTCCATGCCCGTGCGCGTCGTTCACCGCTAGCAACGAAAGGACTGATGCAGATGGCGACCGTGACCGAAACCAAGGAGCGGCTGTTCCTCGACGGGCAGTGGGTCGAGACCGGCGAGTGGCTCGAGGTTCGCTCGCCCTTCTCGGGCGATGTCGTCGCGACGGTCGCGAAGGCAGGTGCGGAGGAAGCGCGCCGGGCGATCGACGCCGCCGAGCGCGCCATGCGCGAGCCCCTGCCGGCCTGGCAGCGGGCCGAGATCCTCGGGCGCGCCTCGAAGCTGATCGAGGAGCGAAACGAGGAGCTGGGGCGTTCGATCTCGACCGAGGCTGGCAAGCCGATCAAGAACGCCCGCATCGAAGCGGCGCGCGCCGTGAACACGTTCGGCCTGTCGGCCGGGGAGGCCCAGCGGCTTTCTGGCGAGATCGTGCCCATTCAGGGAACGCAGCCAGGCTCGGGCCATATCGCGTGGACGGTTCGAGTGCCGATCGGGATCATCGGCGCGATCTCGCCGTTCAACTTCCCGCTCAACCTCGTCGCGCACAAGCTGGCGCCGGCGATTGCGGCCGGATGTGCCGTCGTCCTGAAGCCGGCGAGCTCGACGCCCGTAACCGCGCTTCGGCTCGCGGCGATCCTGGAGGAAGCCGGCCTTCCCGCCGGGTGGCTGAGCGTTCTGCCGGGGAACGGCTCGGAGATCGGCGGCGTCCTCACCGAGGACGAGCGCGTCCGCATGATCACCTTCACCGGGTCGAGCGAGGTCGGCTGGGGAATCCGGCAGCGCGCCTTCCGCAAGAAGGTCGCACTCGAGCTCGGCAACGCGTCCCCAGTGCTGGTCGAGGCGGACGCGGACCTCGAGCTCGCCTCCTCGAAGGTCGCGACCCATGCGTTCTCGTTCGCGGGCCAGACGTGCGTCTCCGTGCAGCGCGTCTACGTGCGTCGCGAGGTGTTCGACGATTTCGTCGCGAAGCTCCTCCCGAAGGTGGACGCTCTCAAGTCCGGCGATCCGTCAGAGGACGAGATCGACGTAGGCCCGGTGATCGACCGCTCGAACCACGATCGCGTGCTCGATTGGATCGACGAGGCGAAGGCAGGCGGGGCGACGGTGCTCAGCGGCGGCGTCGAGGAGAACGGCGTCATCCGGCCGACCGTCCTGACGGATGTGACGCCGGAGATGAACGTCTGCCGGCAGGAGGTCTTCGGGCCCGTGTGCTCCCTGATTCCGTACGACTCGCTCGACGAGGCCTTCGAGCTCGCGAACTCCACCGAGTACGGGCTTCAGTCCGCGATCTTCACGCGGTCGATCGAGCCGGCGATCAAGGCGACCGGCGCGCTCGAGTTCGGCAGTGTGATGATCAACGAGGCGCCGGAATGGCGCGTCGACCAGATGCCGTACGGCGGCACCAAGGCATCGGGGAACACGAAGGAGGGCCCCGCCTACACGATTCGCGAGATGACCGAGGAGCGTCTCGTGGTCCTCGGAGGCGTCTGAGCCCAGCGAGGTTCGTTGACGCGCCGCCGCGTGCGTGAGACGTGCGCGAGCCCGCTCAGAGCGGGAACCCAGCACCTACCGGCGCTAGGCGGCGCGCGCGACGGGGGGAAAAGGGCAACCTGATCCGCATCCAGGAGCTGCGCTGAGCCGTCCGGCGATCGCACCGGAGGTCGAGCGGCTGGGACCCATCCGACACGAGGAGGTGCTGCACGATGACTGAGAAGAAAGCTGCGAAGGAGACGCAGGGGTCCGCCAAGAGGACCACCGCGACCAAGGGATTCACAGCGGATGAGCGAGCTGCGATGAAGGAGCGTGCCCAAGAGCTGAAGGCGGAAGCGGCCAAGGCGGACGGCGAGAGCGCCCTGCTCGCGAAGATCGCAGAGATGAAGGGAACGGATCGCGCCATGGCCAAGCGGCTCCACGCGATCATCAAGGACACCGCACCGGTCCTCTCGGCCAAGACCTGGTACGGGATGCCCGCTTACGCCAAGGACGGCAAGATCGTCTGCTTCTTCCAGAGCGCCGAGAAGTTCAAGTCGAGGTACGCCACGTTCGGCTTCAGCGACGAGGCGAACCTCGACCAAGGCGCCATGTGGCCGACCTCGTTCGCGCTCAACGAGTTGACCGCCGCTGAGGAGAAGAAGATCGCCGCACTCGTGAAGAAGGCGGTGCGCTGAGGACCGTGGGCACGAGGACGGACACGCAGTCGCCTGCGCTGCACGTTGCCGACCGCCACGAGCTGATCCGCGTGCAGGGCGCGCGCGTGAACAACCTCAAGGACGTCAGCGTCGAGATCCCGAAGCGCCGGCTGACGGTGTTCACCGGCGTCTCCGGCTCGGGCAAGAGCTCGCTGGTGTTCGGCACGATCGCCGCCGAGTCGCAGCGCCTCATCAACGAGACGTACAGCGCCTTCGTGCAGGGCTTCATGCCGACGCTGGCGCGGCCCGAAGTCGACGTCCTCGACGGACTGACGACGGCGATCCTCGTCGACCAGGAGCGGATGGGCTCGAACCCACGCTCCACCGTCGGCACCGCCACCGACGCCAACGCGATGCTGCGCATCCTCTTCAGCCGGCTCGGGCAGCCGCACATCGGCTCGCCCAACGCGTACTCGTTCAACGTCCCCTCGGTGAAGGCCAGCGGTGCGATCACCATCGAGCGCGGCGCCGGCAAGACGAAGACCGAGAAGGCGACCTTCAACCGTCTCGGCGGCATGTGTCCGCGCTGCGAGGGCATGGGCTCGGTCACCGACTTCGACATGGCTGCGCTGTACGACGACAGCCTGTCGCTCAACGAGGGCGCGCTCACGGTCCCCGGCTACAGCATGGACGGCTGGTACGGCCGCATCTTCCGTGGCTGCGGCTTCTTCGATCCGGACAAGCCGATCCGCAAGTACACCAAGAAGGAACTGCGCGACCTGCTCTACAAGGAGCCGACCAAGATCAAGGTCGACGGGATCAACCTGACGTACGAGGGGCTGATCCCGA
The DNA here is from genome assembly GCA_963797645.1 of uncultured Thermoleophilia bacterium. GTDB lineage: Bacteria > Actinomycetota > Thermoleophilia > Gaiellales > Gaiellaceae > CAWCQC01. Next base: position 29,856 of record CAWCQC010000020.1, on the reverse strand, counting down.
AGATCCAGAAGTCGTTCCTGTCCAAGGACGTCGACGCGCTGCAGCCGCACATCCGCGCCTTCGTGGAGCGGGCGGTGACGTTCACGACCTGTCCCGAATGCGACGGCACCCGGCTCAGCAAGGAGGCCCGGTCGTCGAAGATCAAGGAGAAGAACATCGCCGACGTCTGCTCGATGCAGATCAGCGACCTGGCCGATTGGGTCCGGGGCCTCGACGAACCGTCCGTCGCACCGCTGCTGGCCGCGCTGCGGCACATCCTCGACTCGTTCGCGGAGATCGGGCTGGGCTACCTCAGCCTCGACCGGCCGTCGGGCACGCTCTCGGGCGGCGAGGCACAGCGCACCAAGATGATCCGCCACCTCGGCTCCTCGCTCACCGACGTCACCTACGTCTTCGACGAGCCCACCATCGGCCTGCACCCGCACGACATCGAGCGGATGAACGACCTGCTGCTGCAGCTGCGGGACAAGGGCAACACGGTGCTCGTCGTGGAGCACAAGCCGGAGACGATCGCGATCGCCGACCACGTCGTCGACCTCGGCCCCGGCGCCGGCACGGCGGGCGGCGAGGTCTGTTCGAGGGCACCGTCGAGGGGCTGCGGGCCAGCGGCACCGTCACCGGCCGGCACCTGGACGACCGGGCCTCCTTGAAGCCGTCGGTGCGGACGCCGTCGGGAGTGCTGGAGGTGCGCGGCGCCAGCACCCACAACCTGCAGGACGTCGATGTCGACATCCCGCTCGGCGTGCTGGTGGTGGTGACCGGCGTGGCCGGGTCGGGAAAGAGCTCGCTGATCCACGGCTCGGTGTCGGGCCGGGACGGGGTGGTGTCGGTCGACCAGACCCCGATCCGCGGCTCGCGGCGGAGCAACCCGGCGACGTACACCGGACTGCTCGACCCGATCCGCAAGGCGTTCGCGAAGGCCAACGGCGTGAAGCCGGCGCTGTTCAGCGCCAACTCCGAGGGCGCCTGCCCCAACTGCAACGGCGCCGGCGTCATCTACACCGACCTGGCGATGATGGCCGGCGTCGCCACCACCTGCGAGGAGTGCGAGGGGAAGCGGTTCCAGGCATCGGTGCTGGACTACCACCTCGGCGGCCGCGACATCAGCGAGGTGCTCGCGATGTCGGTGACCGAGGCCGAGGAGTTCTTCGGCGCCGGCGAGGCGCGCACGCCGGCCGCGCACGCCATCCTCGACCGGCTCGCCGACGTCGGGCTCGGCTACCTCAGCCTCGGCCAGCCGCTCACGACGCTGTCCGGCGGCGAGCGGCAGCGGCTCAAGCTGGCCACCCACATGGCCGAGAAGGGCGGCGTCTACGTCCTCGACGAGCCGACCACCGGCCTCCACCTCGCCGACGTCGAGCAGCTGCTCGGCCTGCTCGACCGGCTCGTCGACTCCGGCAAGTCGGTCATCGTCATCGCGCACCACCAGGCGGTCATGGCGCACGCCGACTGGATCATCGACCTCGGCCCCGGCGCCGGCCACGACGGCGGCCGGATCGTCTTCGAGGGCACACCCGCCGACCTCGTCGCCGCCCGCTCCACCCTCACCGGCGAGCACCTCGCGGCCTACGTCGGCACCTGACCGAGGCCCTCGGCCGCGAGGCCCATGCCTTCTTGATCCGGCGCTACTTCGCCTGGCGCAACCGGCACGCGCAGGATCGACTGCTGCGTGGGGTGGTCAAGCGCGCAAACGCTGCCTGACGCGGCACTAGGCCGGCTCGGCCACGGAGGCGTCAGGCGCCGGGCCGGCGATCGAGATCGCGCCGCTCGGGCAGTTCTTGCAGATCGCGTCGGCGCGTTCCTCGGGCAGCGCTACTCCGGGAAGGGGGCGCGAGAGGCCGTCGTCGCCGAGCTCGACCGCGTTCGGCTCGAGCTCCTCGCACTTGCCGACGCCGACGCAGATGTTGTCGTCGATCTGGACGAACACGTTCACGGAACGAGCACCAGCCTTCCTCTTGCCTCGCCGCTCCGCAAGCGGTCGTGCGCAGCCTGGGCCTCGGCGAGAGGCATCGTCTCGACGGTGTACTCGAGCGGCTCGCGCTGGGCCAGCGTGATCAGCTCGCCGAGATCGGCGAGCGAGCCCCAGATGCTGGACATGAACCGAGCCTCGTGTGGCACCGCGCCGAGCCCGAAGGGGATCCGCCCTCCGAAGAGTCCGATGACCTCGAGCAGACCCTTGCGGTCGACGAGCGCCGTCCCGCGCTCGAGGCTCTCCTGGGCGCCGACGAAGTCGAGCACGACGTCGAACGGGCCCTCGAGCTGGTCCGGCGGCGCCGCGCCCTCGGCCCCGAGCTCGCGCGCACGCTCCAGCTTCGACGTCGAAGGGTCACCGGCCCATACCTCCGCCTCCGAGAGGAGCCGTAGGTACTGGATGGCGAACTGCCCGAGTCCCCCCGCGCCGAGCACGAGCGCTCGCTTCCTGGTGCCGAGCCAGGGGAGGGCGTGCTTGACGGCTCGGAACGCGGTCAGGCCGCCGCAGCCGAGCGGGGCCGCGTGGACGGGGTCGAGGTCGCCGATCGGAAACAGGTAGCGCCTGAAGGGGACGAGCATGTACTCGGCGTAGCCGCCGTCCTGGAACATCCCTGCCTCCCGGCCCTGCGGGCAGATCATCTCCTCGCCCTCCAGGCAGAAGCGGCACTCGCCGCAGCCCCACGGCGTGTAGACGAGCACGTTGCCGATGCCCTCGACCTCGCCTGCGACCTCGTGGCCGAGGACGAGCGGCAGCGGAGAGGATGGGAAGTAGCCCTCGACCACGTGCAGATCGGAGTGGCACACGCCGACGGCCGTCACCTTGACGACGGCAGCCTCGCCGGAGCCCGCAGGCAGCGGCCGATCCTCGACTTCGAGCGGACCGTGAAACTCCCTGAGGACGACCGCCTGCATTCGCGTAGCGTATTCGACGGCGAGGTCTGGGAAGGCGATCGCTAGGCGACGGCGAGCGCCAGCACCCGAGTGGCGGCTGCGACCTCCTCCGGTGCTCCGAGGAAGGCGACATACCGGTCGGGACGAATGAGGGCGAGCAGGCCCTCGTCGGATCCGAAGCGCGAAGCCACCGCGCAGTCCGGGTCGACGAGCACGTCGTCGAAGCGGTCGTCCTCGACTCGCGCCGGAGCCACGAGCAGGTTTCGGACGTTCGCGCCGAAGTTCGCGCTGAGGATGGCCGCGACGTCCCCCGAGCGCCCCGGCCCCTTGTCATTCGCTATGTGCACGGCCGTGTGAACGCGGGGATCGTAGGCATCGACGAGCCCGCCGACATCGGGAGCGAGATCGCCCGGCTTGAGCGTGCCGCGGCTGGTACGGCGCGGCAAGCCGTGCACGAGTGGGCTGTCGTGGTAGCCGACGGTCAGCTCGGCGAGGTCGCCGGCCACCCGTCCGGCGAACGCCTCGTGCCCGGTGACGATCGGAATCAGAAGGCGCCGAGCCCGGTCGCCGACGGCTCCGCCCTTGACGGCTGCCTCGGTCAGCCGGGTCGTCATGCGGACGACGTGCGCGCCGACCGGACGGCGCTCCGCCTCGTAGCTGGCGAGAAGGCCGGGTGCGGCGATGCCGAGCCAGGCGAGGCGGAGCTTCCATGCGAGATTGACCGTGTCCTGCATGCCGGTGTTCATACCCTGTCCACCCGCAGGGCTGTGAACGTGGGCCGCATCACCGGCCAGGAACACCCGGTCGACTCGGTAGCGCTCGACCTGCCCGTGGTGGATCTCGAAGTAGGTGAGCCAGCGAGGGCTCGAGAGCGAAAACGAGACACCGAAGCGTCGCTCGGCGACGGCCTGCGTATCCGCCAGGGTCGGCTCCGATCCGTCGGGCGGTGGCTCTCGCATCTCGGCCATGAGCCGCACGCGCGACGCGGGGAGGGGAAACAGGACCGCGACTCCCTCCTGGCTGAGCGCCGTGTACATCCGGTCGCGGTCGAGGTCGTGATCCGCGTCGCAGTCGGCGAGCAGGAAGGTCGCGCCCGCGAACGAACCCTCGAGCCTCTCGCCGAGGAGCGATCGCACGGCCGAGTGCCCTCCGTCGCAACCGACGACGTACGAGAACGTCTCGGACTCCGTGGTTCCGTCCGCGTAGCGAAATGCGGCCTCCGCCTCGTCCTCGTGCTGGATGAGCCCGGCGAGCTCGACGCCGCGCTCGACCTCGCTGCCGAGATCGCTCAGGCGCTCGCGCAAGATCGTCTCGGTCGCATCCTGGGGGATGCACAGGACGAAGGGATAGGCGGTCTCGAGCCCGTCGAAGTCGAGCGCGCCGAGCTGCTGCCCGGCTTCGAACAGCGTCATCCCGGACGCGCGAACCCCGCGTTCGAGGAACCTCTCGACGATCCCGAGGTCGCGCAGGATCTCGAGCGTGCGGGCGTGGACGGCAACCGCCTTCGACCACGGCGAAGGCTCGGGAAGCCGGTCGACGACCCGTACCGGCACACCGCCGGCACGGAGCTCGCAGGCCAGCGTCAGCCCGACCGGTCCGGCGCCGACGACGAGGATCCTCCGCTCGGACATCGCTACGTCCTCGCGCGCCGGATCAGCGCGAGCGCTCCTCCCGGTAGGCCCGCGCCTCCTCGACGAGGGCGTCGAACAGGCGCTTGTCCTCGTCTTCCTCCGGATGCCAGAGGACGCCGAGGGCGAAGCGATGCGCTGGATCCTCGATCGCCTCGATGCTTCCGTCCTCGGCCCAGCCGACGGGCGTCAGGGCCTCACCTACGCGGTCGATCCCCTGGTGGTGGGACGAATGCACCTCTGTCTCTCCGCCGAGGATCCGTCCGGTTCTGCTCTCTGTGCTCAGGCGGACGCCATGCAGCGAGAAGGTTCCCGGGACCTCTCGATGACGCTCGTGCCCGACCAGCTCGGGAAGGTGCTGGTGCAGATCGCCGCCGTGGACGATGTTCAGGATCTGCATCCCGCGGCAGATCGCGAGCACCGGCAGCTCACGCGCGAGCGCCCCCTCGAGCAGCGCCAGCTCGGCGCGGTCGCGCTCGAGCTGCACCATCGCGGTCTCCGGGTGTGCCTCTGCTCCGTAGAGCCCGGGATCGATGTCGGCGCCTCCGGAGAGGATGAGGCCGTCGAGTGCGTCCAGAGTCTCCTCGACTCCGTCGTCGGCCGGTGGCACGATCAACGGCCGGCCCCCCGCCTGCTCGACCGAGCGGACGTAGGAGAGCGGGATGAGCGCCGCGGGTAGGTTCCACGCCCCCCACCTCGCTTCGAGCGCATAGGACGTGATTCCGACGAGAGGCTTCACGCCTGGAGTCTACGACGCTGCTTTCACCGCTCGGCGATCGCGAGCGCGGAGCGGTAGCACGCGACGACGTCGTCCTTCGTCCACGGCTCAGGCGAGACGCTGATGAAGTAGTCGTCGAGCGCCGCAGCGGCGAGGCCGTCGAGGTCGGCTTCGCTGACGCCGGCCGCGGTGAGCGTCGGGAAGCCGATCTCGGCGAGGATGCGGCGGACTGCCCTGACCGCGCGCGAGCCGTCGCGCGAGCCGTCGTCCGCCTCCCCGAGCGCGTCGGCAACCCGCTCGAACAGCTCGGGAACCGCACGCCGGTCGTGATCCATCGTCTCGGCGAGCACGAGCCCGATCGTCAGGCCGTGCGGCAGGTGGAAGCGGCCGCCGATCGCCTGCGCGATCGAATGCTCGGAGCCGCAATCGGAGATGTTCATCGCCAGCCCGGCCAGGAGGCTCGCGCAGGCCATCCGGCCGCGCGCCTCGCGATCGCTTCCTTCGCGGACGACGGCCGGCAGCGCGCCGCCTGCCAGGCGGGTCGCCTCGAGCGCGATCGCGTTGCCGATCGGCGTTCGGGGCCGCACGACGACTGCTGCGATCGCCTGAGCCAGTGCGTCGACGCCCGCGTACATCGTGGGCGCAGGAGGGAGCCCGTAGGTGAGCTCGGGATCGACGAGAGCGTGCTGTGCGCGGAGGTTGGGACCGGCGATACCGGCCTTGGTGTCGGTCGCCGTGTCGGTGATCACGCATCCTCCGGAGACCTCTGAGCCGGTGCCGGCGGTGGTGGGGACGGTGACGAGGGGCAGCACCGGAGGCTCGTACGCGACCCCGCCGCCCGCGAACCGAAGGTACGGCCCGCCCTGGGTTGCCACGAGCCGAGCGGCCTTCGCCGTGTCCATGGCCGACCCGCCGCCGATCGCGACGACCGCGTCGGCTCCGGACTCCGTCAGTGCCGAGGCCGCCTGCTCGACGTCGTCGACGGTGGGCTCGCCCGGCCCCTTGACGAAGCGGGCGTGGTCGCCGAGACCCTCCAGGGAGGCGGCCACCTCGGGAATACCCTGTACGACTTCGTCCACGACGACGAAGGCCCGGCCCGTACCCTCGCTCCGGAGCACGTCCGCAAGCGTCGCGACAACGCCCTCGCCGAAGCGGATCCGGACCGGAAGGTGGTTGCCGAACGGGTCGATGTGCTCCACGGTTCATCCTCTCTCGAACAGGCGAGCCCGCTCGTAGTCCGTCACGACCCGGTCGACGAGGCGTTGCTCGGGCCACGATCACGGTGTCGATCGCGCCGCTCTCGACGTCCGCCCGCAGCTCCTCCAGGCTCAGCATTCGCCGATCTTAGATGGGCGCTCCGCGCTTGCGGCTTCAGTATCCTGGGTAGTCCTCGCTCGAGACGACCAGGGGAGGTCCCCGTGACCCGTGAGGAACGCATGGTTCGCGACGAGCTCTCGGCTCTCGCACGTGACGACCGCGGTCGGCATCTGCTTCAGCTCTCGCTGCGCGGCATCCAGGAGTCGGGCCGGGGGCTGACGTACGGGTGCTGGATCAAGCCGGACGGCGGCGTCACCGGCTGCCTCTTCCAGCACGCGTACTGGCAGGGGGTCGCCGAGGGGGTCTTCAAGCCGGCCGAGCAGCCGAAGGGTGAGATCAAGGCCTACGTCGGCGAGGAGGACTTCGCAATCGTCATGGGTGCCATCCGCGCGTTCGACGTGCTCGGCCGTCGCAGGTTCACGCACTGGCGGCTCGGCCCGTACGGCCTACCGCAGCGGAGCCTCGACGCCGAGCGCTGGCACGAGACGGTCGAGCGGATCCTGATCGACGCGCTCGCCGGCTCTCGACCCGAAGAGGCCGGCCGGCCGGCTCCCGTCCCGACGCCCGTTCCGTAACGCCCTCGACCGCAAGGAGACTCGACCAAGATGCTGTTCACACGCAAGAAGCGCGAGCTGCCGGGCCCGGATGAGGCTCTCGCCGGGCGTGACGAGCCGATGCACGTGCCCTCGCGCCACGAAGTCAACGGCAATCCGCTGGAGCCCCCGTTTCCGGAAGGCCTGGAGCAGGCGGTCTTCGGCCTGGGTTGCTTCTGGGGAGCGGAGCGGATGTTCTGGCAGGCCCCCGGTGTCTACACGACTGCGGTCGGCTACGCGGGCGGCTTGACGCCGAACCCGACCTACGAGGAGGTCTGCTCGGGCGCGACTGGTCACGCGGAGGTGGTGCTCGTCGTCTTCGACCCGTCCCAGACGAGCTACGGCGAGATCCTGCGCATCTTCTGGGAGGGCCATGATCCCACGCAGGGGATGCGACAGGGCAACGACATCGGCACGCAGTACCGATCGGCGATCTACACGTACTCCGACGCGCAGCGTGACGAGGCCGAGGCCTCACGCGAGCGCTATCAGCAGGCGCTTTCCGAGCGGCGCTACGGCGAGATCACGACGGAGATCGCGGACGCGGTCCCGTTCTACTACGCCGAGCCCTACCACCAGCAATACCTCGCGAAGAATCCGCGCGGCTACTGCGGCCTCGGCGGCACCGGCGTCTCCTGCCCGGTCGGGGTCGTATCGGCCGAGTCGTGAGCGACAGGGCTCCTTCCGGCTGATTCGATCCGAACCGCGCCGCGGCCCGCGGCGAACCTCCGGTGAAAACCACAGGAGGTACGCCGACGTGCCCGAGCCGGAACTCAGCTACGAGGAGCTGCACCCCGCCGTGCAGCGGATGATCTCGCGCCGCGCCTTCCTTCGCCGGGGGATGCAGGGCGCTGCCGGCACTCGCCGTCTTCGGCGGTGTCTTCGCGGTCGCAGGCTGCGGCGGCGGCGACTCGGACGAGGCCGCAGCGACGACCGCGCCGCCACCGGCCGAGACGGGCGCCGCCGCCGTGCCGCTCTACGATCGCCTCGGTGGCGAGGATGCGATCACGGCGGTGGTCGCGACCTTCCTCGGCAAGGTCGCAGCCGACGAGCGCATCAACGCGTTCTTCGCGAACACCGACCTCGACCGGCTCCAGACCCTCGTGGTCGAGCAGATCGGCGAGGCATCCGGTGGGCCGCAGACCTACACCGGTAGGGACATGAAGGCGGCGCATGCCGGCCTGAACATCACCGCGGAGGACTTCAACGCGTTCGTCGAGGATCTCGTTACAACCCTGAACGAGCTGAAGGTTCCCCAGCAGGAACAGAACGAGCTCCTCGCGGTTCTCGGGCCGATGCAGTCCGACATCGTCACAGCTTGATCTCGGAGCCCGGATGCGGTCCTGCAGCCGGCGCCATCCAGGGGGCCGTGCGGTCGGTGCTGGCAGGGCGGTAGTCGAAACCGGCGCTGATACGACACACGGCTGTGAGGGATCGGTGGCTACGGTCGGACAGCGCGGCGGGTTGAAGCCCCGAGGTGGGGCAGGCGCTTGAGACGTGCTCTGGCCGGCTCTCCGCCGGCTCCGGTTCGAGTCCGGCGCCCGCCGCGCTACACTCGGGAGGCGTCTCAGGCGTCTGCGGGAAACTCCCGCGTCAACCTTGAACGGCCCGCTCCGTGCGGGCCGTTCTGTTTCCAGCGGCGATCAGGCGATCGCTGCCAGGGCAGCCGTTCGCGCCTCGGCGATCTCGTCGTCGCGGCCCGAGAGGATCAGGCGGCCGGTCGCGCCGAGCATCGCCGCGTAGACGAGCTTCACCGGCGCATGCTTCTCGGCCGCGTTCGCTGCAGCGGCGACGTACGCGGCGGGCTGGAGCTCGAGGACGAACATCGTCTCGTTCTCGAGCAGGAGGCTCGCCGAGCCCAGGCGGTTGACGAGCTGCGCCTGGTTGGCGCTGACCCGGGTGACCGTCTCCTGTGCGATCACCTCCGGTCGGGTGCGCTGGTCGCGCGAGCGGCCGAGCCGCTCGAGGACGGCCTCGCACGCTGTTTTCACGGACTCGGGATCGCGCCCGTGCAGCTCGAGCGTCCCGTACTGGCGCTCGACGACCTGGAGCGCGGAGCGGACATCGGCGCGCTTGACCGCCGCGTCGACGAGCGCGAAGACGGTGTTCGCCGGCGCGACCTCGACGTACAGCTGCGCCATCCCGGCGAGCGGCGGGTCGCCCTGACACGTCTGCGCGACGTAGGCCGCCCATTGCGGCTGCAGCGCGTCGATCTCGACGAAGGCGCGAAGCTCGGCCACCGGGCGCGTCAGGCGTCCACGATGGCGACGATGGTCGCGTCCGTCGCGACCTCTCGCGTCGAGTCGAGCCCGCGTGCGGCAGATCCGAGCGCGACGAGGACCAGGTCGCCCATGCCGGCGCCGACCCCGTCGACCGCAACGATCTCCGGGCCCTCGCCGTTCTCCGGCTTGACGTTCAAGAGCTTGAAGTCGGCCAGCCCCGGCGCCTTGACCGTCGCGACCGTGCTTCCGACCACTCGGCAGAGCAGCATCGATCCTCCTTATGCGAGGGACGCCCGCAAACGGACGGCCTTGTCGAGCTCGTTCCAGGGGATGATCGCGTCGACTGCCGCCTGGATCCGGTCGATCGCCATCATCAGGTGCTCGATCACGACCGCGAACTCCTGCGCCGTGTCCGGGCGCCAGTCCCGGAGCACCTCGGCGGCGCGCCGGATGAGCGCGACGGTCTCGGTCATCTCCCACTTCGCCGTCCGGGCCGCGATCCGCTCGAGCAGCAGCGCCGAGACCTCGGTCAGCTCGGGCAGGCGGAGGTCGCCTTCGAGCGCCGCCTGCCGGCAGACCTGGAGCTGCTCGCCCGCCCAGAAGAGATCGAAGTTGCAGTAGAGGACGCACGGCAGGTTCCCCATCGGCGGGAGCGAGAAGCTACGCAGGCGCTGGACGTCGGGCGGCTCGCCGACCCACCGCCCCGCGGTGAACTGGCGCAGCTCCTCGACGAGCTCGGCGGCTGTCTGACGCGGCATCAGGCGGCCTCCAGCCGCACCGCGACCTGGCCGACGTCGAGGATCCGGCGCCCGACTCGCGCGAGCCCGTCGAGGTTCGAGCGGACGCGGGCGAAGTACGACACCTCGCCGAACGGCTTCGTCTCACCGTAGAAGAGGCAGATCGTCTGACGGCCGGGGTAGTAGCCGATGTCGCCGGCGACGACGTTCAGCTTCGGGTTCTCCTGCTCGGCGAAGAACGGCACCATGACGATCGTCTCCTCGCCCGCGAACTTCGCGTGCACCATCGTTCCGTCCATCGGCAGGACGGAGCGCATGTAGGCGCAGATGCGAGGCGCGTCGTCCTCGAGCAGATCCGCCTCGATGACCTCGCCCTCGCAGATGATCCTGAGTCCAGGCACCGCTACTCGGCGGCGCCGCTCGGCAGGACGCTCGCGACGTCGTCGCTCGGGCGCGGGATGAGGTGCGCCGAGACGAGCTCGCCCACCTTCTTCGCAGCCGTGGCTCCGGCGTCGATCGCCGCCTTGACCGCACCGACGTCGCCCGTGATGACCACCGTGACGTAGCCGCCGCCGATCGACTCCCGACCGACGAGCGTCACGTTCGCGGCCTTCACCATCACGTCGGCCGCCTCGATGGCCGCGACCAGGCCGCGCGTCTCGATCAGTCCCAGTGCTCCCTGCATTCTCGTCCTCCTTTCGTTGATCGTGGGCCGGATCCTGCTCCGTGCCACCGTACACGATTACGTCGCGTACCAGTCGAACCGCTCGGTGCCGATGTTGACGTGGACGTTCTTCGTCTCGAGGTACTCCCAGAGCGACTCGAGCCCGAGGTCGTGGCCGGTGCCGCTCTCCTTGTAGCCGCCGAACGGCGCCTCGCTCGGATAGGCGCTGTAGTGGTTGACCCAGATCGAGCCGGCCTCGAGCCGGTGCGGCGACGCGGTGGGCGCGGCCCGTGTCGCGCGTCCAGATCCCGGCCGCGAGCCCGTAGCGGACGTCGTTCGCGAGCCGGACCGCCTCCTCCTCACCGTCGAAGGGGATGATCACGACGACCGGCCCGAAGATCTCCTCCTGGGCGATGCGCATGTCGTTCGTCACGCCGGCGAAGATCGTCGGCTCGATGAAGTTACCGCCGGCGAGCGCGGGATCGGCGGGCCGCACGCCGCCGTGGACGACGGTCGCGCCCTCGGCCTTGCCGATCTCGACGTACTCGTAGACCCGGTCGCACTGGCGCTTGTTGATCAGCGCGCCGAGCTGGGTCTCCCACCGCGACGGCAGGCCGACGCGGATCGTGCGCGCCTTTGCCGCGAACCGCTCGACGAACTCGTCGTAGACCGGGCGCTCGACGAGCACCCGTGAGCCGGCCGAGCAGACCTCGCCCTGCGCGAGGTAGATCCCGAAGACCGACCCGACGACGGCCTGGTCGAGATCCGCGTCGGCGAAGACGATCGAGGGAGACTTCCCGCCGAGCTCGAGCGACACGCGCTTGATCGTGTTCGCGCCGGCACGCATCACCGAGCGGCCGGTGACCGTCGAGCCGGTGAACGCGATCTTGTTCACGTCCGGATGCTCGGCGAGGGCCGCTCCGGCGACCTCGCCGAGGCCGGGGACGACGTTGAAGACACCGGGCGGCATCCCGGCCTCGACGCAGATCCGTCCGAGCTCGAGACAGGTCAGCGGCGCCAGCTCGGGAGCCTTGAGCACGACCGTGTTGCCGGCGGCGAGCGCGGCCGACCCCTTGCGGCAGGCGATGTGGAGCGGGAAGTTCCAGGGGATGATCATCCCGACGACGCCCATCGGCTCCTTGCGCACGTAGTCGAGCGAGGTCTTCGGCAGGGCGAGCACGCGTCCGTCGATCGCTCGGACGAGCCCCTGGTAGAACCGCCAGGGATCCCAGCAGGCGGGCAGGTCGACGAGCGCGGCCTCCCGGATCGGCTTGCCGACGTCCCAGCTCTCGATCCTCGCGAGCTGCTCCTGCTCGGCCTCGATGATCTCGGCGACACGGAGGAGGATCCGCGCGCGCTTGTCGGGATCGAGGTCGCGCCAGGCGGGGAACGCGCGGCGAGCGGCAGCCACTGCGAGATCGACGTCCTCGGCCTGCGCCGCCGCGACCTCCGCGATCGGCTGGTTCGTCGCCGGGTCGATCGTCGGCACGGTCTCCCCTCCGACGGCATCGACGAACTCGCCGTCGACGAAGAGCCGCGTGTGGAGCGACGTGCGGTCGGGAAGTCCCTCGAGCCGCTGCGCGGACTGTGCCGCCTGGTCGGCCGGGCCGTGTCCAGGTGCCTGACCCCGGGAGAGGCCCGAGATGGCCGGCGCGGGGAGGCCGCCGGCGCCTCGTGGGGGCGGGAGCGGGGCGTGAGGAGGCTCGTCGACGGCGATCCGGCCCGGCGGCGGTTCGCGGGTCAGGCCGGCGAGGGCCGGGGAGGGGAGCCCGCCCGCTCCCGCTCGGATGGGCGCGGCGGCGGGCGGCGCGCTCGTCGCAGTAGGTCGAGCCCTCGACGAGCCGGATGCCGAGCTGTGCCGCGGCGTCGGCAGCGGCGTCGGTCAGCACCGTGTGCTCTCGGAGCATGAGCTCGCGCTCGCCGGTCTCCGCGAGACGGCGGACGTCCTCGGCAGTGACGACGTGCTTGGTCACCGATGGATCCGCCCGACGAGCGGAACGCCCGTGATCGCTTCGGCCTCGAGGGTCAGGCTGCGCATGTCCTCGGGCTCGAGGTTGTGCACGTCCGACTTTCCGCAGCAGCGCGCGAGCATCTGGATCTCCATGGTCATCGCGTTCAGGAAGTTGACCACCCGCTCGGTCGCGGCCTCGACTTCGAGCCTTGCAGAGAGCTCGGGATCCTGCGTCGTGATGCCGACCGGGCAGAGGCCGGTGTGACACTCGCGACACGTCCCGGGCTCGACGCCGAGCTTCTCGTAGTCCTCGACGTAGAGCGGCGCGTTGCAGTTGAGGGCGATCATCGCGGCCGTGGCAATGTAAACCGCGTCGGCTCCGAGAGCGAGCGCCTTCGCCGCGTCGACGCCGGAGCGGATTCCGCCCGCGATCACGATCTGGATCTCGCCGTACTTGCCGATGTCGATCAGCGCCTCTCGCGCCTCCACGACCGCCGCCAGCGTCGGCACGCCCGTGTGGTCGAGCAGGAGCAGCGGGGACGCCGCCGTGGCGCCCTCCATCCCGTCGATGACGATCACGTCGGCGCCGGACTTCGCCGCGAGCCGCACGTCGTCGAACACGCGGCAGGCGCCGATCTTCACGTAGACGGGGATCCGGTGGCCCGTCGCCTCTCGGATCTCCTCGATCTTGAGGCGCAGGTCGTCGGCCCCGATGAAGTCGGGATGCCGGACGGGCGAACGCTGGTCGACGCCCACCGGGAGGTCGCGCATCGACGCGACCTCGTCCGAGACCTTGAAGCCGAGCAGCACGCCGCCGGTGCCGGGCTTGGCTCCCTGGCCGATGACGATCTCGACGGCGTCCGCCTGCCGCATGTGGTGTGGGTTGTTGCCGTAGTGGCTCGGAGTGACCTGATAGACGAGGGTCTTCGAGGCTTCCCGCTCGCGACGGTGCATGCCGCCGTCGCCGGTCGTCGTCGAGGTTCCGACGATCGAGGCGGCCCGCCCGAGCGCCTCCTTGGCGTTCGCCGACAGCGCGCCGAAGCTCATGCCCGAGATGCAGATCGGGGTCGACAGGTGGACAGGAGACTCGCAGCGCGTCCCCAGCACGGTCTCCGTCTCGCATTTCTCCCGGTAGCCCTCGAGCGGGACCCGCGAGAGCGTGCATGGGATGAACGTCAGATCGTCGAAGCTCGGCGTACGGCGCGTGGTCGAGTAGGCGCCCATGACGTAGCGGCCGAGCTGCGCCTTGCGCTGGATGTCCTCGATCGTCTCCGGCGACCACACATGCGAAACTCGCGGCAGACTCACGCGCGCTCCTCGCCGGCAGCGGCTCCCGCCGGGCGAAGCCCGGCTTCGCCGCCGCCTGACGCCGCTGCGGGCACGTGGCCTTCCGGGCCCGTGTTCTCCACACTGTGCCCTCCGGCCCCGCACCTGCAGCGGCGTCCGAGGAACGCGCGAGCGTCAAGGGCTGACGAAGCTTGTCTCACAACGCCTCCTTCCAGACGGCGAACTCCTTCTTGTCGTAGCGCCAGAGCTTTCCGGCAGAACGCACCTTCTTCCATTCGCTCTTCGGGCCGAGGCCGAAGGGCTCGAGCACCTCGCCGATCTCGCGCGTCTCGTCGTCGCTCGGCTCCTCGAGCACCGTGTCGGAGCCCAGGTCGGCGATCTCGCCGCCGCAGAAGAGCTCGCCCTCGTACATCGAGTCGCCGAACGCCTGGCCTGCGTCGCCGCAGACGATCAGGCGGCCCTTCTGCATCATGAAGCCGGTCATGTAGCCGGTCGAGCCGCCGACGACGATCGTTCCGCCCTTGACGGCGATCGCCGTTCGCGCCCCGGCGGAGCCCTTGACCACGACCAGCCCGCCCCGGATCGAGGGCGCGGTGGACGAGCCGGAGCTTCCGTGCACGACGATCCTCCCGCTCATCATGTCCGCGCCCAGCGACCAGCCGGCATCGCCCTCGATCTCGAGCTCGAGGCCGTCGGAGAGCCCGCCGCAGAAGTAGCCGACGTCGCCCCGGAACACGATCCTGGCGGGCTCGAGGATGCCGACGGCGAGGTTGTGGCGTGAGCCGGGGTTGAGCACCTCGATCTCGCGTCTGGCCCCCGGCGATCAGCGCTCTGATCTCCTCGTTCACCTGCCGGGTGGTCTTGCCGTGCGCATCGACGCTCGCGAGCGTCACCGCGTCCATGCCCGGGCCTCCCCTCCGGCCAGCTCGTAGGTGTGGATCTCCGTCTCGTCGCCGAAGGCCCCGGCGAGCGCGATGCCCTCCGAGACGACGGCGACCCAGTCGTCGGTCTCCGCGACGAGGCACGGCTTCGTGGAGAACCGGTCGCGCGCGACGCCGAACCCGTCGGCCGTCGACACGAGGTACGTGAACGAGCCGTCGAGGTCGTCGATCGACTTCTCCACCGCCTCGTCCAGTGTCAGCCCGTGGGCCATCTGCTCGGCGAGGTAGACGGCGACGAACTCGGTGTCGTTCTCGGTCTGGAAGCTGTAGCCGCGCATCTCGTAGAGGCGGCGGTTCTTGTAGTAGTTGGTCACGTGGCCGTTGTGGACGACGGTCACGTCGGGAAACGGCCTCGCCCAGAACGGATGGGAGTGGTTCACGTCGACGCGCGACTCGGTCGCCATGCGCACGTGGCCGATGCCGTGCGTGAAGGGGATGCCGCCGAGGCTCCAGCGTGTCGTACATCGTGCGGGCGTCGGAGGTGTACTTGAGGATCTCGAGCCTGTGGCCGAGCGAGAAGACGCGCACGCCGGGGTTGGCTCCCTCGACGTCGTCGGCCAGCCCGCGGAGGCCCTGGGGTGAGGAGTCCTCGGGGTCGAGCCCGATCCGGAAATAGCCCTCGTGGTAGTCGGTAGAGGCGACCTGACCGTGCCGGTCGACGGCCTCGAGGATGCCCTGCCTGGCGCCTGCGCCGCCGTCGTCTCCGGCCCAGATCGAGGCGACGAGCTCGCCCTCGTGTGGAGCGCCGTAGAGCGAGAGTCCGGTCGAGTCGGGGCCGCGTCCGACGCATCGCCTGGAGCATCGCGACGAGCCCGTCCGCGACGGGAACGCCATCCTTCTTGGCCAGGAACCCCGCGATCCCGCACATGAGCCCTCCTTCAGGTCCAGATCGGTTGCTGCCAGAGCCGCTGCGTCGAGCCGACGCCCTTCGCGAGCGCCCGCCGGTACACGGCCGTGGCGAAGGCGACGTCCTCGATGCCGAGGCCGACGGCTGAGACGACGATCCGCTGCTCGTCGCCGGTGCGGCCAGGGTGGTCGCCCGCGAGGATCGCCCCGAGCGGGACGACCTCGCCGTCCGCGAGCATGCCCGCCTCTCTCGCCCGCGACAGCGGCCGGGAGGGGTGGAACGTCTCGTGCTCGAGGTCGTCGGTGACGACCAGATCTGCAGACGCCACGACCTCGACCGCGATGTCGAGAGACGACACCGAGAGAACGAGGGCCCCGGCGTCGACCCAGTCGGCGTCGACGAAGGGCGACGGCGCCATGCTGGCCAGAACGAGCACGCCCGCGCCTGCGGCCGCTTGGCGAGGGTCGTCGAAGGGCACGATCGGAGGTCGCCCTTTGGCCTCCAGCTCGACGAAGCGCTCGATCTGTGCCTGGATCGGGTCGACGACGCGGATCTCGTCGAGCTCCGGCAGGGTCTTCTCGAGCGCCGCCAGCTGTGTGCGCGCCTGAACCCCCGCGCCGTACAGCGTGACGACCCGCGATCCGGGCCGTGCGAGCTCGCGGGCTGCGAGTCCCGACACCGCCCCGGTCCGCATCGCCGACACGACGGTCCCGTCCATGAAGCAAACCGGGAGCCCGGTCTCGGGATCGGAGAGGAGAATCACGCCGATGCCGCGCGGCAGGCCGCGCGACGGATTTCCGGGCACGCTCGGGATCCACTTCATGCCCGCCATCGCGATCGAGCCTCCGACGAAGGCCGGCATGGCCATGATCCGGCCGAGTCTCTCGTCCGTGTCGATGTCGTCGGACCAGTGCAGCGCAGACTTCTGGGGCGCCACCGTCTCACCTCGATGGTGGAGTACGAGCGTCTCCTCGATCGTGGCGAGACATGCGTCCATGTCGAGACCGCCGGCCGCAACGACGTCCTCCTGCGAAAGCACGAGGTAGTCGACGGGCGCCACGACCGTCACGATACGCGTCCTGCGGGGCGGACGGGAACGGCCCGGCCGCTCACAATCGGCTGCCCGCTGTGTGCAGGCTGCACAGCCGGTCAGGCCGTGGGGGCCAGCTCCCGGAAGCGGTGTAGCCGTACCGCGAGCATGAGGTCGAACCAGTTCGCCGGATCGGTCGGGTCGAGCTCGATGATCGCTGCGATCCGCCGCAGGCGCTGGCGCAGCGTGTTGCGGTGCACGTAGAGGGCCGCGGCCGTCTCGCGGGCGTTGCCGCGCCGGTCGAGGTAGGTCTCGAGCGTTCGGAAGAGCTGGCTGCCTCGCTCCCCGTCGAGCTCGACCAGACGGCGGACTGCCCGCTCGACGGGATCGGGGTCGCGCTCCCGCGAGATCGTCCAGAGGTAGCGCTGCGCGCCGAGCGCCGGATAGCTCTGCACCCGCCGAGCAGTGCTCGACGTGTGCGCGACCGCGCAGGCCATCCTCGCCTCGCGAAAGGCGCGCGGGTAGTCGTCCGGCGCCTGTACCGCATCCGAGTAGCCTGCGACTGCACCCTCAGGAACGAGCTCCCCCAGGGCCGCCTCGAGCCCGTCGCTCCAGTCGGGCTCAGCCAGCGGCACGAGCGCCCAGAGCGTGCGCGGCCGGAGGTCGGCGACTGCTCCGGGAACCAGGTTCGGCAGGCGCTCCAGCACGCGCCGGCCAGGGCGCGTCCGTGTCGCCGAGCGCCTCGACGAGGACGACAGCGTGCCGGCTTCCGAGGTCGATTCCGAGCGCATCGGCCAGCGGCCGTCCGTCGCGGTCTCCGGCGCGCAGTGCGTCGATCAGGTCACGGACCTTCGTCCGCTCGTCGGCGGTTGCGCTGAGCCGGTCCTCCTCGAGCGCGATCGCGACGTGATTCGCGATCGTTGCGAGGAGGGCGAGGTTGTCGTCTCCGAGCACGCGCCGTTCGCGCGTGTAGCAGCACAGGATCCCGACCGCCTTTCCGTCATGGACGAGGGGTGCGGAGAAGAGCGACCGGACCGGCGCACGCAGGCCGAGCCCGCGCACGAGCGCCTCGTCGTCGGTGACCTGGACACTTGCCGCACCGGCGTCGAGCAACCGCGCGAAGTGCCGATCGAGCGGAAGCGAGTCGTCGCTGATCGGGGTGCTTCCTCCGCCGACCCAGGTTTCCACGGAGAGGCGGCCGCGCGCCTCGTCGAGCCGCAGGACGACCACCAGGGTCGCGCCGACGAGCTCGAGCGCGGTGAGGGCGAGCCGCTGCAGCGTCTCCGGCGTTCGCGACGTCATGCTCCGGCCGATATCGGCGAGGCTCCGGAAGACCCGCATCGTGCGGAGCGCCTGCTCGTGGAGCCTCGCGTTCTCGACCGCGCCGGCGACGAGGCTGGCCACCGTCTCCATCAGCTGAACGTCGGCACCGGAGAACTCGTGTGGGGCCGTCGTGTGCAGCGTCAGGACGCCGAGCAGCTGTTCCTCCCGACCGACGACCGGCACCGTCAGCATCGACTGGAAGCGGGTGTCCTCGAGCTCGGGGACGAGCTTGTAGCGGGGGTCGGACAGGGGGTCGTCGGTGATGATTCCCGGACGGCGGTTGAGCGCCGTCCAGCCGGTCAGGCCCTCACCCGGAGCGCGAGCGAGAAGACGTCGATCCAGTGCCGATAGCCCTCCGAGGCGCCGCGGATGACGAGGCGTTCCTGCTCGGCGTCCCACAGGTAGACGAGCGCGCCGGCGCACCCGTCAGCGACGTGCAGACCTCCGTCGCCTGGTCGAGCACCTCGTCCATCGTCGAGGCTCGAGTTCACCCGGGCGATCAGCGCCGAGAGCGCTTCGAACTCCGTGCTGCGAGTGTGCATCTCGCACACAAGCGTACGCGATCGCGATGGGGCCCGACCGTCGGCAGGACCCGGCGGGGGAATTACGCTCTACCCCTCGGCGAGAGGAGGACGGGGATGGCAGAGAGTGCACGCGAGCGGTCTGCGGCGGAGATCATCGACGAGTGGCGTGAGTCGGGAATCCGCTTCGTCCGCTTCGAGCTGCCCGGACATGCACGGGACGAGTCGCTCCAAGCTGATTCCGATCGAGCACGCTGCCGCCTACGCGGCGGACGGCCTCAACATGTACGGCGGCGCCGGCGTGCTCGACTCCCGCTCCGACGTGGTCGGAGGAACGCTCTACAACGAGGAGGTGGCCTACGGCGACCAGCGCCTCCTGCCGGATCCGTGGACGGCAGCGGTCGTGCCGTGGATGCCGGACACCGCGCGGTTCATCTGCGATTCGGTCTGGGACGACGGCCGGCCGCTCGCCGCGCTGCCGAGGAGCGTCTTCGGGCGGGTCCTCGAGCGCTGCCATCGGCTCGGCTTCGAGCCGATGCTCGGCTTCGAGCCGGAGTTCTATCTTCTCGACGGCGAGACCAGGGAGCTGCTCTTCGAGGGCTACCACATCTTCAACACGGTGCGGAACACGTACGTGCCGTTCATCCAGCAGCTCGTCGAGTACCTCCAGGCCCTCGGCCTCAGCATCATCACCGCCAACTGCGAGTACGCGGGCTCGCAGTGGGAGATCAACTACACCCCAGGCACGGGCATGGCCGGGCCCGACGCGACCTTCACGTTCAAGAACGCGGTCAAGGAGCTCGCCCACCTGAACGGCTACTGCGCGACGTTCATGTCGAAGCCGTTCTCCGGCTCCGCCGGCTCGGGCATGCACACCCATGTGAGCCTCCTCGACGCCGAGGGCCGGAACCTGTTCGGGGACGACGAAGACCCGGACGGGATCTCCCTGCTCTGCCGGCACTTCATCGCCGGGAAACCTGCGCCACGCACGCTCCGCCTACGCGCTTCTCGCTCCGACGGTGAACTGCATCAAGCGGCGGCGCCCGCACACCTTCAGCCCGTCGAACGTGTCCTGGGGGCTCGAGGATCGCTCGGCGCTCGTCCGGATCAAGGGCGGGTCGATCGCGTCGAGGCATGTCGAGCACCGCGCGCCGACGGCGCTCGCCAATCCCTACCTGTGCGCCGCGGCGATTCTGGGCGCCGGGCTGATCGGGATCGAGGAGGAGCTGGCCCTCGAGCCCGCTGCCGCGGGGCCCGCAGAGGAGGACGTGACGAAGCCGCCGCTGCCGACCAGCGTGCACGACTCGCTGGCTGCCCTCGAGGAGGACGAGCCCCTGCGGGCTCTCCTCGGCGACGAGTTCGTCAGCGCCTACACCGTGATGCGCCGGCACGAGCTCGGGCGGTTCGACGATCACGTGACGGACTGGGAGTTCGCCGAGTACGTGGAGGTCTTCTGATGAGGCTCTACGACTACGGCCCCTCGGCGAACTGCCTCAAGGCGAGGCTCGTGCTCGGCCGGCTCGGGATTCCGTGCGAGCGGGTTCCGGTCGACATCTTCGCCGGCGAGACCCTGACGCCCGAGTACCTGAAGCGAAATCCGGACGGGCGCACGCCCGTCCTCGAGCTCGACGACGGCACCTGCCTTGCCGAGTCCAACGCGATCGCGCTCTACCTCGCCGAAGGGAGCGACCTCGTACCGGAAGACCCGGTCGACCGGGCACGGGTCATGCAGTGGCTCTTCTTCGAGCAGAACCGCCTCGAGCCGAACGTGGGCTCGGCGCGCTTCTGGCGGTTGACCGGCCGGGCGGACGAGCGCCCAGACGTGTTCGCCCGCCTCGTCGTGGCCGGCGAGGGCGCGCTCGCGGCTCTGGACAGGCATCTCACGAGCCGGGACTACCTCGTCGGAGAGCGCCTCACGCTCGCCGACCTCGTGCTCGCCTGCTACGCCGCGGCCGGCGAGGGAGCGGGCATCGACATGGCGCGATACCCGGCCGTCAGCGCCTGGCTCGCGAGGCTCGAGCGCGAGGGTATCTCGACCGCCGTCGAGCCCTATCCGCCCAACGCCATGGCAGGCGCCGCGGGCGGCACCGTGCACGGCTGACCGCCCGTTCTCTCAGGTGCGACGGAGCGTTGCGCTGCAGGTGATGCGTCAGATCGACGTGGTCGAGTGCCATCCAGAGGTCGTAGCGCATCATGTCGCCCTCGACCACGTAGCGGCGCTCGACGCCGCTCACGGGCTCGCCCGTTTCGGTTCGTCCGATCGAGCGCGACCGCAAGCTGATCGTGCTGCCGTCCACCGGTCCCTCCGAGATCTCGGCGAGCCCGAGGGGGTGGCCGAGGCACACCTCGACACGATCGCCAGCGGGCCGCCAGAAGCCGGCCTCGGCGTGCAGCGTCGCGCCCGACCCCGGCGCCCAGGCCCGCTGGTTGTAGACGACGAACCCGGCGTCGGACGCCGAGAATGTCATCTCCTCCTCGTACTCGGCGTCGTCGACCGTCGGGTACTCCTCGTGGCCGGTGCCGCGCCACGTGCCGAGCAGGAACGCAAGCCGATCCACGGGCTCACTCCTCCGGGGTCGTATATGCGATGGAGATGCCTCCGTCGACGACGAGCGAGCTTCCCGTCACCCAGCGCGACTCGTCGCTGGCGAGGTAGACGACGGCCTGGGCCACGTCCTCCGGGACACCGAGGCTCCCGGTGGGAATGTGAACCCGACGACGTCGCCAGCCGACCTCGTCGCCGTAGAGCTGAAGCGCCAGGGGCGTCTCGACCGGGCCAGGGCAGACGGAGTTCGCGCGGACGCCGCGACGGGCGAACTCCACCGCGATGTCCCGGGTGAGCGCGAGAACGCCTCCCTTCGATGCCGCGTAGCCGATCTGCGACGTCGCCGAGCCGATCAGTCCCGAGATCGAGGCCATGTTGACGACCGACCCACCCCCGGCGGCGAGGAGTTTCGGGATCCCGTGCTTGCAGCACAGGAACACCCCGGTCAGGTTGATGTCGAGCACGCGCTGCCAGACGGGGAGCTCGGTGTCGAGAACCGATACGTCGTCGGGCAGCAGAACGCCCGCGCTGTTGACCAGCACGTGAACGGCGCCGAAGTGACGCTCGACGTCGTCGTAGAGCGCTGCGACGCTCCCCTCATCGGTCACGTCGACCGCGAAGGGCTCGGCCTCACCGCCCGCAGCCACGACCTCCGTCGCGGTCGCCCGGGCCGGCGTCTCGGCAACGTCCGCGCAGGCGATCCGACCTCCCTGCGCTGCGAGGAGACGCGCGCAGGCGCCGCCGATCCCGCCCCCGGCGCCGGTGATCACGCATACCTTCCCGTCTAGTCTTCGCGTCATGCAGGCAGTCGAGCTTCGTCGCTTCGGTGATCCTACGGGCCTCGTTCTCGGGGAGCTACCCGATCCGGAGCCCGGAGAGGGCGAGGTGTGCGTCGACCTCGTGGCGGCGTCGCTCAATCGCCGAGAGTGGTGGATCCGTCGCGGGGGGCAAGCGGCGCTGCCCGTCGTCCTCGGCAGCGACGGAGCAGGGCTCGTGTCGGTGGTCGGGCGGGGCGTCGAGGGCGTCGACCTCGGGGACGAGGTCGTCCTCTACCCGGCCAGCGGCTGGGGGGCCGAAGAGGCAGCCCCCGGGCCCGACTTCCAGATCCTCGGGGCGCCCGCACAGGGAACCTACGCCGAGAAGATCGTCGTCTCCGCCGAGCAGGTATTCCCGAAGCCACGCGGGTGGACGTGGAGTGAGGCTGCCGCGCTACCGGTTGCCGGACTGACGGTGTGGCGCGCGCTCGTGACCCACGGACGGGTGAAGCCGGGAAACACCGTCCTCGTACCGGGGGCCGGCGGTGGAGCGGCCGGGTTCGCCATCCAGATCGCCACGGCGCTGGGCGCGCGGGTCGTCGTCACGACCTCGCGCCGGGAGAAGCTCGAGCGGGCGGAGGCCCTGGGCGCCGCCGGCGGCGAGCTCTACACCGCGGACGGGTGGGCAGACCGACTTGGGCCGGTCGACGTCGTCGTCGACAGCGTCGGAGGCGAAGCGCTGTGGGCCGGGGCTCTCGGCTGCCTGCGCCGCGGCGGCCGCCTCGTCTGCTTCGCGGACACCGCCGGAGACTACGGACGAGTCCATCTCGCAACGCTCTTCCTCGAGCACCAGCACATCATCGGAACGACGCTCGGAAGCCCGCGCGAGTTCGCGGCGCTGCTCGATCACTGCGCCTCCGCAGCCTGGCGGCCGGTGATCGACTCGGTGTTCCCACTGGCAGACGCACCTCGGGCGCACGAGCGGCTGGATGCGCCCGAGCGTTTCGGGAAGATCGTCCTTGCAATCGACGAGAGCCGGTTCGAATGAGCGGCGCCGGCGAACTTCGCCCGGACACCGTCGTCGTGGGCGGTGGTCGTCTACGACCACCGGCTGCTCCGGGCCGTCGACATGGGTGTCGCGGGGCCCGCGCTCCAGGGTGTGCTGTGGCTGCTCACGCTGCTGCTGCTCGTCATGAGCTCGACGGTCTTCGTGCTGCACGCGCACTTCGCCGAGAGCCCCGGGCGGATCCTGCGGCGCAGCGCCGTGCTGACCATCGCGCGACCTGCGCTCGCGCTCGATGTGCGCGGCGGTGCTCGCCGTCGCGCTCGGGCTGTACTACCTGCTGCCCGGTCTGGGGATCGTGTTCGGGGTCGTCGCCCCGGCCTTCGCGATCGTCGGGTACGTGTGGCAGACGGGCGTGCTACCGCGGGCGTCGGCTGATGCGGTTCCTCTTCCTCCCTCCCGCGACGGTGCGGGTGCGACCACTGATCTCAGCAAGGAGACCTCACGTGTCTGACGCGTTTGTCATCGAATCCTATTGTCTCGTCTGGCGGGGAGCGGCGAGACTGTCGTGGTCGAGCCCTGGGGACCCGACTCGGTGCGCGTGCGCGCCGCGCTCGGCGGCCCGGTGACCGACACCGACTGGGCTCTGCTGCCGCAGGAGGCCTCGTCCGGGGTTGAGCGTGACTGTCGACGGCGACGTCGCGACGCTGACCCACGGCGAGATCCGTGTGCTCGCCACGCGAGGGAGTTCTACGACGGGCAGGTGGAGGACAGCCGGTCTCGGTGCCGGCTCGAGTTCTTCGATCGACGGGGAACCTTGCTCTGCGGGAGCAGGAACACGGCGGATCGCTCAAGCTGCGGGCTCGTGACTTCCGACCCGTCCCCGGCGGGACCACCGCCTACGCGCGTCGTTGGTCGGCGCGCGCGACGAGAAGCTCTTCGGCATGGGGCAGTACCAGCAGGACCTGCTCGACCTCAAGGGCTCGACCTTCGAGCTGGCGCACCGCAACTCGCAGGCGCAGCGTGCCGTTCGTGCATGTCCAGCGCGGGCTACGGCTTCCTCTGGCACAACCCCGCGATCGGGCGCGCGACCTTCGCCGCCAACCGCACCGAGTGGTCGGCCGAGTCGACCCGGCAGCTCGACTACTGGGTGACCGCCGGCGCGACGCCGGCGCGACGATCAGCGCCGCGTACGCCGACGCCACCGGGCACGCGCCGATGATGCCCGAGCACGGGCTCGGGTTCTGGCAGTGCAAGCTGCGCTACTGGAACCAGGAGCAGCTGCTCGAGGTCGCGCGCGAGCACCAGCGCCGCGGGCTGCCGCTCGACGTGATCGTCGCCGACTTCTTCCACTGGCCCAAGATGGGCGACTTCCGCTTCGAGGAGGAGTTCTGGCCGGACCCGGCGGCGATGGTCGCCGAGCTCGACGACCTGGGCATCGAGCTGATGGTGTCGGTGTGGCCGCAGGTCTCGCTCGAGTCGGAGAACTTCGCCGAGCTGAAGACGGAGAACCTCCTGGTGCGGTCGACCGGGGCTCGACGTCCAGATGGGCTTCCAGGGACCGAGCATGTTCCTCGACGTCACCAACCCCCGGCGCGCGAGTGGTGTGGGAGATGCCGCGCGGAACTACTACGACCTGGGCATCCAGCTCTTCTGGCTCGACGAGGCCGAGCCGGAGTACGGCGTCTACGACTTCGACAACTACCGCTACCACCCGGGCAAGCGTCAGGTGGGCAACATCTACCCGCAGCGTTCTCGCGGGCTGTTCTACGAGGGCCAGGTCGGCCGACGGCCAGGCGGAGCCGTGTGAACCTGGTCCGCTGCGCCTGGGCCGGGAGCCAGCGGTACGGCGCGCTCGTCTGGTCGGGGGACATCCACTCGACCTTCCCGTCGACTTCGCCGGCAGATCACCGCGGGCATCCACATGGGCGTCGCGGGGATCCCGTGGTTCACCACGGACATCGGCGGGTTCGGCGGCGGCGGCACCGACGACCCCGCGTTCCGCGAGCTGCTCGTGCGCTGGTTCCAGATGGGGACCTTCATGCCCGTGATGCGGCTGCACGGCGACCGGGTGCCGTCGCACGAGGTCACGGGCGCCGACGGGTCGTCCGCGGCCGCAACCGGGGGGGACAACGGCTGTGGAGCGTTCGGGGAGGAGGTCTACGAGATCCTGCGGCTACCTGCGGCTGCGGGAGGAGATGCGTGAGTATACACGGGGGTTGATGGAGGAGGCCCACACGGACGGCCAGCCGGTGATGCGGGGGATGTTCCACGACTTCCCCGAGGATGCTGCGGCGTGGGATGTGGCAGACCAGTTCTTGTACGGGCCTTCGTTGTTGGTGGCGCCGGTGCTGGAGGCTGGGGTGCGGGTGCGGCGGGTGTACCTGCCGGCGGGGGCGTCGTGGACCTCGCTCGCGACGGGGGAGCGGGTCACCGGTGGGGTGTGGGTCGAGGTCTGCTACGTGCCGCTCGACGTCATCCCGGTGTTCGCTCGGGACGCGGCGCTCGCGGGCTGGTGGGTCCGGCTTGCGGCTGATCGGTCCTAGCATGTCGGGTGGGTAGCCGATGACTGGCTGCTCACCCGGCCGCTGGCGCGGCGATGGCATGCGCGACGTCTGAGCAGGTTCTGATTGCGGGTTGCCCCGAATCAGCGCTGTTGTGCGTTCGTGCGCCGTGGCGTGACATTCCTGGACGGAGAACGGCGTGCTTCTACCTCGCTCATTCACGGGCCTCCCCCCCGCTGGTGAGATGGATGTGCGTCGGTGCGGTAGTGCCGAGCGCGGTATGGCTGGCCGTGGTCCTGGTCGGGTTCTTCACTCAACCTGTGGACGAGATGTTCCAGGTCCTGGAGTATCTCCCTGTCGTGGTCGTGTTCACCGCCGTGCCGGGTGCCCTGGTCGGTCTCGTCCTCGGGCTTCTCGACAGGGCGCTCCTCGAGCGAAGGGTCGTCGATCATGTGGGGTCGCGCGGCTCGCTTGGACTCGCGACGGCGACGCTGAGCCTCCCCTTCGTCGGGGTGGCAGTCTTCCTGTCGGTCTATATCTCCTCCTGGGTGCCAGTCCTAGCGAGCGTCGCGATCGGAGTCGTGCTGGTACTCGTGCCCATCACGGCCTGCGCCCAGCGATACCAACGCATCGCCGACGGAGTGTCCGGACCGGTCTACCGCCAGTAGCGCGCAGAGCCAGAACCGCCGCTCTGTCTTCTCCCGGTCCAAGCACTGATGAGAAGGCACGAGGGGGAGCCGATGAGTATCGGGGCGATGAGACACCAGGGAGAGCCTCAGGAGGGGGAAGGTCCCGTCGACTTTGCGCTTCCTCGCCAGGAGAAGGTGCGCCGCCATCAGGAGCCCGACGAGGACTCCGGTCAGACCGCAGTAGTAGAGAAGACTTGCGAACGGGTCGACGTACGTCGTGGTGCCACCGCCCGGGACGTCGGGCCACGAACAGGACCACTGCAACGGGGAAGAAGTCCAGCTCTTGGACGTAGACGGGGTCGGTGACTCCTCGATCAGAGGGTGCAGCACCTGGACGATGCAGGCGGCGTCGTTCCTCGCGACCGGCGCCACGCCGAGCAGGGTGGCGGCCGCGCCTGCGGTGAGCGTCGCGGCTGACGCTCGTAGGGTCCGTCGGGACATCGGGGATCCTTCCTCGATCTCAGGCGTTGGCTCTTCGCGCGGGCACCAGACAGGTGCTCACTGACCTCGCCGGGCGAACCGCCTCCTCACGCGAGGGACGACCGGCCGCTCACCCACAGCACTCCACCAGGTCCTCCTCGGGCGCGTCCAGCCTTCCGGACTCTCAGCATGAAGCGCCGACCACCGCGGTCGCCGCTCGCCGAGCCTGGCGACGACGACGACCACCGTCGATCCCCACCCCGGGATCACGTGTGACACTGCGCCCGTCCGAGAGAATCCAGGTACACGCTGGTCCGTACGGGACGATCGACAGGTGCATCTCCGGAGCCGTGCCCTCGGACGCCTCCCCATGGTCGGCGTAGACCTCGTCAGGTTCCGTGACGTTGTGGCACAGGCTGCTTGACGACGAACCCAGCGCAGGTGCTAGTGGTGTCACGATCGCGGCGGCCGCCGCGATGACGCAGAGCAGGACTGTGACGACGACGGCCACCACAGAGACAACGTCTTGGCGGGCGCGGGTCCGGCGTCCGATCTCCGACTCTGATTGAAGTTCCGTCCCCATCTCTGGTCGCAACCCGGGTCCGCAGTGCTCACTCTCAGCTATGAGGCACGGCTGCATCTTGGCAGGCTCCGCGATAGCGGAGGCGGTGTCAGCGTGCTCGTGGGGCGGCTGCGCGAGACTGGTAGCGCCAGATTGTGTGGTCGAGGATCTTGCGCGAGACGCCCAGTGAGTCAGCGGCGGCGTGGACTGCCTCCTGTGCCCGCTCAGGAGTGAGGCGTCCGTCAGTGGACAGAGCGTTCGCGACGAAGCGGATAAGCATCGTGTCGGCCTTCGACCCGTCGACGCCGACGTTCATAAGCAGGTAGTCCCAGGACGCCTTGCCCAGGCCGAGCTGGCCCAGCCCTGCTTGCTGGACCTCAGGGGCCTCTGCCTTCTCGCGTAGGTCTTGCGCAGTCTCGACGCCGACCTTTTGGAGCGCTGTGACCCCGCGGACCAGGGACTCGACTTTGAGGATTTGCGTGCCGGGAGAGAGATTCTTGGTGAATAGCGTCTGCGCTGCGGCTTCGACCCCACCCGCGGCGATGATGGCCCCTAGGAGCGGCGTGCTCCGTCAGAGTCTGGATCGGCACCAGCCCGGCGGCGGGCGTCGCGGTAGCGGTTCAATACAGACACGACGAGGAGTAGCGGGCCCTCAGCGAGAAGACGGAGTCGACGCTGGCCAACGCAAGGGACTGGCGATAACCCGAAGGTTCGATCCACTCGTCAGAATTCCCGAGGAGCGCGTCGACCGCTCGCAGGACAGCATCTTTGTCGTCATCGGTGAGAGTCATTGGACCAGCGTATTGCTGACCTGCGACTAGAGCCGATACACCTGACACAGCAGGAGTCTGGTGACCCGTCGTCAGCGGGATGAGGAGGTGCTTGCTCTTGAAGTGACCAGGGGGTGTGCTGCGACGACCCCGATAAGCCTCTAGCCCTCCTGCTGGTTTTCCGCGCCTGTCTGCTGGTCTTCGATGAGGTCTCCGTGTTCGTGGCGCAGTTGGGTGAGCAAGAGGCTGCCCAGACCCAGGACTCCGATCGCGTAACGCTGGGCGTCTTCGCGGCTTTGGATGCGATGGCGGTCTACGTTGCCGAGAGCCTGAGCAAACCCCATGCCGAGACCCCTCCATCCTTCACGTTCTCCAGCGCGTGAACCCAGCCTCCAGTCGCTCGAATCGCCGAAGACATGCGCCATGAGGCCTTTCCCGACGAGCGCCTCACCCTGCTTACCGCCGGGCTCGTCTGCCCATGTGCGGATGCGGTCTTCCACGAAGATGGCTGTCTGTGATGCGACTTTGCCCCAGTCGGCGTCCTCCACAAGCTGCTTCACGTGCTCCCAGAGCTCGGGGTCGAAGGAACGGATGTCGACGGGTTCGTCGTCGTCCATTTGCAGGCGCCTTTGTAGACGGCGGCGTCGATGATGCCGCAGGTGTTGCGGATGCCGACGTGGCGGGCCTGGTCGTGGCGGGACTGAGGCGTGCTACTACTTGACATGCGAAGCGTATAGCGGACGCTATCGAAGCGGTCGACAAGGTGGTCATCCTTGCCGAGGGCTGCGACGAGCACCTCGCGCACCTTGCCTTTCCAGGAGGTCAAGTGCTCGCTCCCGCCCATTACCCTCTGGGTCGCAGCCTCTTCTTTTAACTCTTCGAGCGCTTCGATGGCCTTGTCTGGTCGGCATGTTTCAAGGGTAGGGATTGGGGCTGACAGTCCGGCATGGCCGTCGTTCGGACGCTTGTCGCTCCTACCTCTATAGGGTGCACTGGACCCCGAGCGACTCAGTAGTACAACGGAGCCGCCTCCCCGAAGTGGCTCGCACGACGTCGAGCTGGGGATCAGCGACCAAGGCGCTGATCGCCTCGTCGCTCCCGGCGATCCCGGCCCAGTGCGGGTCCACATCACTCGTGAAGCACCAGGCTGGGTCCTCCGGCCAGGCGAACGCAGGGAGAGACCCGCCCGAGGAGGACGGCCATGCGTCGATGTCGGCCACTTGTCCGCTGAGCAGGGCGAACCGGCGATGCTCGAGGGTGACCAGCGGAAGGTCTGGTGGTGCTGAGCAGTCCGGGTCGCCTTCCGACCAGCAGAAATACGCCTGATCGGCGGTCGAGGTGAAGGTCGAGAGCAACGTGATCGCTCGGCGTGCCTGCATCTGGTCGCTCACGTGGTCGTCCGGGAGCGTCGCGTCCGTCTCGTCCTGACCCGGCCTCGCCGGATCGGGGATGTAGCGCAGGCGGGCGTAGGAGTCTCCAGCCCTCCTGGTCCCCACGTCACCAGGAGATCCCCCTGGGACCGTCGACCGGACGATCCATCCCGCTGGCGACAGGTCTGCCTGGCTCTGTAGTTCCATGAGACGAACCTACGGGTGCTCTCGCGGCCCGGCACGGGCGCGGTGGTCGAGGCCGATGCGGTTCGCCGTCCTCCCGGCTCGGCCCGCCGGACCTGAGAAGATAGGGCGTGCCCAGGATCGATGCCCCGACAGTCGTCGAGCACAGGGCTGCCCGCGAGCAGGCCCTGCTGGAGGCCGCCCGCGGGCTGCTCACCGCGCAGCCGGGCCGGGTGCCGTCGCTCGCGGAGGTCGGCGCGGTGGCCGGGCTCTCCAGGTCGAGCGTCTACCAGTACTACGCGTCGCGTGATGACTTGCTCGCCGCGGTGGTCGCGGACTCCTTCCCGCGGTGGCAGCAGCGGCTCAACGCAGCGGTGGCCGCGGCGGACAGCCCGCGGACCCGGATCCTCGCGT
>CAWCQC010000019.1:0-26740 GCA_963797645.1 uncultured Thermoleophilia bacterium | reverse complement strand
TTAAGGAACCCGCTGTAAATGGCGGGTTTTCTGTTTCCTAGATGGCGACACGCTCCGCCTCTGAAAAGGCACTAGCAGGCCCAGACACGTTTACCGATGTGGGACGATCACCGCACGCCCGTCAAGACGGCCCTCGCGCAGCCGCGCGTAGGCATCCTCTACCCGATCCAAAGGGAACTCCTCGACATGCGCCCGGATTCTGCCCTGGCGGGCGAGATCGACCACCTCCAGCAGCCTCCGCTCGTCGAATGGCGGACAGGTCATCCGGGAAGCGCCGTCGAGAGGTCGTCGTAGATCGATTCAGGGGAGAATTCGTGGAACTGAGCACTGAGTCTCGTATCGGCATCAAGGCCGCGGAGTTCCGAGAGCGGCGTGAACGGCTGCTCGAGCACGCCCGAGGCAGCGGGCTGGCCGGTTACGTCCTCTTTGACGTCAACTACATCCAGTACTTCACCGGCTTCTGGTTCCTCTCCAACGAGCGTCCGGTGATCTATGCCGAGAGCGTCGGCGGCGAGTCTGCGGTGTTCGTTCCGGCGTTCGAGGTGGAGCGCACACGCGCCGAGACAGCATTCACGCGATCGAGTCCTATCCGGAGTACCCGGGGATTGAACACCCGATGATGATCTTTGCGCGCGTCCTGGCCGACCTCGGGATTCGGAACCCGATCGGCGCCGACCAGGACGGATACCCCGGCATCCTCGGCTACAAGGGCCCGGCGCTGAGCAACGTCACAGGCGGCACGGTCGCACCGCTGGGCGATGTGATCGAGAGCATGATGGCGCGGAAGAGCGCGAGCGAGATCGCGCTCATCCGCGAAAGCGGGCGCTGGTGTGCGCACGCGCACCGCCTCCTACAGCAGTACTCGCGGCCTGGGGCGACCGAAGCCGAGGCCAGCCTCCGGGCCAGCCACGAGGCGACGCTCGCGATGCTGGACGCGCTTGGTGACGCATTCGGGGGCGCGCTCTCGTCCTCGGGTGGCGCCTCCGCCGGCTACCGGGGTCAGATCGGGCTGCGCAGTTCGTGGGCGCACGCGGTCGCGCACAACATCGAGTTCCAGGCAGGCGACGTGCTCGTGACGGAAACCAGCGCACCCGTCTGGGGCTATAACGCGGAGCTCGAGCGGGCGATGATCATCGGCCCATCGACCGACGAGATGCGGCGACTCTTCGACCACACCGTCGCCGCGCAACAGGTCGCCTTCGAGGCGATTCGTCCGGGCGCGACGTGCGCCGACGTCGACGTCGCCGTCATGCGCTATTTGGAGCAGAACGACCTGCTCGGGTACTGGCGTCAGCACACGGGGCACGCGATCGGCCTGCGCAATCACGAGGCGCCCTTCCTCGACGTCGGGGACTACACGGTGCTTGAACCAGGGATGGTCTTCACAATCGAGCCCGGTCTCTATGACCCGGCGATCGGCGGCTTCCGCCACTCGGACACGGTCGTCGTCAGCGAGGACGGGATGGATCTCCTCACGGACTACCCGCGCGACATCGAGAGCCTCACGCTTCCGATCTGACTACTCGCGAGAGGCTGATCAGCGTGGGCAAACGCGATGGCCGGGCAACGACCGACATCGTTGTGAGTTCCAGTGGCCCGAGGACTGAGTGACCTCTGGAATTACCAGCAAAGTGTTCGAGCCCGCAACGTGGAGATGACCGGCGTTGGGCCCTAGATCGGTTCCGTGCCCAAACAGGACCTAATCGACCGCAATCCACAACAATCCGCGTCGTGGCCGGGCGAGCGTTCAGAAGCCGCAGACTGCACGGCTAAGCCAAGAAGCCGCCCTTTGGCGGCGGGACAGGGAGCTTCCTCTCGACCGGGAAGTTGGGGTTCGAATCCCTGCCCCGCAGCCTCGACGAGCGGTAAAAACGGCGGGTTTTCCGTTCGCCGTCGGGTGTGACTCTTGAGGCCGTCATCTTCCTTCGCCACGCGCTGGCTCACGGCCCGCGTAAGGCGGACGACGTCGAGACGCCGCCATTCGCGGCACTTTTTGGAGATCGTAAAGTGCAGCCGTGGCTGCAGGGTCACGTGACATGAGAGATCTTCCCACGCAATTCCGGCCCTACGAGTGGGGGATGTCAACGGCCGAAGCAGCTCGCATTGCTGGCATTTCGCCCGAGGAAGTCCTCCGGTTCGATGCGAACACCGCGCCAGCCCCACCCGAGCTAGCTCAGCCTGCGACGGTTTCGAGGGCGCTGCGGGACGTCCACGGTTACCCGCACGGCGGCTATCCCGAGCTCGTTGCGGCAATCGCCAAATACGCAGGAGTTGACCCCGAGAACATTGTCCTTGGCGCGGGTGCAGACGATCTCATCCTCTTGGTTTCGCGGACGTTTGTGGGTCCGGGCGACCGCGTCGCGATAGCCAACGAGCCGACGTATCCGCTCTTCCGCGTCTCGGCTTGGCTGGCTGGCGCGGAGATCGGAGACGATAAGCCACGTCTCACGTTCTGCTGCCGGCCTCACAACCCCACGGGTGCCATGAGTGCGATACCCGCCGCCCGCCCGCTCGTGGTCGACGAGGCGTACTACGAGTACTGTGGCGAGAGTGCGGCTCTGCTCGACGACGGCGTCGTCGTCATTCGCACCCTCTCGAAAGCATTTGCCCTCGCCGGAGCCCGCGTCGGTTACTTGATCGCGGAGCGCGAGACCGCACGCGAGCTAAATGCTCGTCACGCCCCTGCGCCAATATCGACGCTGTCGGCTTCGCTAGCGGTGGCTGTCCTTGCGGAGCCGCCCGACGTCCAGCAGGTTGTCGAGGAGCGAGAGCGGCTTGCTGAGCGTCTGCACGAGCTTGGGCTTCAACCCTTGCCATCGTCGGCGAACTTCCTCTATGTGCCGCTCGAGCCGAGCGGGGCAGGTCTCCGACTTGCTTCTTCGGCAGGGCATGGTGATCCGCGCCTATCCCAACGCCATCCGCGTCACGGTGCTCGACACCGTCTCGAACAACCGCTTCATCGACACGCTGGCACGTGCCCTCGAGCACGTTCGCTGATCGCCTCCAAGTACGTCACGCAAGCGGAGATGACCACGTTTGGGCACTAGAGAGGTTCTAGTGCCCAAACCGCGCCGAATCGACCGGAATCCACGACGATCCGCATCGTGCCCCTGCAACCGTTCGGAAGCCGCAGACCGCATGGCTAAGCCAAGAACCGGCGCTTTGGCTACTAGGCAGGGAGCTTCCTCTGGACCGGGAAGTTGCGGTTCGAATCCCTGCCCCGCAGCCTCGTCAATGCCGCGGTAGGTCACAGTTCCGTCCGAAAACGAGGCTGTGTGGCAGCGCACATTGGCGCACCGCCGTGCTCGCTCAGGCGTTCCGCGACGCGCACTTTGCGACGTGTCTCCGCGACACGCCCGGCTCGATGCCGGCTGGTGGGCGAAGAGCCGCTCGGAGATCGGCCACCGCGCTAGCGCTCGACCGTTAGCGCTTTCGAGAGCTGCGAGCGCGAAGCGATGTCGAGCTTTCGATAGGCGCTCGAGAGGTGCACCTCGACCGTCTTCGGAGTGACGAACAGCGCCTGGGCGATCTCGCGGTTCGTGCTGCCTTCAGCCGCCATCTGCGCGACGCGCCGCTCGCTCGGCGTGAGCGACTCCGACGCCGCTGAGCGCAATCCGGCGGGGTCGCGCGCCCGGTGGCGAGTAGCTCGGTCTCGGCGCGCTCGGCGAGTGGCGCCGCGCCGCACGACGGTCGCGAGCTCAAGCCCGCGGCGGAGCGGCTCGCGCGATTCGGAGCGACGATTTGCTCGGCGCAGCGCCGCGCCGAGCTCGACCAGCGCCCTCGCGTGCTCGAGGCGAGCCTGCGAGGGCTCGAGCACCGCGACAGCCTCGCGCAGGAGCGCGAGCCCGTCCTCGCCGCCTTCTGCGAGACCGCAGGCCACGAGCGACTTCCCCGAGCGCACGCGGCGCACCCCACTGCCGCGCGAGGGAGAGCTCATCGGCGGCGTAGCGCCTCGCCTCCTCGTGGCGGTCTAGTGCCGAGCAGGGCAGTCGCAGCCTGGGAGCGCCAGGGCGACATCGCCGGGTTGTGGACGCCGAAGCTCTCCAGGAACGCGCCGAGCGTCAGGAGCTCGTGTAGCGCACGAGCATAGTCCCCTTGCGCGAGCCGAAGTCGCGCGCGAGCGTCGAAGAAGCGTGAACTGGCCATAGCCGACGTCGCCGAGCTCTGCCGAATCGATGACGCGCTGCGCGCGGGTCACGTCTCCGCGCTCGACGAGTGCGTCAGACAGGAATCCGACCGGATAGGCGTTGACGATGCTCTGCAGCCGATGCAGCTCGACGGCGTCGAGGCTCAGCTCGGCGTCGGCGACGGCGTCTGCGAGGGAGCCTCGGTGAAGCGCCACGAGTGCGCGATATGCCGACGCAAGGCAGAACTGGCTGACCAAGCCTCGCTTTCGTGCCTCCTCTATCGCCTCGCCCAGGAGGCGATGGGAGTTGTCGAGCCGTCCGGCGGCGATGAGCGCGACTGTGGCGTAGAGGAACTCCGGATCGAAGTGCTCCGTCAACAGCGTCCCTCCGGCGAGCGCACGCTCGGCCAGGTCGACGGTCTCTGCCCGGTTCGCTCCCGTCCCGCACCGCAGCGGAGGCGAGGTTCGCGAGCACGACCTGGTCTCCGGCCCGAGGCGGGACACAGACACGCGCAGGCGCTCGAGCCGCTCGTTCGCGAGGTGCTAGAGCTCCGGCTCGAAGCGCGCGATCCCGATAAGTGTGCTCTCGAGCTTCAGGGCAAGGTCGGAGTCGCGGGGAAGCTCGCCGATCGCCTCCTCCAGCACCTCGACCGCCTCCTGGGAACGCCCTTGCGTCGAGAACAGCGCGACTGCCGAGCTCCAGCGCAAGCCGTGCGCGAGCTCGGCCATCGCTGGTTGCGGCAAGCGCGGCTGCCAGATGTTCGACGGCTCCTGGATCGCCGACTCGCGCTTCGGCTGCGCCCAGCTCGTGGAGAACGGGCCGGTTCCTCGGCTTCGGCGCCTTCCTCGAGCGCGCGGCGAAGGTAGGCGACGGCGCTGTCCGCGGCGCCGCGCGTAAGTGCGGACCGGGCCGCGTCGCGCAGCATCGTCGCGACCCACGCGTCGCCGTCGGCGTCGCGAGGAGCAGCTGCGCCGGCGACTCGCTCCGGCTCCGCCTTCGCTCGGCGAGCAGGCGCGCGGCCTGCGCGTGCCCGCGGCTCTTTCTCGACGGGCGGAGAGCTCCGCATAGACAGCTGCGCGAACGACGGGATGAACGAACGCGAGCGGTACGCGCGGATGCAGGATCTCGTGCGGCCCAGGTCGGTCGCGGCGTCGGATGCGGTCGCCTCGTCGAGCCCGGCGAGCGCCGCGGCGTGACGGAGTTCGGCGTCCTCGCCGAGGATCGCGACCGCCTGCGCGAGCCTCGTCGCCTCCGCTGACAGGCTGCGGAGAGGCGGAGCGAGACGGCACGCGAGACCGCCTGTCCACCGAGGTCGCTCGAGGCGGCGAGCGTTGGCGGCCGTCGGATCGAGACCCTCGGCGGCGACCGCGTTTGCGAGCTCGCGTGACGAGCAACGGGATTCCCGCCGCTGGCCTCGTGCAGCGGCGGCCCGGAACGCGCGGCTCGACGTCCGCCGAGAACACCTGGCGCATCAACTCTCCGGTGGCCTCCTCGCTGAGAGCACCCGGCCTCAGCACGGTCGCGAGTGAATCGGTCGTGATCCGCCCCAAGAGGGCGACGTCGGCGCCGGGCTCGGCCGGCCGGAGCCCGACGACGACCAGTAGCGACAGGCCTTCGAGACGCGCCAGCAGATAAGCCAGCCAGCGAAGCGAGGACGGATCGCACCAGTGCAGGTCGTCGATCGCGAGGAGCGCCGGGCGGCGAGCGGTGAGGTTCGCGGTCAGCCAGAAGAGCCCGTGCAGCATCGCCAGCGACGAATCCTCGTCCGGTTCGGCGCCGAGCTGGGTCGGGTCGAAGATCGGCGATGCCAGCCCCGCCGCGTCGGCGAGCAGATCGTCCCGCTCCTCGCGCGGCGCGGAGGCGAGGAGCGGCTCGAAGAGCTGGCGCACGACTCCGTACGAGAACTCGTGCTCGAGCTCGGAGCCGCGAGCGGCCAGCACCCGCATCCCGGACGCCTGCGCGCGCTCACGCGTCTCTGCCAGGAGGCGGGTCTTGCCGATTCCGGCCGGCCCCTCGATCGCGAGCAGCTTGCCCCCGGCCGGGGCGGCGGCGAGCAGCGCGTCGAGCGCGGCCAGCTCCGCCTCGCGCTCGAGCAGATCGGCCGCGTGAGCAGGCACCTCTCGCGCCGCTGCTGCCCTCGGCGGCGGAAACGCCTCCGGCAGTCCCTCGACGACCAGCTGGAACAGCCGCTCCGGGTGTTCGATGTCACGGAGCTGGACGAGCCCGAGCTCGCGCAGGCGAACGTCGGCAGGCAGGTCGGGCTCGACGAGATCGCGCGTCGTGCCCGAGAGCAGAACCTGGCCTCCATGCGCGGATGTGCAGATGCGGGCGGCCCGGTGGACGGCAAAACCGCGGTAGCTCTCGTCGACCACCGCAGCCTCGCCGGTGTGGATCCCGATACGCACGCGCACGGCGGCACCCTCCGGCCAGCGATGCTCAGCAAGCGCGCGTTGCGCGCCGGCCGCCGCCCGCACCGCCTCGCCCGCGCTCCGGAAGGCGACGAAGAAGCCGTCGCCGTGACTGTCGACCTCGATCCCCCCGGACGTCCGAAAGGCGTCGCGCAGCAGCCGGCGGTGTGCATCGAGCACGTCGCCGTACCGCGCCGCGCCGAGCGCCTTCGCGAGCCGCGTCGAGCCCTCGATGTCGGTGAACAGGAACGTGACCGTGCCGGTCGGGAGATCCATCGCGTCCTCGACGAGACAGTCAAACACCCGCGCAGGCATGCGGCAACCGACGCCGCCGGGCAAACACTAGGGATGTCTTTGGGGTAGCCCCACGACGCGAGGCGGCGTCCTCCTGGAGCACGCTCGACAGGTCAACAAGGAGGACCGAAATGCCCGAAGGACGCCACACCCACACCAGGTCGCACCGGCGCTACCGGGAGCTCGCCTTCCGCGAGTCGGACGGCATCTCCGTCCGCCTCTACTGGGACTCCCTCGAGAACGAGGTCTTCGTCTCGGTCAGAGACGACCGCAACGGCGACGACTTCGTCCTCAACCCGCCGAAGCACGAAGCCCTTTCCGCCTTCCACCACCCCTACGCCGTCCGCCCCATCGAGCCCCCGAGCCTCATCGCCGCACAGCCCGGCCCAGGACGACTGGAGGTGTGACATGAGCTTCGTCCCGGCAACGGACGAACGGGGCGTGACTGGGTACCCCCTCGGCCTCCAGCGCTACGAGTTGCCCGGTCGGCGTCGAGCTGGTCGGACACCTCGGGACGACGGCCGGCTATCGCACCTGCATGCGCCAGCTGCCTGCCCAACGGATCGACATCGCGCTTGTCATCACCAACCCAGACGATCCCTCGCCGGTGCTCTTCCCGGCTCTCCAACTCATGGCCGACGAGGCGTCCTAGCCCTCGGCCGAAGAACGCGAAGGAGGAACAGCAATGTCTCGCACCAAGCACAGCAACCTGGCGGCCCGCATGGGTCGCTGGAGCGCCGCTCACTGGAAGACCGCCACCTTCGGCTGGCTGGCCTTCGTCGTCGTCGCCTTCGTGCTCGGCGGCATGGTCGGCACGAAGCTCATCGACGACTCGACGGCTGGGCCGGGCGAGTCCGGCCGCGCCGACAGGATCCTCGACGCCGGCTTCAAGCAGCCCGCCGGCGAGAGCGTCCTCATCCAGAGCAGCTCGCTCAGGACGAGCGATCCGGCGTTCACGGCCGCGATCGAGGACGTCGTCGAGGGAATCTCCGGCCTGGGAGCGGTTCAGAACGTCCGCTCGCCGCTCGCGCCCGGAAACGCCGGCCAGATCGCCAAGGACCGGCACGCCGCCCTCGTCGAGTTCGAGATCCGCGGCGACGCCGACGACGCGGTCGACAAGATCGGCCCCGTCCTCGAGCGCGTCGAGAAGGCGCAGGAGGCTCACCCGGAGCTCTTCATCGGCCAGTTCGGCGATGCAAGCGCGGTCGACGGGATCAACAAGGTCTTCGCCGAGGACCTGGAGAAGGCCGGTCTCTTCTCGCTCCCGATCACGCTCATCATCCTCGTGATCGCGTTCGGAGCGCTCGTGGCGGCGGGCATCCCGCTGCTGCTCGCGCTCACCGCCGTCATCGCGACGTTCGGCCTGGTCGCGCTGCCCAGCCAGGTGATGCCGGTGGCAGAGGAAGCCGCCGCGATGGTGCTCCTGGTCGGGCTCGCGGTCGGCGTCGACTACTCGATGTTCTACTTGAGGCGGGAACGCGAGGAGCGTGCCGCCGGGCGCAGCGAGCGGGAGGCACTCGAAGTCGCCGCCGCCACCGCCGGCCGCTCGGTCCTCATCTCCGGCCTGACCGTGATGGTGGCGATGGCCGGCCTCTTCCTGACCGCGGACGCGACGTTCGCCTCGTTCGGCCTCGCGACGATCATCGTGGTCGGGCTGGCGATGGTCGGCTCGCTGACCGTCCTGCCGGCGCTGCTCTCGAGGCTCGGCGACAACGTCGACCGGGTGCACGTGCCGTTCGCCGGCCGCCTTCGCCGGGACGACGGCGAAGGACGGATCTGGGGCGCGATCATCGACCGCGTCCTGCGCAGGCCGGTGCTCTCCGTCGTCCTCGCCGGGGGCCTGCTCGTGGCGCTCGCGCTGCCGGCGCTCCAGCTCAAGCTGGTCGCGCCTGGAGTGGAGACCTTCCCGCAGGACCTGGCCGTCGTCAAGACCTACAACCGGATGCAGCAGGCGTTTCCCGGCACGCCGCTGCCGGCCAACGTCGTCGTCAAGGCGGAGGACGTCAACGCGCCGGCGGTGCGCGACGCGATCCAGCGGCTCGAGCAGCGGGCGCTCGCGAGCGGCCGGATGCACGAGCCGATCACGGTCGCCGTCAACGCCGACGCGACGGTCGCGAACGTCACCGTCCCGGTCGAAGGGAACGGAACCGACGAGGAGTCGATCGCGGCTCTCGAGGAGCTCCGCGAGGAGATCGTGCCCGAGACCGTGGGCGCGCTTCCGAACGCCGAATCCGCAGTCACGGGGGCGAGCGCGCAGTGGAAGGACAGCACCGACAAGATGAAGTCGGCGCTGCCGCTCGTGGTCGCGTTCGTGCTGCTGTTCGCGTTCGGGCTCATGCTGGTCGCCTTCCGCTCGCTCGTGATCGCGGCCAAGGCGATCGTGCTCAACCTGCTCTCGGTGGCCGCGGCCTACGGCGTGCTGGTGATCGTCTTCCAGCACGGCTTCGCCAAGGACCTGCTCGGCTTCAGCTCGACGTCCGGGATCGACCCGGTCGTTCCGCTGCTGCTCTTCGTGATCCTGTTCGGCCTCTCGATGGACTACCACGTCCTCGTCCTCGGCCGGATCCGGGAGATCTTCCACCGGGGCGCGACGATGGACGAAGCGATCGCGCACGGGATCAAGACCACGGCCGGCGTCGTCACCAGCGCGGCGGTCGTCATGGTCGGCGTCTTCGCGATCTTCGCGACGCTCTCGATGCTGATGTTCAAGCAGTTCGGCGTCGGGCTCGCGACGGCCGTCCTGATCGACGCCACGATCGTCCGCGCCGTGCTCCTGCCCGCGTCGATGAAGCTGCTCGGCGACTGGAACTGGTACCTGCCCGCATGGCTCCAGTGGCTTCCGACCGTCGAGCGTTCTGAGACGAAGGCATCGCCCGAGATCAAGCCGGAGCCCGTCTCTGCCTAAGAACCCCGATTCGGTTCCCGGGCCTGTGTGCACAGGTCCGGGAACCGACCTCAAGGAGGCATGTCATGACCGACTACGCCATCGAAGTCCACGGTCTTACGAAGCGATTCGGCGAGCGCACGGCGCTCGCTGATCTCGACCTCGCAGTTCCCCGTCGCAGCGCGTTCGGGTTCCTCGGGCCGAACGGCGCCGGCAAGACGACGCTCATTCGGCTGCTGCTCGGCCTCACGAGCCCGAGTGCAGGCTCGATGCGGCTCCTGGGCTCGCCGATTCCCGAGGCAAGGCAATCGGCACTCGCACGCGTCGGCGCGATCGTGGAGGAGCCACGCTTCCACCGGTTCCTGACCGGCCGAGAGAACCTGGCGATCACCGCAGCCGCGCGCGGGCTGGAGGCGCAGGCACGGATCGACGGAGTGCTCGACCGCGTCGGACTGTCCGACAGGGCGCACGATCGCGTGAAGAGCTATTCCCTCGGCATGCGCCAGCGGCTCGGCGTCGCCCGCGCACTGCTTGCCGATCCCGAGCTCCTGATCCTGGACGAGCCCACGAACGGGCTCGACCCGGCCGGGATTCACGAGTTCCGCGAGATGATCCGCAGGTTCGTCGAGGACGGCATGACCGTCCTCCTCTCGTCGCACCTCCTCGACGAGGTCGAGAAGGTCGCGGACTACGTCGCGATCGTCGACCGGGGGCGTGTCGTCCTGCAGGGCTCGATCGCGGACCTGCACGCGGAGAGCGAACACACGATTCTCGTGTCCACGAGCGACGAGTCGCAGGCCATGGCCGTGCTCGTCCTGGACGCCGTCGTCTGCGCGGCCGAGAGGACGCAGGACGGCATCCGCGTCACGCTGCGTCCTGGCCTGGAGGCGGAGGCTGCCGCCGGAGAGATCACCCGTCGACTCGTGGAAGCGGGCGTCGATGTCCGCCGCGTCGAGCCGATTCGTGCGTCTCTCGAGCAGCGATTCCTGGAAATCACGACCCGATTGGGGGTAACACAATGAGCGTTGAATCCTTCGCAACGGCTGTTTCGCCCTCCCGCACACGCAGGGAGAGAGGACCGAGACTCGTCGGCGCCGAGTTCCTGAAGTTGCGGAAGCGTCGCGGGCTCGTCCTCTCGAGCCTCGGTCTCACGGTCGTGCCGATGCTCGTCGGCTATACGGTCGTGGCGGTTCAACATGCGAGCGACCCGGACAGGCACGGCCCGGGAGGTGGGGTGGAGAACTTCGTCCCGTCGATCGGGCTGCTCAGCGGGCTCGTGGCCATCGTCGCGATTCTCATAGGCGTCACCGCGGGCACGGGGGATCTCCGAGCCGGTGTGTTTCGCGAGCTCGTGATCACGGGGCGCTCGCGACTCTCACTGTTCGCGGCGCGAATACCGGGCGGTCTCGCGCTGCTCCTCCCGTTCGCGGCCGCTGGGTTCGTCACCGCGGCAGTGGCCTCGATCGTTCTCGCGGGTGGGGAGCCGACGCCGGGGTTCCGCCTGCTTGTACTCACCGGTGCGTGGATCGGGCTCGCGGCGGCGCTCACGTTCGTGCTCGCACTCGGAGTCTCGTCCGTCGTCGGCTCCACTGGGCCGTCGGTCGGCATCCTGCTCGGCTGGCAGCTGCTTCTAGGCCCGCTCCTGCTCGGCATCGACAGCCTCGGGTTCGTCCGCGATCTGCTCCCCGGCGCCGGTGTCACGGCGCTCGCTCCCGAGGCCCTCGAGGTCCAGTCGGCACTCTCGATGACCCCCGCTGCGATCGCTGCGAACATTGCGCTCTGGACGTTCGTGCCGCTCGCCGCCGGTGCCTGGCGCACGAACACGCGGGACGCCTGAGGGGAGATGATGCCGAGACGAGATCCCGTGGCCAGCCTCGGTGCGGTCGGCGTGGCGCTCGTAGGCGTCCCTCCTCGCCTCGCGCCTGGCGGCGGCGGAGCCGATTGGCTCGCCGCCGCCAGGCGCGACGGTCTTCCCGAAGGAGGCGGACGGTCGGAGCCTGTGTCTCACGTTCCGCTTGTGCTCGCCGAGTGGCCCATAGGCCATTCGGTGGAGAGTCGTGCCACGCAAACCTGCATGAACACTGAGTGGCCCCGGGAGGAGTCGAACCTCCGCACACAGATTCGAAGTTCGGGCCCGAGTCCAGACAGGCCGAGACCTACCGAGACAATTCCGTTGTGCGGAGCCGTTTCTGCCTGATCGTCGACCTTCGTGATCTCGGCCCATCTCGGTGGGTCTGGTGGCCCCGATGTGGCCCCACTGTGCGCGCCGTCACCCGGGCTGTCGCACTTCCTGCGCTCGTAGCCGCGCAGCTTCTTGCTCAACCTTGACCCGGATCTCCGGGGGCACGTCGGGGTTGATACCGACGAGCGCGACGGCGTCGTCGACGAGTCCGAGCTCGACGTCCCCACCCGGCGGCAGCCGTCCTTCCAGGTACCAGCTCACAGTCGACTCGACGAGGTGATCGTAGCGCTGCGACGCAGAGGCGAGAATGTGCGGGCCGAGGTGCGAGAGATCGCCGCCGGTCGCGACGCCCCACACGCCGCGAATGGCGGCGGCCGTGAGGGCACCCCTACTGCACTCGCCTGCTGTGGCGAAGACGACGCCTGAGCCGGCGTCGATCTGCCGGTTCGCGATCCTTTCGCAGGTCGCCTGGTCGTCGTACTCCAATGAATAATCGCTGCGAACCTCCACGCCCGGAAGGGCGCGCCGCGCCCCCGTCGAGAACCCTTGAACCAATGTCTGCTGTGGTGGGAAGTTCGACTCTGCGCTGATGATCGAGACAACGTGTCGACCACCCTGCGGCATTCGCCGAGCCTCCATGAGGCCGCTCAGGTAGCCGGCGAGATGGGCGGCCTGGCCGGTGCGTAGCGACAGCGCCGTGACATTGGGAGCGCCTCCGAGCTCGAACCCCTGCGCACAGCAGTAGTCGAGGAAGACGAAATGCGTTTCGGGGTACTGGGGGACGACGTCGAAGAACCGCAGCGCCGGGATCCCAAGAGGCCACAGCACGAGATCGAAGTCCCCGGACCGGAGGCGCGCAGAAAGCCGGTCGACATCGGCTTGCGAGCCCGGCTCGTTTCGGCCGCCCGACGGTGGGCGGCGCGGGAACAGGTCGACTATCTCGGTCTCGAGCTCGTGCTTGCGCTCGGCTTCCAGAAGCCCCTCGACGAACGGCCTCCAACCCGCTTCGTCGCGGCTGCTGAGGCTGCCTGGATCCCACATTCGGATAAGGGCGACGCGAGTCGAGCCCCGGGAGCCCGGCAAGCCTGCATCGGTCAGGACGAACTGGCGGACAGCGATCGCCGTCACGGCGACAGCCAGTGCCCCCGCAAGGACAATCGCGGGCAGGCTCCGAGCTCTCATCAGCCTCGTTCGCTGACCGTCGCCGGCCTGCACCGGCTGTGCCGGCGTCCGAAGGTGAGGCTCCTGGCGGACGATCTGCCCCGCGAGGCGCTGGAGTTCCTCGCCCGGCCGGAGGCCGAGATCGTCTCAGGTCGCGCCGCGTCCGCTCGTAGACCTCGAGTGCCTCGACGTGGCGACCCGAGCGATAGAGCGCGACCATGAGCTGCGCGACAAGCCGCTCGCGATACGGCGTTTCCTCGACCAGCCGGCGCAACTCTCCCACGAGCTCGGCATGGCGGCCACGGGCCAGATCCGCGTCGACGCGGATCTCGAACGCCCGCGAGCGAAGCTCGTCGAGAAGCTCGGCCTCCGCATGGCTCTCCGCGGTGCAGCGTCACGTCCGCGAGAACAGGGCCGTGCCAGAGACCGAGTGCCTCCTTCGCGATGGAGGCGGCACGCGTATTGTCGCCACCGGCCAACGCCTGAGCGGCTTGCTCCACGAGCACCTCGAAGACCTGCGAGTCGAGAACGGCCCCACCCAGGACGATCCTGTAACCGCCCCCCCGTCGCTCGACGGTAACCCCGTACGGGGAGAGAGCCCGGCGGAGCCGGGACACGTATGACTCCAGGCTGTGCGCTGCGGAAGCCGGGAGATCATCCCCCCAGACCTCATCGAACAGGCGCTCGACGGGCACGACCTCCTCCCTGCGGAGAAGCAGAGCTGCGAGAACAGCCCGCTGCTTACGGCCCGCCGAGCTCGAGCGCGCGTTCGCCGACCTCGGCTTCGTAGCTCGCCGAGG
This sequence comes from uncultured Thermoleophilia bacterium, assembly GCA_963797645.1. GTDB lineage: Bacteria > Actinomycetota > Thermoleophilia > Gaiellales > Gaiellaceae > CAWCQC01. The sequence continues at coordinate 12,884 of CAWCQC010000019.1, read as the reverse complement.
ATGCAAAAACGGAGAGGTTCTGACGCAGCCGTGTTACCTAGCTAACCACGCTTCGCAGTTCCTGGAAAGCAGGCGATTTCGAGCTTTCTGCGAGCCGGCTGCAAGACCGCCGAGCGACCCTCCATGCCGACATCGAGTCGTCCCTAAACGGAGGTAGGCATGAGAGCGATACAGGCCATACTCGTTGCGCTCGTCGCGACGATCATCCTGACGGCTGTTGCGACGGCCGGTCCTAACGCAGCAAAACAGCGGGTGGCGATCGACATGAAGATCTGTCGGCCGGGGAAGTCGCAGGGGACGTTCGTGCTCACGCCGCTGCAGGCCGGACCCCTGAAGGGCGACTCGGGCACGATCAGCCACAACTTCTTGAGCATCCCCGGACGCGACCGTGATGCGCGACGGACAGAAAGTCACGATCTACGACGGCGCGTGTGGCGACACTCACCGGAAAGCGAGGAACCCTCACTATTCGAGACCGGAACGAGTGGGTCAATCTCGGGAACGACGCGAACGGCGACGGCGAAGAAGACAGCATCGCCTTCAGTACCTGGAAGGTCGTGCGCGGGACCGGCCAGTACGCCGGGATCGTCGGCAAGGGGCGGGGTGGCCATGCAGGCCTCGGATGCCCGTGGTATGCACGGTACGAGGGCTTCCTGACCCTTCCGTAAGTGCGCTGAACCAGACGGAGCGTGCGCGAGAGCGCACCGCTCCGTCCGTCGGGGAAATGGAGAGCGAGATGCCCACGAAGTCGAATCCACCAGCTCATCGCCGTCGGCCTGATGGTGACGGTCGGGCTAGCCGCTACATCTGGAGCTGCGTCCGCGCCGGCTACTGGATCTCCCCTAGCCGCGGGCTCCGCGCAAGCGGGCCGAGGATCGCTTTCACGAGCTTCCGCAACGGAAGTTTCGACCTCTACGTCATGAACGCCGACGGGAGCAAGCAGCGCAGGCTGACGACACCGCTGTACGCCGGGAGCCGCCGCCGGCGTGGTCGCCCGACGGGCGCAGGATCGCTTTCGAGGGCGGGCGCGGGCGTGCATCCTCGACGGCCACTTCGTGGGCGAACGCAACGCTGGCATCGGCGACGTTGACATCTCGGTCGCGAACGCCGACGGAAGCGGGCTGCGGAGGCTGACGCGCGGACCTGGGGTGGACTGCGCCCCTGCGTGGTCGCCGGACGGGCGCAAGATCGCCTTCCAGCGCTCGCTCGTCCGCAGGGAGGGAGACAGGGTTGTCGGGGTCGACTTCGACATCTACGTCATCAACGCCGACGGCAGCGAAGAGCAGAAGCTGACGGGCGACGGCGCTGAGCGCCGGCAGCCCGCTCTGGTCGCCCGACGGACGGAAGATCGTCTTCTGGAGCGGCCCCGACGGTGACGGCTGGGTCTCCGTCATGAACGCCGACGGCAGCGAGCGGCGGATGCTGGCCCGTAACCATGGCTACGTGGCCTGGTCACCGGACGGGAGGAAGATCCTCCTCAGGCGCGGGGGCGCCCAGGGTGATCGTAATGGAGTAGGAGCGACGAAGGCCTACGCCGTCGTCGCGAACGCCGACGGAAGCGGGCTGCGGACGCTGACGCGCATCGCGGTGGTCAACGGCCAAACCCTGAACTGGTCGCCCGACGGGCGAAAGATCGTCTTCGTCAGCTATCGCGACGGCAACCAAGAGATCTACGTCATGAACGCCGACGGGAGCGGACGGCGGAACCTGACGCGCCACCCAGGGCACGACAGCGATCCGGCATGGTCGCCCGACGGACGGAAGATCGCTTTCGCGACGATGCGCGAGGGCGACTTCGAGATCTACGTCATGAATGCGGACGGGAGCGGGCAGCGCAACCTGACGCGCAACCCTGCGGGGTTGATCGCTTTCCCGTCTGGTCGCCCGGGCAGAAGAAATAGCGAGCGACCAATGGGTTTCCGGGTGGGACGTCATCCGAAAGCCGGCATGAATCCTGCTGGCCCCGGGAGGAGTCGAACCTCCGCGCACAGATTCGAAGTTCTCGCCAGAGCCAGATCAGCCGAGATCGACCGAGATCGTTTGGCTCGTCTGAGCCGTTTCGGCTGAATCAGCGCATCCTCGATCTCGGCCTATCTCGGTGGGTCTGGTGGCCCCAGCGTGGCCCCGCCGAACGGCGGTCCGGGACCTGCGGCGCTGCGGAGTCAGCCCGTGGCTACGAGAGCGTCGGGAACGAGAACCGTCTCGAACGGCGTCAGCTTGCCCTTGCTGATCCGATAGACCGCAACGGCGTTGAGCGTCGAGTCCCCCGTTGGCGTGATCCAGAAGTTGCGGAAGATCCTGTCCGAGGCTCTCGTCCCGAAGAGGTTGCGCGTCACCGAAGCGCGCGAGCCGTCCGAGCGGGCGATTGCGTCGAGCAGGAGGTCGATCGCCTGGGCCGCGGACACGGCGTAGCGAGTCGGCTCCGCGCCGAAGCGCTCGGTGAACGATGCCACGAATCGCTTCCCGCTCGGGGGAAGATCGGCGGTGAGCGGGCCGGGCTGGGTGAGCGTCATCCCTTCTGCGGCGGCGCCGGCAAGCAGCGCCGTCGCGGGACCAAAGGACTCCGGCGCCATGAGCTGTACGTCTGGGCCGAGACGCGCGCGAAGCACGGACAGGAGCCGGACGGTGGTGGGATAATCCTCGATCCCGAGGAAGACGCCGTCGGCGCCCGCCTGCGCGGCTGCAGCCGCAACCTTCGCGGTACTGAGCTCGCCGGTGCACGGCGGGCAGTCGATGCCCCCGAGATCCCACGAGCCACGGCCCACGACCGAGATGCCGAGCCTCCGTGCTGCGCGGGCGAAGGCGTCCACGAACCACGCGCTGTCCGGATTACCGGAATCGAGCGCATAGACGCGCCTGACGCCGAGCCTGCGGGCGGCCAGCGCAGAAGCGGCCGCGTGCACGTCGTCGGTCGGGAGGATGCGGGCGAAGTTGCGCTGGCCGCTCGGGTAGAGAGCGTCGGGGTTGCTCGACCGAAATGGCTGCGTCAGCCCGACGACGGTTGCAGACGGGCTGACGATCGGAACGGGGCCGCCCGGGGCGCGGTTGAGGATCGGGATCGAGAACCACGCGCAGCCGGACGTGAGCGGTCCGACGACTCCGATCACGCTCGGGTTGCCGACGTACATGCGCGCGTTGGCGGTGCACACACGCTTGTCGAAGATGGGGTCGCGCGGTCCGGCTTCCTCGCAGAATTGAAGGCCGACCGTATGACCCCCGGCCGTGTACTTTCGGCGCTCGAGCTGCATGGTGATCGCGTTGACGATCGGGGTCGTCGTCCCGCGTCCGCCAGGCCCGAGCGGAAGGCTCACGGCGATCAGGCGTTCGGGAGACCCGGAGCCTTCGTAGTGGAGCGCTGAGCACCGCGCTGACCCGAGGGTGTCGATCTTCTGCTCGGCACTCCGGCCTTCGCTCAGCTGGACGGCGGCGATGGCGACGCCGGCAGCGAGAACGAGACTTCCCGCGACCAGCAGGAGGCTCCTGCGCTTCTTTCGTTGCGGCTCGTGCGAGGGCGGCGAATCGGGCAACGCGGGGACGGTCGCGGTATCCGCCGCTGTCAGCGGCTCCTCGAGCAGCCGGCGGTAGATCGCCTCCGTCTCCGACGAGGGGTACGTTCCGAGCTCGTCGGCGAGCAGTCGACGGCAGCGCTCGTACGTACGGAGCGCTTCCGCGTCGTTCCCGGCTGCCGACTGTGCCTCCATCAACAGGCGGTACCCGCGTTCCCGGTACGGCTCGAGCTCGACGAGCTCCTCCGCGGCGCGAACCGCGGCTCGCGGATCTCCCGTGAGCCGATGCGTCTCCGCTAGGCAGTCGAGCGCTCGGACGAGCGTCTCTCGAAGGTCCGCGCGCTTGTCCTCGATCCAGCGACCCTCCTCGCCCGGCAGGAAGGTGCGCCGTGCGAGCGACTCTGCGATCGACGCGTCGGCGCGCGCCTGCTCGAACTCTCCGGCGGCGAGCGAGCGCTCGGCGGCCGTCGCAGCTTCGTCGGCAGCGTCGACGTCGATCCAGGTCCCGGCTGGCAGCCGCAACTGGTAGCAGCCAAAGGCGCTCGTCAACGCCTCGGCGCCATCGACACCGCATTCGTTCAGGAGCGCGCGGAGCTTGCTGACGAGGACCGACAATGCTTTCTCCCACGTCGCCGGGGGCATTTCGCCCCAGAGCGCTTCCGCGAGCTCGCCGCGAGGAACGGGACGCGCCTGCTCGGCGAGGAGGTACGCGAAGACGAGCCGACCCTGACGTCCCGGAAAGCGCTGCTCGTCGACGACGGCGCCGTGGGTCTCGATTGAAACGCGGTCCGTCAGCGACACCCTCATGGCCACCCTCGCTCCCTTGCCGGCCTCTTGCCACCGGCTTGCCGTCCTCTTGCCCGCCGCGCGAAGTATCCGCGGCGCAATGCCCGACGACAAGGTTCTGAGATGCGAATGCGGCTACGAGGTCACCGCGACCGACGAAGCGGAGCTCGTCGAGGAGATCCGCAGGCATGCGCGCGATGCCCACGGAATCGCCTTCTCGGTCGAGGACGCGCTCCTCGTGGTTCTCCGGTCGGAGCTCGAGCCGTCTCGGGTGTCAACGGAGAGCGGCGTGCGCGGATCGCGCGTGCCGAAGGGAGGTTCGTCGTGAAGAACCAGCGCAAGTCAACCCTGAGGAGGAGGAGAAGTGAAGCGATACCGCCATGTCCTGACCATTGCGGTGTTCGGCGTGGTGCTCGTGACGTTTGCCGCGCTCGTTGGCGTCACCGCGGCGTCGCCGCCCTCGGGCGTAACGCCGACCCTGCTCGCGCGTGGAGCCGTACGAGGACTTCAAAGTGAGGTCGATGCCCGACTCGCCGGTCGACTTCCAGGTCAAGGCGAAATCACCGGTCGACGTCGTCGTTCGAAAGCACGACTACCTCATCGGATCGCATACCGGCTGGCACAGCCATCCAGGTCCGGTCTTCATCACGGTGACGCAGGGCACGCTGACGTACTACCTGTACGACGATCCGACCTGCACGCCGCACGAAGTGTCGGCGCCGAACGGGTTCGTCGACGACGCGCGCGGACACATGGTCCGCAACGAGTCCGGCCAGCCCGCGCAGGACGTGAGCGTGATCATCGCGCCGACGGGGGCCCGCCGCCGCTTCCGGGGCGAGCTCGACGCTCCCAACCCGAACTGCGGTTTCTGAGAGCGAGCCCGGTTGCAAGGTGGGGAGCCGGCGCAGGCCGGCTCCCCGTTCGCTTTGCCCCCTCGGAGAGCTCGCCGCCCATACGGGTTCCGAAGACCCCGCAGTCGAGTGGCCCCGGGAGGAGTCGAACCTCCGCCGACAGATTCGATGTTCGGGCCCCGAGTCCAGACGGCCGAGACCAACCGAGATCATCCCGCTTACCCGAGGCGTTTCTACCTGATCGTCGACCTTCGACTTCTGAGACTGCGCATGCTGCGACTCGAAGCAGGCCCCCTGTCCTTGGTGGCTCACGCAGGGGGTTGGGGGTGGTGCCGACCCGGTCATCGCCCACGCGCTTGAACAGCGCGACCACCTTCTTCGAGAGTAGGCGGTCAGGCGGGATCTGGCTTGAAAACGAGGCTGCGGACGCCGGTGAACCGCTGGTCAACTCAGATGGGCTTCGGTCTAACGCATCGTCTGGCGGCTCTCGTGCTCGACCCCGCCCGACGGGGCTCTGACTACGCACTACCGCGAGCAGGCACCGCCGTCCGAGCACCTCGCGATGGGGAGGTGCCTCAGTCGCGTCCCTCTTGACATCAGACACCAGTGTCTGCTTTAGTAGTCCAGACACTGTTGTCTGACTTAGAGAGGCAGGACAAGATGCGCCACGTAAGCAAGTCCGCCACAGCAACGCCCAGCACAGCCCATGGCCTGCACCAGCGCCACGGGGTCAACAGCCCCGAAGCAGCAACTGGCAAGAAGAACGGCCTGCTGCTGTTCGTGCTCCTCATCGCCCAGCTGATGGTCATCCTCGACATCACGGCGGTGAACATCGCACTGCCTAGCCTCGCCGGTGATCTCGGCCTGAGTGGCTCGGACATCAGCTGGACGATCACGAGCTACACGTTGGTGTTCGGGAGTCTGCTCCTCCTGGGCGGCCGCGCCGCCGACCTGATCGGGCGACGGCGGATGTTCCTGACCGGCCTTGGCATCTTTACTGCGTCCTCGTTCGCCTCAGCCATCGCTGGCACAGCCGGTGCGCTCTTCGCCGCACGGGCAGGCCAGGGCCTCGGGGCAGCGATGCTCTCACCCGCAGCCCTCGCGATCATCATGTCCGCCTTCCAAGGCCCCCAGAGGGCGAAGGCTCTCGCTGCCTGGGGTGCAGTCGGGGGCGCGGGCGCGGCGATCGGCGTGCTCGTCGGTGGTCTCCTCACCGAGTTCGCGGACTGGCGGATGATCTTCTACGTCAACCTGCCCGTAGCAGCCGCACTCGCGATCGCTGCACTCAAGGTCATTCCGGCCGACGCTGAAAGCCGCGCTGGAAGGGTCTCGACCTCCGCGGTGCTCTGCTCGCAACGGCGAGTCTCGGCGCGATCGTCTTCGCGATCACGCAGGGCGAAAGCGCAGGCTGGGCTTCCGCTCAGACACTCCTGGTCGGACTCGGCGGCCTTGCCGGACTCGCTGCCTTCGCGGCCTTCGAACGCCGCACGGACGCACCGCTTCTCCGTGTCGATCGGCTCGCCGATCGCGCTGTCGGTGGCGGCGTCGTCCTGATGCTCGCCGCAACCGGACTAATGTTCGGCCTCTTCCTGCTCACCTCGCTCTACTTGCAGAACGTGCTCGGGATGGGGCCGCTTTCGACCGGGCTGGCCTTCATCCCGCTCGCGCTCGCTGCAGGGGTCGGCGCTCATGCGGCCGGACACATCGTCAGCAAGCACGGCGTCCGCGCCCCGCTCGCGGGAGCGTTCCTGGTCGCCGCGGTCGGGATGACGTTGCTCGCCCACGTCGGCGAGGACGGCAGCTACCTCCGCGACGTGCTGCCGGGCATGCTTGTCGCCGGACTTGGACTCGGCGTTGCCGCCGTCTCCGTCTCGATCGCCATCCTGACCGACGCTCGCGAAGAGGAGAGCGGGATGATCTCCGGCCTCAACTCGACCGGCCACGAGATCGGCGGCACCATCGGAATCGCGATCTTCGCGACGATCGCGGCTGGCAGCGGCGCGATCGCAGGCCCGCAGGCCGCGTCAGGGATCGCGCAGGCGTTCATCGCAGCCGGACTCCTCGCTAGTGTCGCCAGCCTGGTCGCACTGGCCGTGCTGCCGCGAGCACGCCACTTCGTGCCGAAGCTCCGGCTGAACCCCAGCGCGATGCCGAGTCACTAGATGGCGAAGCCGACGACAACTGCCGAAGCGTCCGTGCGCAAGCGCCGACGGGCCGACGCCGAGCGTAGCGTCGCCGCCATCCTCGACGCCGCACTGGAAGCGTTGGCGAGCGATCCCGACAGCAGCATGTCGGAGATCGCTCGCCGCGCAGGCGTCGTCAGAGCGACCATCTATGTCCACTTTCCGACACGTACGGCTCTCCTCGACGCCGTCATGGAGCACGCAATCGCGCAGGTGGTCGAGTCGATGAGAGGTGCCGAGCCGCAGCGCGGCGAGCCTGTGGAGGCGCTGGAGCGAGTGCTCCGCGCTACTTGGCGACAGCTCGGCCAGTTCCACGGCCTACTCGCGCTCAACATCGCCCGGCTCTCGGCGGAGGAGCTTCACCGGCGTCACCGCCCCATGCTCGACCAGCTGGAGCCACTGATCCAACGCGGCCAGAAGAAGCGTGTCTTCCGGCGTGATCTCCCGGTCGTCTGGCATCTCGCAGTGCTCCGGGCGATCGTCCACGCCGCCAGCACCGAGATCCGAGGCGGTCGCCTCCCGGAGGCGGACGCTGAGGCTGCGATGCTGACCACAGCGATCTCCGCGATCTCAGATAAGAACCCCCCGGAAGCAGGCCCCACCGCCGATCGCCCCGCGAGGGGGAGGGCGTAAGTCACTCAGAGCACTGGGCTGGTGCGAGACGCCTGAGTAGCGTCGTCCACCTGGAAGCTGAACATCATCCCGCTCTCGTGGTGCTCGGCGATGTGGCAGTGCGCCATCCAGTGTCCTGGGTTCGTGACATCGAGGAGGATGTCCACCGTCTCGCCGGTTCGGACGAGCACCGTGTCCTTCCAGACCAGGTTCTGCTCGGGCACGTCGTCGCGAGCGAGGATCAGGAAGCGACCGGCCCCGTGGATGTGGAAGGGATGGGGCATCGGGTGGTCTGAGTCCATCTCGTTGACGAGGCGGATCTTCACCTGATCACCGACGCGGAAGCGCCAGTCGATCGCGGCGTTCTCCGCGCCTGTCGAGCGATCGACGAGCTTCCAGCGCATGTTGGCGGGAGTGGTGATCCGGTTGACCTCGACCATGTCGTCCTCCCACTCGATCCCCTGCGCGGAGTCATGCTCATGCTCGCCCTCGTGGTGCTCGTGCCCGTGCTCATGCCCGTCCTCGTGGTGCTCGTGCCCGTGCTCGTCTCCGCCCTCTGGCACCAGGCCAGCTGGCACGAGCTTCATGCCGCACTTCGGGCAACGATCCGGTGCATCGCTCGTCACCTCGGGGTGCATCGGGCAGACGTACGTCGTCTCCGCTGGAGACGCGATCGCAAGGAGCTTCATGCCGCACTTCGGGCATGAGCCAGGCTCGTCACTGACGACCTCGGGGTGCATCGGACATGCGTAGACGACTGGCCCCTCGGGTACGCCCATGTCCATCTCTGCGACGAACGCGAGCGTCTTGTCGGCGGGTCTGCCAAGTGACGACTCAACCCGTTCACGCTCGGCGGCCATGTCTGCGTTCGTTCGGAGCGTCTCGAACGTGCCTGCGGAGGCTGACTCCGCGGCTTCCTCGCCGACCGTGATCCCAGCCAGTCGGTACTCGCGTTGGGGAGTGCGATGGACGAGCGCCAAGTCGCCGGGCTGGTCGAACAGAACATCGACCACCACGCGCTCGGACGGGGCGATGAGCACCTCGTCCACGTACTCCTCGCGCTCGTAGTGCCCGCTGTCGGCACCGACGAGCTTCATGCGAGCGCCGGGTAGCGTCACGTTGAACACCCGCGTGTTCGCCGTGTTCGTCAGGAAGAAGCGGACGACCTCGCCGCGACTCGCCGTCAGCGAAAGGTCAGCCTCCCCGGAGACGAGCATGACGTTGCCGAAGCGACCCATCGCCACGTAGGTCGTCTCAGAGGGACTGAACGTCGCGATCTTGCCGTCCTCGATGAGAACGTCGTCGAGGGTGAGGAGGAGTTCGCGATCGGCAGGGGGCCAGTAGTCGGGATCGGTTGGAACGACAAGGATGTTCCCGTACAGGCCCAACTCCTGCCCGTAGTCCTCGCGGATGTGCGGGTGGTACCAGTAGACGCCCGGATCGGGGAAGTGCACCTCGTACGTGAACGAGTCCCCGACTGGGATCGGCGCCTGCGTCTCGTGCGTGCCGTCGTACTGGTTCTCAAGGCGCAGTCCGTGCCAGTGAACGGTCGCGTCAAGATCGCCTCGGTTGGTCACATGGACGGTGATCGTCGCGTTCTCTGGAGCGACAAGCGTTGGGCCGGGAACGGAGCCGTTGTAAGCGAGCATCCGAACCACCGTGCCGTCTATCTCTTTCCTCACGGGAGCGATCTCAAGCGTGGCCTCGTCTCCATGCACGAGGTGGAGCCGCTCCGACGGCTGCGCTTCTGGCAACCCCTCGGTGGCGGTCGGGAACTCGCCTTCGATCGCCTGATGTGGACGCATCGGACTAGCCATGCCTCGCCGTGATGCTATTCGCGTTCGCGGTACTCGTCTCGATCTCAGTTCCCTCATCAGCGGCGAACGCGGATCACCGACTTCTGCTCGTAGGCCTCGATCTGCTGGGCGATGTACTCGGCGTCGTCCCTCACCCAGCCGATAAGCGCGGAGCCTCGCGTCCACTGCCAGTACAACCCGAGGAAGTACAAGCCCGGAAGATCGGTCAACCCGCGTCGATGTCGAACGCGGCTTTCGGCGTCGATCACCGGCACGTCGAGCCAGGAGTAGTCGGGGCGGTAGCCGGTCGCCCAGATGACGGCATCCACGTCGAGTTCGTCCCCATCCTCGAACCGAACGGTCTTGCCCTGAGCGTCGATGACACGTGGCTTGAGCGTCACGCCATGGCGGCTCAGTCGTCGAGGGCTGGAGCCGATCAGTGTGTCTCTGTGCTGCATACGACTACCTAGCCGAGACTCGACGGTCTTGTTGATCACTCGGCTCTTGGTCAGCCACCAGAAGAGGTCTCGACCAAGGACTCTCTGGGGAAGGGGCATCTGCCGCGAACCGACCGCGAGAACCACGCGGTCGTGAGTCGAGGACAGTTCTTCGGCGATCTGGAAACCGGTGTTTCCTCCGCCGACGACGAGGATCGTTCCCTCCGGGACTTCGGAGGGCCTTCGGTACTGGACGCTGTGAGCTTGATAGACCTCGGGTGCGAGTTGCGTGGCGACGGCTGGAACGAAAGGCTGCTGAAACGGCCCGGTGGCAACGACAACTTGGTCTGCGCCGATCGTCCCTCGATCGGTGTCGATGACGTATCCGCCAGACTCGCCCGCACCCAGCCGCCGAACGTTGGTGTTGACGCTGACCGGTAACTCGAAGCGGCGGGCGTACTCCTCCAGGTACCCGATGACCTCGTCCTTGTTCGGATAGCCCGCGGGATCACCTGGAAAGTCGTGTCCGGGAAGGCTGTCGTACCGGCGGGAAGTGAAGAGGGTCAGCGAATCCCAACGTTCTCGCCACGCTGATCCGACAGATCCGGCCCGCTCGACGATCAGGAACCGACGTTTCTGGCGCGACAGGAAGTAGCCCATCGCAAGCCCTGCCTGCCCGGCCCCGATTACGACCACCTCGTAGTGCTCCGCTGTGTTCTCCACGCTCGGTTGCACCCTGTCCTCACTTGGCGTTCCCGGCGAGTCGATGCCGAAACCTCTCGGAGGCCCGATCGCCTGGCACCCACGCGACCGAGGTCGCTCACCCCTGATCCGCTCTCGCAGCATCAACGACATCCGCGATCGCTCGACCTGTGATCGCTGCGAAGCGCTCGGTCTTCCAGTAAAGCGGCATGTGTGGAGCCGTGCGCCGTCCGATGGACGCTGTTCGTTGACAGCTTCGCCAGCTTCGCCTGCGCTACGGCCCAACCGGCCTGTTGGCCGACATCGGCCGAGACGACACCCAGCGGCTTCCCGCCCAGGCTCGTCAACGCCTTCGCCTGATCGAAGACCGTCCGCAGCTCGGCGAACTCGGCGTTGTTGGCTCTCAGCTCGCGAGGTTCAGAAGCGAACGCTCGTAGCTGGTCACGAGCGTCGGGAGGTAGCGTCGAGAAGCCCGTATCGAGCACGAGCCGTCCAAATCCGGCGCGAGCAAGCGATGGCAGCAGCGCCGAGGCGCGTCGCCACACCGAGTAGAACGTCGGATAGTCCGGGAGATCGACTGATACGGCGTGGCCGAGTCGACCAAGGCGACCCCGTGACTTGCTGCGGGTACTGCGCGGCGTACACGAGCGCGTAGGTGCCGCCGGTGGAGTGCCCGGCCAGCACGTACGGCCCGGAGATGTCCGCAGCCTTGAGCAGACCGTCAAGGTCGGAGGCCAACTCGTGGCCGTCCTGCCGACCTGGCGCTGCGCCGCTCCATCCTTGCCCTGCGCGATCGAACGCGCAGACCCGCGTCTTCGATGAGAGCGCACGCTGCACCCAAACCCAGCTCGGCGTCCGTTCCCCGGAGACCGTTGAAGAGCACCACTGTCGGGCTTCCCGCACCAACGCAGTTCAGGTAGAGACGATGACCGTTGACGAGATGGGTTCGACCAGCCGGTGCGGGGTTGCTGGAGGTCGCCTCCGCAACGGTCTCGTATGCACCGCCGACCGCGACGAGCAGAAGAACGAAGAGTGTCGGGTAGAGCAGGGCGCGACGTGACCAGTTGTCGAGAGACGGCGTGCGCCCCAGAACGACCAGCCGACCAGGACAAGAAGAAGTACCGGCCAGCGCCCAGCCAGCAAGCCCAGGTTGATTGCCAAGATACCGCCAGCCCGACAACTGCCTATGCAACGCCAGGTGCAAGCGCCCATCGCTGTGGCTGATCGGTGAAGCGGCTCGATGCAACCGCGAGCAGCATGAATCCGGCCCCGAGCGCGAGCAGCGCAGCGCCCGTGATCTGTGATTCGTCTCCGCCTGGGAAGACGATGAGGACGAGCACCAAGCCGAGGACGAGGCCCAAGGTGATCGAGCCAAATACCACGAGGCCGATTCGACTCTTGTCTGGCGCTGTGCGGCTGACGTTCGTTGAAGCGGGTGCTGCGCTCACAACGACTCCTTACGCTTCTTCTAGCGCACCGATCGACGTGATGAACGAAACTGACTCTCGGCCATCCACCGCTCGACGTTCCCGCCGCGTCTGTCCAGAAAACATCGGAGCCACGCCCAGGCCCTCGTGACCAGGCCCCACCCGCTGGCCGCAACGGAGGGGGTGGGGTGGTGCAGACGGCGTTACGGTAGGGCAGACCATGAATGACATGGCAGCAACATTCCTATTCGCCGACATCGCCGGATTCACGGCGTTGACCGAGGCGCACGGGGACGAACAGGCGGTGGCGCTTGTAGACGCGTTCTGCGCTGCCGTGGATGACGAATTACCGGCTGGTGGCACCCGCATCAAGTCGATCGGTGATGCAGTGATGCTGCGAGTCCCCCGATCCCGGCGACGCGATTCTCCTCGGGCTCCGCATGAAATCCCCGAACATGCTTCGCGAGAACGGCATGTTTGGCGTGCGAGTCCGGCCTCCATCATGGAATCGCCGTCGAACGGGGAGGGGACTATTTCGGTGCGACGGTGAACGTCGCCGCACGTGTCTCCTCGCTGGCGGCCGG
>CAWCQC010000018.1:0-30208 GCA_963797645.1 uncultured Thermoleophilia bacterium | reverse complement strand
ACGCATCGAGCTTGCTGGCACGGCAGATCTGCTTGAGAGAGCGCGCTCTGCCCATCGACCCCGCTTAGCGTGGATCAAGAGGGCATAACGCCTGGCTCAGGCGGGAGGGACGCTCGCCCACCGCAGTCTTGCGTAGCATCCACGCGCGTGGAGGCAAGAGTTCGCACCGGCGGATGTCTCTGCGGGGCGGTCCGCTACAGCGTTCGCGGTAACCCTGTACATGTCCGGCGTTGCCACTGCGCGGGTTGCACTAAGGATTCTGGCAGTGCGTTCAGTGTGTATGCGCCTGTGGCCCGTCGAGGCGTTTGAGATGAGCGGCGAGATCTCAAGCTATGACGGTCGCGGCTTCTGCCCCCGCTGGGGGTCTCGGCTCCTTGACACAACCGACCGGGACGACACGCTCATCGAGATTCGGATCGGAAGTCTGGACGAGGCGCCCTTCGAGCTCGAAGCCCGAAGATGAGATCTGGGTGAAATGGCGCGAGAGCTGGATATCCCCGGTCGAGGGCGCAGCGCAGCACGACGAGGGCGCAGCGCAGGACGACGAGAACTAGCAACCCACTTGCTCGGCGCCGCAGTGCCGTGGCGGTATGCACGGGGCTCAGGTCTGACTCGACCGGCGCCCGGAAGCACACCCCGTTCAAGCGACATTCCTGAACACTCGCGCAGTCGGCGCTGCTCCTGCAGGCGTCCGGACGGTCGGCTGGGTGCGACGGTGAGATCACCGCGCCGCACCCATGGTGGCCAGCATCGTCGCCACGTGCGCGCGCTCGCTGCCCTGCTCGGCGTACGCATCCCCGCGGCAGACGGTCAGCGTGCCACCAGCGCGGACGACCTCGCCCTCCGCGACGATGCAGTCACCAGTCGCAGGCGCAAGCAGGTTGACCTTGAGTTCGACTGTCAGCACCTCCGCGTCGTCCGACATCAGGGTCAGCGCCGCGTAGCCGCAAGCGCTGTCGAGCACGGCGACGACGACGCCCGCGTGGAGGAACCCGTGCTGCTGGGACAGGCGCGGTTCGACCGGCACCGCGATCGCGGCGTGACCGGCGGCGACGTCCGCGAGCTCGGCGCCGAGCGTCGCCATCACCCCCTGGCGGGCGAAGCTGGCGTGGACGCGCTCGACGATCGCGGCCTCGAGCGAAGGACGTTCGGTCACGGGATGACCGTAACCGAAGTCTGTCCGACGCTCTTCCGCGCCTCTCCTCGACGACGATGCGGCTCACGGCCCCATCGAGTCACATTCCCGCACACTGGTCGGGGGGCTGCAGCCGGGTAGGCACCGTAGGATTGCGGCTGTGCCGTTCACGCTCAGGAACCTCAAGGAGGATCTGGCGGACCTCGGGTCCAGGTTCGACGGGGCCCCGGACCTGGAGTTCCGCTTGGCGACCGAGGCGCTCGAGCTCGAGCAATCCGGCCTGGGCTACCAGCGCGTCCCACCCGGCTATCGCTTTCCGTACGGCCACACGCACAAGAAACAGGAGGAGGTGTACGTGGTCGTGCACGGGAGCGGGCGGATGAAGTCGACGACGAAATCGTCGAGCTCAAGGAGTGGGACGTGGTGCGCGTCCCGCCCGGTACGTGGCGAGGCTACGAGGCCGGGCCGGAGGGCCTCGAGATCATCGTCATCGGCGCGCCTAACCTTGGCGAGGCTCCGCGCGAAGACGTCGAGGGCCAGCGCGACTGGTGGGCCGACTAACTCGACAGCGCCCTCCGACAGCCGCTTTGAACGAGAAGCGGTAGTCGCGCATTCGTCTTTCTGTCTGCCTGAGAACTCCTACTCAGCGTGGCGCAAGTAGCCAGCACACGGCCGCTACTGCTGGGATGGAGGCGAGCCTTCAACCCGCCCGTACAGGTTCTTCGCGATCTCTTCGGCCTGTTGCTGGGAGACCTTGTCCGGAGGTCCGAACATATCCACCTCGTAAGCGAACGGCCCGTCGGCGAAGGTGATCTTGTAGGCGGCAAACGGGGGACCTTGCTCGCCCGTCGCTTCCAGGTCTTCCGCAGTTGTGATCCGCGCGACACCCTGCGCATCCGGAATGTCGTCCACCTCGAACTCGCTGATGTCCACCGTACACTCGCCGGGACACGGCTCGAGGCCGTCGTCATGCAGCACGTCGGCCATATCGGCCGCCCCTTCCTCGGATGCAAACTGCATCACGAGCCTAGCCACGTGAGCCTCGTCCCCCACATGCTCGGCTCCCGGCTCGGACGGGAAAAAGCGCGTATCCAAATGCGCGGAGACGAAGCCGGCCTCCTCCATCGCCGACACATCCTCCTCCTCGGGCGCGAACAAACCATCCGGCAGCGATCGGACGCTTTCGATCCCCGTGACAGTGATTGGCGTCTCAACCGGATCGGCTTGGGAGCCCGGAGCGTCGGCTTCGCCGGATACTCGCTGTTCGAGCGCCAGGGGAGCGGCATCCTCACCTCCTCCGCAGGCTGCGACGCTAAGGGCGATGACCGCAGTCACGAAGAGCGCAAGCAGCCGCATCGACGGGATGGTACGCGAGCACGAGCTTCCAAGCCCTGTTGGTCGAACGGCGAGAGCGGACCCAAAAGCTGCTTGGGCCTCAACCCCGCACGGGAGCCACGGCGAGGGAGCCGCGTCAGGCGAGAGGGGGCTCGCTCGGAGTTGGCATGATCTCCTCGCAAACACCGAGCGAGACGGAGGAATCGGATGCGCCGCTTGAACTTCCTGGAAGACGAGCCCTGGGATGAAGTGCACGACCATGAGCGGATACGCGTCCGTTGGTTTGGACATCCACTGGGGGCAGACAAGCTCGGCGCGTCTCTGACAGAGCTTCTGCCTGGATCGCCCGGATATCAGCTGCACATGCATTACGGAGGCGAGGAGATGTTCTTCATCCTCAGCGGGACGCCGACCGTCCGCACTCCGAAGGGCGAGGAGCAGCTTTCGCCCGGAGACGTCGTCTACTGCGCCGAGGGGCCTGACGGGCTGCACACCTTCTCAAACCCGACGGACGAGCCAGTACGGCTGCTCGGCATCTCGACCAAGCGGTTTCCCGACGTCGTGGCCTATCCGGAGCAGGGGGTTGCCTGGGTGGCTACGCGTCATCCCGAACGCCCAGTGCCAGAGGGCGGTGACGAAGGAGTGATCGCCCTCTTCGACTTGCCTCGCGGCGAGTGATGCCCGCTCTGGGGTAGTCCTCGCAGGCGGCTGTCGCCGGCGAGCGTTCCCCGGCCTGTTTATCCGTCCTACGAAGCGCGGAATGAAAGGGCAGAAGGGCGTCTAGCACGGTTCTTCCGGCCTACTGGGGTGGCCGAAAGGCGGCAGAGCGTCCGCACCGCTTAGGTCGTGTCGCATCCTCGGGGAACGTCAAGCGCGTAGATGGCGTATCAGGGTGATGAGGCGTTGCAGGATCTTGGTTCTACTCTCGCTTGCCGGCGCACTGACGGTCGTGTTCGTCGGGTGCGCGGGCGGCGAGGCCGCTCCCAAGCGAACCCTTCGGACGACCGTCTACCTCCTCACGGATGACGCGACGGCCCCGCTCGGTGTCCGGCGCACCATCGACCGCGAGTCGCCGTACGCGCGCGAGGCACTTGACGCGCTCCTCGACGGGCCGACCGCGGCCGAGCGGAAGCGCGGGATCACGACGGCGATCCCCGACCAGGCGCGTCTCGTGTCGCTGACGCTGAAGGGGCGCGAGCGAGTGGTCGCCGTCGTCAACCTCACCAGGCTGCCTTCCGCCCAGGGACAACGAGGCAAGGAGGCGACCCTGGGGATGCGCGTGCGCGTCATCACCCAGATCGCTCGCACGCTCATCGGCCTCTCCGGCATCGTAAGCGTCGAGATCAGAGCCGATGAGAAGCCCTGGGATCTCTGGACAATGGACGGCCGGATCGTCCGCACAGAGACCGACTACGACAGGCTGCGGGGGTGGATGCTCATCTGCGGCGGGCGCAGTCGAGAGGAGCGCAAACTCGGTCTGAGCCGCTGCTTCTCGGCGCTGCCGGAGCCGCCCGTTCTGGCTGTTCGTCTGCGCTACTTACCTATCGCCATAAGCAGCTGAGGCCTTTCTTGATCCGCTCAAGCCGCTCCTCGTCCTATGGACGCCTATCTGAACGTCGGTCTCCGCGCAGCTACGCCAACTCGCTGAGGTCGAGTAGGAGGCCGCGGAGTTGGGCGAAGCGCTTCGGGCCGAGCTGCTGCGCCCAGGCGGCCTCCACTTCGCCGACGGCCTCGCGGATCACGCCGATCGCGGAGGTGCCGCGTGGGGTGAGGACGACGCGCTTGGAGCGCAGGTCGTCGGGATCCGGTCGGCGCTCGAGGTAGTCGAGGCGCTCGAGCTCGCCGAGCAGGTAGTTGAGGGCCTGCTTGCTGATCCGCAGCCGGGCGGCCAGCTCGGAGGGCCTCGCACCCTGCGGTCCGGGGTACTGGAAGACGTTCAGGTGCGCCGCGTCGAGGTCGTCGAAGCCGCGCTCGTGCAGCCGCTCGAGCATGTGCTGCTGCACCGCCTCCCAGGGCATGCGCAGGAGCGCGCCGATCAGCGGCGGCCCGAACGGTTGACCTTCCGCAGTCGGTTTCGTAAAGTGACTTGACGAATTGCTCGCAGCTCATGTATCGTCAAGTCACTTTACCACCCACGCACAGAGGAGGAAGCTCGATGACAACGAGCACGCGCGAAGAGATCAGGATCGGGCCGCTGGCGATCCGGTTCCTGGTCGAGGGTGAGGAGTCGGCAGGGTCGGTCGCGGTCTTCGAGTTCGACGTTCCCGCCGGCGCGAAGGTGCCGGTCGCGCACAGCCACGACGGCTACGAGGAGACGATCTACGGGCTCGAGGGCGTCCTGACCTGGACGATCGAGGGCACGCCGACCGACGTCGGCCCCGGCGAGGCGCTCTGTCATCCCCCGCGGCGCCGTCCACCACTTCGACAACACCCACGACGTCGACGCCAAGGCGCTCGCGATCGTCACCCCCGGCATCCTCGGCCCCGACTACTTCCGCGAGGTCGCGGCCATCGTCGACGCCGCAGCCGGCGGCCCGCCCGACCTCGCCGCGATCGCAGCGGTGATGCGCCGCCACGGCCTCACCCCTGCGCCATGACAGCGACGCCGTCCGAGAAACGATGAGTCTGTCGGCAGGCCCGAAGGAGGGGCATTGCCCCATCTCGGGGATGCTGGTCGCGCCTGCTACTCACGCGATGGGGACGATCGTGAACGGAAGCGCGGAGTGAACGGGCCGCGCTTCGGTCGAGGCTCAGTAGCCGCTGAAGCCCTCGGCGACGACGTTCGTCTTGTCGACTCCGGCCTCCGCGAGCGCCGCCTGCACCGCTTTCGTCATCTCCGTTGGGCCGGCGACGAGGAACGTGTACCGGTTGAGGTCCTCTCCCAGGTAGTCCTCGACGAATCCCGCGCCGATCTTCCGCGTCTCCCCGTCCCAGCCGGGATCCTGGGTCATCGTGAGGATGAGCCGGAAGCCGGAAAGCTCGCGCTCCTGCTCGCGCAGCTCGTCGAGGAAGGCTGCCGACTCGCGGTCGCGGTTCGAATAGATGAGCGTCACTCGGTAGGGGAGACGCTCCTCCTGGATGTAACGGAGCATGCTCCGGAAGACCGTGATGCCGATGCCTCCCGCGATGAACGCGAGCGGCCGATCGGTCTCTTCGGGAAGCCGGAACTCCCCCTTCGGTTGCTCGACCTCCACCGCGCTGCCGACGGGAAGCTCCTCGAGCGAGCGTTTGAAGGCGCTGTCTCGCATCCTCGTGGCGAAACCCAGAACACCCTTCTCGTTCGGGGACGTGACGACGGTGATGTGCCGGCGCAGTCCTCGCTCGTCCTGGTGGCCTACGTCGGGTAGCTCGACCCAGAAGTACTGCCCTGCCTCGAAGTCGACCTCCTCGCCGAGGAGATCGAAGGTGACGAGCAACGTGCCCCTGGCGATCTCTCGCTTCTCCTTGATCCGGGCCTTCATCGAGTCTGCACCTCCGTCCTGGGCCGATTCAAGCTGCCGGCGCCGGTGGTTGCCGCTACCGCGCGTAACGGATTCTGACCAGCTCGAGCCCCTGCGGCGGCGTCGTCTCGAAGAGCTCGGGTACCTGGAACATGAGGCGGTGCCAGCTGCTCGCCCTCCAGCTCGACCTCGATCGTGGTCTCCCCCCGTACCGTGTGGGGTTGGTACTCCTCACCTTGCCAGAGATACGCCCTTGTCGGCTCGGGCGCGGTCACCACGAGGGTGAGGCTGCCGGAACCGTAGACCCAGAAGGGCGCCTGACGCTGCTTCATCGTCCAGCCGCGCCAGCCCTCGCAGAAGACGGGCTCGCTGCGCGGCGGCTCCTCGACGGGCGGCCGCCTGAGGCGCTCGCGCCACGCGGCTGGAGCGGGAACAGCCATACGTCACCGGCCCCCGCGGTCGGCCGTAGGCCGAGCCGCTGGAGCGCCCTCCAGGCGAACCAGGCTCCCGGCCGCACGGCCTGCTCGTACGCTCCCGCGTGGTAGACGAGAGAGCGGATGCCGAGGCCGCTGCAGGCGGTCGGCGTCCCCGCCGAGCCAGTAGCCGCAGTTCAGACGGTTCAGGCTCCAGAAGAAGGAGTAGGGAAGCGCCGGGGCGAGCGTCGAGTAGCCGGCGGGCGTCTGACGGGGCGCCTGCTGCGTGTAGTACTGGTAGATGCTCCCGAAGTGGATGCCGGGCTCGAAGAGGGGCATGGCGAGCACGCGTCCGGGCGGCCTGCGCGCGAGCGCCGCGTAGGCGACGTTGCCGGGATCGGCGGCGGTGGCTCGAAACGGAAGGACGAGGAGGTCGGCGGCGACGAGGACGACGACGGCGACGGCCGCGAGCGAGCGGCGCATGCCCTCGGACGCGGCCGGGCACCCCAGGCGGCGGCATAGCGCGACGAGCGCGGCCAGGGCCAGGTCGGCGATCGGAAGCAGCCGGGCCGGAACACGCGGGAACCGGAACGGAGGGAAATGTCGCCAGAGCGGCTCGTAGGTCGGCAGATGGGTGCCGACGGCGAGCAGGAGCGGGGCGACCAGGGCCACGGCGAGGAGGCCTGCGAGCCAGGGGCGGCGGCGGGCCAGCACGATGACGCCGGCGACGCCGAGAACGAGCGTGAGCCAGCCGACGTAGACGAACTGCTCCTTCGCGGGGTCCCCGAACCGGTCGAACAGGTCGAGCCAGCTCGCCTGGAACATCTCCACCTGCGCGAGCGTGCGTCCCTGAGACGCCGCCGAGTCGTCGATCAGCGAGTCCTTGATCAGCAGGCCGACCGCGGTCGAGGCGCCGACTCCGACGAGCGTCCACGCGAACGGCAGCGGCCGGAAGCGGATCGCCGCGTACACGAGCACGAACGGCACGACGCCGAGCGCGAGATGCACCTGGCCAGAGAGCGGGATCGAGACGAGCGCGACCGCGGACAGGAGTCCCCAGGCGTGAGCACGCATCGGTGAGCTCGCACGCCGCGAGCGCTCGAACGCCCATAGCGCGACCGGGATGAAGAGCGCGATCCAGCCGAGGATGTGGCCGGCGCTCTGGGCGAGCCGGTAGGGCGCGATCGCGAACACGAGCCCGCCCGAGCCCGGCGGCGAACGGCGAGAGGGAGAGCGCACGCAGCCAGCCGTACGTCGCGAGGCCGGCGAGCACGATCCCGCTGACGAGGAGGAGGTTCCAGGCGACGACCGGGCCGAACGCCGCCTCGAGCGGCCAGAACGGGATCCCGAACGGCCAGCCCGGCCAGGATCGTCTGCGGCTGGGCGAGCGGCTGGAAGCTGTACGGGTCGGTCCACGGAGACGCGCCGTTCTCGAGCTGGTGCCCGACGAGCCAGAACCGGTAGACGGACTGGAGGTGGTCGCCCGCAGCTACCTCGCCGTAGCCCGCGGCGCCCGAGGCGATGAACGCCGAGGGGAGGCTGCCGACGGCGGGCGCCGTCGCGACGACGGCGGCCGCCGCGTACAGGAGCGTGAGGAGGAGCCCCGCTGCGGCTCGCTAGAGCTCGCGCGCCGCGGAGAGCAGCACGTCGAAGTCCGGCACCTCGCTGGGCTCGTACGACCATGACCCGCGGATGATGCCGTCTCTGTCGACGAGGAAGGCGGATCGACGAGGCACGTCGGCCATGCCGCGGTAGCGATCGCTCGACGCCAAGGGCGCGCACGGCGTCGCCGTTCCAGTCGGACAGCAACGGGATCGTCGACGCCGAGGACCTCGCGCCAGGCCTTGTGGCTGTAGATCGAGTCGCGCGAGATCCCGTAGACGCGCAACCCCAGCTCCTCGAACTCCGACGCCCTGTCACGCAGGAGCGAGAACTCGTCCGTTCAGGTGCCGGTCCAGTCGTAGAGGTAGAAGAGGAGGAGGAACGGAGTGTCGCCGGCGAGCGAATCGAGCGTCAGGCCGTCGCTCACGGTCGTCCGGCTCGATCCAGACGCGGGCCGCCGGAATCGGCGTCGCCGACCTCGATCACGCGGCCACCAGGTCACGGCGCCTCGCTGACGACCGCGATCCTCCGGCTCACCTCGGTGACGTCTCGCGTCTCCTCGTAGACGCGGAGCTGATCGTCTGCGCCGTTTCCATCCGTCAGAATCCGTTGGATGCCCTCGAGCTCGCGCTCGGAGCCGAGCTCCCGCGCGTGCGGCTCGATCTCTCGGAGCGTCCGGCGGACGAGCTGGGAAGCGGAGACGCGGATCCGGCTCCCGGTGAGCAAGGTCGATCAGCGGGCGCCTCGACCCCGTAGCGTGCGGCGAGCCATTTGTTCTCGCTCGCGAGCACGCGGTGATGGGCGGGAAGTTTCTCGCCGGCTTCGTACAGCTCGGAGTAGCGCTTGACGAGCGCCTGGATGTAGGCGGTGATCGCGAGGGCGTCCTCGACCCGGCTGACCGCGTCCATCACGCGGATCTCGATCGTCCCGAAGCGCGGATGCGGCCGCACGTCCCACCAGATGTGGGTGTACTCGGCGATGCAGCCGGTCTCCTCCAGGCGGCCGACGACCTCGGCGAAGTCAGCGTAGTCCGCAAACTGCGGCGGCGGCCCCGAGCGTGGAAATGCGGCGAAGACGGTCTGCCGGCTCGACCGGAGCCCGGTGGGCTTCCCACGCCAGAACGGCGAGCTCGCGGAGAGCGCGACGAGCTCAGACAGGTGACCGGTCAGCGCGCCCATGATCGCGATCGCCTTGTCGGCGGCGTCCACGGCCACGTGGACGTGCAGGCCGAAGATCAGCTCCCTTCGCGCGATGTACTGGAGCTGCTCGACCAGCGCGTTGTAGCGATCGCGCCGCGTGATCCGCTGGCGCTCGAACAGGCTGAACGGATGCGTGCCCGCCGACCCGACCCGCAGTCCGAGGAGGTGCGCGTGATCGGTGACACGCGCCCGCAGGCGCCGGAGCTCGCTGTCGGCTTCAGCCGTCGTCCGGCATACCGGCGTGTGCACCTCGAGCAGCGATTGGAACAGCTCCGGTGAGATCTGCTCGGCGAAGGCGGGATCGTGCTCGAGCGCTCTGATGCTGTCCGCCCGCTGGACGAGGTCGTACGTCGCCGGGTCGAGCAGCATGTACTCCTCCTCGACCCCCAGCGTGAACGGCGGGCCCGAGCCGAAGCGAGGATGCTGCACGCTCGAGCTCATCGGGGCGCGAATGCTATCCGGCGACGACCGCTTCGGCCTCGATCTCGACCAGCCAGCGCGGGTCGAGAAGGGCTGCGACGACCGTCGTGTTCACCGGGCGGATCTCGGCGAAGGCCTCGCCGTGAGCGCGTGCGTACCCCTCGAAGTGCGTCGGGCCGATCGAGGTAACCGCGGGTACGAACGACGTCCTCGAACCGCGAGCCTGCCTCCGCGAGTGCGCCCGCGATGATCTCGAGACAGCGCTTCGTCTGGCCGTAGGAATCGGGCGGCGGATCGGCGCCGTCGGGCATGATCGGCGCCGTTCCGGCCACGAAGACCCTGTCCCCGACCCGCACGGCGCGGCAGTACCCCATGATCGACTCGTACGGGGAGCCGGACGAGATGCGTTGCCGCTCCACGCGGGTAGTATCGCGGCTCGTGGACGCCCTCGCCGCGATCGACCGCTGGGGCGCGCCGCGCGCGGCTGCCGGCGTCGTGCGTGCCGGCGAGATCGTCGCAACCCACGGCTCGCTCGACGAGCGCTTCCGCTGGGCGTCTATCACCAAGCTCCTGACCGCAGGCGCGATCCTGGTCGCGGCCGAGGAGGGGGTGCTCGACCTCGACGAGCCCGCGGGGCCGCCGGGCTCGACGGTCCGCCATCTCCTGGCCCACGCCTCCGGCCTGCCGTTCGAGGGCCCGGAGCCGATTGCGCGCCCGGGCGCGCGGCGGATCTACTCGAACACGGGCTACGAGCTCCTCGGCGACCTCCTCGCCGAGCGGTCGGGGATGCCGTTCGACCGACTATCTCGCCGGCGCCGTGCTCGGGCCCGTTGGCATCGAGCTCGGTCCGCCTCGAGGGCACGCCTGCCGCCGGCGGCGGTCGGTTCGCTCGCGGCGCTGCTGGCCCTCGCCCGCGAGCTGCTCGCGCCACGCTTCGTCGCGGCCGAGACGCTGGCAGAGGCTACCGAGGTCGCGTTCCCGGGGCTCGTCGGCGTCCTGCCGGGCTTCGGGCGCCAGGATCCTTGCGACTGGGGCCTCGGCTTCGAGCTTCGCGACGCCAAGCCGGCCCACTGGACCGGGACGCGAACGTCGCCGTCGACGTTCGGCCATTTCGGCGGAGCCGGTACGTTCCTCTGGGTCGACCCGACGCTGGGCGTCGCGCTCGGATGCCTGACCGACAGGGAGTTCGACGACTGGGCGCTGACCGCCTGGCCGGCGCTGTCCGATGCCGTGGTCGATTCGCTCGCTTGAGTCTCGACTGCAGGGCATCCGAACGCAGGGTGACCTTCGAAGTGAAGACAAGCTCAGCAGCGGCGGCCGTGCTCGACCAGCCCGCCGTCGCTACGTCGGAGCGAGGAGCGGACGGACGAGCTCGTCGAACGTCGCCCGGTCGCAGCTCGCCACCGTCGTCGGCAGCATTGCCGACACCGACTCGCCGAACAGCGTCAGCCCGCCAAGAGTGTCGCCCGGCCTGAGCACCCTCCCGCAGGTCGTTCGGAGCATGCCGGTGAGGACGACGGTGAACCGGCCGCGCTCGTCCTCGGATTCCAGGATGACGTCGCCGGGCCGGAGCTCGCGGCGCTCCATGCGCTCGGCAAGCCGAGCGAGTGTCTCGCCGGGCAGGCCGGCGAGCATCGGGATCCGCGCGAGCTCGTGGACGGTCGCGAACTGGTGGCGCATGGCGTAGCGTGGATCGTATGAGCTCTCCGGTCGGCATGTTCGAGGTTCAGCTCGTGGTCGGCGACCTCGAAGGGATGGCGGCCTTCTATCGAGACTCGCTCGAGCTCCAGGTGTCGCTCGAGGATCCGGATCGCGGCCGCACGCATTTCCGGCTGGGCCGTGGCCAGCTCATCCTCGCCGCGCGCCGACCGTGAGGAGACGGCCTCGCCCGACTGGCCGGGGCTCCCGCCACCGCTTCTCGTCTCGAGCGATCGCCGCGGGCCGAGCCCGCCACGCGCACGGGCCGGTGCATTTCGCGATCGAGGTCCCGGTTGCCGAGGTCGTCCCGGCCGGCGAGCGGCTGCGGGCCGCCCGGCACGACGTACGCGGGCCGTTTCGCTGGCCGGGTGGGCAGCTCTCGATCTACCTGCACGACCCCGAGGGGAACGTCGTCGAGCTGATCAGCGATCCGCGGGCATGAGCGCCGGCACGGGCGACCCGGCCCGTTCGGAGTACGCGGTTCTTACTCGGCCAGGCCGAGCGACTTCTCGAGCATCTTCTTCGGCTGGGCGCCGACGGCTGCCGCCGCGGGCTCGCCGCCCCTGAAGAGCATGATCGTCGGGATGCTCATGATCCCGTAGCGTCGCGCGAGGTCCGGCTCCTCGTCGATGTTCACCTTCACGACCTTGATCTCGGCGCGCTCCTCCGCGATCTGATCGAGCACCGGCGCGACGGCACGGCAGGGGCCGCACCACTCCGCCCAGAAGTCGACGATCACGGGCTGCTCGCTGTCGAGCACCTCGTTGTCGAAGCTCGTCGTCGTCACAGCTGGTCGTCATCTGTCCTTTTCCTCCGATCCCCGGGGCCGCCGCGAGCCTCCCTCCGGTCCAAATTCTATTCCGGAGTAACGCGCGGGTCACGCGCCGTCTGTGTCCTATCTGTGCCAACGTCGGGACGAGAGGAAACCTTCCCGACGAACCCGCGCGCGCTGCACCAGAAGCTCGAAAACGTGCCGGACTAGACTGACTCACCGTGTTCGAGCGACTTCCACCCGTTCCCGACCATGCCGGCCTCGAGGTCGACGTCCTCGCCTTCTGGGAGCGGGAGGGCATCTTCGACCGGCTCCGCGAGCTGAACGCGACTGGCCCGAAATGGAGCTTCGTCGACGGCCCGATCACCGCCAACAAGCGCATGGGCGTCCACCACATGTGGGGGCGAACGCTGAAGGACGTCTTCCAGCGCTACAAGGCTCTGCGAGGCTTCCGCCAGCGCTACCAGAACGGCTACGACTGCCAGGGGCTCTGGGTCGAGGTCGGCGTCGAGCGCGAGCTCGGGCTGAACTCGAAGACAGGAGATCGAGGAGTACGGGCTCGCCGAGTTCGCGCGCCGCTGCCGCGAGAAGGTCGCCTGGTCGGCCGAGGCGATCACCGAGCAGTCGAAGCGCCTCGGTATGTGGATGGACTGGGGGAACGACTACTTCACGTTCTCGGACACGAACATCGAGTACATCTGGCGGTTCCTCGCGAGTCGTACACGAGCGGGGTTGGCTCGTACGTGGGCACCGCTCGTCGGAGTGGTGCCCACGGTGCGGAACGTCCATCTCCCAGCACGAGCTCGCCGGGTACTACTTCGACAAGACCGATCCGTCGCTCTTCGTTCGCTTTCCGCTCGAGGATCGGAACGGCGAGGCACTGGTCGTCTGGACGACCACGCCGTGGACGTTGCCGGCGAACGTCGCGGCTGCCGTTCGCCCGGACGCCGACTACGGCCTGCTCGAGAACGGAGACTGGATCGCCGTAGCGCGCTATCCGGATGCCCGCCCGGTACGGGTCGTCAAGGGCTCGGAGCTCGTCGGCGCCCGCTACGAGGGGCCGTTCGACCACCTGCCGGCGGTCGCTGGGATCGAGCACCGCGTAATTCCCTGGGACGGGGTCTCGCTCGAGGAGGGAAGCGGCGTCGTGCACATTGCGCCGGGCTGCGGCTCGGAGGACTTCGAGCTCTCGAAGGTCCATGCGCTCCCGATCCTCGCGCCGGTCGACGAGGCAGGACGCTTCTACGACGACTACGGGTGGCTGCACGGTCTGTCGACCGGTGACGCGAAGGATCAGCTGATCGGTGACCTGCACGAGCGCGGCCTCCTCATCGAGGCGGGTGAGATCCAGCACCGGTACCCCTTCTGCTGGCGCTGCGAGACGCCGCTCATCTTCCGCATCACCGACGACTGGTTCATTGCCGCGGACGAGATCCGGCCCGCGCTGCTCGAAGCCAATCAAGCGGTGGAGTGGATCCCCGAGCACTTCGGCAAGCGGATGGACGACTGGCTCCGGAACATGGGGGACTGGAACATCTCGCGGAAGCGCTACTTCGGGCTGCCGCTTCCGTTCTACCCGTGCTCCTGCGGGCGTCTGAACGTGATCGGGTCACTTGCCGAGCTACGGGAACGGGCGACTGCGGGCCTGGAACAGCTCGAGGAGCTGCACCGTCCCTGGATCGACGAGGTCACCATCCGCTGCGAGGCGTGTGGCGAGGAGGCTCAGCGAATTGCCGAGGTGGGAGACGTCTGGCTGGACGCCGGCATCGTCCCCTTCTCCACCCTCGGCTGGAAGAACGCGGAGTGGATCGACGGCGGCAACGCGACCGGAGCCGCACGCGGCGTGACGACGGCCGACCTGCCCGACCACGCGTACTGGGAGGAGTGGTTCCCGGCTGACTGGGTGTCCGAGATGCGGGAGCAGATCCGGCTCTGGTTCTACGCCCAGCTCTTCATGTCCGTGATCCTGGTCGGCCGTGCGCCGTACCGGCAGGTGCTCTCCTACGAGAAGCTGCTCGACGAGACGGGCAGGGAGATGCACGGGAGCCTCGGCAACGCGATCGACGCGGACGAGGGGTTCGATCGGATGGGCGCCGACGTGATGCGCTGGATGTACTGCGCGCAGCCCCCGACTCAGAACATCCGCTTCGGGTTCGGGCCTGCCGAGGACGTGAAGCGACGGCTCCTGACTCTCTGGAACTCCGTCTCGTTCCTTGTCACCTACGCCGCCATCGAAGGCTTCGAGCCGCGACTACGGAGATCTCGAGCCGGGGGCGCTCGCCGGGGTGGAGCTCCGGCCGCTCGATCGATGGCTACTCGCGCGGACGCAGGCGTTCCTGGCCGAGGCTGAGCAGTCCTACGAGGAGTTCATGACGGTCGGCGTCGTGCGCGCGCTCGAGTCGTTCGTCGACGATCTCTCCAACTGGTACATCAGACGGTCGCGCAGGCGCTTCTACGGGGACGACCGAGCGGCGTTCCGAACGCTCTGGTACGCGCTCGTCCAGGCCCTCCGAGCGTTCTCTCCGATCATGCCGTTCTTGACCGAACACCTGTGGCAGAACGTCGTCGTCGCAGCGTGCGAGGGGGCGCCCGCGAGCGTGTTTCTGGCCGGCTGGCCGGGCGCCGATGCGACCCTCGCCGACGAGGGTCTGCTCGAGGAGGTCGACCAGGTGAGGCAGGTCGTCGAGCTGGGGCGCCGAGCACGGTCGGACGCAGGGGTCAAGAACCGCCAGCCGCTGCGTCAGGCCCACGTGCGCGGTGCGCCGCTCGCGCGGCACCATGTCGACGAGATCCAGGAGGAGCTCCGTGTCAAGGCCGTCGGCTTCGACAGCGGCCCCGTCGCACGTGTGTCCCTGAAGCCGAACCTTCCCGTCCTCGGGCCCGAAGCTCGGGCCGAGGCTCCGAGACGTCCGTGACGCGCTTGCCGCGGGTGACGTCGAGCACCTCGACGGTGGGCGTCTCCTTGCTGCGGGGATCGAGCTCGAGCCGGACGAGGTCATCCGGGGCGAGCAGATCTCGCTACCCGGCTGGGCGATCCAGCAGGAAGGCACGCTCTCGGTCGCGCTCGACACGGAGATCGACCCGGAGCTCGCTCTCGAGGGGAGAGCGCTCGACCTGATCCACACGATCCAGCGGCTACGGAAGGATTCCGGCCTCGAGATCACCGACCGCATCGAGATCCGGTGGGACGGCGACGACGGGCTCGAGGACGTCTTCGCCGCCCACGGCGACCGCATCGCTGAGGAAACGCTGGCCGTCCGGATCGAGCGCGCCCCGGGCGAGCCGCTCTCCGTTGTCAGAGCGCCGGCGAGCTGATCAGCGCGCCGCGAGGTCGGCGAGCGGGAGCATCGGCAAGCGGAACGACACGTGCTCGCTGATCGAGCGATGCGCTCGGATCTCGAGGACGCCCCTCGCCTCGAACCAGGCGCAGACGGAGCGCACGAGCCGCTCCGGCGCGGAGGCGCCCGACGTGATCCCCACCGTCTCGACACCGTCGAGCCACGTCTGGTCGATCGCGCTCTCGTCCTCGATCAGGTGTGCCCGGACGCCGCCCGAGCGTGCGCCACGTCGACCAGCCGCTGTGAGTTCGAGCTGTTGCTCGACCCGATCACGAGTACCAGGTCGACCTCCGGCAGAAGCGCCTTGACGGCCCATTGACGGTTCGACGTCGCGTAGCAGATGTCGTCCTTCCTGGGAGCGACGATCTGGGGAAACCGCCGCCGCAGAACGCGGACGATGTCCGCGGTCTCGTCGACCGACAGCGTCGTCTGCGTCAGATAGGCGACCCGCGACGGGTTCGCAGGGTCGACGAGCTCGGCATCGTCGACGGACTGCACGAGCAGGATCGCGTCGGGCGCCTCGCCGAGCGTTCCCTCGATCTCGTCGTGCCCGGCGTGGCCGATGAGCAGGATCGAGTAGCCGAGCGACGCATACTGCCGGGCTTCGGAGTGGACCTTCGTCACCAGGGGCACGTCGCGTCGATCGTCTGCAGGTTGCGACGGGCCGCGCCTTCGTGCACCGATGGGGCGACGCCGTGTGCGGAGAAGATGACCAGGCTCGCCCTCGGGCACCTCGCCCTCGCTCTCGACGAAGATCGCTCCGCGATCCTCGAGGTCACGCACGACGTGCGTGTTGTGCACGATCTGCCGCCGGACGTAGACGGGCGGCCCGTAGGCTTCGAGAGCCTGCTCGACGGTTTCGATCGGCCCGCTCGACCCCAGCGCAGTAGCCGCGGGGGGAGGCCAGGAGAACGCGCTTGACCACCTCGGACAGATTAGCCCAGCCTCCTTGCGCCGCGCGCGGAACCGTCAACCCTCGCGCGCGGTACGCGCGGTCTGGGCGAGGGCGACGCCGGCGAGCACGAGAATCCCGCCTGGATCTGAGCCGCCCCGAGCGACTCGTCCAGCCAGGCATAAGCGACGATGGCCGAGCGCCGTCCGGTCGTCGGGACGGCCGGATTCGAACCGGCGACCTCCGCGTCCCAAACGCGGCGCTCTACCAGGCTGACCACGTCCCGTCGAATGAAGGTTCGCACGGCATGACAGTTCGCGCGAAACGAGTTCACATTTCGATATCTCGCCGAGGATGAGCGCTCGATTTCGCCGACTCAGGAGCGTGCTCACGTCGCCTCTCTTTGGGGCGCCGGGAAGGGATCAGCGCTTCGCCACTCGCTACCCTCGCAGGAGAACCGCGACCGCAGTACCGGCGCAAGGAGCGTTCGCGAAGAGGTTCGGCTCACCAGCGTAGCCGAGCTCGCACGAAGCGCAGACGTCGTCTGCAGCTCGCGCTCCGGCGCGAGCCGCCACCGGTAGGCTACGAGTCCTCCAAGTGCTGAGCGTCTCGTAGGATCGCGCCGCGTGGCGCTCGGTCGCACCAGGCTTGACGTCCCGTTGCCGCGCCGGTGAAACGCGGCGGTCGAGGCGGCTGATCGTGCGTAGGCGCGCATGCGCCACAGCGAATCTCTCTTCGCCTTGCTCCGAGGCATCTGTTGTCGCGATCGGCGAGCGCCGGTAGACAACTCGAGCGATTTCGTGAGCCGCAGCGCCGCGCGCTCGCGACGAGCTCAAGTCTCTCGATTCGGCAAGCGCTGGAGGCAGCCATCGCTCGGTCAGCAGCGATCGACCGGGCTCATCGCCTCTCGGCTACCTCGTGAGTGATCGTCCCGGCGCCACGACGGCCGACGCGCCGTGAAGCGATTCTCTCGCCACCGGTGGCAGCGAGCAGAGCCTCGTCGCGTCATCGGCGCGGCCGGCGCGGTTCGCGTTCGCCCCCAGGGCGTCCCGGTCTGATGCGACGGCTCGGCCGCGCTTGCGGCCCGCGCTCGTCGTGCTCGCCGCACTCCCGGCTCCTGCGACCGCCGCTGAAGCCGCGCAGCAGTTCGAGGGGACGATCTCGATCATCCGCAAGCCGCTGCGCAAGAAGATGGTCTCCTGGCGCGCGGGCTGCCCGGTGCACATCACGGACCTCCGGCTCGTCACCGTGACGCACCGCGGCTTCGACGGCAAGACGAAGACCGGCAAGCTGGTCGTCCACGAGGACGTGGCCGCCGCCATCGTCAGCGTGATGCGGAAGCTCTGGGACGCGCGGTATCCGATCCGCCGGATGAAGCTCGTCGACGCCTATGGAGCCAGCGATTTTCGCTCGATCGAGGCGGACAACACGTCCGCCTTCAACTGCCGCTACGTCGCCGGGACAACCCGCTGGTCGGAACACGCCTACGGGCGGGCGATCGACGTCAACCCGATCGAGAACCCCTACGTGAGCGGCGGAACGACGTCGCATCCGGCGAGCAAGCCCTACCTCGACCGCTCGAAGCGCAAGAAGGGGATGATCCACGGCGGCGACGCCGTCGTCAGGGCCTTCCGGTCGATCGGCTGGGGGTGGGGTGGCTACTGGAGCGGCGTCAAGGACTACCAGCACTTCTCGGCGGGCGGCTGAAACCGCTCCCGGGCGCCCGAGAAACGCTGATCGGTTGTACACTCGCGCCTCGTCCGGGCGGCTCGTCTCGAGTCGCCGAGCACAGACGGAGGGAGGCGCTCTTGCCGCACCACGAGCCCCAGTCGCCAGCCTCGTTTCTCGCATCGCCCGACGAGGCGCTCAACGCCCCAGCCGAGGAGTTCGTCTACGTCGCCTGCCTCCACGAGGGCACGGGCGTCGAGGCGCCCGACTATCTCGCCGTCGTCGACACGACGCCGGGCTCGGACACGTACGCGAGCGTCGTCCACGAGCTGCCCATGCCGAACGTCGGCGACGAGCTCCATCACTACGGCTGGAATCGCTGCAGCTCGGCCTGTCACGGCCCCGATCGGTCGCATCTCGATCGTCCCGGGCTTTCGCTCGTCTCGGATCCACATCGTCAACGTCGCAGGACGACCCGCGGCGGCCGCGGATCGAGAAGGTCATCGAGCCCGAGGAGATCGTCCGCGCGACCGGGTACACCCGGCCGCACACGGTGCATTGCATGCCGGGCGACAACGTCGTGATCTCGATGCTCGGCGACGCCGAGGGAGACGGCTCGGGTGGCTTCGCCGTTCTCGACGCGAAGACATTCGAGATCAAGGGCCGCTGGGAGAACGGCGGCGAGCTCCCGCCGCTGAACTACGACTTCTGGTACCAGCCCCGTAAGAACGTCCTCGTCGCGTCGGAGTTCGGCGAGCCGAACGCCTACGAGAAGGGGTTCGACCTGGCGGACGTCCAGGCTGGACGCTACGGCCACCGCCTTCACTTCTGGAACATCGCAGAGCGCACGCTCGAGCAGACCATCGATCTCGGCGACAACGGCCTCATCCCGCTCGAGGTGCGCTGGCTGCACGACCCGGAGGCCGAGGAGGGCTTCGTCGGCGCCGCGCTCTCGAGCACGATGTGGCGCTGGTATCGCTCCAACGGCTCGTGGTCGGCGGAGCAGGTCATCGCGGTCGAGTCGGTCGAGCTCGAGGGCTGGCCGTTCCCGGTCCCGGGGTTGATCACGGACCTCGTCCTGTCGATGGACGACCGGTTCCTCTACTTCTCCAACTGGCTCCACGGCGACCTTCGCCAGTACGACGTCTCCGACCCGCAGAACCCGAAGCTGACGGGTCAGCTCTGGCTCGGCGGTCTGCTGGGAAAGCCCTCGGACTCCGTCCGGGACCTGAACGGCGGGCCCCAGATGCTCCAGCTCTCGTACGACGGGCGCCGCCTCTACGTGACGAACTCGCTCTACTCGACCTGGGACAACCAGTTCTATCCCGAGCTCCGCTCGTGGCTCCTCAAGGTCGACTGCGATCCTGACGGTGGCATGACCGTCGACGAGGATTTCTTCGTCGACTTCCACGACCGGCCGGGAGGCCCGGCACGAGCGCACGAAGTTCGGCTCCAGAACGGGGACTGCACGACCGAGATCTTCCCCTGAGCCCCACAACAAGAGTGTGGCTAGCCGTATTGAGAGTGTGGCTAGCCGTATTGGCGCGGCCGGCCGGACCTGCGACCATCCATTCGTGAGCAGGGTTCTCATCGTCGACGATCATCCGACGTTCCGTGCCTGCGCCCGCGCCGTCCTGGAACGTGAGGGATTCGACGTCGTCGGCGAGGCGAGCGACGGGCCTTCCGCCCTCGCGGCGGTGCGCGACCTGCGACCGGACGTCGTGCTGCTCGACGTTCAGCTTCCCGACACTGACGGCTTCACGCTGGCAGGCGAGCTCGTGAAGGCCGGTGGTGGTCCGGCGATCGTGCTCACGTCGAGCCGGGAGGCCGCGGACTTCGGACCCCTCGTGGCCGAGTGCGGGGCGTGCGGATTCGTCCCGAAGGACGAGCTGTCGGGCGCGATGCTCGCCTCGCTGCTGCCCAGGTAGGGGCTCAGCGGCCATAGTTCCGGGGTGAGCAGACACCGGCCTCTCATCGCGCTTGCGGCGCTTTCCGTCGGCCTGCTCGACCTGGCGCTGCTGATCGCCTCCGACCGCAGCTCGGAGGCGATCGTCACGGGTGCGCTCAGCCTCGCGATCGGCTGGTCGTTCGTCGGTGCCGGCCTGGTCGCGTGGGCGCGGCGCCCGACGAATCCGATCGGGAAGCTCATGTGCCTGACGGGCTTCACGTGGCTGCTGTCCGCCCTCGCCGCATCGAGCCTGACTGGCGCCTACACGGTGGGGCTCCTGTTCGGCGCGGCCGCCCTCGCGACGTCGGTTCACGTCATCCTCGCGTTTCCGGACGGCCGGCTGGCGTCGACGGTCGAGCGGGCCGTGGTCGCGCTCGCCTACGTCGTCGCAGTGCCGCTGCAGATCCTCGCGCTGCTCGTCCTCGATCCCGCGACCTCACGAGCCGACTGCAGCGACTGCCCCCCGAACGCGCTCCTGATCGGCGCCGACGACACCATGGCGAACGCGATCATCGTCGTGCAGAACCTGGCGGCCGTCGCGATCACGGTGTCGGTGATCGTGATTCTCGCGCGGCGCTGGCGAGGCGCGACCTCTGCGGCACGGCGAACGCTCGCGCCCGTGCTCCTCGCGAGCTCCCTCACGCTCGCGTTCGGGATGCTGCTGTTCCTCTCGGCACTCCTCTGGAGCGACGGCGAGGAAGTCGCGCGGATCCTGACGTATGCCGCGCTGGCGGCCGTGCCGCTCGCCTTCCTCGTCGGCCTTCTCCGGATCCGCCTCGCCTCGTTCAACGTCATCAGGCTCAACGCCGAGCTCGCTCGCAACCCCGCGCCCGGCCGGCTGCGTGAGGCGCTCGCTCGCGCGCTCGGCGATCCATCGCTGAAGCTCGCCTACTGGCTACCCGAGACGAAGGGGTATGCGGATGTCCACGGGCGCCCGATCGACGAGCTCGCCGAGCGGCCGGACCAGGTCGTCCGGATCGTCGAGCGTGACGGGCGTCGCATCGGGGCGATCGTGCACGACGCCTCACTGCGAGACCAGCCCGAGCTGGTCGACGCTGTCGCCGCGGCCGCGGCGCTCGCGCTGCGGAACGAGCAGCTGCAAGCCGAGCTGCTCGCGCGCCTCGACCAGCTGTCGACCAGCGAGGAGCGCTTGCGGGCACTGTTCGACGCCTCTCCGCTCGCGATCGTGGAGGTCGACCTCGGCGGACGCGTGACCTTCTGGAACCAGGCGGCCGAGCGGCTCTACGGCTGGACGAGCGCCGAGGTCAGCGGCCAGGAGCTCTCGTTCGTTCCCGACCCGGCCGAGCGGGACGAGCTTCGTGCCCGGCTCTTCGAAGGCGAGGCGATCAGTGACATCGAGACGAAGCGCCTGAGGAAGGACGGCTCGCTCGTCGACGTGGCGCTGTCGGCGGCTCCGGTCTCCGACCGCTCCGGCCGCGTGATCCGGTACATGGCCGTCTCGGCGGACGTTTCCGAGCGAAAGCGTGCCCAGGACGAGCTGCAGCGCGAGCGGGACTTCATCACCGCAGTTCTCGACACGGCCGCCAGCCTCGTCATCGTGACCGACCGCCAGGGACGGTTCGTGCGGTTCAACAACGCCTGCGAACGGCTCACGGGCTATCTCGCCAAGGAGGTCGAGGGCGTCCGCTTCTGGGATCTGTTCATCGCCCCCGAGGAGGTCGAGGGGGTTCGCGCAGCCGTCGACCGAGTCTGGAGCGGCGATTTTCCGTCGGAGAACGAGAACCACTGGGTGCTGCGCGACGGCTCCCGCCGGTTGATCGCCTGGTCGAACATGGCGCTCCTCGGCGAGGACGGCGAGATCGAGTACATGGTCTCGTCGGGGCTCGACGTGACCGAGCGCAAGCAGGCCGAAGCCGAGGTCCGCGCCTCGCGAGCCCGGATCGTCCAGGCCGGAGACGCCGAACGCAGGCGACTCGAGCGAAACCTGCACGACGGGGCCCAGCAGCGGCTCGTCGCGCTCTCGCTCGTCATGCGCATGGCGAGCGCTCAGATCCGAACCGACCCGGAAGGCGCCGAGGCCCTGCTGGCGGCGTCGGATGAGGAGCTCTCGCAGGCGCTCACCGAGCTGCGGGAGCTCGCCCGAGGGATCCATCCCGCCGTCCTCACCGACCGCGGGCTGGTCGTCGCGCTCGACGCGCTCGCAGGCCGCGCCACACTGCCCGTCACACTGGAGGTCGCGGTCGAGGAGCGCCTCCCCGCGCCGATCGAGGCGGCTGCCTACTACGTCGTCTCGGAGGCTCTCGCGAATATCGCGAAGTACGCGTCGGCGAGCGAGGCTGCGATCCGCGTGTCCTGCGAGAACGGGGTCGCCCAGGTGGAGGTTGCCGACGACGGGGTCGGCGGAGCCGATGCGGGGCGAGGATCAGGGCTGCGGGGCCTCGCGGACCGGGTCGAAGCCCTCGACGGGCGTCTCGAGGTCGAGAGCCCTCCCGGTCGCGGCACCCGAATCCGGGCGGAGATGCCGCTGCGCGACCGACGTCGGTAGGCTGCCCGCTATGCGGGTCGTGCTCGCCGACGATTCAGTCCTGCTTCGCGAAGGCATCGCGCGGCTGCTCGCCGACGCCGGCTTCGACGTCGTCGGTCAGGCCGGCAACGCCGACGAGCTCCTGCTCAAGGTCCGCTCGTACACGCCGGATGTGGCGATCGTCGACATCCGGATGCCGCCGACCCAGACCGACGAAGGCCTGAAGGCCGCACACGAAATCAGGGAGAAGTATCCGGAGACGGGCGTCCTCGTCCTCTCGCAGTACGCCGAGCCGGGCTACGCGCTCGATCTCCTCTCGGACAGCGCCGAGGGCGTGGGCTACCTCCTCAAGGATCGAGTCTCCGACGTGTCCGAGTTCGCGGACGCCGTCCGGCGGGTCGGGGAGGGCGGATCTGCGCTCGACGCGACCGTCGTGTCGCAGCTCGTCGGCCGCCAGCGGCGTGACGATCCGCTCGCGACCCTGACGCCGCGGGAGCGCGAGGTGCTGAGCCTGATGGCCGAGGGGCGTTCGAACTCCGGGATCGCGGAGATTCTCGTCGTGACCGAGCGAGCGGTCGAGAAGCACGTGACCAGCATCTTCGGGAAGCTCCGCCTGCCGGCAGCGCCCGAGGATCATCGGCGCGTGCTCGCCGTGCTCACCTTCCTCAACTCCTAGCGCGCCCGCGGAGGGTGCGGCTAGCCGCACCCCGAGACACCTGCTAGCGCGATTCCGGCCGGAGCCGCGGCATGCGACCGTAACGGCCAGAGAAGCGATACGACGGAGAGGAGGACGACATGACCGCTGTCACCGCACATCTCGAGTTTCCGGGCGCGACCGCAAGCGACGAGCTCGACGAGCGCAGGCGAATCGCCCGCCTGATCGGGCTCGGTTCCGCGTCCTTCACTGCGATCATCGCGATCGTCGCCCTCGTCCTCGCCCTCGTGGCATAGGCACATACACCAGGGGAACGCAACCAGCGGGGGAGCCGGAAGGCCGGCTCTCCCGCTTACTGGTCTTCAGGCCGCCTTCGCGGGCGAGCTCGAGCAGGGGCATCGGGCGCAGGTTCCAGACGACCGTCGCGGAGATGCCGTACCCCTCGGCGAGCGCCGTCGCCACGTCGGCGGAGTCGAAGATCTCGAGTCCGTTCGGCCCGCGGCGGTAGTGCTTCACGGACGACGGGACGAACAGCTCCCGCGGGTAACCGAACTCGGCGCGCCAACCCCACTCGCACACCACGATCTCGCCCCAGAGCGAAACGAGGCCGACGGCCATGACCGTGTCGTAGCCGAGGATCGCCGGAGCGATGATCGAGGATACGGAGCGAACGTACGGGGGGCAGCAGCTTGACCGCAGGGCCCGGCTGCCGCGCCGCGTAGATGCCGCAGGAGCAGTCGACGTGGGGCGGATCGTGAGGGTTGTGGACGGTGCAGGCCGCGCGGAGGGGTTCGCCGGGCTCCCACAGCGTCGCGTTGTTCACCGAGGTGAGTCTGAACTCCGATCCGGTGTCCCGCACGCGCCACGTCCGCCAGCCGACGACCGGCTCGATCGCGTCCGGGACGGGAGCGCTCTCCACGGGGTCTCGGGAGGATAGCGCGGGCGCGCCCGGACCTTCGGGCGGGCACGGCGCCCAGGCCGAGCCGCTAGCCCAGGTGCCTGTCCAGGTTCACGGCCGCGCTGATCAGCGCCAGGTGCGTGAAGGCCTGCGGGAAGTTCCCGAGCTGTTCTCCCGTCGGGCCGATCTCCTCCGAGTAGAGCCCGAGATGGTTCGCGTAGGTCAGCATCTTCTCGAAGGCGAGACGCGCCTCCTCGAGCCGTCCCGGCCCGCGCGAGCGCCTCGACGTACCAGAAGGAGCAGATCGAGAAGGTGCCCTCCTCACCCACGAGGCCGTCCGGCGATGCGCCCGCGTTGTAGCGATAGACGAGCGAGTCCGACACGAGCTCCTGCCCGATCGCGTCCAGCGTCGTGAGCCAGCGCGGATCGGTGGGGGCGACGAACTTGACGAGCGGCATCAGGAGCACGGACGCGTCGAGGTAGTCGCTGTCGTAGTGCTGGATGAACGCCTGGCGCTCCTCGTTCCAGCCCTTGCTCATGATCTGGTAGTAGATCGCGTCGCGGGCGGCCCCCCAGCGGACGAGATTGGCGGGCAGCCCTCGCTGACGGGCGATTCGCATCGCGCGCTCGACCGCCACCCAGGTCATGAGCCGCGAGTACACGAAGTTCTGCTGGCCGCCGCGCACCTCCCAGATCCCCTCGTCGGGCTGATCCCAGTTGTCGCACACCCATTCGACGATGTGCGTGAGATCGTCCCAGGCGTCGGAATACACGGGAGTTCCGTACTTGTTGTAGAGGTAGACGGAGTCCATCAGCTCGCCGTAGATGTCGAGCTGGAGCTGCTCGGCCG
Organism: uncultured Thermoleophilia bacterium; assembly: GCA_963797645.1. Lineage (GTDB taxonomy): Bacteria > Actinomycetota > Thermoleophilia > Gaiellales > Gaiellaceae > CAWCQC01. Next base: position 5,460 of record CAWCQC010000018.1, on the reverse strand, counting down.
CGCCGTTGCCGATCCGCACCGGGTACGAGTCGCGATAGCCGGACAGGTGCTCGAGGATCTCCTCCTCGAGGTGGGCGCGCCCGTCGATCCCGTACATGATCTGCAGCGGCCCGGCGGCCCGGCTGCGCCCCTCGCGGAACCGCTCCGTGAGCCAGCCCATGAACGCCTCGGCCTCCTCGGTGAACCCGAGCCGCAGCAGCGCGTAGAGCGAGAACGCAGCGTCGCGGATCCAGGTGTAGCGGTAGTCCCAGTTCCGTTCGCCGCCGAGCTGCTCCGGCAGGCTGGTCGTCGGAGCTGCGACGATCGCCCCGGTCGGCGCGTACGTGAGCAGCTTCAGCGTCAGGGCGGAGCGGTACACCATCTCACGCCAGCGACCGGAGTAGCGAGCGCGGGAGAGCCACGCCCGCCAGTAGGCGACCGTCTGGTCGAACAGCGCTCGCGTGGAGTCCTCCGACAGCGCCCGGGGCTCCCCGTCGTGGCAGCGCTCGAGCACGAAGGTCGCAACCTCCCCGGCACGGAGCGTGAACGTGTTCACGGCTCCCCGCTCCGGTGAGCTCGCACTGTCGTCGGAGCCTGAGAGGGCGAGCGACAGGCCGCGCGAGCGGAACGCCGTTCCGTGCTCGTGCTGCGTCGTCTCGTGCTCGGCGCGTGCATAGTCGAACCGCGGCTCGCACTCCATCCGCATCGGGATCTCGCCGCGCACGCATACGACACGCCGGATCAGGCGATGCCGGTGGCGCTCCTCGCCCCGGCTGACGGGCATGAAGTCCTCGACCTCGGCAACGCCGTCCGGAGTCAGAAAACGCGTGATCAGGACGTTCGTGTCGGGCAGGTAGAGCTGCTTCGAGGTGTACTCCTCGCCGGGCAGGGGCGATGCGGAAGTACCCGCCCTTGTCCTTGTCGAGGATTGCGCCGAACACGCTCGGCGAGTCGAAGCTCGGCATGCAGTACCAGTCGATCGTGCCGTCGGTGCCGACGAGCGCGATCGTGTGGAGGTCGCCGATCACGCCGTGCTCGGCGATGGGGAGGTAGTCGTTCATCGTCTCGTGGTCGTCCGGTGTCTCGCTGACGCGTTACGTTTACGTGCGGCCCGGCGAGTCTAATGCGGGTCTGACATGGAGGAAACGATGGCGAGCACGAGCGCGACCGAGGCGGCATCGACCTGGGCGGCACGAAGGTCGCAGGCGGTGATCGTGGACGAGAAGCACCAGGTGTTGGGCGAGGCCCGTCGCCCGACGCCGACGACGGGCGGGCCGCCGGACGTGGTCGCCGTCATGGCCGCGACGCTCGAAGAGGCCGCATCGGGCTGCAGGAGTCGCGACGAACAGCCTGCTCGGCGTGGGCATCGGCGCCCCCGGGCCGACCGATGCCGAGACCGGGGATGCTCCTTCAGGCCACCAATCTGCCCGGCTGGGACTCGCCGTTCCCGCTCGGGCCTGAGCTCTCGCGGAAGGCCGGCGCGCCCGTCTCGCTCGGGCAACGACGTCGGAGTGGCTGTCGCGGCTGAGTTCGAGCTCGGCGCGGGCAAGGATCACGACGACCTGCTCGGCATCTGGTGGGGGACCGGCGTCGGCGGCGGCCTGTACCTCGGCGGCGAGCCCTGGCATGGCCGCGGCGCGGCGGGGGAGATCGGCCACATGGTCGTCGACCTCGGCGGGCGGAGAGAGCCCTCGGGGCTCCGGCTCGCGGGCACGATGGAGGCGTATGCCGGGCGCGCGGCGATGGAGGCCCGCGCGCGGTCGCTCGTCAGCGAAGGGCCACGAGACGAAGCTGTTCGAGATCATGGAAGAGAAGGGAAAGCCGCGGCTGGCAAGCGGCGTGTGGGCGAAGGCGCTTCGCGAGCACGACAAGCTCGCGGTCGAGTTGATCGACGACGCGGTAGCCGCGATCGCCGCAGCAGCCGCATCGGCAGTCAACCTGCTCGATATCGGGCTGATCGTCATCGGCGGCGGCCTCGGATCGCGGCTCGGCCAGCCGTACGCCGATCGCATCGACGAGCGCATGCGGGAGCACATCCTGGTACCGGCACGGGCGCCCCGGGTCGTGGTGGCGGAGCTCGGCGATCTCGGCGGCGCAATCGGCGCTGCACTTCTCGCGCAAGTTTCTTCCCAGAAGATCGCTCTAGTCGGGTAGCAGGAACTCTCCCCTCCCGAAGAGTGCCCCGGCGGGGGATTCAGGCATCTCCCGCCGGGGCCGAAGACGAGAGGAGGGTCGAAGGCAGTTCCCGGCTAGTCTGAGGCCCGCATACAGACCCGAGTGAGCGGGATCGTGTCCTGGCGAGTCTCGCCTGAGCCGGGCGCTGCGGGTCAGCGTGTCGCAGCCGGGGCCTCGTCGCGGTCCTCCTCGGCCATGAAGCGCAGGAAGTAGACGGCGAAGACGGCGAAGAAGACGGCCGCCTCAGCCCCGGCCATCAGGATCCCGGCGATCTGCTGGTCGCGGAGCGCCGAGAGACCCCAGATTCGCGGCGCGTTCTCGTAGAAGGCGTAGATAGGGCTCGGCAGCAGCGCGAGCAGGAGCCCGATCGGGCTCGCGAGGATGAAGGCCGCGAAGACGTACAGGGCGCGGAGCCCGGTTCGCAGGCGATGCGGCTCGTTCTGGAGCACGGGCCACCAGAACGCGAGGCCGGCGAGGAAGTAGCACGCGTGCTCGATCGGGAGCAGCCACCCCTGATGCCGGAGCGCGGCATCGTAGATCGCCGGCACGTGCCAGACCAAGTAGGTGGCCACCCAGAGCGGCGAGCGCGACGACCGGGCGGGTGACGAAGCGGACGACCGCGATGCCGCCCGAGGCGAGCCGCTGCGGCCGGACCCAGGCCGAGGACGGCGAGCGCCGGCGCCCACTCCGCCAGGACGACGTTCTGCAGCAGGTGCGCCGAGAGGAGGTAGTTCGTGGCGAGTGTCTGCAGAGGGGTGACGAACGCGGCGACGACGAGAACGACGGCCGCGGCAAACGCCGCCTGCCGCCACGCCGGCGCCGGGTAACGGCGAAGCGACGCTGCGTACGCGCCGCCGAGCGCGAGCGCGGCGCCGATCTCGACCCAGCCGGGCTGCCACGCCGATGGAGTGGGCTCCACCCGACGGAGCGTAGCTCCGAGGGGCGTGATAGTGATTCGGAATGGACGTTCCCGCCGGGCTGCCGTTTCCGCCGATGGAGGCTCAGCTCGTGCGTGAGCTGCCGGTCGGCGAGGGCTGGCAGTACGAGCCGAAGTGGGACGGCTTCCGTGGCGTGCTCGAGAACCTGGACGGCGAGCTTCGCCTGTGGAGCCGGAACGCCCGGCCGCTGCTCCGCTACTTCCCCGAGCTGCGCCCGCTCGGCGAGCGACTGCCGCCGCGATCCGCCCTCGACGGCGAGATCGTGATCGAGCGGGAAGGGGCTCTCGACTTCGACGCGCTCCAGATGCGGCTCCACCCGGCGGAGAGCCGGATCAACCGCCTCTCGGAGGAGATGCCGGCCGGGTACGTCGTCTTCGACGTCCTGCTCTGGCAGGACGAGGAGGTCCATCTCCTGCCGCTCGACGAGCGTCGTGCGCGGGTCGAGTCGCTGCCGTTCGAGGTCTCACCGGCGACGTCCGACGAGAGCGTCGCCCGGGAATGGATGGAGCAGGCTCGACGTCGCGGGCTTCGACGGCGTCGTCGCGAAGCGGCTCGGCAGCCCGTACCTCCCGGGCTCGCGCGACGGCGTCGTCAAGGTGAAGCGCCATCTGACGGCGGACTGCGTCGTCGTGGGCGTGAGGCGGTCCGACGGCGGCGAGCGGCTCGCGACGCTCCTGCTCGGGTTGTACGGGGAGGGCGGCGAGCTGCTCTACGTCGGCTCTGCGGCAGTCGCGCCGAAGCGCGAGCAGGAGATCGCGGCCCTCGTGTCGCCGCTCCTCGAGGACGCTCCGGACCGGCGGTTCTCGGAGCCGAACCGCTGGGGCACCGGCGATCTCGAGGAGGCCCCGGTCCGGCCCGAGCTCGTCGTAGAGGTGCGCTATGACAAGTGGCAGGGCCGGCGCTTCAGGCACGGCACGCGCCTGATCCGCTTTCGTCCGGACAAGGACGCCCGCGCAGTGCACGGTCGACCAGGTGCGTCCGAGACCCAAGCCGGGGGATCCGACAGTCTCGGGACTGCTCGGCCGCTAATCCGCCGTCGGGCCGCGCGCGCGAGGGTTGGACGCGCTTCGGCTCGTCCGGCTCCTTCGGGAAGTGCGGCGGGAGCGGCGCCTCACCGATGCCTGCCTTCTCGTCGCGCTCGACCCACTCGAGCAGCACCCGGAGATCGCAGACGGCGTCGTCGATGCCGCCATGGACGTCGCCGAGGCGCTCGAAGCGGCCAGGCATGGTCGCCATCGTGAAGTCCTCCGTCTCGACGTCCGAGAGCTCGTCCCAGGTGACCGGCGCGGACACCGTCCCGTCGGGCCGTGCGCGCACCGAATAGGCCGAGGCGATCGTCCGGTCCCGGGCGTTCTGGTTGTAGTCGATGAAGACGTTCTCGCCACGCTCCTCTTTCCACCAGGCTGTCGTGACGTCGTTCGGAAGCCGGCGCTCGATCTCGCGGGCGAAGGCGAGAGCCGCGCGGCGGACGACCCGGAAGCCCCAGTTCGGCTCGATGCGGCAGTAGATGTGGATCCCGCGGTTGCCCGACGTCTTCGGCCAGCCGACGTAGCCGATCTCCTCCAGCGTCTCGCCGACGACCCCGGCCACGCGCTTCCCGTCGGCGAAAGTCGTTCCCGGCTGCGGGTCGACGTCGATCCGAAGCTCGTCGGGATGCTCGGTGTCGCGGCGCCGAGAGGGCCAGGGGTGGAAGTCGATCGTGCCCAGGTTCGCAGCCCAGGCGACCTGCGCGAGCTCGGTGACGCAGAGCTCGTCGGCATGGCGGCCGGAGGGAAACGTGACCCGGGCCGTCTCCACCCACTCCGGGTGGTGCTTCGGGACCCGCTTCTGGTAGATCGCCTCGCCCTCGGCGCCGTCGGGGTGGCGCTTCAGCTGGGTCGGACGTTCGTACAGCGCTCGGACGATGCCCTCACCGACGGCGAGGTAATAGCGGACGAGGTCGAGCTTCGTCTCCCCCCGCGCGGCGAAGAACACCTTGTCCGGGTTCGTCACCTTCACGATCCTGGAGCCGACCTCGAGCTCGACGTACGGCGATGCCACACGGGCAGGCTAGATAACCGGGGTCGATGCCGGCCGGACAGGGGTGTACGCTCAGAGCAGGTGACGGCTGCGGCGGCGAACAGCGGACACAGGGGCGATGCCCGCCTCCTGGCTGATCTCGCGGCGGTCGGCAGGGTTATGGTGCCGCGAGCAACGGCGCGGGAGCGCCTCGAGGCCGAGCTCGGTACCGAGCGCGCGCGAGTGCTGGTCGCTTCGCTCAGCCGACGCCTGAAGACGGCCTCCCGGTAGCTCGGGTAGTCTCTCCCCGACGCGGGCGTAGCTCAGTTGGCTAGAGCGTCAGCCTTCCAAGCTGAGGGTCACGGGTTCG
>CAWCQC010000017.1:0-521038 GCA_963797645.1 uncultured Thermoleophilia bacterium | reverse complement strand
GCGTCAGGCCGAGCGCCTGTGGGTGTAGAGGTGTCTGGCCCAGAGGTAGGAGGCGAGGGCGATGCCGACGCTCCAGGCGACGGCGATGATGGCGTTGTTGCCGATCGGGGTTCCGGTGAGGAGGCCGCGCAGGGTTTCGGTGGCGGGGGTGAACGGCTGGTACTGGGCGAACTGGCGGAGTCCGGTCGGCATCGTCGCGATGAGCACGAAGCCGCTGCCGAGGAAGGGGAGCAACGTGAGGAACATCGGTGTGTTGCTCGCGGTCTCGACGCTCTTGGCGGCGAGCCCGAGGGCGGTGGCGAGCCAGATGAGCGCGAACGCGAACAGCGTCAGGACGCCGATCGCGGCCAGCCAGTCGAGCACGCCCGCCTTGGGGCGGAAGCCGAGTGCGACGGCGACGCCGAGCACGATGCCGATGCTGAGGAGGCTTTGGATGAGGCTGGCGAGCACGTGGCCGGTGAGGACCGCGGAGCGGGCGATGGCCATCGTGCGGAAGCGGTCGATGATGCCTCCGGTCATGTCCATCGCGACGACGATCGCGGTGCCCTGGACGGCGGCGGCGACGGTCATGAGCAGGATTCCGGGCGTGACGTAGTTGAGGTAGCCGGCGCGCCCGGTGTGCCCGGCGACGTACGCGGTGCCGAGGCCGTGGCTGAGCTGACCGCCGAAGACGTAGACGAACAGCAGCAGGAACACGATCGGCATGCCGACGAGGAGCAGTGTCATCGACGGGTAGCGCTGCAGGCGCCGAAGGTTGCGGCGGAGCATCGTGGTGGAATCGCTGACGGTGTAGGCGAGGGTGCTCATCACGCTGCCTCCTGCTCGAGGGTCGGTTGGCCGGTCACGGCGAAGAAGACGTCGTCCAGGTCGGGGCTGTGGATCGAGAGCTCCTCGACCGCGATCCGCGCGTCGTCGAGCTGCTCGAGCAGATGACGGAGGGACGCGACGTCGCCGTTTCCGGGCACGCGGAGGACGAGTCGCTCCTCGTCGGGTGTCGCGCCGTCGAACAGGGCGGCGGCTGCGCGCAGGGCCGGCGGGTCGGCGAACTGGAGGCGGACATGGCCGCCGGGAATCCGCCGCTTCAGCTCGTCGGGGGTGCCCTCGGCGACGATGCGGCCGTGGTCGAGGACGGCGATCCGATCCGCGAGCTCGTCGGCCTCGTCGAGGTACTGGGTGGTGAGGAAGATGGTGACGCCGCCGGTGGCGAGCTCGCGGATGTCGTCCCACATCTGGCGGCGGCTGCGCGGGTCGAGCCCGGTCGTGGGCTCGTCGAGGAAGATCACCCGCGGCGAGCCGACCAGCGTCATGGCCAGGTCGAGGCGGCGGCGCATCCCGCCCGAGTACGTCGACACCGGCCTCGCGGCCGCGTCCACGAGGCCGAACCGGTCGAGTAGCTCGTCGACGCGAGCCCGGCCGGCGACGCGGCCGAGGTGGTTCAGGTCGGCCATCAGTTGCAGGTTCTCCTTGCCGGTCAGCAACTCGTCCACCGCCGAGAACTGGCCGGTGACGCCGATCGACGCGCGCACGCCGTCCGGGTCGTCGAGGACGTCGTGGCCGGCCACCTGCACGTCGCCGGAGTCGGCGGGAATGAGCGTGGAGAGGATCCGCACCATCGTCGTCTTGCCGGCTCCGTTCGGGCCGAGGAGCGCGAAGATCGTTCCCTCGGTCGACCGTGAGGTCGACGCCGTCGAGCACGGCCGTTTCGCCGAACGACTTCCGCACACCGGTCACGACGACGGCGGGTTGACGTGGATCGGTCATGGGTGCCTCCTTTGGCCAGGGCGCTTTTCGGGCAAGTCGCCTGACGCGACGAGCGCCTGGCGCCGCGCCTCCCACTCCTGTCTGAGCTTCGGCATCTGCTCGACGAGGAAGTCCGCGAACGCCGACATCTCCAGCAGCGCCGCCCGCCGCTCCAGCGGAGCGTCGCCGAGGACCTCGAGGCCCTCGCGCGCCAGCTCCCGCATCTCCTCGTACTCCGAGACGTCCATCCCCATCGACTGCTGCGAGCTGAGGTCGATGCGGACGCGGTCCATCCGCTCGCCGGCGACGCGCGAGCGCTGCACCACATGGATCGTCTCGAGGACCTTCACCGCGCCGGCGATCGCGCTGCGGCTGGCGAGCAGCGCCTCGGCCAGCTCGCCGATCGTCGGATCCGGCGGATCGCAGACGGCGAGATAGCCGATCAGGCGGCCCACCATCGGCGGGAAGGAGAAGCGGCGGGCGTAGAACCGGCCCATGTGGTCGGCGAAGGTGATCTCAGCGTCGGTTGGCATGGACGACATATACACACATATCTGAGATCACACAAATTTGTGTGATTAAGCGCATCATGGCCTTGCGACGCCGGCCAGCTCTTTCTCCCTATGGAGACTGGCTGCGGCGCTACCGGGCCGGAACTGGCTGCAAACGGAGCACTTCTTCGATCCTGAACGCGACGCAGGAAGTCGTTCACAACGCGCCCGAGTTACAGATCTGCGATAGCGAACCTGGCGCTCGGTCCGCGACCGAGCGCATTGAGAGCGATGTACTGGCTGCTTCACCCGAATCGGGAGGCAGGCCGTGAGACGCACGCGGCAAGGCCGTGGCTAGTCGACGATGCGTTGTGGGCTCTCGTGGAGCCGTTGCTGCCGGGCGACCAGACGACCCGGCATCCGGGCCGACGACCGCTGGACGACCGGTTGGTGCTGCAACCGAGTCCTGTCGATCGCGGCCGTGCCGGTGTGAAGCGCCACGTCCTGATCGACGGCCACGGCGTCCGGCTCGCCTGGTCCGCGACGCCTGCGAATCACAACGACGTCACCCAGTTGCTCACCGGACCGCCGACTCGTAGAGCCGGCGCTTCGCGTTGCGCGACTGTGGGCACATTGAAAGCCCGAGGCTACGGTTACGCCGTGCAGGGGCATCCACAAGGTGGCGGCACCGAGCGGCCGATGCGGGAGTTCCACAAGAGCCGCGGGGACCGCGTGGGCAACGCAGTCGTCAGTGTGCTCGCTCGGGCAGGAATCGGACAGTTCTGGCTGCTGACCACACGCGGGCGCAAGACCGGCCGCACATACACCAATCCCGTGACCCTCGTTGAACAGAACGAGAGGCGCTGGCTGGTCGCACCCTACGGCGCCGTGTCATGGGTGCACAACGCGCGTGCCGCCGGGCGGGTCACAATCCGCCGCGGACGCGGCCGGCACGACTATGCCATCCGCGAGGTTCCACCCGACGAGGCCGCACCCATTCTCAAACGCTACATCGGCATCGCCAGTGCCACGCGACCGTACTTCCAGGCAAGCAAAGACTCCGCCGTCGAGGACTTCCTAGCCGAGGCGCACCGACACCCCGTGTTCGAGCTCACCCCGCTCGACAACGCCGCTCAACAGCAGCCGTAAGGTCGCCAAAGAGGCATGCCTCGCCGTGCGGCCACCTCGGTCACTCCGGCGGTACGGCTGGCCGAGACCTCGTCCGGCTAAAGAGAGGCCCGTCGTCAGCGACTGGGCGGGCTCCCCGTGGGGCGCAGGAATCGGTTCGAATGCTTGGCGGCGCTAGTGTGGGATTCTTGCGTGGCCCTCGAGGACGCACCGAAAGGAGCGGGGATGAGTGCACGAAGACTGCTGGAGTGGGGCGGCGTCGCCGCGGGGGTGGTGCTGATCGGGTTCGGGATTGCTTTGCTCGTCCTTGCAATCGGTGGCCACAACGAGGTTCGCTCGCAGCTCACGCAGGAGAAGATCGTCGGCTCGCCGGACATGACGCCGGAGGCGATCGCACAGGAGGCACAAGACGCAGGCCTCCCGTCTAGCGTCGACCTGCCGAGTTGCAGCGTCGCTAACGAGGAAATCGACACCGGCTCGGAGGCCAAGTGCTTTGCGAGCTACATGCGCGTCCACGCGCTCGAGTCGACGGGCGGACTGACGTACGCTGAGATGGGCCGCTATCAGTCGGCCGCGAACCCCGAAGACGCGAAGGGCACCAACGACGAAGCCGCCGCGGCGAAGGACGAGAACGGCCAGCCGATCTCGAACGGCGCCCGGAATACCTGGGTGACCGAGACGGCACTGGCGACAGCGCTCAACGTATCCTTCCTGGCCGAGAGCACGGCACTCTTCGGAGTCGTGGTCGCGATCGCACTTCTCCTCTCGGGCATCGGCTTCATCATCCTTTCCTTGGGTGGCGCGCTTCGGCGCACCAGACGTCAAGAGCCCTAGAGTGGGTGGTTCTCGTGGAGCTCTTCTTACCCGATGTTGCGGGAGCAGTGTTCGTCGGCTGCCCGGGCTTTCGATCCGGCCTCCGCGCCTGCTGCTCCGCGCACGACCCGCGCGCACGCGCGAGCTAAGCCGGGGGAAGCGTGTGACCTTCGCCTTGCGCGTGTACCTGTGTAACTACGCGACGGTGCGCTTGTGCCACACGTCAGCAATCTGACACCGTTTGTCCACGTCACCGACGTTGTCAGGTCGGTCGGCTTCTACGCATTGCTCGGTTTCGACGTGCGAGCCACGTTCGAGCCGCGTGGATCGCTCGTTTGGGCGTACCTCGAAAGTGAGCAAGCGCAGCTGATGCTCGCTCTTGCTGATCAGCCGATCAACCAGGCCGAGCAAGCGATCCTGTTCTACCTCTACGCGCACGATCTCGCTGGTCTGCGCGCACATCTAATCGATCACGGCGTACTGGCAGGCAAGATCGTCGACGGCAGCCCAGGCCCCCGCGAGGAGATGCGAGTCAGTGACCCCGACGGTTACGTACTGATGATCGCTCAGATCGACGAACAGGCGAGCTGATCTCGCCGCTCGGCGCGACCCTGGTCGCTCTGGTCATGCCTGTCGCCTCCGGAGCTCGCGCGACGGATCGATCGACGATCCTCACCCGGGCGACCCAGTCTCCCTGGGCCCTCTAGGCACGAGCTGACTTGCCCCCGCTCGGACGGATGCAGGGTGAGCCCTGACGGCTGGGTCGCTGGGCCACTCGCATGGACGGCCTCCTTGACGCCGATGCCATAATCGCTTACCTCCGTTGGCGCCAAGAGGATCCCGAGGACGGTGCGACCGATATCAGTCCAGTGAACGCTCCTTCCGAGCTTGAGATGACGTGGCCGGTCGACCGGACGCTCTGTACCGAGCGCGCGGGCATCCACCTCCTCTCGACGCCAAGCCTTGTCCTCCTGATGGAGCGTACCGCTGCCCGTCTCCTCGAGCCCCTTCTCGGCCCGGACGAGACGACGGTTGGCACCAAGATCCTCGTGTCGCATCTCGCACCGACGCCGGAAGGGTCGACCGTCCGGGTCGTTGCGACGATGTTGGGTCGGGAGGGGCGCTTCATCTCGCTCCGGCTCGAGGCGTTCGACGAGCTCGACCAGATCGGCGTCGCCGAGCACCAGCGCGCGGTGGTCGATGTCGCCCGCTACACCGCCCGGCTGCAGTCGAAGCTCGAGAAGCTGGCCGACATCGACAGCTCCTCGCCCCGGTGAGCTCGCTCTTCCGCATCGCCGAGAGTCGAGCAGAGGGTATCGCTCGGATCATCCTCGGAGCCCCAGGCGAGCTGAACATCTTCCGGAACGACGACCGCTACGAACTCTCCGACGCCATCGAGACCCTCGGCGCGCAGGACCTGGCTGAGAGTCCTGATCATCGAGTCGGCAAGCGAGCGGGCGTTCTCAGCCGGGCGTCGATGTGCGGGAGTTCTCGGGCATGACGCCCCGGGCGATGTCTCGCCTCTACGAGTCGGTAGCCGCGCCCGAGCGCATCCCGCAGCCCGTCATTGCCGCAATCGACGGACACTGCTACGGCGGGCCGTTCGAGCTCTGCCTGGCATGCGACTTTCGCATCGTCTCCGAGGCCGCATCGCTCGGGCTCCCGGAGGTTACGCTCGGACAGATGCCCGGGAGCGGCGGCGGCCAGCGGCTGCTTCGGCTCACGGGGCTCACGAGAGCGAAGGAGCTCTGCCTGACAGGCAGGCGCATCGACGGCTCGACTGCGGAGGCGTGGGGCATCGCCACGCGCTGCGTTCCGCGGGCCGAGCTTGCGCCTGCCGTGGACGAGCTCGCGACGCAGCTTGCCGGATTGTCCGCGCCCGCGGTCCAGATGATCAAGCTCTCGCTCAACCTCGGCGCCGATGCGTCACAGCGCGTTGCGCTCGAGCTGGAAGGGCACATGTACGCGACACTCAGGACAACCCCGGAGTACGACGAGCACCTCCAGCGATGGCTCGACTCGGCGAGCGGCAGGCGCTGACTCGTTCCGATCATCCTCGCTCGTACGGAGAGCCTGTACGCGCTATGCGTGCCATGGTCTCCGTAGTCGACGGCTCTCGCTCGCTCACGTACCGGGAGCTCGACGCACGGATCGACGAGCTCGCTACCGAGTTTCTCACCCTGGGGCTCTCTCGGGGCAGCACTGTCGTCGCGTGCATGAAGAATCGTCTCGAACTCGTCGTCGTCTACCTCGCCATCCAGCGAATCGGCGCGGTCCATGCGCCCGTCAACGTCCGCCTTACCCCGCGCGAGCTTCAACACTGCGTCGATCTCGTTCGCCCGACGGCCGTTCTCTTCGACTCGGAGACGATCGCGTCCTTGGGCACGAACATCGAGCTCGGCCCCGCTCTCCGTCTTTGCGTCGACTACGGCTCTCGCGACCGGCCGCTCCAGCTCCTTGCCTCCCGAGAGGCTCCTGGTCCCCGAATCGCGACGACAACCCTAATCCCGGCCGTCACGCCCAGTCCGCAGGATCTGAGCCTCGTCCTCTTCACCTCGGGCACGACCGGAAAGCCGAAGGGCGTCTCACGATCGCATGCGTCAGAGGTCGCGGCGACGCTCTTCAACCTGGCCGCATTCCCGTGGCGACTCGGCGAACGAACGCTCGGTGTCATGCCGCTCTACCACACGATGGGGATCCGGATCTTGCTCAGTTCGCTGTTCCTCGGGGGCACGTGCGTGCTGCAGCCGAAATGGAACCCGGACGAGGCACTCCAGCTAATCGCGTCACACCGGATCTCGACGCTCTTCCTCGTTCCGACGATGTACCACGATCTGGTTGGCTCACCGGGTCTCAGCGAACGAGCGGTTCGCTCGGTGACGTGCGTCGGGTTCGCAGGCATGGTCTTGCGGGAAGAGCTCGTCTCTCAACTCGACGCCGTCTTCCCGGGACGGATGATGGTGAACGTGTATGGATGCTCAGAGCTCTACTGCTTGAGCTACTCCGACCAGGTCCGCGCCAAGCCGGGGACGGTCGGTCCGGGAGCGTTCCACCAGGAGCTTCGGGTCATTCCCGAATCATCCGTCGGTGGAGACGAATCGCCGGTCGAGGTCGACGAGATCGGCCAGATCATCGCTCGCGCGGATGCTCCCGATGCGTTCGACGGCTACTGGGATTCGCCCGCAGCGACGGATCGCGCCCGAAGAGACGGCTGGTACTTCACGGGCGATCTCGGCTATCGCGACCGCGACGGCGATCTCTTCGTCGTCGGCCGTGCCGACGACACGATCGTTACCGCCGGCGAGAACGTCCACCCACTAGAGGTCGAGTCGGCGCTGGCGCGTTGTCCCGGCGTCGCCGAGATCTGCGTGGTCGGCCTACCCGACGAACGTCTCGGACATATGGTGTCCGCGTTCATCGTCCCCTCCGACCCCGCTCTGACAGCCGAACAGGTGTTGGCTTACTGCGCGACGGCGAGCGAGCTCTCGAGCTTCAAGCGCCCTCGACGGATCGTGTTCGTCGACGAGATCCCCAAGAGCTCCGTCGGAAAGGTGCGACGCCACGTTCTCCGCGACGCCTACTCGCTGACACGAGCACAGCCGTGCTGACCGGAGATCGGGCGGAGCCGACGGGCCGCGAGACGAGCCCGTATGGACCGCTGGCTCCGCTTGCCTGGCAGCGGCAGCTGGCGTGCGTTCTGGTGGCGTGCGGCACGAGCAGCGCCGTGGTCGTTCCGGATTCCAGGCTCGAGGGGATCATGCAGTGCCTGGTCGAGTCAGGGGTCGCCCTTCGCCAGCTCACACGGGAGGAGGAGTGCGTCGGGTTCGCCGCCGGCCACGCCATAGCGGGGCGCCGACCCGTGCTCTTCATGCAGTCCTCGGGGCTCGGAAACGCGGCCAACGCGCTCGGCTCGCTCGCATTACCGTACGGACTGGCGGTGCCACTCGTGATCTCCATGCGCGGGACATCCGGGGAGCAGAACCCCGCGCAGGTGGCGATGGGCCAGGCGACCGTGCCGTTGCTCGCGGCACTCGGGATTCAGACGTTCTCGATCCGATCGGAGACGGAGGTCGAGCCGGTCGGCCGCGACGCCCTGACGCGCTGTTTCGCGACGGAGTGCCCGACTGCGATCCTGCTCGAGCCTGAACTCGGCGGAGGGCGAGATGAACGCGGTTGACGTTGCGCGGACGCTCGTCGAACGTGCTCCCGACGCCCTTCTCGTCTCCTCGCTCGGCACCCCGACATCCGCGCTTCGACGCGCATCGAACGATGGGCCGCACCTCTACTTCGGCGGCGCGATGGGCTCGGCCGCCGCCACCGCCCTCGGGCTCGCCGACGCCCGGCCGGACCGGCAGGTGATCGCGCTCGTCGGCGACGGCGAGCTGCTGATGGGCGCGAGCACGCTCTGGTCGGTCTCCGCGCTTGCACCGCCGAATCTCCTGCTCGTGGCGCTCATCGACGGCCACTACTCGATCACGGGCAGCCAGCCGATCGCCGCTGAGACGCGGTTCGTCGAGGTGGCCGGGAATCTCGCCAATCTCGCGTCCGCCCGCGCACGCTCGGCCGACGAACTGGCTCCGCTCGTGTCATCGCTTCCCCGGCCCGGACTGCTCGAAGCCGTCCTCGGGGAGCGGACCTGGCCGGGATGCTCTCCCTTCGTCGATCCTCTTCGCGTGAAGGCGCGCTTCGTCGCGCGTCTTAACGGTGGTAGCGACGGTTCCAGACCCAGGACGGAAGGAGCGGAAACATGAACACTCTCGTCGCCGGAGCCGGGCTCTCGGGTCTTGTCTCGGCGCATCGACTCCAAGCGGCCGGCCACGAGGTCACGATCCTCGAAGCGCGACCGCGGGTCGGCGGCCGCGTACTGACTCTGCGGGAGCCGTTCGCCGACGGCCAGTACGCGGACGTCGGAGCCATGATCCTCTACGAGGGGCAGAACACCATCCTCGATCTCTGTCAGGAGCTCGACATCGATCTCACGCCGATGAAGACCGTCGGGGCCGAGCTTCCCTGCGTCGTGCTCGACGGCCGCATCCGCGAGGCCGAGGAGATCGGCGCCGCCTTCGGAGAGGCGGTCGGCGCGCAGACGACGCACCCGGCGGAGCCGTTCGAATCCGTCGCGGCTTGGGCACGGCGCTGCCGGCTCTCGCCGACGGCGATCGCGCTCCTCGAGGCGCTCGTCCAGATCCAGCCGTCGGTTCCGCTTCGCTTCGTCGATGCCACGAGCCTGCACCTCGGGCCCGAGCGGTACACCCAGATCGCCGGCGGCAACGATCGGCTCCCGCGCCGGCTGGCAGAGGACCTGGACGTCCGGCTCGAGCAGGTCGTTCGGCTGATCGATTGGTCCGGCTCTCCCGTCGTCGTCGAGACCGAGAAGGAGCGGTTCGAGGCCGACCTCGTCGTCCTCGCCGTTCCCGGTCCACTGACGACCGACATCGGCTGGCATCCGGCCCTGCCGACGGAGAAGGTTCGCGCGCTCGTCAGCCTGCGCTACGGGACCGGGGCGGCCGTCGCAGCGCAGTACCGGGACCGAGAGAGCGTGAGCGATGCCGTCCGGACCGCGTACTTCAGCGACCAGGTCCCCCGCTGGCTGCTCGATCTCTCCGTCGACCAACCCGGAGACGCGGCGATCGTCACCACCATCCTCAGCGCCGAGTCCGAGCCTCGCGCGCTCGCAAGCGACGACGTGCTCGGTCGGGTCGACGCTGCACTCGGCGAGATCACGCCCAGCTCGGTGACGCGGCTCGGTGGCGACGTCGTGAGCTGGACTGAAGACCCGTTCGCGCGCTGCATCGCACGGGCTCCGATTGGGGATCAGCGAGAGACGGTGCTCCGCGAGATCCAGCGACCGCTCGCCGATCGGGTCTTCTTCGCGGGCGAGCACACGGACGAGAGGCCCGGCCCTGGCGGCATGAACGGCGCGATCTGCTCGGGCCTTCGAGCGGTCGACGACGTCACGCGCGCTTGGCCGAAATAGGCGATGAGCGTTACGGGCTCTGAGAGATCGACGTGGGTCGGGAAGGCGATCCCGAGGCTCGAGGACGATTCCCTTCTGCGTGGAGCGGGACAGTACATCGACGACCTCGGCGTCCCGCCAGGCACGTGTGATGCCGCCGTCCTTCGCTCGCAGTACGCGCATGCACGGGTGGTCCGGCTCGACACCGCGGCGGCAGCCGCGCTGCCTGGCGTCGTCGGTGTCCTCACCGGTGCCGAGGTGGCCTCGATGTCTCGCCCCTTTCCGGCAGGGGTCGAGAGCCCCATTCCCTATCGCGCCGCGGCGCACGAGGTTGCGCGCTACGTCGGCGAGCCCCTCGCCGTCGTGGTCGCCCGCGATCGGTACACGGCAGAGGACGCGCTCGAGCTGATCGAGGTCGACTACGAGCCACTCACGCCCGTGCTCGACCCGTTCGTGGCGGCGGAAACGGCCGGGCTCGTCGCGTCGGACCGCTCGTTCCGCTACGGAGACCCCGACGCGGCGTTCGCCGCCGCCGACCTGGTCGTCTCTGGACGCTTCGATTTCCCCCGTTGGAGCAGCACCCCCGTCGAGTGCTACGGCGTCGTCGCCGACTGGGACGAGGCATCCGGAACGCTCACCGCGCGGGCGAATTTCCAGGGTCCCTTCACGCTTCACTCGGTCGCCGCCGCCTCGCTCGGACTCCCCGGGGCGAAGCTTCGCCTGATCACTCCTCCCAACTCGGGCGGGAGCTTCGGCATCAAGTCGACCGTCTACGTCTACGTCGCCTTGATCGGGCTCGCCGCCCGGAAGCTGGGCGTCCCCGTACGCTGGATCGAGGACCGCATCGAGCACCTTGCCGGAAGCTCTGGCGCGACGGCTCGGAGCACGGATGTCCAGGCAGCGTTCTCCGCCCAAGGAGAGCTCCTCGCGCTGCGCTACGACGTCGTGGAAGACGTGGGTGCGTACGTCCGGGCGCCGGAGCCGGCGGCTCTATACCGGATGCACGGCTCGCTTTCGGGCGCCTACCGCGCTCAGCACATCGCGGTGCGCAACCGGGTCGTCATGACCAATCGCTGCCCGACCGGGCTCAATCGCGGCTTTGGCGGCCCCCAGCTCTATCTCGCGCTCGAGCGCACGATGGCGATTGCCGCCGGGCGGCTCGGCCTGGATCCGGCCGAGCTTGCCCGGCGAAACCTCATCCGGCCGAACGAGTTCCCCTACCGCACTCCCTCTGGGAGCCTCTACGACTCCGGCGACTACGAGGCCTGCCTCGACGACGCGCTTCGCCTCGCCGGATACGGGGATCGGGTCGCCGAGCGTGTCCAAGCGAGAGACGAGGGGCGGCTCTTCGGGATCGGCCTCGCCTGCGTCGTCGAGCCGTCGGTGTCGAACATGGGCTACGTCTCGTTGGCGAGGCCGGCCGAGCAACGCGCTGCCGAGCTGCCGAAGTCGGGCAACTCGGAGACGGCGACCGTGCTCGTCGGTCCAGCCGGCGGGATCACCGTGCGCATAGGCTCGACGCCACAGGGTCAGGGGCACGCGACCGTGTGCGCACAGATCGTCGCCGACTGTCTCGGCGTTCACCCTGAAGATGTCCAGGTCATCACCGAGCTGGACACGCACACGTTCCCTTGGACGGTCTCCTCGGGGAACTACTCGTCGCGGTTCTCCGGCGTCGTCGTCGGCTCGGTCTTGCGTGCTGCGGAGGGAGTCGCGGACAAGGTGCGGGCGATTGCCGCCTCGGAGCTCGAGTGCGATCCAGCCGACATCGAGCTTCATGATGGACGCGCGGTCGTGCGAGGCTCGCCGGAGCACTCCGTATCGTTGCGGCGCATCGCAGGCAAGGCGCACTGGAACCCGGAAGCGCTCCCCTCAGGGATGGAGTCCGGCCTTCACGCGACCGGCGTGTACAGCTCGCCTAATCTCGACCCGCCCGGAGCCGACGATCGGGTCTCTGCATCGGCGGCACACGCCTTCTTCGTTGATATCGCAGTTGTCGAAGTCGACCGTGAGACGGGCGAGGTACACGTGGTCGACTACGTGACCGTGCATGACGCGGGCACGTTGCTCAACCCGCTCATCGCCGAAGGCCAGGTGCGAGGCGGCTTCGCCCACGGCGTGGGTGCGGCCCTCTTCGAGCGCACCGTGTACGACGAGGACGGAAACCTGCTCACCGGAACCTTCATGGACTACCTCTGCCCCACCGCTCCGGATCTTCCACGGCTGACCGTCGCCCATCGCGAGAGCCCCTCCCCCTTCACCCCGCTCGGCGCCAAGGGGATCGGCGACAGCAACTCGATCAGCGCTCCGGCGGCACTCGCCAACGCGGTCGCCGATGCGCTCGGCCGCGACGACGTCGCGCTTCCATTGACTCCTCCGCGAGTCTGGGAACTTCTCCAGTCGACCCCGTGAACGTGGAGCCCCGGCTGCTCCTGTCCGACTTTTGCGCCACACGCTGGGTCTGACGTGAACGCATGTCGGCTGCGAGCACGGCGTCTGCGGCAGCTGCACCGTCCTCCTCGACGGCATCGCCGTTCAGCACGGGGTACCGGCGACGAGGTTCGCATGCTTCAGCCTGCCTCCACGCCGACGACGAAATCGATCGACGGGTCGAGAATCTGTTCGATGAGGGTCTCGTCCGGAGTGACGCCCATTTCCCGGCACCGGTTGCGATAGTGACGGACCTTCTGGGTCTGGTACTTCTGCACGTCGAGACCGGGGATCGCCTTCTGGTACTCGACGAGACCGACCGCGTTCGCGCGGAACTCGTCGAAGACGTCGTGGACGAGCTGCTCGTACTCGGGATTCTTGTCGACGAGAGACCGGATCGCCGCCGTGCCGAAGGTGATGTGGCGACCTTCGTCGGCGAGTATGCGCCGGAAGCCTTCCTTGAGCACCGGCAGGCCTCCGTAGAGCTCTGTCGTATCGATCACGATCTCGTACGAGGGCATCGTCAACACGCCTTCGGCGAAGCTGTTGTAAAGCGTTGCAAATCGCACGAAACCTGACTCGATCCGCCCTTCGTCTCCGCTGGCGACGGCTTGCATGAGCTCCCTCCCGTAGCGAGGAAGGCCCTCCCCGTACAGGACCTCCTTGAGCTCGAATCTGCCGGTCGGATCGAGGGCCACGCCACGCTCGACCCAGTACTCGGCGACCTCCTGTGGCTCGAGGATGCCCGCGACGCGTTCATGCCAGCACGCGAAGAACTGAGAGTGTTTCGCTTCCTCCATCATGAACGCGGAGAGAAACATGGTCCAGTCGTACTTCCGCAGTGCGTGGGCCGCGGCGATCATCGGTAGCAGCTCGTCGGTGACCGCCTGCTCACCGGCGAAGAACCGAACCGTGATTTTCAGGAGCGCGTTCCTCTGCTCCTGCGAAAGCCCTTGCCAGACCTGTGCGTCAGTGTCGTAGTCGAGATCCTTCGGATTCCAACCATGCGAGATCGCCTTCTCGTACTTCCGGTAGATCGGCCCTTCCATCATCTCGCGCGTAAAACGAAATCGCTCGATGACCGGTATCTCCGTACCCGCGCTCACTTCAGGCCCCCCGTCTGCTCGTACCCTGGGATTTCGCCCGCGTTCGCTCCCGGTCGTACACCGGATGGTGAACAAGTGACATCCTCGTCCTCGGAGCAGGCGCGCGCGCTGCTTGCCGTCGCGCCGCCGTCCTCGAGTGTCACCTTACACCGCTGGTAGAACCCGGACTCGCGAATGTCCGCAAGTGAA
This sequence comes from uncultured Thermoleophilia bacterium, assembly GCA_963797645.1. Classification (GTDB taxonomy): domain Bacteria; phylum Actinomycetota; class Thermoleophilia; order Gaiellales; family Gaiellaceae; genus CAWCQC01. The sequence continues at coordinate 507,185 of CAWCQC010000017.1, read as the reverse complement.
CCTCGGGAGTCGCCGCGCGGCCTCTAGCACGAGAAGCTCGAGCTCCGGCGCCGCTCATTTTTCGTCGACCCGGATCGCCCGCCGTCCGTCCCCGCAACAATGAGCTCGTGCTCGACCTCCCGCCACACCTCGTTCGCGATCTGCTCGAGCAGCCGCTCGTCGCGAGCCTCGGAACGTTCAACGTGGACGGCTCGATCCACCTCGTGGCCGTGTGGTTTCTGTGGGACGGCTCGGGCGTTCTCGTCGGCACGAGCGGTGCCAGCCGGAAGGCGCGGAACGTCGTGCGCGATCCGCGGGCGACGATCATGATCCACGACAGCCCCGGCGGAATGGACGTGCGGGGCGTCACGCTCGCTGGACGGGCCGAGCTCCTGCGCGGGGACGAGGCGCTCGCACGGAACGACGCGATTCACGAGAAGTACGTGGACAGAACCGCGCTCACCCTTCCGAACATCCGCGAGTTTCTCGCCTTCGACGACGTCACCATCCGACTGACTCCCGAACGGACGAGCTTCTGGGACGAGACGGGGACCCCGGCGGCGGCCGAGCTGCGCGCGAGCGGCTCCTACGTCCGGACCGGGTTGTCGCGCGACGCGCCCGCCTGACGCAGCGTTTGTCGGCCCACAACCAGCGCAGAGCCTGAGGCCAAGGAGACGATTCGCGCCCGAGATCGCCCGACGCCGAGATGACCGTGTCGGCACGGGCTGGAGCTCAGTGGCAGAACGAGTCGCCCGTGGCGGTAAGGCAGACCAGGCCCTGCAAGCGTCCGGTCTCCTCGTCGACCACGACCAGCCGGCTCACGTGATCCCGTTGCATCCGCTGGAGCGCGTCCAGGGCACCGACCGACGGTGCGACGACCCCGACGCTCTCGTCTCGGTACTTCTGAGCCGGCTCGTCGTCGGCAGCCTCTGCGGGCACGGCACAACGCTCGACCGAACAGACGAATGCGCCGTCGGCGTCGACGAGCAGCGCCGTGAGAACGTGGGCGTTGCCGAAGAGCTGACGGACGTCCGACACCCGTGCCGACGAGCGAAGCGTCTTCAGCCTCGTCGTCGCGACGTCCGCGACGGTCAGGCCGGCGAGACTCGGCGCCGTCACCTTCTCGTTCCCACACTCAGGCACAGCTCAAGGTGTACCGAATCCTGCCGCAGCGAGCTGCTGCTGACCTTCGTCCGACAGGACGAGGTCGACGAACGCCTGCGCCTCGTCCTGTGCGTCGCTATCGGAGACGACTGCGATCTTGTACTCGATCGGCGGCTGTGATTCCTCTGGAAGGTCGATCACCTGCACCTCTTCGCCGGCGACGGCCGCGTCCGTCGCATAGACGAATCCCGCATCCGCCTCGCCGAGCGAGACCTTCGACACGACTCCCTTCACGTCGTCCTCGTTGGAGACGACGTTGTCGAGCGCCGCCTCCAGACCGAGCGTACCGAGAACCTCGCGCGTGTACTCGCCCACGGGAACGCTCTCGCCCGCAACGACGAGCTTCACTCCGGGCTCGGTGACGTCCTCGACGGAATCGATGCCCGCGGGGTTCGCCGCCGGCACGATGAGGACGAGCCGGTTCGTCGCGAACACCTGCGGCTCTTCTACCAAGCCCTCGTCGAACAGCTCATCGGGGTAGCGGGCGTTCGCCGACGCGAACACATCGGCGGGCGCACCTTCCCGTATCTGGACGGCCAGCTCGTCCGAGCCGGCGAAGTTGTACGACGGCTCTGGATCGAGCTCGGGAAACACCTCGGTCAGTGACGCCGCAGCAAAGACGGTCAGTGGCTCGCCGCCGGCCGAGCTCGAGTCGTCGCTGCCCCCACAGGCCGATAGCCCGAGCCCAACGAGTACGACGGCGAGCCAGGGAAGGAAACGCCTCATGCGGACCGACCCTAGAGAACGCACCGCTAATAGTCAAGAATTTACTACTGGGCGGGCACACCGCAACGCCGGCGGCCGGGGCGACGCCCACTTGGCGGATGCGCCGCCCCGGCCTTCGTGAGGAGGAGCTTCTCGCGTACCCGCTCGCCGCTCCTCCGAAACAGCCGGGCGGCGACACGACCGGTGTCCGTGGCCGTCGACCTCGCGCACCGCCGCCCGCCTGGGTCTTCCCATCTCCACGAGCGGCAAACCTGCCACACCCCGCACCGTTTGCCGCGTGTTCGGCCCGAGGTCGTTGCGAAAGCGATTGCGTGCGCCTCGGAGCATCCAGAACGCCGCGAAACCGTGCGGGACTAGCCGCGGGACGCAGGTCCGTCCTGCTGCCACACACTTGCCTGGCACATCGGGCAGGCAGGCGGGGGCACGCTGACAACGACGCCGTAGCCGCAAGAACCGCAGCGAAACCCACCTCGCCCGACCGGGCGTTCCGGCTTGGCGGTGAACAGAAGCGCAGTCATGCGGGGCATCGATGCCCTCCTTTCGCTGTTCGAAGCTTTCCCTCTGGCCGATACCCGGCTCGCCCGGCTCCAAAACACAAGGGCTTCAGGCGTCGTGCGCCGCGAGGCGGACCTCGGACATCGATCGCAGCTGCTCGAGCGCCTTCTCCTCGACCTGCCGGACCCGCTCGCGGGTCACGCCGAGCTGGAGACGCGCCCGGTAGAACCCTTACGAAATCAGGCTTGCTCGGCTCCCGCGACAGTCTCGTCTACGAGCGCAGCCTCTCGATCCTCGAGGATCGGGAACACGCGATCGAGCCCGGTGATCTCGAAGATCTTGCGGATGTTCCTATCGGTGACGACCAGCGCGAGACGACCGCCTGCCGGCCGCAGGCGCTTCAGGCCGCTGACGAGGACGCCGAGAGTCGTCGAGTCGATGAACGTCGTGTCGGTCAAGTCGACCACGATGTTCGACGCTCCCGCCTCGACGAGACGGATCAGCTCGGCCTTGAGCTCGGGCGCCGTGTAGAGATCTACCTCGCCCGCAAGCGCGATCACTGCGGATCCCCCTCCGAGCTCCTGGGTTGTGAGGCTGAAGTTCATGCTCCTCCTCGTCCGATCGCTGGGTTCAGCCCTCGACGAGCCGCTTGACGAAGCGGATGCGGTTGCCTGATCGACCCGCCGCCGGCCCCCGCTCGACCGCGTCGCTCACCGCTTCGATGATCGCGAGCCCCAGGCCTCCTTCGTCGAGCTGATCGGGGTCGTGTACGACTCTCGCGGCAGGCTCGAACGCCGGACCGTCGTCGACCACCTCGATCGCGAGAAAGCCTCTCCCGAGCTCGAAGCTGATGTCGACTGTTCCCCCGTCGGGCCCGTAGGCGTGACGCATCGAGTTCGAGCAGGCCTCGGTCAGCGCGAGCTTGAGGTCGCTGAGCGCGTCCGGATCGATCGGTCGGGCGCGTGCCAGTCCGGAGAGCACGAGCCGTCCGAGAACGAGGTACTCGGCCTTCGCGGGCACACGAAGACGGAGGACGGACGGAGTCTCGGTCGAGTCGATCACGGTCGGCGGCCCGTCTCGTGGGGCTGGAGCTCCTCGCGCATCGTCTCGAGCGACTTGCGGATCAGCCTGGACACGTGCATCTGGGAGATACCGACCTCGCGGGCGATCTGTGACTGCGTCAGGCCCTCGTGAAAGCGGAGCTCGAGGATGCGCCGCTCGCGCTCGTCCAGAGCGCGCAGCCCCGGCTCGAGCACGGCCCGGTCTTCGCTCGTGCCGTAGCCGGCGTCCTCCTCGCCGATGGTGGCGAGCGGATCGAGGTCGGAGTCCTCGCGGCCGTCCGCTGCCGACAGGGACACCGCCGAGTAGGCCTGTCCGATCTCGAGCGCTTCCAGCACCTCCTCCTCGTCGACTCTGGCCGCATCGGCGAGCTCCGTCACGGTCGGCGAGCGACCGAGCTTCGCACCGAGGCTCTCGACGAGCTGGCCGAGTTGCAGAGACAGCTCCTTCAGCCGCCGGGGAACGTGAACCGCCCATCCCTTGTCGCGGAAGTGCCGCTTCAGCTCGCCGATGATCGTCGGGAATGGCATAGGTCGTGAACTCGACACCGCGATCTGGATCGAAGCGGTCGATCGACTTGATGAGGCCGATCGAGCCGACCTGAACCAGGTCTTCGAGCGGTTCGCTCCGGCCCGCATAGCGGCGGGCGAGCGCCCGCACCAACGGCAGGTGCTCCTCGACGAACCGATCCCGAGCAGCGAGATCACCGTCGTGGTGGTAGGCGCGCAGGAGCTGTCTCAGGTATTGCCGGCGCTGGGAGTCAGTCATGGCCCGCCGGGCTGGGCGTGAGAACGCGCTTCTCGAGGAGGAGCCACGCCTCCCCGTCACGTTCAGCGAAGGCGACGCCGTCGGTGACCGCTCCGAGGACGACCCGAAGGCCCAGCCCGTCGCTCGCCTGGGCGAGGTCGCCCTGGATTGTCGCAGCGTCGATCGGACCGACGGCGAGCTCGATCAGCCGGTCGGCCAGCGTGACCTCGATCACGACCGACGGGCCCGCGAGGTAGTCGCCCGCTAGCACCGTCTCGACCGCGAGCTGCAGATCGTCGAGTGCCTCGAACGACAGGCTCCGACGGGCGGCTATTCCACCGACGACGACCCGCGCCACGCCGAGCAGCGCCCGGTCGTTCGGCAGCTGGAGCGTAATCCGGTCGTGCTCGTCGGACATGGGTACTGGTCCGGTGCGAGGCGCCGGGCGATCGACGGCCATACGCGAGAGTATCCCGTCCGGCCGGATCCTAAACGCAACTCGAGCGAGTTACCGGCGCTCCGCTCACGGCTGGCCGGCGTCGGATCCGGCGACGTCGATGCGATCGAGATCCTGCTTCGCAGGTCCCCGGACGACGGTGCCTCTCGCGTCGTAGCGTGAGCCGTGACACGGACAGTCCCACGTGGACAGCGACTCGTTCCAACCGACTCCGCAGCCGAGGTGCTTGCATTTCGGGGAGAGAGCGATCAACTCGCCGGACTCGTCCCGGTAGCCGGCGACCTTGCGGCCGTCCAGCTCGACGATGGCCCCCTCACCGGGCGCGAGATCCGAGAGCGCGCGGCCCACGGTCTGGACGATGAGGACGTCGCAGGGCGCTCCGTGTGAGACCGCGTTCGGGACGCTGCCGAGGGCGCGCGCCGCCCCGGTCATCCCCTTGTTCCCCACGACCACGAGGTCGTATCCCCGGCGTTCGGCAACCGCCACGATCGTCCTTGCCGGATCACCCGACTCGAGCAGTTGCGGGACAGCCTCGTCTCCAAGCCGCTCCGCCGTGTCCCTCAACACGACCTTGCCGAGCAACTCGTCGCCGACGTGGACGAGGCTGACCTGCGCCCCCAGCGTCTCCGCCAACGCCGCTCCGACCCGTGCGGCGTGGGCCGCCGTCGGCGATCCGTCCGTTGCAACGAGAACGCTCCGGTAGGCGCCCACGTCCGGTTCCCGGTCGGGTCGCCGGCCGGTCCGGACGATCAGCACGCTGCAGGGCGCCGTGTGGGAGATCCGATCGGGAACGCCGCCGAGCCGCAGGCGACGGGCCTGTCCCATCCCGATGTCGCCGACGACGATCAGATCGCTGTCGGCGCGATCGGCCTGCTCCGCGATGACCGCAGCCGGGTCGCCGGCCCCGATCTCGGCGAGAGCCGGAACCTGTTCGGCCTCCGCACGGAGCCGAGCCTCCTCGACGATCTCCCGTGCAGCGCCCTCGTCGCCCTCGACGTGGGCCGTGACCAGGAGCAGGGACGCGCCGCTGGCGCGGGCAAGCCGTCGGCTCAGAGCCTCCGCGACCTGCGCGGTCGCCGATCCGTCGGTTGCCACCAGGATGGTCCGGAACACCATCGGAACCCTTTCTCCTCGATCAGAACGGCTTCAGCACCATCAGGTAGCCGATGAACAGCAGACCGATCAGGCCGACCCAGAACGACACGCACCGGAATCGGCGACACGACGGCGCGCTCGATATCGGCCGCGCTGACGGCAGAGCCACCGGCCTCCTCGATCGTCAGCACCTTACGGAGGCGCCGGTAGTAGGGGGACGTCACCGCCCACATGAACACCATCTCGGCCACGAACACGGCGAGAGCGACCCCGATCCAGGCCTGGTCGAACCACTTCCCGTCCACACCGGCGGCGATGCCTCCGAGCAGGAGCAGGAACGTGGTCAGGTAGAAGACGCCCGTTGCCGAGCCGGACACCTGCAGGAGCGCTCGGATCCGATCCGGATCCCGTTCGTTGCGGACGCGAAGCGCAGTACCGACGCTGATGCCGTGCGCGAGCAGGAATCCGATCACGCCGACGATATGGATCAGCACCCACCACTGGTACAACGCATACCTCCGCCCGAGAAGGGGCGCCGATCGTACCGCATCGGAGGCGAGTGGCCTAGGGTTGGATCTCCATGCCCTCATAGGCGAGCGTGATCTCGTCCGCAAGGCCCCACGTTCCGGCGCGGGCGAGGAAGAGGATCTCGTCCAGTTCGCCGTCGGTGTGATTCGGGTCGTGATGGAAGAGGACCAGCCGCCCGACGTCGGCCGCCCGCGCGAACTGAACGGCGTCCGTGAACGCCGAGTGTCCCCAGCCGATGCGGTGGGAGTACTCCTCCGCGGTGTACTGGCCGTCGTGGAAGAGCAGGTCGGCACCCGCGGCGAGACCGTAGCCCGAGACGATCTCCGGCGGAGCCAGCGCGACGTCCGCGTCGCGCGCCGGCTCATGGTCGGGCACGTAGGCGAACGAGCGGCCTTCCTCCTCGAGCCGGAAGGCGAGCGTCGGCCCGGGGTGGATGACGAGCTGGGCGCGCACCTGGAGGGATCCGATCTCCCAGGCCTCCGCGTCGTGAACCTCGTGGAAGACGAGCTCAGCCGGGATCGCCGAGAGCGGGACGGGGAAGAGCGGCGGCGAGAAGTACTGGAGGATCCGCTGCTCGAGGGTCCGCCCCGGTGCATGCGGCCCCCAGATGTGAAGCGTCGTCGTCGGGCTCCAGATTGGCGCGAAGAAGCCGAGCCCTTCGATGTGATCGAGGTGGAGATGCGTGAGAAGCAGGTGGATGGTCTGGCGGGCTATTCCTACGGCCAGGCCGAGCGGGCGGATGCCGGTGCCCGCGTCGAGCACGACCAGGCTGCCGTCCGTTGTCCGGATCTCGACGCAGGAGGTATTCCCGCCGTACCGGATCGTCTCCGGGCCGGGAGCAGCGAGTGAGCCGCGACATCCCCAGACATGTGCCTTCACGCTGGCGCGGAAGCCTAGCCGCGAAGGCCGGGCGGAGCCCTAGCCGCCCTGTTCCCCCTGCCGGCAGAGCGCTTTCCCGGCGGGGAAGTCGAGATCGTCGGTCATCGTGGCGAGCTGGTTGATTCCCTTCTTGGACAGCCGCTCGAAGAGGGGCTCAGCGGCGAGGCTCGCGGCTTTCGTCGCCTGGGAGTACTCCGTCACCTGGACAGCGTACAACCGCTCGCGCGCCGTAGGCGAGTTGCGGACCAAGAGAATGCCCGCGTGAACCGTCGGGAATCCGGAGATTCAGACTGTCCTCGCGGGCAGGGCCAGTATCCATCCCTCCCGGCTCCGTGTCAAGCCTCTCCGCGAGAAGCCGTACACTGCCGCCGCTATGAAGGCCCGGGCCCTCCTCGCATTCTCCATCCTGCTGCTCGCGACGGGCGTGGCCGCCCCCGGCGCGTTCGGGAGCGAGCAGTCCGCTGACCGGTGCCTGGCGCGCCAGCTGACGGGACGGGTCATCGGCTCGAGCGGTGCAGCCGGCACGATCGTCTTCAGCGTCGCCCTGCGGAACGGGGGCGCCCGGTGCACGCTCCAGGGTTTCGCCCGGCTGCAGATGTACGCCGGAAGCGGCAAGCCGCTCAGGACTCGCGTTCAGCACGGAAACGTCCCCGGCGTCAGCCAGGCCGTGCCGCGGCTCGTCACGCTGCCGCATCGAGGCAGGGCGACCATCGTGATCGCGTATTCCGACGTGCCGGTGGGCAACGAGCGCCGGTGTCCGACTGCGCGATCGCTCGGAATTCGCCTGCCGGGCGTGGCCGGGCGCATCGTCGTCCATCTAGAGCTGGCACCCTGCAACCGGGGCCTGCTCCGGGAATCACCGATCCTCGCCGGCGTCGTTCGGCCCGCCTAGATACGGCAGTACTACCGCCCGGCGTCGCATTCGACGAGAATCAGCGTGTGCCAGCGCAGCGTGCTACATCCATCCGGCGCATCATGGTCGCGACCGACCGCTCGCAGAGCGCCGACTTCACGGTCGCCTGGGCGGCCGACATGGCCGAGCGATACGACGCCGAGCTCGTCGTCATCCAGGTGATCGTGCCCGAGAACCCGGTCGCGACGCAGGCGGGCGCCGCGGAGACGACCCGCGCAGCGTATGCGACCGAGGATCTCAAGCTGCTCGCACAGGAGATGGCGGGCGGCCGCGGACGGGCGAAGGTCACCGTGGCCGAGAACGCCTCGGACGCGATCGTCGCCGCGGCCGAAGAGGAGGAGGTTGACGTGCTCGTCGTTGGGAACGTCGGGATGAGCGGACGCAAGGAGTTCCTGCTCGGCAACGTCCCGAACCGGGTCTCGCACAACGCTCGCTGTACCGTTGTCATCGTGAACAGCGCCGAGGCAGCCGCGCCAGAGGAGAAGAGCGGGCTCACCCGTTTCTTCCGGCGTGAGACGTGAGCGAGACCGCCCACACCGACCCGTCGAACGTCGAGGGGCAGCTCCTCGGCCGCGCCGCGCAGATCGGGCGCGTCCTCGCGAAGGTCGGCCTCGAGGACGCACGGCGTAGCCGCTCCCGCGCCGGTATGAGCGACGCGGCGCGGGCCAGGAGGCTACGCGATGCGCTCGAGGAGCTCGGCCCCACCTTCGCGAAGCTCGGCCAGATCCTCTCCACCCGCCCGGACCTGCTCCCGCCCGAGGTGATCGCTGAGCTGTCGACGCTCCAGGAGACGGTGACGCCCCTCACCGAGGCCGAGGTGGTGGCGGTCATGGAGGAGGAGCTCAGAGTTCCGTGGGAGGACGTCTTCGAGAGCATCGAGGCGACGCCGATGGCGGCCGGGACGATCGGCCAGGTGCACCGCGCGAGGCTCGAAGGCGGAGACCGGGTGGTGGTCAAGGTGCAGCGCCCGAACGCGGCGACCGACATCTACCGCGACCTCGGCCTGCTCGAGATGTTCGCCGCGAAGACCGCCGACCGCTCGACGTTCAGACAGCTCGTCGACATTCCCGCCGTCATCGAGCACCTGTCCTCGTCGCTCAAGCGGGAGCTCGACTTCCGCATGGAGGCAGCGAACATCGAGCGCATGCGCGACGTGCTCGACCACTACTCGCGACTCGAGGTGCCGGGCGTGTACCGGGAGCTCTCGAGCGCGCGTCTCCTGGTCATGGGGGAAGTGGAGGGCGTGCCGGTGCGTCAGGCGCCGGTCGGTGAAGCACGAACGGACGCTGCCCGCCAACTGCTCGATTCGTACTACGAGCAGATCCTGACCGTCGGCTTCTTCCACGCCGATCCGCACCCCGGCAACCTGAAGTGGTGGGACGAGCGGATCTACTTCCTCGACTTCGGGATGGTCGGGGAGGTCGACCCGGCGACGCGCGAGCACCTGCTGCTGCTGCTCATGGCGTTCTGGCGGGAGGACGTCCCGTTTCTCACGGACGTGCTGCTCATCATGTCCGGCGACGACCGCCGAGCCGACCTCGACGTCGCGCGGATCGAGACCGAGCTGGGCGCCCTCGTGCGGAACTTCCGGCACACCTCGCTGAAGGAGATCCAGCTCGGGCCCGTGCTCCAGGGCATCACGGAGATCGCTGCTCGCAACGAGATGCGCCTGCCGGCGTCGATGGCGCTGACCGGGAAGGCGCTCGCGCAGGTGCAGCTGACGGTCGGTGAGCTGGATCCGACCCTCGATCCCTTTGCGGTCGCGGGCAAGTACCTCCTACGCCGGCTCGGAGGACGGCTTCGCGACCGTGCCGATCCTCAGCGACTGGTCTACGACGTCGAGAAGGTGCGGGTGCGCCTGTCACGGCTCGTCGAGGCGATCGAGCGGCTCGCCGGTACCCGCCCCGGCCAGCGGTTCCAGGTGCAGTTCTCGGGCACGGAGAAGCTCGAGCTCACGATCCGAAACGCGGCGCGACGCGTTGCCCTCGGAATCCTGGCCGGCACCTGCATCATCGCGACCGGCGTCACCGCCGACTCGAAGGTGGTGGGAAACTGGGTGCCGCTGACGCTAGGGATCGTCGGCGCGGTGCTCGCCGTCGGGCTCGTGCTCGACATGCTCCGGTCGCGACAGCACTGAGCCGTCAGCCGACCTCGACCGTACGCTCGCGCTTCTCCTCCGGATCCTCCGCGGCACCTCCCAGGGCCTTTCGGAGCCGCCGCTCGACGATCCAGATCGTGATTCCCATCAGGAATCCGAGGACGACCCGGTCGAGCCACCGCCGGAAGCCGCCGGGAGTTTTCACGGAGGAGCCAGTGCTAGGCACGCGCTCGCACCCGCCAGAGCGTGAAGCGCTCGTCGTCGAAGCCCCTGAGCTCGGCCTCGAGCGGCTCGGCGTCGAGCTCAACGAGGAGGGTCGCCACCTCGGGGTCGTCTCGTACTGCTCCGGACACGATCACATCATCGCCGTTCGAGAGGCCTTCGATGCGGGCTGCCGCATTGACCGTGGAGCCGAAGTAGTCGAGCCGGCCGTTCAGCGTCACCGCGATGCACGGCCCGAGGTGGATTCCGACCTTGAGGAACAACGGGCGGCCGCCGCCGGGCGTGCTTGCCAGCTCGGCCTGTGCGCGGAGCATCGCACGAAGCGAGGATACCGGGCGCCTGAAGACCGCCATCACCGCATCGCCGATCGTCTTGACGACGGCGCCGCCCTCACCGGCCACCGCATCGCGAACGACGTCGAAATGCCCGACCACCGACCCGTAGGCAGGCGCGTCGCCTATCTCACGATAGAGCCGGGTCGAGTCCCTGAGATCGGTGAAGACGACCGTCAGGCTCCCGACCGCCATGTTCTCGCCTGGCCGCAGGGCCTCCGCGGCGAACAGGTCGCGGAACGCCTGCAACGAGGTGACGTCAGCCGCGGTCGCCGCCTGGTCGGACCAGGCGGTTCGTTCAGCGAGGTACAGCCGCTCGACGCCGGTCGGGTTCGCGAACTCGACGGTCGCGCGGGACTCTCCCTCCGGAACCGTGAACGGCTCGGCACCGGCGAGGTCGATCCCGCGGACCCGGTACGCGCCTGGCTCCAGGGCAAGCGTCACGTCGCGCCGCTCACCCGGAGCGAGCAGCTGCTGGGCGACGATGTGCGGGGTCAGCGCCGGGCCGCCGACGCAGAACTCGTGGATCTCCACCTCGCGGATCGCCGGGCTGGGGCGGAACGTGAGCTCGATCGAGCGCTCGAAGTCCGCCGTCACGTCGATGTGGCAGCTGTCGCAGTGGACCGAGGACTCGACGCCGGCGAGCGTGGCGACGGTTGCCGCCGACCCGCGGCAGAGCGGGCAGAGAAGCTCCCAACGTGACTCGAGCAAACCGGCGCGGGTCGATAGGAGGAAGAGCTCCAGCACCGTTCGTCGCTCCTCGCCCCAGGCGTCCGCCAGCGCGTAGGGCCGCATCGAGGCCGCAGCCAGGTCGTCGACGCTCGCGACCTCGTCGACCAGGCGAGTCACGAGCCCCGGCGAAGCGCCACGTTGCTCGAGGTCGGCTCGGAACGCCTCGAGCCGCTCATGCCCGCCGGGCGCGAGCGTCGGTCGCGCGCGGGGCGGCGGGACGACGACCGCCCTCCATGAGCGCACGGTCGTACCGCCTGAAGGCCTCGTCCATCCGTCGCCGGCCGATCCGCCCGAGCGTCACGGGAACCGCGACCCGGCCGGCTGCGCCACGCGGCTCGGCCCAGATGTCGTACGTCGAGCCGGCTGCCTCCGTTGCGCGCGTGGAGCTCGAGCAGGACACGGAGCTGTGCGAGCGGCCCCGTCCGGTAGCGGCGAACGACCCCGAACCGCTCTGGACGCACCCACTCGAAGGGCTCCTCCTCGTAGTCGATCTCCCGTCCGAGCACTCTGACGCGGAGCGTGCGCCGTCCGCTCGGCGACGGCTCTCCCCCGGCCGGCCTGACCCTCGGTGCGCCCGTCTCGAAGTTGAAGCGGTTCGTATCCGCGACCACCGGCCACAGCCGCTCGGGGGTCGCGTCGAGCTCCCATTCCCAGTGGTATCGCAGCTCGGTCGCCGCCACGGGCGAGAAGGGTACAGCGCGCGGGCCGCGATACTCTCTGAACGTGCCCGTCTGCCCGAGCTGCGGCGCCGAGAGCCCGGAAGGCTTCCGCTTCTGCGGGGCCTGTGGCGCTGCGTTACCGGAGCCGGGCGGCGTCGAGGCTTCGGCCGAGCGGCGAACTGTGACCGTGCTCTTCGCCGATCTCGTCGGCTTCACGACGCTCGCAGACCGGCTCGACCCCGAGGACGTGCGCCGGCTCCTCGAGCCGTTCCACGCCCGGCTTCGCTGGAACGTCGAGCACCTCGGCGGGACGGTCGAGAAGTTCATCGGCGACGCCGTGATGGCCGTCTTCGGCGCACCGGTCGCCCACGAAGACGACCCCGAGCGAGCCGTGCGGGCGGCGCTCAAGATCCGGGACGCCATCGCCGATCTCGCCGAGACTGCGGAGGGCGCACAGCTCGCCGTCAGGGTCGGCGTGTCGACGGGTGAGGCGCTCTTCAAACCCGAGGTCGGCCCGGGGGAAGGCGAGCGGCTCGTCGCGGACTTCGTGAACGTCGCAGCGCGCCTCCAGGAGGCCGCGCCCGTCAACGGCATCCTCGTCGGCGAGGCAACGTACCTCGCGACCGCGCGCGCGATCGAGTACCTGGCATTCGAGCCGGTACGCGCCAAGGGCAAGGCGGAGCCGGTCCTCGCCTGGGAGGCCGTCGACGCGCGCTCGCGGGTCGGCGCCGATCCGCGAGAGCGCGGCCGCGCTCCGCTCGTCGGCCGTACCGCCGAGGTGCAGCTTCTCTGTGATGCCTTCGCCCGGGCCCGGCACGAGCACTCCGCGCAGCTCGTCACACTCGTCGGTCCGCCGGGGATCGGCAAGTCGCGGCTCGTCCTCGAGCTCTCGTCCGTCGTCGAGGACGACCCCGAGCTCGTCTCGTGGCGCCGAGGCGGCTGTCTCCCGTACGGCGAGGGGGTGACCTTCTGGCCGCTCTCGGAGATGGTCAAGGCACAGGCCGGCATCCTGGAGACCGATTCGCCGGGCGAGGTCGAACGCTCGGTGCGGCGAGAGGTTCTCGATCTCGTCCCGAGCGAGGAGGACGCCCGCTGGGTCGAGGCGCACCTGGGCCCGCTTGTCGGCCTTACGCGGACGGGCGACGACCGCGCGGATCACGCCGAGGACTTCGCGGCCTGGCGCCGGTTCCTCGAGGCAATCGCGGAGCAGGGACCGACCGTGCTCCTGTTCGAGGACCTCCACTGGGCGGACGAGGGCCTGCTCGACTTCGTCGACTACCTCGCCGAATGGGCGACCGCAGTGCCGATGCTCATCGTCTGCACCGCTCGCCCCGAGCTCCTCGTGCGCCGGCCGAGCTGGGGCGGCGGGAAGCCGAACGCCCTGACCATCTCGCTCTCTCCCCTGTCCGACGAGGAGACGTCGCAGCTTCTCGAGGAGCTCCTCGAGCGGGCCGTGCTGCCGCCGGGCCTGAAGACGACCCTTCTCGCCCGTGCAGGCGGCAACCCGCTCTACGCCGAGGAGTTCGTCCGCATGCTCGCCGAGCGCGACCGCGGCGCCACACCCGACGAGCTGCCGGTCCCCGCGTCGGTGCAGGGCCTGATCGCGGCCAGGCTCGACACCCTCGATCCCGAGGAAAAAGCCGTGCTGCAGGACGCGGCCGTCGTCGGCCGGGTGTTCTGGCTCGGAGCCGTCTCGTACCTCGGAGGCCTTCCGCGCTGGCGCCTGGACGAGCGCTTTCGCGCGCTCGAGCGGAAGCAGTTCGTCCGGCGGCAGCGGCCCTCGACGGTCGAGCGCGAATCCGAGTACGCGTTCCGCCACCTCCTCCTGCTCGACGTCGCCTACGGGCGGATACCTCGGAGCGGCCGCGCCGAGAAGCATCGCCAGGCCGCCGAGTGGGTCGAGTCGCTCGGCCGTCACGAGGATCACGCCGAGACCTGCGCATACCACTACCAACGGGCGCTCGAATATGCGCGCGCGACCGGGGCGCCGACTGCCGACCTCGAAGGTCGGGCCCGCGCCGCCCTCGTGGACGCAGGCGACCGGGCCTCCGGCCTGAAGGGCTTCGCTGCGGCGAGGCGATTCTTCGAGGCCGCGCTCGAGCTCTGGCCGGCCGGCGACCCCGAGCGCCCGCATGTCTTCTTCCGCCTCGCGAAGGCGGCGTACCACGCTCGACGACGCCGGAGCCGACATCCTCGCGGAGGCACGGGACGCACTCAGCGCGGTGGGCGACGCAGCGGCAGCCGCCGAGGCAGAGATCATGCTCGGGCGGCTCGCCTTCCGCGAAGGTCGCGGGCTCGAGTCGACGGCGCACTACCAGCGGGCGCGAGAGCTGCTCGCCGATACGCCGCCGTCCCCGACGAAGGCGCTCGTGCTCTGCGCCACCGCCCGCGGGCTGCTCGTCGCCTCGCGGGCCGAGGAGGGATACCTCGTCGCGGCCGAGGCCGACGCGATGGCCGACGAGCTGGATCTAGGCGAGCTGAAGGCGCTCACGACCATGACGATCGGCGACGCGCGCGTCCAGCTGGGTGATCTCGGCGGCCTGGCGGATTTCGAGCGCGGTATCGAGCTGGCCGTGGAGCAGAGCTCACCGGAGGCGGTCGCGGGCACTATCAACCTCGCCGACACCGTCATGGAGCTCGGTGACCTCGCGAGAGCGATCGAGCTCCGCGAGTCGGCCAGGGCTTCAGCGGAGCGGCTCGGCGACGCGCGCAGCCTCAGGTGGCTCCGCGCGGAGCGGAGCGGGGAGCTCTACTGGACCGGACGCTGGGACGAGGCACTCGCCCTCGCCGACGGGTTCATCGCGGAGTCCGAGGGGGGAAGCCGCCATTACCTCGACGCGCACTGCCGGGTCATGCGCGGGCGGATCAGGCTCGCCCGGGGCGACAGTGCGGGGGCGCTGGACGACGCCGCGCGCGCCGTCGAGCTCGGCCGGGAGGCTCGCGATCCGCAGGCGCTCTACCCCACGCTGGCGTTCCACGCTCGCGCGCTGACGACGGTCGGGGAGCCGGGGGACGCGTCGGCATTCGCCGGCGAGCTCCTCGAGCTCGTTCGGCAGCAGGGAGCCCTTCCGCTCGCGTACCTCTGGATCGTCGATCAGGCTCTGGCCCTGGTCGCGCTCGGCCGCGGCGCCGAGCTCGCGGAGGCGGCGCCGCGATCGCTCGTGCCTACACCCTGGAACACGGCCGGGCAAGCCATTGCGCGGGGCGACGCGCGCCTCGGGGCCGAGGCTCTCGCCGCGATCGGCGCGCTGCCCGAGGCGGCGCTCGCCCGCATGTGCGCCGCGAGCTCGCTCGCCGAAGCCGGACGAGCGGCCGAGGCCGAGGCCCAGCTCGAGCTGGCGCTTGCGTTCTACCGGTCGGTGGGAGCGGCCGCTGCGATTGCCGAGGGCGAGCAGCTGCTCGCGGCAGCCCGGTAGTCACGCTCACGGTCGTGGGGCCGGGCGGCCGGCTACATCCGCGGCGACAGGGCTACGAGCAGGCCTCCATCCTCGTCATAGGCGGGGAAGAAGTCGGCGGTGATCTCACGCTCCGTGCCGGAGCGCATCGCGATCGTGAGCGGCTGGTCGAGGCGCCGGACGCCCCACTCGACGGCGAGCTCCGCGGGGTTGTCGCCGTTATCGGCCTTCACGCCGAACGCCTCGGCGATGCGTCTTCCCGAACAGCTCGTGCTCCGGGTAGCCGGTGAGCTCGAGGATTCCACGGCCGACCGCGAGGATGCGCAGGTCCCCGTCGCAGACGACGAACCCCGTGTTCGGCCCCGGGTAGTAGTCCTCGAGCAGCTCGAACAGGAACCCGAAGCCACACGCCGAGCAGCCCACCGGCTGATGGGTGAGGCCGTCGCGACGGTCGGAATCGACCACCCGCCGCTTGCAGTTCGGGCAGATGAAGTAGGGCACGATCGGCCTGATCGTAGCCGCAGACAGACGGTGCCCTGCGTCCTACGCGCCCGCCCAGTCGACTAGCATCCTGCCGATGGCTCCCAACGACCAGCTGGCCGAATCGAGGCAGGCTCGCGGAGACGGACGACCTCGAGCAGCGCGCCCGGCCGTTCCAGGCACTCTACGAGCACTGGGAGCGGAACCAGTGGTCGCCCCAGTCGCTCGACTTCTCCCGTGACCGGTCGAGCTTCCTCGCCCTGGAGGACGAGCGGCGCGACGCCTTCATGTGGATCTTCGCCCACCGCTTCCATGCCGAGTACAAGGTCGCGACCATCCTGGCGCCGTTTCTCCTGCGCGCTCCGGACTACGACCTGCAGCTCGTCCTCTCGACACAGATCGCGGACGAGTACCGGCACATGCAGGCGGTCTTCCGCGTCTACGAGGCCGTGTTCGGGATCAGCGCACCCGGCGAGGTACGCGCGATCGCAGACGCCCATCTCGACGTCATCGCGTCGACGCTGTACGACGCGCTCGACCGCACCGTCAAGCCGCTGGAGACGTCGGACGACCCGGACGACTTCCTGACGGCGATCGTTGCGTACCACCTCGTCGCGGAGGGAGTGATCGCCCGCACGGCCCAGACGCTCGCCGCGGAACGGTACGAGGCGTTCGGCGACTTCCCAGGGCTTGCCGAAGGCCAGCGGCTCGTCTCCCGCGACGAAGCGCGACACATCGGTATCGGCGTCTCGTACTGCCGCCGGCGCATGGCCGAGGACGAGGCCAACGCGAGGGAGGTCATCACGGACTTCGTCGAGTACTTCGCCGATCTGTCGTCGGGCCTGCTGGAAACGGCGCTCGCCGGCGGCATGGACACACAGGTCCTGTCCGGATACGGCGTCGAGGCGGAGGAGTTCTACGCCGTGGCAATGCGGTTCTGGCAGACGCGCCTTCGCTCGATCGGCTTCATCGAGTAGCGCCTCCGCCGGTTCGCCAAGCCGGCGCGGGGTGGTTACGCGGCCGGCTCGGTCCCGGCGCGGCGCATCTCGTCGACGGCCGCCTGACCCTCCTCGTAGACGCGGCGGCGAGCCTCGGCGATGCTCTCCCCCGCTTCCTCGGACGCCTTCGCTGCGGCCGGCGCAGGTGCTGGCTCGCGAGCCGCCGCACGGCTCTCCGCCAGGCGCCGCCGGAGATTCTCGGCGCGGGAATCGGCCTCTAGGGCGGGGCGCTGCGAGCGGCGGCGGAGCACTCCGCCGATGACGATCGCCACTCCGGTGAGCCCGAGCCCAACTGCGAGCTTTCGATTCACATCTGTCACTTTCCCATGCGCAGCGGTCCGCCGGCAAGTCGGGAGGCGCCGCTATACTCGCTGGACTTCCTGCCTCGTCGAGATGCCGTCCGTTCCCGATCGGCGTCGCGGCGGCGGGGCCGTCTAAGACCGAGGGAAGGAGGACATCGGGAGCATGAATCCGTACGAGGTATTGCTCATGCTCGACCCGGAGCTGCCTGACGAGCGTCAGGCCGAGATCGTCGCGCGCGCAGAAGAGACCGTCAGCAAGGGCGGCGGAACCTGGCACGGCGGTGAGTCGTGGGGGCGCCGGAAGCTCGCCTACGAGATCGACCACAAGGGCGAGGCGACCTACCACCTGCTCACCTTCGACTGTGAACCCTCGACACTGGACGAGCTGACGCGCGTGCTGCGGATCACCGACGGCGCCATGCGCCACATGGCCGTGCGCCGTCCCAAGGGTTCCACCACACCGAGCGCGCCGGAGCCTGCCGTCCACGGCGCCGAGTAGTATACGAACATACGTTCGCTAGAGAGGAGGCGAGATGGCAGGTGACATCAATCGCGTGGTGCTCGTCGGGACGTCTGACGAGGGATCCCGAGCTCCGCCACCTCCCGTCCGGGACGCCCGTCCTCCAGCTGCGCATCGCGGTGAACGGGCGCCAGAAGGACGACATCGGCACGTGGGGCGACAAGCCCAACTTCTTCGACGTGAAGCTGTTCGGGCAACCAGGCCGAGTCTCTCGCGCCACACCTCGCGCAAGGGCAGGCGGCTCGGCATCGACGGCCGGCTCGACTGGTCGTCCGTGGGAAGCCCAGGACGGCTCGAAGCGCTCGAAGGTCGAGGTCGTCGCGTTCGACAGTCCAGTTCCTCGACAGCCGCGGCGACGGCGGCGAGCACCCGACACCGGCGAACCGAGCAGTACGTCAAGACCGGTGGCCGGCGGCGACGTCAACCCGGACACGAGCGACTTCGGCCCCAAGACCGGAGCCGACGACGACATTCCCTTCTAGGAGACAGACACAGTGGACAAGGATCGAGACAGGTCGACCAACCGCAAGCGCAAGGGCGGTCCCTCCGCGGGCCCAGCCCGGCGGAAGAGCTGCTATTTCTGCCGCGAGAAGATCGAGGAGGTCGACTACAAGAACTACAACCAGCTGCGGCGGTTCGCGTCCGAGAAGGGCAAGATCCGCTCGCGCAGGATCACCGGCGCCTGCCGCCGCCACCAGGACCAGATCGCAGTCGCGGTCAAGCGGGCGCGCGAGATGGCGCTGCTGCCGTACGTCGGGAGCTAGCGATGGAGGTCGTGCTCCTGAAGGACGTCGAGAAGGTCGGCCTCCGCGGCGAGGTCGTGTCGGTCGCGCGCGGCTACATGCGCAACTACCTCCAGCCGCGGAACCTCGCCGAGCCCGCGACAGCCGGCCTGGTCGAGGAGATCGAGCGTCGCGACGCAGAGCGGGCCCTCCACGAGGCGAGGAGCGTCGAGCAGGCCCAGGCGATCGCCGAAACACTGTCGAAGACCGTCCTTCGCTTCGAGGTGAAGGCGGGCACACAAGGGGTCCTGTTCGGCTCCATCACGCCGACGGATATCGCCGACGAGCTCTGGCGCGTGCGCAAGGTGCGCGTCGATCGCCGCAAGATCGACCTCGACGAGCCGATCAAGCGGGTCGGCCGCTACGAGATCTCGATCGACGTGTTTCCCGAGGTACGCGTGGACGTCAAGACCCTGGTCGTGCCCGAAGGCGGAGAGCTGCCCGAGGAGGAGCTACCGCTCGGCGGTGCGGAGGCGCCCGACGAGGTCCTTCCCGATGGAGCTCTTCCCGACGCGGGCGGCGAAGCCGTCGCGAGCGACCGGATCGAGCCGGGGGCGGACGAGCCAGGGGCGGACGAGCCGAGGGGCGGACGAGCCAGGGGCGGACGAGCCCGAGTAGTCACGGTGTCGTCGCCCGCGCCGCCACGCGCGGGCATGAACGGATGTCTGATCGGCCGACCGGGATCCGCGGGAGCAACTTCGTGGACCCTCGGGGCGAACCTTCGGCCTGCCCTCACTTCGTGGTCCGTCACGGTGCCAACAGGCCGTTGTGGAGGCATTGTGGATGCCGGAGGAATCTCCCGCTCTCAGCGGCCGAAGCATCCAGAGCGCGCTGGGGATCGCCGTCCGAGCCGTATGAGAACATGCGTTCCCATAGGCCTGCACAGGCAGTCCTTCGCTTTTCCAGAACAGGCCACCTTGGAGTTACGCACAGGGATGACGCTCACCGAGCAGCGTGGTTGGATCGCCAGGACCGACATGGCTCAAGCTGTCCAGGCCGCACCCGTGCCCCCCCAGAGTCTCGACGCCGAGGAATCGGTCGTCGGCGCCATGATGCTCTCGCCCGGCGCGATCGCGGCGGTGAGCGAGATCCTGGACGAGCGGGACTTCTATCGTGAGAGCCACGCCAGGATGTACCGCGCCGCACTCGCCCTGTACGCGAAGGGCGAGCCGGTGGACGCGATCACCCTCGTCGACGAGCTCGAGGAGCGAGGCGAGCTCGAGGACGTCGGCGGACGGGCGCGCATCCACGAGCTGGCCGCGCTCGTGCCGACGACTGCGAATGCCGGCCATTACGCCCGGATCATCCGCGAGGCCGCCACCCTGCGGGGACTGATCCGCGCAGGCGGAGAGATATCCCAACTCGGCTGGGAGGGAGTGGGCGACCCCACCGAGCTCGTCGACAGGGCGGAGCAAGTCGTCTTCGACCTCTCACAGCAGCGCGTCAGCGGGGACTTCGCACACATCGAGGCGCTGCTGAAAGAGAGCTTCGAGCGGATCACTGCGCTCTACGAGTCCGGCGCCGACGTGACCGGCCTGCCTTCCGGCTTCCGCGACCTCGACCGGCTCACCTCGGGCTTCCAGCCGGGAAACCTGGTCATCGTGGCCGCCCGTCCGAGCATGGGCAAGTCTGCCTTCAGCCTCTGCGTCGCCGCCAACCTCGCCGTGCGACACGGCGTGCCGGTGGCCGTGTTCACCCTCGAGATGTCGAAGGCCGAGGTCACACAGCGACTCATGTGCAGCGAGGCGAAGGTGGAGTCCCAGCGGCTGCGCAGCGGGCGCCTCGCGCCCGAGGACTGGCCGCGCCTCACCACCGCCTGCGACAAGCTGGCGAAGGCGCCCGTCTACGTCGACGACACCGGCTCCGTGACGATGATGGAGATCCGCTCGAAAGCGCGGCGGCTGAAGTCGAAGCAGCCGGATCTCGGCCTGATCGTCGTCGATTACCTCCAGCTCATGACGTCCGGCACGACCGCGGAGAACCGCGTGCAGGAGGTCTCTCAGATCTCGCGGAACCTCAAGCTGCTCGCACGGGACCTGGACATTCCGATTCTCGCCATGTCGCAGCTCTCACGCGCCGTCGAGCAGCGCCACGACAAGCGTCCGATCCTGTCCGACCTGCGCGAGTCGGGCTCGATCGAGCAGGACGCCGACCTGGTCGCCTTCCTCTACCGCGACGACTACTACAACGACGAGTCCGATCAGCAGGGGCTGGCCGAGGTGATCCTCGCCAAGCACCGAAACGGGCCGACCGACACCGTCAAGCTCTCCTTCCTCAAGCGCTACGCGAAGTTCTCCGACCTCGCGGCGCTCTGACCAGGTCGCCGACTACGCTACTGACGCCATGCCCGCGACCGTGATCGTCGGCGCGCAATGGGGCGACGAGGGGAAGGGCAAGATCGTCGACCTGCTCGCACGTCATTCGGATGTCGTCTGCCGCTATCAGGGCGGCCCGAATGCGGGTCACACGATCATCGCGGACGGGCAGACGTACAAGCTCCATCACATACCGTCCGGCATCCTCTACCCGGACACGCTCTGCGTGCTCGGCGCGGGGTGCGTGGTCGATCCCGGAGTCCTGATCCGCGAGCTCGACGAGCTCGAGGCGCGAGGTGTCCCGACGAGCCCGATCCGGATCTCCGGCAATGCGCACCTGGTGATGCCGTGGCACGTCGCCCTCGACCAGGCGAGCGAGAGGCGCCTCGGGAAGCTTCAGATCGGCACCACCCGTCGCGGCATCGGTCCCGCCTACGCCGACAAATACGGGCGCCTGGGGATCCGCGTCCAGGACCTCCTCGACGCCAAGATCCTCCGTCAGAAGATCGAGGTCGCGCTGGCCGAGAAGAACGTCTGGCTCGAGCGCGTCTACGGAGCCGAGCCGCTCCGCCTCGACGACGTGACCGGCCGCTCGGGCGAGTGGGCGCAGCGGCTGCGCGACCACGTCGCCGACACCTCGCTGCTCGTCGACGAGGCGCTCCGCCGCGGCTCACGCGTGTTGCTCGAGGGCGCGCAGGGCTCACTCCTCGACGTCGACCACGGGACCTATCCGTTCGTCACCTCGTCCAACCCGATCGCCGGCGGCGCGTGCACGGGCGTGGGCGTCGGGCCGACGAGGATCGACGAAGTCCTGGGCGTCGCGAAGGCGTACGTGACCCGCGTCGGCGAGGGCCCCTTCCCGACCGAGATCCAGGGCCCGGACCAGAGCCGTGTGCGCGAGCTCGGAGCTGAGTTCGGGACGACCACCGGTCGTGAGCGACGGTGCGGCTGGCTCGACCTCCCCGCGCTGCGGTTCGCCGTGCGGATCAACGGGATCACGACGCTCGCGCTCACGAAGCTCGACGTCCTGTCCACGTTCGCAGAGATCCCGGTGTGCGTCCGCTACCGGCTCCCCGATGGAACGGAGACGACGGAGTTCCCGGCACACCAGAGCGACTTCCATCACGCAGCCCCCGTCTACGAGACGCTGCCGGGCTGGCTCGGGGTGCTCGACGAGGTGGCCGACGCGAGAGAGCTCCCCGAGAACGCACGGCGATACGTCGACTTCGTCGAGGAGCACCTCGACGTGCAGGTCAGCCTCGTGGGGACCGGAGCCGAGCGCGAACGAGTGCTCACGCGGCACGGGCTGGCTGCGCTGCCCGCCTGACTCGTTTCTAGTCGAGGTGCCAGAACGGTCCGGTGAGGCAGAGCCTCTCGAGCATCGCTTGCGATGCCTCCCGTGGGCGCGGTGTCCAGCCCGGGTCGAGCCGGTCGGCCCACCAGGCGTGAGCCAGGTCGCACATGACGTCGAGGGTCAACGTCGCACCCGGCTGGTACCCGGTCGCAGCGACCCAGCGGTCGAGGTGCTCTTCCGACCGGAAGAAGCTGATGGTCGCTCACGTGAAGACGATGTCGTCCCACCAGCGCGCGGCGGGCACCAGCAGATGGCAGACAGACGAGGCGCCCACCGGGGCTCGGTCTCGGACGTCGATCTCGATCTCGCCGTCGCAGCAGGGGCACCGGCTCGAGATGTGCCCGTCGGTGGCGAGAGCGGCCGGTATCCCGAAGGCATCCCACGCGCAGGCTGCGTACCAGTTCCGCCCGCCGGCCGCGACCCGGTGAGGCGTCTCGACCGCCGAGAACGGGTTGGCGATCACGATCTCGTCCGTCTGCGGATCGATCACGATCGCGCGCGCTTCGTGGAGGCGCCGGAAGGCCGCGCCGATCCTGTCCGCCGGCTCTCCCAGCTCGCCTGCGACCTCGGCGACGGCCGGCGGCCGTCCGAGATCGACGAGCCGGCGGTAGACGTACCGACGCATCTGCAGGTCGAGCTCGTCCACGTTGCCTCAGGCCATCTAGACGCGCTCCTGCGCGCGCCGGACGATCGCGGTCGCCGTCCTGCGCGGCAGGATCCGGGGGAGCTGTGTACCGAGCGCGTTCTTGAAGCCGGGAACCTCGACGGTCTTGCCGCGCATCATCGCGCGGTAGCCCGCCTCGGCAACGTGCGCCGCGGTCATCAGCCCGTCCTGCACGAGCTTCGAGTCCTTCATGTTTGCCCGCGCCTGGAAGCCGGACTCGGTCGGGCCCGGGCACAGGGCGGTGACGGTGACACCTGTTCCCTCGAGCTCGTTGGCGAGCGCTTCCGAGAAGGAGAGTACGTACGCCTTGGTCGCGTAGTAGACGGCCATGAGCGGCCCTGGCTGAAAAGCCGCCGTGGAGGCGACGTGCAGGATCCGCCCGTTCCCGCGCTCGACCATGCCCGGCACCAGCAGCCCGGTGAGCGCTGTGAGGGCCATCACGTTGACCTGGATCATCCGGAGCTCGTTCGCGAGGTCGGCCTCGACGAACGCTCCGTAGCTCGCGTATCCGGCGCTCGACACGAGCACGTCGACCCGGGCGCCGTCCGCCTCGAGCTTCGCGGCGACCCCTCCCGGGGCTGCCGGGTCGGTGAGGTCCTTCGGCAGGATCTTCGTCTTGACGCCGTGGTCGGCCCGAAGCCTGTCGGCCAGCTCGGCGAGCTTAGCCCCGCTTCGCGCGACGAGCACGAGGTCGTGGCCCTCGCGGGCGAGAATCCGTGCCAACTCGTAGCCGATCCCGCTGGAGGCACCCGTAACCACGGCGAGCGGCACGGAGCCAAGCGTAGCGCAGGGGTACCATCGGACCCGTGAAGCGTGTCGCGGGAATCGTGCTGGCGGGCGGTCGCTCGTCGCGTATGGGGCATCCGAAGTCCACCCTCGACTGGCACGGGCGTCCCTTGCTCGCGGAGGTGACAGGTACCGTCGCCCTCGCCGTCGACGGGCCGGTCGTCGTCGTCCGTGCTCCTCACCAGGAGCTTCCGGTGCTCCCGGCCGGCGTCGAGGTTGTCGAGGATGCGCATGAAGCGCGCGGCCCGCTCGAGGGCGTCGCTGCCGGCCTCCGTGCGATCCAGGGCCGCGCCGACGCCGCGTTCGTCTCGTCGACGGACGTTCCGTTTCTCCAACCGGCCTTCGTCACCCGGGTCGCCTCGGCACTCGACCCGTCGATCGACGCCGTCGTGCCGCGCGTGGGAGGACAGGTCTATCCCCTCTCCGCCGTCTATCGAGCGCGCCTGCTCGCGCTTGTCGAGTCCCTGCTGGCCGATGACCTGCTTCGCGCGTCTCTTCTCCCCGAGCGCGCGCGGACGCGCTACCTCGACGCCGACGAGCTCCTGGCCGATCCCCTCCTTGCAGCGGCGGATCCCGAGCTGTGGTCGCTGACCGACGTCAACGACCCGGCCGCCTACCGTCGCGCCCTCGCGCGTTAGGTGGTTGATTCCACGAGGTCGTCTTCGCCGGGGCGACGCGGCGTCTCCCCGAGAGCGGAGGCAACCCGGACGCCAGGTGGCGCATCGGCCGCGCGAGATCGTGGAATCGACCATCTAGACTCGGTGCGAATGCCGGCCGCACCGCTTCCCTCGAGCATGGACCGCTTCCTCGCCGTCCCCCGAGGCCGCGGTCGTCGGCACCATCCGCCCCGATGGCTCTCCGGTCACCAGCGCGACCTGGTACGAGTGGGCGGACGGCAGAATGTTGCTCACGATGGACGCTGCCGGATTGAGGATCCGCAACATCCGCCGGGATCCGCGCGTGGCACTGACCGTGTTCGGAGATGACATGTACACGAGCCTTTCGGTGCTCGGGTCGGCGGTCGAGATTCGCGAGGACCCGGAGTTCGTCGACATCGACCGCCTGTCGCTGCGCTACAAAGGCAGACCGTACGAGGATCGAGACTGGCGGAGCGTCACGGTGCTGGTCGAGGTCGAGCGCTGGCACGCCTACGGCGACCCGGCCGCGGCCCGGTAGATGGTTGATCGGAAAATGTGGTGCCGGCGGAGGCGGCTGAGACCGCTCAGGAAAGATCGACGCGCTCGGGGTGCGTATAGATCGTGAATCGGCCCTCACGGAGGAAGCCGACGAGCGTCAGACCGAGGCGGCGCGCCGCGTCGAGCGCCAGGGAGGAAGGCGCGGAGACCGCGCAGACGAACGGGATCCCGGCGACCGCCGCCTTCTGCACCAGCTCGAAGCTCGCCCGCCCGGAGAGGAGCGCGATGCGTCCGGCTGCCGGCACACGTCCGGCGAGGAGCTCGTGTCCGACCAGCTTGTCCATCGCGTTGTGACGTCCGACGTCCTCTCTTGCGACGGCGAGCGTCCCGTCCGCCTCGAACAGTCCCACCGCGTGAAGCCCACCCGTCTCGTCGAAGACCTTCTGCGAGACCCGCAGCCGTTCCGGCAACGACTCGATCACCGAGCGGCGCACAACCGGGCCTGCTGAGACCGGCGGGCAGCGAACCTCGACCTGGTCGATCGAGGCCTTCCCGCAGACCCCGCAGCTCGACGTCGCGTAGAAGTTTCGCTGCAGCGACCGCCGGTCGAACGGGCGCCGCAGGTGCACGGTGACGACGTTGTAGTCCTGCTCCTGCCCGGCCTCGAGCCCGCAGTAGCGGATGCGCTCGATCTCGTCAGGACCTCCCACCAGCCCTTCGGTGAAGAGGAAACCGGCCGCGAGCTCCATGTCCGCGCCCGGTGTGCGCATGGTGACGACGACGCTGACGGCCTCTTCACCGGGGCCGGCCACGCGGATCTCGAAGGGCTCCTCGGTGACGACCCGGTCGCGGCGAGAGCGCACCTCGCCGTTCTCGACGACGGTGACGCGTACCGCGCCGGCAGTTCCCCGGCTCGCCGGGCGCTCGACCGTGCTCATGAAGCGAGAGTAGCGATTCGGCTACGCGATCAAGGCTCGCGGGCCTTGACGTGCTGGAATCCGAAACGACCCTTGATGCAGAGATTGCCCCGCGTGATGTCGTGGTCGTCGGGCGACGAGACGGTCACGATCTCGCCGTCCTGGACGTGCAGCGTGAGGTTGCAGCCCACGCCGCAGAAGGGGCACACGGTGTCGGTCTGCGTCTGGCGGTCCTCGTCCCAGGTGCCGGCCTCGCGCATCTCGTGCTCCGACTTGAACTTGAGCGCGCCTGTCGGGCAGACCGCGATGCAGTTCCCGCAGTAGACGCAGGCGGACTCGGGCAGCTCGACGACGTACTCGGTCGAGATCCGCGCATCGAAGCCGCGGCCCGCAACGCCGATCGCGAACGTGTTCTGGTACTGCTCGCCGCAGGCGTCGACGCACTTGTAGCAGAGGATGCACTTCGAGTAGTCGCGCACGTAGAGCTCGTTGTCGACCTTGACCGGTGCGTGGACCGTGGCCGCCGTCTGGCCGTCCGGCTCCACGTGGTGCCCGGTTCGCTTGCGGTCTCGGAGCGGGTCGGGCGCCGCCGGCGGCCCGTACCTCGTGGGATCCGCTGCGTAGCGCTCCAGGTAGTCCGCGGCCGCCGGTGTCTCTGAGAGATCGACGGAGGAGCCGAGGAACTCGAGCACCAGGCGCCGGCTGTGCCGAACGCGCTCCGAATCCGTCTTGATCACCATCGCCGGCTCGACCTTCCGCGAGCAGGCGGGGGCGAGCACGCGCGCACCCTCCACCTCGACTACGCAGACCCGGCACACGTTGGCGGGGCGGAGCGTCTCGCCGTAGCAGAGCACCGGCGTGTCGATACCGAGCTCCTTGCACGCATCGAGGATCGTCGAGCCCTCGAACACCCGGACCGCGCGGCCGTCGATCTCGAGCTCCACCATGCGCCGCGGCGTCAGGAGGTTGCCGTTCCCGCTCACCTCACCTCCCGTTCCCGTTGAAGACCGCAAGGCGGCCGATCGCGGACTCGATCGCGCTCGACGCGGTCTGCCCGAGGCCGCAGATCGACGCATCGCGCATGCACTGACCCATCTCGGCGATCAGCGCGAGCTCGGCGTCCACACCACCGCGTGTCTGCCGCTCGAGAGCCGCGCCAGCGCCTCCTGCTGGCGCACCGTCCCAACGCGGCACGGAACACACTGCCCGCACGACTCGTCACGGAAGAAGGCTGCGATCCGCCTGAGCACGCGAGGCAGGTCGACGGTCTCGTCGAAGGCCATGACGACGCCCGAGCCGAGGGTCGTCGACGCCGCCCGCGCGTCCTCGAACGTCAGGGGCAGATCGAGCTCGTCCGGGCGCACGAATCCCCCGGCCGCCCCGCCGAGCAGCACGGTCTGGAGGCTCCGGCCGCCGGGAACGCCGCCTGCCAGGTCGAGCAGCTCCCGCAGCGTCGTCCCGAACGGGACCTCGTAGACGCCGGGTTGCGCGACGTGGCCGGAGAGGCAGAAGAGCTTCGGGCCCGTCGAGCCCTCGGTGCCCGACTCGGCGAAGGCCGGGCCGCCGAGCAGGACGACGTCGAGGACGTTCACGAGCGTCTCGACGTTGTTGATCACGGTCGGCTTCGAGAAGAGGCCCTCGGCGACCGGGAACGGCGGCTTGTTCCGCGGCTCGCCGCGGAAGCCCTCGATCGAGTTGAAGATCGCCGTCTCCTCCCCGCAGATGTAGGCCCCGGCCCCCTTGCGAACCTCGATGTCGAACGAGAAGCCCTGGCCGAGGATGTCGTCCGCGAGGAAGCCCGCGGGCGCGCGCCTCGGCGAGGGCGTGCTCGAGGATCGCGTGGGCCTGCGGGTACTCGCCGCGCAGGTAGACGAAGCCCTGAGCGCAGTTCGTCGCGTATGCCGCGATCGTCATCGCCTCGATCACCGCATAGGGGTCGCCCTCGAGCAGGAGGCGATCCTTGAACGTTCCGGGCTCGGACTCGTCTGCGTTGCAGATCAGGTAGTGGGGCTGCGCCGGCTGGCGCGCGACGGCTTCCCACTTGACTCCCATCGGGAACGCGGCGCCTCCCCGTCCCAGGAGCTTCGAGTCCTTGACCTCCCGGATGACGAGCTCGGGGCCGATGTCGATGGCCCGCCGCAGCGCGGTGTAGCCACCGTGCGCCCGGTAGTCGTCGAGGCTCCTCGGGTCGACGCGGCCGACCCGCCGGAGAAGGCGCAGGCCGTCACTGCCGGCCTGGGGTGTCGTCGCGTCCGGATCCATCGTGACCGCCCGGCCGGCGAGCGCGTCGACCACGCCGTCGGCGGCGACGGGCGCGAGGACGTGCTCCTCGGGCGCGTCGCCGGCCACGGTAAGCAGGGCCGCCGGAGCCCGATCGCATTGGCCGAGGCATGGGCTCCGCAGCCAGGTCGCCGACTCTCCCTGAACGACGGTGTCCTCGGGGCCGAGACGCTCTTCGAGCGCCGCGATCAGCTCGTCCGAGCCGTTACAGCGACAGGCCAGGTCGTCGCAGACGTGCACGACCCGCGGCGGCCGCCACTCGAGCGAGAACAGCGCGTAGAACGTCGCGACGCCGTACGCGTCGGCAGGCGGCACGGTGAGACGCTGGCAGACGTAGTTGAGCGCGCCGGGGCTGAGCCAGCCGACATGCTCGTGAACCGCTTGCAGGACGGGGAGCAGGAGGTGGCGCCGGGCTCTCGCGCCGTGGCCACCGTGCGCAACCTGGCCCTCGTCGTCGACCTTCCGCACACCGCCTTCCCAGCCCGAGGCGGGGGCGCCGAGCACGCCGTCGACCGCCGCCCGCTCGGCGGAGGTGGCCACGGCGTCGAGCAGGTGGACGTCCATGGACCGATCGTACCCCGTCACCGGTGCGCGTCAGCGCGCAGCCGCCGGTTCCTCGATCGTCCCTCGTTGCTCGCGGGTTGCGGCGGCGATCTTCTCGACCCGGATCGCGGCCGCCTTGAACTCGGCCGTGCCCGACTTCGGATCCGTCGCGTCGATGGTCAGCACGTTCGTGTCGACCTCGTCGGGGAAGTGCAACGTCATGAACGCGAGGCCCGGCCGCAGTGAGTGATCGATCCGAACCGGCGCCTCGACCTCTCCCCGCCGCGAAGCAACGCGGGCGATCTCGCCCTCCTCGAGCAGCAGGCGCTCGGCGTCCTCCGGTGAGAGACAGATCGCCTCACCACGGTGCAGCGGCGAGCGGTAGAGGTTGGACTGCACGCCCGTGTTGTAGGACTCGAGCCGCCGGCCGGTCGTCAGCCGGATCGGATAGTCGGCGTCGAGCGCCTCGAAAGGCGGACGGAACTCCACCGGACTGAACGGCGCCGCGGGCCCCTCCCGAGGCTCCTCCCACAGCCGGCCGTGCAGGAAACGCGACCCCGGGTGGTCGTCCGTCGGGCACGGCCACTGGAGCCCGCCCAGCTCCTCGAGGCGCTCGTAGCTCATGCCCGCGTGCATGGGGCTGAGCGAGCGCAGCTCGTTCCAGGCGTCCACGGCGGTCGGGCTTCCCCAGTCGAATCCGAGGCGCTTCGCGAGCTCGGCGAGGATCCAGATGTCGTCCTTGCCTGGCCGGGCGGATCGAGCGCTTTGCGGCAGCGCTGCACGCGCCGCTCGGAGTTCGTGACGGTCCCCTCCGCCTCGCACCACGAGGCGGAGCTCGGAAAGACGACGTCCGCCATCGAGGCGGTCTTCGTGAACAGGATGTCCTGGACGATCAGGAAGTCGAGCTCGGAAAGGAGCTTGCGCGCCCGGTGGATGTCGGCCTCCGACTGGGCCGGGTTCTCGCCGATGACGTACAGCGTCCGCAGGTCACCCCGCTCCATCCCGTGGAACATCTGCGTCAGGTGCCAGCCGTAGTGGGGCTCGATCGGCGCGCCCCAGGCCGCCTCGAAGCGCGCCCGCGCGTCGGCGTCGCGCTCGAGGTCCTGGAACCCGGGAAGCTTGTTGGGAATTGCGCCCATGTCGCCGCCGCCCTGGACGTTGTTCTGCCCGCGCAGCGGGTTGAGCCCCGATCCGTAGCGACCGACGTGCCCGCAGAGGAGGCCCAGGTTGATCAGGCAGAGGACGTTGTCGACCGCGTTGTGATGCTCGGTGATGCCGAGCGTCCAGCAGATCATCGCCCGGTCGGCGCGGGCGAAGGCGTGCGCGGTGTCGCGGATGACGTCCGCCGGCACGCCGGTCAGGCGCTCACCCTCCTCGAGCGTGAACGGCTCGACAGATGCCGCATACGCCTCGTACCCCTCGGTCGCGTTCTCGATGAAGGATCGGTTCGCGAGGCCGGCATGGATGATCTCGCGGGCCATCGCGTTCGAGAGCGCGATGTCCGAGCCGACGTCGAGGCCGAGCCAGGTGTCTGCCCACTGGGCGGACGACGTTCGCCGGGGGTCGATCGACGAACAGGCGCGCACCGCTGTACACCCCCTTGAGCAGGTGGTGGAAGAAGATCGGATGCGTCTCCCGGGCGTTCGAGCCCCAGAGCAGGATCACGTCCGTCTCCTCGATCTCCTGGTAGGACGACGTACCGCCGCCCGCCCCGAACACCGTCGCCAGACCGACGACGCTGGGCGCGTGTCAGGTGCGGTTGCAGGAGTCGATGTTGTTCGTGCCCATGACCTGCCGAGCGAACTTCTGCGCGAGGAAGTTCATCTCGTTCGTCGCCTTGGAGCACGAGAAGATCCCGAAGGAGGTCGTCGTGTCGCTCGTGTCCCTGGCCTTGGCAAGCCCCTGGGCGGCTCGATCGAGCGCCTCGTCCCACGTAGCGGCACGGAGCTCGCCGTTCTCCCTGACGAGGGGCTCGGTCAGCCTGGTCTTCGTACGCATCCGGTTCCATCACCTCCTCTCGACCGGGGTTCTGGATCGATTCTACGCAGCCGAGCGCCGCGGGCCGCGCCCTCAGGCGCCGACGTGGATCCGGAACCGAGCCCTGAAGGTCTCGCCCGGCGCGACCACCCGGAGCCCGTCGCCGCTGACGAGCGCGTTCGCGGGCGCGGTCATCGGCTCGATCGCGACGTAATCCTTCCCGGGCGGCACGAAGACCTGGGCGTACGGATAGCCCTCGAGAAAGGTGACCGTGATCCGCCGGCCGCCGCCGGCGACGACGAACTCCGCAGGCTCACCGATCCCGACGAAGCCCGCGTCGAGGTCGAGGTCGTCGATCGCAGCGTCGTACCCCTCGAACCGGGTCGTTCGCCCACTCGGGATCATGCGCTCGTCGAGGTCGAGGCGCTCCATCGGCGGCAGCTGGAGTCGCCAGCTCGCCCGGCCGGCGCCCGGCAGCGTCAGGTACGGGTGGTAGCCGAAGGCCACCGGCACGGCCGCGTCGCCCGTCGCGCTCAGCACCGTTGCGATCTCCAGCGAGCCGGAACCGAGCTCGAGCGTGGTCTCGAGCCGGTGCGGGAACGGGAAGATCGCGAGGAGGTCGGCCTTGTCCCATTCGAGCACGGCGACCAGGCGGGCTGGGCCCTGCTCGCGCACGTTCCAGGCGAGCTTGGCGCCCGACACCCCGTGGATAGGGAGTCCGTTCTCGTCGAGAGGCAGGAGCGGCGAACCGGGTTCGAGCTCCACGCATCGGCCTTCACGCCGGTACCTGAAGCCCTCGAGCCGGTTGGCCCACGGATGGAGGAGGGGGATCCCGAGCACCGAGCCTTGCTCGACGTAGGCGGTGAGCTCGCCGACCCGGCCTAGCAACTCCTCCCCCCGAGAACGGAGAGAGACGCCGACGAGACCGAGGCGCGGCACGAAGACGGCTTCGAGGCCCGCATCGGCGAGCGTGATGGCGTTGTCGGTCTGCATCTGCTCCTGGTGCCCGCGGCCAGGCACCAGCATTGCACGATCTCCGACCGCTAGCCGGTGCGAACGACAGCGCTACGATCTGCCATCGGCACGATCAAGCCAGGCACCGAGTCCCGCATCCTCGCCGAGATCATCTCGACGGTCGCGTCGTCGCTCGAGCTCGACGAGGTGCTCGCCGCGGTCGTCAGGCTGCTGTCCGACGCGAGCGCCGTTCCGGCCTGCTTCGTCTACCTCGTCGAGGACGGGGGCCGCCGGCTCGTCATGAAGGCAGCCTCCGAGCCGTACGCGCACCTCGTCGGTGACATCGTGCTCGAGAAGGGAGAGGGTCTGGCGTGGTGGGCGATCGAGCACCGCGAGCCGGCGTTCATCCGCGAGAACGCGCTCGCCGACCCGAGGTTCAAGTACGTCCCCGAGCTCGCGGAGGAGCAGTTCCAGTCGCTCGTCTCGGTGCCCATCCTGGCGAAGGACTCCTCGGCAATCGGTGCGGTGACGCTGCACACGCAGGCGCCGCGCGAGTTCACCGAACCGGAGGTCGACTTTCTCGTCTCGAGCGCGTCGCTCGTCGCCGGTGCGATCGAGAACGCGCGGCTCTACGAGGAGACCCGGCGCAGGGTCGGCGAGCTGGAGCACCTGACGCAGCTCGGTGAGACGATCGCCCGCGCCGAGACGCTCGACGAGCTCCTGCCCGCGGTCGCGTCCCGCAGTCTCGAGCTGCTCGGCGCGTCCGCGTGCCACGTCTACCTCCTCGACACGGGCAGCGAGGAGTTGCGGCTGCGCGCCTCGGCTCCGGCGGGAACGGCCGCCCGGGCGCGGCTGACGCTCGCGGGGCTTGGCCCGGAGATCGCCCGCAGCGGGCGTCATGCGTCGGTCGCCACGCCGATCGTCGCGAGCGACGAGCTGCTCGGTCTGCTCACGGCAGAACGGACGTCGGAGATCGACCTCGCGAGGAACGTCGCGAACCAGACGGCGGTGGCGATCAAGAAGATCGAGCTGATCGAGCGGCTCACCGAGAAGAACCTGATCAAGGACTTCTTCGAGCAGCTCGCCGGCGGCGCCGCGCTCGGAGACGTCGAGGGGAGGGCCGCGCGGCTCCGCTGCGATCTCGACCAGCGACATCTCGTGCTGGCTGCGGCACCCGCGAGCGACGCGCTCGAGCGTCTCCTCGGAGCCGTCGCCCCGGGCTCTCTGTTCGACCGGCGGGACGATTCGATGCGCGCCCTGCTCCGTGTCCCGCGAGCGGGCGAGGAAGCTCTCGTCGAGGACATCCGGCAGCTCCACGCGGAGGTCGAACCGCCGGTAGCGGTAGGAGTCTCGAACGCCTGCCGGGGGGCGGCCAGCTTCCGAGCCGGCTTCGAAGAGGCGCGCCACGCGCTTCTCGGCACCACCGTCCTGCAGTCGCGGCCGGGCGTCATGGCGTACGACGAGCTCGGCCCCTACAAGTACCTGCTGCGAATGTCGATCGACGCGGACGTCCGCGACGCCCACCGGGACGCCGTCGCACGCCTCGCCGAGTACGACCTGGCGCGCTCGACCTCGCTCCTCCCTACGCTGGAGGAGTTCCTCCGGCGGCGCGGCAACATCAGCGCGACCGCCGAGGCGCTCTACGTCCACCCGAACACCCTGCGTCAGCGGCTGCGCCGGATCATGGACCTGTCCGGCATCGACCTTCGCACGCGACGACTGGCTGATGGTCGAGATCGCGGTCAAGCTCGTCAAGCTCGAGCAGGCGCTCGGCCGCCCCGGACCGCCGTCCGCGACATAGCGCGACGCGCGACCGTGGAGCCATCGCCATCGCACGAGCGGCGTCCGGCTCATAGGGTTCTCGAGCACCCGGAAGAGGAGGACGCACGCATGCCGACGCTCGACGAGATCCGCCGCATCCAGGAGGAGCGCGGGATCGAGTTCTACTTCGCCCAGTTCGTGGACATGTACGCGCGCCCGAGCGCGAAGCTGATCCCCGCTGCCCACCTCGACGATCTCGTCTCCGACGGTGCCGGGTTCGCGGGCTTCGCCGCCGGCGAGATCGGCCAGGTGCCGGCCGACCCGGACATAGCGGCGATCCCCGACCTGGCGAGCTTCACGCCGGTTCCGTGGCAGGCGAACCTGGCGCGCTTCGCCTGTGACGTGACGGTCGAGGGCGAGGAGTGGCCGTACTGCCCGCGCACGATCCTCCGCCGGGTGCTCGCCAAGGCGAAGGAACAGGGTTTCGAGTTCAAGATGGGCCTCGAGCTCGAGTACTTCCTCGTCAACCGGCGGGAGGACGGGTCGATCGAGCTCGCGGACAAGCTCGACACGCTCGAGAAGCCGTGCTACGACATCACCGGCCTGACCCGCCAGTACGACTTCCTGACGACCGTCTCGAAGTACACGAACGAGCTCGGCTGGGGCAACTACGCGAACGATCACGAGGACGCGAACGGCCAGTTCGAGCAGAACTTCACCTACGACGACGCGCTGACGACCTGCGACCGTGCGATCTTCTTCCGGTACATGGTGCACACGCTCGCCGAGCAACGGGGCATGATCGCGACGTTCATGCCGAAGCCGTTCTCGAACCTCACCGGCAACGGCTGCCACTTCCACATGTCGCTCTGGAAGGACGGGACGAACGTCTTCCTCGACGAAGCCGACCCCCGCGGGCTCGGCCTGTCGGAGACGGCGTACCAGTTCGTCGGAGGGCTGTTGAAGCACGCGCGCGCCTACAGCGCCCTGACAGCCCCCACCGTGAATTCGTACAAGCGGCTCAAGGTCGGGACGACCACGTCGGGAGCAACCTGGTCGCCGGTCTGGATCTCGTACGGGTACAACAACCGCACGCAGATGCTTCGGATCCCGGGGCCGGGGCGGATCGAGGATCGCACCATCGACGGCTCCTGCAACCCGTACCTGGCGGCGGCGGCCGTCGTCGCGGCGGGCCTCGACGGAATCGCGTCGGGGATCGAGCCCGGCGAGCCGAACTCGGACAACCTCTACGCGATCCCCTACGACGAGCTCAAGAGGCGGGGCCTCGAGACGCTCCCGGCGAACCTGCTCGAGGCAACGCTCGAGCTCGAACGGGACGACGTGCTCCGGTCGGCGCTCGGCCGCGGACGCGACGAGGACTACGTCGACTACTTCGTCAAGGTCAAGCGAGACGAGTGGGCCCGCTATCACGAGCAGGTCACGCCCTGGGAGATCGACGAGTATCTGACGCGGTTCTGAGCCGCACAGCGTATGTCGAACCTGCACATATGCTGTCTCTCAATGCTGTACGGCTCAGCGACGACGAAATCCCTGCACGGGTCTACCATTCATGAGGTCGCTGCAACGGCGCTGGAGGGCTGCTGATATGTGCGGAATCGCCGGCATTCTCTACAAGGACACGGCCGATCTCGACCTCGCGCTCGGCCGCGACCTGATCACGATGCTCGACGGCTGCCAGCACCGCGGCCCCGACTCGACCGGCTTCGCCCTCTACCACGAGTCGAACGGAGCGCGTCGAGCTGCGGCTGCGCTTCTTCGTCGGCGAGGGCGAGCAGGCCGAGGAGACCGTCGAGCGGATCCGCGCCAAGCTCGCCGAGTTCGGCGCCGAGGTCCTCGAGGAGGAGGCCGTCGGCTCGACCGAGCGATTCACCGTCCGCTACGACGGTGACCTCCAGTCGTTCGCGTACGCGATGGAACACGCCGCCAAGGTCGTCTCGATCGGCGAGAGCCTCGACATCATCAAGGATGTCGGCAGTGCCCACGACGTCGACGACGCCTACCACGTCGCCGGGTACAGCGGCACGCACGGCATCGGGCACGTCAGGCTGGCGACCGAGTCCGACGTGACGCCCGACGCGTCGCACCCGTTCTGGGCAACCGGCTTCGCCGACGTGGCGATCGTCCACAACGGTCAGATCACGAACTACTGGAAGATGCGCCGCCGGCTCGAGAAGCGCGGCTTCGAGTTCCACACCGACAACGACTCCGAGCTGATCGCCGTCTACCTCGCCGACAAGCTCGACCAGGGCATCCCGCTCGCCGAGGCGCTCGAGACGTCGATCCGCGATCTCGACGGGACGTTCTCGTTCCTCGTCTCGACGAAGGACGAGATCGGATACGCGAAGGACAATCTCGCCGCCAAGCCGATGGTGATGTACGAGGACGACCGCCTGGTCGCGATCGCCTCCGAGGAGGTCTCGCTCAACCGCCTCTTCCCGGGACAGTCGCTCGCCACCACCGAGCCCCCGCCCGGCACGTACCGCACATGGCGACGGTCGACCTAGCCAGCGTCTCCGTCACCGAGGCCAACAAGCTCCTGCTCTCCTACGGGGAGCAGGGCGAGGACGTCGACGTGGTGAACCCGGACGCCCGCCACCACATCGGCGTGGGGCTCACGCACCCGATCACGGTGCGCGTGCACGGCTCGGCGGGCTACTTCTGCGCGGGCCTCACCGATCTGCCGCGGTTCGAGGTAGAGGGAAACGTGGGCTGGGGCCTCGCCGACAACATGTACCAGGGCACGGTGGTCGTGCGGGGCAACGCAGGCGCGATCGCGGGCGTTGCGATCCGCGGCGCGGACGTCGTCGTGCACGGCAACCTCGGCTCCCGCGCCGGCCAGGTGATGAAGGCCGGGACGCTCTGCTGCGCGGGCAACGCGAACTTCATGGCCGGTTACATGATGTACGGCGGCCGGCTCGTCGTCTGCGGCGACTCGGGCGAGAAGGTCGGCCAGGACATCCACGGCGGCACGATCTACGTCGGCGGGAGAGTCGTCGGGCTCGGCACCGACGCCGAGCAGGTCGAGCTCCAAGCGGATGAGGAGGATGACGTCCTCGAATTCCTCGAGCGCTACGAGATCGCGTTCCGCGGCAGGCTCAAGAAGATCGTCAACGCGGGCAAGAACCTCCACTACCCGCGCACCGAGCCGCGCGTGCGCGTCATCCCCTTCTTCGTCGGCTCGGAGCGGACCGACTACTGGAACGACAAGGTGCAGGAGGACATCTCCGTCAAGGCGCAGATCGGCCGCTACCGGATCCGCGGCTACGGCACCGCGAGGCCGCTGCCACACCTGAACGATCTCGCGTTCAGGAACGACTTCGCGTCCGTCGAGCCCGATCCGGACGTCGTCTCCACCGTCGAGCTCGCGACCTCGGTCGGCGGCCGCTTCGGAGCGACGCCGATCGATCTCTCCATGCCGGTGATGATCGCGCCCATGAGCTACGGAGCGCTCTCGAAAGCCACCAAGATCGCTCTGGCGAAGGCCTCCGCCCTCTCCGACGTCTGCGACAACTCGGGCGAGGGCGGCTTGATCCCCGAGGTGCGCGAGGCCGCGAAACGCGTCGTCGTGCAGTGCCTGGGAGGGCGCCTCGGCTGGAACGTGCATGCCATGCGACAGGCCGACGGTGTCGAGATCTACATCTCGCAGGGCGCGAAGCCCGGGCTCGGCGGCCAGCTGATGGCGAAGAAGGTGACCGAGGACATCGCCCGCCTACGTGGCATCCCGGCCGGCATCGACCTGCGCTCGCCGTCGCGCCACCCCGACGTGCTCGGGGCCGACGACCTCGTCATCAAGGTCGAGGAGTTCCGTGAGGCGACAGGGCTGGCAGAAGCCTGTCTCGGTCAAGCTCGGGGCGGGTCGCATCCGCGACGACATCAAGATCGCCTACAAGGACGGGTTCGACTACGTCTGTCTCGACGGCGTCCAGGGGTCGACCGGGGCCGCCGGCAACGAGGTCCTCGAGTACGTCGGCATTCCGACCCTGTCCGCGATCATGGAGGCTCTCGACGCCCTCGAGGAGATCGAGGCGACGGGCATGCCGATCATGCTGATGGGCGGCGTCAAGGACGGCATCGACGCCGCGAAGGCGATCGCACTCGGCGCTCACGGGGTCGCGATGGGCACCTCCGCGATCATCGCCGGCGGCTGTATCGCCTGCCTCCAGTGCGCGGTCGGCCAGTGCGTCGTCGGGATCGCCACCCAGGACCCCGTATTCGTCGAACGCTACGACATCGACGTCGAGTCCTGGAACATCCACCGCTTCCTCGAGGCGGTCCGCTGGCAATTGGCGTCGGTCGTACGCGCCCACGGGTACACGTCCGTGTACGAGCTGTCGCGCGACGATCTCGTGGCGCTGACGCCCGAGGCGGCCGCGATCACCCGCCTCCCGTACGCGCCTGAGTACGGGGAGACCGCAGCGCCGGCGCTCGCCTCGCCGGTTCACGCACGATGAGCTCCGACCCCTTCACGACGCCGCCCGAGCCGGACGTCTACGGTGCCGACCGCGCGGTTCCGCCGCCCGTCCCCGAAGAGCTCACTGCTCAGGACGACGTCCCGGACGCGCATTTCGTCCCGGCCCCCTGTCAGGTGGCGTGCCCGATCGGCACCGACGCTCCCTCGTACATCGCGTACATCTGGGAGGGAAAGCTCGAGGAGGCGTTCGAGGCGATCACCGCCACGAACCCGTTCTCCTCCGTCTGCGGCAGGGTCTGCGACGCACCGTGTGAGCCGGCGTGCCGTCGCGCCGACTCGGACGGGCCGCTCGCGATCCGCAACCTCAAGCGGTATGTCATGGACGAGCTCGGCGCCACCTACAAGCCGCCCGCCGTGCCCGTGACGAAGTCGCAGACGGTCGGCATCGTCGGCGGCGGTCCTGCCGGGCTGACGGCGGCACAGGATCTGGCCGAGGCCGGCTACGGGGTGCACGTCTACGAGCTGACGCGGATGCTCGGCGGCTACATGACCTGGGGAATTCCCGCCTTTCGCTGTCCGCCCGAGGTCTTCCGGGAGGACATCGACCGCATGCTCGTGCGCTGCCCCGGGATCACCGTTCACCTCGACACCGGGCTCGGCGAAGACGTCACGCTCGAGGAGCTGAAGGAGCGCCACGACGCGGTGCTCCTGACGATCGGCGCGTGGTGGGCGAAGGGCCTGCGGATCGAGAACGGCAGCGATCCGCGCGTCGAGGACGGCGTCGAGTTCCTGCGGCGCGTCAACGGCGGCGAGCGCCCCCGGATGCCGGCCCGCGTGATCGTCGTCGGTGCAGGCGACGTCGCGATGGACGCCTGCCGCGCGGCCCGGCGACTGCCGGGCTGCCAGGACGTGAAGATCGTCTACCGGCGAGGTCCGGAGGAGATCCCGGCGCGCAAGGACGAGCTCTGGGGCGCGATCGAGGAGGGGATCGAGATCCTCTACAACACGCAGCCCGTCGGGGTCTACGACGCGGGCGACGAGCTCGCGCTCCGCTGCGTGCGTACCGAGCTCGGCGAGCCCGGCGACGACGGCCGGCGGGTGGCCTCCGACGTTCCGAACTCCGAGCACGACGTCCCGTGCGGCCTCGTGATCCTGGCCACAGGCCAGAAGGCGGAGTCGGAGCACCTGTCGTCCCACGGCCTGATGGCGGGCGAGAAGGTGCATACGGACTGGACGACGATGCGCACCGGAGACGCGAAGGTCTTTGCCGCCGGCGATGCCGCGTTCGGCCCCTCGACGATCGTGACGGCGATGTACCACGGCCATCGGGCCGCCTATTACGTGCGTCACTTCCTCGAGGGCAACGCGAGCCCGCTTCCCTACCGGACGCCCTACAAGACGCGCCGCGTGCCGGTCGCACAGGACGCGCTCTGGGAGGTCTTCGCGCGCGAGCACCAGGAGTTCAAGGGGCTCGGCGAAGATCCGATCGCGTTTCCCGAGATCGAGACGACGTACGACGCGGAATCAGCGAAGCGAGAGGCGGCCCGCTGCTACCGGTGCGATGCGGAGACCGGCTCGGCCGACTACAGCGTGCGGACGCGTGAGGACATCTTCGTCATGGCCCGGACGAAGCCCGAGGACGCGCGCAAGCAGCGCGCCCTCTTCACGCGCCGGCTGACGGTCGCGAATCAGGCCCACTTCAGCCCGCAGGTGGCGACGCTCGACGACATCGTCTTTCTGCCCGCGAACCTCTCGCGGCTCGTGATCGACCCCTATCGCGACGCCTGCCGCGTGGCGACGCCGCTCGGACCCGCCCTCGAGCTCCGTGCACCGTTCCTTGCGGCAGGCTTCGACGAGACTCCTGCCGAGGTTCGTTCAGCCGTGGCGCACGGCCTCGAGGCCCACGGCCTCGCGTACGTCGGGAGCCGTTCGATCGGCGGCGGCGTCCCCTGGCTCCAAGTGCTGGCCGGGGATGACGCGCCCGATCCGGACGCCGCGGCCGTCATCGGACGGCCGCCGAGCGGTGCAGACGACCGGCCGCTCGAGCGGGCGTTCGCCGATCAGCTTCTCGGGCTGGCTGCCTCCTCGGCCGAGCTTCGAGAGGCGATCCCGTTCGCGCTCGAGCAGGGTTACGACCTGTTGTTGCTCGAGGCCGGCGGTGAAATAGCGGACGAGTGGCCCGAGCTTGCCGGGCCGCCCGACCTGTCGGTCGTCCGCGACGCGGTGCAGATCATGCGCGGGCTGAACCGCGAGGAGGATCTGACGCTGCTCCACTTCGGCGGCGCCCGCTCGGGCACCGATGCAGCCAAGCTGATCGGGCTCGGGGTGAATGCCGTCGTGTACGGCATGTCGCTTGCGCTGGCGGTCGGCGGGCGGATCGAGAACGGAACGGTGGTCTTCTACGGCGACGTGAGCGAGGCGGATCGGGCGGAGCGGGCGGAGCTGTTCCTCGCTGCGCTGCGCGCGGAGGCGTCGATCATGCCGCGCTGCACGGG
This sequence comes from uncultured Thermoleophilia bacterium, assembly GCA_963797645.1. Lineage (GTDB taxonomy): Bacteria > Actinomycetota > Thermoleophilia > Gaiellales > Gaiellaceae > CAWCQC01. Next base: position 467,009 of record CAWCQC010000017.1, on the reverse strand, counting down.
CAAGACGGACATCTCGAACCTCGAGCCCGAAGACCTTCGCGCAATCTCGGTCGTGACCGCGCAGGTGACCGGGATCCCTCTCGCCGGCTTCAACCCGAGACTCGCGCAACCTGCCTGACCCGCGCGGAGGAGCGGCGTCCAGCCGCTGCCGGAGACACGACCGATGAGTTCTGCCGCTGCCGCGGGTTGTACCGGTGACAGCGAGGCATGCCGCCTCGGACGAGCGCAAAGTAGGAGGTCGGATCATGGTCGACGTGACGGTTCGGGCGATCGACGAGATGGACGGGTTGTTCGACGGCGTGATGCGGCGGGCGCGGGCCGAGCTCGGAGTCACGTCCTGGGGGATGCAGGTGGTCAGCCTGCCGCCGGGCTGGAGCAACTATCCCAACCACAATCACGACCGGGACGCGATGGACCCGAACCAGGAGGAGGTCTACATCCCGATCGAGGGCTCGGGCACGCTCGTCGCCGACGAGGAGGAGTTCGTGCTCGCCCCCGGCGTGATGGCCCGTGTCGGGCCGGCGCAGATGCGGAAGATCGTGCCGGGTGAGGCCGGCATCCGCTTCGTCGCGATCGGAGGCACGCCCGGCGAAGGGTTCGAGCCGAGGGCCTGGTCGGAGCTCGGGGCGCCGCCGCCGCAGCCGCCCGCGGAGTAGCTTGACGTCCATGGCGGACTCGCTCCGCGCCGGTACCGCTACCGAGCGAAAGCTGCTGAGGGCTGCTCAGACGGGCGACGAGGATGCGTTCGCGCTTCTCACCCGCAGGTATCGACGGGAGCTCCAGCTCCACTGCTACCGGCTGCTCGGTTCGGTCGACGATGCCGAGGACGCGATGCAGGACACCTTCGTGAGAGCCTGGCGCCGGCTGCCTCGGTACCAGGAGCGGTCGGCGTTTCGGGCGTGGCTCTACCGGATCGCGACGAACGTCTGCCTCACCAGCCTCGCCCGGCGCGGCGCCGGGACACGGGATCGGAGTGGCTTGCTGACCCCGTATCCGGACGACCTGCTGGACCAGCTCCCCGAGCCCGAGGCCGGCCCGGAGGCACAGGTGGAGACGCGGGAGGCGGTCGAGCTCGCGCTTCTTGCCGCGATCCAGACGCTGCCGCCGCGTCAGCGGGCCGTCCTCGTGCTCCGCGAGGTACTCGGCTGGTCAGCGGCAGAGGTGGCGGCCGCGCTCGAGACGTCGACGGCGAGCGTCAACAGCGCTCTGCAGAGGGCCCGGGCGACGATCGAGCGGGAGCGCGCCGCCGGCCGGCTACCCCGGGCCCATCGACCGGCATCCAGCCGGGCCGAGCGCGAGCTGCTCGACCGGTACGTGAACGCATGGAGCTCCGTCGACATCACCGCGCTCGGGGCCCTGCTCGCCGAGGACGCGCTGGTGACCATGCCGCCGGCGCCGGCGATCGCCGGCCGCGCGGCGATCGCCGAGTTCTTCGCGACCGTCCCGATGGACGGGCGACTCGACCGGATCCGCCTCGTCGAGACGCGAGCGAACCGCCAACCAGCGCTCGCCGCCTATGCGGACGACCGCGGCGACGGGATGTTTCACGCGTACGGCATCATGGTCCTCGGGATCGAGGACGACCTGGTCGTGAGCATCGCGGGCTTCCCGGGCCCGGCGCAGTTCGAGGCGTTCGGGCTTCCGGCCGCCGTCCCCGGCGACGACCCGGCGCGGGGCTAGGAGCCCAGCTCGGCGCGCGCCTGCAGCTCGCGTATCCGCCGAGCGAACTCCTTCAGCAACGCGACCGAGACTTCAGGCTCGTCCTTCAGCATGCGCTGGAACGGCGCCCGGGAGAGCCTCAGGCAGAGCACGTTGGTGTCGGCCACGACCGTGGCCGAGCGTGGTCCGCCGTCGATCAGCGCCATCTCGCCGAAGTAGGAGCCGACCCCGATCGGAATCGAAGGCAAGCCGCTGGGACGCACGATCGACGCCGCGCCCTCGAGGATGAGGAAGAAGCCGTTCCCAGGCTCACCGGCCCTGACGATCTGCGACCCGCGGGCGAATCGAGCCTCCTGGCCGAGAGATGCGATCCGGCGCAGGTGCCGCTTCGGCACGCCGGCGAACAGCGGGAGCTCGGCGAGGACCCTCGCCCACGTCTTTGCCACGTCGCCGGCGCTCGGTTTCCCGTGCACTCCGCCGACCGCGAATGCACCCTGTGGCGTGCCCATCGAGTACCTCCTCTTGGTGAGCGGACTCTAGATGATCGATCGGAAATCGACCGGGACCCGTGTCACCGCCCAGTACGACTGGCACACATGGCCTGTGTCTGCTTCGCACGCGTCTCGTCGTCGGTGTGAAGTAGCGTCGACTACGATCCACCGGTGGCCGGAGGAGTGGTCTTCTCGGGTGGCGAGTTCATGGCACCGGAGGATGCCCGCATGTCGATCTTCGACTACGGGTTCACCTGGGGCGACTGCGTTTACGACGTCACGTCGGTCTGGCGCGGCTGGTTCTTCCGGCTCGACGAGCATCTCGAGCGCTTCGAGCGTTCCTGCGCCGGCTTCCGCTTGCGGGTGCCGTACTCACGAGAGGAGCTGAAGGCGATCCTCGGCGAGTGCGTCGACCGCGCCGGGCTCGAAGACGCGTACGTGAAGGTCGAGGTCACACGTGGCACGACGCCGAACCACTCGAGGGACATCCGCCTGGCCGAGAACCGCTTCACCGCCTACGCCATACCGTATGTCTGGGTCTGGGGCGAGGACACCTGCCGGAACGGCGCGAACCTGCACCTCTGCCGGCGGTTCCAGCGGATCTCGTCGAGCGCCGTCGACCAGCGCTTCAAGAACTACAACCGCGCCGACCTCGCCCAGGGGCGGCTCGACGCGTATGACGCAGGCTGCGACGACGCGGTCCTCGTTGGCCCCGATGGCTCGCTCGCCGAGGGCTTCGGCTGGAACATCCTGCTGGTACGGGACGGCGCGGTGGCGACGCCGGACTGGAACGTCCTCGAGGGCGGCACCCGGGCCGCGGTCGAGGAGATCTGCCGCGACGAGAACGTTCCCTTCGAGCTGCGCCGCGTGGAGCCGGAAGAGCTCGCGAGCGCAGACGAGGTCTTCGCGACGACGACGGCGGGCGGTGTCATGCCGGTGACGGCGGTCGACTCGCAACCGGTCGGCGATGGCCGCCCCGGCCGGATCACGAGGATGCTCCAGGAGCAGTACTGGGCGCGCCGGTCGGAGGGCTGGCACGGGACTCGAGTCGCCGACCTGATCGACCCGGCTCCTGTCCCGCGCAACCGGGGCTGAGCCACCCGGACACCGAGGGAGATGACGGCGGCTGCGACGAGCAGCGGCGCCGTGATCGCCTCGCCGCGCGAGCCGGCTTCTACGCGCTCGCGTGCACCCAGCCAGACAGGCGGTCGGCGAACTCCGGCGTGCCGGGGCTCACCTCGACCACGGCGTCGGCCGGGATGTTGGCACGCCGAGCGGCCTCGATGATCGCATCGGCCGACGGCGCCTCGTACAGGCAGTAGGACCGGCGCCGGTCAGCGGACAGGAACGAGAAGATCCACCGGACGCCCTCGTCGAGATTGATGTCCTCGATCAGCCGCACGTCGTCGCTCGTCAGCTCGAGCTGTTCCGCGAAGGCGCGCTCGATCACGAATACGGGCATGGGCGGATCGTAGCGCGTCGAGCCTCTAGGCGAGCCCACGCCGATGGGCGTACGACGCCGCCTCGGTGCGGTTTGCGCTGCGGGTCTTGCGGAGGATGCTGCGAACGTGGTTCGCGGCCGTGTGCCCGGAGATCGTCAGCTCCGCCCCGATCTCCCGGTTCGAGAGCCCACGCGCGACGAGCCGCAGAATCTGGACCTCGCGTGGCGACAGCCCGTCGGGCAGGGCTGCGGCGGAGATGGCTGCCGGCGAGCCGAGCGCGCGGGCTCTCGCGAGCAGTGCCGGCATGCCGATCTCCTCGGCAAGGCCCGCCGCCTCGGCGAGCAGATCGCCGGCACGGCCACGGTCGGCAGGAGCTCCTCGCGTGATCAGCATTCGGCCGTACTCGTACAAGGTGTGCGCGAGCCAGGTCGGCATCCCCATTCGCCGATTGAGCTCGAGGGCGGACTCGAAATGCTGCACGGCCGTCTCCCACTCGCCGAGCGCTGCGGCGAGCATTCCGAGGTAGCGATCGGCAGCACCGTAGCTCGAGACCCCGTAGCCGATCATCACGTTCCGGCCCGCATGAGGCACGAGCTCCGGGTAGAGGAGCGCGGCCATGCTCTCGTGCCCGACGGCCGCGGCAGCGTCGGCGAGATACGTCAGCGACGCGAGCCAGAGGGAGTTCCGGAACGGATCAAGCCCGGCAGCCTCGACCCGGTCGAGCTCCTGGCGTGCGTCGTCGTGCATCTCGAGCTCGGCGAGGAGAGCCGCGAGGCCCGGCGTCCAGAGGCCCCCGGCGTGGTCGCCGACTGCCAGGACGCGCAGTAGCGGCGCGAGCTCGGCGAGACGTCCCTGCTCACGGCGAACGCTGAACATCTGGACGCCGTAGACGCCCGACGGATCGCGCCCGGTCATCAGCGGCCTGCTCCACTCCCGCGATCGCTCGGCTCGCTCCTCCGCCTCCACGAGCTTCCCTTCGCACAGCGCGATCGTCGAACCGTAATGCTCGGCGACATGGAGGATGAAGGGCTGGCCCATCATCCTCCCCAGCTCAAGCACGTCGTCGAGCTCGCGGCGGGCACTCTCGAGGTCCCCCAGCGCGATCTGCGCGGCGAGGCGCCACTCCATCGCCTCGGCGCGGATCTCGATGTCGTCGAGCTCGTCCGCGAGCTCGACCGCCTCGTCGAGCATCTCGCGAATCTCCTCGACGCTCACCCCGCGGGTCCAGTACGCGCGCGTCAGCACCGTCGCGAGGCCGTGACGGTCGCCGATCCGACGTGCCATGGCGATTGCGTTCGTGCGCACGATGCCCGACCGATCGTGCTCGCCGCGGTTGGCCAGCGCGCGCGACAGGCCTGAGAGAACCTGTACGCGCAGCGTCGAGTCCTCCTGGTCGAGCACGGTGGCAGCCTCCTCGAGCAGCTCGACGGCGCCCCGGTCGATGATGCCGGGCCGCCAGCAGGCGTTCTCGAAGCCGACGGCAGCATGCGCAAGAAGCGCGGTGTCCTCCAGCTCACGCGCGAGCTCTGCTGCGGCCTCGTACGCCTCGAGCGCCGCGTGGGAGTCTCCGGCCAGGTGGCAGGCCGTGCCGAGCTCGAGCTGCACGCGGCCGCGCTCCCGCGCGTCCGGGATCCCGAGCTCGAGGGCGGTGCGAAGCAGGGACACGGCAGCGTCGAACGCCAGCGCGGCCTGGGCGGCGCGTGCGGCCCGCACGTTGTAGTCGACCGCCCGCGCGGGGTCGCCGACCGGGCTGGCGGCGGCGAAGTGGTAGGCGAGGTCCGCCAGCACGCGCGCGTTCGTACCGGGGTTCTCGGCCTCGATCGCCTCGCCGACCCCCAGGTGAAGCTCCGCACGGCGGACCCCCGTGAGGCGGTCCGAGACGGCCCGGCGAACCAGCTCGTGCGTGAAGCGATACACGAGCCCGAGAGCCGACACCTCCTCGATCAGCCCGTTCCGGACGGCCTCGTCGAGCCCGGCGAGCAAGTCCTGCTTCGTCAGCGGGGCTGCCCGCTCGAGCACACCGAGGTCGAAGACGGGCCCGACGATCGCAGCGACCTCGAGCAGCTCGGTCGTCGCCGGCGCGAGCCGCGACAGGCGCTGGCTGACCATCTCGCGAATGCTCTCGGGGCTTCCGAGCTGGTCGGGCGGGCGCGTCAGCCTGGCGCGTCCGTCCTCGACGACGAGCGCTCCCGTGTCGAGGAGTGTGCGCCACAGCTCGGTCATGAGGAACGCATTGCCCTCCGTCAGCTCCTCGATCGCAGCGGCGAGCTCGGGTAGCCCGGCGGTGTCCGCGCCGGACGCCCGTCTGACGAACTCGGCGATCTCGTCGGCCGACAGCCCGGCCAGGTGCACGCGGACGACGTCCTCGGACCGCCGCAGGTCGACGAGCGTCTCGGAGAGCGAAGCGGGCACATCGGCCTCGGTGTCGCGAAACGTCGCGAGGAGGAGCATGCGCGCGTCGGCAGCCGACCGCGCGAGGTGGCGCAGCAGAAGTAGTGTCGGCGGGTCGGCCCAGTGACCGTCCTCCAGGACCAGCAGCACCGGCATACGCCGGCTGACTGCGACCAGGAGGTCGGTGACGGCGGTGTGGAGCCGGTGCCGCTCCGTTTCCGGATCGGCTGCGATCGGCGCGGGCAGCTCCCCGACGCGCAGAGGCAGGTCGGGCATGAGGCGCACGAGCTCCCCGCCGGCCGTCCCGAGCTCCCCGCGAAGTGTCGACGGATCGCTCACGCGCACGAGCCGCTCGAGCGCCTCGGCGAACGGCCGATACGGAGTGCGTACCACGGCATCGCACGCGCCGTAGAGGACGAGAACCCCCGCGGCCGCAGCCTCGTGGGCGAACTCGCGGACGAGGCGGCTCTTCCCCGATCCCGGCTCCCCGCCGAGGAGGACGATGCGCCGGCTTTCACCGCTCGCCCGCGGCAGCAGCGCACGCAGCAGCGCAAGCTCGCGTGAGCGGCCCGCGAAGGGAAAGCTCGGCGTCAGCCGGAGCGGGCCGGGTAGCTGACCGTCAGGAGCGCTCGTACCCGCACGATAGTCAGATCTGATCATTGTCGTCCGCAGCCGCGCTGACAGACGAAGAAAACTGGGTCAGGCCGCGTCATGACAGCGAGGCATGTGCTGTCTAGCCTCGCCTGGAACGACGATGAAGGAGGATGAACGGTGAGCACAGTCACCAGTGCAGCCGAAACCGCGCGCCGTGAGCTCGGCGACGCTTTCGGTGGGAAGCTGATCGGACCCGACGACGCCGCCTACGACGAGGCGCGCACCGTCTACAACGCGATGATCGACCGCCGGCCGGCGCTGATCGCACGCTGCGCCGGACCGGACGACGTGTCGCGGATCGTGCGCTTTGCGCGCGAGCACGACCTGCTGCTCGCAGTTCGCGGCGGCGGACACAACGGCGGCGGCCTCGGCGTCGTCGACGACGGCGTCGTCTGCGACCTGTCGCTGCTTCGCAGCGTGGAAGTCGATCCGTCGGCACGCACCGTGAAGGTCGGCGGCGGCTGCACCTGGGCAGACGTCGACGCGGCCACGAGCAAGCACGACCTGGCGGTGCCGTGCGGGATCATCTCGACGACGGGCGTCGGCGGCCTCACGCTCGGGGGCGGCATCGGCCACCTGGCACGGAAGTACGGGCTGACGATCGACAACCTGCTCGGGGCCGACATGGTCCTCGCGGACGGGCAGAAGGTTCACGTCGACGCGAACGCGCACCCGGACCTCTTCTGGGCGATTCGGGGCGGCGGCGGCAATTTCGGCGTCGTGACCACCTTCCACTTCCGCGCCAACCCGGTCGGGACGGTGCAGGCCGGGCCGACGTTCTGGCCGATCGAACAGAGCACCGAGGTTCTGAGTGCCTACCGCGAGTTCATACCTTCCGCGCCGCGCGAGCTGAACGGGTTCTTCGCCTACCACTTCGTGCCGCCGGCGCCACCGTTCCCCGAGGAGCTTCACGGGCGGCACGTCTGCGGCGTGGTCTGGAACTACATCGGTGACGAAGATGGCGCCGCCAAGGCGATGAAGCCGCTGCTCGATGTCGGGCAGCCGCTCATGCACGGCGTCCAGGCGATGCCGTTCGCAGTGCTGAACGGCGCGTTCGACGGGCTCTACCCGCCGGGCGACCAGTGGTACTGGCGGGCCGACTTCGTGAAGGAGATCTCGGACGAGGCGGTCGCGGGCCACACGGAGTGGGGCGAGAAGCTCCCGACCGGAAAGTCGACCATGCACATGTACCCGATCGACGGCGCGGCACACGACGTCGGCTCGGAGGACACCCCCTGGGCCTACCGAGACGCTCGCTGGGGTAGCGTCATGGTCGGCGTCGACCCCGATCCCGCGAAGAAGGACGAGTTGCGGCAGTGGGCGGTCGACTACTGGGAGGCGCTGCACCCGTACTCGGCCGGCGGCGCCTACGTCAACATGATGATGGACGAGGGCCAGGAGCGCGTGCAGGCGAGCTACGGCGGCAACTACGCCCGGCTCGCGAGCATCAAGGCGCAGTACGACCCGGACAACGTGTTCCGAGTCAACCAGAACATCAAGCCGAGCGCCGCCTAGCCAGCCGGTTCACGGGCTGCCCCCGCGCGAGGGATCGACCTGGCGCGGGGGCACGCCGATCCGGAGAGGCATGGCCGTCCGCGGCGAGCTCGGCTTCGCGCAGGTCTACGAGGACGACTACCTCGGCTGGCCGCTCGCGCCCAAGCACGCCGGGCACGGCGTCTACGGCACGTTCCTGAACCCGACGACGATCTGGCCGTCCGGCATGCCGTTTCCGAACGTCGGCTACCACAAGGCGATCGACATCCCGGTGAACGACGCCACCGGCGCGCACCGCGTCTTTGCGATCGAGGGCGGGCGTGTTCGCGAGGCGAAGCTCACCACGCAGACGACGCCGCTGGACGTGCAGGTCCGCTGCGGCGTCGTCAGCCTGGCGCACTTCCGTTACGCGCACGTCGTTCCGAGCGTCGCCGTCGGAGACGTCGTCGCACCCGGCGACGAGATCGGCCGCACCTGTCCGGGCTGGTGGCACATCCACCTCGAGGAGCTCGCCTGGCACCGGGGGCGGCGCCTCGAGCTCAACCCGCTCCGCCCAGGCGGCAAGCTCGCTCCGATCGTCGACAGCGGGCGGCCGGTCATCCGCGCGATGCGGATCTACTCGAAGGACGCGGAGAACGACGCGAACGCGCGCGTGCTCCCGCTCGATCGCATTCGCGGCGTCGTCGTTCCCGTCGCGCTGGCAATGGACGCCTTCCCGCTGAAGAGCTGGCCGAAGGCGCCGGTCGCGACGCTGCACGTCTACAGGGCGAAGATCGAGCTCCGGCGAGCCGGCGCAGTCGTGCTCGAACGGACGCTCTTCCAGCTGGACGCGGCGCCCGGCCCCACCTGGCAACACTTCTTCCGTCCGCTCACGCGCCGTAGCGCGCCTGTCGCAGTCTGCGTCGTTCGCAAGCCGCCCGACTGCGCGGGACGATTCTGGCTTCGACTCTGGGAGCGCGGCTGGGACACCCGGCAGGTGCCGAACGGCCGGTACGCCCTCACGCTGACCGTAGAGGACGCGGTAGGCCGCACGGCGAGCCGCGAGCTTCGCTTCCGGATCGCCAACTGATCTAGGGGTTCTGCACGAGTGCGTCGACCGAAGCGTCGGCGCGGTTGCCGGCGACGTCCCAGGCCCTGACGGTCAGGCGATACGGGCCGTTCCTGACCGTCGTCGTGTCCCAGTAGAGGCTGCGCGGACGCGCGAAGAGGCGAAACCAGAGCTCGCCCTGGCCGGGCAGACCGCGTGGCACCGCCGTGTTGGCACGCAGGTTCTGCTTCGTTCCCGGCGCGTAGTGGTTGGAGAACGGGATCGGCGAACGTCCGACCGCTCGCGCCTCGGAGCCGAGCGTCACGTCACACCTGAAGACCTCGCGGTCGACGACGACCTTCCCGTCCTCGAGCCGGACGAGCTTCACGTTGACGCGGTCAGGGTGGTGCGCCGTCTCGAGGACGGGCACGTCACGAAACCAGCCTCTGACCGACACCGGATCCTCGATCCGGGCACGGACGTCGACGAGCCCGGCCAGGCGCGTGGGCTCGATCGTCGAGCCGCCGCGCCTGAAGATCGCTCGGCCGTTGCCGACGCGCCACCCCGGGTCGGAAGGAGTCGTGAAACGAATGTCGTGGATGACCGGAGGCGCCGTGTCGGCGTACGGGGCAAGCTTCCCCGCCCGATCGAGCGGGTTCACCGGAACGCGTCGGTCCCAGTCGCCGCCCGGGAGATGCCACTCGCTCAGATGGACATGCCACTCCTTCTCGGTCGTCCACCCGATCATCTGGCCCGGTTCGACCTGATCGCCTTCAGCGACGACCGGATCGACGTGTCCGTACCCGAAGTGGCCGAGCCTGATGACGCCCTCCTTCCACGGCCCGAGGCCGCGGAGCGCCTGCCGGACCCGGCCCCCCTCGATCGCGTACACGCGATGCGTACGGCCGGGCGGCGCGCCCGGTTCGGGCCGGTCGTCGCGGACCGCGATGTCGATGCCGTGGTGATATCCGAGCCCCGACCTCGGATCGAGAAACGAGCCGCGGACGGGGTGCTGCCTCGTCCGGGGCGCGACCGGCCAGCCGCGGTAGTCGTCCGCGTAACGCCGTCTCATCCTGCAATGGTCGCAGGCGCGACAGGCGGCATGCATCCCGCGTTCGGAGGTGCCGGCGAGCGCTACAGTTGGCTCGGTGTCGCGCCGCGGCTTCTCGCTCCTCGTGGTGTCGCTCATCCTGGCCGCCGGCTGCGGCGCACAGGCGCAGGAAGACGCCGCCACGACGCCCGGGACAGGCGCCGTCCGAGACGCTCGCGGCCCCGGTCGGCGACCTGTTTGCAGACGGGCCCGTTCGCCTCCTCGACGAGGACGTCGTCGGGCCTCCGTACTACCCCGAGGCACAGGCGCTGCCGCCCGCCGGCGGGCCGCGCCCGTCGGACAGCGAGCTCCTGAGCGAGGCCCGGACGCTAACGGCCGCCCGCGACCCGTCGCTGGCCGACGCAGCCGCACGCCGCTTCGAGGATCCGGCCCTCGCGCAGCGCGTCCCCGATCCGGCGCTGCGCGCGGCGCTCGTCTCACTCCTCGGAACGGTCGCCTCACCCGCCGTCGACTGGTACGCGTCCAGCCCGCGCTTCACCCGCGTCGAGTTCGGGCCCGTCGGGGACGGCGCCATCGCGAAATCGATCACGGAGACCGGCGGCGGCCAGCGCATCGTGATCGACTCGCGCTTTCGAAACGAACGCCCCGCCCTGTTGTCGGTCGTTCTCGCACACGAGGCATTTCACTCGGACGGCCGCGCCTCCGACCTCGAGGAGCTCGTCGCGGTCGCCGTGCAGGCTCTCGTGCACATGCAGCAGCTCCTCGCCGATCCGACGATCGCCGACGAGCGTACCGAGCTTGCGCAGTCGACGAACGCCTGGGTCGTGATCCGCCTGAACACGCACGAGGCGGGGTCCTCCGATCTTCGCCTCGTGCTTTCCGACGATGCGCCGAGCGTGCTCCCCGGGGGACTCGAGCGGCCTTACTTCGCCGCGTTCTTCGACCCGCTGGCCGACCCGACGCCAGGCAATCGCTATCTGCAAGAAACGGCCGCCGCGGTTGGGGAGTCGGCAGCCGGCCCGCCCGCCTCGCTCGACTTCGACGTCCAAGCAGTCATGTTCCTCGACACGAATCAGGGCCCGCTCACCGAGGCCGAGCTCGTCCGGGTCGCCGGGCTTCTCGACCTCGATGTCGGCCCGACCGCGTGACGCGCGTCCCTCGCCGAGCGAACCCGCGTCGGACGGGAGCTGACGCGCGTGCCTCGCCGGCCGCAGTACGTGCGACGCTGAACCGTGCTCTTTCCGACCGCGACCTTCGCCGTCTTCTTTCTGATCGCCCTGCCGCTGTCGTGGGCGCTGATGCCCCGGCAACCGGTCTGGCGGGTGTTCACGATCGCCGCGAGCTACGTCTTCTACGGCTGGTGGGAGTGGCGCTACGTCTTCCTGCTCGCCGGGTCGACGCTCGTGAACCAGGCGTTCGCCGTCGCGATTCAGCGCACGACCACTCCGGGACGCCGGAAGGCGCTCCTGTGGCTCGCCGTCCTCGCGAACCTTGGAACGCTCGCCTATCTGAAGTACGCCGGCTTCTTCCTCAGCTCGGCCCAGAACGTCCTCTCCACGCTGGGGCTCGAGAGCGCCTTCCCGATCGTCGCGACAGCCTTGCCGGTCGGCGTCTCCTTCTACACCTTCATGGCGCTGTCGTACGTGATCGACATCTATCGAGGCACGCTGGCACCCACCTCACTCTCGAAGTTCGCCGTGTTCCTGTCGTTCTACCCCCACCTCGTCGCGGGGCCGATCGTCAGGGGCTCGGAGCTCATCCCGCAACTCGAGTCCCCTCGAGATCCACGGCGCGTCGCAGCGACGCGAGCCTTCTTCCTCATCGCCAGCGGCCTGTTCATGAAGGTCGTGATCGCGAACTCGCTGGCGACCGACATCGTCGATCCCGTCTTCGCGTCGCCCGGCCAGTACGCGTCGTTCGACGTGCTCGTGGGCGTGTACGGCTACTCGGCCCAGATCTTCGCCGACTTCCTGGGCTACACGAACATCGCGATCGGCATCGCGCTGCTGCTCGGCTTCCAGTTCCCGACGAACTTCGACGCTCCGTACACGGCGCTCTCCGTGCGGGACTTCTGGCGCCGTTGGCACATGACGCTCTCGCGCTGGCTGCGCGACTACCTCTACATCCCGCTCGGCGGGAACCACGGCTCGCGGGCTGAGACGTATCGCAACCTGATGCTCGTCATGCTGATCGGCGGGCTCTGGCACGGGGCTTCCTGGACGTTCGTCGTCTGGGGCGGCATGCACGGGCTCGCGCTCGTCGCCGAGCACTGGCTCGCCGATCGCCGTCGCGACCGCGGGCTTCCCGAGCCGCCGGACACGCCGCGCCGGCGATTCCTCCTCCGGCTGGCGACGTTCAACTTCGTCTCCTTCCTCTGGATCTTCTTTCGGGCTGACTCGTTCGGGTCAGCCGGTGACGTGATCGCACGGCTCTTCACCGGCTGGGCCGCGCCGGTCGAGGCAGTCTCGTTCACGGTGCTGGCCGCGATCGCGATCGGCATCGGCTGCCAGTACGTCCCGCGCCACGTCTGGGACACGATCATGGGCTGGTACGCCAAGAGGTCGCTGGCCGTTCAGGCGCTCGCGCTCGCCGCCGCGCTGCTCGGTATCAACGTGCTCGGCCCGGAAGGCGTGGCACCCTTCATCTACTTCCAGTTCTGAGACGAGCCCGCCATGACGAAGGATAGGCAGACGACCGACCCCGCTCCGCGGGAGACGAGCTCTGGACGCAGCCGGCGCCGCCGCGCCCGCGGCGCGCTCGAGATGTCGGCCGGAAGGGCGGTCGTCCTGGTCGTCATTGCGCTCCTCGTGGGAGCGCTCCTGACCGCCGAAAGCGTCCGCGTCACCGCCTCACGCCAGAACGAGGGCTGGACGCGAGACGTCGGCATGGCCCTGACGAGGCCCCTCGTCGCCGTCGCGCAGGCGCTGCGCCTCGACCGGCCGCGGGACGGGCTGCTCGCGGCGCTCGGACGTGAGACCTCCGGGGGCGACGATGTCGTCGTCACCTTTGAGCCGCCCGCCGGTAACGAGGCCACAGGCGCCGAGACGGAGGGCGGGAAGACGACTGACGAGCCCGCGACCGGAGCAGCCGACGGCGGCGACGGCCCGGCGACGGCGAAGGAGGCGTTCTCGCCGAAGCACAAGCTCAGGCTCCTCGCCGCCGGCGATTCGTTGGCCATCACGCCCGGGTGGGCGGTGTATCGCCTCGCGGACTCGAGCAAGGTGATGCGCCCGGTCGCCGACGTGGACGGCCGGGTCTCCACCGGGCTCTCGCGGCCGGACGTCTTCGACTGGTTCGCCCACATCCGAAACGAAGTGGAGCGGCTCCGCCCCCACGCGCTCGTGTTCCTGATCGGAGGCAACGACAACCACGACCTGCTCACCGGAGCCCCCGCAGCCGCCGAGATCGGCCCGTTCGGGACGGGGAGCTGGGTCCGGGAGTATCGCCGCCGGGTCGGCGGGCTGATAGACGACATGGCGGCCCGAGGCGTCTTCGTCGTCTGGCTCGGGCTGCCGATCACGCGAAGCGACGTTCAGTCGGAGCGCTTCGAGGTCCTGAATCGCATCTATCGCTCCGAGGCACGCGAGCGGCCGGGAGAAGCGGCCTACGTCGACACGTGGGCGCTGTTTCAGGACGAGAACGGCGGCTACACCGAGTATCTGCCCGACAAGGACGGCGATCTCGTGAAGGTGCGCACCGGCGACGGCGTTCACTTCGACCGCGCCGGCGGCGACCGTATCGCGTGGCGCGTCGTCGCGGCGCTACGGGCCAAGTTCGACCTGACGAGCTGGAAGCAGGAGGCCCGTGCGTAAGGCACTCGCAGTGCTCACCGGGCTCGCGGTGCTGGCAGTGGCCGCTCCCGCCACCCCTGCCACGGCGGCAGCGCGCGCATTCGCGCTCGGCGACTCCGTCATGCTCGGCGCCCGCGCCGAGCTCGAGAAGCGCGGCCTGCGGGTCGACGCCTCGGTCAGCCGCTCGTTCGCGATGGGTGCGGCGCTCCTCGCGAGCAGGCGTGCACAGGGCCTCCTGCCGAAAGTGGTCGTGATCCACCTCGGCTCGAACGGACCGATCACGAGGCAGCAGTTCGACGCGCTGATGAAGCCCCTGAAGAGGAAGCAGGCGATCGTGCTCACGGTGAAGGAGCCCCGTGCGTGGGAGGAGGGCGTAAACAGCGTGATCCGAGCGGGCGCGAAACGGTGGAAGAACGCGACGCTCCTCGACTGGCACTGGCACGCGACGCGCCATCCCGAGTGGCTCTACGACGACGGGATCCACCTGAGGCCGGCCGGAGCGGTCGCCTACGCGCGCCTCATCAGCAAGGCCGTGAAGAAGGCCTCCTAGCGCGCGTCGCCGGTCGAGACCAAGTTCACGACGACGCCCGGCTACGAAGGCGGCGGCCGCGAGAGCGGCGGAGAACGTGGAGCGCATGAGTCGTCAGTCCCGGGTGCCGGGGAGCCTTACGAACGCATCTCCGGCGGTTGCGCCGCTTCCGCCCGCCTGGTAAAAATGGCAATACCGTTGCCCCAGGGGCGATAAACGCATGTCCTTCCTCCTCACATGCCCGTACTGCATCGACACCGGCCCGCGGCCGGTGGAGGAGTTTCGGTGCTCGGGTGAGGTAACGCGCAGGCCGAAGTCCGACCCGACCCTGCGCGAGCTGACGACGTACGTCTACTTCCGCGACAACGTCGCCGGTGTACACCGCGAATGGTGGTTCCATCGCGCGTGCGAGCGGTGGTTCCTGGCCGAGCGGAACACGGTGACCAACGAGGTGGTCAAGGTCGAGGTTCCGGCCTGATGCGCCTGGCGGCGCAGCCGCACGAGCGGATCGACCGCTCGCACGAGATCCGGTTCTTCTACGAGGGTCAGGCGGTGCGCGGATTCGCGGGCGACACGATCGGCTCGGCGCTCTTCGCAGCCGGCCGGCGAATCTTCTCCCGCAGCTTCAAGTACCACCGGCCCCGCGGCCTGCTCTGCTGCACCGGGCATTGCCCGAACTGCCTGATGACGGTCGACGGGATCCCGAACGTCCGGGTCTGCACGACGCCGCTCAGCGAGGACACGGCCGTACGCAGCCAGAACGTCCGCGGCTCGCTCGAGCGCGATTGGATGGCCGTGACCGACAAGTTCGCCGGGCGGTTCACGCCGCCCGGCTTCTACTACAAGACGTTCATCCGCCCGAGGCGCTTCTGGCCCCTCTACGAGAAGTTTCTCCGTGGCGCCGCCGGCCTCGGACCCCTCGATCCGGCAAGCGGGCGAGAGGACCGCTACGACGTCGAGCACCGGCATGTCGAGACGCTCGTGATCGGCGGTGGCCGTGCGGGCCTCGAAGCTGCGATCGACGCCGCTGGGCGCGGTGAGCGCGTCGCCCTGGTCGACGAGGGCCCTGAGCCGGGCGGCGACCTGCTCGCCGAGCCGGGCGGGGCCGCCCAGGCGCGTGCGCTCGTCGCGCGTGCCCGCGACGCGGGTGTCGAGGTGTTCTCGCCGGCGAGTGCGATCGGGATCTACGAGGGAGGGCTCGTGCCGGTCGAGTACGGCCGGGTGCTGATCCGCTTCCGCGCCGGCCATGTCGTCGGTGCCACCGGCACGACCGACCAGCCGTTCGTCTTCCCCGGAAACGACCTCGTCGGCGTCATGCTCCCGTCGGCCGTGCGCCGCCTCGTCAACTACTGGTCCCTCAAGCCAGGCGAGCGGGCCGTCGTCCTGGCCGTCGACGACCGCGGGCTGGGTGCGATCGAGGACCTCCGGCGCGGCGGTGTCTCGATCGCCGAGCTCGTCGACTTTCGCGAGCGCCGGCCGCGGTCGATCAGCGTCAAGGGCCGTAAGGGTCACGTCCGGCAGATCACCGTCGACGGCAAGTCGGTGGACTGTGACCTCGTGGTCATGGCAGGGAGCCCGCAGCCCGCCTACCAGCTCCTCGCCGGGGCAGGGGCGACCGTCGAGTTCGACGCCGATCGCGGCATCTTCGTGCCCACCGACGTGCCTGCCGGCATGTCGGTGGTGGGGTGCGCCGCCGGGGAGCTGGGTGACGTGACGTCTCCGCCACCGGTGTTGGGAGAGGGAAAGGAGAAGGCCTTCGTCTGCTACTGCGAGGACCAGACCGCGAAGGACCTGAAGTACGCCATCGAGGAGGGCTACGACTCGATCCAGCTCGCGAAGCGCTACACCACCGTGACGATGGGCCCCTGCCAGGGCAAGCTCTGCCACCTGAACTCGATCCGCGTCTACGCGAAGGAGACCCGGACGGCCGAGGAGGAGATCGGGACGACGACGGCTCGGCCCCCGTGGACGCCCGTCTCGATGGCGCTGCTGGCCGGGCGCCCGCACGATCCGGCCAAGCGCACCTCGATGCACCACCGGCACAAGGACATGGGCGCGAACGTCTTCTGGACGGGCGCCTGGCGCCGGCCGCATTCCTACGGTGCGGATACGCAGGCGGAGGCGCTCAGGGTGCACGAGTCGATCGGCATCATCGACGTGTCGACGCTCGGAAAGATCCTCGTCAAGGGCCCCGACGCCGGCGCGTTCCTCGACCGGCTGTACCCGAACCGCTTCTCCGACCTGAAAGTCGGCCGCATCCGCTACGGAATCCTGACCAGCGACGGGGGCCGGATCTTCGACGACGGCACGATCGGCCGGGTCTCGGAGGACGAGTACTACGTGACGACCACGTCGACCGGCGCCGACGGCGTCTACCAGTGGTTCCTGTGGTGGAACGCGGTCTGGCACATGGACGTCGCCTGCAGCAACCTGACCGGTGCGGTGGCCGCAGTCAACGTCGCGGGGCCGAATGCACGCAAGCTCATGGAGCGCGTCACGGACATCGACGTCTCGAACGAGGCGTTCACGTACCTCGACGCCAAGCACGCCCACGTCGCGGGTGTGCCGGCCCTGATCCTCCGCATCGGGTTCGTCGGCGAGCTCGGGTACGAGATCCACTTCCCGAGCCCGTCACGGCGAGTACCTGTGGGACACCCTGTTCGAGCACGGCAAGGAGTGGGACGCGGCCCCGTTCGGGCTCGAGCCGCAGCGGATCCTGCGCCTCGAGAAGCAGCACATCCTCGTCGGGCAGGACACGGACGGCGAGTCGAACCCGCTCGAGGCGGCCATGTCCTGGATCGTCAAGCTCGACAAGGACGACTTCGTCGGCAAGTGGGCAGTCGAGCACGTGAAGGAGCGCGGGCTCCAGTGGATGCTCGTCGGCTTCGAGAAGCCGGACGGCCGCATGCCGGTCGAGGGCGGCCAGGTCGTGGTCGACGGAAAGTCGGCGGGCCGTATCACGAGCGTGCGCTGGAGCGAGCACCTGCAGAAGGTGATCGGGATGGCGGTCGTGCCGATCGACCTGTCCGAGGAGGGAACTGCCTTCGACGTCCGCATCGACGGCACCATCGAGCAGGCGATCGTGCGCACGAAGCCGTTCTTCGATCCCGAAGGCGCGAACCTCCGTTCGTGAGCATGCTCGACTTCATCTCGCCTGATCGAGCCCGCATCGACGGGGGCTTCTCGCCGACACTCATCTCGCCCATGGGCCGCCGCCAGCGCGACGCCGGCGCGACGTTCGTCGAGCGCGACGGCTGGCTCGTCCCGGTCTCGATCCCGGGCGAGCAGGAGCACCTCGCCTCGGTCGGCATCGGCGATCTCTCCCACCTCGGGAAGACCGAGGTCAGCGGCAAGGTGCCCGACTCGGTCGTCGGTGACACCGTCTGGCACCGCATCGCCGCCGACAAGGCGATCGTGCTCTGCCCCACCAACCAGGCTGCCGCCGTTCGTGCGCGCCTGGCGGAGGTGGGCGCATCGGTCCTCGACGTGACGGGCGCGTACGCGATCCTCGTCGTCACGGGCCCCGAGGCGGCAGCGGTCATGCGCCGCCTGACGCACCTGCCTGCGTTTCCGGCGAGCGGCGACGTCTCCCACGTCACCGCGCACGTGCTCGAGCAAGACGGCGCGTTCTGGATCGTCTTCCCGCAGGAGTACGGCCACTACCTCTGGGAGGTGGCCGTCGACGCGGCCGAGCCGTTCGGCGGCGGGCCGGTCGGCGTCGACTCGATCCCGGGGGCACGGCCGTGAAGGACATCTTCGTCAAGAAGCGCATGTGGCGGCGCGCCACGCTCAAGAACCGCTACGACGTGGTCATCGTCGGAGGAGGCGCGCACGGGCTCGCGACGGCCTACTACCTGGCGAAGAACCACGGCATCACCGACGTCGCGATCCTCGAGAAGAGCTACCTCGGCGCCGGCGGGTCGGGCCGCAACACGACGATCATCCGCTCGAACTACCGCACGCCCGAGGGCGCTGCGTTCTACGAGCAGAGCGTGAAGCTCTACGAGTCGCTCTCGCAGGACCTGAACTTCAACACGATGTTCTCGCAGCACGGCCATCTGACGCTCGCGCACTCCGACCGCGGCATGATCGTCTCCACCGAGCGGGCGGAGGTGAACCAGATTCTCGGCATCGACTGCACGCGTCGTCGGCCGCGACGAGGTCAAGGAGCTGTGCCCGCAGATCCACCTGGACGGCACGTTCCCGATCTACGGCGCGCTCTACCACCCACCGGGCGGGATCATCCGGCACGACGCCGTCGTCTGGGGCTACGCGCGCGCGGCCGACCGCCGCGGCGCCGAGATCCACCAGGGCGTCGAGGTGACCGGGATCGACGTCGAGAACGGCCGCGTCACCGGCGTCCAGACGAATCGCGGGCCGATCGCGGCCGGCACCGTCGTCGCCTGCACCGCCGGCTGGTCGACGCAGATCGCCGACATGGCCGGCGTCAAGCTGCCGCTCTGGACGACGATCCTCCAGGCCTGCGTGACCGAGCCGGTCAAGCCGTTCCTCGACGTGATCATCGTCTCCGGCCAGCTCCACATCTACATCTCGCAGACCGACCGCGGGGAGTTCCTGATGGGCTCGGGCGTCGAGCCCTACCCCACGTTCTCGTTCGACGGGACGCTCGGGTTCGTCGAGGAGCTCGCGACCCACATGCTCGAGCTCTTCCCGCAGCTCGCGGGCACGCGCATCCTCCGCCAGTGGACGGGCCTCTGCGACATGACCCCCGACTTCAGCCCGATCCTCGGGGTCACCGAGGTCGACGGCTTCGTCATCGACTGCGGCTGGGGAACCTACGGCTTCAAGGCGACACCGATCGTCGGCACGACGATCGCGGAGCTCGTCGCCACGAGAAGGACACCCGCGCTGATCGAGCCGTTCAGGCTCGACCGCTTCTACACCGACACGCTCGTCTCCGAGGCCGCCGCCGCCTCGGTGACCCACTAGGAGGACGTCATGGCCACGAAGGTCCCTTCGAACCTCGATATCGCCCAGGCGCACACGCTCGAGCCGATCGCGGACATCGCGGAGCGCTACGGCCTCGAGCCCGACGAGTACGACCTCTACGGGAAGTACAAGGCAAAGGTCGACCTCTCCGTCCTCGACCGCCTCGCGGGGAGGCACGAGGCGCCGATCGTCTGCGTCACGGCGATCACGCCGACGAAGGCGGGCGAGGGAAGACGACCACGTCGGTCTCGCTCACGCAGGGCCTCGGCAAGATCGGCAGGAAACCGGTCCTCTGCCTGCGCGAGCCCTCGCTCGGCCCCGTCTTCGGGATCAAGGGCGGCGCCGCCGGCGGTGGCTACGCCCAGGTCGTCCCGATGGAGGACCTGAACCTCCACTTCACCGGCGACATCCATGCGATCGGCGCCGCGAACAACCTGCTCGCCGCAGCGCTCGAGGCGCACATCCTGCACGGCAACAAGCTCGGCATCGACCCGCTCACCATCGACTGGCGCCGCTGCCTCGACGTGAACGACCGTCGCTCTGCGGCAGATCGTCGTCGGGCTCGGCGGTCGCGCGAACGGCTACCCGCGCGAGACGGGCTTCGACATCACGGCCGCCTCCGAGGTGATGGCGATCGTGCGCCGTCGCGAACGACCTCCACGATCTGCGCCGGCGGCTCGGCGCGATCACTGTCGGCTACACATACGAGGGCGAGCCCGTGGTCGCCGACCAGCTGAAGGTCGCCGGCGCCATGACGGTGCTCCTGAAGGAGGTCGCTGAAGCCGAACCTGATCCAGACGCTCGAAGGCCAGGCGTGCTTCATGCACTGCGGCCCGTTCGGGAACATCGCGCACGGAACACTCGTCCGTCGTCGCCGACAAGGTCGCGGTCAAGCTCGGTGACATCGTCATCACCGAGGGAGGGTTCGCCTCCGACCTCGGGATGGAGAAGTTCCTCCACATCGTCTGCCGGCTCGGCAACCTCCGTCCCGGCGCGGTCGTCGTCGTGACCACGGTGCGGGCGCTCAAGCATCACGGCGAGGATCCCGACGGCGGCCTCGACGCCGTCGAGCGCGGCGCCGCGAATCTCGAGCGTCACATCGGGATCGTGCGCGAGTTCGGCCTCGAGCCCATCGTCGCCGTGAACCGTCGCCCCGAGGACACGGACGAGGAGTGCGATTTCGTCCGGCGACTCGCGCTCGACTTCGGAGCACACGGCGCCGAGCTGAACGAGGCGTACGCGAAGGGCGGTGAGGGAGCAACGGCGCTCGCGGAGGCGGTCGTCGCCGCGGTCGAGCAGCCGAACGACTTCCACTACCTCTACGACCTCGACGCGCCGATCGCAGAGAAGATCGAGACGATCGCGACCCGCGTCTACAAGGCGAAGGGCGTGAACTTCCTCCCCGCCGCGCTCCAGAAGATCGAGCGCTACACGAAGGACGGCCTCGACCGGGTGCCGATCTGCATGGCCAAGTCGCACCTGTCGTTGTCCCACGATCCGGAGCTCCTGAACGCCCCGACCGACTTCACCCTGCCGGTGCGCGACCTACGCGCCTACACGGGCGCCGGCTGGATCGTCGCCCTCTGCGGCGACATGCAGACGATGCCCGGGCTACGGCGTGACTCCCGCCTTC
The DNA here is from genome assembly GCA_963797645.1 of uncultured Thermoleophilia bacterium. Classification (GTDB taxonomy): domain Bacteria; phylum Actinomycetota; class Thermoleophilia; order Gaiellales; family Gaiellaceae; genus CAWCQC01. The sequence goes on along the minus strand of CAWCQC010000017.1, from coordinate 445,897 downwards.
CACAACGTCGACATCGACGCCGACGGGACGACGCTCGGCCTGTTCTGAGGGCTGCCGCGGCGTCCAGGGGCCGGACAGGTCCGGCCCTACGTCGCCGTGCGGCCATCCCAGGTGTACCGGACCGTCCGGCCCGGCTGGTGCGGCGGGCGTATATTCCGCCCGACATGGCGGTCGTGATCGACGGAACCCGGCTCGCCGGCGAGCTGCGCGAGAAGGCGGAGCTCGAGCTGGCGGCCCTCGCCCGGGAACGGGTGAAACCCGGCCTCGCGACGATCCTGACCGGCGACGACTACGCCGCCCACGCCTACGAGCGCCGCCTCCGGCGCATCGCCGAGGAGCTCGGCTGCCGCTACGTCTCGGAAACGCTGCCGGGCGACGTCGAGGAGGCGGATATGCTCGCCCTGGTCGGCAAGCTCAACGCCGATCCCCGCGTGAGCGGAATCCTCATCCTGCGGCCGATCCCGCGGCAGGTTTCCGAGGCGCAGGTCTACCGCACGCTCAACCCGCTGAAGGACATCGAGGCGCTCCACCCGGAGAACGCCGGGCTGCTGGCGCTCGGCCAGCCGAGATTCACGCCTTCCACGCCGGCGTCTGCCTTCTACCTCCTCGACCGGTACGTCGAGGAGTGCGGCGGGAGGCCGAGCACGTTCTACAACGGGCTCGAGCTCGTTCTCGTCGGGCGCTCGAACAACGTCGGCAAGCCGGCCATGTGGCTCGGGCTCGCGCGGAACGCCACGGTCTCGTCCTGCCACCAGTACACGTCGCAGGCGGGAAGGCTCGAGGAGCACACACGCCGCGCGGACATCCTCGTCGTCGCGGCCGGCGTCCCCGGCCTCGTCGGCGCGGAGATGGTCAAGGAGGGCGTGATCGCCGTCGACGTCGGCATCAACCCGATCGCAGATCCGGAAACGGGAAAGACACGCCTCGTCGGCGACCTCGACTACGAGAGCGTGGCCGCGAAGGCCGCGGCGATCACACCTGTTCCCGGCGGCGTCGGACCGGTCACCGACGTGTGGCTGCTCAGGAACACGATCCGCGCGGCCGGCTTACAGGCAGCGTGAGAGCGAGGGGCCGGCTTGCTCCGGCCCCTCGCCGTGAGCTCAAGGCTTGTCGTAGCTCCCTGCGTACGCGGAGGCCTGCGCGTCGGTGAACGTGCGGCCCTGCAGGATCCTCTCCGCCGAGGCCCCGAGGCGGCTCGCCCAGTCGCGGTGCTCGGCCTTGCAGCGCGGGCACGCGCGCAGCGTGCCGGCCGCCGTGTCGACGTGTCCCCAATGGGCACGCGACAGGAGCCCGTTCGCCTGCTTGTGGCCGCAGAGGCCGCAGATCAGATACAGCGTCGACATCGGGTGAGCTACCTCCTACTGGATCGCCGTCTACCAGGGGCCGATGAAGGCCCCGCTCGGGTGAACGAGGAGAATGATGATAGTCGCCACGATGCAGGCGACGGCCAGGAGCAGGAGCACGGGCGTCAACCACTTGACCGGGCTCTGCTTCGGCGGGAACTCGATCTGCTTCTCGCGTGGCATCGCTTCTCCTCTCCTAGCTCGCCTGGCCCGGGCCGCCGCCGCGCAGGAACGCAGCCTGCCGGTCGAGCTTGCGCTTCTCCATCCAGACCCAGGCGATCAGCGAGACCACCATGACGAGCATGCCGAGCGCCGTCAGGACGTAGGTGCCGGTGAGCGAGCCGCCGTCGGCCCCGTACGCCGGGCCGAACGTCCAGAACGTGGTGATGTCCGTGTTGAAGCCGTCGCCGGCCTCGTTGAGCCAGCTCTCGTACGGGAAGCTGTCGATCATCTCGGCATCACTCCTTTACGACCCTGTACGGGTGCCTCGACCCGCCGTTCGTGACGTCTGCGTAACCCTCGAGCAGGATCGCGCTCGGCCTCGACCTCCTGGCCGTCCGGCAGGATGATGTGCTCGGGCTGCTTCTCGAACTCGGGATAGAAGTCCTGCTGGAACTCTGCCATGTCGAGGCCCTCGAGCTCGACCTCGGGCGGCACGCGCAGCAGGTTCATCTTCTTGAGGATCCAGCTGAAGATGAAGCCGGGCAGGAACGCGAGCGGGAAGAACGCGAGCATGCCCATCAGCTGCCCGCCCATCGACGACGGGATGTTGTTCACTCCCGTCGGGAACCCGCCGGCGAAGATCCCGACGAGGAACACGCCGAGGAAGCCGCAGAAGCCGTGCACGGCCACCGCGCCGACCGCATCGTCGACGCGGAGCCGCTTCTCGATGTAGTTGCCGACGTAGACGGCGAGCATGCCGCCGAAGGTCGCCAGGAGGTAGGCGAGCGACGGGTGGTAGACGTCGGCTCCGGCCGACACTGTGATCACGCCGGCGAGACCGCCCGACAGCGTCCAGAACGGATCTCCCTTGCTTGCGAACCAGCCGCCGGTGAAGCCGCCCGCGAACCCGATGGTGATCACCATCCCGATCGTGCCGAGCGTGGTCGGGTTCAGGTAGATGTTGAGCCAGCCGGGGAACGCAGTCGACGTGATCACGAGGCAGGCGGCGTAGAACCCGTAGAACCCCGTGAAGATGAGCATCAACCCCGACAGCGTCATGTGCGTGTTGTGGGGTCTGAATCTCCTGGCTCTGCCCTCGCGGTCGAACTTGCCGATGCGTGGGCCGAGGTTCAAGAGCACGCCGAGCGTGAACGCGCCGGCGACGCCGTGCACGACCAGCGACGCGATCGAGTCGTGGAAGCCGTAGTTCGTGACCAGCCAGCCGCCGGCGCTCCAGCCCCAGGCGGCGTCCATGATCCAGACCGCCGAGCCGAGGAGCACCGAGAGCAGCAGGTACGCGGAGAGCCTGACGCGCTCGATCAGGGCACCGGACATGATCGAGGCCGTCGTCCACGAGAAGAGCAGGAACGCGAGGAAGAAGACGAGGCTGATGTGGTCGCGCGAGGTTCGGCCCCGCCTGATCCGACCAGGGAGCCGTCGCGCCGCAGAAGCCGGGAACTCGGCCGGGCCGGCGTGGCCCTCTGCCGGGCCGCCGTGCTGGAAGCAGCCGTAGATGTACCAGCCGAAGTAGTAGAAGGTCGGCGTGACGACCGCGATCGTCAGGATGTTCTTGATCGCGGTCGACATGATGTTCTTGCGTCTGGCCGCCCCGGCCTCGTACATCATGAAGCCGGCGTGGATCAGCCACATGATCACGACCGTGAAGAAGTAGAAGATCTCGCCGAGGACGAGCGAGTCGAGGCCGATCTGCTCCTCGACCTGACCGATCAGCGATACCACCGACGCGAGCATGTCCATCAAGACCTCCCCGTCCGCCCCACAGCGTGCAGCAACGCTAAACCTGGCTAGGGCGCAAGGCTACGATCCCGGTCGGACGGCTCCAAGGGGCAAGCGTCGACACCCTTTGCTCGATTGATATGTCATAAAGCTCCACGCCGTCAGGGTGCGTTGACCGGCGGATCTCGGTCACCTCGCCGGTGGTCGCGTCGACGACCACGACCGCGAGTGGATCGAGCGCACCGTCCGGCTGCTTCATCGACAGCGAGACTGCCCAGAACGGCTTCGACTCGCAAGCCTTGCTTCAAGAAGCGGACCATGACGTTGTTCGGCTCGAAGGCGACCTCCTCCTTCGCGATCGCGATCGCCTCGTCCTGGCTCACCTTCGTCTCCGTCTTCCCGCAGCTGCGCGCCACGAGGAGCGCGGCGACCAGGACGAGCGCGAGGATCGCGATCCGCCCGAGCGGGCGGTCTCTAAACGTTCTCGCCGTGTCGCTGACGGTAGGCAACGTAGACCCGGAGAATCAGGTAGCCGATGAAGTGGGTGAGGAAGACGAGCGACAGCCACCACGCCCACCACTTCCAGTGCACGTTCATCGTCCGCAGCTCGATCACGGTGAGGTAGAGGGCAACCGCGAGCGTCAGGAACATGATCGAGGAGCGCGCCCGGCGCGTTCCGGAGCAGAAAGACGAGTAACACGGTGAGGGGCATGGTGCGGTAACGCGAGCCGCACGCGCAACCTTGCCCGATCGCCGACCTCCGTGCCGAAGTTCAGAATCCCCCTCCGTGGAGGAAACGAAAGAGGTCATCCTCACCCTCGCGCTGATGCTCGTCGCCGGGCTGATCGTCCAGCCCATCGCGAGCCTCCTCCGCCTGCCGGTGATGTTCGCTACTGGTCGCCGCCGGAGCGATCCTCGGCCCGTCGGTCACGGGCTGGATCGACGTCCCGCTCGACTCGACGCCGCGTCCAGGTTCTGCTGACGCTCGGCGTCGTCGTTCATCCTCTTCCACGGCGGCCTGCGAGCTCTCGGCACGCATCCTCAGCCGCGTCGCGGTCGGGCTCGGGCATGCTCGTGATCCCCGGCGTGATCATCACCGCCGTCGATCGTCGGGCTCGCCGCGTCGGCGCTGCTTCGACGTCCCGATCGAGGTCGGGCTCCTGATCGGAGCCGTGCTCGCGCCGACCGACCCCGCGATCCTGATCCCGCTCTTCGAGCGCATGCGGCATCCGGCCGAAGGTCTCTCAGACGATCATCGCCGAGTCGGCGCTTCAACGACCCGATCGGGCGCGGTGCTCGCGCTGACGTTCGCGGGAATCGTCGCGACCGGGGACAACTCGATCGCTGACCCCGGTGCTCGACTTCCTGAAGGAGCTCGGCATCTCGACCGCGCTCGGGATCGGTTTCGGCGTCGTCCTCTCGCTCGTCGTCTCGAGCCGGCGGGTCGGGATCTGGCGCGAGTCCGCGGCGGTCGCGGTCCTGATGGTCGTCGCCGCGACCTTCTTCTCGCTCGACTCGGCCGGAGGAAGCGGCTACCTCGGCGTCGTTCATCGCCGGACTGATCGTCGGCAACATGGACATCCTCCGCCTCGGCATGCATTCGCACGCACGAGCGCGACATGCGCGCATTCGTCGGCGAACGTCGCCGACGTCATGGTGATCGCTCGTCTTCATCACGCTCGGCGCCAACCTGCCCTGGCAGGCGATCGCCGACAACTGGCTGCCGGCGCTCGGCGTCCTCGCGGTGCTGATCTTCGTCGCCCGCCCGATCGCGTTGCTGCTTCGCCTCCTGCCCGACCGGCGAGGGGCTGGACGCGGTCCGAGACGATCTTCATCGGCTGGACGCGTGAGACCGGCGTCGTTCCGGCTGCGCTCGCCGGGATCATCCTCGCCCGTGACATCGAGGGCGCCGAACTGGTCGTCGTCTGCGTCGCGCTCGCGATCATCGTCACGCTGACGCTCCAGGCCTCGACGAAGCCCTGGCTCGCGCGCCGGCTCGGCCTCCTCGAGCCGACCATCCGCGAGATCCCCGAGGGAGCGCCGCCTTAACCCGCAGCGTCCTACGACCAGGGGTACGGCGAATGGGAGACCGGGTGGAGGTCTCCGGTCGCGAAGCGCTCGAAACGGAACGGGTAGAGCAGGCTCGAGTGCTCGCCGACGAGCACCTTCGCCACCTCGCGTCCGACGCCGATCATCTTGTAGCCGTGGTTCGAGTCGAGGATCGTGTAGACGTTCGGCTTCATGTAGTCGAAGACCGGGAAGTTGTCGGCCGTGAACGCGCCGACCCCGCCCGACCGGGCTCGCTTGTACACGGAGCGCTTGCCCTCGAAGCGGCTCATGGCATGGGAGAGCGCCGCGCACCACATATCGGGGAAGTCCGGGTCGACGTCGGTGGTCGAAGGGTAGGGGTCGAGCTGGAACTCCGTGTCTACGACGAGGGGTGATGCGCCGCCCTGGACACCGTGGCGGTCGCGCTTGAAGTAGATCCCCCAGAGCTCGTCGGTCACGAGCTTCCCGTCGTCCGTGTAGAGCGGCGCATCCGTGTCGAGGTGGATCACCGGCGGTGCGCCGCCGTCGGCGAGCGCGAACATGAGCGGATCGACCTGGATCTCGCCTTCCTGGAGGTTCCAGTACGTCCACATCGGACGGTCGGGGATCACCTCGCCCGTCGGCGTGCGGACGTCGATCGTGCGGCGGAAGCTCGAGCATCGACCAGACGTGCTTGGCCCACGGCCCCGGTGCCAGGATCAGCTGCTCACCGACCGCGATCGTCCCCTGGCTCGTGACGACCGAGCGCACCGACTCGTCCGTGTCGAACTCGAACGCCTTGACCTCGACGCCTGTCAGGATCTGCACGCCCTCGGAGCGGCACTTGCCGACGAGGCCCATCACGGAGTCCTTGTTGAAGGCGAATCCGCCCTGGTGCTCGTGAAGGAGCGTCGTGACGCCCTTCGCCCGCCAGTCCGGAAAGAGATCCTTCATGTAGGCGTCGACCTCGCCCTCGCCGGTCACGAGGGTCGACCGATAGCCGATCCGCTGCTGCCGCTCGTGGGTCTCGGCGAGATCGCTGTCCTGCACGGACGGGCCGAGCGCCATGTATCCGACGGGGTTGTAGTGGTACGCGACCGGGTCGGACTCCCAGACCTCCACGCACGCCTGCATGAGCTCGGCCATCGCGGGCTGGTAGTAGTTGTTCCGGACGACCCCGCACGCGATGCCCGAGGCGCCCGCGCCCGGCTCCGATTTCTCGAGCACGACGATGTCGGCACCCGAGCCGAGACCGCGGGCCTTGAGCTCCTTGGCGAGGTGGTAGCCGGTCGACAGGCCGTGGATGCCGGCGCCGACGACGACGTAGGGCGAGGATGCGGGAAGCGTCATTTGTTTATTGCCTCCTCGGCAATGCCGTGTCAAAATTGATGGCTCCACCGTACCATGCCCCGCACCGGTCAGCCAGCCATTCGCCACGTCGCCGCCGTTCAGCGGGCGGTGGCCGTGCTCGACGCGCTCGCCGACGGCGAGCCCGAGCTCGGGACGAACGAGATCGCGCGGCGCACGGGCATCAACGCGAGCACCGTCTCCCGGCTGCTCTCCACGCTCGCCGAGGCGGGGCTCGTCGACCACGACGCCGACACTGGACGCTACCGGCTGGGGCTCCGGCTTCTGCACTTCGGCAACTCCGTCCTCGCCCGCCTCGACCTCCGCGAGATCGCGCGTCCCCATCTCGTCGCCCTTTCCGAGGCGACGGGAGAGACCGTGACGCTGTCGGCGCCCGGCGAGCACCAGGCGATTACCGTCGACTTCGTTCAGAGCCCGGCGTCCGTGCAGAGCGTCGCTCGGCTCGGCCGGCCGAGCGTCGCGCACGCCACGGCCGTCGGCAAGGTCTATCTCGCGTTCGGCGGCGAGCTCCCAGACGGCCCGCTCGAAGTCTTCACGCCCAACACGATCACCGACCGGACGCGGCTGACCGCGGAGATCGTCCAGGCGAAGGAGCGTGGCTGGGCGCAGGTGACCGGCGAACGCGAGGAGGACCTGAACGCCATTGCTGCACCCGTCCGGGGCAGCCGTGGCGAGCTGATCACGATCCTCGGCATCCAGGGGCCGGCCGGCCGGTTCGACGCCACCGCGATGGAGACGGCGATCGGCCCGCTCCTCGAACAGGCGGCGCGCATCTCCGCAGGGCTGGGCTACGACCGCCGCTCTCACCATCGCGCTTGAACCGGACAGGCGGGCCTGATACAAGCCCGGTATGACTGACGACATCATCCGCACTGCATTCGATCGACCCCAGCGCGAGCAGGGCGGCGAGCTCATGGACTGGGAGGGCTGGTACTGGCCGAGCACGTTCGGCGACGCCGTCGCCGAGCACAACGCGATCCGAACCGACGTCGGCGTCTGGGACGCCTCGCCGCTTCGGAAGTGGTACTTCCAGGGCCCGGACGCGCTCCGGCGCAGCCGACCGGGTCTTCACGAACGACATGCTCGGGCTCGAGACCGGCCAGGTCCGGTACGCGCCGTTCTGCGACGAGAACGGCAAGATGGTCGGCGACGGCACGGTCTTCAAGATGGCCGACGACCAGTGCATCGTCGTCACGGCGCTCGACTCCGATCTCGACCACTTCACGGCGGTCGTCGACGGCCTCGAGGTCGAGATCACACCGACGACGAAGGAGAGCCCCCAGCTCGGCCTCAACGGCCCGCGCTCGCGCGAGCTCCTCCAGGGCCTGACCGAGGCCGACGTCTCGAGTCTCCGGTACTTCCGCTTCTTGCCCGGAGCAGGTCGACGTCGGCGGCGTGCCGTGCTGGGTCTCCCGCACCGGGTACTCCGGCGAGCTCGGCTACGAGCTCTTCTGCTCCCCGGACGGCGCCGAGCAGCTCTGGGCGGCCGTCACCGGCGCCGGCGCGCGCCCGTACGGCCTCGCTGCCGTCGAGACGATCAGGATCGAGTCCGCCCTGATCTTCATCGGCTACGACTACTTCCAGCACGAGACGAGCCCGTACGACATGGGCCTCGACAAGATGATCCGGTTCGACGGCCCCGACTTCTGCGGGAAGGCGGCGCTGCAGGCGGAGTCGGCTCGATCCTGCCGAACCGTTTCGTGACGCTCGTCGTCGACGGCGCCGTCCCCGAGTACGGCGCCGCCGTGACGAAGGACGGCGAGGCGGTCGGCACGCTGACGAGCCCCTGCGAGAGCCCGACCCTCGGCAAGGTGATCGGACTGGCCGTCGTCCGCTCGGACCTCGCGACGCGTCGGCGAGCAGGTCGAGGTCGCGGTCGGCGATGGGAACAGCGCCGGCCACGGTCGCTCCGCTCCCGATCTACGACACCGAGAAGAAGCGACCCCGCTCCTAGAACGCTCCAGGAAGGACATAGGGCCGGCCGTGCCCGGCCCGGACGAGGAGGTACCGGCGTGAGCGCTCCCGCAGAGACGACGATGACGGAGACGCAGCGCGCGACGCTCGCCGCGCTCGCCGACGTGCTCATCCCGGCGGCCGACGGCCAGCTGTCCGGCGAGCGAGGCCGACCCGAACGGCAAGTGGCTGGAGCGGGCGCTCGCGGCCCGCCCCGACCTCGGTCCAGACGCTCGCGCGCGTGCTCGACGAGGCCGCCGGGCGCGACCCCGAGGCCGAGGCCCGGCGCCTCCACGCCGACGAGCCGGACGGGTTCCGCGCGCTCGCGACGATCGTCTCGGGCGCCTACTACATGAACCTCAAGGTGCGGAAGCGCATCGGCTTCCCGGGCCAGGGCAAGCGGCCGCCGTTCCCCGACGAGGCCGAGTACGACCTCCGCGACGGCCTGCTCGACCCGGTGATCGAGCGCGGCGCCGAGTCCACCAGGCAGCCGCCCCCGCGTCTCTCGCCGAACGGCAAGGTCGACGCCGCTACCGTTCACGCTGTCGCGCAGCGCCGACCGCGCCGGACGTGCTCGTCATCGGAGCCGGCGCCGGCGGCTCGGTCGCCGCGCGCTACCTGGCCGAGGCCGGGTTCCGCGTCGTCTGCCTCGAGCAGGGCGACTGGGCGAACCCGTCCGAGTTCCCGGGCGACAAGCTCGAGTTCGAGCTCGTCTCCGAGGCGCAGTGGAGCCCCGACCCGAACGTCCGCCGCCAGCCGGCCGACTACCCGCTCGAGATCTCGGAGTCGCCGATCACGCCCGTCATGTACAACGCCGTCGGCGGCTCGACCATCCACTTCTGCGCCCAGTGGGTGCGCATGCGGCCGCAGGACTTCAGGCTGCGCTCGCTCGACGGCTGCGCCGACGACTGGCCGATCTCCTACGAGGAGATGAAGCCCTACTACGAGCGGATCGACCAGGACATGCAGATCTCGGGCATGTCCGGCGATCCGTCGTACCCGGCGGGGCCGGCGCCGGCGCTGCCGCCGCTCCCGATCGGCCCGCTCGGACGCAAGGCGGCGGAGGGCATGAACGCGCTCGGCTGGCACTGGTGGCCCGCGGCCCACGCGATCCGCTCGGAGGCGGTCGGGAACCTCGCCGCCTGCGAGCGGACCGGCACCTGCATGTGGGGCTGCCCGAAGGGCGCGAAGAGCTCGACCGACACGACGATGTGGCCGACGGCGCTCGAGCACGGCGCGAAGGTGATCACCGGCGCGCGGGTCCGGGAGATCACCGACGAACGGCCAGGCCTCGCCACCGGCGCGATCTACATCGATCGCAAGGGGCAGGAGCAGCGGCAGGAGGCCGACGTCGTCATCGTCGGCGGGCAACGGCGTCGGCACGGCACGCCTGCTCCTGCTCTCGGCTTCGAGCCAGCTCCCCGGACGGCCTCGCGAACTCTTCGGGCCTCGTCGGCAAGCGGCTGATGCTTCACCCGTACATGAGCGTGCTCGGCATCTACGAGGAGGACCTCGAGACCTGGCTCGGCCCCTGGGGCACGCAGCTCCTCTCGCTCCAGTTCGCGGACAACGACGAGTCGCGCGGGTTCCGCCGCGGGGCGCAGTGGGACGTCATGCCGCTCGGCGGGCCGCTGTTCTCGCTCTTTCGCTACGACGACCGGCCGTTCGACGAGCGCTGGGGCCCGGCAGTGCACGACCTCGTGAGCGCACGCTCGGGCACGCGTTCGACTGGGGCATCGGCATCGAGGACCTGCCGCACGAGCACAACACGATCACGCTCGACCCCAGCGCTGACCGACTCGGACGGGATCCCGGCGCCGAAGGTCACGTTCGACGATCGACGACGAGATGCGCGCGAACCTCCGCTTCCAGCTCGACCGCGCGCACGAGGCGCACCGAGGCGGCGGGCGCGATCGACACGATGGAGGCCGACTGGTCGCAGTGGGGCTGGCACCTGCTCGGCACCGCCCGCATGGGCGACGACCCGGCGACGTCGGTCGTCGACCGCTGGTGCCAGGCGCACGACGTGCCGAACCTCTACGTCCTGGACGGAGCCGTGTTCACCACCTCCGGGCCGATGGCGCCGACCGCGACGATCTGCGCCAACTCGCTGCGCTGCACCGACCGCCTGATCCAGCGCGCCGGGCTCCAGAAGGTTCCTGCGTAGGCGGGCAGGCGCCGAATCGATCGCCGGCGACCCGGGCCGGATCCAGGTTCGCGGAGTTCGGATGTAGGGGCCGGACCCTGTCCGGCCCTCACGGATCTGTCCGGCCCTCGGAATCGTTCGTCTTTCCGTTCGGTCCCGTGACACGCCGCGGGCCAGAATTGGAGGAGTGACCAGGCGCCGACCGATCCGTCTCCCCGGATATGACTACGCCTCCGACGGGGCCTATCTGGTGACGGTCTGCACCCACGATCGGGCTCGCACCTTCGGACGTGTGGTCGCAGACTGGGTGGAGCTGAGCCCGATTGGACGCCTCGTCGACGAGGCCGTGCGCAGCATCTCGAGTCACCACCCGGGCTGGGAGCTCGATACGCATGTGGTCATGCCCGACCACGTACACGTCATCCTGCTTCGCCGGCGACCGGGCCGGACAGGTCCGGCCGAACGACCGGGCCGGACAGGTCCGGCCCCTACGAGATGTCGTGGGCGCCTTCAAGGCCCAGGCCAGCCGTCGGGCCGGACGGACGCTCTGGCAGCGCGGCTATCACGACCGGATCATCCGAACCGAGTCGGAGCTGAACGCCCTGCGTGAATACATCGCGACGAACCCGCTCCGCTGGACGCTGCGGCGCGATGACCCAGGTGTAGGGGCCGGACCTGTCCGGCCCGGTCGCCAACGATCCTGAGCCTGGGCCGGACAGTCCGGCCCTACACGATGTCGATGGTGAGCGCCCCGTGCCGGTAGCTCGGCCGCGGGAGCCGGTCGAGCGTCACGAGGCCCGGCGGGGCGGCGATCACGTCCGGGATCCGGTTGACCATCGAGGTGCAGGTGATGAGGCGCGTCGGCACGGCATCGTTGAAGAGACGGAGCTCCGGCTCGCCGTGCACGACCCACTCGTTCGTGTCCACCTCGCCCTCGGCGTAGACGCGGCCGGCCATCTCGAAGGAGAACGCCGGGCCCTCCGCGCGTCTCGATCGTGACCGCATCGACGACGCCGAGCACGGCGCCCGCCGGCACGGTCGCGCCGAGGCTCGCCGACCAGGTGTCCGCCTCGGCCGACGGCCGGAGTGACGGAGGACGCGACCGTTGCGCCGGTCAGCCCCGCGGCGGCGACGAGCGCCTCGAGGTTCGACGCGCACGACGAAGTCCGGCCAGCCGTGCTCGGCGAGGTGCCGGTCGAACGCCTCGCGGCTCTCGCCCAGGTGGACGTGCGCCGCGACCTCGGGGCCGTAGTCGTCGGCGTTCCAGGTGCATCGACCCTCGACCGAGTCGATGCGATGCGCCGCACCCATCAGCGTCGCGACGAGGTTGAGCCAGAACACGTCCTGGGCACCCGATGCTGCGAGGGTCGCGCCGTGCGCCTTGCCGATCCGGTCGAGCTCGGCTGCCAGCTCCGGCGCGGTCCCCCACGGGCCACACCGTCTCCTCCTCGATCGTGAGCGACGTTGCAGCCGTGCTCGAGACAGAGCCGGAAGTGGTCGGCCATCACCGAGAGGTAGCTGGCCGCGGCGACGAGCGCGACGTCGGCTCCTGCCTCGAGCGCACGACCAGCATCCGCCTCGACGACGATCCCCGTCTCGCGGCCGAGGCCGGCGACCTCGCCGAGGTCGCGCCCGACCTTCTCCGGGCTGCGGGCGATCGCGCCGACGATCTCGCACGCCCTTGTCCAGCATGAGCCGCGCCATGATCGACCCCATCGCGCCGACCCCGTAGACGATCGCCCGCACGGGGCGCGCTGCCGCTCACGCTGCCGGCGGCGATGGCGCGACGCCTGGACTGCGGCCGCGCGGCCCCGGTCTCGACGGCGCCGTCCATCCAGCCCGCCCAGCCGAGCGCGAGGTCCGATCCCGCGAACGCAAGCCGCCCCTCGGTCTCCTGGAACGCGGAGTGGAAGCGCATCAGCTGGCCCGGGCGGTACGCCATCCACGTGCCCGCGCGAGAACTCGTCGGCGTTCCAGTCGTGCGCGTCGGTCGCGACGCACCCGGGCGTCCGGCACGAACTGCTCGATCGCCCGGCGGATGTCGTCGGAGCTCGTGACGTCGAGCATCTCGGGCCCGGTGCCGAAGCCGACGAGGAGGCTTCCCTCGGGACGGACGAACTCGGTCGAGAGCCAGTTCAGGCCGCCGCCCCAGCCGACGCCGACGACATGGTCCGGCGCGTTCTCGACGAGCGCCCAGACCTTGGTCGAGTGCCCCGTCTGGCCCTCCGCGGACGCCTCGCGCCTGGGCCCGCTCAGCTCGGGGCCGAACTCGATGTCGCCGCCACGTGTTGAGCGGCGCTGCCACGACGGCAGCTGCGGCGCTGAACTGCCGCGCCGCTCCGCGTAGTCACCGCCACGCCGTCGGCGTCGTGCTCGATGCGGGCGACGGGCGTCGAGAGGTGGATCTCGGCGCTGCCGTCCTCGGCGAGCGCGTCGACGAAGCTCGTCGTTCCCTTTCCGAACTTGTCCGTGATCGCCGCATACCACGCCCAGGCGCTGTTCTCGAATCCGGCGACCCACGAGAGGACGTGGAGCGCCGACACCTCGGACGGATGGCACCCGAAGAAGAAGCCGGCCCAGGCGGACAGGTACTCCTGCGTGGAGCGGCCGAGGCGGAGCGGCTCGAGGAACGCGGTGAACGAGACGTCGAGGTCTGCGAGCGGCTGCGTGTCAAGAGCGGCGCCGAACTCGATGCGGCGGGCGGCGTGAATGACCTCGTAGAGGCCTCGCTCGAAATCCATGGCGTCGTCGAGCGGCACCGGCGCGTACCCGGTCAGCAGCTCCCCGGCAACCCCCGACCGGAAGGCGCGGCCCGGTGGGCTCTGCGACGACGGCGAGGCCGTAGCGCTCGATCTCGGCCGCGATGTGCGGCTGGTAGCGCTCGACGAACCACGTTCCGCCGATCTCGACGTGCTGGTCGGTTCCGGCGAACGGCCGGTACCAGGTCCGCCCGCCGAGACGGTCGCGCGCCTCGAGAACGACCACCGAGAGACCGGCCTTGCGAAGGTCGCGGGCAGCGGTGAGGCCGGCGATCCCAGCCCCGATGACGACCACGTCACTCGACACGCTCTCGGACATCGCTGTCCTCCTAACGCTCGACTGCGGCGTCCGCGACCTGAGCGTCGCTCCAGGTCACGTCGACGCTTCCACGCCCGCGCGAGCTCGTCGAGGAACTCGGCCGGGTCGTAGTAGGCCTCGGGGTCGACGAAGCCGGTCTCCGTCCGTCCGTGGCGGCGCGAGAAGCTGCGCGCCGACGGCCGCGCACACGCCGGTCATCCGGCCGGTTCCCTCCTGGCCCCACTCGAGCGGGTGACTGACGTCGTAGACCCGTCGAACGGCCGTGCCGCCGCGCGACCCGATCACCTCGACGTTCACGAACAGCGTCCACGGCGACATGTCGCGCTGCCCTCCGAAGCGCTCCCAGATCCGGGCTTTCGTGTGCTCGAGCGCGGCCTCGTCGAGCAGGCCGTACTTGTTGAGCACGCGCATGTCTTCCATCAGCTCGGGGCGCCAGGTGCCACGCACTGCGCAGAAGCGGAGCGCCGGGAACCGCCTCGGCAGCGTGGTCACCTCGGTGTGGGGTACGTAGTAGACCCGCTGGCGCCCTACCGGCTCCGCGAACTCGACGAGCCGGGAGCCCTCCATGAAGCCGGCCCGGACGTACCGCCCGTTCTGGAAGTACTGGCGCGTCGGGCAGCTGTCGGACAGCTCCCAGAGGATCGTGTCGAGCAGCCCGGGCGCCGGCGCGATCGTCCTGAAGCTCACCCACGAGATGTGCGACTTCCTCCAGCTCCCCGAGCTCGTCCGCGGCATGGCGCACGAGGACGTTCGAGAGGCCCGGGCGTGGCGCCCAGGCCGGAGACCGCGGTGATCCCGGCGGCGCGAACCGCCGCACGTTGCTCGGCGGTCGGCTCCGAGAGCAGATCTGCGTAGTCGACGCCCGCCTCGAGCGCGAGGCCGAGGACCTCGTCGAACCAGGCGAAGCTCGTGCAGTTCATCAGCAGGTCGGCGCCTGCGAGCAGTCGCAGGCCGGCGGCTCGGTCGCGCAGGTCGACCCCGGTCGAGGACGCCGTCCCTCCGACCTCAGCCGCCAGCGACTCGGCCCGGGCCGAGTCGAGATCGGCGATCACGAGCTCGTCGACCTCCGGAGCGGCCGCGAGATCGCGCGAGATCGCTGCCCCGACCTCCCCGGCTCCGCCCAGCACGACGATCCTCATGGCCTCGCGATTCTGCCCTACCGGCGTTCCCGGCACCCGATTGAAGTCGTCTTCCCGGAGTGGTACCGTCGCCCATCCTGAGTGGAGGTCTGGATGCGGCGACAGCGAATCTGGGCGCTAACAAGGACGGCCTGGCGTCGGTCTTATCTCGTGACGCATGAAACAGCGGCGGTTTCGGTGCGAGAGGAGGGTGTATGGCTGAGGTAGCGGTAGACGAACGACGTCTACTCAAGACTATGCGCTGGTGGGACGGGGTCGTCATCGGCATGGCGAACCCAGGTTTCCTGCTCGTCGGGCTCGCCTTCTCGATCCTGGCGCTCGGCGGTATCTGGGCGGCGATCGTCTGGATCATCTCGGCGGTCATCGGTGCCCTGCAGGCATACGTGTACTGCGAGCCCGCCGCCATGTTCCCGGACAAGCCGGGCGGTCTCTCCGTGTACGCCCGAGAAGGTTGGCGCAAGTACTTCTCGCTGGCCGGACCGATCGCCGTCTTCGGCTACTGGTTCGCCTGGTCGAGCGTGCTCGCCGTCTACGGCCTCTTCGTGGGCCTGCTCCTGCTCACGGCGTTCGGCGGCGAGGGCTACTTCGCGACGACGTCGTTCGACGCGCCGATCGTCACCCAGCCGATCACCTGGGCGGCGCTGATCGGAGTGATGTGCATCCTCCTCTGCTACATCTTCAACGTCCGGGGGATGCGCCCGGCTGTGTGGTTCAGCTACGTCGTCGGCGCCCTGATGATCCTGCCCGTCGGCACCATCGCGATCGGCGCCTTCATCACCGGCGACTTCTCGAATCACCAGATCGACTCGAACCTGCTCGCGGAGACGCCTACGGTGTATGGCGATCCGGGGACCGGCTTCTACCAGTTCGCGCTCGTGATGGTCTGGCTCTACATCATCGGGTGGTCGACCTACGGCCCCGAAGCGGCGGCCACGTTCGCGCCGGAGTACAAGGACACTCGAAACGACACCCGCAAGGCCCTGGCCTGGACGGGCGGCATCAACGTGCTGCTTGCGTGCCTCCTGCCCATCGCCGTACTCGGGACGATCGGGTACGACGGGATCCTCGCCGATCCATACGGCGTCCCGTACCTCGTCGAGGTGCTCCGGACGATCGCCGGAGAGGGATTCGGCACGTTCCTCACGGTCTGCCTCTGCGGAGGGCTGCTCCTGTCGATGAACACCGCGACGATGGACGGCTCGAGAGCGCTCTACGCGCTGGCCGAGGAGAAGATGACGATCAAGCAGCTCGGGGTGCTGAACAAGCACCACGTCCCGGCCCGCGCGATGACCGTGGACATGCTGCTGAACATCTTCCTCATCCTCTACTTCGGAAACATCTTCTTCATCCTCGCGGCGGGCAACTTCGGCTACATGTTCTCGCACGTGCTCGCCCTCTCGGGTGTCCTGCTCCTTCGCAAGGACAGGCCGAACTGGCCGAGACCGATCAGGCTGGCGAGGCCGTGGATGGTCGCGGCAGGCTTCTTTGCCATCGCAAACCTGTTGTTCATCGTCTTCGGACTCGCGTTCATGGACTACACCGGGTACCTCTGGAACGCGGACTTCACCGATGCCTGGGCCAAGCTGCCCGAGATGATCGGCGTGGCCGTCGGCTCGCTCGCAGCGGGCGTCCTCGGCTACATCGTCGCTCAGCGCCAGCACGGCCGGCCGTTCCGGTGGCGTGAGCCGAGCGACGAGCTTCCCTCGCAGGAGGCGATCGACTCGGCCGCGGCTGTCGCAGCGGCGAAGGCTCGCTAGCAAGCAGCGAAGCTGCGCGCAGCGGCCGCCAGGCCGCGAAGTTGGAGAGAGGGCCGGGTTCATCCCGGCCCTCTCGCTTAAGCAAGCAGCGAAGCCGCGCGCAGCGGCCGCGCCGGCGCCAGGCCGCGAAGAACGAGAGAGGGCCGGGTTCATCCCGGCCCTCTCGCTTATCGCCCCTCCGGTCCGGGAGTACAATCGTCAGAAGCCGTGGCGATTCCGATCACCATCCGGTGCGAATGCGGCGAGCTGCACTCGGCAGATCTCGGCGATAGCGTCGACTGCAGCTGCGGGCGACACTACGACACGTCCACGCTCCCCCCCGAGCGCTTCGCCCATGTCGAGGCGAAGCAGGCGCGCATCCGCCTCTACCTGGCTCTCGGCTTGATCTTCGTCGTGGGCGTGAGCGTGCTGACAGCGGTGCAGTGGGGCCTGAGAGGAATCATGGTCGGCCTGCCGCTGGCCGCGCTCGTCTGGTTTCTCTTCCTCGGCAAGTGGTATCGCAAGCGCTGGCTGCTGCGCAACGCGCGGGACTCGACCACGCTCCAGCTGGAGGCAACCGAGCGTTGACGCCGGCCACGCTCGACCGATCGCGCGTTCCCGCCGCCCCCGCTGTCGCGCAGGACGTGAAGCCGGTGATGCTCCTCACGATCGACGTGCCCTTCGACCGAGCTGCGGCCGACTTCGCCATCGAGACCGCGGCCGAGACGGGCGCCGAGCTCTACATCTGCACGGCGGTGCCGATCGGGGTCGGCAACCCGGCCATCCACGTCGCACGCTCGTTCGGCGAGCGGATAACCCGCAACGACGCCGACGACGTCGGCCGGGAGGCGAAGCGCCTCGGCGTGAGGGTCACGCAGCTCGTCTTCCACAATCCGAAGCCCGTGCGCGCCGCGCTCGAGGTGATCCGCGACACCGGTGTCGGTCTCGTCGTGTTCGGCTCGGACCGGCGGCAGATGAGCCGCTGGTCGTTCAAGCGGATCGCAAAGCGCATCCGGCGCGATTGCGCCTGCCTCGTCTGGACGAACGAGTAACGCCGCCTTGCGGCCCGGGATCCAGCTGCCCGCCGGCGCGACGGCGCGGGCGCCGGCGTTCGAGGATGCGGAGGCCGTCACCGAGATCGTCGCGGCCTGCGAGGCAGCCGATCTGGGCGCCCCGGAGATCGACGTCGAGGACGTGCGCGCCGACTGGCGCCGCGGGAGCTTCGACCTCGGCGCCGACGCCGTCGTCGTCGAGACGAGCGGCAGGATCGTCGCTCACGGCGAGGTGTTCCGTCAGCGTGCCGAGGCGAACGTCCATCCGGACTGGCAGGGCCGCGGGATCGGCGCCTGGCTGCTGGCCTGGACCGAGCAACGTGCGCGGACGGCCGGCGCGGATCGAGTCGGCCAGACCCTGAGCGACGCGGGCGCCGGCGCGATCGAGCTCGTGCGGAGCCACGGCTACGTCCCGCTGTACACCTCCTGGATGCTGGACGTGGACCTGGCGGAGGCGGCGCCCCCGGAGGTCCCGCCGGGCATAAGCATCCGCAACTTCGAGGTCGGCCGCGACGACGAGGTCGTGTACCGCCTCGTCGAGGACGCGTTCAGCGAGTGGCCCGACCGGCTGCCGTCGACGTTCGAGGACTGGGCGCCGAGAACGATCGACTGGCCGGGCTTCGAGCCGTGGCACATGCCGCTCGCCGTCGCCGGCGAGGAGGTCGTCGGCTCCGCGCACCTGATCGACTACGGGGAGGACTTCGGCTGGGTCAACCAGCTCGCCGTGCGCCGCGACTTTCGCAACCGCGGCATCGCGCGCGCACTGCTCGCTCACTCGTTCGGAGCGTTCCGCGCAAGCGGCAAGCGCACGTGCGGGTTGTCGACCGACTCCCGCACGGGAGCCCTCGGCCTGTACGAACGGGTCGGCATGAGCGTCACGCAGTCGTACACCCATTTCTCGAAGCCGCTGTGAGCAGCCCACTGCTCGGGCTCCGGGATGGGCGGCTGCTCCTCTCGGGGCAGGCGCTGAGCTTCGCGGCCCACGGCATCGCGGCCGTTGCCCTGCCGTGGCTCGTGCTCGAGAACGGCGGCTCGACCGGCGCGGCGGGTCTCGTGTTCACCCTCACGACGCTCCCGTACGTCGTCTTCGGCCTGCTCGCCGGCGTCGTCGGCGACCGCTTTCAGCAGCGGCGAACCATCTGGGTATCCCACGCCGTCCAGGCGCTGGTCGCCCTGCTCGTCCCGCTCTGGACGCTATGGGGCGCGCCGCCGGTCGGGCTCGTGCTCGCCGCTGCCTTCGCGATCGGCGCCGGGAGGGTGTTCGCGGACGCAGCGGTGTTCGGCGTGCTCGTGGCCGTCGTCGGCAAGAGCCGCATCGTCGAGGGGCAAGCCACCCTCGGGGCGGCGTGGGCGGTCGGCCTCGTCGCAGGCCCGGCGCTCGGAGGCGTCCTGATCACGCTCGTCGGGCCGGCACGGGCGCTCGTCTTCGAGTCGGCCGGCCTCGTGCTGGCAGCGCTCGCGATCCGTGCGCTGCGAACGGCGGGCAGCGCGAGCGAGACACGCCGGCGGCCCGTCGAGATCGTCCGTGCCGGTCTGTCGACGATCTTCGGTGACCCCGTGCTGCGGTCGGTCACCTTTCTCGGGCTCGCCTGGAGCGTCGCTGCCGCAGGCGCCTGGGCCCTCGCGGTTCCGTTCCTTCGCGAGGAGCTCGGGCTCAGCTCGCGCACCGCCGGCGCGGTCGTCGCCGCCGGCGGCCTGATGGGCGTCCTCGCCCCGCCGATCGTCGGAGCGCTCGACCGGCGCATCGGAGGACTGCGCATCCTCGTCCGCGGCATTCCGGTGGCCGCGCTCGCCACGGCGATGTTCGGCCTTTCCGAGGGCCTCGCACTCGCCCTTGCCGGCTTCTGCCTCCTCGAGCTGGCAACGGTGGTGACCACGGCGGCCTACATCGGCGAGCGCCAGCGCCGGGCGCCACTCGCTCTGCAGGCGACGGTCGGCATCTTCGGCCGCATGCTCATCATGCTCGCGCTGACCACCGGCTCAGCCGCCGCCGCGGCGCTCGCCGGCGCGATCCCGCTCCGCTCGCTCTACGTGGGCATGGCCGTCGCGATGCTCGCGTCGGGCCTCGTGGCCGCCCCGACGATCCTGCGTCATGCGCGGGCGTCCGCCGCGCGCGTTACCGGACTCTGACCGCCACGGTGCGAACCGCGACGATCGAGCTCGTGTCGCCCGGGAACCGTCCGACCCGCGCGGGCAGGAGGAGGCGGCCTCGAGATCGTCGCCGTTCCGAAGCCACTGCGCGAGCACCTTCTTCGACTGTGCTCGCTCGAGCACCATGTCGGGTACGACTCGAGTTGCATGAGTGACGACCGTCCGACCGGCCCTATCCTGGAGGGTCGGACATGACACGGTGGCACGTCTCGGAAACGGCAGGCCCGGCTGAGCGTGGAGAGACGTTCGGGCGGGTGTACGCGCCTGAGATCACGCGAACTCTCCAGGTTTACAGACCGGCTCTTCGAACAGGCCACCGCGCGCGAGCTCGACCTCGATGCCCTCGGAGACGAGGCGATGGCCTCGATTCGTGAGTTCGCACCGTCGATTGCAGAGGAGATAGAAGGCATCGCCCGCGGGGTCAGGACTGCCGACCGAGCGGATCGCTGCGCTCAACGCCCGCACCGAGATCCTTGCCCGCGCCGACCGGCTCACGCGCGGCGAGTGCTCGGCTGTCGTCTCGCTCGGAGCCGGCGCAAGCCCGGTTGCCCTTCAGACGTGGGACTGGCACGAGGAGCTCGCGGACTGCTGGCTCGTCTGGACGATCCACCATCCGGACGGACGGGTCGTGCAGACCCTCACAGAGCTCGGGATCGTGGGCAAGATCGGCGTGTCGAGCACCGGGGTCGGTGTTCTGTTCAACATCCTCCATCACGAGAACGACGGGAAGGGCATCGGCGTCCCCGTCCACGTCGTCGCGCGACGCGTCCTCGACGAGGCACACGATGTGCCCGAGGCCCTGGAGATCATCAGTGCTGCCCGTGTCTCGGCATCGTCGGCGATCACGCTGGTGGCGACCGACGGCAACGCCGCGACGGCGGTTACCGCCGAGGTGTATCCCGGGCGGCCCGGGGCTCGTGTTCCCGGACGAGCACGGTGTTCTCCTCCACACCAATCATTTCGTCACGGCTCCGGCGTCGCTCGGTGACCGGGAGCCGACGATCGGGCCGGACAGCCTCGTGCGCTACGACGTTCTCGAACGCAGCTTCGCCGACGGAGCTCCGGCGGTGGCCGGCGAGGCACTCGCTGCGATGACGAGCCATGTCGGCGGAGGCGGAGCGATCTGTTGCCACCCGGACGAGGCGCGCAGCTCGGGGAGCGCTACGCAACCCTCGCGACCGTGCTCGTCGACGTTTCTGCGGGATCACTGACGGTGCATTCGGGCGGCCCGTGCACGGCCGCGGATGCTGACTGGGCCGGGACGCCAGACGAGAGGAGTGCGGCATGACCTCCAGCCGCCGGGAACGGGCGCCTCGAGACGACCGCGGCCGAGATCAGCTGAGCATCCGCGGCGGCTCCCGGTAGATCCGCCCGCGGGTCAGAACCGGGTCGAGCAGCCCGTCGCGCAGGTCCCACTCCGCCTCGTCGGGGTAGGCGGGTCGTGGTCGCTGGCCCGGATAGCCGAGCCTGCGCCGCACCTTCGGGCTCATCGTGTACGCGCCGGCGACCGCGGTGACGAGCACGTCGAGACCGGCCGGATCCTCCTCCTCCAGGCGTCTGAGCGCCACCTCCGGAGGCTCGTCTGCCGCGCGCGCGAGAAGCCGTTCGAGCTCCGCCTGGAGGTCGGGGCGCACGCGCAGCACCCGATCGAGCCAGCGACCCGCGACGTCCACCTCGCTCGCCGCCGGCATCCCGTTCCAGGACGGAAACAGGGCGTCGGCGAGACGCGCGAAGGCGAATCGTTGCTCGGGGGTCATGCCGGCACCTGCACCAGGCGCGCGTCGGTCGCGATCCCCTCGGCGAACCGGAGGGCGAGTGCCGCGATCGTGGCCGTCGGGTTGCAGCCTCCGGCGGTCACGAAGACGCTGCCGTCGATCACGTAGAGGTTCGGTACATCGTGCGTGCGCCCGTTCGGCTCCACGACCGAGCTCGCCGGATCCCGGCCCATGCGAGCCGTCCCCAGAAGGTGCCCGGGCTGGTCGTCGAGCAGCGGAAGGTCGACCGTCCGGACGGCGCCGGCCGCCTCGTGCGCCTCGCGCATCCGCTCGAGGTGGAAGTCGATCAGGCGTTGCGTGTTCTCGGCGATCCGGTACGTGATGCGGGGAGCCGGGATGCCGTCCGAGTCGGTGAGGGCCGCGTCCAGGGTGACCGTGTTGGCCTCGTCCGGAAGATCCTCCGCGATCGTCCCCCAGTCGACCGCGTGGCCCAGCGTGTCCTGGAGGAAGCGCTGGAGGTCGGCTCCGGTGCGCCCTCCTGCCAGCTGGACCATCCGGAGCGGACCACCGCTCGGCATCAGATCCCACTTCCCGCCGCGTACGAATCCGCGGTCGCCGTCCGACTCGTAGAACTGCATCGACTGGATCAGCTGGCCGGCCGGCCCGAGCCAGCTCTCGAGCTGTTCCTCGTACACGCCGACGACGCTCGCGCACGGGTGGAGCATGAGCCGCTTCCCGACGAGACCCGAGGAGTTCGCCAGGCCGTCGGGATGTGCGCCGGACGCGGAGAGGAGGAGAAGCCTCGGCGTCCCGACGCCGTTCGCCGCTAGCACCACGACGTCGGCCTGCTCGAGATGCTCTGCACCGTCGCGGTCGATCCATATGGCTCCTGTCGCGCGTCCCCGGCCGTCGGTCGTGATCAGGCGGACGCGGGCGCCGGTCACCACCCGCGCACCGTGCCCGATCGCGATCGGCCAGTGCGTGAGGTCGACCGAGGCCTTCGCGCCGTGCGGGCACCCGCTCTCGCACGTGCCGTAGCGCGCGCACTGCCGCAGATTGCCGTGGTCACGAGACGCGATCGCCTGCGGAGCCGGCCACCAGTGCCAGCCGAGCCGGTTCATGCCCTGCGCCGCCTTCCGCCCGGCCTTCCCGATCGGATGCGGCGGGAGCGGCGGGCCTGCGCCCGGAGGGTACGCCGGGTCACCCGCGAGCCCTGCCACCGCGAAGTCGGCTTCGGCCCGCTCGTAGTAGGGACGCAGCTCCTCGTAGTCGAGCGGCCAGTCGTCGGCCACGCCGTCGAGCGTCCGCGCCCTGAAGTCCGAGGGAAGCAGCCTGACCCAGTGACCGCCGTAGTGAATCGTGCTCCCGCCGACCGCGCTGAACATGAGCGGAGCGACGTCCGCGCCCGAGACCTCGCACGGGTAGTCGGCCGGGAGGCGGCGGACGTTCGGGTCGTGATGCCACTGCTTGGCCGCCGCGAGCTCCCATTCGGGCTTGTCGCCGGGATAGTCGGATGCGTTGACCCAGCCGCCCTGCTCGAGGACGACGACCCGGAAGTCGCGTTCGGCGAGGTAGCGAGCCGCGACCGCGCCGGAGGCTCCAGCGCCTACGATCAGGACGTCGGCGCGGGAGCCGGGGGCCGCGCGACGAGGCACGCCCTACGAAAGATCGAACGAGATCTGCTTCGTCTCGGTGAGGGCGTCGATGATCCAGCCGGCGAGCTCGCGCCCTGCGCCGGACTTCTTGGCGCCGCCGAAGGGGGCGAGCTGATCCCAGTAGTTCGTCGTCTCGTTGATGTGCACGGTTCCGTGACGTAGCTCCTCGGCCGCGCGCCACGCGTCGTGGAGCGAGCGCGTGAACACGGCTGCCGTCAGTCCGAACTCGGTCTCGTTCGCGATCGCGAGCGCCTCGTCGAGCGTCCGGAAACTCATCAGATCGGGCAACCGGCCCGAAGGTTTCTTCCTGAGCGATCCGCATCTCGCTCGTGACCCCGTCGATGATCGTCGGCTCGTGGAACTGCCCGTCGTGACCGCCGCCGTGCACGACCTTCGCGCCGCGCTGGACAGCGTCCTCGATGTGCGCCTGCGTGCGGGCGAGAATGGCCGGCGTGCACACCGGGCCCATGTCGGTCGCCTCGTCGAGCGGATCGCCGACGCGCAGCGCCTTCGTCCGCTCGAGCAGGGCGTCGAGGAACTCGTCCTTCACCGACTCGTGGACGAGGATCCGCTCCGCAGCCGTGCAGCATTGGCCTGCGAGGTAGAAGCAGCCGACGATCGCAGCGTCCGCGGCCTTGTCGATGTCGGCGTCCGCCAGGACGATCTGCGGCCCGTTCCCGCCGAGCTCGAGCACGCGGTTCTTCAGGCCCGCGTCGCGGGCAACCTTCTCGCCAGTCTCGACCGACCCGGTGAAGACGACGGAGCCGACCTGCGGATGGGTGACGAGCGACTGGCCGACGTCGCCTCGGCCGTGGACGACGTTGATCGTGCCGGGAGGGAACCCGGCATCGTGCAGGACCTCCGCGAACATGTTCGCGCAGAGCGGCGCGTACTCGGACGGCTTCCAGACGACGGTGCAGCCGACCGCGAGCCCGTAGACGATCGGGATCCCCGCGATGTCGACCGGGAAGTTCCACGGCGAGACGGCCGCAACGACCCCGACCGGCTCCTGGACGATCAGGATGCGTTTTGCGTTCGAGCGCTCCTGGGTCGAGGGCAGCACCTTGCCGGCGTGGCGCAGCACATCCTCGGAGGCGCGACGGAAGTGGTCGGCCGTGAACTCCTCCATCTCCTCGCGTGACTCGCGGATCGTCTTGCCGACCTCCCGCGAGATCATCTGCGCGATCTCCTCGTTGCGCTCCATGCACAGCGTGAAGGCCCGGCGGCAGATCTCGACGCGCTCGACGACCGATGTCTTGCGCCAGTCGCGAAATGCCTCGGCCGCGGCCTGTACCGCCGTGTCGACCTGCGTCGGAGTCGACCCGAACGACGCTCCCGATCACCTCACCCGTCGCTGGGGATGTGACCTCGATCTCCTCGCCGTCGCCCTCGACCCACTCACCGCCGATGAACGCGCCGTTCCTCGTCGTCACCGCCATCGTCCTTCTCCTCAGTCGGGTTCGTCCGAGGGTACCGTCCCGGGCCACGAGACGACGGCATAGAATCGCCCCATCGGTTGATGAAAAGGAGGCCGCTCGATGGCTGCTGACCCCAGGTACGACATTCTCTTCGAGCCGATCCAGCTCGGCCCGAAGACGATGAAGAACCGCTTCTACCAGGTTCCTCACTGCAACGGATTCGGCTCGGAGAAGCCGATGAACCAGGCCTACTTCCGGGCGATGAAGGCCGAGGGCGGCTACGGCGGCGTCTGCACGGAGTACTGCTCGATCTCGCCCGAGTCGGACGACACCCACCGCGTCTCGGCCCGCCTCTGGGACGACGACGACATCAAGAACCTCTCGGTCATGTGCGACATGCTCCACGAGTACGACTCCCTCGCCGCCTGCGAGCTGTGGTACGCCGGCCCGCACGCCCCCTGCATGGAGACGCGCTGCGTCCCGCGCGGGCCCTCCCAGATCCCGAGCGACTTCGAGCACCTGACGTACTGCATCGAGATGGACAAGGACGACATCCGCGACGTCCAGCAGATGTACGTCGACGCTGCCAAGCGCGCACGGACGGCCGGGTTCGACATCGTCTACGTCTACGGCTCGCACTCGTACCTGCCGCAGCAGTTCCTGACGCCCTTCTACAACAAGCGAACGGACGAGTACGGCGGCTCGTTCGAGAACCGCGCCCGCTTCTGGCGCGAGACGATCGAGAAGGTCAAGGAGGCCGTCGGCGACGACACCGCGATCGCCGTTCGGCTCTCGTGCGACATGTTCCTCGGCGAGCCGGGCACGCAGCTCGAGCGCGACGCTGTCCCGTTCGCCCAGATGGTCGACCATCTCGTCGACGTCTGGGACATCAACCTCTCCGGCATCGCCGAGTGGGGCGAGGACGCGACGCCTTCGCGCTTCTATCGCGTCGGGCCGCGCGATCCCCTGGCAGAAGCGGATCAAGGAGGTCACGAAGAAGCCGGTGCTCGGCGTCGGGCGCTGGACGAGCCCCGACCTGATGATCGAGGCGATCAACGGCGGGGCGCTCGACATCATCGCCACCTGCCGCCCGTCGATCTCCGATCCGTTCCTCCCGAAGAAGATCGAGGAGGGGCGTCTCGACGACATCCGCGAGTGCATCGGCTGCAACGTCTGCATCTCGCGCTGGGAGATCGGCGGCCCGCCGCTCATCTGCACCCAGAACGCGTGCGCGGGCGAGGAGTACCGCCGCGGCTGGCACCCCGAGAAGTTCGATCCGGCCAAGAACGCGGACAACGACGTGCTCGTCGTCGGCGCCGGCCCGGCCGGCATGGAAGCGGCGATGATCCTCGGCAAGCGCGGCATGCGCCGCGTGCACCTCGTCGAGGCGCAGGACGACATGGGCGGCATCATGCGCTGGATCCCGCAGCTGCCCGGGCTCGGCGAGTGGGCCCGCGTCGTCAACTACCGCAAGATCCAGATCGACAAGCTGAAGAACGTCGAGTTCATTCCGGACACGAAGCTCGACGCGAAGGGCGTCGCCGAGTACGGCGCCGAGATCGTGATCTGTCGCGACGGGCTCCTACTGGGCGACGGACGGCCTCAACGGCTGCACGCACGACACGATCCCGGGCGCCGACGCCTCGAAGCCGTTCGTCCTCACGCCCGACCAGCTCATGGGCGAGGGCAAGGAGGTTCCCGGGACGAAGGCGCTCGTCGTCGACAACGACGGCTACTTCATGGGCGTCTCGATCGCCGAGAAGCTCGCCCTCGAGGGCAAGCAGGTCACGCTGATGACCCATCTCGGCCACATCGGCCCGTACATGCACTTCACGCTCGAGGCGCCGAACATGCACCGCAAGCTGCACAAGCTCGGGGTCGAGATCGTGACCTACCACATCCCGACCCAGATCGAGGAGGGGCACGTCAAGTCGGTCCACGTCTACGACGAGGACGCGCACGAGCACGACTGGGAGTTCGACTCGGTCGTCCTCGTCACGCAGCGGCGCTCGAACGAGGCGCTGTTCCGCTCGCTCAAGGACGACATCGGGCTAGACGGCCTGAAGGCCGAGGGCGTCGACGCCCTCTACCGGGTCGGCGACTGCGAGGCGCCGCGCCTGATCGCGGACGCCGTCTTCTCCGGCCACCGCCTCGCGCGCGAGATCGACTCGGACAACCCGGCCGTGCCGCTGCCGTTCAAGCGGGAGCGCAAGGTGATCGAGCGCGAGCTCGCGGGCGTCTGAGGCCGTGCCGCAGGCCGGAGCTCCACCGAGCCTCCGGCAAGGACCTCGTAGGGGCGGGTCCTGACCCGCCCCTACGCACCTGCAGCCCGGGCCGGTCAGGACCGGCCCCTACGCGGTCTACTCGGGGCAATCTCCGATTGCCCCGAAAAGTAGACTCGCGCCATGAAAATCGTCGTCTGTGTCAAGCAGGTGGCCATGCTCGGGGACGAGGTGGAGTTCACCCCGGACGAGCGGGGCGTCGACCCCGACTACTTCGAGTTCGCGCTCAACGAGTGGGATTCGTACGCGACCGAGGAGGCCGTCCGGATCAAGGAGGCCGCCGGCGACGGCGAGGTCGTCGTCGTGACGTGCGGCGACGAGGAGGCCGAGGACGCGCTCCGGCGCTGCCTCGCGATGGGCGCCGACCGCGGGGTTCGCGTCGACGGGGAGAGTCTCGAGGCCGGCGATCCGATCTCGACGGCCCGCGCGCTCGCCGGCGTGGTCGGCCGCGAGAGCGCCGACCTCGTCCTCTGCGGCGTCCAGTCGTCCGACGCGGTACAGGGTGCGACCGGAACGGCGCTCGCCGAGCTACTCGGGCTCCCGCGCGTCGCGGTCGTGAAGAAGGTCGAGTGGGACGGCGCCGGCAAGGCCGTCTTCCAGCGCGAGCTCGAAGGCGGGCTCGTCGACGTCGGCGAGGTCGAGACCCCGGCCGTCCTGACGATCCAGACGGGCATCAACGAGCCGCGCTACGCGACGCTGCGGGCGATCAAGCAGGCGGAGCAGCAGGAGATCGAGGTCGTCGAGCCGGAGCGGCCTCGGCGCACCCGCCGCGCGGATCCGCCGCATGTTCGTGCCGCCGAAGGGCGAAGGCGCCGAGATGCTCGGCGACGATCCGGCCGAGGTGGCAGGGAAGATCAAGCAGCTGGTCGAGGAGAAGATGCGATGAGCGGGACGCTGATCATCGCGGAGCACCTGCGCGGGCAGCTTCGCGACGTCACGCGTGAATGCGTCAGCGCCGCGGCCGAGCTGGGCGGCCCGGTGGTCGTCGGCGTGATCGCCAAGGACCCGGCCGCGCTCGCCTGCTCAGGCGAACGTCGCAGGCGTCGACGAGATCGTCACGGTCGCGGTCGACGAGGACGAGTTCTCGGCGGACGCGTACGCCGGCGCGGCGGAGGCGCTCGTTCGCGAGAAGCAGCCGTCCGTCGTCGCTCACCGGCTTCACGGTCAGCGGCGATGGGCTTCGCGGCCGCGCTCGCCGCCCGGCTGGATCTCGGCTTCGCCTCCGACGTCATCGCCCTGCGCGACGACGGCGGGCTCGTCGCCGAGCGGGAGATGTACGGCGCCAAGGTGCGGGCAGAGCTCGAGTTCCCGGGCAAGGAGACGGTCGTGCTGATGCTCCGGCCGACGACCTGGGAGCCGGCCGAGGGAGCCGGGCTCGGCGCAGGTCTGCCACGCTGTCCGCCGCCGTGCCCGCCTCCCGCTCTCGGCACCGCGAGTTCGTCGAGGCTGCATCGCGGCGACGTCGACATCACGAAGGCCGACTTCCTGCTCTCGATCGGCCGGGGCGTCGGCGAGAAGGACAACATCGGCCAGTTCGAGGAGCTCGCGGAGCGGATGGGCGCGACGCTCGGCGTCTCGCGACCCCTGGTCGACGCCGGCTGGATGCCCTGCGTCCCGACAGGTCGGCCAGTCGGGGAAGACGGTCAAGCCGAAGGTCTACCTCGCCTTCGGGATCTCGGGCGCGGTCCAGCACCTCGCCGGGATGAAGACGTCGGGGACGATCATCGCTATCAACACCGACCCCGAGGCGGCGATCTTCAACCTCGCCCATTACGGCGCCGTCGCCGACATCTTCGACGTCGCCGAGGAACTCGAAAAGCTCTACTAGATGACCCGTGTCGCCTTCCTCGGCCCCGCCGGGACGTTCACCGAGGAGGCGCTGCTGTCGGAGGCCGATCTCGCGGGAGCCGACCTCGTCTCCCGTACGGCGCTCCCAGAGGTCATCTCGGCGGTCGAGGCCGGCGACGCCGACCTCGGGATCGTCCCGATCGAGAACTCGATCGAGGGCTCGATCACGATCACGCTCGACACGCTCGCGTTCGAGAGCGACCTACTGATCCAGCGCGAGGTCGTGCGTCCGGTCTCGCTCAACCTGATCGCGCGTCCGGGAACCCGCCTCGCGGACGTGCGAACGGTCGTCTCGCTGCCCGTATGCGAGCGGCCAGTGCCGCCAGTGGCTCCGCCGCCGCCTGCCGGGAGTTCGCGCTCGAGGCGGCCAACTCGACCGCAGGCGCCGTCGAGCGGGTCGCGCGGTCGCGCTCGAAGGGGCTCGCGGCGATCGGAACCCACCTCGCCGCCGAGCTGAACCGTCTCGCCGTGATCGCCGAGGAGATCGAGGATCACCCCGAGAACGCGACGCGGTTCGTGATCCTCGGCCACGGCGTCCCTCCGCGCACCGGGCACGACAAGACGAGCATCGTCTGCTTCCAGCGAGAGAACCGGCCGGGCTCGCTGATCAGCATTCTCCAGGAGTTCGCGGCCCGCGCGATCAACCTGTCACGGCTGGAGTCGCGGCCGACCAAGGCGGCTCTCGGCGACTACTGCTTCGTGATCGACTGCGAAGGGCACGTCTCCGACGAGCTGGTCGCCGACGCCCTTCGGAACCTCCACGCAAAGCAGGGCGGCGTCAAGTTCCTCGGCTCCTATCCGGCCGCTGCGGGTGACGACGCAGGCAGGGCGCGCCGCCACGCGGCCGGGCGGGCATGGCGGGAGGCCTCGAGCTGGGTCGAGGAGCTTCGCGCGCGAATCGGCACGAGCTAGCGCTCACGCTTCGCGGGCAGGCCGACCGTCGATAGCCCGAAGTAGAGTCTTCTTCGATGATCGCGGAGACCGCGACCCGCGAGACGTTCGCGAACCTGCCCGTCTGGGCGATCGCGTTCTGGTACTTCCTGATCTTCCTCTCGACGGGGATCCTCTTCTACGGGATCTACCGGCTGGCCCGGAAGTACCGGCAGGGACGCGGCCCGGCCGAGCTCGATCAGCCGGTCCGGCGCATTCGCTCGACGGCGAGGATCGTCCTCTCGCATTCGTGGATCCGTCGTCGCGACCCGCTGTCCGGGCTCGGGCACCTGTTCGTCTTCTACGGCTTCCTCGTGCTGTTCATCGGAACGGCGATCCTCGCCTTCCAGGACGACGTCGCCGGGCCGCTCGGCTTCGACTTCTTCACCGGCTGGTTCTACAAGGCGCTACTCGCTCTTCCTCGACGTCTTCGGCGCCGCCCTGTCGTCGGCCTGATCGTCCTGGCCGTGAAGCGCGGGATCGTCAAGCCGTTCCGGCTCAGCTACTGGCGGCCCGACCGCGAGCCCGGCGAGCCGGGCTGGGACCGCTCGCGATACGTGGCGCGGCGACTGGCTGTTCCTCGGCCTGCTCTTCTTCCTGGCGCTGTCCGGCTTCCTGCTCGAGGCGTTCCGGATCGCCGAGACCGACCCGTCCGTTCGAGACGTGGTCGCCGATCGGCTGGATCGTCGGCCAGGGCGTTCATCGACATCGGCTTCGACGGCGGGTCGGCGCAGATGGCCCACCGGGTCGACTGGTGGATTCACGGGGTCGTCGCGCTCGCCTTCGTCGCCTCGATCCCGTTCACGAAGGCAGTCCACATGATCGCCGGGCCGGCCGGCGTCGCGGCCAAGGACGACAAGACCGGCGCGCGCCTGCCGGCCGCTCCCGGCGAACGCCAAGTCCGACGAGGTCGGCTACCAGCGGATCACCGACCTGCTTCCCCGGCACCTGCTCGATCTGGACGCCTGCACGAAGTGCGGCAAGTGCCATGCGGCGTGCCCCGCGACGGCGTCGGGCTACCCGCTCTCGCCGCGTGACCTGATCCTCGACCTCCGCGAGTTCGCCGAGGGCTCGCTGGGAGTGCGCGCCGAGCTGAACGTCGAGCCGCTCTACGACTCCGACGCGGCTCGATCCTCGGCGACCCGATCCGGCCCGAGACGCTCTGGTCGTGCATGCAGTGCATGGCCTGCGTCGAGATCTGCCCGGTCGGCATCGAGCACGTCCCGATCATCAACCAGATGCGCCGCGGCCTCGTCGAGCGCGGCGAGATGGACAATCAGCTCCAGTCGACGCTCGAGACGATCTACACGTCGGGCAACTCGTTCGGCGAGGCGAAGCGCAAGCGCGCGCGCTGGGCGAAGGAGCTCGATTTCGAGCTGAAGGACGCGCGGAAGGAGCCGGTCGAGTACCTCTGGTTCGTCGGCGACTACGCGTCGTTCGATCCACGCAACCAGAAGATCACGCAGGCGCTCGCGCGCATCCTCGACCATGCCGGCGTCGATTTCGGGATCCTGTACGACGCCGAGAAGACCGCCGGCAACGACGTGCGCCGCGCCGGCGAGGAAGGCCTCTTCACGTCGCTCGCCGAGGAGAACATCCAGGCGATCGAGAAGTGCGACTTCCAGCAGATCCTGACGAGCGATCCGCACTCGTTCAACACGCTGCGCAACGAGTATCCCGGAGCTCGGCGCCTCCTGGGACAACGGACGACGTGCTCCACCACTCGCAGCTGCTCGCTGCGCCTGCTCGAGGACGGCACGATCACGCCGCGCAAGCGGCTCGACTACCGCGTCACCTACCACGACCCGTGCCACCTCGGCCGCTACAACCAGGTGTACGACCCGCCGCGCGACGTGATGAAGGCGCTCGGCATCGAGCTCGTCGAGATGCCGCGAAACCGCGACAACAGCTTCTGCTGCGGCGCCGGCGGCGGCCGCATCTGGATGAAGGAGCTGAAGAAGGAGGGCGCGCAGCGCCCGAGCGAGAACCGCATCGACGAGGCCGTCGCGCTCGGTCGCATCCAGTACTACACCGTCGCCTGCCCGAAGGACGTGACGATGTACGAGGACGCGATCAAGACCTCGGGCCACGCGGACGACATCGAGCTGCGCGAGATCTCCGAGCTCGTCCTCGAGGCGCTCGACCTCGAGCCCGCCGGCGTCGTGGCCGGCGGCGACGACGATGCCGAGCCGGCGTCGGAGTAATGCGCTCGCTCAGGATCCGAGACGCCTTCGCGTTCGACGAGGACTTCAGCGCCGCAGAATTCGTCGAGCTGCGGCTATGACGGACGCTACGAGAGGACGAAGAACTCCTTGAAGGGCGTGCGCACGATCGTCCAGGTGGTGACGAGACCGCGCCGGAACGACGCGACGTCCCCCTCCCGGATCACGAGCACGAGGCCGCCCTCGACCTGGAGATGGACCTCGCCGTCGAGCACGTGAATCGTCTCGTTCATCGACATCTCGTAGGAGAACGGCTCGGGCGGCTCGGTAGCGTTCACACGCCACACGCCGGAGTGGAGGAACGAGCCCGTACCGTCGTCCTCCGAGCGGAGCCAGTGAACCTCGCCCAGGATCCGCCCGTCGCCGAGATCGAACGGGTCCCACGACTCGGCCTCGACGTTCGTGAGGTACGCGCCCTCCACGGTCCGGAAGCCTACCCCCGCAAGGGAGTCCGCTGAGCGCCGCTTGCAGCGACCTCTCGCTCGAGCTCGGCGAGCCCTCGATTGCCACGGCTCCCCAGGCGCTCGGCTGGGTGCTCGTCGAGCAGAAAGGCGCCTGGGGCGCCAAGGCGCTGACCGAGTCCGGGCTCGATCCGGAGATCGGTCGCGAGCTCGAGCGCCGCGCGAAAGAGCTACGGCCTGAAGGCGCTGCTGGTGAAGCCTCCGGGCCGCGATCCGTCACGCGGTCGAGCGTGTTCCTCGCCTCGTCCGTCCCCGGCTCCGAGGCCTTCTCGAGGAGCTCGTGCTCCGCGATCCGGCCGACCTGCTCGAGCTCGACCTCGCGCCGCTGGCGGCGGGACGCCTGACGGGCGTCGGGCGCCCATCGCTCCGCGCCTCTCTATCTCGTCTGCACCAACGGCAAGCGCGACGCCTGCTGCGCGAGGCTCGGAGTCGCCGTGGCCCGGCGCCTCGCGGCGGCGCGCCCGGGCAGGGTCTGGGAATGCTCGCACCTGGGCGGGCACCGGTTCGCCGCAAACGTCGTCTGCCTGCCGGACGGGCTGGTCTACGGTCGCGTGCCGCCGGAGCGAGTGGACGAGCTGCTCGAAAGCAACGAGGAAGGTCGGGTCGTTCTCGACCTTCTCCGCGGCCGCTCCGGATTGTCCCCGGCGGCCCAGGCGGCTGAGCACTTCCTGCGCGGCGACGGCCGGCTGGTCGCCGGTGAGCGCATCGCGCTCGCCGGCCTCGCCGGCGGGGCCGTCGTCCTCGAGACAGCCGACGGGCGGCGGCACTCGGTCGAGCTCGCCGTCACGGAGGGGCCCGTGCGGCCGGCCTCGTGCGGCGCGAAAGCCGAACCGTCGGAGCGGTTCGAGCTGCTGTCGATCGCGGAGCTCTGAGCTCAGGGGGCCGGGAACACCCTGACCATGACGTCGGTCGGGTCGAACCCGTTCGTGGGCGTCAGGTCGTCGGGACAGGCGGACGCAGCGACGACGAGGTCTCGCTCGGCGCGCAGCAGGACATAGTCACCCGCCTGCGACAGCGGCGGCTCGACTTCGACGATCCGTCCGTCCGGCCCTACGCGGGTGTTGTAGAACCAGTTCACGACCTCGTAGAACCGCCGGGGCGGATGACCGAACGCGGCAAGCTCCCGGTTGAAGTTGTCGGTGCAGTTCACGTGGTCGGGGTAGCCCAGCGCCTCGTACGTCTCCCGGTTGCACGCGGGAGAGAGCGTGTCGTGCCGTCCGACGGTGTCCTCGACGAGCGTCATGAGCAGCTCGCCGTCCTGGTCGTACAGGCCCTGGCCGGGCAGCGGGAACAGACCCTCGACGAGCGCTCTCGTGACCGTGGTCGAGAGCCGAGCCTCGGGGCGGTCGTGATGGAAGACGACGAGATCGGACACCTGCCGGCCCTGTAGGTCCTCGATCTGGAGGTGTTCGCCGGCCCGCATCCCGAGCGCCCTGGCGTCCGCCGGGCCGACCCGGGCCTCGATCCTCGGCCTCCCGAGCCGGTCGATCACGGCGCCCGTGGACTGGACGGCCATCGACGTTAGGGTACACCCGTCGCAACCAGGGAGGGAGACAGCGTTGAGCAAGGAGACGGCGTTCTACGGGAAGCTCGCGGGGATGACCGACCAGTGGATGGACCTGTTCGGCTATCACGCGCCGCTCGTCGTGACGGACACGGCCGAGGAGTACCGCGCGTGCCGTGAAGCCGCGGCGCTGATGGACTTCTCGATGCTGCGCAAGGTCTCGCTCGACGGCCCGGGCGCGCTCGACCTCGTCAACACGATCGTCACCCGGGACGTCTCGACGCTTTCACCCGGTCAGATCGCCTACGGCGCGCTCTGCGACGAGCGCGGAAAGATGGTCGACGACTGCACGGCGATGATGCGAACCCCGGACAGCGTCAGGTTCTGCGGCGCGAACGACCGGGACTACGAGATCTTCACGGCGAAGGCCGCGGAGACGTCGATCGACGTCCGGGAGGTCACCGACGCGACACCCCATCTCTGCCTCCAAGGGCCGAAGAGCCGGGAGATCCTCCAGGGTATGACGTCGAGCGATCTGTCGAACGCGGCGTTCCCGTACTACACGTTCCGGGAGGACGTCGAGATCGCCGGCATCCCGGTCTTCATGACCCGGCTCGGGTATACCGCCGAGCTCGGGTACGAGCTCTGGGTCGAGCGCGACCGGTGCCTGGAGCTGTGGGACGCGCTGATCGCGGCAGGCGTTCCGGCCGGCATGGCCGTCATCGGCATGGTCGCGCTCGACCTGTTCAGGATCGAGGGCGGCTTCATCATCGGCGGCATCGAGTACGACCCCACGGTGTCACCGTACGAGTGCGGCCTGGGCTGGTCGGTCGACTTCGCCAAGGGCGACTTCCAGGGACGGGACGGGCTCGAGCGTGACCGCGACGCCACCACCCTCCGCCTGACGAGCGTCGTCCTCGACGCCGGCGGAGACGAGGCCAGCGGCGCTCGGCTGAGCGTCGACGGCCAGGAGGTCGGCTTCGTCACCCAGGCAGTGGTCTCCCCACATCTCGGCGGCAAGACGCTCGGCCTGGCGAAGATCCGCAAGGAGCTGCGTGAGCCCGGAGTGGAGGTGACGGCCGACGTGGCCGGCGACGCGGTGCCGGGTGAGGTCGTGCGCCACCCCGTCTACGACCCCGAGCGCAAACGCGCCAAGGAGTCGTAGACTCAAGCCTCGGGCGGCCGGCCGCCGGCGACGCGGCTCGCCATGCCGAGACGCGAGACGGTCACGCCCACGATGGTCACCAGGTAGATCTGCCCGAGCAGCGCCTGGACGACGGCGACGGTTCGACCCAGGTTGCCGCTGCGCGACGAAGTCGCCGTAGCCGACGGTGGTCTGCGTGATGTAGCTGAAGTAGAGGAAGTGAGCGATCGTGTCCGTCTGCCCCGCCGCGAAAAACGACTCGTTGCCCAGGGCACTGAACGCCGAGTAGGTCCACGCGAAGAAGAGACCCATGAGCAGGTAGATCGAAAGCGCTCCCATGACCGTCTTGACGTCGATGGTCGACTGGCGCAGGAGACCCCGCACAATGCCAACGACCGCCGTCAGGACGAAGACGGCGTTGACGATGCCGGCCGTCCCCTTGGTCACGTCCGTGCTGCCGAGGAACGAGAGACCAACGACGAGCCCTCCTGTGAGCAGGATCGCGAGCACCAGGCGACGTACGTTCTTGGCAACGCCGCCCGTGTAGAAGACCAGGATCAACGTGAGCGTCTGGAGCGCGATGGCACCGATCCGTACGCCGATGCTGTCCCCGCCCGCGGACAGCAGCACGAACGTTCCGAGAACGGTCAGGAAGACGAGCCCGTACCGGTGGCTGCCGCGAAGGTCCCGTACCCCAGGCATGCTCCAGCCAGGTTCCGCAGCGGCGCCCGTCATCCTTCCACGACCATGCGGAACGGGCCGGTCGCTGCCGGCCCGCTTCGCTGGGAGGGTGTGGTTGGGCGGGCCGGTTAGGCCTGCTCGCCCGGCCGCTCGCCGAGCGTCGCCGTGAGCTCGATCTGCTGGCCGCCGCGCTCGACCGTGATGACGATCGAGTCGCCCGGAACCTTCGAGCGGAGAACGCTCACGAGGTCCGCCGTCTCGGTGACAGGCTGCCCGTCCGCGGCGACGATGACGTCGCCCTGCTGGAAGCCTGCCGCCGCGGCAGCCGAGCCCTGGGTAACGGCCTCGATGACGACGCCGTCGGCCGTGTCGCTCGAGCTGACGCCGAGGAACGCGTGCTTGGCAACGCCGTTCGCGAGCAGCTGCTCGACGACGGAGATGACGGTCGTCGAAGGAATCGCGAAGCCAAGCGAGTTGGCGTTCTCGGTCGAGGGGATGCCGGCCGAGTTGATGCCGATCACCTCGCCAGAGCTGTTCACGAGCGCCCCACCGGAGTTGCCCGGGGAGATCGGCGCATCGGTCTGGATCAGGTCGACGTAGGTCGAGTCGCCGAGCGACCGGTGCAGCGCGGAGACGATTCCGGCCGTGACGGTGTTCTCGAATCCGAGTGGGTTCCCCATCGCGATCGCAAGCTCACCGACGCGCGGCAGCTCCTTCGCGAACGTGGCGCTCGGGAGATCGGTGCTGTCGACCTTGACGACGGCGAGGTCCGTGGCGGAATCGGTCGCGAGGACCTCCCCGCCGAGGGTCTCCCCGTTCGACAGGACGACCTGGACGGCAGTCGCGCCCTGGACGACGTGGTTGTTCGTAACGACGATGCCGTTCGCGCCGTCCCAGACGACGCCGCTGCCTTGCCCGCCGCCCTGGCCCGTGGTCACCTGGATCGAGACGATCGACGGCTGAACCTGCTCGACGAGCGAGGGGATCAGCTCGTAGGGCGCGCCGCTCACGGAGGCGCTCTTCGTCGTGGCGACTTGGGGTGTGACGGACAGCTGGCCCGAAGGCCCGACCTGCGCCGAAGAGCCCGTCTCGCTGCTCGCGGCGCAGCCGGCGAGCAGCGCGGCCGACGCGCCGAGCGCGGCAACCGGAAGCAGAAAACGTGTGCGTTTGTTCATGCACTACGTTCTACCGGCGCCGTTTTCAGCCGCCGTTGCGCGCGGTTAAGGCCGCGAGTACGGCGTGTTAAGCGGTGTTGAGCCTATTACTCGTACTGGAGCGCCTGGAGCACGTTGAGCTTCGCCGCACGCCGGGCAGGGAAGATCGCCGCGAGCATCCCCGCGATGACCGCGACGATCACGAACACCATCAGGCTGACCACCGGGACCGAGAAGACGACGCCCTCGCTCGAGAGCGCCGGCGTCACGAGCGCCGCGAGCGACGATGCCGAGCACCATCCCGAGCGCGGCCCCGATCAGCGCCGTGATGACGCTCTCGTGGCGGATCATCCGTCGGACCTGCCGTCGCGTCATCCCGACCGCCCGCAGCATCCCGAGCTCGCGCGTGCGCTCGAAGACCGAGAGGACGAGCGTGTTGACGATGCCGAACAGGCTGACGATCACCGACAGCGCGAGCAGCACGTAGAGCAGGTTGAGGAGCGGGTTGATCGAGTCCTGCTGCGCTCTGTGAGAAGCCGTCCTCGGTGTCGACCTTGACCGCCGGGAAGTCCGCGATGCGCCTGCTCGAGCTGCTGCTCGGCTTCTGGGCGACGCGCCGCCGTCGCGTGTTGACGAACGTGTAGAGGTTGCGGGGATCGTTGAACGTCGCGTCGAACGTCTTCGTCGGGATGCTGACCGCGCCGAGCATCTGCCAGAAGGGCGGCGCCTCGTAGATGCCCTTGACCTCGAGATCGAGCGTCTTGCCGCTTTGGGCGTCAGCAGCTCGAAGCGTGCTGCCGACCGTCAGCTCGTGGTCGCTCGGCGAACGTCTTCTCGACGATCGGCACCGTTGTCGCCGAGATCGGCGAGCACCGCGTCCGAGCCGCTCGTCCAGTCGAAGTTGTAGACGTCGCGATCGTCGCCGGGTCGACGCCGGTGACGTTCTCCTCGCTCGTCGAATGCCTTGCCGCGGCCGCCGCGTACGCCGACGACCTCGGTCTCCGGGAACAGCAGCGAGCGCCTCGTCGACCGACGGCTCGAACGGCGTGAAGTTGTCGTCGGAGACGACGACGTAGTCGACGCGTTCACCTGATCGCTGACCGCGTCGGACATCGAGCTCCGCAAGCCCGACGCGAGCACCGCGACGAACGTGATCAGCGCGAGCCCGATCATCAGCGCGGCCGCCGTCGCCGCGGTGCGGCTGGGTTGCGCATCGAGTTCTCCCGCGCGAGCCGGCCGGCCGCGCCGCCGATCCGCTCGCCCGGCCAGCCGAGCACCCGAGACGAGCGGCTTGACGAAGTAGCGACGAGACCATGGCGAAGCCGACGAAGAGGACCAGACAGCCGACGCCGAGCGACGTCAGGCGCTCCGTCGACGCCGATGTCGTCGACGAGCGTCCCGTAGACGAGGAGAGCGACGCCGAGAGCGGTTACGAGACCGCCGATCCACGGCGCGAAGCGGTGCCAGCGCGACCGACGGGAGCGTCGCGCCCTCGCGCACCGCCGCGATCGGCGGCACCCGCGTCGCGCGGATCGCCGGGAAGAGAGCCGGCGACGAGCGTGACGAGAACGCCTGCGAGCAGGCTGACGATGATCGTGCGCGCCGGCAAAGACGAGGCCCGTGCGTCGGGAGGTCGAAGCCGATCGAGTCGAAGAGGGCAGTCAGCCCCTTCGCCAGCCCGAGCCCCAGGAAGAGCCCGGCCAGCGAGGCGAGCAGGCCGATGACGAGCGCCTCGAGGATCACCGAGCCCAGGATCTGCCGCCGCGAGGCGCCGATCGTGCGCAGCGTCGCGAACTCGCGCACGCGCTGGGCAACGGTGATCGAGAGCGTGTTGAAGATGACGAAGGCGCCGACGAAGAGGGCGATGAAGCCGAACGCCAGCAGGAAGTACCGGATGATGTTCGTGAACTCCTCGATGTCCTTCGTCGCTTCCTGCGGTCTCCTGGACGCCGGTCTGGACCTGGGTGTTCTCCGGGAGGATCGGGGCTCGATCTCGTCGCACGAGCTGCTCGGGCGTGACCCCCTGCTTGCCCGCATGGAGATCGCGTCGAGCTCGCCCTCCTTGTCGAAGAGCCGCTGAGCTTCCGCGAGCGTGAAGACCGCGAACGTCGCGCCGCCGAGCGACTCGCTGCCCCGGGAACTGTGCAGTCCCGGTGATCGTGAACTCCTGCACGGGCCCTCGCGTGACGATTCCGATCGGTGTCTCCGACGGCGTAGCCCTCGTCCTTCGCCGTCGCCGCGTCGATCACGACCTCGCCGTCCCCGTCCGGCCACGTACCGGTCGTGAGCTCCGTGGGATTGAAGGGATCGTCGGGGCTGACGCCGAAAGCGAGGGTCGGCGGGCCGCCGCCGCCGACGGTGTCGCCCTGCTGGTTCGTGAGCTGCGCGGAGTCCCTGATGCTGCCCTCCGCCGCGGGAAACGCCCGGGAGGCCGCGAACCTGTTCGAGCAGGCTCTCGGCGAAGGGAGGCGGGACGACGCCCTCGTCCTCGCTGCCGAACGCCGACTTGCCGGTGATGACCGCGTCCGTGCCCGCGTAGACGGACGTGAAGATGTTGTTGAACGCCTTGTCGATCGTGTCCGTGAGGATGTAGGTGCCGCTGATCATCGCGACGCCGAGAATGATCGCGAGCGCAGTGAGCGTCGCGCGGAGCTTGCGGCCCGCCGAGGCCTCGAAGGGCGACGGCGATCATCAGCTACCGAGGCTGTGCACGGCCGCCGAGATCTCGGCGACCGTCGTCCGGCCGACATCCTTGACGATGAGGCCGTCGGCGAGGAAGAGGACGCGGTCGGCCATTGCAGCGGCGCGAGGCTCGTGAGTCACCATCAACATCGTCTGCCCGTAGCTGTCGACCGAGTCGCGGAGAAGGCTCGAGGATCTCCCCACCGGTCTTCGAGTCGAGGTTTCCCGTCGGCTCGTCGGCGAACAGGACGGTCGGCCGCGAGATCAGAGCGCGCGCGCGATCGCGACGCGCTGCTGCTGGCCGCCGGAGAGCTCGGACGGGCGATGCCTCCGGCGGTCCGCGAGCCCGATCTTCCCGAGCGATCTCGTCGACCCAGGCCTTGTCCGGCTTCGTGCCGGCGAGGTCGAGCGGCAGCGTGATGTTCTCCTCGGCGTTGAGCATCGGAAGGAGATTGAAGAACTGGAAGATGAACCCGATGTGGTCGCGCCGAAGCAGCGTGAGCTCCTGGTCGCCCAGATCGGCGATCTCGGTCCCGTCGATCGAGACCGTGCCCGACGTCGGCCGGTCGAGCCCGGCCAGGATGTGCATCAGCGTCGACTTGCCCGAGCCCGAAGGGCCCATGACGGCCGTGAGAGCTCCTGCGGGAATGTCGAGCGTCACGCCGCGCAACGCGTCGACCGCAGTCTCCCCCTCGCCGAATCTGCGTGTCACGTCACGTGCGGATACGACGGTCTCCGAGCCCGTCGCGCTGCGGGCTTCCTCGCCTGTAGCAACCGAGTTCATCACGCCTCCGTCATCGGGTTCAGCTTCCAGTCTGCCAGTCGCCGGTTCGCGTGGTAGGTGAAGCAAACCGGCCACTCGCGGTGCGGCTAGCCGCACCATGGCCCTCTACGCTGCTGTCGCCTCGGTCAGAAGCTCCGTGCGGACATCCTGCGGGAACTCCTCGAAGGTCTTCGTCCAGGGGAGACCGCCGGGCCAGCGGTAGTCGGCGCGCCCTTCTCGTGGACGGTACGCAGCGGTGTAGAGCGTGCCGAAGCCGCGCGAGTACGCGCTCGAGTAGAGGGGTGGCGCGAGAAACGCAGCCTCGAACTCCTCCGGCGGCACATCGGCAGCGAGCAGCGACTGCATCAGCGTTTCGCGCTCGACGGTGCGGGTCGCCGCGGCGTGCTCCTGCCACTCGACGGTGACCTGGTGGTTGGTGGCAACGGCGACGTCGAGAAACGTAGGCTCGCGGCCGG
Source organism: uncultured Thermoleophilia bacterium (assembly GCA_963797645.1). GTDB lineage: Bacteria > Actinomycetota > Thermoleophilia > Gaiellales > Gaiellaceae > CAWCQC01. The sequence continues at coordinate 405,069 of CAWCQC010000017.1, read as the reverse complement.
GCCCCAGGTACGCCGTCATGACCTCGCCACGGGCGTCGACGACCGTCACGTTGTGCGCGAGGTTGAGTGGGACACGCGAGAGCGCGGCTCGCGACTCCGCGACCGTCGTGCACGTCTGGAGCAGGTACCGGAGAACGACGGGAATGCCGAAGCCGAGCCCGGTCGCCCGGCTTCCTCCGAAGGTCAGGGAGACGGCGAGACCGGCGTCGTTCATGCCGTCGAGCAGGCCCCACAGGCCGTCGCTCATGCCGATCACCCGCCGGCCTCCCCACGCGGTCGACCAGACGGCTCCCTCGAGGCGGGAGGGGGCGTAGTCGTAGTTCCTCACGAGAACCGGCGCGGCGCCGGTGACGCTCACGCCCTGCGAGCAGGCCGCCAGGTAGGGCGGCGGGTGCCAGAACGAGAGAGCCCGTGCCTCGAGATCTCCGCCTCCGGCGAGCTCGACGAGGCGCTCGTAGGTGGGGACGAGCTCGGGCAGATGCTCCCGGACCATGCGGGCGCACACCGCATAGCTCGGCCGCGCCTCCTCACCCTCGCTCAGGTACCACGAGCGATACCAGGGCCAGCTCTCCTCGAAGTATCGGCGCCAGACGGCACCCGGCTCGGTCTCGGCGAGAGCTCGGAACCTGAATTCGACCGTCTGCACCGTCGCAGCGTACTCAGCGCAGCAGCCGGCGCCGCCGCTGGACGAGCGTCTAGAGCATCTTGAAGCTGAACGGCTCGGGCTTCACGACCGGCGTGTCCGGCTCGATCGGCACGCTCGTGAACTGAGACTTCATGCCGGCGATCCACAGCTTCGCGCGGTCGGTCAGCTCATGCTCGTCCGTCTGGAGGCGGCCGCGGGTGACGAGGATGCCGAGATCGGCGCCCGGGTAGCGATAGCCGCCGGGGCCTGCGATGCGGAGGTAGAACGCCTCGCTCTCGTCACGGACGTCGTGCCAGTCGGTGTCCCGACGTACGAACTCGACCGTTCCGTCGCGCCGCATCTGCCAGATTCCGGTCGTCGGCGCATCGGTGATCTGCTCCGTACGGTCGTCGACGTCTTTCAGCACGAACTGACTCCAGGCGTCGACGTGCTGCTCCTTGGCCCAGCGGGCGTTGAGATCCTCGACGTCGATCTCGTAGTCGACGTCCATGAACTCGAGCAGGTGGAAGAGGAACAGCGGCATGTCGCCGTACGCGACCGCGTTCACGTTCGTCAGCGAGCTCGCGCCGGTCACCCGGGGGTTCAGCTCGCCGAGGTACATCTCGCCGGTCTCGGAGTCGACGAGGTAGTCGAGCTCGAAGTACCCGCGGTAGCCCTCGCGACGTAGGCGCTCGCCCATCGCCTGCGTCCAGGTCCGGGCCTGGGCGCGATGCGTAGGCGTCAGCGCGTTCGGGTGGATGTCGTTGCCGCACCAGCCTCCCCCGTACGGCGTCAGCTCCGGAAAGCCCGTCAGCTCCGTCATCAGCGGACCGACGAGAGTGCCGTGGCGCGTGACGACGCCCTCGATCGCTGCCTCGCGCGGCTCGATGCGCTTCATCACCTTCAGGTCCTCGGCCTCGAGCTCCTCGGCGATGTCTGCCCAGTCCGACTCCGAGGCGATGAAGTGCGTCGTCTGTCCCGAGTCGCCGTAAGGGGTCTGTACGACCAGATCGGTCCCGAGGCCCGCCGCCACGGCGAGGCTGAGGAGCTCCGAGTAGGTCACCGCCGTCCCCATCGTGTTCGGAACGCTGGGCACGCCCGCCTCGTTCGCGAGCTCGGTCGTCACGATCTTCGAGTCGAGCCGATGACGCAGCGATGCGGGTGGGAACGCGACATCGAGGCCCAGCTCTTCGGCCAGCTGCTCGGTCTCGCCGTCGAACATGAGAAAGACCGCCTTGCCGCCGGGGCCCCGGTCGCGGACGAAGTCGCCCACCTCCTTGTGGCCGAGCAGGTAGTTGCAGATCTCCTCGATCGACTCGAAGCTTCGCGGCGGCCGCACCCGCGGCACGAACACGTCCGGATGCGTGCCGTCGAAGCTGTCGTAGTAGTTCAGGTAGCGGAAGCTCGGCATCCAGCGGTCGATGCCGAGCAGGTTGAACGCCGTCGCCGAGACGAAGTAGACGGGCGTTCCACAGGTTCGGAAGTGCCGGCGGATGTCGGCCATGCCCGAGAGACGCTCGCTGGTGGCCACGCTCACCCCTCTCCGACGGTCGCGGGAGCGGCTTCGGCAGCCAGTCCCTGGTCTCGCATGGCTCGCCGGTACGCGACGGCCACCGCGTCGAACCGCAGGTGAAGCTCTGCCGCGAGATCGAACGGCACCTGCTCGGGCCGCTGCGACTCGACGACGAGTCGATCCTGCCCGAAGATGACCTCCTCGAACTCCTGAAGCACGCGCTCCGGCTGGTCGTGGTCGTAGTTCCGGCCGACCACGAGCAGTCCGCGGCAGCGATCGGACGCGATCGGCTGAGACACGAAGAGGTACAGCATTTCCTGCTCGCCGCCCCAGCCGATACGCAGGACGATCGTGTACGGGAGGTGGAGCTCGTAGCGGTTGTGCCGCACCGGCGCGTCTCGATCCTCGTTCGCGAAGACCGGAAAGTCGTCCGTGTTCGGCGCCTCCGGGCGGACGATCTCGTAGCGGAGCACGTGCCCGTCCGTGACGACGTCGTGCGCGGGGACGACCGGCCGCGCCGGATCGCCGAGGAGGCCCGGGTGCACCCATGGAAAATGGCCGAAGTCGGTGAAGTTCTCGACCTGCCGAGATGCGTCGCACGACCACTCGAACGGTCCGCAGAGGATCGTCTGCCAACCGTCTGCCTCGAGCTCGGGCACGGCCGGAAGCGGGTAGCGGGGCTCCTCGAGCGAAACCCAGACGAGCCCGAGGCGCTCGGCTACCCGAAAGGCGGCAACCCGGGCCTTGGCCGGAACGCGCGTCGGGTCTTCGAGTTGCGGAATGGCTGCACAAGCCCCGCTCACGGCGTAGCGCCAGCCGTGGTAGGCGCAGACGATCTCGTCGCCCTCGATCCGACCGAGGGAGAGCGCAGTGCCGCGGTGGATGCACAGGTCACGGAACGCATGCGCCTCGCCCGAGGAGTCGCGCCAGAGGACGATCCGCTCGCCGAGCAGGCCTACGCCTACCGGCTCGTCGCCCACGTCGCGCGAGAAGGCCACTGCGTGCCAGCACGCGCGTAGCGCATCCGTGTCACCGGCTGCGGAGGGCGTCGTTCTGGCACCGTCTTCCATCGACGTGAGCCGGAAGCCTACGAAATGTGCCGAGTCGGCGAAACATCAGCGCACGTCCACCCGCCGGCGGGTGCAGCAGGCCGCGCACGCGGGCGCGGGCTCGCGCTACGACCGGCGGCGGTACTCGGTCCAGGCGTCGGCGAGGACGTCGCCGAGCGTTCCCGTGATCTCGTCGAACTCCTCCTGGCCCGCGACGAGCGGTGGCGAGATCTGGATCACGGGGTCGCCGCGGTCGTCGGCGCGGCAGATCAGGCCGCGCTCGAACAGGCGAGGCGAGAGGAAGTCGCGCAGAAGCCACTCGCACTCCTCTTCGCTGAAGGTCTCGCGCGTCTCCTTGTCCTTGACGAGCTCGAGGGCGTAGAAGAAGCCGACACCGCGCAGGTCGCCGGCGATCGGCAGGTCGAGGAGCTGCTCGAGCGTCGAGCGGAAGACGGCCTCGTTCTCGGCCACGTGCTCGACGATGCGCTCGCGCTTCATGATCTCGAGGTTCTTGAGCGCGACGGCGCACTGGACGGGGTGGCCGCCGAAGGTGATGCCGTGCGCGTACATCGCTCCCGCCTCGAGGAACGGCTCCATGATCGCGTCGCGGGCGACGACCGCGCCGATCGAGGCGTACGCCGAGGAGAGCCCCTTGGCGGTGACGACGAGATCGGGCCGGATGTCGTAGCGCTCCGAGCCGAACCAGGAGCCGAGGCGGCCGTAGGCGCAGATCACCTCGTCGGCGCACAGCAGGATGCCGTAGCGGTCACAGATCTCGCGGACGCCCTGCCAGTATCCGGCCGGCGGGGTGTACGAGCCGCCCGCGTTCTGCACCGGCTCCATGACCACCATCGCCACGGTCTCGGGCCCGGCGCCGATGATTGCCTCCTCGAGGTCCGTCAGCAGGAAGCGGGTGAACTGCTCCTCGGTCTCCTCCGCCGGACGGTGGTAGCGGTTCGTGTTCCGGACGTGGATCGTGTCCGGGACGAGCGGCTCGAACGGAGTCTTGAGAGCGGGAATGCCGTTGATCGAGAGCGCTCCCATCGTCGTTCCGTGGTAGGCGATCCGGCGGGAGATCGCCTTCCAGCGCCGCTCGCCGCGTGCCGCGTGGTACTGGCGAGCGAGCTTCCACGCCGCCTCGACCGCCTCGGAGCCGCCGGAGACGAAGAACACCCGGTTGAGATCGCCCGGCGCGAGGCTCGCGATCTCCGCGGCCAGCTCGATGGCGCGGGGATGGGCGTACGTCCAGTTGATGTAGAACGGCAGCTCTCGCATCTGCGCCGCGGCCGCCTCGCCCATCTCCTCGCCGAAGCCGTAGCCGATCTGGACGCAGAAGAGCCCCGCGAGCGCGTCGAGATACCGCTTGCCGTGAAGATCCTCGAGATAACAGCCGTCTCCGCGCACGATCACCGGCACTTCGGATTCCTGGTACCCACCCATGCGGGTGAAGTGGAGCCAGAGGTGGTCGCGCGCGGCCCGCTGCAGTTCGTCCGCGCTCAGTCCCGTATCGGTGTAACTCATCGAGGGCACCCTAGCGCGTGCGTTCCTCCGACGGCGGCAGGCTCGAGGGCAGTTCCGCGAGGAAGCCGACGATCTCCGCGGCGACGCGGGCAGGCTCCTCCCAGTTCGGGCTGTGGCCTGCGCCCGCGTAGCGCGCCAGCCTGGCTCCGGGAATGCTTGCTGCGAGCCGGTCCTGGTCGTCCACCGGGATGAGCGCGTCCTCGTCCCCGCTGATGAGCAGCGTCGGGCAGGAGATCGTGCCCAGCCGGGCCGAGTGATCGTCGGTGAGGAGCGGCGACATCGTCGCGCGCCACACGTGCGCGGGCGCCTCGAGGCTCTCCGCCACGATCATCTCGACATAGCCCTCGCTGACCGGTTGCGCGAGCGTGCTCTGCTGGAACTCGAGCACGAAGGCCGGATCGAGCGGATCCTCCAGGGTCGGAAGAAGCTCCGACAGCTCGTCGGCGACGGGCTTTCCGCCGCAGGCTCGTGAACGAGCCGACGAGCACGAGAGCGACGACCCGGTCGGGATGATCCAGTGCGACTCTCTGGGCGACGTAGCTCCCCATCGAATGACCGACGAGGACGGCAGCGTCGAGCCCGACGGCGTCCATGAAAGCGACTCCGTCGCCGGCCAGATCGTCGACCTCGTACCCGGAGTCCGGGCGATCCGACCTGCCGAACCCTCGTTGCGAGAGCGCGAAGGCATGGATCGAGCCTGGCAGCTCGTCCAGCACCGCCTCGAACGACCGGCGCGAGTCGGGCCAGCCGTGGAGGAAGACGACGGGTAGCCCGTCCGGGTCGCCTTGCTCCGCGTACTCGAGCCGGAGCCCTCCGTGCAGGTGGGCAGACGAGACTCGAAGAGCCACAGTCCCCTCCCTTCGCCGCTGCCCGGAGGCCGCGCACGCGACCCCCGGGCAGCCTCGCGGATCGTCAGTCGAGCTTGGCCATGACGTGCTTGATCTGCGTGTACTCCTCGACCGAGTACATGGACTGGTCCTTGCCGTAGCCGGACTGCTTGTACCCGCCGTGCGGCATCTCTGCGACCAGCGGGATGTGGTCGTTGATCCAGACTGTGCCGAACTGGAGCGCCTTCGCCGCGCGGAGGGCACGCGACACGTCGCGCGTGAAGATCGACGCGGCGAGCCCGTAGCTCACGTCGTTCGCCCACGCGATCGCCTGGGCATCGTCGTCGAACTTCTGCACGGTGACGAGCGGGCCGAAGACCTCCTTCTGCACGATCTCGTCCGTCTGCCCGGGGCCGGCCACGACCGTCGGCTGGACGAAGAAGCCGTTGCGGCCCATGCCCTCGCCGCCCGTCAGCACCTTGGCCTTGGTGGACGCGAGACGCTCGACGAACCCGAAGACACGCTCCTGCTGTGACTGGGTGATCACCGGGCCCATCTCGATGTCGTCGCCCTCGGCGGGGTCCCCGACCTTCAGCGACTCGACAGCCGGCACGAGAGCTTCCAGCACCTTGTCGTAGATCTTCGGGCCGGCGACGACGCGCGAGGCGGCGGTGCAATCCTGGCCCGAGTTCCAGTAGCCGGCGACGCGGACCGACTCGGCGACCTGATCCGGGTCCGCGTCGTCGAAGACGATGACGGGCGCCTTGCCGCCGAGCTCGAGGTGAACCCGCTTCAAGGTGTCGGCCGCGTTGCGGGCGATGATCTTGCCGGTCGCCGTGTCACCGGTCAGCGACACCAGGCCGACGTCGCGGTGCTTGACGAGCCCGTCGCCGACAGGCACGCCGTCGCCCGTGATCACGTTGAAGACACCCGCGGGAAGAATGTCCTGCGTCAGCTCGGCAAACCGGAGCGTGGTCAGGGGCGTCTGCTCGGACGGCTTGATGATGCTGATGTTGCCGGCCGCGAGCGCCGGCCCGAACTTCCAGACCGCCATCATGAGCGGGTAGTTCCACGGCGCGATGCCGGCGGTGATTCCGATCGGCTCCCGGCGGATCATCGACGTGTAGCCGCGCATGTACTCGCCGGAGGCTCTTCCCCTCGAGATTCCGCGCCGCGCCCGCGAAGAAGCGCAGGCAGTCGGACATCGCTCCGGGCTCGGCCCGGGCGACCTCGATCGGCTTGCCGACGTTCAGCGACTCGAGCTGGGCCAGCTCCTCGGCGTTCTCGTCGATCGTGTCGGCCATCGCGAGGAGGATCGCCGACCGCTCGCCGGGTGTCTGCTCGAGCCACTCGGGCAGCGCGGAACGGGCTGCCTCGACGACCCGCTCGACGTCCTCCTGCGTTCCGCTCGGGACCTCGGCGATCGCCTCGCCGGTGGCCGGGTTCAGAACCTCCATCGTTCCGCCCTCGACCGCGTCGACCCACTCGCCGCCGACGTAGTTCTTCGTCTGGTTCACGGTGACGCTCACTTCAAACCTCCGAGTCCTGCCTCGATGGCATCGGGTTGGTCCTACGAGGGTATCGCCGCGGGCGTGCTCGTGGCGGCCTGGTGCCTCTGTGGCTGCTCAACGGGGAAACGAACGCTATCGAGTGCCGATCTGGATTCCGACGAGCTCGGGAAGCCGGGCGACAGCGCGAGCGATCAGCGGCTGGCGCAGCCCGTCCTCGTCGCGCTCCTCGCAGGCCAGTATGGCGGAGCGAACGACGCCGCCTCCCAGCCGGCGAAGCGGCTCGGGCGGTAGGCGCGGGACCCTGCGGCGGACGAGCGGCGACGCCGTCCATTCGTCGTCGGTCCCGGTCACGAGCGAGGCCAGGATCTGACCGCCGATCCAGCTCGCCCCGACGCCGCTGCCGGAATAGCCGGCGCCGAAGTGCACGCGGGCGCCCGGAACGGTGCCGAAGAACGGCAGGTGGTCGGCGGAGACGTCGATCGGGCCGCCCCAGGCCGCTTCCACCCGTGCCTCGCGCAGGGCAGGCAGGAGGGTGCGCAGCCCGTCCTCGGCGCGCGCGGCCGTCGGCCCGTCGGTCCAGAAGCGAGCGTCGATCCGGCCGCCGAGGCCGATCGGGCCGGAGCCGCTGCCCATGATCACCCGGCCGTCGGGCGTCGTCCGGAAGTAATGGAGGAACATCCGCGCGTCGCTAATCGACAGCCCATCCGTCCAGCCGATCCCGGCCAGGAGCTCAGGCACGGGCTCGGTCATGACGATGTAGGAGCCGAAGTTGGTGAGCCGGCCGGAGACCGGCGTCCAACCGGCCATCCAGGCGTTCGTGGCAACGACCACCTCGGCCGCGCGGACACGGCCGCCCGGGGTGTGGAGCACCGGCCCGTCACCCATCTCGAGCCGGGTGACGGGCGTCCGCTCGAACAGGTGAGCCCCGTCGGCGAGCAGAGCCCGCCTCAGCGCCCGTGCGAGGCGAGCCGGATGGACGGTTGCGCCGTCGCGAAAGAGCGCGCCGCGACGAAACGCCGTTGAGCGCACCCGCCCGGCAAGCTCGTCGCGATCCAGCGGAACGCACTCCTCAGGGACACCGAGCTCGCAGGCGGTCCTCACGACATGGTCGACGGACGCATCCTGGGAAGGGGTGGCCGAGACCTTCAGGTACCCGTCCTCTCGCAGCCACACGTCCTCGCCGCGGGCCTCGCAGAACGCCCGTACCGCCGGCACGACCTGGTTCGAGATCCGGGCGAGCTCCAGCGCGCCGCAGTCGCCGAGCAGGCCCCTCAGGCGGGAAAGGTGGGTCCAGTACCCGTGCAGGAAGCCGCCGTTGCGGCCGCTCGGCCCCCAGCCGACGATCTCCTTCTCGAGGACTGCGATCGACAGCGACGGGTCGCGCTCGCGAAGGGCGAGCGCCGTCCAGAGGCCGGTGTAGCCGCCGCCGACGATCGCAACGTCGACGTCGAGCTCGCCATGCAGCGGGGGATCGCCGTCGGCCGCGCCGCCCTCGGCGGCAAGCGCCTCCTCGAGCCACCACGGCGGAGCGAGACCCGGAGCGACCGACGGGGCGGGCATCGCGCCCGAGGCTATCATCGGCCTATGGACGTGATCACCACCCCTGAAGCCGTCGAGCTGGTGCGCGAGCGCGGCGGCCGCCTCTACGTCTGGACGCACAAGGGCGGCTGAGCGTGTAGCGGCGTCGTCCTGCGCGCCTCGACCGAGCCGAGCAGGCGTCGCGAGTTCCGCCGCGTGCCGGCGGACGATTTCGAGCTCTACATCTCGACGGGCCTGGAGCGTTCCCAGCCCGACTCTCTCCACGTCGAGGCCCGCCGGTTCCCGCGGAAGAGCCTCTCCGCCTACTGGAACGGCCTGCCCTGGGTGATGCCCGCGTCGGGCGCCTGACCGGCCTCGACAGGTCTTGAGCTACCTCCGCTTCCGGTAGAGAACGACCTGGCCGTCCTCGATGTGAGCGTCGAACGTCCGCACACGGACGCGGTCGTCGAACAGGGCTTCTCCGGTCTCGAGATCGAACTGCCAGCCGTGCCATGGGCACGTCAGCACCCGATTCTCCCGGCCCCAGCGGTGCTCGTAGGGCTCCGCCGGGAGGCGTGCGCCCGAGATGCGGCCGTGACAGAGCGGGCCGCCGTGGTGCGGGCAGGCGTTCGCGACCGCGAACAGCTCGCCGCCGACGTTGAAGAGCGCGACCTCGGTCCCGAATGCCTCCACCTTGGCCCGCGCACCCGGGGGCAGCTCCGCCGCCGTGATCACCGCCGCTCCGTCGCTCACGCAGCCGCCGGGGCGCGCTCGGGGAGACGGTAGAGCGCCTGTGCATTCCCGGCCATTACGGCATCCCGCCAGGCCTCTGGCAACCGCGCCTCGACGATCTTGGGCGTGTCGAAGTCCCAGTGCGGGTAGTCGGTGGCGAACATGAGCATCTCGCCCATCCCGTCGACCGACTCGAGCACCGCCTGCAGCTGGCCCTTCCGCGCGGGCTGCTCGAGCGGCTGGGTCGTGAGGCGCACCTGCTCGCGTACCTGCTCGCTCGGGAGCCGGCGAACCCAAGGCGTCTCCGAGCGAAGCGCCTTCCAGTTCGCGTCGAGGCGCCACAGCAGGCCCGGCAGCCAGACGACACCCGCTTCGATGACGACCACCCGCAGCTCAGGGAAACGCTCGAAGACACCGTGGCAGACGAGGCTGACGAGGTGCGACATGGCTGCGCCCGGGAGCAGCGTGTGCCATTCGAGGTAGTAGGCGGGATACCCGGTCGCCGTCGGCGGTGGGTTGGTCGCGAGCCCTTCGGCGCCGACGTGCATCGCGACCGGGAGCCCGAGCTCGACCGCGGCTTCGAGGATCGGCAGGTAGTGCGGGTCGCCGTAGCCGGAACGTGCGCCACAGGGTAGGAGCACCTGGACGACCTGCGGATGCGTACCCCGCTCCCGGATCTCGCGCGCGGCCGCTTCGGCGTCCTGGGTCGCAACCACCAGCGAGCCCCGGAGGCGCTTGTCGCGGGGAAGCCAGTCCTCGATCAGCCAGCGGTTGTACGCCGTCGCGAGCGCGGTGGCGAACTGCGGGTGAGCCATGCACGAGACGTTCAGGATGTCCTCACCGGTCAGGATCGCGACCTCGACGTCGAAGCGATCGAGCAGCTGCTCGCGCATCGTCTCGTAGTCCGACCCGGGGACACCGCCCGACTCGGGGACCGCATCGCCCATCATGAACCCCGACGGGTGCACCCAGGGGTAGTTCGGAAGCGCGAAGCCCCCGTAACCGCCGACCTCCACGTAGTCGCGAAAGGCTGGATCGAGCCAGGGCTCGAGATCCCTGAGGCTGTTGAAGTTCTGATGGACGTCGCAGTCGATCATTCGCGGGCTCTCCTCATCGTTTCCTTGACCGAATCCGTGTCGAGGGCGAGCTCGAGCAGGCCTATCTGCTCCTCGTAGATGGAGGGGTCGACCTGCTCCTTCACCTCGTCCTCGAAGATGTGCACCACGGGGAGTCCCAACGAGACTCCTGCGAGCGGGCCCACGTAGCTCGGATCGCCGGCGGTGACGGTTTCGGCCGCCACCTCGAGCGCCTCGGGGTCGGCAGCGCCGAGCACGACGACGAGGTCGTCGGCGCCCAGCGTGTCGACCAGCGCCCTGATGCGATCCTGGTTCTCGGGGTCCATCGCTCCCGCAGCCGTTCAGACGAAGCACTCGGTCTCGGCGAGGACGACCTCGGCCCCTGCCGAGCGCATGCAGTCGGCGATCGCCTGGCCGGGGACGCCGTCGCGCTCGCCGAGTGCGATCACGCGCTTTCCGCGCAACTCGAGCTCCATCTAGGCACCTCCTTCCACGAGTCGGGCAACGGCGGTCTCGATGTCCGCCTTGGTCGGATCTCCGGTCAGGCGCTCGATTTCGGCGCCGTCCCGGTAGAGCAGGTAGGTCGGCAGCCCCATCACCTTCAGGTCCCGGCAGACCGTCCGGTTCTCCGGGGCGTTGACCTTGACGAGCTTCAGCCGGCCGTCATACGACGCCTCGAGCGCCTCGACCGCGGGCATGAGGGCGAGGCACGGCTGGCAGCGCGGCCCCCAGAAGTCGACGAGGACGTTCCCCTCCTCGACCAGCGAGGTGAAGGTGTCGGGCGTGGCTTCTACTGCCATCTACTCTCCTTTCACGCTTCCAGGACGATGGAGGCACCGTCCCAGAGCTGCGTCATACGACCGAGGAACAGGCTGCCCTTCGCCATGAGCATCGTGGAGGCGATCTCGCCCGCCTCGAGCCGCTCGAGGGCATGGGGAAGCCAGGGCACCGCAGAGGCGATATGCCCCTGGGTCGGCGAGAAGCCCGGCATCCCGTGCTCGTGGGAGAAACCGGCGATCTCCTCCTTGCCGAGCTCGCCGCGCATCACAGCAAGACCGGCGAGCATCCGGTAGTTGCGCTCGGCTACGTCGCCGCCGCCGGCAGGCTCCGTGATCTCCGGATCGTGGAGCTCTGTCGAGTAGCGGGCGACGTCCGGGATCTTCCAGCCGAGCCGTTCGAGCGGCCGGGCGACGATGTCGGTGAGCAGCGCCTGTTGCGAGGAGCCCGATCCGATCCGGTGGCGGCCGACCGCATCCAGCCGGATGACCGGCGCGTCGTCGCCGGCCGGGCCGACGAGCACGGCCATGCCGGCGAGCACGTCCTCGAGGATCGGCGCGCCGTGATCGAGCGCGCCCGCGAACTTCATCCCCAGCTTGGCCAGCGACCCGCCCGCCACCACCACGACCTGATCGTAGGCTCCCGACTCGACGAGGGAGGCGGCGACGATCAGGGCGTGAACCGGGGCGGCGCAGAACGCCTTCACGTCGCATCCGCTCGCGCCGTCGAGGCCCGCACCCTCGGCGATCGCCTTGGCCAGCGCGCCACCGCCGCGCTGGTAGCGGTCTCCGACGGCCTCCTCCCCGCACCCGATCGCGTACTCGATGGCACTCGGGTCGGCCCCCGTCCGGTCGAGGAGGAGCCGCAGCGCGTGAACTCCGCTCGCCTTGCAGCAGAGGTTTTCGAGCAGCACGTGCGCCGTCAGCGACTCGTCCTCGTCGTGCGCCGCGGCAAACGCCCCCCATGTGCGATCGCCCTCGTAGAGCGCGATGTCACCGGCACCATCGTTCGGGTCGGCCCCCGGCTTCACGAGATCGAACTGGTCGAGCTCGGCGAGCAGCTCGAGGTACTCGCCCTGCGGCATCAGCTCCCCGAAGCGGCCGCTGCGCGCTCCGCCGTTCGTCGCATCCCACCACGGACGCCGGATGCTCCACAGCTCCTCGGGCCGCAGGTTGCCGATGAATACCTGGTGCGGCGGCATAGCCGAGCGCCTGCTCGTATGTGCGCAGGGCGCTGAGCAGCTCAGCCAGGCGCTCCTGCTCGCGCAGTGGCTTCGAGCCGTACCGGACGAGGTCCGGCACGTGCTGGAGGACGAGCGTCGCGCCGTGGATGCCCGCGCGGCGCGTCATCCGCGTACCCCTGTGCATGCGGTCACCGCACGCCCTCCCAGACAGTCCCGGGCTGGACGTCCGTCTCGAGCATCTCGAGCGCCTGCTCGACAAGCCCCGTCCGTAGGGCGAGCTCTCCGGCGGGGCTCCGCTCGGGATCCCCGAAGGGGTTCGTGATCGCGACTCCGCGAATGACCCGGTTCGCGCCGATCATCGTCGCGATCGTCGGGAGAGCCGTGACGAACACCGTCGGTATCCCGGAGCGCTCGATCTCCCTGGCGAGCGTTGCCCCGCAACGCGTGCCTGTCCCTCAGGTGCCTGACAGGATCACCGCCTCGACCCCGGCCTCTTTCAGCTCGTCTGCGATCTCCTGGCCGAACTTCGTCGAAACGGCTACCGGTGTGCCGTTCCCGGTGGTCGTGTAGAACGCGTCGTGGATCGCGCCGATGCGGCCCTCACGCTCGAGGGCTCGGGCGGCGTCGAGCGGCACGAGCCGGTTGGGATCGCGATTGGCGGCGGTCACGTCGAAGCCGCCGTGAACCGATTCGTAGCGGCCTTCCGCGAACGATTGCGCCTCGCCGATCGGGTACCGCAGCCACCGGGCCGCGCGGATCGTCGGCAAGCCGTCCGGGTTTCCCTGCGGGACGCAGCCGGCCTCGGTGACGAGGGCGAGCTTCGTCTCGGCCATCGACTCGACGGGCGGCGGCGGCGCGACGTGGTCGAAGGTCGCGGCGACCTCGGTGCGGGTGGTCCCCGCGAGCTTGTCGAGCAGGAGGTCGAGCGCCCGTGCCGCACCGGTCGCGCCCGCCCGTTCGTTGCGGCGAAGCCCGCGCGGCAGGTATCCCTCGACATCCGGCGGACCGAGCTCCTCTCCGGCCCCGAGCCGGAGCGCGAGCGCCGCGATTTTCGGAAGCGCCTCGCGCATCCCGGCGACGTTCGAGCTCGTCGGCACGACGTAGGCGGCGCCCTCCGCCGCGGCGACACCCGGGCTCTCGAGATCCATGCCACAGACTGCGGGAATGCCGAGCTTGACCGCTTCGCGGGCCAGCAGCCCGCACGCGTAGCCGTACCGGCCGGATCCGAACGAGGGGCCGCAGACGAGCACGTCGGGCCGCTCCTCGGCGAGCCAGCGCAACAGCTCGGCCAGCGCGCGATCCTCGTGCTCGCCGAACTCGTCGTCGCCGCAGGCGAGCGTGACGGCGATCGGCACGCCTAGCTGCTCGAGCCCCTTCCCGGGTCCGACCGCACCCTCGAGCCGCGCCGGCGGCGAGCCGGCTGCCTCCTCACCGCCCATCCCGGCAAAGAACTGATTGAGGTAGTGGACGGCCTTCACGCGGCGACCGCCCGCAGATCCATGTCGCCCATCTGGCAGGTCGCGCCGAGGTAGTTGCGCACGGGGACAGGACCGGCGCTCTCGGCCGGCCGGCCGTCGAGGAGGATGTCCCCGCCGACGACGCGTTCGGGGCGCCACTCGGGCACGAGCTCCTCCGCGTTCCCGACGCTCACGATTGCGTCGGCCTCGGGAACGTGGTCGGTGAGGCCGCCCATCTCCGCCACGAGCGCCACGGCGCGGATCCCCGCCTGCTCGCAGGCGCGCACCGTCAGCATCGTGTCCGTGTGCGAGTTTCCGCCCGCATCGGTCGTGACGAGCGCGCCGTCGGCACCGAGCTCCCGTGCGACCTTTGCCGCGAGCATGGCCGCGCGCTCCTTGTCGACCGCCGTCTGGTTGTACCCGCGGCACGCGACCAGGCCGGCGAAACGAAGCCGCTGGCCGTCAGCCGCCAGCAGCTCGCGCACGAGCTCGGAGTTCTGGAACGAGTAGGTGCAGTTCCGCAACCCGGCCCAGTGGTACTCACCCGCGGTGAGCGCGCCGTCGATGACCTCGAGCGGGCCGAGCGGCGATGGCTGGAAGCCGTCGAGAGTCGTTCCGTAGAGGTAGATCTCGTAGAGCGGGCCGAGCGAGGAGAGCTGGAGCAGGAGTGCGACGGCCGGCAGGTCGGTGTCGCGCGTGCCGCCGAGGGTGTAGTCGAACGTCTCCACCTCGGAAGGCTCGAGGCCGATCGTCGTCGTCGCCAGATCGCGGGCAGCCCGCAGCTTCGACGTCCGTACCGCCGCCTCGAAGTCTTCGTTCCCGACCCCTTCGGCCGGCGAGAACGTCAGGACGACGTTCGCCGTCCGCGAGAGCAGCGAGTACGCGGAGCCCGGTCCCGCCATGTCGATCAGGGCCTCTTGCTCGTGGAGCGGCCGCTCCTCGGCCGGGAAGTCCGCGCAGGCGACGACGGCTGCCCCGGCGATCCGGTTCGTGCGACCCTCTCCGGCCGGCCGCAGGGCTCCGAGCGCGCCGGGAAAGGTCGACTCCGGATCGTCGGGCTTGACACGCGGCTCGACCGCGTCGAGGACGTGGGTCAGCCGAACGGGCTCCCCGGGCCGTACCACGTCCATCTCGACGCCGGCGATCCGCGGATCGTCGAAGACGAGCGACCCTGCAGCCGCGTCGAGGTCGACGAGCTCGACCGGATAGGAGGCCAGCTCAAGCCGCACGTGCGTCTCCCGTGAGCAGCCCGCCGATCTCCGACGCCGCGACGCCGGCAACACACGCCGAGCTCGGGCAGGCGCTCCTCCGGCATCCGGTACGAGGGGCCCGAGAGGCTGAGCGCCGCGCGGCAGCGTCCGTCGGCGTCGAGAACGGGCGCCGCGACGGCGTGGAGGCCCTCCTCCAGCTCGCCGACCGCCTGGGCATGGCCACGCCGACGCACCGCGGCGAGCTCGCGCTCCAGCCGCGAGCGGGCGGTGATCGTCCTCGGTGTGTACGCCTCGTACGGTGGAGGCGGCAGCTGCGTCCGCGAAAACGCGAGCAGCACCTTGCCGTTCGCCGTGCAGTGGAGTGCGGTCCGGCGCCCCGTCCAGCTGCCGACGCCGACGATATGACGCCCCTCGACCTGGGCGACGTTGACCGCCTCCTCCCCGTCGAGCACCGCGAGGTTCACGGTCTCTCCGGTATCTGCTGCCAGCCGCTCCATCGCAGGGCGGGACAGCTCGACGAGCTCGCGCCCGCCGAGCGCGAGCAGGCCCAGGCGGCCAAGCTCGGGGCCGAGTCGAAAGGCTTCGCTTCCAGCCGGACGCTCCAGGAACCCCCGGGCGGCGAGCGTCGCCGCGAGACGTGAGGCGGTGCTCTTGTGGACTCCGACCCTGGCCGCGAGCTCCGTCACCCCGAGCTCCTGGCCCTCGGCGTCGAATGCGAGCAGGAGCTGGAGAGCCCGGTCGACTGTCTGGACGCCCGTGTTGCGCATGGCGAGACAGGTTGAGTATTGCGCAACAGACCACCGGCATGCAACCATGACCGGAGTGATCGACGCGCGTGTCGACATCAGCCACGTCCACCTCAAGGTCGCCGACCTCGATCGTGCAATCGCCTTCTGGTCGGACGTGCTCGGCTTCGAGGTCCAGGCACGGATCGCAGATCAAGCGGCCTTCCTCTCCGCCGGCGGCTACCACCACCACATCGGCCTCAACACGTGGGAGAGCCGGGGAGGCTCGCCGCCGCCGCGCGGGACGACAGGGCTCTTCCACGTCGCCATCCGCTACCCGACGCGCACTCTGCTCGCGGACGCCCTCCGCCGGGTGCTCGACGCAGGGGTCGCGATCGACGGCGCGTCCGATCACGGCGTCTCGGAGGCGATCTACCTGCGCGACCCCGACGGCAACGGCGTCGAGCTGATGCGAGACCGGCCGCGCGAGGAGTGGCCTCGCGACGCCGACGGCAACGTCGCCATGATGGTCGAGCCGCTCGACCTGAACGCGCTCTTGACCGAGGCGGAGTAGCTCGGCGTCACTCGGGCGACGGGAGGTGCGGCTTTCCGCCGATCAGGTTGTAGGCCCCGCGCTCGAACCGTGCCTGCCAGCCCACCGTGTAGCGCTTCGTGCTCCGCGCGAGCTTCTTCTCGCGTCGCCGGCGGCGATGCCCACGCTCGGGATCGTAGAACCAGCGTGACCACGGCGACGTCGGCTTCGCGAGCCGACATGCCGAGACGAGGGCGACAAGCGGAATGATCACGCCGACCGTTCCCAGGAACGGCTTCCCTTTCAGGAACGTGATCAGCGCGAAGAGCACGTTGAACGAGACCAGGACGAAGAACACGGTGGCCGACTGCGCCTCCTCGCGGTCGGCGACCCCGAACGGAGTCGAGCTGACCAGGAAGAGCCCGGCAAACGCGGCTCCCATGACGAACGCGATGATCGAACTCTGGCCCTCCTGTGACCAGTACACGTCCTTGAGGTGGAAGACGAGCGCGAACTCGTCGAGAACCAGGCCGGAGCCGATACCGAAGAAAATCGCGAGAATGGCCCGCGGGAGTGGATCTTCTCCCATGGGCGTGAAGGCAGCGATTCCGGCGGCGGCCATGAGGACGAGCCCGGGAATGATGTGATGGACGTGGACACCGCCCACGTTGCCGCTGCCCCACCCGTGCACGCGCGCCAGCCGGGTGTAGAGCCGGGTCAGCGCGAACGTCACGAGAAACGCGATGAACAGGAGGAGGATCGGCTCCTTGCCGGCCTCGTAGATATACGTCTCGTACCCCGGAATGAAGCGGAAGAGGTTCACGCGGATCGCCGCACGAGCTCGGGAATCGTGACGAACTCGTACCCGGCGCTCCCGTAGCGCTCGATGATCAGCTCGGTCGCCTCGAGCGAGCAGTGGCGGTCGATGTCCATCCCGTGGTCGCCGTCGCCGTCGTGGAGGAGGATCACGTCGCCGCCGTGCGTGCCCTTGACGGCGTGCTTCATGATCTTCTCGGTCGTCACGCGCTTGTTCCAGTCCCAGCACGTCACCGACCAGAGCACGGGCGCATAGCCCTTCTCCTGCAAGACCCGGAGCGTCGCGGGACGCCGCCGTCCGTACGGCGGACGGCAGAGATGGCCCGCCGGGATCTCCGAGAACTCACAGCCGGCGGCGTGGACGGCCTCGGCACACCGATCGAGCTCCGACGCGATCTTCTCTTCCGACAGAGTGAGCAGGTTCGCGTGCGAGTACGTGTGATTGCCGAGCGCGTGACCCTCCTCGAGTACCCGCCCGACGAGATCCGGCCGCTGTTCTACGTACTTGCCGACGACGAAGAACGTCGCCTTGACCCCGTGCCGGTCCAGGATGCCCAGAAGCTCCGGCGTCCAACGCTTGTTGGGGCCGTCGTCGTAGGTGAGGGCCAGCAGCTTGCCCTGGCCGGGCGTCCCGATCACGGTCTTGCCGAATCCCTGCGACGTCGGCCAAAGGGCGTGGTACGGGAAGAGGAGGGCGGTTCCGAGCTTCATTTCGGCGGCGGAGTGATCGGGGTGATCGGCCGGTCGTCGGTCCCCGGGCGGCGCATGTGACGGTACCACCGCCCATAGAGAGGAGCGAACGGAATTGCGATGGCTGTCAGCACGAAACACCCGAGGATCAGCCCGAGGTGCTCATAGAAGGCGTCGGGGGAGCCGTCCTCGATCCAGGTCGCAGCGGCGAGGAGGCACGAGACTCCGAGACCGACGTAGTAGTCGATCGGGAAGCGCAGGATCCACGGCCCCGGCAGCCACCAGATGTTTCCCGCCTTGTACCGCTTGACCCCGTAGGCCGGGTTGAACACGAACCAGAGGAAGTCCCACACGATGGCGAGGACGAGATAGATGCCGATCGTCCGCAGCTCCGACGCCCACGTCCACTCCTCGCCCCAGAAGTACGGAGCCTGGAGCGCGATCAGCGGCAGCGGCAGGGCGAACACGTGGTACCCCGTCAGCGGACGCTTCGCCATGAACCAGCCGTAGACGGTGGCCACCTTGCCCCGGCGGCGGTACCAGGTCGGGAGCTTCTCGGCCCAGCCGTGCCCCGCCTCGACTTCGATCTCGAGCCCGGCGATGAAGAGCGCCCAGACCCAGACGAACGCGACCCAGCCGGCCTGGCTCACGCCTTCCGCTTTCGCTTCGACTTGCGGCGCGCGGTCGCTGCTTCGAGCTCGGCCTCGAGCTCGGCGAGCACGACGTTGTTGCCGTCCTGCTCGTAGGCGGAGATGGCCTCCTGGTACTTGGGCAGACCAGCGAGGAAGTCGTCGAGCACCTCCGTCGTCAACGCGGGGACGCAGCGCCCGTAGCCCAGCCGCTCGACGTAGCGCGCGTTCAGCTGCTGCTCGGCCTGCCCCTGGAGCGGGATCGTGAGAATCGGCTTGTGCAGGTATACGGCCTCGCCGAGCAGGCTGAACCCGCCGCCGCTGATCAGCCCGCGGCACGTCCGCAGGTCCTCGATGAACCCGGGCCCGCTGAACGGGCGGTACGTCAGGTTCTCGTCGACGCGATCCTCGGCGATCCCGCCCTCCATCCCGTAGATCCGGCACGGGACGCCGGCGGCCTTGAGGATCCCCGGGACGGTGTCGTCGCCGGCCCAGTAGACGAGCAGGTGCTCTCCCCGCTCGCTGACCGCCGACAGGATGTCAGGGCGCAGGATCGGCGGCACGAGCGTCGTGCGCTGCTTGCGCACCGGCGGGTAGAAGAACGTCGTCACGAGGTACCGGTACGCGCGTGGCACCTTCATCGAGACGAAGCTCTTCGCCATCGAGAAATCCTTGCGATATCCGGCCAGGATCTCCTTGTCGTGCGAGCAGCGGTCGAGCATCTGGATGTTGTCGAGGCTGATGATCGGAAGCCGATGGCGCTGCGCGTAGAGCACGGCGAAGCTGTCGAAGTCGGTGATGACCGCGTCGGGCGCGAACGCCTCGGTGAGCTCGAGGTAACGGCGGATGTCCTGCGGAACCCCTGTGCGCGCGCCGCGCAGGTTCTGGATCGCGGTCTGCATCAGGCGCACCTCGGCGCCGTCCATCGCAAAGGTGAGCCCCCAGATCTGGTGGACGCCGGTGACGGTCTCGGCCAGGTAGCTCGCCGCGCGGCCCGACGCGACGACGCGAAGCTCGTGCCGCTTCTGGAGCTCGTCCATGATCACGCGAGAGCGAGTCGCGTGCCCCATGCCTTCTCCGACGACGCCGTACAGGATTCGCACGGCGGCGATTATCGCTGAACGGGAAGCTAGACGCTCTCGCCGGCGAGGGCGAGCGTGATACCCGCCTCGGGCATCTGCTGGATCTCCGCGGCCGCGGTGAAGAGGTGCTCGCGCGACATCAGGAAGAGCTCCGGGATGATCTCGGCTCGCACCTCTCCGGCCGAGAAGACGCGAACGACCGAGCTCTGAGACACGACCACGGCGACCGCGCTGGTCGAGGCGCTGATCGACGCTGCGGCTGCGTGGCGGGTGCCGAGGCCCGGGACGAACGTCGTCGAGCCGAGATCCACGTCGATGTAGCGCCCGGCCGAGACGAACGTGCCGCCGTCGTCGACGACGAAGGCGCCGTCGAGCTGGGCCAGCTCCTTCACCGTCTCGCGCAGGTCCGGCCGCTGGATGTTCAGGAGCTCGTCCGGGTGCCCGTAGAGAGGATCGAGCAGGAGCGGCTGCGACCGGGTGAGGACACCCTCGACGTCGCCGACAACGAACAACGTGCCGATCTTCCTCCCCTCGCGGCCCTCGCGCGCGATCTCGACCGCGAGCTGAATCACCTCCTCGAGCGTGCGCCTGCGCGCGTCGGTGCAGCGCGTCTTGGCGCACACCGGCCCGAAGATGCGCTCGATCTGATCCGCTTTGACGCCCGCCATCACTCGGGACAACGCGGCCGGAGCGCGCTTGATTCCCTCTGCCGGTCAGTCGACGTTCGTCAGGACGAAGGCGACGAGGAAGCCGAGCGCCGCGAACAGGCCTGGATGCCCGTGGAGCGGCCGGCGTCCCGGCCTCGCCGGCCCCGTCTCTCCAGCCTCGTTGACCGCGTCGGGGATCATCGTCTCGACGAGCATGACGAGGATCGCGCCGGCAGCGACCGCCGTGACAGCAGCGACGACGTCGTCGGAGAACCTGCCCACCACGGCGTAGCCGAAGATCGAGGCGAGGCCCGCGACCAGGGCGATCGCACCCCAGAGCAGGATGATCGACCGCGACGACCGTGCCTTCTTCAGATCCGTCGGCGCTCGCCAACGCCTCCGGCACGTTGGAGACGAATACGGCGATTACGGTGACGATGCCCACGCTGCCTCCCTCGAGCAGCGACACACCGATCGCGATCGACTCGGGGATCCCGTCGAGCAACCCTCCCAGGGCGAGCGAGAGGCCCGCTTTCCCACCGCCTGTTCGACGCCTGAGAAGCGCGTTCCCGGCCAGGTAGAGAAGCGCTCCGACGACGAAGCCGATCACTGCAGGACCGAGCCCGCCGAGGCCGTACGCCTCCTCGAGTACGTCGAACGCGAGCGCCGAGATCAACGTGCCCGCGCCGAACGCCAGGAGGTCGGCGATCACCCAGCGCGGGAGGGACGCGCGCAGGCCGACCACGGCTCCGAGCAGAAGCGCGCTGCCTGCGAGCCATCCCCAGAGCCCGGCTTCCAGCCATCCAGGCACTCGCCGACGATAGTGCAGAATCGAAAGCGTGCCTGGCCGCCCCTTCAGATGAGAGCCATGGTTCTCGACGAGCCCGGCCGGCCGCTCCGACGAGCCGACCTCGCCCCGCCGAGGCCTGCCGAGACAGAGGTGCTCGTCCGGGTACATGCGTGTGGTGTCTGCCGCACGGACCTGCACGTCGTCGACGGAGAGCTCCCCGATGCGAAGCTGCCGCTCGTGCCGGGACATCAGGTCGTGGGCACCGTTCTGGAGCGGGGACTCCTGGTCGAGGACGTCGCCGTCGGCGAGCGCGTGGGGATTCCCTGGCTCGGCTGGACCTGCGGCGAGTGCCGCTACTGCAGCTCCGGTCGCGAGAATCTCTGCGACCGCGCCCGCTTCACCGGCTACCAGATCGACGGCGGCTACGCCGAGCTGACGGTGGCCGACCACCGCTTCTGCTTCCCGATTCCGGCGGGCTACCCGGACATCCAGGCGGCGCCGCTCCTTTGCGCGGGGCTGATCGGCTACCGCTCGCTCGCGCTGGCTGGGGATGGGGAACGGCTCGGCCTCTACGGTTTCGGCGCGGCGGCGCACATCGTGATCCAGGTCGCCCGTTGGCAGGGCCGTCGCGTCTTCGGCTTCACGAGGGCCGGTGACGAGCAGGCGCAGTCGTTCGCGCGCTCGCTCGGAGCCTGCTGGGCCGGCGACGCTCTGGCGCCGCCTCCCGAGGAGCTCGACGCGGCGATCGTGTTCGCGCCGGCCGGAGAGCTCGTGCCCGCTGCGCTACGCGCGGTCGCCAAGGGCGGGACGGTGGTCTGTGCGGGAATCCACATGAGTGACATCCCCTCGTTCCCGTACGAGATCCTGTGGGGCGAGCGCTCGCTCCGCTCGGTCGCGAATCTCACCCGGCGTGACGGGGAGGAGTTCCTAGGGCTCGCGCCGAGGATTCCGGTCAGGACCGAGATCGAGCCCTACGCGCTCGAGGACGCGAACGAGGCGCTCGGACGGCTGCGCTCCGGAGAGATCAGGGGCGCGGCGGTGCTCGTGGTTGCCGGCGAAGACCCGGCTACTTCCAGATCCCGGTGATCGGCTTTGCCTGGGCCGACTTGCCGAGACGGGGCAGTCGCCAGGCGTCCTCGATCGTGCGCAGGAGCCCGTAGAGGTCGTTCACGGCCGTGTACCTCGAGCCTCGCCTGACGGTCGGCCCGACTGCGAGGGTGGCGATGTGCCCGCCGCCTCGCACATCCGACTTCCCCTCGTCGAACGTCACGAACACCACGCTGTCCCGGAGAAGGGAGCCCTTCAGCAGCGGATCGATGAAGCGCGAGAGCCACTGATCCCCCGTCCTGACCGAGCAGTCGTGCATCGAGTTGCACATGTCCGGAATGACGAGCGAGAAGTCGGGCAGGCTCCCGGCCGCGAGGTCGGACTTGAACCGATCGTACGGAACGACTCGCTCGCGCCGCTCCTGGCTCGCGAGCACCGGATCGAAGTACAGGAAGGGGTTGTGCTTCTTCGCGTACCGTCCCGACGTCGCACCGGTGAAGCCGGGCGACGGCAGGCCCTCGGCGTAGGTCTTCCACGTGCGGCCCGACTCCTCGATCGTGTCGGCGAGGCTACGGGCGTCCACGGAGCACCTCGTGCAGTTCGAGTCGATCCCCTGCGTCGAGCCCGAGACGAAGGCGATGTAATTCGGCAGGCTCGGGTGCGTAACGCCGTGGAAGCGGGTCATCAGCGCATAGCGCTTGGCGAGCCGGTTGAAGCGCGGCGCCGAGGAGCTGCCGATGATGCTCCCGTACTCCTTGTTCTCGAAGAAGACGACGATCACGTGGCGGAACGAGGGCGCGCTCTTCGCGGGCGCCGCCGAGACGGATCCGGCGAAGCTCGCAGCCGCGAACACGGCCACGAGCATTGCGACGACGCGACGTCTCATCTGGTCCTAGTATGCGCCCGTTGACGCTCTTCGTGCCGGATCCGCCGCTTGCCGACGACGTGATCGCCCTCGAGCGGCTCACCCGTGAGCACCTGCCGGAGGTCGTCCAGGCCTGCCAGGACCCGGAGATCGCCCGCTGGACGCTCGTGCCGTTCCCGTACACCGAGGCTGACGCGGCCGCGTGGCTCACGCTGGCAGACGAGGGCTGGCGTACGGGCAGGGAGGCAACGTTCGCGATCGTCGAGATCTCGACGGATGCGCTGCTCGGCAGCATCGGGATCCGCGTGCCCGAATGGCCCGTCACCGACCTCGGCTACTGGGTCGCCTCGTCCGCGCGCGGGCGAGGCATCGCAGTTCGCGCCGTGCGGCTCCTCGCGGCCTGGGCGTTCGAAGAGCTCGGGTCTGTCCGTGTCGAGATCCTCACCGATGTCGCGAATCGCGCCTCCCAACGGGTCGCGGAGAAGGCCGGCTTCAGCCGGGAGGGCGTCCTGCGCCAGAAGCTCGAGGTGAAGGGCCGCCGCTCCGACTGCGTCATCTTCTCCCTCCTTCCCGCCGACCTCGCGCGGGGCGAGTGAGCGACGGGCTCTGCTTCCTGCCGGCGACCGAGCTGGCGGCGCGTCTCCGGGCGCGGGAGCTCTCCGCTGTCGAGGTGATGGAGGCTCACCTGGCCCAGATCGAGCGCGTCAACCCGCAGGTCAACGCGATCGTGACACTCGTCGGCGAGCGGGCGCTGGCAGAGGCGCGCATGGCCGACCAGGGGCCACCCGGCGGGGTGCTGCACGGTCTCCCAGTTGCACACAAGGATCTCAACGACACCGCCGGCATCCGGACGACCTACGGCTCGCCGATCTACCGGAGATGGATCCCGGCCGAGTCCTCCCTGATCGTCGAGCGGCTCCACGAAGCAGGCGCGATCGCCGTGGGCAAGACGAACGTGCCCGAGTTCGGGGCCGGCTCCCAGACGTTCAACGAGGTGTTCGGGGCGACGAGGAACCCCTACGCGCTCGACCGGACGTGCGGCGGCTCGAGCGGCGGCGCCGCCGTCGCGCTCGCGTGCGGCCTGGTGCCGATCGCCGACGGGAGCGACATGGGCGGCTCGCTCCGCAACCCGGCGTCGTTCTGCAACGTCGTCGGGCTCCGTCCGAGCCCGGGCCGCGTGCCGACCTGGCCGACGGAGAGCCCCTGGTCACTGCTCTCGGTCGACGGCCCGATGGGCCGGACCGTCGCCGACATCGCTCTCCAGCTCCAGGCGATCGCGGGACCCGATCGACGGTGCCCCCTGTCGCTCGCCGAGCCCGGCGCGACCTTCGCAACCCCGCTCGAGCGCGACCTTCGCGGCGTCCGGGTTGCCTGGAGCGACGACGCAGGTGGGCTCCCGGTCGATCCGGCCGTGCCGGCTGCCCTCGCGCCGGCGCGGCGAACACTGGAGGACCTCGGCTGCGAGGTTGTCGACAGCTTCCCGGACCTCGCGGAGGCGCGGGAGATCTTCCAGACACTGCGGGCCGTCGAGTTCGCGCAGTCGCTCGCGGAGGAGTACGACACCGAACGAGACCGGCTCAAGGACACGATCCGCTGGAACGTCGCGCTGGGACGGGCCGTCACCGCGGGCCGGCTCGAGGAGGCGACACGAAGCCACGTCGCTCTGCGGAGCCGGGTCACGCAGTTCATGACCGGCGTGGACGCGCTCGCGCTACCGACCGTCCAGGTGCCGCCGTTTCCGGTCGAGACGGAGTGGGTGACCGAGATCGACGGGCAGCCGATGGAGACCTACATCGACTGGATGCGCAGCTGCTCGGACATCACGCTGACCGGTTGCCCCGCGATCTCGGTGCCCGCCGGCTTCACACCGGAGGGCCTGCCGGTCGGGCTCCAGCTCGTCGGCCGCCCCGGCGACGATCTCGGCCTGCTCCGGATCGCCCATGCGTTCGAGCAGGTCGACGCGAGCCGGAGACCGGCGGCCTGCGGTCGCGGTGGAGCCTCAGAGGCCCTGAGGCTCGGGCGGATCCGGCGCCGTCCCGGGTGGACCGAAGGCGAGGACGGCGTCGTCGAGCTCCTCGTCGAAGGCGATCTCGGTGACCTCGGTGACGAGGCAGTCCTCGCCCACGGGGCAACGGTACCGGAGGCGCCGGGGACTGCAGGTTCCCGCGCCGCGACGCATCGCATCCCGACCGGGGTTGACGTGGAGGAATGAACGGAGAGAAGATCGGCAGCACGCGGTTCTCCACAGCGTTCGGCGGCCGGCCCGGAGGGGGCATCGGCAGCCAGTCCCCCCAAGAGAGAGGTAACCCCATGAAACGCCTTCTTCTCCTCCTCGCTCTCGCCGGTGCCATCGCCGCGGTCGCGCTTCCCACCGCGTCGGCAGCCGTGCACGTCCTGCCGCTCTCGGCACAGCCGAACGGCTGGACCTACCACCAGTGGCACGCCATCTACAACCGCCGCTACCTGCAGCGGGACTTCCGCTCGGAGCATGCAATCAACATGACCCGCAACGGCCAGTGCGGGCAGAAGGTGGGACAGGTCAAGGCGCGACTGCTCCCGTTCCCCGAGGAGGACGGGCTCAGCGCGAGCTGCCGGATCGAGCCGGGCACACGCCTCGTCGTCAACCCTGCAGGGTCTATCGCCATCTACGGCGGTCCCAAGCGCCTCAAGGCTGAGGCTCGCGGCGCTTTCCCGCAGATCGGGTCCGCGACGATCACGCTCGATGGGCTTTCGCTCACGCCGCACGTCATCCAGACACCATTCGTCCACGCGAACGTGCCGTACTACAACGCGCAGGCGCTCGGGGTGCCGAGGGGGCTGGTCTCGTTCATCTCGCGCGACTACTTCGCCATCCTGTCGCCGATCAGTGCGGGGTTGCACACCCTCACGTTGAGCGCGGTTTACAACTCCCCGAGCGGCTCTACTCCAACCTCCGTGACGTTCTCGCTGAACGTCCGCTAGAGGGAACACGACCAACGAGGTGCATAGATGAAACGACTTCTGCTTCTCCTGGCTCTCGCCGGCGCGATCGCGGCCGTCGCGATCCCGACGGCCTCGACGGCGGTGCGCGTCCTGCCGCTCTCGGCGCACCCGAACGGCTGGAACTACGACCAGTGGCACACGAACTACATTCGGCGGGCCCTCCAGAAGGACCTGCGATCGCTGCACTCGCTCTTCGCCATCCGAAACGGCACCTGCGGCCAGAAGGTCGGGCAGGCTCGAGCGTGGCTGCTACCGATCTCAGTGGATGGAAGTCTCAGCGCTACGTGCCGCATCCGCCCCGGTACCCGCCTTGCGCTGACCACCGGGGGCATCTTCTCCCTGTACGCGGGGCCGGAGAAGCTGAACAGCGACATCGACCATGTGTGGTCGGATCTCGTCAGCACGAGCCTCTCGGTCGACGGCGTCAGCCTCAGGCCGCACCTGCTGCGAACGCCGTTCGCCCATGCTCGCATGCCGTACTTCAACGCACAGATCTTCGGCGTCTCGAAGACGCTCGTCTCGTTCATCGCGCGAGACTATTTCGCGCTCCTGTCGCCGCTGTCGCCCGGCCGGCACACGGTGACGACGTCGTCGACGTTCAGGAACCCGGCCGAAACGTTCACGATGACGCTTCGTCTGAACGTCCGCTAGCAGCTCGCGTTTGGGGGCCGGCCCTGCCGGCCCCCACGTCCCTCACTCCAGCGAGCGGCGCCAGAGCTCGGCAGCGAGCAGCTCCGTCGCGGTCGTTTCCACGAGCAGCGCGACCAGCGGGTCACCGGCGCTCGGGTAGCCGACGTGGATCGCGGCGCCCGGTACGCGGGTGCCGATCGAGACGAACGCGCCGCCTCGCTGCCCGAGCCACGCGACGACACCATCGTCGAAACGCGAGCCGGGTAGAAGAATCGCCCGGTAGCCGGGTGGACGGCTGAGGTAGACGTCCACGTGCAGCCAGTCGCCCGTCTCGCAGGCGACGGCGCGGATCCGCGGCGCCTCGCGCAGCATCAGCGCCGACTGCTCGGCCGAGGAGAGCCGCTCTGCAGGGGCGACCACGTCGAGCGGCCCGCCGCCGAGCACGTCGAGCGCGGGTCCGACCCACTCCTCCCGCGTGTCGATGAGGTGGCGAGCCGAGCCCGCCGCGGGTCGTAGCGAGCCCTCCGTGGCACCTGAGAGGAGCAGTAGCACGGCCACCGTCGCCTGGTAGGTCTTGCAGGCGATCCCGCCCCGCTCGTCGCCGGCGTACAGCGGCAGGACGGTGTCCGCCGCAGCCGCCAACGGGCCCTCCGGATCGTTCGTCACGGTGATTACCCGGGAGACGCCGCGGTAACGCGAGGCTGCTTCTACGGTCTCCGGGGTCGCTCCGCCGGCCGACACGGCGACGACGGTCAGATCGCGCGCAGGAGGCGGGAGCGGATCGGCCGAGGAGTACTCGGCGTAGGCGTCGACGCCCGTAGCCCGCAGCCGGGAGGCGGCGGCGAGCGCGGCGAAGCGCGAGCTGCCCATTCCGAGAAACAGCACGCGCCGGCCCGAGAGCGGCTCGGGCGGCGCTTCCATGTGCGCGTCGAGCACGCCCGCCAGCGTGTCGGGCTCGGACAGGATGTCGGCGAGAAAGCCGTCGGGATCCACGAGCCGACCCTACGACTCCCGTAGCAGGGCGTCCATCGCCCCCGTCGCGATCGGCGTCCATTCGGGCATGAAGGTCGCCGCATAGACGAGCTCGTAGGTCGCCTTCTCGACCTCGAGAACGCGCAGGAGCGCCGCATCGAGCGTCAACGGCGAGCCACCGATCCCGCGGCCGTAGGCGTCGAGGAACAGCTGCCGCTGCTCCGCGGCCCAGGCGAGCGCCGCCGGCAGCGCTTCGGGCCGGTCGCGCAGCACCCAGCGAGGCACGTGCT
Source organism: uncultured Thermoleophilia bacterium (assembly GCA_963797645.1). Lineage (GTDB taxonomy): Bacteria > Actinomycetota > Thermoleophilia > Gaiellales > Gaiellaceae > CAWCQC01. The sequence continues at coordinate 377,372 of CAWCQC010000017.1, read as the reverse complement.
CGAACGAGCGCACGAGCGACGCGACGTCGCGCGTCGGAGAGTCGAGCGAGCGCCGCTCCTCGGGCGGCTTCGTCGGCTCGCCCTCGAAGTCGATGACGAAAAAGCCGGCCGGCGACGCGAGGATCTGCCCCATGTGGAGGTCGCCGTGGATCCGGCTCACCCATCCCCGCGGCAGCGAGTCGAACGCGGACAGCTCGGCCTCGATCAGCGGTGCCCAGGCCCGCAGACGAGTCGCTGCCTCGCCGCCCGTGACCTCGAGCGCTCGCGCGAGCTCACGCGCCGCGCGCGCCTGCCAGGCGCTCCGATCCGCCCGAGTCGACTCCCTCGCGCCGAGCCCGTTCGCGAGGGCGACGTGGAGCGCCGCGATCGTCGCCCCGAGCGAGTCGCCCCGGCCGTCGATCCTGTCGCCGGCGGCCAGCCTCTCGTACAGCTCGTGCCCCCAGGCCCAGCCGTCCCGGGCGTCCGGAACGAAGGCCTGCACGAGCGCGAGCTCGTACGCCACACCCTCGTGATCGATGTAGCGGACAGCTCCCCAGGCGCGTGGCACGGACGCGAGGCGGCTGCCCAGGTAGGCGACCAGCTCGACCTCGGGATGAGAGCCCGGCCAGAGGCGCCGGTAGCACTTCACGAGCAACTCGTCCCCGAGCCGGACGCTCGTGTTCGACTGGTCGGCACCGATCGGCTCCTCACCCGTCGGCATGGGCGGCAGCTCGCCGTCGAAGCTGAACGACCCGCCGAGCGCCCCGCGCGCGCTGCCGTCGCGAAGCAGCCGTAGCAACTCGCCCCAGAGCCGCCCGCCGTCGGAGCAGCGAGTACCGTTCGCAGTCGCCGTCATCGTCGAACGCGACGTCGACGAGCGCCAGTGCACCTTCCGCCTCGACGGTGATGCCGTCGACGAGCTCGACCTTCGAGACCGTTCGTCCCTTGCCGGCGAACCAGCGCTCGAGCTCCAGCCCCGCCGGGTCGACGCTGGCGACCAGCCGGTCGAGCCGTTCTCGCGCCGTCACGCGTTGACGGGCTGACCCGTCTCGGCGAGGCGCTCGACGAGCCCGGCGGCCTTGAACGTGCCCGGATCCTCCTGAACGCGCTTCGAGATCATGGCCAGACGCGGGCCGAGCGCCTCGTCCGAGAGCAGCGCGTCGATCGCGCCGGTCAGCTCCGCGCCCGTGCACTCGTAGGTGTCGAGCCGCCGGCCCAGTCCGAGCTCGTCGACCCGCTGCGCGTTGTCGTACTGGTCCCAGAAGACGGGGAGAACGACCGTCGGCTTGCCGAAGTAGAGACATTCCGTCTGCGTGTTGTTGCCTCCGTGCGTGATCACCAGGTCGACCAGAGGCAAGACGCTCGTCTGCGGCAGGAACTCCGCGCCGACCATGTTGTCGGCGAGGTCGAGGAGCTCGTGCTGCGGGCCCCTTGCTGACGATCACGCGGTACGGGGATTCGGCGAGGAAGCCGACGAGGCGCTGCATCAGCTCGAGATCGGCGGACGCGAGGCTCCCGAGACTGAGATAGACGATCTTCCCCGGCCGGCTCGCCAGCGTGCTCCGGCAGCGTCCAGTCGTCGTCCGTCCGGCGTACCGAGCACTCGAGCCGGTGCCAGGTCGGCGCGAGCGGCTCCGACCGCTCGTAGTCGACCTCCTCCGGATAGACGTAGAGGTTGAGGAAGGGCGACTCGTGCATGAACTCGAGCTCGGGAAGCGCCGGCGCACCGTGGTCGCGCACGAATGCGTCGAAGTCGGCCCACATGTCTCCGTGCGTCCGTCGGTGCTCCTCCCGGAACCCGTCCCAGCCCGAGCGGTCCGCGACCGGGTAGCCGGAGAAGACGGGCGGGATGTCGGGATCGCGCAGCTCGAGCGGGTTGCAGGACACGATCCGCACCCACGGCCTGCCGGACGCAGCGATCGCGGGGAACGCGACGACGTTGTCCTCGACGATCACGTCGGGCGTGAGCTCGTCGAAGATCTCGACCAGGCGGTCGTTCACGTACTTCGAACCGTCGATCAGCGCTTGCCAGGTCGGCTGCAGGAACAGCCCGAGCTGCTCGATCGTCGGCCGGCGGAAATGAGGCGCCGTGTCGCGGATGAAGTCCTTCCAGAACTGGCCGGGGATCTCCTCGACCTCCGGCGGCGGGCCGAGTCGCATGACACGCTCCTCGAAGCCCTTCGCCTCGAGGTTCCCGGCAAACGACTCCTCGACGACGAAGACGACGCGGTGGCCGCGGTGGCGGAGAACGTCGCCGATGCCGACGCAGTTGTTCGTCGGCCCGAATGCCCCCTCGGGGAAGAAGACGACGGTCGCCACGGCTGGGAAGTATCGACGATCGCCGGCCGGCGGTCGCTAGGGTGCGACTCGTGACACCCGGCCGCCGCCTCCGTGAGCTCCTGTCGACCGGGGAGACGATCCTCGTTCCCGGCGCCTACAACGCGCTCGTCGCCCGTGTCCTCGAGCAGGCCGGGTTCGGCGCGATCTACACGGGAGGCTACGGAGCCGCCGCCGCTACCTACGGGCTGCCGGACATCGGGATCATGACCGGCACCGAGATGACCGATCACGTCGCACGGATCACGAGCTCCGTGGCCGTACCCGTCATCGCGGACGCCGACACCGGCTACGGCGAGCTCGTGAACGTCGGCCCGCACCGTCCGGGAGTTCGAGCGCGCAGGCGCAGCGGCGGTCCAGATCGAGGATCAGACCTTCCCCAAGCGCTGCGGGCACATGGAGGGCAAGCAGGTCATCCCTCGCGACGAGATGGTCAAGAAGGTGCGCGCGGCGCTCGCCGCCCGGGCAGACGACGGCACCGTCATCATCGCCCGCACCGACGCGATCGCGGTCACGGGGCTCGAGGACGCGATCGACCGGATGCAGGCCTACGCCGAAGCCGGCGCCGACGTCATCTTTCCCGACGCGCCGCGCTCCGTCGACGAGTTGCGCGCGATCGCCGCAGCCGTCGACCGGCCGCTCGTCGCGAACATGTCCGAGCACGGCAAGACCCCACTCCTGTCACGAGAGGAGATCGCGGAGCTCGGCTACGCGATCGCGCTCTACCCCTCGTCGACGCTGTTCGCAGCAGCCCAGTCCGCCCGCGAGATCGCCGAGCTGCTGATTCGAGACGGAACGACGCGAAACGGGCTCGACCGGATCCTCGAGTTCGACGAGTTCAACGAGCTCGTCGGCCTCGCCGCGTGGCAGGCGGAGGAGGAGAGGGCCGCCCGGTGAACGAGACCGTCTTCACGATCGAGTCGACGCCGATCGTCTTCGGAGCCGGCGCCTCGACCGAGACGGGCTTCCATCTGCGCCGGCTCGGTGTTCGCCGGGCCATGCTCGTCAGCGATCCCCACGTCCATGACCTCGGAATCACCGACCGTGTCCGTGCGGCGATTGCCGAGCTCGGCATCGAGACCGAGGTGTTCGCCGGGGCGCGGGTCGAGCCGAGCGAGGAATCGGCTCTCGAGGCGATCGCCGCGGCCCGCGAAGGCGCCTTCGACGGCTTCGTCGGCGTCGGCGGCGGGTCGTCGATCGACACCGCCAAGATCGCAGCGCTCGTCATCACCCACGGAGGCGAGCTGCTCGACTGGGTCAACCGTCCGATCGGGGAGGGCAAGCCTGTGCCCGGGCCGCTCCTGCCTGTCGTCGCCGTGCCGACGACCGCCGGCACCGGGAGCGAGGCGACGTCGGTCGCGATTCTCGACTTCCCGCGGCTCGGCGTGAAGACGGGGATCTCGCACCGCTACCTGCGCCCGCGGATCGGGATCGTCGACCCGCTGCTGACGCGAGAGCTCCCTGCGGCGGTTACCGCGTCGAGCGGCCTCGACGTCGTCTGCCACGCGGCCGAGTCCTACACCGCGCGACCGTTCGAGTCGCGCGAGCGGTCGAGCCCCGACGAGCGCCCGCCCTACCAGGGCTCGAATCCCGTCGCCGACATCTGGAGCACGAAGGCGCTCCAGTCGGGCGGCGAGTTCCTGCGGCGGGCTGTCGCCGACGGAGGCGACCTCGAGGCACGAAGCGCGATGATGCTCGGCGCGACGATGGCCGGGGTCGGCTTCGGAAGCGCGGGCGTCCATATCCCCCACGCCTGCGCCTACCCGATCGCGTCACTGAAGCACGCGTGGACGCCGGCGGGCTACCCCACGACGCACCCGTTCGTCCCGCACGGGTTCTCGGTCACCGTCACGGCGCCGGCCGCGTTCCGGTTCACGGAGCCGGCCGCACCCGAGCGCCACCGAGAGGCGGCGCGCCTGCTCGGTGGCGAGGATCTCGCCGAGACACTTGCCGAGTTGATGGCAGACGTCGGTGCGCCGATGACGCTCGGCGAGCTCGGGTATACGGCAGACGACGTCCCTGCTCTCGCCGAAGGGGCGTATAAGCAGCAGCGGCTCCTCGTCGTGTCGCCGCGCGAGGCGGGGCTCGAAGATCTCGACGGCATCCTCCGCGCATCGCTGTGAGCGATCGCCAGACCGAGACGCCGCTCGCCTCGGCCGCCGAGGCGTACCTCGACGACCCGGCCATCACCCCGTTCACCACGCCCGGCCACAAGCGCTCGCCCGAGCTGGCTGACGAGCTGCTCGTCTGCGACCTGCCGCTCTCGGCCGGGGCCGACGATCTCCATCTCATCGGGCGACCTGCTCGGACAGGCCGAACGGCTCGCCGCCGACCTGTGGGAAGCCGACCTCTGCCGCTTCTGCGTGAACGGATCGACGCAGGGCAACCAGGCGCTCGCGCTGGCGGCTGCAAGGCCGGGCGAACGCGTCGTCGTGTCGCGGAACCTCCACAAGTCCGTGCTCGCAGGCCTCGTCCTGGCCGGGGTCGAGCCCGTCTGGGTGAGGCCCGAGGTCGATGTGTCGACCGGGCTCGCGCTCGCCGTTCCGCTCGCGCGGGTTCGCGACGCGCTCCGGGCAGCGCCCGATGCGCGTGCCGTTCTCCTCGTCGAGCCGAACTTCGTCGGCGTCATGAGCGACGTCGGTGCGATCGCGGCGATCGCCCACGAGGCGGGCGCCGCCGTGATCGTCGACCAGGCCTGGGGTGCCCATCTCGGCTTCCACGAGGGGCTGCCACCCCATACCCTCACGCTCGGCGCCGACGCGATGGTGACTTCGGCGCACAAGACGCTGGCCGCGTTCACGCAGAGCGCCTACCTGTTCGCGCAGAACCATCTCCTCGATCTCGATCGAATCCAGGACGCGTTCGAGACCCTGACGACGACGAGCCCCTCGGCGGCGATCCTGGCGAGCCTCGACCGGACCCGCGCCCTGATGGCCGCGCGGGGCGCGGAGCTCCTCGGCCGGACGATCGAGCTCGTCTCACGGGCCCGCGCGCGGCTCGCGGCGATCGAAGGCCTCCAGGTGCTCGGTCCGCGCCCGGGTCTCCCCGGCTACGACGCGACGAAGCTCGTCGTCGCGCTGCCGGGAACGGGAGCCGACGGGCTCGAGATCGAGGACGATCTCAGGCAGGAGGGAATCAGGCTCGAGCTCGCGAACCGCGACACCCTGATCCCGCTCGTGACGATCGGGGATTCCGCGGAGACCGTCGAGCGGCTCGTCGACGCGCTCGAACGCTCGGTCGAGCGGCGGCGACGGGCTCCACGACCGGCAGGAGGCGCGAGCGTGGTGTGGAGCGTCGAGCCGGAGGTCGCGCTGAGTCCTCGGGAGGCATTCTTCGCGCAGCGGGAGACGGTGCCGGCGGCGCGCGCGGGCGGCCGGATCGCCGCCGAGACGGTCGCTCCCTACCCGCCCGGGATTCCGGCGATCGCCCCCGGGGAGGTGGTCTCGGAGCCGCTTCTCGCAGCCCTTCGCGACGCAGCACGGCACGGGACGCGGATCGCGTACTGCGCCGATCCGTCGCTGGACACCCTTCAGGTCGTCGCGCGCTAGGCGCGCGGCTTCACTCGGACGCCTTCGGCGCCTTTCGCTGTTTCGTGACACGCTCGGGAGCGAGGGCCTCGAGCAGCGACGGCCCCGGCGCCTCCTCCTCGAGCGGCTCGTCGAGCCGGTCGAGCGCCGCGTGCAGAAGAACGTTGTAGCTCGCACGAATCTCCTGCTCGGCCGCCTTGAGGCGCCGGACCTCGGACTCCGCCCGCTTGCGCTCCGCCCTCGACTGCTCGCGGATCGCATCCGCATCGGCACGGGCACGGGCGAGCGCTTCGTCACACTCCCGTCGCGTCTGTTCCGTCAGCTCGTCCGCTACCCGCTGGGCGGATACGAGCGCATCGCGCATGAGACCCTGGATCTCGCGGTGCTCGGCGAGCTCGGCCTCGAGCTTCTCGACCCGCGTGGTCAGCTCCGCATGCTCCTGACGAAGCGAATCCTCGCTCGCCCGGAAGCCCGCGAGCATCCGGTCGACGGTGTCGCGCTCATAGCCGCGCATGGCGCGCGGCAGCGTTGCTCGAAGCTCGTCCGGCGACGACGGCGTGCCGCTCACGTTTTCACCCATGTATCCCAGCGTAGGTGGCCCCGACCCGACTGCCAAGAGAAGCCTCTCATCCGAGCGATACCACCTTCACCCCGCCCGCGGTGACGACCATGTCTCCGGTTCCCGGTGGGAGGTTCTCGATCGGCTTGCCGGCAAGCGTCGCCGAGACGTTTCCTGGATTGCCCAGCCTCACCCACAGACGCTTCGCGGTGAAGCGCTCCTTGTCCCCCTGGTACAGGAATCCGTCGTACAGCAGTCGGCCGACGGCCGACCCGGCGCGAACCTGGAGCCAGCAGTCGCCGGCGTCCGCGGTGATGACCAGCTCCGCCTTGGAGGGCGTGACGACCTCCGCCGGCTGGGCGGTCGGTGTCGCCTCGGGCTCCGCCGACGACGACGGGGCCGTGGGCACCGTCTCGACAGGCGAGGTGGAAGGGGCCGGCAAGGTGGCGTCCGCGAGCTGAGCGCTCGCGTTCGCCTTCGAGGCGCCGTCGGCCGAGCTCAGCTGCCAGATGCCGATGGCGATGAGCGTCCCGGCGAGCAGGATTGCGAACGAGAGGACGGGCAGCCGGCGCGGGCGGTGAGCGACGGCGAGATCCTCGGCGTCGTCCGGCGGAGCGAGAGCGAAGCTGCGCGTGTCTTCCTCTTCCTCCTCGGTGGCCGCCGCGGACGTGAATGCGGGGATCGCCTCCGACTCGGCCTGCGGCTCGACGTCCTCCGCGCGCGGTGGTGGAGGCAGAACCGGGATCGACTGCGTCTGCTCGACGGCCGCGGGCGCCTCGTCGACTGCCGCGACGGCGACCGCGCCCGGCGCGCGTGACAGCTCGCTCAGGGCCCGCTCCACGAGGGCCCGTGTCCCCGCTCGGAGCTCGGACTCGATGCGGCGCACCTCGGCGAAGCTCGCCGCGAGCGCCTCGTGCTCGTCCTCGAACTCGTCCTCGGTCTCGAGCGCATCGATTCGCGCGCGCTCGCGCAGCGCTTCGGACTCGCGCTTGGTCTCGGCCTCCATGCGGTCGATGTCACGCTGCGCGGTGATCATCGTCTCGCGCATCCGCCGGTCGAGGCTCTCTCCCTGCTCCAGCTCGCGCCGGAGAGCGGCCTCGCGCACGCGCAGCGCGGCACAGCCGGCCTCGGCCTCGTCGAGCGTGCTCGCGAGGTGCTCGAACAGCTCGTTCACCGCGCTCCGGCTGTAGCCGCGGAACGCCCGCCGGGGTTTCAGCGAACGGAGATCGGCTGGCGTCAGCAACGGCCCGACCTGCTAGAAACACCGTACTCGTGCGCTCACGACGCTCATTTCTCGTCCGCACCGGCTGTTTCCTGCCCCGGTGAGAGCCTCGCTCGCCGAGATCGTCGGCGCCGAGAACGTCCTTCCGGGTACCGAAACGGCGTACTTACAGGATGCCACCAGCACCCGCGGTTTTCACGGGCACGCAGACGCGATCGTCCTACCCGGCTCGGCGGAGGAGGTCACCGCCGTCCTCGCCTGGTGCTACGCGAACGACGTCGTCCTGACGACACGCGGCGGCGGCTCGGGATACGCGGCCGGGGCGGTGCCGATCGACGGCGGCGTCGTTCTCAGCACCGAGCGCCTGAACCGCGTCCGGCGCTTCGAGCCGCTGCTGTGGCTCGCGCACGTCGAGGCCGGGGTGAGAACGGGCGACGTTCGCCGTCTGGCCCGCGAGAGCGGGCTCTTCTTCCCGCCCGACCCGGGCGCCGCGGAGCAGTCGATGATCGGCGGCAACATCGCGACCAACGCCGGCGGGCCGCACGCGTTCAAGTACGGCGTGACCGGTCGCTGGGTGCTCGGGCTCGAGGCGGCGGTCCCGCCGGGCGAGCTCGTCACGTTCGGCGGCCCCGTGCGCAAGGACGTCGCGGGATACGACCTCAGGAGCCTCCTGATCGGATCGGAGGGAACACTCGGAATCGTCACGGCGGCCTGGCTCCGCCTCCTGCCCGCCCCGGAGTCGTTCCTGCCGGTGGTCGGGTTCTACGAGGGGACGGCGGCGGGTTGTGAGGCGATCGGCCGGATTCTCGGAAGCGGGCTCGAAGCGGCCGCCGTCGAGTACCTCGACGAAGGGGCGCTCGCCGCAGCGGGCGGCTCGTTCCCGGACGGCGTGCCTGCGGGTGCCGGCTTCCTCGTCGTCGCGGAGGCGGACGGATCACACGACGAGGCCGCTCGGCTCGCGTCGGAGATCGAGGACGCCCTCGGCGAGGACGCGCTCGAGGTCCGCAGTCCGTCGGCACCGGGGGACGTTGCCGCGCTCTGGCGCTGGCGCGAGGGAGTTGCGTTCGCCGCGGCGGCGGTTCGCGGCGGAAAGGTCGCGGAGGACGTCGCCGTCCCGCTCGACCGGCTGGCCGAGATCATCGACGGCACCGTCGAGATCGGCGCTCGACACGGTCTTCAGGCGATCAGCTGGGGTCACGCGGGCGACGGGAACATCCACTCGAACTTCCTCGTCGACCCCGGCGACCAGAACGAGGTCGAGCGTGCCGATCGTGCCGTCGAGGAGCTGTTCGACCTGACCGTCGCGCTCGGCGGCACGATCTCCGGAGAGCACGGCCTCGGCTGGCTGAAGCGCGGCCAGCTCGAGAAGCAGTGGAGCCCTCGCGCGATGGAGCTCCACCGGGCCGTCAAGCAGGTCTTCGACCCGAAGAACCTCCTCAATCCCGGCAAGAAGAACTGACGCGCCAGGCTGCGCGCGCGTCCGGCGCGACGGGGCAGTGGAGCGGGCGATCGCGGCCGCCGCGTCACGGTGAAGTCCCAGCCGCAGCCAGCCTCGAAGGGAGGCCCGGATGACCTACCCAGCCGTCCACACCCGTCGAGGCACGTCAGCTAGAGGCTCGCGAAGGACGGGCCCTGTTCCGTGTTGTGAAGCGGGATGATCTCGACCTCGGGGTGCGGCAGGCCCATCTCCTGGAACCCGGACGCGATTTCGGGATCGGCCATCATCGCCTGCCACATGGCACCGTCCTCCCAGACGTCGACGATCACGATTCCGTCATCCGTCTTCGAACAGGTGTGAAGAATGAGACCCGGATGCCTCGACCGCACCGCCGGCATCACCATTGCGTTTGCCTTCTCGTAGAGGGCGATGCCCTCGTCGCCCGATCCGGCCCGGATGCGGATGATGACCGTATCTGCCATGGCGCTCCCTTCTCCGTCGAGAACTGAAAAGCCGAGTCTCCCACCGCACGAGCAGCGCTACAAGAGACGGATAGGATCTTCCGCGTGAAGACCAGGGCAGCGGTTCTCGAGGAGTTCGGCACGCCGCTCGTCGTCCAGGACGTCGAGCTGGCCGAGCCGAAGGCGGGCGAGGTGCTCGTTCGCCTGGCCGCCTGCGGCGTCTGCCACACCGACCTCTACACGGCTTCGGGCGCCGATCCGTCGGGCTACGCGCCGTGCGTGCTCGGCCACGAGGGCGCCGGCGTCGTCGAGCGCGTCGGAGACGGCGTGACCCTCGTCGCACCGGGCGACCACGTGATCACGCTGTTCGCCCCGGAGTGCGGCAAGTGCATCCACTGCCGCAGCCCGCGCACGAACCGCTGCGTTGCGATCCGCGACCAGCAGGGCCTCGGCTACCTGCCGGACGGAACCGCGCGCTTCTCGCGGCGACGGCGAGCCGCTCCGCCACTTCATGGGCACCTCGACCTTCGCCGAGTACACGGTGATGCCCGAGATCGCGCTCGCGAAGGTCAGCCCTGAGGCGCCGCTCGAGGGCTGCGCGCCGTTCGCCTGCGGGCTCTCGACCGGGATCGGCGCCGCCCTGTACACGGCGCCGGTCGAGCCCGGCTCGACCTGCGTCGTCTTCGGCTGCGGACTCGTCGGGCTCGGCGCCGTCGTCGGCTGCCGCCTGGCCGGAGCCGGAGCGAATCGTCGCGATCGACCTCTCGCGAGGAGCGGCTCGCGGAGGCGCGGCGCCACGGCGCGACCGACACGCGCCTCGCGGCGGACGACACGGTCGACTGGATCCGCTCGGAGACCGGCGGCTTCGGCGCCGACTACACCTTCGAGGCGACCGGCAACGTGAAGGTCATGCGACAGGCCGTCGAGGCCGCGCGCGAGGCCTGGGGCCTCGCGACGATGATCGGCGTCGCCGGCAAGGGCGAGACGCTCGACATCGTGCCGCGGCTCCTGATCACCGGCCGCCGGGTGACCGGCTCGTCGTTCGGCGGCGTCAAGGGGCGCACGCAGGTGCCCGAGCTCGTCGATCGCTGGCTCGCCGGCGAGATCGACGTCGACGCGCTCGTCACCGCGCGGATCCCGCTCGACGAGGTGAACGAGGCCTTCGAGGCGATGGAGCGCCAGGAGGGCATCCGCACCGTCATCTCCTTCTCGCTGAGACACCGAAACGGAGGCACCGTGATCATCGAGCGCACCGAGCATCCGTCCTGGCTCTCGAACGCCTACCTCGTCGCCGACGGCGACGGGCGGGCACGGCGTCCTCGTCGACTCGAACGGCATCAACGAGCCGCTGATCGAGGCGGTCGAGCGCGAGGGCGTCACGATCACCCACGTGCTCGTCACCCACCACCACCATGACCACGTCGTCACGTGTCGGGAGGACGCGAAGCGCTTCGGCGTGCCGGTCCTCGGCCACCCGCTCGCGCGCGAGGCCGGCGTCCACGTCGACGAGACGATCGCCGACGGCGACGTCATCCGCTCGGGCGATCTCGAGATCCAGGTCATCGCGACGCCCGGGCACTGCCGCGACCACCTCGCGCTGCTGGTGGACGGCACGCGACTGCCTCACCGCCGACTGCCTGTTCAAGGGCACCGTCGGCGGGACCGTGGGCGGCGGCCCGACCGGCTACGCCGACCAGATCCACTCGATCATGGAGCGGCTGATGTCCCTGCCGCCCGAGACGCGCGATCCATCCCGGCCACCGCGAGCCCTCGACGATCGGCGCCGAGTGGGAGTCGAACCCGTTCATCCGCGTCTGGCGCGGCCTCGACCCCGAAGGGCGCCGAGCCGTGCCGCGTGCGCGGCGAGGATGCGACCCTCGTCCTCTGGGGCCCCGACTACGACGGCACGCACAAGGCGTGGGTGCGCTACGCGGACGGCCGCGACGCGATCGTCGGCGGCTCGCAGGTCGAGCGTTAGCGAGGGCGCCGCGCTCTCCGAGCGACCTGCCCGGCTTGACCCCGGTCCCCTGTCTGTGACGCTGTCGCATCCAACAGCCTTGCGACAAGCCGATGCTGCACCCCCGCGTTGAACCAGCCCCGCGCGCTCCGACGTTGACGATCCGATGAACGTCAAGCCGGCTCCGCGCAGGAGGCTCGCCGCGGTGCTCGCGCTCGTCGCGATGGTCGCCGCTGTCGGCTTCTTGCTGTCCTTTCTGATTCGCGACTTTCCGGTCGCGCTGATCGCGCTCGGGGTTTTCTGCGTCGCGCTCGCGGGGGTCTGGTTCGTGCTCACCCGGCGGGGCCTGTTGCGCGCGTTCGGCGCCGTGTCGCGGTCGTGTCGTTCGCGGGGATCATCGCTGTCTTTGTCTGGCAGGGCTCGGTGCTCGAGATCGTCGGCTTCACCGTCTCGGTGGTCGTGGCAGCAGCCGCGATCCGCTATTGCTCAGGGAACCGACCTGAAGACCCTGCAGCACGTCCGTGTCAGTGGCGAGCCGGCACCCGTTCCTCGCAGCCCGGTTCTGATCATGAATCCCTGGTCGGGCGGCGGGAAGGTGAAGCGGTTCGACCTGGTCGAGGAGTCACGCCGCCGGGGCATCGAGCCGGTGCTTCTCGACCGTGGTCTCGACCTGCGCGAGCTCGCGCTCGATGCGGTCAAGCGCGGCGCTGATGTCCTGGGGATGGCCGGTGGTGACGGCTCGCAGGCGATCGTCGCCCAGGTCGCGATGGAGCACAGGCTTCCCTATGTCTGCGTTCCGGCTGGCACACGGAACCACCTCGCGCTCGACCTCGGCCTCGACCGAGACGATGTCGCCGGTGCGCTCGACGCCTACACGAAGGGGATCGCCCGGACGATCGACCTGGCGACCATCAACGAGCACGTGTTCGTCAACAACGTGTCGCTCGGTATCTACGCGGAGATCGTGCAGTCGGACGAGTACCGTGACGCGAAGCTCAAGACGGCCGCCGACAAGCTCCCGCAGATCCTCGGGCCTGATGCCCAGCCCTTCGACCTCGAGTTCGACGGGCAGGATGGGCGCACCCATCCGACGGCCCAGCTGATCCTCGTCTCGAACAATCCCTACCGGCTGACGACGCTGTTCGGCATGGGCTCGCGCCCTCGCATGGACACGGGCGAGCTCGGGATCGTCGCGCTCGAGCTTGCGTCGGCGCTCGATCTCGAGCGACTCGCGCTGGCGGACTCACTCGGGCGCATCACGCGCTACCGGGGCTGGCACGAGTGGGCGGCGAAGACCTTCGAGGTGCGCTCGGGCGAACCGATCAAGGCAGGCGTCGACGGCGAAGCGCTCGCCTACGATCCGCCGCTTCGCTTCGCGTCGATCCCGGGCGCGCTCGAGGTACGCATCCCTCCGCAGGCCCCCGGCCTGTCTCCGGCCGCGGCCACCACCGCGCCAAGCGCGTCGATCGTCGGCGACCTCCTCCGGACGGCAGCGGGCCGGACGGCCCCCGTTCCGGACGCCTAGCGTCATCCGCAGCCGCCGGGACCCTCGACGGGCGGCCTGGGCTTGAAGGGCTAGGGCCGGACAGGTCCGGCCCCTACACCTGAATCGACGTCTCCGTGGTGGCGGACAACGACACGGCCCGGGCGGCGTAGCCAACCGGGATCTGGTAGGGGCCGGACCTGTCCGGCCCAGATCGCCGGCGACCAGGACAGCCCTGGCGCGCCACGTGGTTCCGGACCGAGCGGCAAGACGAACGATTCTGAGGGCCGGATCTCCGTGATGGCGAACAACGACATGGCCCGGGCGGCGTAGCCAACCGGATCTGGTAGGGCCGGACCTGTCCGGCCCAGGTCGCCGGCGACCAAGACGCCCTGGCGCGCCACGTGGTTCCGGACCGAGCGGCAAGCCGGACGATTCTGAGGGCCGGACAGGTCCGGCCCTCACACCTGAATCGACTTCTCCGTGGCGGCGGCGTAGCTCTTCGTCAGCCGGCGGGCTGGACGTTCCGGTTCGTCCGGAACAGGTTGCCGGGGTCGTAGACCGCCTTGACCCGACGGAGGCGTTCGTAGTTGTCCCCGTACGCGGCGGCAGTGCGCTCTTCGCCGTCCTCGGCGAGCTGGAAGTTGACGTAGTTGCCGCCCGTCGAGAACGGCCGGATCGTCTCCCAGGACTCTCGCACCCAGGCCGTGTGCTCGTCGCCGCGCGGATCGTCAGGCTTCCACACGCCCGAGAAGCCCGTGATGAACTGCGCGTCCCGGTTGCCGACCGCCCCGTCGTCGTCAGCACGTTCGTTCAGCGCCCCACCGACGTGGAAGATGACGCAGTACGAGAGGGACGACGTGGCCCGCAGAGCGGCGTCGCAGAACGCGTCGGTGTACTCCGCCGACAGCTCGGAGAGGTACTCCGTCTTCCAGTACTGGCACAGACCCTTGGCCTCGGACTCCATGTCGTCCATCATCGACTGCTGGGCTGCATACGGCATCTCACCGACCAGGTCGGCAACGGGAGCCCCAACAGAGCGGATGGCCGCCAGATCGGTTGCCGCATCCGGGCCGCTATGGCAGACCAGCATCCCGACGACACGCTTGCCGTGCCACTTCTCCGGCAAGAAGGGGGCCGGGGGCGCGGTGATCACGGCCAGCGCGGCGGTCAGCTCGCGCGGCGCCGAGCTCGTCAGATCGCGGTAGGCGGCAAGCACGTCGTGCGCCTGCTCCGCGCTCCAGAGCAAGAGACCTCCGGTGATGGCCGGCCCGACCTCGTGCAGGCAGTACGTGAACCTCGTGACGACGCCGAAGTTGCCGCCGCCGCCCCGCACCGCCCAGTGAAGATCGGGGTTCTCGCCGCGGTTAGCCGTCCGGATCTCGCCGTCGGCGGTGACGATCTCGACCTCCTCGAGGTTGTCCACCGACCAGCCGAAGCGGCGCGACAGGTACCCGAAGCCGCCGCCGAGCGTCAGCCCGGCGACACCCACCTCGGACATGATGCCGAGCACGGTCGCGAGCCCGTGCTCCTGCGTCGCGCGGTCGACATCCTGGAGCAAGGAGCCCGCGCCGGCGTGAGCGAGCCTGGCCTCGGGGTCGACGCGGACGCTGCGCAAGCGCGACATGTCGAGGGTCAGACCGCCTTCGGCAACGGACGTCCCGGCGATGTTGTGACCCCCGCCCTTGACGCTGAGCAGCAGCTCGTGGTCATGCGCGAAGGCAACCGTCTCGGCGACGTCCCGGGCCGATTCCGGCTGGACGACGAGCGCCGGAACGTGTGCGGCCATCGCGTTCCAGACGAGCACCGCGTCGTCCCAGCCGTCGTCACCCGAACAGAGCAGCGACCCGTCGAGACGCGAGTCGAGGTGGTCGAGCTGCTCAGCCGTCAGCCTCACGCGTCCCCCATCGAGCCCTGCGAGGCCCGGCTCGGCTGCGGCGTATCCGTATTGCGTGGCCATTCTGGTTCCTCCTGTGTCGGTCGGTCAGTCGTCGTCGAGTGCGTCGGCGAGTGTCGGCAGGAACGCATCGGGCTGCTCGAGATGGGGCGCATGGCCGGCGTGTTCGACCACGTGGAGCGGCCAGTCGAGCCGAGTGCTCGCGTCCTGCGCGAGCTCGACCGGCACCATGCGGTCGTGCCGTCCCCAGAGCAAGGCGGGCGGCGGGTCGATTCGCCGAAGCTCGGCGTCGGGCACCCGTTTCGTTCCTGCACGGATCAGCTGGCGCATCGTTCGCTTCACGTGGCGAACGCGGCCGCAGGCTACGCAGTAGGCGTCGAACGCCCCGAACCAGGCAGGATCCTGTTGCTTCGTCCGTTCCACGTCAGGAAAGACCCACCGCTCGAACCGCTCCTGGTTGCGCTGGGACGGCCTGAGGTCGAACCTGATCGCCGCCGCCATGAGGCCAAGGGGCAGCCGGTAGCGGCCGATCCCCGGGGCGCCGTAGATCACGAGTCGGCGTAGGAGCTCGCCACGGCTCGCTGCGAACCGCGCCGCGAGGCTGCCGAGAAGCGAGTGCGCGACGAGTGCCGGCTGCTCCTCGCACGTCAGCCGAACGAGCTCGGAGAACCACGTGGCGAACACGGCCTCGTCGAGCCGCTCGCCGGGCTCCGACTCACCGAGCCCAGGAACGTCAGGAACGACGAGCCGGTGGCTCTTTGCGAGCTGCGAGGCGACCGGCGCCCAGTACGCTCCCCCGCACTCGATTCCGCCGTGAAGCAGTACGAGCGGACGACCCATCCCTCCCTCGAGCACGGCGGTGGACACGCCCGCCACCTGCAGACGGCGCTCGCTGAGCGGGATGCCCGCGAGGACCCGCCGACGGGAATCGTCGAGCCGGCGGTCACGCGCCGGCACCGTCTCCTGCGAAGTTGTGGTGGCACCCATGACGACTCACGGTAGAGAGCGGCCGCCTGGCCGGCATCGCCGGGATCCACCAACTTCGAGCGACGCGTCGTGTGGTCATTTCTGACCACACGAGGCATCAGACCAGGCTGTGCTCGAACGCGAACGCGCTGGCCGCGGTTCGCGACGACACGCGCAGCTTTCCGAAGATGTTCTGCACGTGGCGGGCGACCGTGTGCTCGCTGATCACGAGCTCCGATGCGATCTCCCGGTTGCTCCGTCCGGCCGCGACCAGCCGCAGTACCTCGAGCTCCCTGGGCGTCAACCCGTGGGTCTCCGCGGAGCGCTCGTCGCGGCTCAGAGCATCGAGGCGGGCGAGGTCGGTCGCTGCGCCCAGCTCCTCGAACGCCCGGCGAGCGCTCTCCAGCTCGAGCGACGCCGAGTCCTCGTCTCCGAGCGCGTAGCAGGCCAGGCCGACGAGCACGCGGCTGCGCGCAGCTTCGTACGGCACTTCCAGCTCGACCCAGATCCGCCAGGCCCGGCGCAGAGCCACCAGCGCTGCGCCGGGATCTCCTGCAGCGAGGCTGAGCGCTCCGTCGGCGTGCGACGCCATTGCCTCCAGCATCGCGCTTTCGTAGTCCGCCGCGATCGCCGTCAGCTCGCGACACGCCTCGCGAGCGCCGTCCGCATCGTCGACCGCGAGCAGGATCTCGACGCCGGCAGGCAAGAGCCGCGCGCGGCTCGGTCGCTCCGTGGTCTCGACCAGAGAACGCCTGATCGCTGCGGCCGCTGCGTCGTCTTTCCCCTGAGCCAATCGTAGGAGCGCGAGACCCGGCTGCGGCTCGAACCCGCCTCGGCTCGCTTTCCGGTATGCCTCCTCGGCCGCGCCGAGCTCCCGTCGCAGCCGATGCAGCTCGCCCTGCCGGTAGAGAGCCTCGGCCGCAGCCCGGAGGTTCTTGGCGCGTATGCAGTTCTCGCCTGCCTGCCGGGCCTCCTCGAGCGCGTCCCTCCAGGCGCCGTGCAGCTCCAGGATCTCCGCGCGATGCACCTGGCAGGTTCCCGTGAAACTGACCATGTCGGGCTGCTCGTCGCACCACCGGGCAAGGGCGGTCGTCCACTCCTGAGCGCGTCGCAGTTCGTACGCGCCCTGACAGCCGACTATCACGCCGCAGTAGACGAGCCCGCTGACGATCGGCGACAGCTCCCCCGCAGTCACGGCCACCATGGCCTCGTCCAGCAGCCGGAGCCCGGCCCCGACTTTCCCCTGCTTGACGAGCAGGATGCCCTGCGCCTGAGCGGCAAGCGCGAACAGGTCGGCGTCGCCAAAGCGCTCGCCGGTCGCAGCGGCCTCGCCCGCGATGCACGGCGGCGGCCTCGTAGTCGCCGGCGGCCTCCCGCTGGAAGATCGCCGGGAACAGCAGATATCCCTGCTCGACGCAGTCGCGTCCTTCGCGCTCGACCAGGCGCTGCGCCCGGCCCAGCCAGCCGGTGCCAGGCCCGATCTCCCCACGGGTCACGAGGTGCATGCCGACCCAGCCCGCACACCACGCGGCACGCAAGCCGTCGCCCGCCGCCAGATACAGCTCGTAGGCGCGCTCCAGTCCAACGAGGTCGTCCTCTCGGCCGAGCATGTACGCCGACGTCGAGAGCAGCTCGAGGTCTACGGGCCCGAGGGGCTCCGCGCGATCCGCCCCTGATAGGGCGTCGTACGCGTGCTGCCACCGCCGCGCTGCGTAGGCGGCACGGCCCGCCTCGAGCTGTCCGTCTAGCTTCGTCACGGCAGCCTCAGTGCAACGGCGGCTCCCAGCCCTCGAGCTCGGGGCGCTTCCAGTTCGTCCCGACCGTCTTCGAGCCCATCGACCCAGGGGCCGAGCTCCGGCTGCGGGAACTTGCAGTGCTTCTCCTTCAGCTGGATCCCGTACGAGTTGCCCGACTGGAGGTGCTTGATCAGCACCTTGCGGGCGATCTCGTCCTCGCGCCCTTCCGGAATCGGGAAGTAGATCCGGATGAAGGAGTTGGAGTACCGGTCGAACACCGCCGGGACGCCCTCCTCCTCGAGCAGCTCGATGTCCTCGAGCCAGTTGATGTCCTCGCCCGGCGTCGCCGCGAGGAGATCGACGTCCTCGACGAGCGAGATGTCCTCCTGGTACGGGAAACGGTGCCCGGCCAGGAACTCGGCGTCGATCCCCTTGATCTTCTCCGGCTCCTTGTACGCCATGTCGGACATCTCAGCTCTCCTCTCCTGACATCACCTCGGCGTGCGTCGGCAGGTAGTCGACCGGGTACTCGAGGTGCCTCTCGAGCAGCCGCTTGATCTCCGCCAGCGTCTTCTCCTCGCTGACGCCCGGGATGTACGTCGTGCCGGCGAGCGGAACCTTCGCCATCGCCGCCGCCTCGACGGTGAGAGCGCACAGATCCTCGGGCTCGAGCGAGTGGATGTTCGTCTTGCCGCACGCGCGCGCGAGCATCTGCACCTCGAGGGTGAGCGTGTGGAGGAAGTTGTAGACGCGCTCGGCCGCCTCCTCGACGACGAGACGCTTGCGCAGCTCGGGATCCTGCGTAGTCACGCCGACCGGGCAGCGGCCGGTGTGGCAGTGGTAGCACTGACCGGCCGGGACGCCGACCGTGCCCTCGTAGTCGGTGACCCCCGGAATCTCCTTGTTGCAGTTCAGCGCCATCAGCGCCGAGTGCCCGATCGCGACGGCCTTCGCGCCGAGCGCGAGCGCCTTTGCGATGTCGCCGCCGTTGCGGATCCCGCCTGCGACGACGAGGTCGATCTCGTCCGCGAGGCCGACATCCTCGAGCGCGCGCCGTGCCTCGGGGATCGCCGCCATCAGCGGGATGCCGGTCTCCTCGGTCGCGATGTGCGGCCCTGCGCCGGTACCACCCTCCGCGCCGTCGAGGTAGATGATGTCCGGTCCGCATTTCGCCGCCATCCGCACGTCGTCGTACACGCGTGCGGCACCGAGCTTCAGCTGGATCGGGATCTGGTAGTCGGTCGCCTCACGAACCTCCTGGATCTTCAGCGAGAGGTCGTCCGGGCCGAGCCAGTCGGGATGCCGCGCAGGCGAGCGCTGGTCGATGCCGGCCGGCAGCGACCGCATCTCCGCAACCTGCTCGGTCACCTTCTGGCCCATCAGGTGCCCGCCGAGCCCGACCTTGCAGCCCTGGCCGATGAAGAACTCGACGGCGTCGGCGAGCATCAGGTGGTGCGGGTTGAACCCGTACCGGCTCTGGATGCACTGGTAGTACCACTTGGTCGAGTAGTCGCGCTCGGGCGGGATCATCCCGCCCTCGCCGGAGCACGTTGCGGTGCCCGCCATCGACGCGCCCTTGGCGAGCGCCATCTTTGCCTCGAGCGACAGTGCGCCGAAGCTCATCCCGGTGATGTACACGGGGATGTCGAGCTCGAGCGGCTTCTGCGCGAAGCGTGCGCCGAGCACGGTCTTCGTCTCGCACTTCTCGCGGTACCCCTCGATCACGAAGCGGGTCAGCGTTCCCGGCATGAACATCAGCTCGTCCCAGTGCGGGATCGGCTTGAAGATCGAGAAGCCGCGCATCCGGTAGCGCCCGAGCTCGGCCTTCATGTGGATGTCGTTGATGACCTCCGGCGTGAAGATCTGGCTGTGCCCGAGGACGGTCGTCGTGGTAGGGGCGGTCTCGTCGGCCATGCGTCCCCTCCTAGAGAACGAGCTTCCGCTCGGACGGCTCGAGGTTGTCGTAGTTGTAGAGCTTCTTCCCGCAGACGAACTTCTGGAACTCTGGCGGGCTGCCCAACCCGTAGATGCGGAACTTGCGGTCGATGAACTCGGTGTCGTCCGTGGTCCAGTCGCCCGGCACGCAGTCGATCCCGAGCGCCTTCACCGTTCCGGCGACGTAGATCGTCCCGTCGTACATGGAGTCGCCGAGGCCCGGCCCGACATCACCGCAGATGATCTGGCGCCCGCGCTGCATCATGAAGCCGTTCATCGACCCGGCGCTCCCCATCACGAGGATGGTGCCGCCCTTCTGATCGATGCCACTGCGAGCCCCGACGCGACCCTTGACCACGAGATCGCCGCCGCGCAGAGCGGCGCCGGTCAGCGATCCCGCGTTCCCTTCGATCACGACCACGCCGGACATCATGTTCTCGCAGGCAGACCAGCCGACACGCCCCTTGATGTGAATCTCGGGACCGTCGATGAGCCCGCAGCCGAAGTAGCCGAGGCTTCCCTCGAACGTGATCCGGCAGCGCGTCAGGATTCCGACGCCGAGAGAATGCTTGGCGCCCGGGTTCCTGACGGTGACGTTCGTTCACACCCTGCTCGTTGAGGAGCCAGCGCAGCTCGAGGTTGATCTGTCTGGTCGACAGGTCGTGCGCGTCGAACACGGCCGTCTCCCCGTCGATCTCGGAGACCTTCGGAACCTCGGCCTGCGGCTCGGCGAGCCCGCGAGCGTCGTAGCTGATGCGGCTTTCACCGGTTACCGCTGCCATACCAGCACCTCTCCTTCGTACGGGTCGTACGTGTCGATCTCGTGGTCGATGATCGCCCGGATCGCGATCTCCTCGGAGGCGAGGGCGACGATGTCGTCGGCTTCGTAGAGGACGAGCGGCTTGGCCGCCATCTCGTCCTTGGCGACTCCGAGAGCGTCGCCGGTCACGCAGATGTAGGTGAAGACGCCGTCGAGCTCGTCGAGCGACTCGCGCATCGCATCCTCGAGCGACGCCCCCTCGCTCATCTTCTCGGCGAGGTAGACGGCAATGATCTCCGAGTCGCACTCGGACTGGAATCGGTGTCCACTGCGCTCGAGGCGGCGCTTCCACTGGAAGTAGTTCGTGAGCTGTCCGTTGTGCACCACGGCAACATCCGAGAACGGGTAGGCCCAGTACGGATGCGCTCCGGAGATGTCGACGTCCGACTCGGTTGCCATCCGGACGTGGCCGATCGCATGTGTCCCAGTGAATCCCTGCAGCCCGTACTCGCCGGAGACGGTCTCGGCATCGCCGAGATCCTTGACGATCTCGAGCGAATGGCCGAGCGACAGGACCTCGCAGTCCGGAATGTCCTCGACGTAGTCGGCAAGCGCCTTCAGCTCGCCGTCGTACTCGAGCGTCACGCGGAACGCGTATTCGGTCTCTTCCTCGATCTCGTGGACACGAGCGTGCAGCACCTGGAGCCTGCGCTCGACCTCGCTGCGATGCCGGCGGAGCCTGTCCTCGAACTCGAAGTCACGCGGGGTGTTCGCGTCGGCGAGCTTGTAACGCATCACGACGAGGTTGCTCGGCTGACCGTAGAGGGCGTAGCCCGTCGAGTCGGGCCCTCGATGCTTCATCGACTGGAGCATCTGGGTCATGTCCTGACCGATCGCATGCTCGCCGTCCCGGTAGATGATCCCCGCTATTCCGCACATCGACGCGTTCCCTCTCCCCTGTTTCTCGGTCGCCGTCCCTACGGCAGGACGTCGAGGTACTCCTTCACGTCCCACTCGGTCACCTCGGCGCAGTAGCGCTCCCACTCGTCCCGCTTGTAGTGCATGAAAACACGGTACATATCGCCCGGTAGCGCGGACTTGACGACCTCGTCCTCCTCGAGCGCGTCGAGCGCGTCGCCGAGCGTCATCGGGATGCGCTTGACTTCCTTGCCCGCTTCCATCGCCTGGTAGATGTTGCGCTCCTCGGGCTCGCCCGGGTCGAGCTTGCGGTCGATTCCGTCGCGCATCGCGGCGATCAGAGCCGCAAGCGACAGGTACGGGTTGACCGCCGAGTCGACCGAGCGGTACTCGAACCGCCCGGGCGCGGACACCCGCAGCGCGGTGGTGCGGTTCTGGTAGCCCCAGTCCGCGAACACGGGCGCCCAGAAACCCGTGTCCCAGAGCCGGCGGTAGGAGTTCACGGTCGGGGCGCCGATCGCGGTCAGCGCGGCGACGTGCTCGATGATCCCGCCGATCGCCCAGAGACCGATCTCGGACGGCTTCTGCCGATCGTCGGTGTCGGGCATGAAGACGTTCTCCTCGCCTCGCCAGAGGGAGATGTTGTGGTGGCAGCCGTTCGCTGAGACACCCATGAACGGCTTCGGCATGAAGCACGGGAAAGCACCGAGCTCACGGCCGACCTGCTTGCAGATCTGCCGGTACGTCGACAGGTTGTCGGCCGTCCGCTCCGCGCGGTCGAAGCCGAAGTTCAACTCGAGCTGACCGGGGGCGTCCTCGTGATCGCCGTGGACCATGTCGAGCCCCATCGCGTTGCCGTACTCGATCACCTTGTGGATCAGCGCCTGGAGCTCGGAGAACTGGTCGATGTGGTAGCAGTAGGGCTTGGTCATACCCTCGACCGAAGGCGTCCCGTCCGTGTTCAGCTTGAGCCACATCATCTCGGGCTCGGTGCCGGCCCGAAGTTGGAGGCCGGTCTCGTCCTCGAACTGGGTCTGAAGGCGCCTGAGGTTTCCGCGACAGTCGGAGGTCAGAAACGCCGCCGGATCTTCCCGCTCCTCCCGGTTTCGGAAGCAGAGGCACCAGACGCGCGCGGTCTTCGAGTCCCACGGTAGCGGCATGAACGTCTCCGGCTCGGGCACGAAGACGAGCTCCGCAGCCTCGGGCCCGTATCCGATGTAGTTGTCGTGCCGGTCGGTGAAGAGGTTCGCGGTCGCGCCGTAGACGAGCTGGAGACCCTTGCCGGCCATGGTCTCCCAGTGCTTGGCCGGGGCGCCCTTGCCCATGATCCGGCCCGTCACCGAGACGAACTGGTAGTAGATGTACTGGATGCCGTCAGCGTCGATGCGCCGGCGCACGTCGCGAACCAGCTCCTCCCGGCCGTCGGCCTCTACGAACCTCTCGAGGTCAGTTGCCACGCACGTCCTCCTTCGGTCTTCTCGTGTCGTGCCGCTTCCTACGCTCGCCGGGGAACCGTGTCAACCCGGAGCAGCCCCTTGCTAATAGCCGTGGGGGCAATACTATTGCCGGGGACGCCAGCTGGGACAACGGCAGCGATAGGATGAGCCCGTGCACACCGAGCTGACACCGACGACGCTGGCGCGCGACCTCGAGCGGGGCTACACGCTTCCCGCCGACTGGTACACGGATCCGGCGGTCATGCACCTCGAGCGCACGCGCATCTTCGCGCGCACGTGGCAGTACGTCGGCCGGACCGAGCAGGTCGCGCAACCGGGCGACTTCTTCGCCTCTCGCGTCGGCCACGTTCCTGCCGCGATCGTGCGCGACGGGGACGGCGTTCTGCGAGGACACGTCAACGTGTGCCGCCATCGCGGCCACGAGGTGGTGTCCGGTGAGGGCAACCGGCGCACGCTCCAGTGTCCGTACCACGCCTGGACGTACGGCCTCGACGGATGTCTCCGCAACGCACCTCGCGCCGACCGCGAGCCGGATTTTCCCTGGGAGGAGCTTTCTCTCGTGCCACTAGGGTCGATTCGTGGGGCCCGTTCGTGTTCGCGAACGCCGATCTGGACGCTCCGGCTCTCGCGGACGTGCTCGGAGAGCTTCCGTCGATCGTCGCCGAAGCCGGCGTCGACATCGACGCGCTCGAGTTCCACCGCCGACGGGAGTGGGAGCTCGCGGCGAACTGGAAGGTCGCGATCGAGAACTACCTCGAGTGCTACCACTGCCCGGTCGCCCACCCCGGCTTCAGCGCGATGATCGACGTCGACGTCGACAGCTACGCGTACTCGACACAGCGCTGGACATCGAGCCAGCGTGCGCCGGCGCGGCCCTCGGCGCTGGACGGCACGGGCAAGAAGACGGCCTACGACGCTCACGGCGAGGTGCACGAGGCGCAGTACCACCTGGTCTGGCCGAACCTGACGATCAACATCGATCCGGGCCGGACGAACATGTCGCTCGACGTGTGGATTCCCGACGGACCGGAGTCGATGACCGGCTTCTCCGACCAGTTCTTCGCGCCCGACGTCCCCGCCGACCTGCGCGCCGAGATGATGGCGTTCGCGCAGCAGGTCGGCCGGGAGGACGACGGTCTCGTCAAGTCGGTTCAGCGTGGACTTCGCTCGGGGATGGTGCCGCAGGGCCGGCTCCTGCTCGGCAGCGAGCAGCTGATTCACCACTTCCAGGGTCTCGTCTACCAGGCGCTGTCGGAGTAGGCGTCGGTTCACGCGCAGCGGGCGCCACGGCATTCGTCCGGCTCCGTCCGCGCTCGTGGTGAGCGTCGATCGAGACCGGCGGACGGCCTGAGTAGACTCGCGCCGTGACGCGAGTCCTTCTCGTCGGTTCCGGAGGGCGCGAGCACGCACTCGCTCGCGCTCTCGTCGCCAGTCCCGAGCTGACCGAGCTGCATGCGGCGCCCGGAAACCCTGGAATCGCCCGCCTCGGCCGCTGCCATCCGGTCCGCGCCGAGGACGTCGACGGCCTGGTCGAGCTCGGGAGATCGCTTCGGATCGACCTGGCCGTCATCGGCCCGGAGGCACCGCTCGTCGCGGGCGCCGCAGATGTGCTGCGGCACTCGGGCGTATCGGTGTTCGGGCCGAGCGCGGAGGCGGCACGGATCGAAGGCTCCAAGTCCTTTGCGAAGGAGCTCATGCAGGCGTGCGGCGTGCCGACCGCCGGCCGGCTCGACGAGGCCCGGGCTCCGTGCGTCGTGAAGTACGACGGCCTCGCTGCAGGAAAAGGGGTCTTCGTCTGCCGAACGCAGGCCGAGGTGGCAGCCGCCCTGCCGCGTGCTCGCAGCCTCGGGAGCGAGCTCGTCGTCGAGGAGCTGCTCGAGGGCGAAGAGGCTTCCCTGTTTGCGGTGTGCGACGGCGAGCGCGCGCTCGCGTTACCGGCGGCGCAGGACTACAAGCGTCTCCGCGACGGCGACGAGGGCCCGAACACGGGCGGCATGGGCGCGTACTCCCCCGTCGCCGGGCTCGGACCCGGCCAGGCCGAGGATCTGCTCGACGCGGTCCACCGGCCGGTGCTCGCCGAGCTCGCGCGTCGGGGGACGCCTTTTCACGGGCTCCTGTACGCCGGCCTGATGCTGACGGAAGCTGGACCGAGGGTGCTCGAGTTCAACTGCCGTTTCGGCGATCCCGAGACGCAGGTCGTCGTGCCTCGACTCGAGAGCGACCTCCTCGAGCTTCTCCGGGCCGCAGCGGCAGGCGATCTTGCCGGCGCCACCGTCTCGGTCTCGCCCGCCTGCGCTGTCACGGTCGTCCTCGCCTCGGCCGGGTATCCGGACTCCAGCGAGCTCGGTGTCGAGATTCGCGGGGTCGACGACGCGGAGAGCCTCGGCGCCATGGTCTTCCAGGCAGGGACAGCGCTGCGAGACGGGAAGCTGCGCAGCGCGGGGGGCCGCGTTCTCAACGTGACCGCGCTCGGCACGAGTTGTGACGAGGCTCGCGCCCTGGCCTACGCGGCCACCGACCGAATAGACTTCCCCGGTGCTCAGTATCGGCGCGACATCGCACTGAAAGCCGCTCCGTGACCTCTCAGCCCGAAGCTGCGCCGACGCCGCACGCGATCTTCTCGGAGTACGAGGAGCGAGGCCCGCTCGTCGGCATCCTGATCGGCTCGGAGTCCGACCGGGAGGCGATGGAGCCGGCCGTGGACGAGCTCTCCACCCGCGGCATCTCCAACGAGCTGCTCGTGCTCTCGGCCCACCGTGATCCGCGGGGTGTCGCGGAGTACGCATCGACGGCGGCGCTGCGCGGAGTGCGAGTCATCATCGCCGGCGCAGGAATGGCGGCGGCTCTCCCCGGCGTCGTCGCGGCATACACGGAACTGCCGGTCATCGGCGTGCCTCTGACCTCGTCGAAGAGCGTCATGGGCGGTCTCGACGCTCTGCTCTCGATCGCGCAGATGCCGCCCGGGGTGCCGGTCGCCTGCGTCTCGGTGAACGGGTCGAAGAACGCGGCCGTGCTGGCGGCCCGGATCCTGGCCCAGGGCGGCGGCTACCCCGGTTAGCCGGTTGACTCGGCTGCCCGGACGGGCACGCCGGACGCCGCCCGTAGAATGGGGATGTGATCCCGCGCTACTCCCGCCCGGCCATGAAGGCGATCTGGTCGGAGGAGTCCAAGCTCGCGCGCTGGCTCGAGGTCGAGCTGGCGGCAACGGATGCCTGGGCCGAGATCGGCGTCGTTCCGCGCGAAGCGGCAGACGAGCTTCGCGCCCGGGCGGTTCCTCCGACACCGGAGCGAGTCTCCGAGATCGAGGCACGCACGCATCACGACGTCGCAGCCTTCGTCGACGCGGTCGCGGAGCACGCCGGGCCGTCGGCACGCTGGCTGCACTACGGCCTGACCTCCTCTGACGTTCTGGACACGGCGCTCGCGCTTCAGCTGCGGGAGGCCGGCGCGTTGCTGCTCGCGGGAATCGACGCGGCCTTGGGCGCCGTCGATCCGACGGGCAGAGGAACATCGTGCGACGCCGATGGCCGGGCGGACGCACGGCGTCCACGCTGAGCCGATCACGTTCGGCGCAAAGCTCGCCGGTTGGGCCTTCGAGCTCGATCGTGACCGTGAGCGGCTCGCCCGCGCCGTCGAAGGAATGCGAGTCGGAAAGCTGTCGGGCACCGTAGGCGTCTACGCCGGCGGCGACCCCGAGGTGGAGCGGCTCGTGTGCGAGCGGCTGGGACTGGAGCGCGAACCGGCGGCGACTCAGGTCATCCCGCGGGACCGCCATGCGGAGCTGCTGACCGTGCTCGCCCTGGTCGCCGCGTCGATCGAGCGCTTTGCCTCCGAGGTCCGCCACCTGGCCCGCACCGAGGTCCGCGAAGTGATGGAGCCCTTTGGCCGCGGGCAGAAGGGGTCGTCCGCGATGCCGCACAAGCGGAATCCGGTCGTCGCCGAGCGCCTGTGCGGCCTCGCGCGCATCGTGCGGGCGAATGCGCTCGTCGGGCTCGAGAACGTCGCACTCTGGCACGAGCGCGATATCTCGCACTCGAGCGCCGAGCGCGTGATCCTGCCCGACGCGTTCCTCGCGCTCGACTACATGCTCGATCGCTTCACGTGGCTGATCGACGGCCTCGTCGTCGACGCGGCGCGGATGCGCCGCAATCTCGACGACTCGCACGGCCTCGTCTTCAGCCAGAGGGTCCTGCTCGCCCTCGTCGAGTCCGGCCTCGAACGTGACGAGGCCTACCGGCTCGTTCAGGCCCATGCGATGCGCGCCTGGGAGGACGACGTCGACTTCGAGGCGCTCGTCGCGGCCGATCCCGAGATCGTCGAGCGGCTGGGCCCCGAGGGCGTGGCGCAGGCGTTCGACCTCGCAGCCGTCGCTGCAACACGTCGATGTCCTATTCGAGCGCCTCGCCGCGCTCACAGCGAAAGGGGAGCCCGTTCATGCCTGAAGGTGCCGTCCACGTCGCCAGCGGCAAGGTTCGCGAGATCTTCGAGCTCGACGACGACCGGCTGCTGCTCGTTGCGAGCGACCGGATCTCGGTCTTCGACGTCGTGTTGCCGACAGCCATTCCCGACAAGGGGCGAGTTCTCACGGGCCTGTCGGGCTTCTGGTTCGCGCGCACTCGAGAGATCGTCTCGAACCATCTTCTCGCGCTGCGCCCCGACGGTCGCTCGACCGAGGCTCGCAGGCTGCGGATGCTGCCGATCGAGTGTGTCGTGCGCGGCTACCTGGCCGGCTCAGGCTGGAAGGACTACCAGCGAACCGGGTCGACGTCCGGCCACGTGCTGCCGGAGGGGCTGCGCGAGTCGGATCAACTCCCCGAGCCGATCTTCACGCCGGCGACGAAAGCTCAGACGGGCCACGACGAGAACATCTCTCGCGACCAGGCGGCCGACCTCGTCGGAGACGACCTCCTACGGGACGTCGAACGAGTCGCCGTCGCCCTCTACAGCCACGGGGCCGAGCACGCGCGGGAGCGCGGGATCATCCTCGCCGATACGAAGTTCGAGTTCGGAGAGGACGCCGACGGGCAGCTCGTCCTCGCAGACGAGGCGCTGACGCCCGACTCGTCGCGTTTCTGGCCGGCGGACGCATACGAGCCCGGCCGCTCTCAGCCGTCGTTCGACAAGCAGTACGTGCGCGACTACGCCGAGACGCTCGGCTGGGACAAGACCGACCCGGGACCCGAGCTTCCGGACGACGTCGTCGCCGGCACCCGCGCTCGCTACGTCGAGGCGTTCGAGCGAGTCACCGGCATCGCGTTCGAGGCGTACGTCGAGGATCCCTCGGTGGTGCTGCGGTGAGGGTCACGGTGCTGGTGCGTCCGAAGGCCGGCATCCTCGATCCGCAGGGCGACGCGGTCCGCTCGTCGCTCGACCACCTCGGCTTCACGGTGAGCGACGCTCGAGTCGGCCGCCTGATCGATCTCGAGCTCGAGGCGACCTCTCAGGAGGACGCGCGGGCACAGGCCGAGGACATGTGCCGGCGGCTGCTTGCCAACCCACTCATCGAGAGCTTCGAAGTCGACGTCGGCACCCCCGCGTCCGCATGAGCGATCCGCGACCTCGCATCGCCGTACTCGTCTTTCCCGGCTCGAACGACGACCGCGACGCCGCCCTCGCGCTCGACAGCCTCGGGGCAGAGGCCGTGCTGGTCTGGCACGGCGAGTCGTCGCTGCCGGCGGTCGACGGCGTCGTACTGCCCGGGGGGTTCTCCTACGGTGACTACCTCCGCTGCGGCGCCATCGCCCGGTTCGCTCCCATCATGCCCGCCGTATCGGCCTTCGCGGGTGAGGGCGGGCCTGTGCTCGGGATCTGTAACGGCTTCCAGATCCTCTGCGAGGCAGGCCTTCTCCCAGGGGTTCTGCGCCCGAACGGCTCCCTCCGATTCGTCTGCCGGGATGTCGGCCTGCGCGTCGAGCACACGGACACGCCGTTCACGTCCCGCTGTAGGCCGGGGCAGCGCCTCGTGATCCCGGTCAAGCACGGCGAGGGCTGCTGGTTCGCGCCGCCGGAGCTGCTCGGCGAGCTCGAACGCCGCGGCCAGATCGTCCTCCGCTACGAGTCGGGTGAGAACCCGAACGGCGCAGTGGCCGATGTCGCTGCCGTGACGGACGAGGCCGGGAACGTGATGGGCCTGATGCCGCATCCGGAGCACGCCGTCGACCCCCTGCGAGGATCGATCGACGGCACGTTCGTCCTCGGCTCGCTCGTCGACGCCGCTCGTGACCGTACGCGCCTCCTGGAGGCGCTGCGGCGAGCCCAGCGTCGGCGAACGGCTGAGACGTCTCGCTCGGTCGCCATCGCGGCGGGCGCCGTCCTCGTCGGAGCCGGCCAAGGAGCTCGCCGCCCGACCGTGACAGGACTCGGACGGTGACCCCGTAGGCTCCGCTCCCTACGACTTTCGGATGCCGCCACCGGCACGCCATCCGCGCCGCCGGTGGTACCCGCTGACCGGCTACTCATGACGTCCTTGCGTCTCGGCGTCGGCTGGAGCATCGATCCGCCTCGACTGACGCGCTTCTGTTCTGTCTAGCCGCGCTCGAGCGGCATCACCTCCTCGTCTGCCGCGGCCGGAGCCCGAGCGCCCGTGCCAACGCCTTCCGCTCGGGCAGAGCATCCCGTAGACGTTCGAGGTCGGCGGCTCGGAGCGTCACCGGGCCGCGGCGCACCGCGCCGTCCGTCGTGTAGGCGAACCGCACGAGCTGTTCGCCGTCGGCGCGCTCGAGGAGCTGAACGAGCGAGGCGAACTCGCGGCCGTCCGCCTCCTGCGGGAGCGAGAGCTCCTCCACGAGCGTCGCGGGACCCCAGGGGGTTGTGATCTTCGGCATGTCTCAAGGCTAGAGGCGAAAGGCCGACGGAAGGCACGCGCTGTGTGCCGAGACTGACTCGGAAATGCCAAGAGGTGAGCACCCTGCGATCGACGCCACCAGAGCAACCGAATCGGGAACGACACCTGCTAGGCTCCGTCGAATGCGGGCTGGTCGGATCGCCCTCGTCGTCGTCGGCGGCCTTCTCGCGCTGCTCGCCGTGGCGGCTCTCGCAGCGGGCTCGATTCTCCTCTGGGCGCACCAGTCGAAGCGGGACGACGACGGCTACTACACGTCGGGCGTGCTGCAACTCGCGACTGACTCCTACGCCCTCACGGCCGGGGGGATCGAGATCTCGGACGTGCCCGACGAGGTGTTCGACAACGGCCGCTTTGCACAGGTGAGGCTTCGCGGGTCGACCACGAACGGTAAGGAGATCTTCATCGGCATCGCTCCGCAGCGAGATGTCGACACCTACCTGCAGGACGTAGCTCACGACGAGGTCGACCACGTCACCTTCACCGGTACCGATTCGCCGGAGGACGTCGAGTACCGAAGGATGGGCGGCACGGGCGCGCCGGCCCCGCCGGGGGATCAGACCTTCTGGTCTGCATCCGCCTCCGGACCAGGCGAGCAGACCGTCGACTGGGATGTCACCGAGGGCGACTGGGCCTTCGTGACCATGAACGCGGACGGCTCCGAGGGCGTCGCCGTCTCGATGACGGTCGGGGCGAAGGCGGGATTCGTCCTCGGTGCAGCGATCGGGCTTCTCGCCGGAGGCACGATCGTGCTCATCCTCGGCGGCCTCCTGATCTTCCTCGGTGCAAGGCCTCGCCGAGACGCCGACGAGTCTCCGCCAGGTGCCGGCCCGCCGGTCGTCGCTGACGCGGTCGCAGACGCAGCCGAGACCGAACCGGACACGGTCGTGACCAGTCCGTATCCCGTCTCACTCGAAGGCCGGCTCGACCCCGGACTGAGCCGGTGGCTCTGGCTCGTCAAGTGGCTGCTCGCGATACCGCACTTCTTGGTGCTCTTCTTCCTCTGGATCGCATTCGCCGTCATGACCGTAGTGGCGTTCTTCGCGATCCTGATCACGGCCCGCTATCCGAGAGGCATCTTCGACTTCAACCTCGGCGTGTTGCGCTGGACGTGGCGCGTGGCCTTCTATACATACAGCGCCCTCGGCACGGATCGGTATCCGCCCTTCAGCCTGGGCCCCGAGCCCGACTATCCGGCAACGCTCGACGTCGCGCATCCGGAACGCCTTTCGCGCGGACTCGTCCTGGTCAAGTGGTGGCTGCTGGCGATACCGCAGTACCTCGTGGTCGGAGTGTTCAACGGCACGTGGGGCTTCAGCCGCTGGGGCTGGGGCGACTGGGGTGACGGCGGCGACTGGGGCTGGCCGGTCCTGGGCGGCGGTCTGATCGGCCTCATCGTTCTCCTCGCCGCGGTCGCGCTGCTGTTCACTGCTCGCTATCCGAAGGGCATGTTCGACTTCGTGATCGGGATGAACCGCTGGACGTATCGCGTCTGGGCCTACGTGTCGCTGATGCGAGATGAATATCCGCCGTTCCGGCTTGGTCGGTGAGTCTGCGTACGCCCGGCCAGGCGATCCGCGTACGCGATGCCGCCGGCCACAAGCGCTGCAGCGATCTACCTGTCCGCTGTGACTAGCGTCGGTCGCCGACCCGCAGAAGGCTTGCGCTCGCCGGCCGCGACGTCGCAGCCCGCCAGATGATCGTCGACCAGGCCGGCCGACTGCATGAACGCGTAGACGGTCGTCGGCCCGACGAACCGAAAGTCGCGGCGCTTCAGCTCCTTCGACAGCGCGAGCGACTCGGCGGTCGAAGCCGGCACCTCGGCGAGCGCCGCGACTCGCTTCGGCCGCGCTTCGGGCGCATACGACCAGACCAGGGCGTCGAGGCCGCCGGGAAGCGCCTGGGCGGCGCGCGCGTTTCCGATCGCCGCCTCGATCTTCCCGCGGTGACGGACGATCCCGGCGTCACCGAGCAGTCGCTCGACGTCGCTCTCGTCGTACCGGGCTACCCGCTCGATCTCGAAGCCGCCGAAGGCGCTACGGAAGGCCTCTCGCTTTCGCAGGATCGTGATCCAGGCGAGGCCCGCCTGGAAGCCCTCGAGCGTCAGGAGCTCGAACAGCGCGTCGTCGCCGTGAAGCGGCCGCCCCCATTCGTCGTCGTGGTAGGCGCGGTACAGCGGATCAGCTGCTCCCCAGGCGCAGCGTCGAAGGCCGTCTTCGCCCGTTATCACGTCGCTCATGAGTCGTCGAACCGGGGTCTCACGGCGCCATCAATCGTCGCAGATCACCGCCGCCCGGCGCGCGTCCGTCAGCAGTAAACGAGCAAGCCTCGGCCAACGGAAGCTGGTAGGCCTGGCTTGTGTTCCGGACGAGGCTGCCCGCGCGGAGTGGCTTGCTCAGTGTCGCTCGATGAGCTCGATCCGGTAGCCGTCTGGATACCTGTTAACATTGAGCTTATGTCTGCGGCTGCTCGTACTGCGGATGGTTACATCCGGGTCAGTCGGCGTGCGGGTCGGGAGGGCGATTCGTTTATCTCGCCCTGGGGTGCAGCGTGAGCGGATCCAGGCTTGGGCGGATGCGCATGGGATCGAGATCGTCCGTTGGTGGGAGGAGATTGATCAGTCGGGTGCGAAACGTGAGCGGCCGGCGTTCCAGGAGGCATTGGCCCGTTGTGAGCGAGGTGAGAGCGGCGGGATTATCGTCGCGAAGCTGGATCGGTTCGCGCGTTCGGCGATTGATGCATTGGAGTCGATCAAGCGGCTGAACGAGTGCGGTGCGCGCTTCGTCTCGGTCGAGGACGGGTTTGACGGCTCGACGCCGATGGGCCGCTTCGCGATCGGGATTTTGTTGTTAATCGCGGAGTTGGAGCTGGAGCGGATCCGGGGGAACTGGGCGGCGGCGACCGCGCACGCGGTCGAGCGGGGTATCCATATCTCGGCCCGACCTCCGACTGGCTACGAACGGGATGAGGCTGGGAGGCTGGTGCCGGCTGAGCCCGCGGCTTCGGCGGTCAGGGAATGCTTCCGTCTGCGCGCACTCGGTACGTCGTACGCGGAGCTCGCACGCTACCTTGAGGCGCAGAGGTTGCGCCCGCCGACCGGAAATCCGAACTGGTCGAAGGTCAGCTTGGCAGGAATCCTCAAGAACACGGTCTACTTGGGCGAGGCGCGCGGTGGGACTGTCAGCAACCCGAACGCGCACCCGGCCCTGGTCACGCGGGCGGAGTTCGATGCTGCCCAGGGGCAAACGACGCTGTTGCCTCAACGGGACGGGTCGGTCGCCTCGAGAGCGCTTCTCGGTGGGCTTGTGCGCTGCGCCGGCTGTGGGCACACGTTGAAGATCACGGGCAGTACCGACCGCAAGAGCGGCGAGCGCGTCCCCGTGTATTATGCACCGGCCGCTACGCAAAGGGGCTGTGCGTGGCTCGGGCTGGCGCTCGCGCTTCCCACCTCGACGCTTACGTCGAAGAGCAGGTGCTGCAAGCGCTGCAAATGGAGGGCGGACTGATCGCCGAGGCACGGGCCGCGACCGAGCAGCTCGAACAGGCCGAACGGGCTCTCCGCGAGGCAGAACACGAGCTCGACCTCTATGTCCAAGACCCCCGCCTGCTGACGACCCTCGGTCAGACGCGATTCCTAGCGGGCGCGCAGGCCCGCCAGGACGCCCTCGACCATGCTCGCCAGCAGCTGACCGAGCTCCGCGCGCAGTCGTCGCTCATCACGGAGGTCGGCCAGGGCGACCTCCTCCTGGCCTGGCCAACGCTCACGATTGCCGAGAAGCGCCAGCTCCTGCACGGGCTCCTCGACCGGATCATTCTCCAGCGGGCCGTCAAGCGCGGCCGAAGCGCCCCGCCGATCGGTAGCCGAATCCAGATCGTCCTGCGCGGAAGTGTTCTCCTCGAACCCCAGACGAAGCGCTCGGAAGAGCTCGCGAGCTCCTAACGAGCTCGCAGCCGATCAGGAAGAGCGCGCTCAGTGGCCGGTCTCGGGCCCTCGCTCGATGATCTCCACCCTGTACAGATCAGGATCTTTCACAAAGCAGAGACGAGAGCCGCCCTCCCGGATCGTGTACGGCGGACGTTCCGGCTGGATGCCCTGCTCCGCGAGGCGCTCGAGCGTCCCATCCAGGTCATCGACGGTGAGGGCGATGTGACCGTAGCCGGTGCCGAGATCATAGGAGTCGACCCCGAAGTTGTACGTCAGCTCCAGCCGGTCGGCATCTCCGGGAAGCCCCATGAAGATGTTGATCGCTTCGTCTCTGATCGGCAACTCGCGACGCTTCTCAAAACCAAGTGCTTCGTAGAACGCCACCGACTTCTCGGGATCCGTGATGCGGTAGCACGTATGAATGAGTTCCATCCCGGGGAGCCTAGCGCCTACCTCCTGGGTTCGACGGCGATCGAGCCGGCACCAGCGCTTGTCATGTCGCTGATACGACCGCCCACGCCGCGGGGTGATGTTTCGCAGGCGATTCGGTACGTGGTCGCGTCCGCATCGTTGTCGACCCTGTCAGAACAAGTACGCGGTATGCGATCAGGCCGATGATGGAGTGCAAGTTGCCGCGATGGGGGCGGTGACAGTCGGTTGCACCGCGGTGTCGCTAAGGACGGCGCTTCTTCATTCGGGCGGCGTGGCAGTCCATCTCCGATGCGTAGCTCAGCAGGTTTGCGGCGATCGAGATCGACTTCGCAACCGTGCTCACCGAGCGCGTCCGCAACGCGACCCAGGCACGAAAGGCACGACCCACCCGGGGCGCCTCGCGCTAGCCTCGAGGTGAGCAGAGCCAAGGACTACCTCCTCCGTCCTCGGCTCCTGTTCATGAGTCCGAGGCCTTGGTGCTGATCATCCCCCTCGCCAGGGCCTCGACTCTTGAGACGGCGCTCGTTCGCGTTTAGTTAGAAGCGGCGGATCCGAGCAAGAGTGCGATGCTTCTCATGCACTCCGTCTGGGTGGGCACGCTCCACGCAAGAACCGGTGCGGGCTCTGCGCCGGGTTGACGCCTGACCAAGCCCCCGTTATCAATGCCACGAGCTAGTTTGGGCCGGTCGATTGTCACCGGACAGTTCGTGGTCGCTCCAAACCATCCGCTACTAAGGCTCACGCATTACGCCGTGGCGGACCTGGCCGGGTTCGTCACAACCGGCTTGGAGCTCTCGCGGTTGTCTTCGCTGCGGTTGAATCGGCAGGAATCTGGTTCACGTCGACACGAACCCCGGCGTAGGATTAACCCTCGCCGCGGGGATCGCAATCACTAAAAACAGAACCC
Organism: uncultured Thermoleophilia bacterium; assembly: GCA_963797645.1. GTDB lineage: Bacteria > Actinomycetota > Thermoleophilia > Gaiellales > Gaiellaceae > CAWCQC01. The sequence continues at coordinate 342,635 of CAWCQC010000017.1, read as the reverse complement.
TCGGATTCACAGCCATCAAACACACTCCTTAACAAATCGGGTAGCCAGCGAAAAGCCATCACGGTAATGAGGAGAACCGTCGTGTAGAGGGACCCGCGCGATCGTGAAAGTTCGGGGGGAGGGGGCTCGATGTGTGCTGGCACCCCTACTCCTCACGCGCGTAACCAAGCGGCCGGGATGCGAGCTCTGAGGCGCATGGTTACGCCCCTCCCCCCACCTACCACGCTAGTACCCCCCTGTTGTTCTACGCGTGCGTGTATGCGGGCATGAGCACGCTTGTGTATGAAAGCGTGATCATGTGGTGGGTGGGTATGCGGGATGGGCTGAATACCGCATGAACAGGTAGTTACAGTGTGACTACCTACCTACCCGCACGTACGCTAATCACTAGTCTCACACTGACTACCGTGCGCAGCGCATCAGGGACCCGTCGCCTCGGGATCTTGCCGGGGGAGGGGCGCTCCTTTGGCGTCCAGCAGCGAGGAGATCGCGAGGGACGCCAGCCACCCAAGGGAGAATCCTCGCACAAGTTTCTACGCGTACGCGCGCGAGGCGAAGGGCGCCACACTTCCGGCCTGGGTGCGTTGCACTACTCACGCGGCGGCGATGATGCATGATTCGCTTGCGCGTCGACCGGGGTCGTCGAGTGCCTCGACGTCGGCGTCGGTCTTCAGCAGAGCTCCTCGCCAGTCGTCACGGTCCTTCGGTACCGGTTTCGCGGCCTTCCTAAACCCGTGACCCGCGTTTCGGACCTCCCCCGGCGAGGAATGCTCGTCACATGGGCGCGAACGTGTCGGACTTCCTTCTCGAGCGCCTCCACGCGTGGGGTGTCAGGCGCATCTACGGCTACCCCGGTGACGGGATCAACGGAATCCTGGGCGCGCTCGACCGACGCCGGGACGAGATCGAGTTCGTTCAGGCTGCGCCACGAGGAGACGGCCGCGCTGATGGCCTGCGGCCATGCGAAGTTCACCGGCGAGGCCGGCGTCTGCCTGGCCACGTCGGGCCCGGGCGCGATCCATCTTCTGAACGGCCTGTACGACGCGAAGCTCGATCACCAGCCGGTCGTCGCCATCGTCGGCCAGCAGGCGCGCAGCGCACTGGGCAGCAGCTACCAGCAGGAAGTCGATCTCGTTTCGCTGTTCAAGGACGTTGCCGGGGAGTACGTCGAGATGGCTACCGATCCCGCGCAGGTGCGCCACCTGGTCGACCGTGCGCTTCGGATCGCGCATCGCCGAGCGCGCCGTCACCTGCCTCGTCCTTCCCGGGGACGTGCAGGTGCTGCCCGCAGTGGAGGAGCCTCCTCATGAGCACGGGACGGCTCACTCGGGCGTCGGCTTCTCACGGCCCACGCCGTCTCCCCCGCAGGCCGAGCTCGAGCGAGCGGCAGCGGTGCTGAACGCGGGCGAGCGAGTGGCGATTCTCGCCGGCGCGGGCGCTCTCGGAGCCACGCGACGAGCTGATCGCAGTCGCCGAGCTCCTCGGAGCAGGCGTCGCGAAGGCATTGCTCGGCCGGGCGGCGCTGCCGGACGACCTTCCCTGGGTCACCGGCTCGATCGGCCTACTCGGCACCAAGGCGAGCTGGCGCCTGATGGCGGAGTGCGACACGCTCCTGGTCGTCGGTTCGGGCTTTCCCTACGCTGAGTTCCTCCCCGAGGAAGGCGTGGCCCGGGGCGTCCAGATCGACATCGACGCCGGCATGCTCTCGCTGCGCTACCCGATGGAGGTCGGTCTCGTCGGCGACAGCGCCGCGACGCTCCGTGCGCTGCTCCCCCTGCTCGAGCCCAAGCGCGACCGTTCCTGGCAGGAGAGGATCGAAGACTGGGTTCGCGAGTGGTGGGAGACCGTCGAGGCTCGTGCGCGAGACGAAGCCGATCCGATCAACCCCCAGCTGGTCTTCAGCGAGCTCTCCCCACGGCTCCCCGAGCGCTGCATCCTCGCCGGCCGACTCGGGCTCGGCCGCGAACTGGTTCGCTCGCAATCTCCGGCTTCGCCGAGGGATGATGGCGACGCTTTCGGGAACCCTCGCGACGATGGGCTGCGGCGTTCCGTACGCGATCGCGGCCAAGTACGCCTACCCGGACCGCGTTGCGATCGCCCTCGTAGGCGACGGGGCGATGCAGATGAACGGCCTCGCCGAGCTGGCAACCATCGCGAGGGACTGGCGTCGCTGGGCCGACCCTCGCCTCATCGTGCTCGTGCTCGACAACGGCGACCTGAACCAGGTGACCTGGGAGCAGCGCGCGCTCGGCGGCGATCGCGAAGTTCGATCGCTCACAGGATCTGCCGGCCGTTCCGTACGCGGCCTTCGCGAGCTGCTCGGGCTGCGCGGGATCCGGGTCGACGCCCCCGAGCAGGTCGGTCCGGCCTGGGACGAGGCGCTGTCCTCGGACCGGCCGGTCGTCCTTCAGGCCGTCGTCGATCCCGAGGTCGCGCCGGTTCCTCCGCACGTGACGTGGGAGCAGACGCGCAATCTCCTGTCGGCCGCCTGGGACGATCCCGCTCGCGTTCCGATGATGACGTCTGCCCTGAGGCAGAAGCTGCGCGAACTGATCCCCTGGGGCCGATGATGAGCACAGAGCAGGAACCGTCGGCGAAGCCTGCCGCCACACCGCCGGACGAGCCCGAGGCACCGCCCGTTCAGGAGGACACCCTCGGCGACATCCGCCGCGGGCAGGCACCCTTTACACCGTTCGCCGTCATCGGCGGCGTGGCGGTCATGGTCGCCTGTGTGGCCGGTCTGATCATTCTCGTGGTAATCCTCATCTACCTTCTCTGAGCGGTCTGCGCGCGGCAGACGACGAGCGCGTGACGACGACGCGTGAGAACGATTGCTACAACGGCCGAACGGGAGGAGAATCACCGGCAGTGCTGGCCTATGCCAGGCGAAGCTTCCGAGCCGGTCGAGCATCATGGCCGGAAATGCGGCGGCGCCGGTCAACTCGCTGATGGCCCGCCGGCGGCCAGACGGTTCCCCGCCGTCCCTTACCTACCCGATTTGATCTGGCCGTGACTTTAGCCTGCGCGAGGTTGCGGGTCGCAGTTCCTAGGTTCAGCGACGGAGCTTAGAGGGTAGAGCGACAAACACCCTGTATGTGGCGCACTAGGCTCTTCATCCACCTCAAGGCGAGTCTTTGGTTCGTGCCTGTGCTTTGCGTGCTCGCCGGGGCGGTACTCGCGTTCGGGACGATCGCTCTCGACCGCTACTTCGATTACGAGGCACTTCCGACCAGCTTCGTCGGCGGCCCGGACGCCGCCGCATCCATACTCTCGACCGTCGCCGCCTCGATGGTGAGCCTGACTGCGCTGGTTCTCACGATCACGATGGTGGTCGTCCAGCTCGCCATGGGTCAGTTCTCTCCGCGCATCGTGCAGCGCATTTTGCGGGATAAGCCGAGCCAGCTTGCGATCGGCCTCTTCGTCGCGACTTTCGTCCTCGCCATCCTCGCGCTCCGCGAGGTGACCATCAACGGAGACGGTACGGGCAACGTGCCAGGCATCGCGGTCGTGACGACGTTCGTCCTCGTCCTCCTGAGCATCGCGGTTCTCGTCGTGTATGTGCAACACATCGGACAGGCACTGCGGGTCTCGGCGCTCATCGAGCTCGTTGGCGACGAGACGCGCACGCTTCTCGACCAGAGGTATCCGGACAAGGGGCCGGATCTCGACGATCAGCAGGACTCTCTTCCCGTCGTGAGAGCGAGGGAGTCGGGCGTGATCGCGGGGATCGGCTACGAGCAACTCGTCGAGGAAGGGCGACGTGCGGACTGCCTGCTGGAGCTTATCCCTGCCCTCGGCGAGTTCGTTCCCGCGGGCGGCCCCCTTTCCCGCCTGCACGGGAAGTCCACTGCTATTGACGAGGATCGATTGCACGGAGCTCTGATCCTCAGCTTGGAGCCGACGCTCGATGAGGACGTCGCCTACGGCGTCCGACTTCTCGTCGACATCGCGGAACGCTCGCTCGCTGACTCGCCTTTTCAGGACCCCACCACCGCCGTGCAAGCGATCGACCGACTGCACGACCTCCTGAGGCAGCTCGCCCGCAGGCCGTTTCCCGACGGTCGGCATCTCGACGAGGCGGGCCGGGTCAGACTGACCGTGCGGAACATGAGCTGGGAGGCATACGTCCATCTCGCCTTCGACGAGATCCGCCTAGCGGGGGCAGGTTCGCCCCAGGTGGCACGTCGATTGAAGGCGGCTCTCACTGATCTCAAGTCGATCGCGCTTCCTGAGCGAGTCGGGATCATCGACCTCGAGCTCGACCTACTGTCGACCACTACGAAGACATCCCTCAGCGACGAACGCGACGTTGAGCTCGCGCTTCACGACGATCGAGAAGGAATAGGCGCCGCGGCCACCTCGATCGACGGTAGGACACTCCCGTCGTCACCTGAAGAATCCTCCCGTCGCGGGTTAGCAAAGACCTAGTTCTGACTCCGGTTGGCCGCAAGCGGACGACGCGGGAACACGCGGCGACCAAACGCCGGGCACTTGCTGTGCCGTTGGATCGGCTTCGGCACCCGTCCCTAGCAGGAAGCTCTTTCGGCGTTTCGCAAAGCGCCAAGAAGCAACTCCGACCCGCAAGGGAGGCGACCGCCCGCTACCGCTCGGTTGCCAAGGCGGAGGCGGACGGCTATCAGACCGCGCCCGGACCCGGCGGGAAGCAGGTCTGCGTCTCCTCTCCGGTGGGCGGCATGGGCATCCACTACGAGAACGCCGCGCTCATGGCGACCGCCGGCTCGATATCCGGCGTCCCGAGATTCTCGTGTACGCCGAGAACCTACTTATGAGCGCAGACCGGCCGGTTTCTTTTCGGGCATGGCTTCGACGGCCCAATGGAGGGACACCACCCGGGGCGTTTGAGGATTCTTCGTCTCCGGGGAAGCTTTTTCATGGCGCATGAAGTTGCCTTGACGACCAGTTCTCTGCGCTTGGCGCTCGGAAGCCGGGCAGCGGGATGAGCGTTGATCCTGCGCGCTGCCTCGCGATCTACCTCCAGGATCATTTCGCGGGGTCGGAAGGTGGTGTTCGGTTGGCAGCAAGAGCTGCTCGCCAGCACCGATCCGGCGAGCTCGGGCGCTTCCTCGAGTGGCTCGTACAGAGCATCCGAGAGGATCAAGACGTCCTGCGACGGACGATGGTCGCGTTGGACGTGCAGCCGAGTCAGACCAAGCGGGTTGCTGTCATCGTGGGCGAGCTTGCTGGGCGCCTCAAGTCGAACGGTAATCCTCTCGGCTCCTCTCCTCTCACGCCGGTCGTCGAGCTCGAGACACTGACGGCGGGAGTGAGCGGCAAGCGGGCACTCTGGTTGACGCTCCGACAATTGCCGGACGGGAGGCTAAACGGCATCGATTTCGAACCGCTGATTCATCGCGCCGATGATCAGCTGGCGGAATCGAACGGCACCGTCTCAAGAGTGCTCGGCGGGCGTTCGACGTTCGGCCCCGACGAGGGGCCGGTCCGCGCAAGGCCGTTTTCGAACACGAGTACTAGGGCGTCATCGAACGCGAGCGGCGAACGGGTCATTAGCCGGAACCCGCCAGCGCCTCGTAGATGCCGTCGCTCGGAACGGTTACACCCTCGTTAGTGATGTACACGAGAAGCGGAGGCTGCTGATGATCCAGGAATGGATCGAACGCCGAGATTCCATTCGTCGCAACCACGCGCGCACAGAGATCTGGCCTCTGCCCGGTCGCGCTACCCATAACTTCGACGCGACCCGTGTGCTCCGTCCCCGTCCGGGAGTCCCGCAGCGTAATGAGCCAGGCCTGAACAACATCCTTGTGCCCGGCTCCCGGACTATCAACCTGGTCGGATCCAATTGCCTCCCAGCGCGGCATCAGAACGACGCCTACCCCGACTGAGGACTTCCCAATCACAGGTCACGTAGCAGGCCAGGCCGAGACGAGCGCTTGGCGCTGACGGTCAGCCCTTGGTGTCTGGGAATGAGGTCTTCGGTCCCCTTTGGCGCCTACGGTGCAAGCAGCCTCGCAGAGTCCTAGTTTGTGCCAGAGAACCCTGCTCGCTTCCTTATACGCGTACGCGGGCGAGAGCGAACCTTTGAGTCCAGGCCGGCGAACAGAGGAGGACTTCAGGGCGATCATCGCGATGTCGTCGAGCCGGGGTGCTTCCGACGGCTCGGCGATGACGAACGAGAGGAGCTCACCAAGGTCGTCCGCGCCGGCGATCATGGCTTCGCGGAGACGGTCGAAGCCCTCGTCGGCCGCAAGATCGACCGTCGCCCCGAAATGTTTCAGGGGGGAGGGGGCCGGATAGGTTTGCGTTCCAGCAGCACTCCACCTAACCAACCCTTTGCGTGACGAGATGGCTCGTCGTCCTGGGTAGCGCACGGGGGGCCCGAGGCACTAGTCGCATACATAGTTACCCGGGTACGCGCGCAAGACGAACCGCTCCCACTCCTCCCGGCTTGGGGTCCCTGCCCTGTCATACTCGCTCGGCGCCACGCGAATGTGCCGGCCACCTGCGGACAAGGAGAACACAATGATGATCCTGGCAACGACGAAGGTCGAGGATTTCGACCGCTTCCTGAACATCTTCTCAACCAAGGGCGCTGAGAAGCGAAAGCAGCACGGGTCCAAGGGGTCGACCGTCTTTCGCGATCCCAATGAGGACGACCGGGTCTGGGTGCTCTTCGACTGGAATGGGGAGGGCTGGCAGAGCTTCGTCTCCGACCCCGAGGTCCCGGCGATCCTTCAGGAAGCCGGGCACAAAGGTAAGCCCCAGGCGGCGGAGCTCAGCGGCCAGTACGACGCCTAGGACGCATTTCCCGCGCTGAGGCTCGAAGTCCGCGACTTCGGCGGGGCAATGGTTCCGCCACGGGCATCGGGCCCGGCGACGGCTCAGGAGACGTCTTCGATGATGCGGATGAGCTCGTCGGTGGCGATAGCCCTGCTGGCGTGCGAAGCGGACGAGGTCGCGGGCTTGGCCGACGACGGCTCCGTGCTGAGGCAGGGAGAACGGTCGCGCCTTAGACGCTAACCGAGCCCCCTCATCAGTCGCTCATGCGTGGGCGCCCGCTCGCGGAAGCGTCATGCGGGCTCGTCGGGATCTTCCTCGGCGGCCAGCTGCAGCGACGTCTTGGTGACGGCTTCGAGATGACCTTCCTGGATTGGAAGCGCCCACGCGACCAACCGATCGACACCGCTGTGTCCCGCGGTCGCGTTGAGCGTCTTCAGCACCGACCAATGGCCGACCTCACCCGCCTCGGCCATGGTCAAGAACTCGAATCCGTCCAGAGCGTCGGCGTCCTCATCGATGTAGATGCTCATCATCTCGGCCGCCTTGCTCTTCGTGGTGCGAGCTTCATCGAGAATCGCTGTCTTCTTGCCATTGATGCTTCCTGCCAACGCCGTACACCGTTCCTCGGTCTTCGCGGCCTCCTGGCGCATTCGTTCCAGCCTCGGCACCAGTTTCTCGTGATCCTTCTTCGCCAGTGTCATGACCTTTCTCGTCGCGGCCTGTGCCGCCATGGCCAGACCCGTCACTTCGCCAAGCTTGGATTCCAGTTTCGTCAATTCAGCCATTGTTTCCCTCCGATCATCCTGGACGGTCAGTGAGCTTCGCTTTCTCTATCGGGCGCACGCGTTGGGTGCACTTGTTGTCTGCGCCTCGACCGCTCCAAAGAACTCCTGCGGCGTCAACTGAACCCCCACGCCGGTGCGTCCTTCACCGATTTCCTCGATCACGACTCGTCCGAAGTCGACGTCATCCGGATGATCTCTCAGGTGTTCGTCGACCGCTTGACGAACCTCTTGTGCCGTTGAGCAAACCGTTGTTCCGTCAGGGGTCATGACCTGATAAGGCATAGGCAAGTTCCTCTGTTGAGACGGAAACGCTGACCACGCGGCCGTCAGCGGCATTCCCGTAGCAGCCTGAGCGGCTCGGCCTAACACCTGTCGGTTCGGCGTGATCTCAGCGACGAACGTCGTCGATCGCGTCCTTCACCTTCTCGACGCCTTCCTTAAGATCACCCTTAGCCTGGTCGCGCTTTCCCTCTTCCTCCAAGCTCTGATCACCGGTCAACTTACCTGCGCCTTCCTTGAGCTTCCCTTCGGCCTTATCGAGCTTCTCACCCACTGGATCCTCCTTCTCGTTGTGCTCGGGACTGTTCCCCAGCCACCCGGCGGTGAAACCGAGACGACCGGAGCTCGAGGGCGTCGTGGGGCCGATCGTCGAAGAGCAGAACGACGGCCCGGGACAGAGCAGCGACGCCTCGAGAGCCTGCACGAGCTCATCGGGCCTCCGGTCGTCGCCGCAGCGCCGATTCGGTGCCAGATCCCAGGCGGGGAACGGGAAGGCTGCCCTCTCGGCGGAATCAGTCAGGCGGTCGCGGATCGGAGGAGGAACCTTGGGCATGCCGTATTGGGTCCGGGATGCTGACTGTCTTTTGGCTTTACATCGTGGTGATCGTCGCCGGCTTGTCCGTATACATCACGCTCGCCATCGCTGGCTGACGCCTGATGCGCCGGTTCTTGCGGGAAAACTCGCTTTCTCTCGCTTTCCTGATCCTGTTTCTTCTCGCGTTCTTCGGACAATCGCTCGCGGGATGGAAAAGCTTCAACGAGCAGCAGGCCGCGCACGGGGCAAGCGCGATCTCCTGGGGTGGCTACGTCGTTTCGCCAGAGTTCGGGTCAGCGGTGCTTGAGAACTGGCAATCCGAGTATCTGCAGTTTGCGCTGTTTATCCTCGCGACAATCTGGCTGATCCAGAAAGGCTCGAACGAGTCAAAACGACTCGAGGATGCTGGGCTCGAATCGGACGAGAAGCAGAAGATCGGTCGGCATGCTCCGACGCGCGCGCCTGGCTGGGCGCGAGCTGGAGGTTGGCGCACAGCGATCTACGCCAACTCCCTGCTGGTCGTCATGTTCATCATTTTCTTCGCGTCCTGGCTCGGACAGTCGGTCACCGGCTGGAGAGAGTACAACGACGCTCAACGCGAACACGGGCAAGCAACGATTGGCTGGGCACGCTTCCTCGTGAACCCAACCTTCTGGGAGGGCACCCTGCAAAACTGGCAGTCAGAATTCCTCGCAGTCGGATCAATCGTCGTGTTCTCGATTTACCTGCGCCAGCGAGGGTCGCCTGAATCCAAACCCGTCGGCTCTCCACACGACGACACCGCTGCCTCCGGCTAACGCCATACATCGCGAGCTGCTCGTTTAGCATCGGTACGGGAGTCCAGCACGGGAACGGAGCACACCGGCCGGGTTGGGATCATGGATAGCGGCCGGGCCAGGCGCGCGCGCCTCGAAAACGTTCGGTGCCGGAATAACAGAGGTGCCATTGCCGCGTGCTCTGCGGGTGGGACCCGTCGCCCCGAAATCTTTCAGGGGGAAGGGGCTGCTTTGGGTCGGTGGCTAGGACGAACCCGACCTGCTGAACCTTTCTTCCCGGGGTGGAGTTGTCGGTCGTTCGCCGTGGACGCCGGCGACCGGTTCTCCGACTTGGACCTCACCTTCGGCATCGCCGACACTGTCGGTCGCTGACGTGCTCGATGACTGGGCGCGTATGCTCGTCGACGAGTGAGACGGGGTGCACGTTGCCGACCTCGAGCGCGGTCCGACCACCTACCGCGTGTTCCTGTTACCGGACGCGCTTCAGTTCGACCTCTCGATGACGCCGGCGGCTCAGTTTCGTCCCGCCAGGCCACGATTCCGGCTTCTATTCGGCGAGACAACGGCGGGCGAGTCCGAGGTTTCCACGTCGCCTGTCGGGCGGGACCTCTTCGGGTGGGGCGTCATCTACGCGCTCCACGCGCGCGCGTGCATCGAGCGCGGGCGTGTGTGGCAGCGGAGCATTACGTCGGCGCCGTGCGCGACCACGCTCCTCCCTTGCCTGCCTCCGCCAGGAGCTGCCCGCGGTGCAAGCGCGCGGCTACGACGACCTTTCAGCAGAGACGTTGGCTCGATTCGCGGCTGCCCACGTCGGAGCGGTCGAACCTGGGGCGCTCCGGGCAGCCCTCGCCGCATCCGTTCTCGCGCTCATGCACGCAGGCGCAGACGCGCGGCTACCGCACGCGGATACCGTCGCGCAGCGCCTCGCTGAGCTTCGCTGACGAGCCGCAGCTTCTCCTCAACCTCGCCGCCTGGCTGCTCTGCCACAGCCGCCGCCGCAAGTCATTAGAGCTTCTTAGGGGACGGACGAGAGCTGGTCTTGCTTGCAATCCTCTTCTAGTACCCGTCGAACGGCGGACTAGGGTCGGCCGCACATGATGGGTGGTTGTCGCTAGCCTCGTGAATGAGCAGAGCCGAGGATTCCTCCGCTCTCCCCGGCTCGCTGCTCGTGAGCTCGAGGCCTTGGTGTTGATCATCCCCCTCGCCGGGGCCTCGACTCATACGACGACCCTCACAACCATCGGTTAGGGGAGGGCTTGGAGGGACCCGACACCTCGGAATCTTGTCGGGGGGAGGGGGATGCTTTGGGTCGTGTTCCAACGGCACCCCGACCCACGGAACCCCTTGCGCGCCCAGTGCCCAAGACCTCCGCGCGCGAGGCGCCAGCCGGCCCGAGGAAGGTTCCCGCTTTCTTAGACGCGCACGTGCGCGAGGCGGAGGGCATACGCCTCCTCGGCTTAGGGTGCGCCCACCTAACCAACCCTTTGCCCTGCCTGGTCGTGGCTTACGCGAGGACGTTGTGGACGGGCAGGATTTCTGGTGGTTCGCCTGGGTCGATTCCGACTTCAGCGAGGATCGGCATCAGGGTTTTGAGGAAAGCCTCGAGCTTCTCATGGGATTCCCAGATCTCGCTGACCTTGAGGTTCCCGTCTGTTCCGAAGCAGACGTGATACTCGCAGCCATCTGGAGCCGTCATACCAATCCGGCGGATCGTTTCGTCGTACTTCGCTGCAGTCAACGACACGGGCGACCAACGGACCACGATACTCATGACTACCTCCAGAGATAAGAGACAACGATTCTATTCGGTCTCACCCCTTGGCCTCGGGCATTGTTCGGGGCTAGTCCAACGCCGGCCGCGTGACGAGTAGCGTTTTCCTTATCTCGTCTCCCGACATCAAGTAGCCGCATTACTTCCACGAAGCTCAGCCTCCGTGTCGATAGGGGCTCGTCGAGTCCTGTTCTCGCCATCGACCAGGTGAGCCACGGGCGCGCGGCAAGCGCGCCATTTGGTCCACGCTAAGAGTCGTGCAGCTTGGTGACATGGAGTGGGTAAAGCTGTTCTGCGTTCTCGCCTTTCCTGGCGCTCCGGCGCAGGGTGACGCGGGCGGCGCGACCGTCGAGTTCCAGCTCGCCGATCGAGTTGACGAATGTCGGGCGGCGCAGGAAGCTCCAGTCGACCGAGGGCGGCGGTACGTCTGCAAGGCGTGCGAGCGACGAGAAGACGATCGCCGCTGCTGTCGACCCGGTCAGCCGGACGATTTGGCGTTCCTTCCCCGACAAGGGGTTCCGGAACGGTGAGCAGACGATCTGAAAGACTCGGCTCGCCGCATTCGACGCGTTCGCCGCGCTCGTCGTCGTGAGCGTCAGCTCGCTTACGTACGCGTTGTGCACGTCTCCGCCGAGCAGCACAACGGTCGCGGGCGGCGGTCGCGTCTCGGTTCCTTGCGAGACCTGGCAGAGCCAGGCGCAGAGACGCTCGAAGGAATTGTTGAAGGCGCTCCAGTGCTCGAGGTCGACGGCACGTCGCAGACGCTCCCCCAGTCGCGCCGCTAGCCCACCCCAGCGCCCGGCGCAGATGGCTTCGTTCCATGCCTCGAGGTGGTGAATCCCCTTTGGCATGAACACCGGCAGCGTGCTCGCTATCACGAGGTGGTCGAAGACGCCGAGCGAGTGCTCGACAACCCAGTCCCACTCCTCCTCGTCGATCATCTCACGGCGGCCGTCGATGAGCACTCGGGCGGCACGGGAATCGATCACCAGCAGCCTCGAATTGCCGAAGTCGCGGTAGAAGGCCCAGCGCGAAGCGGCCGATTCGCGATCCCACATCCGGGCGGCCCTCCGCAGACGTGGGCCCGCGTCGTCGTCGCCCCTGACGAGGCGAAGCAGCTCCTCCTCTGCGAGCTCCGGCGGCGAGAGATTCCCGATGTGCTGATATATCCAATAGGACATGAATGCGCCAGTAATGCGAGCGTCCCACCAGGGAAGCGCGCGCATCTCCTCGAGCCAGCTCCAAGAAATGTTCCAGTCGTCGTGGACGTCGTGGTCGTCGAAGATCATCGTGCTGGGAACCGTTGAGAGCAGCCACCGGATATCCGGATCCGACCACGACTCGCGATAGAGCTGTGCGTACTCCTCGAAATCGGCGACCTCCTCACTCGGCGGCTCGAGAGTGTCGTGCCTGGCGCGAATGAACTCGGCGGTGAGGGGCGGGACCTCGTCCGCGTACACCTGATCGCCGAGCAGTAACAGCGCGTCGGGCCACTCGACCTCGCCGCGCTGGAGCTGCCGTGCGTAGGTCCAGAGCGCGTCGATCCCCGTGCGCACGAGCTCGTCCGAACAGGAGAACTCGGCCGAGGAGGGCTCCGGATCACCAACCCTGCACGATCCGAACACGAGGCGCAGACTGCGCTCGTTCGAGCGCGTATGCACCGCCGGCAAAGGACGGCCGTCGCCGACGGGCCAGACCAGACGGCCGTCCAGGCGAACCTGGTAGGCAATGACCGACGCCGGGCTCAGGTCGTCGACAACGACCAGCGCGAAATGATGTCCCTCGACGGCGAACGTTTTCGACCGGTGGCCGAGCACCTCAACCTCACACGCCTCACTCGTCTCAACCCAAAAGGTCGCGGTCTCTGTCCCCGCGTACCGCAAGAGCGGACCCAGCACAAGCTCGGCCCTCTCCGAGCAACGGTCGGGGCCGCCTGCAGCGGCAGTGTCGACGTCGCTCGATCCGATAACCGATGATAGACGGCCGCGGCCTGCGAGCGTCGATCCTCCTGGTTTCTCCTCCTCCCCCATTAGACGTGGCGCCGCAGGAGGGCGAGACGTCGCCCCGGAGGTAAGAGGGACCCGCGCCTAGAGAATCGTTCAGGGTGGGGGGTGTAGTGGTAGGTTCGACGTTGCCGGTCCGGCGTGGTCGAGGAGTACCGGCAGCCGATAGCGTACGAGCAACTCGCCCGGATCCGCAGAGGTGAGCCGCTCACGTATCGCCTGCTTAAGCTGCCGGGAGATTCCCGGCGCAGCCATCGATTCAACGGCTCGCTACAGGGCCGCCTCGACGGCGGCTTATTGGTGGTTCGAGGACAGCCTAGGGCACGCAGACTGTCACCGCACGAGGCTGCACCTTAATTCGCAGCTTTCGCTCCTTTCCGCGGGCGCCGCCGTCGAGCTCGTAGCGTACTTTTCGGCTCATCGTGATCCGGACTTTTCGTGCTTTCGTGACCTCGACGAAGGGGGAGTCTTCGACGTTGCCGGTCGTCACGCGGGCGATCGTCCGCGCCCATTTGAGGAGCCCGTCGGCGGAGACGACGCCGAGTTCGAGCAGGCCGTCGTCAGGTCGTGCCTCGTCGAATGCCTCTAGGCCGCCGGAGAGCTTTCCCACGTTTCCCAGGAGGATGCACGTTGCCGGCCCGTTGTACCAGTCCTCGCCATCGACCTTGATTCGTGCGTCGAACGGCTTGCTGCGGAGGTTTTTCGTTCCCGCCCAGACGTAGGCGATCCGGCCGAGCCGCTCCTTCAGGCTGCCGTCTGCGTCCGCGATCATCTGGGCATCGAAGCCGGCGCCGGCCATGACTGCGAATGCCTCGCCGTTCATCCGGCCAATGTCGAGCAAGCGGCGCTTCCCGGCGACGGCGACGCCGACTGCTCCTTCGAGGTCGATCGGCACGCCAAGGTTCCGTGCCAGGAGGTTGGAGGTACCGGCGGGGACGATGCCAAGGGCCGTCTTACTCCCAGCCATGGCGTCGATCGTCCGCTGCATCATCCCGTCGCCCCCCCAGACCAGAAGAAGGTCAGGCTTCTTCTCGAGGGCCTCGCGTACAGCCCTTGGTGCCTTACGACTCTTCGGCACCTCATACCAATCCGGCTGAAGGACACCCTTCATCGCGAGAACCTTGTGGAGCTCGTTGAGCCCGCCGCCGATCGATTTGCCGGAGTGGGCAACAACAGCGACGCGCGTCACCGCGCGCGCTGCCTTCGTTCAGCAGCTGCTCCGGCGGCTCGAACAGCCAACACGGCTGCGGCGACAGCACCAATGCCTATCAGCGCGCCTGCGCCGGCATCAAGCGGGTGGTGCATTCCTCTGTACATGCGCGATGAAGCGACGAAGAGCGCGATGAGAATCGCGAGGACGACGCACGAGACGCGCACCCAGGCGCGTGGGAACGCAGAGGCGACCAGCAGCGCGATCGCTCCGTAGACGGCGATTGATGCGGCAGTGTGACCCGAGGGGTAGCTTGCGTTCGCCGCAAGATCCTCGAGCCGGTGGACGTTCGGGCGCTGCCTATGCACGAGCAGCGTCGTCACCCGGTAGGTCGCGACTTCGATGCAGATGCTCGCCGAGAGGAAGGCGGCAATCTGCCAGCGGCGTTGGAACGCAAAGATGCAGGCAAGGACGCCAACGACAGCCGGAATCACGATACCGCCGGCTATCGTCGAGCCAATCCACGACGCGTCCGTCAGCCAGCCCGACCGGTGATGGGCGAGCCACGACTCGACGTTTCCGTCCCATCGCGCGACGAAACCAACCTTCAGCAGGACCTCGGTCAGGACAAACCCCGTACCGATCGCAGCAGCGGCGAGAAGAAGGTAGGTAGCGAGCGCGACAATGAGGAAGGATCCCACCGGGGACAAAGAGTCCCCGAGCAGTGACATTCGGCCGACGCCGGCGCGCCTTGGTCCACCGTCCCCTCCACCGTCCCCGGCGACTTGCGGATGCGACAGTCTTGGTGACGCTAGTTGAGGCTCGCTAGAGATGGCAGCGTTTACCCGTAGGTAGCGCCGGGGTAAACGCGAGCAGGCCGATGCCGCTTCTCGTCCTCGTCGCGATCTCGTTCGCTGTCGCCGGTCTCGTCACGTTGATCGGTCTGCGTATCCGCTGAGCGCGACGGGAGGACAACCGTTGAGCGTGGGTGCCGGAGTTACGGTCGGTGAAGAGCTTCGCCGACATGCCCGGCTGCGAGCCCTGCTGCGCCGGCGTTTCGATCCTTCGGTTGCGAGCGGCCTCGCGCTGGCGCTCGCCGCTATCGCGGTTGTCGGGGGAGGTCTCCTGCTGGGGATCCTTGCCTACCTTGTTCGCGGCCAGAGCGGCATCGTCCACCTGGACAGCTCCGTGGCGCAGTGGGCTTACGACCAACGAGGCCTCGTCTCGACCCACGGGCTGAACGCCGTTACCAAGCTTGGCGAGACTTATACGGTCGTCGGCCTAGCCGTCGTTCTTGTCTTCGCGGAGATCCGTCGAGTGCCCAGCCGTTGGATCCTGCCATTCGTCACCGCCGTGATCGTCGGGGACAAGTTGATCACGCCTGCGGTCAAGGACCTTGTTGCGCGCGTCCGTCCGACCCTCGAACCTGCAGCGCAGACCCTGGGCGCATCGTTTCCGAGCGGCCATACCTCAACGGCAGCCGCATTCTACGCATGCGCGGCGCTTCTTCTTGCGCGGCGACGCGGGAGGCCGGCAAGAGCGGGCCTTGCGGGCGCAGCCGTGGGAATCGCGGTCGCAGTTGCCTGCAGCCGTGTCTTCCTCGACCTCCACTGGCTCTCCGACGTCATCGGCGGCCTAGCTCTGGGCTGGGGCTGGTTCGCCGCCTGCAGCATCGCCTTTGGCGGCCGGCTTCTGCTCTTCGGAGCACCAGCAAGAGTCGCAGCCAGTGTCGGGGGGCTCGCATCACCGGCAACCGAACCGGCCCCTTCTATCCGACGCGAAGTCGATCAGTTGCGTCTTTGATCCGCCCCCAGCATTTGTCGGAGCACCCCGAGAGAAAGGACCGCAACGTGAGAGATACACCGGCTCTTCAGCACTACCCGCATTCTGCGCGGCAGGCCACCAACACGAGGCCGTTCGAGCTGCTCGCCCGCGCAGGATTCATTTCGCGCGGCGCACTCTATGCGATCGTCGGAATCCTGGCGATAAAGCTCGCCGCTGGTCTCGGCGGCAAAGCGACCGATCAAAAGGGCGCACTACAGACCATCGCCCATCAGCCCTTCGGCCGGATCCTGCTGATCCTGATGGTCATCGGCTTCGTCGGCTACGGCCTCTGGCGTTACGTCCAGGCCGGCTTCGGCCACGGCCCCGAAGGCGGCGGCGACCCCAGCGCCATGGGACGTGTTGCAGCCTTCGCCAGCGGAACCGTCTACCTGTTCTTCGCGGCGCTCTCAGTACTCATCCTCACAGGCGACGGCGGCGGCTCGGGAGACGCACAGAAGGCGACTGGCGGCGTTCTCGATTGGCCAGCAGGCCGCTGGCTCGTCGGCGTCGCAGGCCTCATCTTCCTCGGCATCGCCTGCTACCAGGCTCACCTCGGCCTGAGCCAAAAATTCCTCGAGCAATCAAAGACCGAAGAGATGAGCCGGCCGGTCCGTCGCTGGATCGAGCTGATCGGCATGTTCGGAATCACCGCGCGCGCCGTTGTGTTCGCGATGGTCGGCTTCTTCCTGATCAAGGCCGCGATCGAGTACAACCCAGATGAGGCGGTCGGCCTGGATGGGGTGCTGCTCGAGCTCGTCAACGGCCCATACGGGGCGTACCTCCTCGGAATCATCGCCGCCGGTCTCATCGCGTTCGGCACCTACTCGCTCACCGACGCACGCTACAGACGCATCTAACAACCCGTCGACCGTGTGTGCTGCGTTTGCCCCGGGCAGAGATGGTCGCGCTCCGTACCGACTCGCAGCTACGGGATGCGGAGAAAGGCGAGGGCAGCAAGGCAACGCAAACGAACCTCCGGTCGCCGTCTTTAGTCAGGGTCGGCTTTGTCGCGGATGGCCAGTTTGGGTGGAGCGTCAGCGCGATGGAAATCTTCGTCGCCAGGTCGCTTCCCGCGTAACGGCGGACGGTTGCATGCATGGTCACACCTCCAACTCGCGGACTGCGCTCGCGCCCTGCGCCGCGCGACTGTGGCTCATTTGCCCTTGCGAGCGGGCTCAACTGGAGAAATGGTTCAGCCAAGCCGTTTCTGGCCTAAGAGCGACGCAGGAGTCGAACGTACCCACCGGTGGGCGACATCGCCTCATCGGTTTTGAAGACCGGCCAGCCACGTTGATCAATGTTGGTAGCTATCTATCCGGATCTTTGACGAAGCACAGGCGCGACCCGCCTTCGCGGATCGTGTACGGCGGACGTTCCGGCTGGATGCCCTGCTCCGCGAGGCGCTCGAGCGTCCCGTCGAGGTCGTCGACGGCGAGGGCGATGTGCCCGTATGCCGTGCCAAGCTCGTAGGAGTCCACGCCGAAGTTGTACGTCAACTCCAGGCGGTCGCTGTCGCCCGGGAGACCCAGGAAGATGTTGATCGCCTCGTCGCGGATCGGCAGCTCACGTCGCTTCTCGAAGCCGAGCGCTTCGTAGAAGACGACCGACTTCTCCGGATCCGTGATGCGGTAGCACGTGTGTACGAGTTCCATGACCTGAGCCTATCGATGAGGATCTACGCGGTGCGGGCCTGACTACCCTTTTGCAAACCCGACGAGGAAGAGCCTGTGACCCCGTTCAACGCCGCATCGCTGACCGAGCTCGAGGACTGGGGCCCGCTCGAGCCGCCCCTCGGCCAGCCAGGCTTCTATCAGGTCACCGGCCGGCCGAAGCGGCGGCGAGAGACAGGTCGGATTCAAGGCAGACAGACTCCGCCAGCATGGTTGTGGGTCATCTCGCCGCCGCCTCGAACTCTCTCAGCCCCCATCGGACAGAAGCGGCTGGCCCGCGGCGCTACACAGCATGGTTGAGCGGAATCCGGCGCCCTCACCCACCCGGGTCTGCAGCGCTCAGGTCAACGTTCGTTCTGGTCGATTCCGCCGATTTGGGGCACGAGAGCCGAGGCCGAGCAGTCGGGGCGAGTCTCTTTCGGTAGCTTGGATCGATGCCCATCGCCGCGATAGAGGCTGAGGGTCTGCGCAAGCACTATGGCACGGTAGAGGCCCTTCGAGGAGTCGAACTGACCGTCGAGACGGGCACGGTCTTCGGCCTGCTCGGCCCCAACGGCGCCGGCAAGACAACGGCGGTGCGGATCCTGACTACCCTCCTTCGGCCCGACGGCGGTACCGCTCGGGTGGACGGCATCGACGTCCTCACGGATGCTGCGCGGCTGCGCACACGGATCGGCGTCGCGGGCCAGTACGCCGCCGTCGACGAGAACCTGACCGGCTTCGAGAATCTCGAGATGGTAGGTCAGCTCTACCACCTGGGCAGGCGCGCCGCCCGCGAACGCGCGAGCGAGCTGCTCGAGGCGTTCGATCTGGCGGAGGCCGGCGAGCGCGTCGTGAAGACGTACTCCGGCGGTATGCGCAGAAGGCTCGATCTCGGCGGCGCGCTCGTGGCTCGGCCGCCCGTGCTCTTCCTCGACGAGCCGACGACCGGCCTCGACCCCCGGAGCCGAATCGGCCTCTGGGAGCTCATCGGGAGACTCGTGGCCGAAGGAACCACAGTTCTCCTCACGACCCAGTACCTGGACGAGGCCGACCGCCTATGCGACCGCATCGCCGTGATCGACCAGGGGCTCGTGATCGCCGAGGGCACGCCTGACGAGCTCAAGCGGCAGGTCGGCGGCGAGAGGCTCGACATCCGCCTCTGCGACCCGACGGAGCGCGATCGGGCGATCGAGGTGCTGGCCGGCATCGGGGGCACCACGCCATACGTGGAGGACGGCTCGGTACGCGTACCGCTCCGCGAGCGCCAGGGAGCGATCGCAAGAGCCGTCCGCGAGCTCGACGACGCAGCCGTCGCAATCGACGACATCGCGATCGTCACACCCACGTTGGACGACGTCTTTCTCCAGCTCACGGGCCACGCGGCCGAGGAGGACGAGAACGCATGACGGCGGCGGCGCATGCGTTCTCGGACATGCTCGTCCTCGCCAAACGGAGCCTCCTCCGCGTCCGGCGGCAGCCCGATCTGTTGGTCGGATACACGATCCAGCCGATCATGTTCGTGCTCTTGTTCCTGTACGTCTTCGGAGGCGCGATCCAGGTTCCGGGGCTCGACTACGTCGACTTCCTGATCCCAGGGATCATCGTCCAGGCAATGGTCTTCGGCGGCTTCGTCACCGCGCTCGGGCTCTCGGACGACCTGAAGAAGGGGCTGATCGACCGCTTCCGCTCGCTTCCGATGTGGGGGCCTGCCGTCGTCGCCGGTCGGATTCTCGGAGACGTCGGGCTGAACGTCCTCCAGCTCATCATCATGTTCGGAGTCGGGGTCCTTGCCGGCTTTCGCTTCTCGACGAGCTTGGGCGACGTTCTCCTCGGGCTCCTCCTCGTGCTGTTCTTCGGCTACGCGTTTTCCTGGGTCTTCGCGTTCATCGGGCTCACCGCCTCATCCCCGGAGGCAGCGAATGCCTACGGCTTCACGATTCTCTTCCCGGTCACGTTCGTCTCGTCCGCTTTCGTCCCAGTCGAGTCCATGCCGAGCTGGTTACAGCCTTTCGCCGAGAACAATCCGTTCACGACCATGGTGGACGCGGCGAGAGCGCTCTGGGTCGGAACGCCGGCCGGCAATGACGTGTGGCTTGCGTTCACGTGGGGCCTCGCGATCACTGTCGTGTTCGCAGTGCTCTCGATCTGGCGCTACCGCCGCGCCGTCGCACGCTAGCGGACGCCCCGCGGCCAGGCCCCGCCTAGACGAACAAGCTAGGGGGTTGGGGTGGGGTAGCCTCGCACCTTCTCACGAGCGACCGAGCGAGCCGGACTCGGCGGCCTCGTTCGTGGCTTGGGAAGTTCACGAGTGCCCTGAGGTGTGCTCGGTGTGGGATGATCGGCGCCGGAGACCCTCAAGCGTCCGGGTTGTTGGCCCGATACCGGTCGCCTGCGCGGGGCCGCTCTGGAGGTGAGCGGGTTGACTTCGATCGTGATAAGTAGGCCTTCCGCCTTCCGGGACGCCGAAACCCGCTCCGGATTCCGGCTAACCTGACCCCACCCCGATGTTCGAGCTCGAAGGCAAGGTCGCGGTAATCACCGGCGGCGCGTCCGGCATCGGGCGGGCGATCGCGCAGCGCCTTTCCACCGCGGGCGCCGCCGTCGTGCTCGCCGATATCGCGGATGCGTCGGAGCTCGCCGGCGAACTGGGCGGCACCTACGTGGCTACCGACGTCTCGGACGAGCAGTCGGTCGCCGAGCTGATGAGCGCCGCGGCCGCGGCACACGGCCGGATCGACCTTTCCGTCAACAACGCCGGCATCTTCATCCCGGAGGCGGAGATCGCGTCGGCGCCCGTCGAGGACGTCGAGCGCGCCTTGCGGGTCAACGCGCTCAGCGTCTTCTTCGGCATGAAGCACGCGGTCGGGCACATGCCGCGCGGATCGGCGATCGTCAACACGGCGTCTCTGGCCGGCAGCATGGGGTTTCCGACCTACGTCGGTTACTCGGCCGCGAAAGCCGCGGTGATCCAGATGACCAAGGTCGCGGCCCTCGAGTTCGGGCCCCTCGGCATCAGGGTGAACTGCATCTGCCCGAGCTCGGTCGACACGCCGATGCTCGCCGCTCAGGCCGACGGTGACGTCGAGGCGGCGATCTGCAGCACCCTCGCACCGCTCGGAACCATCCTTCAGCCCGGACACGTGGCCGCGCTCGTGCACTTCCTCGTCGCTGACGACTGCCCGGTCGTCACCGGACAGGCCGTCAACATCGACGCCGGCATGACCGCCGGTGTCAGCAGTGCTGCGATCGACTCGATCGTGGCTTCGACCGGCGTCCGCTCCGCTACCGGCCCACCGTAAAGGCGGCCTTCGCGATCCCCTTGTACGTGTCGGCTACGAGGTAGAGAACCTCGTAGCGGCCGGGCGGAAGCGGGATGTTGATCGCTCGTCGCGGATCGGCAGCTCGCGACGTTTCTCGAACCCGAGGGCCTTGGAAGGAGACTGATTTCTCCGGGACGGCGACTCGTGCGCGCCACAGCTCCTTCCTTCCGTCTTCGGTGCGGAGACGATATCGTCATCGCCGTAGTGGCGACCAGCGTCGAGCAGTCCGTCAGGACCACCCACCTCTGGCACCCGTTCTCCGATATGGCGACGGTGCGCGACGCGGAGGTCGTGATCGCGCGCGGCGAGGGCATCTGGCTCTGGGACGAGGAGGGCCGACGGTACCTGGACGCAACCGCAAGCCTCTGGTACGCGAACATCGGGCACGGCCGGCCGGAGATCGCGGAGGCCGTCGCAGCCCAGATGGCGCAGCTCGAGACCTACTCGATCTTCCAGGACATGGCCAACCGGCCGGCGCTCGATCTTGCCGACCGCCTCTCGGGGCTCGCCCCGATGGACGACGCACGCGTCTTCTTCACCTCCGGAGGGGGCGAGGCGATCGAGACCGCAACGAAGCTCGCGCGCCTGTACTGGGAGGCGAAGGGCCAGCCCGAGCGCGTCCACATCGTCAGCCGGACGAACGCGTACCACGGCGCGATGGGGTTCGGCACGAGCATCGGCGGGATCGAGCCGAACCGGGCCGGCTTCGGCCCGCTGGTCCCGGAGACGACTCGTGTTCCGCACGACTCGGTCGACGCGCTCGAGCGAACGATCGCCGCGCTGGGCGCGCACAACGTTGCGGCCTTCGTGTTCGAGCCGGTGATCGGCGCAGGGGGCGTCATCCCACCGGCGCCCGACTACCTCGAGAGCGTCACCGAGCTCTGCCAGTCGCTCGGCGTGCTCGTCGTGTGCGATGCGGTGATCTGCGGCTTCGGCCGCCTCGGCACCTGGTATGGGTGTGAGCGATACGGGATCGAGCCCGACATGATCACGTTCGCGAAGGGTGTCACCAGCGGCTACCTGCCGCTGGGCGGGCTGCTCGCCTCGAGCCGGCTCGCCGAGCCGTTCTGGACGACGCCAGGCGGGAAGCCCTTCCGTCATGGGCCCACCTACGCGGGCCACGCAGCCTGCTGCGCCGCGGGACTCGCGAACCTGGACATCATCGAACGTGAGGGTCTCCTGACGAAGGGCAAGGAGCTGGAGGGCGATCTCTACGACGCTCTCGCGCCGCTGCTCGACCACCCGCTAGTCGCGGAGGTGCGTGGCGGGACGGGACTGCTCGCCGCCGTCGAGCTCAGCCCGGACTTCCTCCAGAGGGTGCAGGGCGCGCCGTGGAAGACCTACCTCGCGATCCGCGAGGCGGGAGTTCTCGTCCGTCCGCTCGTCTCGTCGTTTGCGATCTCGCCTCCGCTGACGATCAGCAGGGACGAGATCCGGTTGGTCGGCGAAGGGGTTCGGTCCGGGCTAGACTCGCTCGTCGAGCTTCTCTAACCGCGGGCCGGGACCGCTCCGGCGATCTCCCCAAGGACGCGTTTCCGAGACCTCGACGACCAGCGCCACGTTGTCGTTCGCCGCCAGCCGCACGACGACTTCGAGTCGAGCTCGACCGAACTACGCTTTGCGAACACGACGATCAGGAGGTGCCGATGAACCCGTTCAACGCCGGATCGCTGGCCGAGCTCGAGGACTGGGGACCGCTCGAGCCGCCGCTCGGGCAGCCGCTCGAGGGCGCGATGGCCACGCGCGGCCTGACGCAATGGGCGTCACCGGACGGCCGGATCGAGACGGGTACCTGGGAGTGCGAGCCCGGGCTCTCGCGCTGGGAGTTCGCCGGCAACGGCGAGCTCGTGCACATCCTGTCCGGCTCGATGGAGGTCACCCCGGACGGCGGCGAGACAGTCGTTCTCGGACCAGGCGACTCGATGACCTTCCCGACCGGCTGGAAAGGCACGTGGCGGATTACCCAGACCTTGCGAAAGGTCTACACCGTCTTCGACGCGTAAGCGCTTCGCGGCTCAGGCGACCGCAGAGACCGAGCCTGCTGCGCGGCTTTCGAACGGCTCGATCCCGTCCAGGTACTCGAGTACCCGGGCGAGCGGCTCGACGTCGCCGAACTTCGCGTCGATGTCGAACAGGTTCCACTCGACGACGCCGGGAACACGATCGCCGACCGCTTCGCGAACCACGATCGGGCGGAAGCCCTCTGCGATCGCGTCCTCGGTCGAGTGGCGCACGCAGCCGGCCATCGTCACGCCGGTGATGATCACCGTGTCGACGCCGTGCGCGTTCAGATAGCTCGAGAGATTCGTCCCGTGAAAGCCGCTCGCCCGCTTCTTGACGAGCACGAGCTCGCCCGGGAGCGGTGCGATCCGCTCGTCGATCTCGACCGCCTCGCTCCCCATCTCGAGCTGCTCGACCGGGATCTTGTGAACCCAGAGGCCCATGTCCGAGTTCGGACCGTCGACGCTCTGGTACGCCGTCGTCGTGTACACGATCGGGATGCCCTTGGCGCGCCCGGCCTCGTTGAGCCTCTGGACCGCCGGGATGATCACGTCCATGCCGTCGCAGGAGAACGCGTGACCCGGCCGTGTCCAGGCGTTCGCGAGATCGATGTGCACGAGCGCGGGTCTCCGGCCGAAGCCGACGCGGCGCTGGAATCCGCGCTGCTGGTAGATCCCGGTGTCGGCGTTGAAGATCCTGTCGAGTGCCTCGCGAATCTCGGCGCCATCGCTCATCGGAGCCTCCCTTTCCTCGGTCCGCTCAGAGCATACGGCGTCAGAGCGAAGAGCCGCCCGCCACCTCGACCCGCGAACGACCCCGATCCGATGGCGAACAGCACTCGGTGCAACAGCGCGCGCCTTGGCGCTTTCGCACGCTCCCGGAACGGGCCTCCGAAGCGCCTCAGCCGAAGAGCTCGGCCAGGTGAGGGTTGAGGAAGACGCCTGCCGGATCGAGCTCCCGGCGGATCTCGCGGAAGCGCTCGGCGTCGGGGAACAGCTCGTCGACGCGCTCGCGGGTCATGAAGTGGATCTTGCCCCAGTGGGGCCGGCCGCCGTGGTTTCGGAAGATCGCGTCACAGTCGCGCAGGAACGGCCAGTAGTCGGTCCCCGGCTCGCCTGAGACGGAGATGACCGCGGTGTCTCCGCCGCAGAACGGTGAGAGCAGGCCGTCGTCGCCGGCGGTGAAACGGCACTCGACCGGGTAGATCGCGTCGCGACGGCTCGTCCGCAGCAGCTCGCGCAGCTCGAGCAGCGCCTGCTTGCCGTCCGCGACGGGGAGCATGTACTCCATCTCGTGGAAGTTCGGCTCGAACACCGAAGGGCAGATGCGATACATGCGGTCGACGCGTTCGCCGAGACCGGGCAGGCCCGGCTCGGTGTCGGCGGGCAGCAGGTCCATCAGCTTCAGCGAGCACACGTCGTCACGCTTCGAGGTCCCCGGGGCCGGCGCGGTCGTGGCGTCACCGTAGAGCGCCGCTGAACGCTCGCTCGGAAAGTAGAAGAACGAGAAATGCCGGTGCGCATGGAGAAGCTCGTCGTAGCGCTCGACCAGCTCCTCGAGCTCGACGTACGAGAGCCGCTCGTGCAGCACGTAGGCGTCGGTGAGCTCGAGCGTGAGCTCGGCCATCACTCCGAGCATCCCGATCGACACACGTGCCGCCCGCAGGAGGTCGGGGTCGCCGCCACCTCACCTCGAGCACGTCTCCGGAGGCCGTGACGAGCCTCGCCGCCTGGAGCGAGGCCGAGAGACTCGGCAGAGCGATCCCGGTGCCGTGCGTCCCGGTCGCGACCGCGCCGGCGAGAGCCTGCGTGTCGATGTCCCCCATGTTGATGAGCGTCAGGCCGGCGTCCCAGAGCGGATCGCCGAGCTCGGAGATGCGGGTGCCGCCCCGCACCGTGACGCAACGGGCCTCGCGCCCGATCCGGGTGATTCCCCGAAGAGCGTCGAGATCGAGCAGCACGCCGTCGGTCGCGACGACCGGCGTGAACGAGTGCCCGGCGCCCGCAGCGCGCACGGTCAGCCGCTGGGCTGCGGCGTCGGCGACGATCCGTCGGACCTCGTCCTCGGTCGCCGGGTGCGCCATGTGCCGCGGCGAGCAGGCCTGGTTCCCGACCCAGTTCACCCAGATCCCGGGGATTCCGAGCGAAGCGGTCATCCGCCCCTCTTCGCCAGAACGTGCCAGAGAAGGCCGCCCACCGAGCCCGGCTCGACGTGGGGCCGGCCATCCTCCCCGCCGTCGTACACAGACTCGAGCGCGGCGTAGAGGTCGGCGTACGCGTCGTAGAGCCTCGTCACGCCTCCTCCACGGGAACCGGCTTGCGCTCGAGGTCGCGCATGCCCGGCAGGAACAGGAACGCGAGCCACACCGATGCGCCGAGAACGCCGGCTGCGACCAGCGTGGTGCGCACGCCGATCTCCGAGGCGATCGGGCCGGTGAGCGCGAACGAGATCGGCACGAGGCTGATCGAGACCAGCCAGTCGAGGCTCGTGACCCGCCCGAGCAGATCGCCCGGGACGTTCCGCTGGAGAAGCGTCGTCCAGATCACCATGCCGGCCGCGTTCAAGCCAGCGGCGACGACCGAGACGGCGACGAGCTGCCAGACGCTGACCGCGAGCCCGAAGAGGATCAGCCCCGAGAACCCTGCGGAGAAGGCGAGGAACATCACGGTGATCGTCCTGGCGGGCAGGCCGCGTTGTCCCATGAAGATCGCGGCCACGATCGAGCCGGCCCCGCCCGCCGCGTACACGAGGCCGAGGCTGCGTGCGCTCTCCTCGAGCTCGTTCTTGACCAGGAACGGCAGGAGCGCCTCCCACGGCCCGAGGTAGACGAGCAGCGCTACCGACGTGCAGACGAGCGTCCCCCAGAGCCAGGTGCGCGAACGGACGAACCGGAATCCCTCGCGGATCTCGGCCGCGACCCGCGTCGCCGACAACTCGTCTCTCGCCCTGGGCCGTGGCTGCATGAGCAGCAGCGCCGCGATCGAGAAGCCGAACGACGCCGCGTCGACCAGCAGAGCACCGCCAACGCTCACAACGTCGATCAGGATGCCACCGAGCGCCGGCCCGAGGAGCTGCGCGCCGAGGGGTCGGACGAAGCCGTCGAGCGAGTTCGCCTGGACCAGCAGATCTCGCGGAACGATCTCGGGCACGAGCGCACTGAACGCGGGGAAGAAGAGCGCTTCGCCGGCGCCGTAGAGCGCAGCGAGCACAAAGACGTGCCAGAGCTCGACGTGGCCCGTGACCGACAGCGCACCGAGCGTCGCATTCGCGACGAGCCGGACGGCATCGGCGGTCAGCATCACGCGACGGCGGTCGAAGCGGTCGGCGATCACGCCGCCGAGCAGTAGAAGAACGACCATCGGCAGGGTCCAGACGAGCCCGACGAGGGCGATCGCCGTGGGGGAGTTCGAGAGCTCGAGAACCTGCCACGGCAGCGCGACGAAGAAGATGCCGTCGCCGATCAGCGAGATTGTCAGCCCGCTCCAGAGCAGCCGGAAGTCGCGGATCTCGAGCGGCCGCAGCACGCCGACCCGCCGCCAGCCGCGGGTGTCCTCTCCGGCCCCCATCCGGTGCGACACTACCGCTCGTGACCAGACTCGAGGGAGCGCATGTCGTGCTACGCCCGTTCGAGCCGTCCGAGGTGGATGCGGTCATCGCAGCCTGGCGCGCCTGGGACGGCGAGACAGAGCATCCCCGCCCGGCACCTGACCGTGATCAGGTTGCCCGCCGGCTCGCGGGCTCCGGAAGTTTCGTCGACGGGCGTCTCGAGTTCGCGATCGAAGCCGGCGGGCGCCTGGTCGGCGACATTGGGGCCCGCGCGCCCGAGGGCGCCTTCCCACCGGAGGTCTACGAGCTCGGCATCACGATCCACCAGGCCGCCGATCGCGGCCGCGGGTACGGAACCGAAGCCATCCAGCTCCTCACCGAGCACCTGTTCGACGAGCATGCGGCCGAGCGCGTCCAGGCGAGCACGGCGCTCTGGAACCAGGCGTCGAGGCGAGCGTTCGCCCGGGTCGGATTTCGCGAGGAGGGAGTCATGCGAGCCTTCATGCCGGCGTCAGGTGACCGAGACGACTACGTGCTCCTCGCGACGACGCGCGCCGACCGCAGCCAAACGGTTGATCGGAACGTGTGATGCCACGATTCCGGTCAACCTCTGACCGGTCATCTACAGATCCTCCTCGAGGAACGGCTCGATCTCGGGATGAGCCGCGAGATCGACCAGGAAGCCGGCGTCCTCCGCCCCGGCTCGGCGCAGTCGGAAGCCCCGGCCGGCGACCGTCTCCGTCACGGCGAGACGGGCGCGGCCGAGCGGCGTCCGATCCGGGCCACGCCGGATCCCAACGCGACGCCCGCGAGGATGAGCGCCAGGCCGACAACCGCCGTTCCTCGGATCGATTCGTCCAGGAACGCGGCTCCGTAGACCAGAGCGAACACGGGCATCAGGTACGTCACCATCGACGTGCGGGCGGCGCCGTACGACCCGATCATGCGGTAGAGGACGAGGTAGGCGATCGCGGTGCCGAAGATGCCGAGCGCTGCCGTCGCGCCGAGCGCCTTTGCCGAAGGCGTCTGGGCCGGTATCTGAAGCAGCCCGAACGGGAGGACCACGACGGCCGCGGTCGTGATCGCCGCAGTCGCCGTGACGATTGGCGCAGTGCCGGAGAAGTACGCCTGGGTGTAGAGGTTCGAGCTCGCGTAGCAGACCGACGACAGCACGACCGCAAGCGTTCCCAGAATCGCCCACCAACCGCCATCCGGGTGGACTCCGACGAGCACGCCGACGCCGACCAGCCCGATGACGATTCCGACCATCCGCTGGCCGGTCGCACGCTCGCTCGGGCGGAAACGGATCGCGAGCAGCACGACGAAGATCGGAACGGTCGAGTTCGCGATCGCGGCGACGCCCGAGTCGATCCGCGTCTCACCCCAGGCGATCAGCCAGAACGGAAGAGCGGCATTGATCAGCCCGAGGACGATGCCGTGACGCCCCGTCGCCCGCAAGGCCGCTACGGCTGGCCGCGCGCCGAGAGTCGCGACGAGCACGGCGAGGAGAATCGCCGCCGCGAACCAGGTCCTGAGGGTGGCCATGAAGGCCGGCTCCATCTCCGTGACACCCACCTTGATGAAGAGGTACGACGCGCCCCACAGCGCGGAGAGAAAGAGGAGGAACGGAAGGTAGCCGCGGCGCACCCCGCGCAGGCTAGCCGTCGGACCGCGACCACTCGGGCTCGTCCTCGATTCCGATCGCGTCGCCAACGCGCGTGATGTAGTTGAGTCTGCGGCTATCCTTGAGACAGGCAGGCTGCGTCACCGCGGCCGCCGACCTCGTCCCTATGTAGACTCGTGACCTCTCCTTGACCTCGGTCGTTGAACAGCCGCTTCATCGCGCGCTCGGCCTGACGGACTGGGAGCTCGACCGTATCTGCGGACTGCTCGACCGCTCGCCCAACCACTTCGAGCTCGCGGTCTTCAGCCTGCTCTGGTCGGAGCATTGCGGCTACAAGCACTCGGCCCTGCTTCTCAAGCGCTTGCCGACGGAGGGGCCCGCGGTGCTGCAAGGCCCCGGCGAGAACGCGGGCGTCGTCGACGTCGGCGACGGGCTCGCGGTCGCCTTCAAGGTCGAGAGCCACAACCATCCCTCGGCTGTCGAGCCGTTCCAGGGAGCTGCGACCGGCGTCGGCGGCATCCTGCGCGACGTCGTCGCGATGGGGGCGCGACCGATCGCGCTGCTCGACTCCCTCCGTTTCGGCGACCCCGCAGACGGGCGCTCCGGCTGGATGTTCGGCCGCGCGGTCGCCGGAGTGGGCCACTACGGAAACTGCGTCGGCGTGCCGACCGTCGGCGGCGAGGCCGTCTTCGACGAGCGCTACGCCGGCAACTGCCTCGTCAACGCGATGTGCGTCGGGCTGCTCCCGGCGGAGCGCCTCACGCGCGCGGGTATGAGTGGTACCGGCAACCTGGTGGTCGTCTTCGGCTCGACGACCGGTCGGGACGGGATCGGCGGGGCAAGCGTCCTCGCGAGCCAGGAGCTGTCCGAGGAGGACGAGGACAAGCGCCCCACCGTGCAGGTCGGAGACCCGTTTGCGGGCAAGAAGCTGATCGAGGCGAGCCTCGAGCTCGTCGAGGGCCGGCTCGTCGAGTCGTTGCAGGACTGCGGCGCAGCCGGACTCGCCTCGTCGTTGGCCGAGATGGCCTCTCGCGGCGGCGCGGGCGTCGACGTGCATCTCGATCGCGTGCCCATTCGCGAGGAAGGCATGAAGCCGTGGGAGATCATGATCTCCGAGAGCCAGGAGCGCATGATCGCCGTGGTCACCCGCAAGCGACTCGACGACGTCGTCCGCGTCTGCGAGAAGTGGGAGTTTCCGCATGCGGTGATCGGGGAGGTCACGAGCAGCGGCCGGCTGCGCTGCTTCTTCGACGGCGACACCGTCGGGGACATCCCGGCGAGCCTCCTCACCGACGAATGTCCGCGCTATCGGGTCGAGGTGCGCGAACGGGACCTCGACCGGCCCGTGGACGCCCCTACCGGGGAGGCGACGCCCGCCCGGCTCCTCGAGCTGCTCGCCTCGCCGAACCTCGCGAGCCGCGCGTGGATCTACCGGCAGTACGACCAGCTCGTCCAGTCGCGGACGGTACGGCGGCCGGGACTCGACGCCGCGGTGCTCCAGCTCAGGCCCTCCTTCCGAGGGCTTGCGATTTCGCTCGACGGCGCCGGGCGGCTTGCGTTCCTGGATCCGCGCGCGGGGGGCATGCTCGCCGTGCTCGAAGCCGTACGGAACGTCGCGTGCGCCGGGGGACATCCGCTCGCCCTCACCGACTGCCTCAACTTCGGGAACCCCGAGAAGCCCGAGATCGCCTGGGAGCTCACGGAGGCGATCGAGGGGATGGCGCTCGCCTGCGAGGCGCTCGGAGTCCCGGTCGTCTCCGGAAACGTCTCGCTCTACAACGAGACCGACGGGCTCGCGATCCATCCGACGCCGGTCGTCGGCTGTGTCGGGCTCGTCGACGACGTGCGGCGCGTGCCGGGGCACTGGCGGGAAGGAGACTCCGTGTTCCTGGCCGGCGCCCCCGAGCTGCGCCTCGACGGCTCCGAGTACCAGGCTCTGTTTCTCGACGGGCCGGCCGGCCGGCCGGCGCTGCCCGACCTGGCTGCCGAGGCGTCGCTCGTGTCGTTCCTCGCTGCGGTCGCGCCCCACGCGTCGTGCGTCCACGACGCGTCGGAAGGCGGCCTGGCGGTCGCACTCGCGGAATGCGCGATCGCCGCGAGCGCCGGCGCCGAGCTCGCGCTCGGCCCGGACGTCGTGACGCTCTTCGGCGAGGGTGCGGGCCAGGCGATCGTGGCCGGAGACGCACGGGAGATCGTCGCGCTCGCCGATGGGACCGACGTCCCGTGCCGGCAGATCGGGACGGTGAGCGGTGAGGCGCTCCTCGGGGTCGCCGTCTCCGAGCTGCGTATCGCGTACGAGAACGGCCTGGCGGGGGCTCTCGGCTGATGTGCGGGATCTTCGGTATCCACGCGCCTGAGCGCGACGTGGCCCGGCTCACGCACTTCGGGCTGGTCGCACTCCAGCACCGCGGCCAGGAATCGGCCGGAATCGCCGTCTCCGACGACGGACAGCTGATGGCGCTTCGCGACATGGGCCTCGTCGCGCAGGTCTTCTCGGAGGAAAAGCTGCGGGGGCTCGACGGACAGGCCGCGATCGGGCACACGCGGTACTCGACGACGGGCTCGACGATGTGGACGAACGCGCAGCCGAGCATCCAGCACGGGGACAGCCGAGCCGTGGCGATCGCGCACAACGGCAACCTCACGAACACCGCTGCGCTACGTGCGGAGCTGCTCGCCTCGGGCTGCCGTCTCCGGTCGACGTCGGACACGGAGGTGATCGCGGGGCTGATCGCGCGGGAGCAGGGCTCGCTCGCGGAAGCGATTGCCGCAACGATGGCGAAGCTCGAGGGCGCCTACTCGATCGTCCTGCTCGCGGAGGGGCGGCTGGCCGGCTTTCGGGATCCGGACGGGATCCGCCCGCTGGCGCTCGGCCGCCTCGACGGCGACTACGTCCTGGCATCCGAGTCGTGCGCCTTCGACCTCCTCGGCGCCGAGTACATCCGGGAGCTGCTCCCGGGGGAGCTCGTCGTCGTCGACGACGACGGCCTGCGCTCGGTCCAGGCGATCGCGCCGAAGAACGCCGGCCATCTCTGCATCTTCGAGCTGATCTACTTCGCGCGCCCCGACTCGATCCTTGCCGACGGCGAGGTGCACGGCGCCCGCGTCCGCATGGGCGAGCGCCTCGCGCGGGAGGCACCGGTCGACGCCGACGTCGTCATGCCGATTCCGGACTCGGGCGTGCCGGCGGCGATCGGCTTCGCCCGTGAGAGCGGTATCCCCTACAACGAGGGCCTCATCAAGAACCGGTACGTGGGGCGCACGTTCATCCAGCCGGACCAGGCTCTTCGCGAGCACGGCATCAAGACGAAGTTCAACCCACTCGGCGAGGTCGCGGGCCAGCGGGTGGTCGTCGTCGACGACTCGATCGTCCGCGGGACGACGACGCGCAAGATCGTCTCGATGCTGTTCGAGGCCGGGGCGCGGGAGGTCCACGTGCGCGTCTCGTCGCCCCCGATCGTGTCCCCCTGCTTCTACGGCATCGACATGGCCTCGGAAGGCGAGCTCGTTGCCGCGAATCGCAGCGTCGAGGAGATCAGGGCCCTGCTCGGTGCGACCAGCCTCGCCTACCTGTCGCTCGAGGGACTTCAGGAGGCGGTACAGCGGCCAGAGCGGGAGTTCTGCCGCGCCTGCCTGACCCGGAGCTACCCGACGCCTGTCCCGGACGACCGCAATCTGGTCAAGCTCCGCTTCGAGTCGCGCGACCCCGCGCCGGTCTCGTAGCTTCAGGCCGTCCCCGCCAGCTCGTGCGCGCGGGAGCTGAAGCCGACGAGCGACTCGACCGTCTCGGCCGCGGCCAGGAGCGGTCCGTCGGCTGCCCTGGCGCCGAGTAGCTGCATCGACACGGGCAGGCCGTCGTCTCCGAGGCCGATAGGCAGGGCACAGGCCGGCAGACCGGCGAGGTTAGCGTCGTACAGGAAGCTCGCCCAGTCCATCCACGGCGGCTCGATGGCGACCTCGCCGATCGTCTCGGGGTGATCGGTTCCGTGGGGGAACGCCTCGCACCCAAGTGTCGGCGTGACGAGCGCGACTGCGCCGGTCCGCAGGAACAGATCGGCGTAGGCCCGAAACAGCTGCTCGCGGGCGAACTGCGCCTCGAGATACTGGGGCAGCGAGACCTGCTCACCCCAGGAGAGGAACTCGACAGTGCCGTCCATGAGTGACTCCCGTTCGTGTTCGAGCTCATGCGACTCGGAGCGACGCGATTCGGCCGTCGCGATCGTTCCCCAGATCTGCACCGACGACTGGAGGCCGGGATCGTCACGGATGATCTCGACCCCCGCTTCCTCGAGGCGCGCGACGGCCGAGCGGAAGACGCGGCGCACGTCGTCGTCGAGCGGGGCGAACCCGAGATCCTCGGAAGCCACTACGCGAAGCGCCGACGGCGCGGGAGGCGCTGCGTCGAGCAGAGCGACGTCGAAGCTGTACCGGTCGAGCGGGTGCAACCCGGCGATCTCGCCGAGCACGAGCCGCGCATCGGCGACCGACCGGGCCATGGGGCCGACCGAGACGAGTGTCTTCCAGCCGGGCGTGGACGGCTCGTGCGGGACGAGCCCGAAGGTCGGCTTGTAGCCGACGACGCCGCAGAAAGCCGCCGGGATCCGGATCGATCCTCCGCCGTCGCCGCCGAGCGCGAGCGGTCCGGCCATCGCGGCGAGAGCCGCTGCGGCGCCTCCCGATGAGCCGCCCGGCGTACGGTCGAGGTTCCACGGGTTCGACGTCCGCCCGTGAAGCTCGGAATCGGTGATTCCGAAGTAGCAGAATTCCGGCACGGTCGTGGTAGCGAAGATCACGGCTCCGCCGGCCTCGAGCCGCTCGACGGCGCCGCAGCTCTCGGCCGGTACGAAGCCGATGCGCGACCGCGAGCCGGAGGCCGCCTCGACGCCTGCGATCCAGTGGGACACCTTGACCGTCACCGGCAGACCGCACAGAGCGCCCCCTTCGCCCCGGTCGAGAAGCCGGTCGGCCTCCCGAGCAGCCGCACGCGCCCGCTCGTCCAGCCGGACGGCGAACGGGTTCACCTGGCGCTCGACGGCGTCGGCGCGGGCGAGAACGGAGTCGAGGAGCTCGACAGCAGTGATCTCCCCGCCGCGCAAGTGCGCGACGAGGTCGGTGGCGGACAGCTCCCAGAGCTCCATGCGCCACCCGAAGCTAGCAGCCGGGCTCTCGGAGACGTGCTTACTTCGGCGGCAGCGACGACGCGTAGCCGACCGCGCGGTCGATCCACCCTGCGAGCGCGTCCTCGGCGTCGAGCCCGGCCGGCACGACGACCACGAAGGTGCTCATCGGCCGGCCGGTGAAGTCCATCGGCCGCGTGTGCGGCTCGTCGAGCGCGAGGTCCGCCCCCTCCGGCCCGAGACGCAGGATCAGCTCGTCCTTCAGCACCCCGCAGCACATGTTCCCGCTCAGCATGAACGCGAGACCGCCGAACATCTTCCTCTCGACCACCGTCTCGTGACCCTCGAGCAGTAAACGGACGCGGTCGGCCAGCTTCTCGTCGTACGCCACGTCGTGTAGCAGACCAGATCGGCCGCTTCGAGACGGCACCTCGGACGCACTCGAATACCGTCGGTATTGACATATCTTTGGTATTTCCGTACCATCGGTATCTCCGATGGCCGTTCGTCTCAGCCGGATCGAGCGGAAAGCGCAGACGCGCGAGCAGATTCTCGCCGCCGCGCTCGAGGTGTTTCTCCGCGACGGGTTTCACGGAGCGACGCTGGACGACATCGCGGATGAGGCCGGGTACACGAAGGGCGCCGTCTATTCCAACTTCTCGGGGAAGGACGACCTCTTCCTGGCCCTCCTCGACGCCCACACGTCACAGCGGCTCGCTGCCTACCGCGAAGCCGCCGCTCGCGCGAGGACGGTGCAGTCGGCGCTTCGCGCCAACGCGAGGATCATGGCCGAGACCGCGAAGCAGAACCCGCTCTGGGCCCCGCTGCTCGTCGAGTTCTGGGTGCATGCCTCGCGTGAGCCCGAGTTGCGGGCCGCGGCTGCCGAGCACCACGAGCGCGTGCTCGACGCCGTCGGCGAGGTACTCGAGGAGATCTCCCGGCGTTTCGGAGTCAAGTGGGCGGGCGAGCCACGCGAGATCGTTCGTGGAGCGTCGGCGTTCAGCCGAGGGATGGCGCTCGAGCGAGTCCTGGATCCGGGCGTCGTCGACGTCGACCGATTCGAGGACGAGTTCCTGTTGTTCGTCGAGGCGCACCTGCGGCCTGCGCAGGAAGGAGCCTGAATGAGCACCCAGACCATCGACCCGAGTGCCCTCGTCGGCGAGCTCATCGGGCGAGAGCGGTGGTCGCGGCGCGAGCTGGCGGAGCACCGCCGGCGCGCCCTGCAGGAGATCGTCCGCCACGCTGCCTCCGCCTCTCCCTACTATCGCGAGGCGTTCGCCGGGCTCGACCTGGAGAATGTCGACCTCGAGGACCTGCCGGTCCTGACGAAGTCGGCGCTGATGCAGGAATGGGACAGGGTGGTCACCGACCCGCGGCTGCGCCTCGCCGACGTCGAGCGCCGCGTAGCCGAGGGTGAGCCCGACTGGTACCTCGGCGAATACCGCATCCTCACGACCGGCGGCTCGACCGGGACGCGCGGGGTGTTTGTCAACGGCCGTCGCGACTTCGAGCTGACGATGGCCGGGATGCTTCGCACCGTCGTCGATGCGGGAATCACTCCCGAGATGCGGCTCGTGTCGATCGGCTCCCCGAGCCCGTTTCACCTCTCGAACCAGGTATTCGCAGTGCTCCGTGCCGGTCGTCAAGGCTCGCCTCCGCTCGACGTGACGATGCCGCTCGCTGCGATCGCCGCCGCGCTCGACGACTACCAGCCGGACGTGATCACGACCTATCCAACGATCCTGCGCCTGCTCGCCGACGAGCAGCTCGACGGGCGACTCGATATCGCCCCGTCGATGGCCGCGACGGGATCGGAGGTCTTGAGCGACGAGGTGCGCGAGCGCGTGCGCGAGGCGTGGGGAATTCCGGTCGTCGACGTTTACGTCTCGACGGAGGGCGGGATGATGGCGAGCGAGCTCGACGAGGGCTTCGGGTGCCAGGTCTGGGAAGACATGCTCATCCTCGAGGCGGTCGACGAGCAGAACCGGCCGGTCCCGCCGGGCGTTCCCAGCCAGAAGGTGCTTCTGACGAACCTCTGGTGCCGTGCGCAGCCGCTCATCCGCTACGAGCTCGCCGACTCGATCACCATGTCAGAGGAGCCGAACCCGACCGGCCGTCCGTTCGCCCGCATCGCGAGAATCGAAGGACGCAGCGACGACATCCTGCGCCTGCCCTCACGAGGTGGCGGCGAGGTGGCCGTTCACCCGTTCAACCTTCGTGCCCCGCTGGGAGCCGTTCCCGAGGTCCGCCAGTATCAGTTCCGCCATCGACCTGATGCGCTGGACGTTCGCATCGTTCTCGACCCCACCGCGCCGCGAGATGTCATCGAGCGAATCCGCGGGTCACTGATCGACGCGCTCGAGGCCGCGGGTGCCGAGCCGCCTCGGGTGGAGGTCCAGGCCGTGGACGCAATCGCGAGACGGGGCGCCGGGGCGAAGTTGACGCTCGTTGCGGCGGCCGAGACGCCCTAGCGACGCGGAGATTCTCAGGGAGCTCTCTGATCGAGCTCTGATGCGATTCTCAGGGTGAGGCGGTTCAATTCGGTCGAGCGCATCCCGCGTCGCCCCCGGCCGCAAGCGACAGGAAGGAACGTGACGTGACGAAGCACGACGAGACGGGGAATCAGCCGGCCGCGAACGAGCTAGAAAATCACGACCGGGGTCTCGCTTTCGATCTCTCGACGCTGATCGACCGGCGCCAGATGTTCCGGCTCGCAGCCGGTGCGAGCGTGCTCTCGTTCACGGCGATCGCGTGCGGAGGCGGAACGCTCTCACCTGCCGCGACGCAGGAGTCGGCGACGGGTGGATCGGGAACGACGGCTACCGACGCGTCCACGACGAATTGCGCGGCGATCCCGGAGGAGACCGCTGGCCCCTACCCCGGTGACGGCTCGAACGGCGTCAACGTGCTGGCGGAGACCGGAATCGTTCGGGACGACATCCGTCCGAGCTTCGGCGACGCCACCGGTGCTGCAGACGGAGTTCCGCTCAGGATCGACCTCGTCGTGACCGACGACGCGAACGGCTGCGCGCCGCTCGAGGGCGCCGCCGTCTATCTCTGGCATTGCGATCGAGATGGCCTGTACTCGCTCTACTCTGAAGGGGCGACCGCCGAGAACTACCTGCGGGGCGTTCAGGAGACCGACGCGAGCGGCACTGCGAGCTTCACGAGCATCTTTCCGGGGTGCTACACGGGTCGCTGGCCGCACATCCATTTCGAGCTCTATTCGAGCGTCGATGAGGCAACGACGGGTGCCACGCCCATCGTGACGTCACAGCTCGCCTTCCCCGGCGATACGTGCGACGTCGTGTACGAGACCGTCGGCTACGAGCAGAGCGTCACGAATCTCTCCCAGACCTCGCTCGAGTCCGACAACGTGTTCGCAGACGGCTACGACCTCCAGCTCGCGATGGTCACCGGCAGCGTCGAGGAAGGCTTCGTCGCAACGCTGACCGTCGGCACCTAGCGCGACGGAAACGCGGCTACCCCACCGCCCGGGCTGAGCTGGAACCCTGTCGCCGTGCCGGGCTCCGTGTCGTAGACGGCGAAGGTCGGCGCCACGTCCTCTCCCGCGGTCGGGTCGTACCCGAGCAGCGTCCCGGGGTTCACGGTCACCGTCTCGCCTCGTCCGTCGATCGCGAAGCGGTGGTCGTGGCCGAAGCAGACGAGATCGAAGTCGCCGCTCGCTGCAAGCCCCGCGGCGAGCTGCGGATAGTGGTTCGCGGCAACGCGACGGCCGCCGAGCCCACCAGCGAAGAGCTCCCCGTACACGTGCACGTTCGGATGCTTTCCCGCGTTCTGGGTGATGCGGAACAGATCTCCGTCGTTGTTGCCGAAGACGATATGGATCGGGCCCTGTGGGAAGCCGTCGGCAAGCAGCCCGACGACGAAAGGCGAGCAGAGGTCGCCGCAGTAGACGAGCGCCTCCGCGTCGGCGAGCGAGCGAAGCGCCGCACGAAGGTTCCAGACGTGGTCGTGCACGTCCGAGAGCACCGCGATCTTCAGGGCAGGTCGCCTTCCCGGTACGAAGCGTCGGCGATCTTTCCGAACGGCGCGTAGGCCTCGCTCGGAACGGGAGTCTCCTTCTCCGCACCGGCGCCGTAGCGCTGAGCGAGCTCGCTCAGCGGGTAGAGAAGCTCCTCGTTCGGATCGCGCGCGCCCACCATGAGGATCACGCACGGTTCGTCTCCCGCTCCGACGAACACGTGGTCGGTCCAGGGCGGGCAGTGGACGAAGTCCCAGGGGCCGAGTTGGCGCTCCTCCCCTTCGACGAGCAGGAGGCACCGGCCAGCCAGGACGAGAAAGTCCTCCTGGAGGTTTTCGCGGTGGTAGAGACAGTTCGGCTGGCCCGGTCCGAGAACCTGGACGTTGATCCCGAGCTGCTCGAAGGGCACGTCGCCCTCGAAGGTGCACGCCGAGCCGAACTGCGGATGGCGAACCCAACGGGCTTCACGTGCGTTGACGACGTACCAGCCCTCACCCTCCGGAACCAGGCCCGTCTCGGTACGAACGAGCTTCGCCTCACGCATCTGTCGCTCCTCTCGTCGACGT
The DNA here is from genome assembly GCA_963797645.1 of uncultured Thermoleophilia bacterium. GTDB lineage: Bacteria > Actinomycetota > Thermoleophilia > Gaiellales > Gaiellaceae > CAWCQC01. The sequence continues at coordinate 304,942 of CAWCQC010000017.1, read as the reverse complement.
CAGTTGAAGGAGGGCATCACCTGCTCGGCGATCAGGTTCAGCTGGCCGTTCACGTCCGGGACGTCGACGTCGCGCTGCGTGAACGCCTTGACGATGTGCGGGTCGGTGATGCAGAGGATCATGTGGTTGACCCCGGTCGACTCGATCTCCTTGATCTTCGCAACGCACTCCTCGGGCGTCCCGGCGATCGAGAGCTTCTCGGCCACCTCCGGCGAGGTCAGCTCGAGCGCCTTGTCGAGCTCGCCCTTGCCGAGCGCCTCGACGATCGGCGCCATGTCTGCCGGGTCGATGCCGTGCCGCTCGAGCTGCTCGTGCGGCATCGACGAGATGTAGAAGGCGACCATCGTCCGGGCGGTACGCTTGGCCTCTGCCGAGTCGGGGGCGCAGACGATCACGCACCAGGCGCCGATGTCGAGGTCCTGCCAGTTGCGCCCCGCCCGCTCCGCTCCGATCTTGACGTTCTCGACGAGAAACTCGTACGCCTCCTTCGAGTAGGACAGCGCGTGGTGGCAGCCGTCCGAGATCTCGCCGGCGACCTGGAACGACTTCGGCCCTCGCATCGCTCCGATGATCAGCGGCACCCGCTCCTGCACCGGCCGCGCGAAGGTGAACAGCCCGGAGTACTTGTAGAAGTCGCCCTCGTACGTGATCGTGCCGTCGTCGAGGAACGTCCGCATCACGTGGTGGGCCTCCTTGACCCGCGAGAGCGGCTTCGTCTTCGCCCAGTCGATGTGGTACTGGGCGAGCAGGCCGAAGTTGCCGATCGAGAAGACGCATTCCGTTCGCCCGCCGGTGAGCTCGTCGAGCGTCGCGAGCGCCTGGCAGACGAGCGTCGGCTCCCGCAGCCCGATCGGGGTCAGGTTCGGGCCGAAGCGGATGTTCGTCGTCTTGTCCGCGGCCGCCGCGAACAGGATCCACGGATCCTTGTGCCAGGTCTCGTCGACCGAGTAGACCGCGTGGTAGCCGAGCCGGTCCGCCGTCTTGATCATCTCGATGGAGTCCCCGAGCGGGTAATCCGGGAGCGTGACGTAGCTGAACTTCATGCCTGCGACCTCCTTTACTGGAAGGACGGCATCACCTTGTCGTGGATCAGCCGGAGCTGCCCCTGCTGGTCGGGCACGTTATCCGCTTTTCGGCCGGACCACGCCTCGACGAGGAACGGGTCGATCGGCGCGCAGATCACGTGGTTGAAGCCGGCGGGGGCGACGTCGGCCCGGATCCGCTCGACCCATTCCTCCGGCGTCCCCGAGAGCGACAAGCGCTCGGTCAGATCCATCGTCGTCAGCTCGATCGCCCCCTCCACGTCACCCCGGCCGAACGCGTCCATGATCGGCTGGAGGCTCTCCGGATCGATGCCGTGGCGCTCGATCTGCTCGCGTGGCATCGCCGGGATGTAGAACGCGACGACCACGCGCGCCGCCTGCTTGGCAGCGTCGCCGTCCTCCGAGATCGACGTCACCATCCAGGCGCCGAGGTCGAAGTCGGCGAGGTCTCGACCTGCCTGCGCGGCCCCGATTCGCACGTGCTCCGTCGCGTACTCGAGCGCTTCCCGCGAATACGCGAGTGCCTGGTGCATCCCGTCCGCAATCTCGCCGGCGAGCTCGAACGACCTCGGCCCCCTCATCGCCCCGATCTTGAGCGGGACGCGCTCCTGCACCGGGCGGGCGGCCGTGAAAAGCCCCGTGTAGCGGTAGAACTCGCCGTCGAAGTCGATCGCGCCCTCGTCGAGGAACGTGCGCATGACATGGTGCGCCTCGCGCAGGCGCTTGATCTGCCCGCCCGTCTTCCAGTCGATGTGGTACTGGTCGAGCATCGCGATGTTCCCGATCGAGTAGACGACGTCGGCGCGACCGCCCGACAGCTCGTCGAGCGTCGCGATCTGGTGCGCGAGGATCGTCGGGTCCTTGAGGATCACGTGTGTGACGCAGGGGCCCATCTTGATCCGGCTCGTACGCGGCCGAGGCAGCGGCGAAGATCTGCCAGGAGTCCTTGTGATAGGTCTCGTCGGCCCCGTAGGCGCCGTGGAACCCCAGCTCGTCGGCGAGCGCGATCGTGTCCAGCAGCTCCTGGACGGGGTGGTCGGGAAGCATGGCGTAGCTGAAGTTCATCGGCTGGCCTCCTCAGGCGTCGATCGGCACGTGGCCGGGCTGGCCTGCGACTCGTTCCAGCCAGGCTCGGATCGCCGGGTAGCGGTCGAGCTCGAAACCGCCCTCGTGGGCGACGTGGGTGTACGCGTAGAGCCCGATGTCGGCGATCGAGTAGCGCCCGCCGACGAGGAACTCGCGGCCGGAGAGATGGCCCTCCATGGCGTCGAGCGCGACGTAGCCGGCCGCGCGCTTGGCTTCGACCTGGTCGGCGTAGCGCTCGGGCTCGCCCGAGTAGGCAAGCCAGAAACGGACGACGGCGATCGTCGGCTCGTGCTGGTACTGCTCGAAGAAGAGCCACTGGAGCACCTGCGCCCGCTCGAACGCGTCGGCGGGCAGGTACGGAGTGCCGTCCGCGAAGTACCACGTGATCGCGTTCGACTCGGCGAGAATCCTGCCGTCGTCCAGCTCGACAGTGGGGACGCGCAGCGCGGGGTTCTTCCCGCCGAGCACGTCTGCTCGGTTGGAGCGGTCGACCACCGACAGCTCCCGCCGCTCGTACGGGATCCCGAGGTGCGCGAGCAGAAGCCGCACCTTGTAGCAGTTGCCCGAGACCTGAGAGTTGTAGAGAAGGATGGGTGGCCCCTCCGTTCCCGGCCGGATCTATCCGACCCCGCAACGGCGTAGGGGCCGGACCTGTCCGGCCCTTTCGAAGGCGGTCAACCGGACGGCCCGCTCGGGCGGGTCAGGACCCGCCCCTACGAACCCGCCGCGCGCGTCAACCCTTTCCATCCCACAATGGCGGTCCCGCCCGGGCGGGACAGGTCCCGCCCCTACAACCCCGCAACAGCCCCGTAGGGGCCGGACCTGTCCGGCCCGACCGACGGCGTTCAACCCTCCTCCTCGATCTCCTTCAGAAGCTCCTCCCCGGAGAGCACCGAGTCGGCGAAGTGGTCGTGCATCCAGGCGAGGTGCTCCCAGCGGTTGGCGATGATCCGGTGGAAGTCCCACTCGGGGATGTCCTGCTGGCGCACGTGCTCCTGCATCAGCGCCGGATCGATCTCGAAGACGTGCTCGTAGCGGCTGATGACGCCGTCCGCGACCTGGTGCGCCTCGGGCGGCCTCTGCGCGGAGAGCCGGAAGCCGAGCATCAGCTCTCACCTCTCCTCGTAGGCCTGGTCGAGCAGGTACTTGCCCGGGTTCATGATGTTGTTCGGGTCGAGCGTCCGCTTGAGCTTCTTCATGACCTCGAAGCCGCCGCCGAGCTCCATCGGCACGAGGTCGACCTCCCCCTCGCGGCAGGAGCCGTGGCACGCGGTGATCGAGCCGCCGTGCTCGATCGAGACCCGGGCGATCTCGCGCTTCGCGTCGACCCAGGCCTGCCACATCTCCTCGTCCCACTTCTGCTCCCAGATGCCGACGTCGATCTCGGTCAGGTAGTCGCCGCCGGGCCGGAACGCGCCGTTCGTGTACGAGAACATGCCCCAGTCGTCGAACGTGTCGAAGCGCTCGCGCAGGCCGTCGACGATCCGGTGCCACTTCTCGCGCACCGCAGGTAGCTGCGAGTAGTTGATCGCCGCGTCCTCGCAGTGCCAGCTCATGAGCGCCACCTGGCCGTCCCGTGTGCGCCCGTGCTGCGGCGTCGCGTAGCGGTCGTGGCGCGAGGCCCAGTCGCCCTGCGAGATCTCGTCGCCGGCGTAGGTCGAGCCGTTCTCCTTCGCGATCCGCATGATCTGCTTCGCCCCGGCGCGGACCTCGTCCTTCTGGCCGTACATGGCGACGGCGACGATGCTCTTCACCCAGTCGGGCGACGGGATCCACGCCTCGTCGTCGCGGCGCAGGTAGGCGAGCTTCCACTCGTCGAAGAGGACGACGCCCGCCAGGGTGGCGAGGCCCGACCGCGCGAACTCGCCCGGTCGCCTTCCAACCGTCCAGGTACGACGGGTAGGAGAAGAAGGCGGCGAACTCGGACTCGGGCCGGGGCACGAGCTCGAGCGTCGCCTCGGTGACGATGCCGAGCGTCCCCTGGTGGCCCATGAAGAGATGCTTGAGCTGGTAGCCGGAGGACGACTTGCGGATCTTCTTCCCGCCGCCGTCGCCGACCCGGATGATCTCGCCGGTCGGGAGCACGATCTCGAAGCTGATGACGAGGTCGCGCGTGTGCCCGTAGCGGCCGCCGATCAGGCTCCAGCCGCTCGTCCCGATGCGCCCGCCGACGAGCGAGCACGGGTACGACGCCGGGTCGTCCGGATAGATGTAGCCGAGCGGCTGCAGCTCCTGCGAGAGCTTCAGCATGTTGATCCCCGGGCCGACGGTGACCGTGCGGTCGTCGAGGTCGATCTCGTGGATCTGGTTCATGAGCTTCACGTCGACGAGGATCCCGTGCCGAAGCGGCACCGCCCCGTCCGTCAGGCCCGTCCCGCCGGCCCGCGGAACGACCGGGATCCGCTCGCGGTTCGCGAGCTTGACGACCTCGGAGACCTGCTCGGCGCTCGTCGGGAGGACGACGACGTCGGGGATGTAGTCGGCCCAGCGGTGCGCCGGGAACGGAGCCGGCACCCGGGCGCGGTTGAAGCGGGCCGATGCCTCGGTGAAGACGTGGTCCTCGCCGCAGATGTCGACGAGCTCGGCGATGACGGCGTCGGGGAGTGTCGTGATCGTCGCCATCTCAGACCTCGAATCCGGCCGCTTCGGCCACGAGCTCGAAGATGTCGTAGACCTCGATCCCCTGCGCCTTGCCCTGCTCCTCGAGCGGGCGCTCCGACCACGGGCAAGCCGAGACGAGCGTCGTCGACGCCCTCGAGCGCCTTCGCCTTCTCGACCCGCCGGCGGCTGATCTCGGCGGTGATCTCCGGCTTCTCGACCCAGAGGTTCGAGCCGCCGCCGGAGCAGTACGACCACTGCGTCACGTGGTCGACGTCCACGAACGTGAGCCCCGGGATCGCCCGCAGGATCTCGCGCGGCGACTGCCAGATGCCGAGGCGCTTGTTCAGGCGGCACGGATCGTGGTAGGTGACCGTGCGCTCGATCGGCGTCGTCAGCTCGAGCTTGCCGTCGCGGATGAGCTCTGCGATCAGGTCGACTCCGAGCACGATCTCGAACTCGTCGAAGTTGTCGTCGATCTGCGGGTAGTACTCGACGATCGTGATGTAGTCGTGCGGGTCGAGGCAGATGATCCGCTTCGTGCCGGTCTTCCGCCAGTCGATCATGTTGTGCTCGGCCATCTTCTGCGCCACGTCGACGTAGCCGGTCTCCCACATGGGGCCGCCGCAGCACCACTGCTGGCCCATGAGCCCGAACTCGACGCCGGCCGCCTGGAGGATCAGCGCCACCGAGCGCGGCACCGAGGTCCGGTTGAACGCCGCCTCGCAGTCGGCGAACAGCACGGTCTCGCCGCCGGTCGGGATGTCGAGCCCGGTCGCCCAGGCGCGAACCTTGCTCGCGCCGGTCTCGATGTTCCAGCCGAGCACGGGCTCGTTGCCCCACCGGTCGGTCAGGTCGGCCCACCGCTGCCAGTTCGGCTGGTGGATGCCGCTCTCGACGGCGAGCGTCCGCATCGCCTGGACGACGTCGATCGTGCGCTGCCGGAAGCGGTAGAAGTCTCCGGTGAAGAGGGTGTTCGGGCAGCGCAGCTCGCAGGCGCCGCACATCGTGCAGTGCACGTAGTCCTCGGCCACGTCCTCGATTCCGAGCAGCCCCTTGTCCATCGCGACGACGTTCGCGTGGAACGCCGTCGGCGTATGGCGCTCGTCGCGCGTGACCTGCATCACCGGGCAGACCTCGCGGCAGAACTTGTGGCCCGAGCTGAAGCAGTTGTACGCGGCGTTCCGCCACTCCTCGATGACCTTCTCCTCGAGGTGGCCGTTCGACCGGCCGCCGTTCGTGCCGGTCTCGGGAACGGTCCGCTCAGCCATGCGGCTACTCCTTTCGGCCGGGGCGGCGATTGCCGCCGTGCCGTGATCCTAAACGGTTGGCCGAGAAGGTATGAATGTCTAGAGCCCGATGTCCTCCGAACCGCTCTCCTCGCCCGAGCTTCGACGATCCGGCTCGAGAAAGCCTGTCATCGGCCTGTCGGTGGGCTACCACGACTTCGGCGACTACCAGGGCGTCGGCTTCCAGCGGCCGCTCGTGATGGCCGGCGGCATCCCGCTCATCCTGAGCCGCGTCGAGGGAACGATCGACGACCAGCTCGACGTCGTCGACGCGGTCGTGATCGGAGGCGGGCGCGACATCGAGCCGCACCGCTACGGCCAGGAGCCCCACGAGGCTCTGGGGCTGTCCGATCCGCACCGCGACGAGTTCGAGCTCGACCTCGTCGAGCGGGTCGTCGACCGGGGCCTGCCGCTGCTCGGGATGTGCCGCGGCAGCCAGGTCGTGAACGTCGCGCTCGGCGGCACGCTCGTGCAGGACGTGTCGCTCCGGCCCGAGTGGGAGAAGCACCCGACCGACCGCGGCTGGCACCGCTGGAAGGAGGTCGAGCACGCATCGCTGAACGACCACCCGGACGTGCCCGGATCATCCGCGCCACGCCATGCACGTGGAGCCGGGCTCGCGGCTCCACGCCGCGCTCGGCGTCGACGAGATCGAGGTCAACAGCTTCCACCACCAGGCGATCGAGACACTCGCTCCCGGCCTGAAAGCGACCGGAGTCGCGCCGGACGGCGTCGTCGAGGTGATCGAGCTCGGAGAGGACGACGGGTACGTGCTCGCCGCCCAGTTCGAGCTCCAGGAGGAGTGGCGCGTCGATCGCCGCTTCCTCGATATCTTCCGCCAGTTCGTGGCGGCCGCAGCCGACAGGCGCTAGTTGGGCGTAGCTTTCGGGCTGGCCGCGGCCTTCCTGTGGGGCCTCGCGGACTTCAATGCCGCGGTCGCCTCACGGATGACCGGCGCGTTCCGGGTCGTCCTCGGCTTCCACGTCGTCGCGACCGTGATCCTGGCGGTCATCGTCGTCGCGACCGGCGAGCTCGCCGGCTTCGACCCGGCCGATCTCTGGAAGTTCGCCTGGGTCGGCGCGCTCGGGACGCTCTCCTACCTGACGTTCTACAAGGCGCTCGAGATCGGGCCGATCTCGATCCTCTCGCCGATCGTCTCCGCGTACGCGGCCGTCTCGCTGATCCTCGCGGTGCTCGTCCTCGACGAGGTGCTGACGACCGGGCAGCTCCTCGCCGCGCTCGTCATCCTCGGAGGCGTCCTCCTCGCGTCGGCCGACCTCCGCGCAGTTCACACGATCGAGCGCCGCCAGCTGCTCGGTCTCGTCCTCGCCTTCGTCACGGTCGTCGCGATCGGCGTCTTCGTCTTCGGGAACGCGTACTACGCGATCGAGTACGGCTGGCTCGTGCCGATCTTCCTGACCCGCGGCTTCGCGACCGTGTTCCTGCTCGCACTGTCGCTGCGGAACGGCAGCTGGCGCTTCCCGGAGCGCTCGCCGAAGCTGCTCGGGATCATCGTGCTGCTCGCAGTCGTCGACACCGGCGGCTTCGTCGCGTTCAACCTCGGCGCCGAGCGGGCGGAGACGTCGATCGTCTCGGCCGCCTCCGCGCCCGTATGCCGTGATCCCGATCGTCGCCGGCGTGTTCCTCTTCAAGGAGCGCCCGTCGCCGATCCAGTGGCTCGGCATCGCGGGCGTCATCGGCGGCGTCGTGCTCCTCGGTCTGGCCAGCTAGTGCGACTGTTGGCCGGATCCATCCGCCCCTACACGCTCATCAGGGACAGTTATCGTCCCAGGATGGCCGACAGCGAACTGCCGGGCCACGACCTCGTAGCCAAGGGGATCGACGATCTCGCGCGCGGAACGCCGTCGATCGAGGCCTTGCTCGTCTCGATCGGGGCTCCACGACTGAGGGCGCTCGGGCTCTCGGTGGTCCGACCACTCGAATCGCCCGAGCATCGGCTCTACGAACGGCTTGCGGCCGAGGACCCCGATTCGGCCCATTCCCGCTACAACGCGCTCGTCCGCCGGCTCGTAAGCTTCGAGCGTGCGGCCGAATGCGCGAGCTAGCGGACGCCGAGCGGATCCGGCGCTTCATGCGGCGGCTCGGTCAGGCCGCGAGGACAGAGGGCACGTGCTACCTGACGGGAGGGGCCACCGCCGTGCTCCACGGATGGCGCCCGACGACGGTCGACGTCGACATCGAGCTCGTGCCAGAGGATGACCGACTTCTCCGAGCGATTCCACGGATCAAGGACGAGCTGCGGATCAACGTTGAGCTCGCCTCCCCTGCTCACTTCATTCCGCTGCCTGCCGGCTGGGAGGAGCGCAGCCTCTTCGCGGCCCGCGAGGGAACGCTGACCTTCCGCCACTACGATCCGGTCTCGCAGGTGCTCGCGAAGCTCGAACGGGCACATCACCAGGATCTGCTCGACGTGGAGGCGATGATCGCCGCCCGCCTCGTCGAGCCTGGACAGGCGCTCGCTGCGTTCGCGGAGATCGAGCCGCAGCTGTACCGCTTCCCTGCGGTCGATCCTGCCGGGTTTCGGTCACGTGTCGAATCGCTGCTCGAACCCCGATCCCGCCCGGCCCGCGGAGTATGATCCGCGCTGCGGATCAGCGGCTGGCGACCCGAATCCGCGCCGTAAATCGCAACCGAGGAGGAAGTAGTGCTCGCAGCTGATTACCCGTTCCTCGACGTGCTGTGGACGATGATCGTGTTCGCGTTCTTCGTGATGTACATCTGGATCGTGATCATGGTCCTGGCCGACAACTTCCGCCGCAACGACCACGGCGGCGTGGCGAAGGCGGGCTGGACACTGTTCATCATCTTCCTGCCCTTACTCGGCGTTCTCGTCTACATGATCGCGCGGCCGAAGATGACCGAGCAGGATCAGCAGCTGCTCGCCGAGGCCGAGCGGCAACGGCAATACGTGTCGGGCTACTCGACGGCCGACGAGCTCGCAAAGCTCCAGCAGCTGAAGGACTCGGGCGCGATCTCGGCCGAGGAGTTCGAGTCGGCGAAGAAGAAGGCGCTGGCCTAACAACCGAGAACGGATCCGCGTCTCGGCCGCCCGCTAGCGTACGGCGGCGATGCACAGGGCGGTCGAGGCGCGGATCGAAGCCGGAGAGCTCCGGCGCATCGTCGAGAAGCTCGAGTCGTTTCGCTCGCATCCGCTCGGCTTTCGCGTTGCCGGCACACCGGCCGAGCGGCAGGCCGCCGACTGGATCGCGGCCGAGATGCGGGCCATAGGCCTGCACGACGTCGTCCTCGACCCGGTGCCGGTCGACGGCTGGGAGCTTCGCGAGGCTCATGTCGAGGCGGGCGGTGCCCGCTACGAATGCTCGTCGTTCGGTGGCGTTCCCGGCACCCCGCCCGGCGGCGTTGCGGGCGAGCTCGTCGCCGTGGCGCGAGGCGGAAGACGCGAGCTGGAGGGGATCGACGTCACGGGGCGCATCGTCCTGCTCGACTGGCGAGACGACGACCTCTGGCCGTTCCAGTCCGGGCTCGAGCTCGGACTTCGCGGCGCGGCAGCACTGATCGTCACCTGCCAGCCCGGAGGGCCGTACTTCCAGGCGGACGGCGCGCTGGGCGCGTTCGACGGGCTGTGGCACGTGGGCGCCCCACCGATGGTGACGATTCGCAAGGAGGATGCAGCTCTGCTCGCAGCTCGAGGAGGAGAGGTGCGAGTTCATCTCGACGTCCGCCTGACGCCGGACGCCGAAGGGGCGAACGTGGTCGGCTTCCTGCCGGGACGCCGCACCGGACGGCCCATTCTCGTGGGCGGGCACCACGACGCGTGGTTCACGGGCTCGTTCGACGACGCGACGGGGGTGGCTGCCACGCTCGTCCTCGCGCGGGCGTTCGTCGAGGCGGGCGTCCGGCCGCGCCACCCGATCGGATTCCTCTCCCATACCGCCGAGGAGTACGGCCTTGCGAACAGCCGCTACGACTGGTGCATCGGCGCCTGGCACCAGATCACCCACGCCCACCGGGAGTGGGCTGCGCGGGCACCGTTCTACCTCAACATCGAAGGCTCGGGGCTCCCCGAGCCGCTCGAGGTCGATGCACCCCCCGAGCTCGCAGCCTGGGTTCGCCGCGTCTGCCGGCGGGCCGCGCGCGACGGGCTCCTGCCACACGGCTTCCGCCTCGGCGAGCCCAACACCCTGACCGAGGTCTGGACGTTTCTCGCCGCCGGCGTGCCCGGCCTCAACGTGTCGTCCTTCTCGGAGTCCTGGATCCGCACCGACTACCACACGCAGCTCGACTCGGCCGGGGAGGTGGACTTCGACTATCTGGCTCGCCTCACCCGCGTGTTCTCGCGGCTCCTACTCGCGGCGGACGACGACCCGGATGCGATCCTCGACTACGGCGCACGGGCGGCCGACGTCCGCAGGGCGGTGCGCCGACTGAGCCCGACGCCTGCGCGAGCCAGGCTCGAACGCTCGCTCTCACGGCTCGACGGCCTTTCGACCCGGGCGGCGTTCACGCCGCTCGGCCGCGGACTCTATGGGCTCGACGCGAACGGGACCCAGCGATATCCCCACGAGCAGCCGGCGCGTGACGCGGAGGAGCTCGAGGCCGCACTCGCGGCGCTCGCGGCCGGGCAGCACGCCGTGGCCTGGAGACGCCTGGCGCGCGTCGGCCTCAACCGCCTCTGTCGCGACCTCTCGCAGGAGGCCTTCGAGCGCGAGCTCTCGCGGAACGACGGCCGGACGGCGCGACTCGCCTGGGCCGCGCAGGGCCGGCAGTCCCGTGGGCCGAACCTCTGGTCGGAGCTCGCGTCGCTCGCCGGAGAGCCGGGCGCCCGTCCAGTCGGCCCGTGGCTCGAGCGGAGCCTCCGCGGGCATCTCGACCGAGCCCGCGCCGACCTCGAGCGCCGGCTCGAGCAGATGGCCGCTGCGATCGACGGGCGCCGCAGCGAGCTCCCCCGCTAGCGATAGAGCACAGAGCCGAGCCGGACGATCGTGGCCCCCTCCTCGACGGCCACGACGTAGTCCTGGCTCGTTCCCATGGACAGGACGCCGAACTCGTGCCGCGAGCTCCAGCGCTCGGCACGCTCCGCCGCAGCTTCCCGCAGGCGGGCGAAGAACGGCCGCGACTCCTCGGGGTCGGTGGCGAACGGCGGCATCGTCATCAGGCCGAGCACACGAAGCCTCTCGAGCTCGGCCAGCCGCTCCAGGAACGCGTCCAGCTCACCGAGCCTCACCCCGCTCTTCGACGGGTCATCGGCGACGTTGACCTCGACGAGGACTCCCTGCGGCCGCTCGGCGCGGCGCTCGATCTGCTGGGCGGCGGAATCGGATTGCAGGGAGTGGATCAGCTCGACGCGGTCGACCACGTCGCGGGCCTTCCGGCTCTGCAGGTGACCGATGAAGTCCCAGGTGAACGACCCGCCGTGGAGCGCCTGCTTGGCCAGGAGCGCGTCCGCCTTGTTCTCGCCGACTCTGCTGATGCCGGCCTCCGCGAGCACGGGCAAGTCCTCGGGCGTCACGTACTTGACGGCCGCGAGGAGCTCGACGTCCCCGGATGCCCGGCCGGCCCGCGCCGCCGCCTGGTCGACGGCTGCCCGGACGGTCGCGTATCTCGCGCGGACGACAGCCGGATCGAGGCTCAGCGCGCCCCCTCCATGTACGTGTCGAAGTCCTTCCGGTCGACCGTCCAGTCGGTGTCGCCCGGCTGCTTGATCGAGATGTGGCACATCGACGAGGACTCGGTCGCGCCGTGCCAGTGCCAGATCCCGCCGGGGACGACGGCCCAGTCGCCCGCCCGGATGATCCGCCGCTCGTTCTCGGTCGCGAGGACGCCCTCGCCCTCCACGACCTGGAGGACCTGGTCGACAGCGTGCACGTGGGGGATCGTCCTCGCTCCCGCCTCGAAGAACACGGCGATCAGCTCGACGCCGCCGGGCGTGTCGGGCACGTGCATGAACTGCATGCGCGCCGAGCCCGGGAACCAGTCCGGGTGCTCGGGCGGCGCCGACTGATCCCGGTCGATCCTGACGATTCGCATCTCGCCTCCCTGTCCGTCGTCGCTTTCGCCGCAGTATGCGCATGCGGCGCGGGCCGGCGCCGGACACGTAGAGTCGGATCCGTGCGCAGGCTGCTCGTCTTCGCGATCGCAGTCGTGTTCGTCGAGTCGATCTTCTTCGCCGCACTCGCACCCTTGCTTCCCGAGCTGACCGACGACCTCGGGCTCTCGACCTTCGGCGCCGGCGTGCTCGTCGCTGCCTACGCGTTCGGGGCGCTGCTGGGCGCGATCCCCAGCGGCCTGGCCGTCTCCCGACTCGGCGTGCGCCCCACAGTCCTCTGGGGCCTTGGGCTGCTCGCCGTGACGTGTGTTGCCTTCGGCTTCGTCGACAGCTACGCGCTTCTCGTGGGCGCCCGAATCGGGCAGGGAGTGGCAGCATCGTTCCTCTGGACGGGCGCCCTCGCGTGGCTCGTCGATGCGGCTCCGGCCGACCGGAGAGGGGAGTACCTCGGGTATACGACCTCGGGAGCGATTGCCGGGTCGCTCGTCGGCCCGCTCCTCGGTGGAGCCGCCTCGCACTTCGGTCGCGGCGCCACGTTCGCGGGCGTGGCCGTGCTCTCGCTCCTGCTTGCGGCCTGGGCGCTCCGTATCCCCGTGCCCGAGGCGGAGCCCTCCCAGCCGATCCGCATGCTGTTCACGACCCTTCGCTCACGGCGCGTGCTCGCCGGGATGTGGCTGATCGCGCTGCCGTCGCTCGCGCTCGGGCTCGTCTTCGTCCTCGGCCCGCTCCAGCTCGACGCCGCCGGTTTCGGAGCGCTGGGAGTGACGGCCGTATTCCTGCTCGCCGCCGCCTGCGAGGCCGCGGTGGGGCCCGGCGTCGGGATCTGGTCCGATCGGCGAGGCCGCCTCGCACCGATCCGCTTCGCCCTGCCGGCGGCCGCGGCAGTCCTCGTCGTCTTGCCGTGGGTCGGGAACGCCTGGGTCCTCGCCGCGTTCATCGTGCTAGCCGGTCTCGCCGTCGGCTCGTTCTGGGCACCGGCGATGGCGATGCTCAGCGACAGCTGGGAGGCGGTGGGCCTCAGCCACGGACTCGGCTTCGCGCTGATGAACTTCGCGTGGGCGCCCGGCAACGTCGTCGGCTCGGCGGTAGGCGGCGGCCTCGCCGAGCTCGCAGGGGACGCGGCGGCCTACTCGGTCGTCGCAGGGCTCTGCGCCTTCACCCTGCTCGCGATCCTGCCCCGCCTCCGCAGGCCGGCGCCGGCCGCGGGCTAGAGTCGGCGCATGCGCCGACTCGTGGCCTTCGCCTGCGCCGTCGTCCTCGTAGATACGAGCTTCTTCGCCGCTCTTGCTCCGCTTCTACCCGACTTCGAGTCGGAGCTGGGGCTCTCCAAGGGACAGATCGGGCTGCTCGTCTCGATGTATGCGCTGGGCGGAATCGCCGGCGCGATTCCGGCGGGCCTGCTCGCGACGCGTGTGGGCATCAGGGCAACGGTGCTCGCAGGCCTGGCGCTGCTCGCGGTCACGAGCGTCGCGTTCGGGCTCGTCGACAGCTACTGGCTGCTCGACGTCACGCGCTTCCTCCAGGGGGTCGCCGGCGCGCTCTGCTGGACTGGCGCACTCGCCTGGCTGGTGTCGGCGACACCGGGCGAGCGGCGCGGGGAGATGATCGGCTACGCGATGGCCGGTGCGATCGCCGGGGCGCTGCTCGGCCCCGTGCTGGGAGGCGCGGCGTCGGCGATCGGCCGGCTGCCGGCGTTCGCCGGCGTGGCCTGCGTTGCGGCGGTGCTGGCCGTCGTCGCGCTGCAGCTCCCTCTGCCGCGCCGCGAGGAGGCACAACCCCTTCGGCTCATGCTCACGGCTCTCCGCTCCCGATCCGTGCTGGTGGGAATGTGGCTCCTTGCTCTCCCCGCGCTGCTCTTCGGGGTGCTCTCCGTCCTGGCTCCGCTTCAGCTCTCGGCGCTCGGCTGGGGCACCCTCGGCGTCGCGGCGACGTTCTTCGTGGCCGCCGCGGTCGAGGCGTCCATCACGCCCGGGTTCGGAAGATGGTCCGACCGGCGCGGCCGTCTGGCGCCGATCAGGTTCGGTCTGCTCGGAGCTCCGGCGGTCACGCTTGCCATCCCGTGGATCGACGGCAAGTGGGTCCTCTCTGCGGCGATACTCGCAGCCGGGATCTGCTACGCGACGTTCTGGACGCCCGCCATGGCGCTGATGTCAGACGGCTGGGAGGCGATGGGGATCGGCCACGGCCTCGGGTTCGCGCTCATGAACTTCGCCTGGGCGCCCGGAAACGTCGTCGGTAGCGCCGTCGGCGGCGGCCTCGCCGAAGCTGCCGGTGACGTCGCCGCCTATGCTGCGGCGGCCGTCGTCTGTCTGGTCACGTTCGTGGCTCTGTTCGGAATCGGGCGCCGGCCCGCCCGCGTCGCCGTCGAGGGACGCGGCTAGCCGGGTTGGGCGGCTTCTGCCGCGACGGCGAATCCCGTCAACAGGACCAACAGTAAGAGGTAGTCGGGCGCTACTGGAAGTGACACGACAGCGTAGAATGGATGGCCTGGGCCGCTGGACGCCTCCCCGAGCTGAAGAACCCATGAGAGTCGAGCGTCAGACAGTCGATCTCAGTGGTTTTCCCGATATGGTCGTGGTGTATCTCGGGATGCGGGTCAGGCGGCCACGCGGTCTGTTACGTCTTCTTGGTCTCGGTCCGCAAATTCAGAAGTCCTGGAAGGAGCAGCCTGATGGCTTACTCCTCCATGAGGATGTCGTCTGGTCCCTCCTCCCGCCGCATCTTGGAATGCGGCAGTACTGGCGCGACCTCGACAGCCTGGAGCGGTGGACGCGATCAGAGCCGCATCGGCGCTGGTGGCGTGACTTCCTGAAGGATTCAGGCGGCACCGGCTTCTGGCACGAGGCGTACTTCATGGGAGGTGGCGTCGAGGCGATCTACATCGATATGGCCGCCCCGATCGGGTTGGCACGCTTTGCCCCGGCTCAGCCAGCACGCGGTGCGATGTTCTCCGCCCGACGGCGCGCAGGTGGCCACGAGCCGCTGACTGCCGCGCCCGTGGTCAGCGAGGCCGACCACTACGACGGCGCGGCCGAAGGCAGCTAGCCGAGCAGCACTTCAGGCGCCTGATCGAAGGCGCGCGGCTCGGGGAGGCTCACCGGGGCGACGGTGGGCGACCTGGGACCAGGAGCGTAAACACGGGATGAGGGTCGGCCGGCGTCGACCGGGCCTGCGGCAAGAGCGTGCCGACGAAGAACGGGTGCCCGTCCAGCTCGACCACGCGACCTTCCCCACCAGGCCCGCGCCCGACGACGGCGATCCGCGGAGCGGACACGGCGCCTCCGGTCGGCACGGAGGATGCCACTCCGACCGCGCGATATGGCCGATCTGGAAGGATTGGCGTCGTGGCCGGGGCCATCATCGAGCTGACGCCCGAGCAGCGGGAGATCCAGGCGGTCTGCCGCGAGTTCGCGCAGAACGAGATCCGCCCGATCTCCCTCGCGGTCGACGAGGCGGACGTCGAGACGCCCTGGGAGGTCTGGTACAAGGCGGCCTCTCTCGGCCTCACCTCGTTCATGCTTCCAGAGGAGTTCGGCGGCGGCGGCCTGACCGACCTGCTCACCGGCTGCATCGTCCAGGAGGAGCTGTCCTGGGGCTGCGCCGGGATCGGCAACCTGATCACCTCGGGCGGCTTCTTCGCCAAGCCCGTCCTCGAGCTCGGCAATGACGACCAGAAGCGACGCTGGATCGAGCCGATCGCCGGTGAGAGGCCGCCGATGACCGCGCTCGCGACGACCGAGCCGGGCGCGGGGTCCGACGCCGCGTCCATGACGACGACGGCCACGCGGACCGAGGACGGGTACGTGCTTCGCGGCCAGAAGAGCTGGATCTCGAACGGCGGCGTCGGCGAGCTGTACGTCGTCTTCGCGACCGTTGCGCCGGGAACGCGATCGAAGGGGATCACCGCGTTCGTGCTCGAGAGCGACGACGCCGGCCTCTCCTTCGGAGCGCCGATGCGCAAGATGGGCCAGCGCGCGATCGTGAACGCCGAGCTCTTCCTCGAGGACTGCTTCGTTCCGGAGGATCGCCGGCTCGGCGACGAGGGCCAGGGCTTCTACGGGCTCATGCGCACGTTCGACGAGTCACGAGTCGGGCTCGGAGCCAGCGCGGTCGGGCTTGCCCGCGCCGCGCTCGAGTACGCCGTCGACTACGCGCGCGAGCGCGTGCAGTTCGGCAAGCCGATCGCAGAGCATCAGGCGGTCGCGTTCCGCCTCGCCGACATGGCGCTGAAGGTCGAGGCTGCGCGGCTCCTCGTCTGGAGCGCCGCCCGCAAGCTCGACGCTGGAGAGCCTGCGCCCAAGGAGGCTGCGATGGCGAAGCTCGCCGCCTCCGAAGCCGCGATGTGGTGCACGTGGGCGGCCGTCCAGACGCTCGGGGGCTGGGGCTACTCCCGCGAGTACCCGGTCGAGAAGTGGATGCGCGACGCCAAGCTCGAGGAGATCGAGGAGGGCACGTCCGACATCCAGCGGCTCATCATCTCCCGCCGGCTGCTCGGGTGAACTCGACGGCAACGCCTGTGCCGCGCGACCTTCGTGCGCTGTTCGACCCGCGCTCGGTGGCGATCGTCGGCGCGTCCAACGATCCGATCAAATGGGGCTACGGACTCTCCCGCGGCGCGCTCCGCGGCGCCGCCCGACGGGACGTCTACCTCGTCAACCGCGGCGGCGGACAGGTCCTCGGTCAACCCGCGTTCCGCTCGCTCGACGTTCTCCCGACAGCGCCCGAGCTCGTCGTCGTCGCCGTTCCGGCGGCCGGCTTCGAGGAAGCCGTGGACGGCGCCCTTGCGGCCGGCGCCCGGGCGATCGTCGGCATCACCGCCGGGCTCGGCGAGAAGGACGACGCAGGCCGCGCCCGCGAGCAATCGGTCGTCGATCGCATCCGGGCCGCCGGTGCGGTCCTGCTCGGCCCGAACTGCCTCGGCGTCTACGACGCGGCGGCCGCGCTCGACATCGGCTGGAGCGAGCTTCCGCCCGGTGAGATCGGGCTCATCTCCCAGAGCGGCAACCTCGCTCTCGAGCTCGCGCTGATCGCAGCCGACCACGGGCTCGGTTTCTCCCGCTTCGCCTCGCTCGGAAACCAGGCCGACATCGAAGCAGCCGAGCTGGTCACCGCCTTCGCCGAGAACGACGCAGACCCGGGTCATCGCGTTGTACGTCGAGGACTTCCGCCACGGCCGAGCGTTCGCGTCGGCATGCCACGCAGCGTCGCGGGCCGGGAAGCCGGTCGTCCTGCTCGCCGCCGGTCGCAGCGACGCCGCCGGTCGGGCCGCCCGCTCCCACACGGGCGCGCTCGTGAGCGACTTCGTCGCCGTCCAGGCCGCCTGCCGGGCCGCCGGAATCGAGCAGGTGTCCACGCCGGCCGAGCTGATCGACACGGCCCAGGCGCTTCTCGCTGCGTCCGTCCCGGCCGGGCGACGCATCGTCGTCTTCGGCGACGGAGGAGGCCACGGTGTGATCGCCGCCGATCTCGTGTCGGCGGCCGACCTCGAGCTCCCGGCCCCGAGCGACGACCTGCGCGAGCAGCTCCGTGGCGTGCTCGGGCCGAGCGCCGTGGTCGGCAACCCGGTCGACCTGGCGGGCGCGGGTGAGCAGTCGATCCCGGTCTTCGCCCAGGTCGCCCGTCTCCTGCTCGACTCGGGCGAGGCGGACGCCGCGCTCGTTACGGGGTACTTCGGCGGCTACGCCGAGTACGGCGCCGAGTACGAGGCCACGGAGACGGAGACGGCACAGGCGATGGCACAGGCTGCGAGCGGAACCGGACGGCCGCTCGTCGTGCAGACCATGTATCCCCGCGGGCCTGCCGCTGCGGCCTTCCGGGCGGCACGGGTGCCGGTCTACGGCGATATCGCGGCCGCCGTTGCAGCGCTCGCGCGGCTCGTCGAGCGCGCCGAGCAGGAGCCGACCGGCGTTCCCGAGCTTCCAGCGCCCGCGGACGATGCCGTTCCGGGGGAGGGATACTTCGAAGCGCGGGCGTTCCTCGAAGGTGCCGGTATCCCTTTCACGGACGCACGCCGCGTCGCGACGCTCGACGAGGCGCTCGCGGCCGCTCGAGAGATCGGCTATCCCGTCGTCCTGAAGGCTCTCGGCCTCCTGCACAAGTCGGATGCAGGTGGAGTTGTCCTCGGCATCGTCGACGAGGAGGAGCTCGCGCTGATGTTCTCCGATATGGCAACACGTCTCTCCCCGGAAGGGTACTCAGTCGAGTGCACGGCAAGTGTCACGGAAGGTGTCGAATTGATCGTGGGAGTGCGCCGCGATCCGCGCTTCGGCCCGATCGCACTCGCGGGCCTCGGCGGCATCTACGCCGAGCTCCTCGAGGACGTCGGCGTGGCACTCGCACCGGTCGGGGAGTCCCAGGCCGCCGCACTCCTGCGCTCGCTGCGCGGGGCGCCGCTTCTCGAAGGCGCGCGGGGGCGGCCCGCGCTCGACGTCGGGGCAGCTGCACGTGCTCTCGCGGCGCTCTCGTCGGCGGCCGCCCGGTACCCGGAAATCGCCGAGCTCGAGATCAACCCCCTGCTCGTCACGGCCGGCGGAGCAGTCGGCCTCGACGCGCGGATCATCCTCTCAGGCCCGTGAAAGGAGCCCGCGATGCTCGCTGAGGGAACGTTCAACGGCAAGGTGGCGATCGTCACCGGCGGCGGCAGCGGCCTCGGACGGGCGATGGCGCGGGAGTTCGCGCGCCTAGGCGCAGCTGTCGTGGTCGCCGGACGCAGGGCCGAGCCGCTCGACGAGACAGTGGCCGGGATCGAGGACTGGGGCGGCATCGCCTATGCGAAACCCACCGACGTCAGAGACCCGGAGCAGGTCGAGGCGCTCGTCGCCGAGACCGTGCGCCGCTTCGAGCGCGTCGACGTCCTCGTCAACAACGCGGCAGGCAACTTCGTCGTGCGCGGCGAGGATCTCTCGCCCAACGGCTGGCGGGCGGTTGTCGGGATCGTCCTCGACGGCGGCTTCCTGTGCACGCGCGCCGCCGGACGGCGGATGATCGAGCAGGGCGAGGGCGGCGCGATCCTGAGTGTCCTGGCGAGCTATGCGTGGACGGGTGGGCCGGGCACCGTCCACTCGGCATCGGCGAAGGCGGGCCTGCTCGCGATGACGCGGACCCTGGCCGTCGAGTGGGCGCGGCACGGCATCCGCGTCAACTGCATCTGCCCCGGGCCCACGGACACGGAGGGCGCCGGGGCCGCCCTGTGGCCCACCGAGGCCGATCGCGTCCGGGTGGCTGCCACGATCCCGGCGGGCAGGATCGGAACGCCGGAGGAGGTTGCCTGGTGGTCAACCGCACTGTGCTCCACCTACGCGTCCTGGATCACCGGCGAGACGCTGGTGATCGACGGCGGCCACTGGCTCGAGCAGGAGAGCTACCTCCCCGCACTCGAAGGCCCGCCGACACCCTGAGCGCCTCTGCGAGCAGCGACTGAGCGTTACGGCGACTTCGCTTCGGCCGGAAATAAGTCGGTCACAGCAACAAGGTATCCCTCAAACGTGCTATGACGTGATTGGCGTCCCTGGCGGGCACGCCGGACGGCGTTCATTCCGCAATTCCCGGGGATGACGGCAAACGCCGGCCGGCAACCCCCGTCAGGACCAGATCAGTCCGGGGCGTAACCCTCAGGACAGATACGGCGCCGCGCCGCGCTTCAGCAGGCCACGCGCGAGGATGAGGCGCTGGATCTCGCTCGTCCCCTCCCAGATCCGGTCGACGCGGACTTCGCGATAGAAGCGCGCGGCCGGGCTGTCCGTCATGTACCCGCGCCCGCCGAGCACTTGTACCGCGCGGTCGGCGACACGGCCGGCCATCTCGGAGGCGTAGAGCTTCGCGATCGAGACCTTGCCGTGCACGACGCTCCGATCCTCGAGCGTGTCGAAGGCATGGGCCGCGTGGTAGGTGAGAAGGCGCGCTGCGAGCAGCTCCGCGACGGAGTCGGCCAGCTGGAACGAGACGCCCTGGAACTCGGCGATCGGGCTACCGAACGCGACCCGCTCCTTGGCGTACTCGGTGGCGACGTCGATCAGCCGCTGAGCGGCGCCACAGCACCGGGCGGCGATGAACAGGCGCTCGACGAGAATCCAGTCCTTCGCACCGTCGTTGCCACCGCTCGGGACGCGGTTCACCTCCGGTACGCGGCAGTCCTCGAAGACGATCTCCGGGTGATGGTCGAGGTACGGGTCGTGCAGGAACCCGGGGGTGCGCTTGATTCGAAGGCCCGGGGCATCCGGGTCGACCAGGAAGAGGGTCTGCTCGCCCTCGGCGACGGCAAGCACGATGTAGAACCCCGGCTCCCCTTCGCTCGTGACGAACCACTTCTCGCCGTTCAGCAGCCAGCCGTCCCCGTTGCGGACCGCCGTCGCCTGGATGCCGCTCAGGTCCGATCCCGCGCCGGGCTCCGTCAGCGCCCACGCCTCGCGGTGCTCGCCGCGCACGACCGGCATCACGTAGCGCTCGACCTGCTCGGGAGTTGCCAGCTCGAGCAGCTCGCGCGGGCCCCGGTCGACGACCGCGAAGCCGAGCCCGTTGGTCGCCTTGCCCGACTCCTCCTCGAGCGCCACCTGAGCGAGCATCGACAGGTCGCGGCCGCCGAGATCGGCGGGCATGTTGAGCTGCGAGAAGCCGGCCGCGCGTGCCTTGGCGCGGAGAGCGCCGATCTCCTCCGGGTCGATCGACCCGCGGGCGGCGATGCTCGCCTCCACGGGATACACCTCGTCCTCGACGAAGCGGCCGACCCGCTTCTTCAGGTCGGCGACGTCGGCAGGGAGCTCGGGAACGATCACGAGGCCACCCTACAGAAGCGCATCGCGGCTACCGCAAGCCCTTTCGCGCAGTCGACCAGACCCTGGACGGGAACGTGCTCGTCGATCGTGTGCGCGACGCTGCGCCCGTCCGGGAAGAAGCCTTCCGGCCCATAGGCGATCGCGGGCGTGCCGCCGAGCCGTGTGAACGTTGCCCCGTCGTACCAGGAGTCGAGACCCGAGAGGCGCGCCGGCCGGCCGACGTCGGCCGTCGCCTCCGACATCACCTCGACGATCGGGTCGTCCGGCGAGATCTCGAGCGACATGACGCGGTTCGGCCACCACGTGACGGTCGGAGGGTGTTCGGCGAGCCAGGGGTCGGCAGCCGCAGCCCTCGCGATCCACTCGTCCACCTCGCGCTCGACCTCGAACGTCCAGCCCTCCTCGTCGGTCTGCTGCGGGACGCAGAGAACCGCGATCGTGATCGTGCAGGACGCCGGATACGAGACCGCCCACTCACCTGCGCTGATCATCGTCGGCAGGACGTCCGGCATCGAGAGGCGCGGATGGCGGAGATCGGAGCGCTTCGACCACTCCGCGCGCAGCCGCTTCATCGCGTCGAGGACGACCTGCGCCTTCTCGATGGCGTTCACGGCGCCGCCTTCGCGCCAGTGCGGCTGGTAGACCTCCGCGTGCCCGGGGTGGCCCGGGACGACCACCTCGGCGTAGCTCGTCCCCCGGCACGAGATCCAGACGTCGAAGCTCGTCGGCTCGGTGACGATTCCCGCGTCCGCCTGGACGCCGCGCAGCACCAGGCCGAGGCCGCCTGCGCCCGACGACTCCTCGTCCGTGTTCGTCGCGACGATCAGGTCACCGTCCAGGCGCACGCCGGCAGCCGCCAGCACCTCGGCCGCGAACACCATGCAGGCGATCCCGCCCTTCATGTCGCACGAGCCGCGGCCGTAGAGGATTCCGTCGCGGACCTCGGGCTCGAACGGGGGGCTCGTCCACCGATCGAGCGGTTCCGCCGACACGGCGTCGATGTGGCCGTTCAGGAGCAGCGACCGTCCACCGCCTGCCCCGGGGAAGCGCGCGACGAGCTGCGGGCGGCCCTCGAAACCCATTCCGGGGACGTACAGCGGCTTGCCCTCGAGCTCCGAACGCTCGAGCTCGATCAGCTCGGTCTCGGCGCCGGCCGTCGCGAGCCGCCCGGCGAGGTACGTCTGGAGCGCGTGCTCCTGCCGCGGCGGGTCGTCCGGTTCACGGGCAGTGGTGTCGAAGCCGATCAGGTCGGACGCGAGCCGAACGAGGTCCTCCCGCCGGGCATCGATCTCATCACAGACACGCTGCTCGTCGTCGGTCAGCGGCACGGCGCAACAATCTACAGACAGTAGGATCCGGCCCGTGAGAGCAGCCGTCCTCTACGAGTTCAACGAGCCGCTCGTAGTCGAGGAGGTCGAGCTCGACGCGCCGAAGGACGGGGAGATTGCGATCCGGATGGCGGCGAGCGGCGTCTGCCACTCGGATCTCCACGTCATCCAGAACATCCACCCGACTCTGCTGCCCGCCATCCTCGGCCACGAGGGCGCGGGCGTCGTCGAGGAGATCGGGCCGGGAGTCACGAACGTCGAGCCCGGCGATCACGTCATGCTGACCTGGCTTCCCTACTGCGGTCGCTGCCGCTGGTGCGCGAGCGGCCGGCCGAGCATCTGCGAGAACACCGCCTGGTACGACGCGACGCTCGAGGACGGGACGACGCGTTTCCACATCGGCGATCGACGGATCCACCACTACAACACGTCCTCCTTCGCAGAGCGCTCTGTCGTGCCTGCACGTACTGCGATTCCCGTCGATCCAGCCGCTGCCGCTCACCGAGCTCGCGCTCATGGGCTGCGCGGTGATGACCGGAGTCGGCGCCGCGCTCAACACGGCCCGCGTGCGGCCGGGCGAGTCGGTCGCGGTAGTCGGCTGCGGCGGCGTGGGGCTGAACGTGATCCAGGGAGCCGCAATCGCCGGCGCACAGACGATCGTGGCCGTCGATGTCGTACCCTCCAAGCTCGAGACGGCGAGGGCGCTCGGGGCGACTCACAGCGTCGATGCAGCCGCCGTCGATGCAGCCGAAGCCGTCCATGACCTGACCGGAGGCGGCGCCGACCACGCGTTCGAGGCGATTGGCCGCCCCGAGACGATCGAGCTGACTCTTCGGCTGACCGGGCGCGGCGGCCAGGCGATCCTGGTCGGGATGGCGCCTCCCGATGCGCGCATCCCCTTCGACGCGCTGACGCTCACCCTCGAGGAGCGGACGGTCAAGGGCTGCTGGTACGGGTCGTGCCGCCCGCTCGTCGACTTCCCGATCCTCCTCGGGCTCTACACGAGCGGAAAGCTGAAGCTCGACGCGATGATCTCGACGTGCGACCTCGACGGCGTCAACGCCGCGTTCGAGGCGATGCAGCGCGGCGAGACCGCTCGTTCGGTGATCGTCTACCCGGAGAGCTGATGGCGCTCGAAATGCGAGGGAAGTGCGAGCGCTGCGGCGCCGCGCTCCCCGCCGGCGGCGAGGCACGGATCTGCAGCTACGAGTGCACGTTCTGCCCGTCCTGCTCCTCGGCCATGCACGGGCGCTGCCCGAACTGCGGCGGCGAGCTCGTCGCCCGGCCGAGGCGGAACCCGCCCGACCCGGCCTGACCCAGCCGCGCCCGCTTCGCCCCGAGCGCGCTCAGCGTGACTCGATGACCTTGTCGATCAGCCCGTAGTCACGCGCCTCCTGCGGCGACATGAAGCGGTCGCGATCGATGTCCTCCAGCACATCCCCCACGGATCGGCGCGAATGCCGCGCGATGATCTCGGCCATCCGGCGTGTCATCGAGAGCACCTCCCGCGCCTGGATCTGGATATCGGCAGGCGTGCCGCGAGCACCGGCCGAGCCCTGGTGGATCATCATCTTCGCGTTCGGAAGCGCAAAGCGCTTTCCGGCAGCGCCACCGCAGAGGATCATCGCGGCGGCCGACATCCCCATCCCGACACAGATCGTGCGGACGTCGGGCTTGACGTACTGCATCGCGTCGTAGATCGCCATGCCCGCATAGGCCGAGCCGCCCGGCGAGTTGACGTACAGGCTGATGTCGCGATCCGGGTCGTCGGCCTCGAGGAGCAGGAGTTGCGCCACGACCAGGTTCGCGATCTCGTCCTCGACGGGCGCCCCGAGGAACACGATCCGCTCGCGCAGCAGGCGGGAGTAGACGTCGAAGGCGCGCTCGCGACCTCCCTCGTCCTCGATCACCATCGGCAGGTGGTGATATCGTGCAACCACTGGGTTGCACTATAACGCAACCGTCTGGTTGCACGAAGGGAGGGTATCGATGGAGGTTCACCGGGAGATCGTCGTGGATGCCCCGCTCGACGACGTCTGGCAGGCGCTGACCGACGCAGATGAGCTGGCGGAGTGGTTCGCGAACGACGTCGAGCTCGAGCTGCGACCCGGCGGTCGCGGCCGCTTCGAGTGGAACGACGGGGAGGTACGTGAAGCCCGCGTCCAGGAGATCGACCCGGGCCGACGCCTCGCCTTCCTCTGGCGGGAGCCGGACGGTACGGAATCGCAGGTCTGCTGGACGCTCGACGAGACGGTTGACGGAACTCGGGTCACCGTCATCGAGTCCCTGCCCTCGGACGGGCCACAGGCCTGCGCCGAATGGGGTCCCGCCGTCGAGCTCTGGGCCGCGGGCGCACTCGCCGCCGTGTGACCGATCCTGGGCCGGTCTTCGCGGCGCTCGCCGACGAGAATCGCCGCCGGCTGCTCGATCTTGTCGCAGAGCGTGGCGACGCGACGGCCACGGAGCTCGCCCGCGAGCTGCCGGTGACCCGCCAGGCGGTCGCGAAGCACCTGGCCGCGCTCGAGGACGCGGGGCTCGTCACGAGTCGACGAGCGGGCCGCGAGACGCGCTACCGCCTGGCACCCGGTGGGCTGGCGGGGGCGGCCGGCTGGCTGGCGACTGCCGGCGCGAAGTGGGATACACGGCTCGCCGAGCTCGAGGACTATCTGCGCCGGCGGGGGCGCTTGTCGCGAGAGAGCTAGGGCAGACGCTCGTTGAACTGGCGCTGGTGCCAGTACGGATACGGAAGCGGACGTTCGCTGACGGCGTCGAGCCGGGCGACCTCCTCGGCGCTCAGCTCCCAGGACGCTGCTGCGAGGTTGTCGGCGAGCTGCTCACGTGTGCGGGCACCGACGATCAGCGAAGTGATCCCGGGCTTGCGCAGGAGGTAGTTCAGCGAGACCTGCGCGACGCTGACGTCCCGCTCCAGGGCGATCTCGCGGCACAGGTCGACGATCTCGTGTCCATGGTCGAGGTCGACGTGACCGGGCGTCCATCCCCCGCCCCAACGAGTCCCCGACTCTGCTTCGGAACCGCGGCGGAACTTCCCTGTCAGAAAACCACCGGCGAGCGGGCTCCAGACGAGGATCCCGACGCCCTGGTCGAGGCAGAGCGGCACGAGCTCCCACTCGAGCTCTCGTGCGATCAGGCTGTAGTACGCCTGGAGCGACGCGTACCGCTCGATGCCGCGATGTGCGGACACGTCGAGCGCCTTCATCAGGTGCCAGGCGGAGTAGTTCGAGCAGCCGAGGTAGCGCACCTTGCCGGCCCGAACGAGGTCGTCGAGCGCCTGCAACGTCTGCTCGAGGTCTGTCAGCGCGTCGAAGCCGTGCACCTGGTAGAGGTCGATCCTGTCGGTGCCGAGCCGGCGAAGGCTCGCCTCGCACGCTTCGACGATGTGGTGCCGGGACTGTCCCACGTCGTTCGGCCCCTCACCCATCCGAAAGTGGCACTTCGTCGCGACGAGCAGCTGATCGCGGTGGCCGCCGGCCATCGCCTGGCCGAGGATCTCCTCCGAGCGCCCGCCCGAGTACGCGTTCGCGGTATCGATCAGGTTGACGCCTGCGTCGACGCACATCGCCAGCTGCTCGCGGGCCTCGGCGACGTCGGTCGAGCCCGTGGACTCGTATCCGCTCTCGCCGCCGAAGGTCATCGCGCCGAACGAGATCGTCGAGACCCGGAGGCCCGTGCGGCCCAGCAGGCGCGTCTCCATGGGGTCGCAGGCTACCGGCATGAGATCATCGCGTAGCAGTGAGTCTCCCGGCGCCCGACCCGCCGCTCTCGGACGGCGAGATCAGCCTCCGGCCCCTGACGGCGCGAGACCTGGACGCGCTCGGCCGCGCGTGCGCCGATCCGGATCTCGCAGCGTGGCTCGACCCTGCACGGGCTACGGCGACCGAGCTTCCCGGCGCGCTGCTCGATCAGCTCACGGACGGCTGGAGGCGCGGTCGAGCTGCATCTCTCGCCTGCGTAGCGTCAGGGACTGGTGACCTGCACGCCGTCGTCGCCCTGGTATTCGAGGCCGACCCGGAGGTCGCGGAGGTCGCCTACTGGGTCGCAGGGCCGGTTCGCGGGCGTGGCATCGCAACGCGTGCCGTCAAGCTGGTGTCCGCATGGGCGTTCGACGAGCTCGGTCTCGAACGGCTCTGGCTCGAGGTGGAGCCCGAGAACGAAGCCTCGCACCGCGTCGCTGCCCGCAGCGGGTTCCGGCGGGAAGGGGTGCTCCGGTCTCACTGCCGCGATCGGCGGACGGGACGGCGCCACGACTGTGTCGTCTACTCGCTGCTGCCGGGCGACCGCGCCGCTCCCGGCTGACCGGCTGCCAACTCCTACGGGCTGTCCTCCTGCGACTGCATGGCTGCGATCGTCCGCCGGCCGACCTCCGGGTCGAGCCCGAACCGGGCGGCGTAGCGCTCGTGCAGCTCGGCTTCCGCTCCGCTCCCGGCCGCGGGGAGCGGCTTGCCCGCGACGTGGGCGACGAGGCGATCCAGGTACCTGTCCCACCCGGCCGCGTGCTGTGCGCCGAGCGCCCGGTCGTCGAAGACGTGCTCGAAGACCAGCAGGCACCCACCGGCGACGGGCTCGAGCTCGAAGCGGAGCCGCTCGCCTCCCCAGACGTACGTGATGAGATTCGGCGGGTCGAGCTCGATGATCTCGCCCATCTCGCCCTCGGCCTCGAACGTCTCGCCCTTCTCGGGGGTCCATTCGACAGCGGTGAGGAACCAGCAGGCGAGCTCGCCGGGCTCGGTGACCGCGCGCCAGACCCGCTCGACCGGATGGTTCAAGCGCCGCTCGAAGCGGAGCGCAGGCCTGCCGTCGACCGTTTCCAGGGTTCCGTACCTCATGGGTTCTCCTCCAGGTGTCGTTCCAGTGCGTCGAGCCGCGCAGCCATCGCCGCCCTGTAGGGCTCGAGCCATTCGTCGACCTCGCGCAGCGGTTCCGGCCGCAGCCTGTAGAAGCGCTGCCGCCCGGATCGCCTGACGTCGACGAGCCCTGCTTCGCGCAGGACTCGCAGGTGCTTCGACACACCGGGCTGGCTCAGCCTGATCCGCTCGACCAGATCGTTGACCGGCAGCTCGCCGGTGCGGAGAAGGTCGAGGATCCGCCGGCGCGAGGGCTCTGCAAGCGCGGCATAGGCAGTCACGGCTCAATATATTACCAGATGGTTATATCTCTCTTGCACTGACGCTCCAAGTTGCACTGACGCTGTACGGACCGTGGCCCAGCCGCGACGGTGTGACGTTCTGGTGATCGACCGCTAACGATCTGGTGATCGACCGCAAGTAACGCAGCCCTCTGTGCTCTAGTAGCTAGCGGTAACGAGAGGTCGGACCCGACCCCCAGGGGGTTCCCGTGACGCTCAGCCAGCTCCCACGCAGCCACGATCTGCTTGGTTTCACCTGGCGCTTCGCGATCGTCGCCGGGCGGCTGACTCCGACTAATCGGCGCCTGCTCGACGCTGCCAGGCGCCTCGGCGCCGATGCGCGGCTCGTCGAGCCGGCAGACTGCGAACGGCGCCTCCGCACGGGTGATGTCGCGCTCGCGCGTCTCGACGTGCTCCCGACGCTCGACGGGATCGAGCCCGGAATCGACGCACTACGCCGGCTCGAGGATCGTGGCGTGGACGTTCTGAACCCTCCGGCCGCTCTACTCGGGGCGCACGACAAGCTGATGACGGCCCTGCGTCTCGGCGCGCGAGGTATTCCCCATCCGCGCACGACCCATTTCGGCGAGGAAGAACCAGGCGAGCTCGACCTCCCCGCCGTCCTCAAGCCCCGTTTCGGGAGCTGGGGACGCGACGTCATGCTCTGCCGCCACCGCTTCGC
Organism: uncultured Thermoleophilia bacterium; assembly: GCA_963797645.1. Classification (GTDB taxonomy): domain Bacteria; phylum Actinomycetota; class Thermoleophilia; order Gaiellales; family Gaiellaceae; genus CAWCQC01. The sequence goes on along the minus strand of CAWCQC010000017.1, from coordinate 276,974 downwards.
GCTCCGCCGAAGCCTGCGGCTGCTGCGACGGCGGCCGTGGTTCGCGAGGCAGGGAGCGCTCGCCCAGGAGTTGATCCCGTCGCAGGGCCGGGATCTACGCCTCGTCGTCGCCGGCGGGACCGTCGTCGGGGCCGTGGAACGTGTAGCGCGGCCCGGGGAATGGCGCACGAACATCGCGCTCGGCGGCGAGCGCCTGCCCCTCCGTCCGCCGCCGGCCGCCTGCGAGCTCGCGGTGCAGGCAGCCGAGGCGCTCGGCGCAGACCTCGTCGGCGTCGATCTCCTGCCGGATGGGCACGGCGGCTACGTCGTGCTCGAACTGAATGGGGCAGCCGACTTCACGGACGAGTACTCGCTCGACGGAACGAACGTCTTCGAGCGGGCCGTCGACGCCCTCACGCGCTACGCTCGGGAGTATGAAGCGCCGTCCGAAGAAGCCGCTCTCGCGGCCCGCGTTAGGGCGTAACCTGGCCATCCGCCCCGGAGCCGGGCCGCACAAGCTCGCCCGCGAGAAGCGGGAGGCCGACCGCCTGCGCCGTGAGATCGGCGAGCAGCAGGAGCCACCTGCGCCCGACGAGAAGTAGCGACACGCCTTTAGCGACACGCCTTTAGAGGTCGCGCTTCATCGTGGTCGCGGCACCTCGAAGCGACGTTGACCACGTGTAGGGGCCGGACCTGTCCGGCCCTCAGAATCGTTCGACCTGCCGCTCGGTCGCTACCACGTAGCGGGCCACGGCTGCTGGTCGCCAGCGACCGGGGCGGCCGGACAGGTCCGGCCCCTACCGGCTTTGGTTGGCACCGTCGCAGGCTCACGGCGCGCTGACTGCACGCGCCGCGAGCGTCCCCTCGAGGATCGCCTCCTCGAGCGACCGCGGGCTCTGACAGTCCCCGGCCTCTTCGACCCGGAAGCCTCCGGCCCGGAGCTCGGCTGCGAGGGAGCCGACCGGCACGCGGCCGAGCGCGAGAACGACGACGTCAGCCGGGATCGCGACTTCGATCTCGGGCGCGAACAGGTTGCGGAAGTGTGCCCGTCCGCCCGAGACGCGCACGAGCTCGAGGTGGTGCTCGATGCGTACACCGGCCCGGTAGAGCCGCTCGAGGTACACGTTGCGCAGGTACTGGTGGATCGCCTCGCCGACGGCCACCGCCGCGACGACGAGGCTGACCTCGAGCCCGGCTGCGGCGAGGAGGTCCGCGCAGGCAAGCCCGGATGGGTCGCCTCCCCAGTCCGCCACCACCGCACGACCCCGACGCGGATGGCGACCGGCCAGCACCTCCCAGGCCTGGATCGCCCCGTCGAGCGGTAGCGCCGGTACGAACGGCGCTGCGCCCGTGGCGACGACGACCGCGTCCGGGGCGAGCGTGGCTACGGACTCGGCATTCGCTTCGACGCCCAGCCGCAGGTCCGCTCCCCTGAGCAGCCGCTCGTAGTTGGCGACGAGCGAGCGGGCGGTCTCCTCGTGCACCGGAGCCGACCCTGCGAGCGCGATCTGGCCGCCGAGGCGTTGCGAGCGCTCGAGCACGCACACGTCGTGACCCGCGGCGAGCAGCTCCGCCGCCGCGGCCAGCCCGGCCGGCCCGGCGCCTGCCACGGCGACCCGAAGGCGGGATGCCGCCGGTCGAGCCCGTGTCAGCGTCAGCTCGCGACCGGTACACGGGTTCTGGGCGCAGGCGATCGGCGTACCCGCGTGGTAGTGGGCGATACAGGCGTTGCAGCCGATGCAGCGGAGGACATCGTCCGCGCGGCCCTGACGTGCCTTCGACGCGAGCTCGGGATCGGTGATCAGGGCGCGGGTCATGCCGACCGCGTCGAGGCGGCCCTCGGCGATCAGTGCGTCGGCATGGGCCGGGTCGACGATGCGCGTCGCGGCGACGATGGGCAGCCCGACCCGGAACGACTCGGCGAGGTCGGCAACCGCGCCTTCCGCGGTCGTCGGCGGGGGCACGATCCCGCTCGAGCCGCGGTAGGTGGACGACTCCCCCATGGCCAGGCCGAGGTAGTCGACACGGCCGGCAAGCTCTCCGGCGATGCTCTGGGCGGCCGGTGAGTCGGCCGACAGTCGGACGCCGAGCGCGATCCCGGGCGCCGCGGCGCGAACGGCTTCGACGGCGGCGAGCAGGAAGGCAGGGCCGGCAGCGAACCGACCAGTCCGCTTGTTCAGCGCGGGCGTGAAGAACTGGGCGACGAGGTAGTTGTGCGCGGCCGAGATCTCGACGCCGTCCAGGCCGCCGGCTGCGGCACGCTCGGCGGCCGCCCCGTAGGCGGCGACGAGCGCGTCGATCTCTTCGTCGACGAGCGGCCTCGGCTCCGTCTTGAAGCGCTGGCTCGGAATCGCCGACGGGGCCACGACCGGTGAGCGCGGCGCGCTCTCGATTCGCTCCCGGCCGCCGTGGAAGAGCTGCACGAAGAGCCGCGTGCCGTGCGGCCGGACGGCCGCCGCAACTCGCCGGTAGCCGTCGACGATGCCGTCCACGTACCCGGCCAGGCTGTGTGGATGCAGCCGGCCGGACGGGTCGACCGCGGTTGCCTCGAGCACGATGAGCCCGGCGCCGCCACGCGCACGGGCCTCGTGGTAGGCGACGAAGTCGGCCGTCGGCAGGTGCTCGCGCACCAGGTTCGTCTGGTGCGACGTCGAGACGATCCGGTTCGGCAGCTCGGCCGGCCCGAGCGAGAGCGGCCGGAACAGGGACTCAAGCACCGTCGCGCTCGGCCTCGAACGCCGCGCGCTCCTCGGGAGTGAGCGGCCGCGAGCCGCCCCCTTCCTGAGCGCGCGCGACCAGCACCGCCTCGGCCTCGGCCGAGACCGCGCCGTCGAGGAAGCGGATCTCCTCGCGGGTGCGGACACTCGACGTCCCGATGCGGTCGAGGCAGCAGCGAACGAGGACGGCATCATCGTCCTCCTGGACGAGCTCCCGCCGGAAATCGACCGCGACCCGGGCCAGCACGAAGTCCCAGGGGCGCACCAGATCGCCGAGCACCCGCTCGAGCCATTCGTCGCGCGCCTCTTCGAGATAGGTGAGGTAGACGGCGTTGTTGACGTGGCGGTACGCGTCCATGTCGCGCCAGCGGATCTCGATTCGCTTCTCGTGCATCGGCAAGCCCCGAGGCGGGATGATGACGCCTCGCATGGACGAATTCCACGCCGATCAGACGTTTCGCGGCGGTCTCCGCGAGATCGTCTTTCCGCGATCGCTCGCGATCGTCGGCGCCTCGGAGCGCAATCTCCGGCCGATCGAAGGTGCGTTCTCGGGCGCCGCCGACGTCCTGCTCGTCAACCCGAACCGCGCCGAGGTGGCCGGAAGGCCGTGCCTTCCTGTCGCTTGCGGACGCTGGATCCGCGCCCGAGCTCGCCCTGCTCCTCGTGTCCCACACCCGCGTCGTCCAGGCGCTCGAGGAGGCGCTCGACGCCGGAGTGCGCTCGTTCGTCGTTCCCGGCATCGGAGCGGAGGCGGGCGCCGACGCGCCGGCGGTCGTCGACCGGCTACGCCTGCTCGTCGACGAGGCCGGGGCGGCTGTCCTCGGCCCGAACTGCATGGGGATCGCGTGCCCCGGAGGGCCGTCCACCTGGATCGGGACCGTGCCGGACACCTTCCTTCCGGGACATGTCTCGATCGTCGCACAGTCCGGCTCGATCGGAGACGCGTTCATCGCCTGTGGCCCCAGGATCGGCTTCCGCTGCGTCGTCTCCTGCGGCGGAGAGGTCAACCGCGACGCGGCTGACCTGCTCGCGTTTCTCGCCGAGGACGAAGGCACGCGGGCGATCGGGCTCTTCCTCGAGACCGTGCGGCGGCCGGCGGCGTTCGAGGCTGCGCTCGAGCGGGCGGCGGGCGCGGGAAAGCCGGTGGTCTGCCTGAAGGTGGGACGTTCGGAGGCCGCCGCCCGCGCGACGCTCGCGCACACCGGTGCCCTGGTCGGTTCCGCGCGGGCGTTCTCGGCGCTCCTGCGGCGGGCGGGTGCGATCGAGGTCTCTGACCTCCACGACCTGTTCGAGACGCTGGAAGTGCTCGGACGGCGTAGGCGCCCCGCCGGGACCCGGGTGGCGGCGGTCTCCGAGTCGGGCGGCGAGTGCGCGCTGCTCGCCGACCAGGGCGAGGCCGCAGGACTGCCCTTCGCACCGCTTCCGGACGAGCTCGCATCGGCGTTACGTGAGGAGTTTCCGAACTTCCTCGCCCCGGGCAACCCGCTCGACGCATGGGCGATCGCCGACGAGGCGGTCGTGTATCCGCGCTCGCTCTCCCTGCTGGCGGAGTCCGGCGCCTACGACATCCTGGTCGCCCAGATCGACCTGTCTCACTTTCGTGGGCCCGACGAAGCGGTCTGGTGCGAGATGATCGTTCGCGCTCTCGCCGACGCCGTGGAGGGCAGAGCCGCCTTCCCGGCCGTGACGTCCGTGCATGTCACGGATCCTCCTGACCGGATCGCCGCGCTCGCCCGCGAACGCGACGTGCCGCTCCTGCGAGGCACCGAGCACGGTCTGCGCGCGCTGGCCGCGGTAGCCGGCTGGCGGCCGCGTGGTCGTGTTGCGGCGAGCGACCCGGTCGATCTCGGCGACCTTCTCCGGCCGGGTGCACTGCCGGAGCACGACTCGGCGCTCGTGCTCGAGCGCTACGGCGTCCGCTTCGCGCCTCGCCGGCGGGCTGCCTCGCCGGCCGAAGCCGCCGCTGCAGCTGCCGAGCTCGGGTTTCCGGTCGTCGTCAAGGCCGACGGGCCGGCCCACAAGGCGAGAGTCGGCGGCGTCGCGCTCGGAATCGAGACAGCCGAGGCGGCTGCCGCGGCTGCGGAGCGGCTCGGCGGCTGCGTGCTCGTCGCCCTGCAGCTCCGCCGGCGGAAGCGAGGCGTTCTGCGGGATGGCGCGCGATCCAGACTACGGCCCGGTCGTCGCGGTCGGGCTCGGCGGCGCCGCGGTCGAAGCGCTCTCGCTGGCGGCCGTCTGCCTGGCCCCGTTCGACCTCGAGCTCGCGCGAGAGCTCGTCGCGGATGCTCCCGGCCTCGCGCCGGTAGCGTCCGAGAACGCGCTCGATGCGCTCGCCCGCGCCGCGGTCGCGCTCGGGCGCCTCGCCGTGGATCATCCCGAGATCACCGAGTGCGACATCAACCCACTGATCCTGAGCGATGACGGCGCGGTCGCCGTCGACGCGCTCGTCGTCGTAGGCTCCGCCGTATGAGCGAGACCGTGGTTCTCTTCGAACGCCGCGGGCCGGCAGCATGGATCACCCTCAACCGGCCCGACAAGCTGAACGCGCTGACGAAGGCGATGGTCGCCGGGCTGCACGAGGCGATGGACACCGCGTTGGCCGACGACGAGGCGAAGGTCGTCGTCCTGACCGGCGCGGGCAGGTCGTTCTCAGCCGGCTTCGACATCGGCGAGGATCAGGGGCTTCAGGGCGCGAACGCCTGGCGCGAGGTGCTTGCCGCCGACGTCGAGGTGACGATGCGGCTCCGGACGCTCGAGAAGCCGACGATCGCCGCGGTGCACGGTTGGTGCCTCGGGGGCGCCTGCGAGCTCGCGATGGCGTGCGACCTCGTCGTCGCGACGGAGGACGCCCGCTTCGGCGAGCCGGAGATCCGCTTCGGCTCGGGCCCGGTCACGCTGCTGATGCCGTTCGTGCTCGGTGAGAAGAAGACGAACGAGCTCCTGCTGACCGGCGACACGATCGACGCGGACGAGGCCGAGCGACGAGGGCTCGTCAACCGCGTCGTTCCGGTCAGCCGCCTCGAGGCGGCGGTCGCGGAGCTCGTCGGCAAGATCGCGCCGACGCCGCTGCCCGTGCTTCGCCTGACAAAGCTCGCGCTCGTCAGGGCGGCCGAGGCGAGAGGCCTGCGCGAGGCGGTGAGCGCGAATCTCGACCTCTCGGCGATCCTGAACTCGACCGAGACGCCGGAAGGCCGCGAGTTCGCCCGAATCGCCGACGAGCAAGGGCTGAAGGCCGCGCTCGCGTGGCGAGACGGCCGCTACGGCGAGCAACGATGAGCGTCCTCACCCCCGACGCGAACGCCGGCCGGGTCGCGCTCGTCACCGGTGGCGGCACGGGGATCGGCCGGGCAACCGCTCTGGAGCTGGCCCGAACCGGCGCGCGGCTCGTGATCTGCGGCCGGCGGCCCGAGCCGCTCGAAGCGGCGAAGGCCGAGGTGGAGGCGCTCGGCAGCGAGTGCCTCGCCGTTCCGACCGACGTCCGCGAGCCGGAGCAGGTGGACGCCCTGCTCGACGCGGCACTCGGTCGCTTCGGAGGAATCGACGTCCTCGTCAACAACGCAGGCGGCCAGTTCATCGCGCGCGCCGAGGACATCTCGCCGAACGGCTGGCGCGCCGTGCACCGGCTGAACGTCGAGGCGGTCTGGAACCTGACCCGCCTGGTCGCGACGCGGTCGATGATCCCCGGAGACGGCGGCCTCGTCGTCTTCGTCGGGCTCAGCCCGCGACGCGCGATACCCGGGATGGCGCACGCGTCCGCGGCGAGAGCGGCGGTCGAGAACCTCTGCCGGACGCTGGCGCTCGAGTGGGGCCCCCACGGCATACGCACCGCCTGCGTGACGCCGGGAGTCATCCGCACCGAGGGTCTCGAGAGCTACGGCGACGAGGCGATGGCCGCGTGGGAGCGCGAGGTTCCACTCGGCCGGCTCGGCAGTCCGGAGGAGGTCGCGTCCGTGATCGCCTTCCTCGCCTCGCCCGGCGGCGCGTACGTGACGGGCGCGACGATCCTGGTCGACGGCGGGGTCGACGCTCTCGCCCTCGGGCGCATCGAGTCGCTCGGCTAGCGCCGCCGACCCACCGGCCGCTCCACCCCTGACCGATCATCCCTCCGGTCGTGCGGCCTCGGCCGTCTGAGCCAGCGCGGCGTACGCGAGGCGCTCGACGAGCAGCCCCGCCTCCCGCGAGGCCTCCGGCATCAGCTCGGCCGCCTCCTTCGCGACGGCGACTGCCGCCGGCGGAAGCCCGGCAAGCCGCTCGCCGAGCTCGAGAGCGCGGCGGGGGGCGTCTCCGTCGGGAACCACCTCGGTGACGATCCCGAACGACAACGCCTCGTCGGCCGAGAACCGCTCGCGGAGGAGGATCAGCTCCTTCGCCCGCCCAGGCCCGACCAGGCGTACGAGTCGATGGAGCCCGCCAGCGCTCGGGACGATGCCGAGCGCGACCTCGGGCAGGCCGAAGACCGCCGACCCCTCAGCGATGCGGAAGTCGGCGGCCAGAGCCAGCTCGAGCCCGCCGCCGAGGCAGTAGCCGCCTATCGCAGCGAGCGTCGGCTGCGGAAGCCGTGCCAGCGCCTCGTACACCGCGCCCGCCTCGCGATAGTAGGCGAGGATCGCTGCCGGATCGTCACGGCTGAGCTCCGACAGGTCGGCTCCGGCCGAAAACGCCCGGCCCGAGCCCGTGAGGACGACGGATCGTGACGAGGTGACCTCGGGGGCACGGAGCGCCTCCGCCAGCTCGGCTTCGAGCGCCCGCGACAGCGCGTTCAGCTTGCTCTCGCGACGGAGGGTGACGAGAGCCGTTTGGCCCTCGCGGCGCACCTCGACGAGCGGGGACTCTCCCATGCGTCCACCCCATCTTGACCTGCCGGAAGCTAGATTGCGTCTCGTGGGCTTCGCGGTCTCGCGTCTCTCGGTCACACCGGTGAAGGGCCTCGCCCTCCAGGCGCCGGACGAGATCGAGCTCACAGCCGAGGGGCTCCCCGACAATCGGCAGTTCTACCTGGTCGACCTCGCAGGCTTTCTGTTCAGTGGGATCGACCACGGCCCTCTCTGCCGCATCCGTCCGTCCTACGATCGCGCCTCCGAGCAGCTCGCGCTCGAGTTTCCGGACGGGACGACGGTCGAGGGAAGCGTGCGCGGCACCACGGAGGCCGTCGATACGGAGTTCTATGGCAGAAGGGTGACGGGGAGGGTCGTCGACGGCCCGTTCGGCGCCGCCCTCAGCCACTACGTAGGGAAGCAGCTACGACTCGTCCGCGCCGATCAACCGGGAGCCGCGTTCGACGTCCAGCCGGTGACGTTCCTCTCGGACGCATCGGTCGAGGAGCTTCGCCGGCAGGCAAGCCGGGAGGAACCGGTCGACGAGCGCCGCTTCCGCATGCTCGTCGGCCTCGCCGGCTGCCGGCCGCACGAGGAGGACGAGTGGAACGGGCGCCTCCTGCGCGTCGGTGAGGCCGTCGTGCGCGTCGGCGGCCCCGTGGCGCGCTGCGCGACGACGACGCGCGACCCGCAGACGGGCGAGCGCGACTTCGACACTCTCCGCACGATCAAGAACTATCGGGGCCTTCGGGACGGCAAGAACATCGACTTCGGCGTCTACGGCGCCGTCGAGCAGCCGGGACGCGTCCGCGTGGGCGACCCGGTCGAACTCATCGAGGAGGAATAGCGATGGCGACACGGACCCCTGTCGAGATCGACAGAGAGCGGATCACGGAGCTCTCGGCGCGCGAGGAATCGAAGCTCGACGATCGCACCCCCGGCTCGCGCGACATGTACGAGCGCGCCCGAAAGACGCTGGCGAACGGAGTCTCCTCGTCGTACCAGGTTCGCGAGCCGTGGCCGATGTACCTCTCGCACGGCAAGGGCGCCCGGGTCTGGGACGTCGACGGCAACGTCATGCTCGACTTCCACAACGGGTTCGGCTCGATGGTGCAGGGGCACGGCCATCCGGCCATCTCGAAAGCAGTGCAGGACCGCGTCTCGCTCGGGACTCATTTTGCAGCGCCGGTCGAGGACGACCTCGTCGTCGGCGAGGAGCTCGCCCGCCGGTTCGGTCTGCCGAAATGGCGTTACGTCAACTCGGGCTCCGAGGCCACCATGGATGCGATCCGGATCGCCCGGGCTGCGACCGGACGGGACACCATCGTCAAGATCTTCGGCTCCTACCACGGCCATCACGACTACGTGATGGTCTCGATCGGCGTGCCCTACGACCGGATCGGTGACCGCGACAACCTGGCCTCGCTTCCGTACGGAAAAGGGATCCCTCAGAGCGTCGTCGACATGACGATTCCGGTGCCGTTCAACGACGCGGTCGCGATGGAGCGACGGATCGAGCGGCTGATCGAGGAGGGCCGCAAGCCCGCCTGCGTGATCATGGAGGCGGCGATGATGAACCTCGGCGTCGTGCTGCCCGAGCCGGGGTACCTCGAGAGCGTCCGCGAGCTGACGCGGAAGCACGGGATCATCCTGATCTTCGACGAGGTGAAGACGGGCCTGTGCATCGCCGCGGGCGGCGCGACGGAGCGCTTCGGCGTCCTGCCCGACATGGTCACGCTCGCAAAGGCGCTCGGCGGCGGGCTGCCCTCGGGGGCGATCGGCGCATCCGAGGAGGTCATGGAGGTCGTCGAGGACGGCAGCGTCTATCAGGTCGGGACGTACAACGGAAACCCGCTCTCGATGGCAGCTGCGCGCGCCGGCCTGCTCGAGGTGCTGACCCCTGAGGCGTACACGCACCTGGACGCGCTGAACGAGCATCTGCTCAAGGGCTGCGACGAGGTGATCGAGAAGTACAACCTGCCCGGCTACGCAGTCGGCGTCGGCTCGAAGGGCTGCGTCACGTTCTCCCCCAAGAAGATCGTCGACTACGAGACGTTCAAGGAGAACCAGGATGCCGATCTCTGCGACCTCGCCTGGCTCTACAACATGAACCGCGGCATCTACATGACCCCGGGGCGCGAGGAGGAGTGGACGCTCTCCGTGACCCACACCGTCGAGGACTGCGACCGCTACGTCGAGGTGTTCGAGGAGATGGCCGGCGATCTGACGCGGTAAGGAGGACGGCCGAGCCCGGAGCGCAGAGATGAGCGGCGCGACCGAATCCGCCGCCACCAGCCCGGCTCAGGGCCGGCTGCTCGATGCGCTGCTCGCACGCATCGGCGAGCGCGTCGCCCCGGACCGGGTCGAGCCGGTCCGGGAGTTCGCCCGCGCCTACGTCCGGCGCATCCCTGCGGACGTCGCCAAGCGACTCGATGCCGAGGAGCTCTTCGGCCAGGTCATGGGCCTGTTCGAGCTCGCCGACGGCCGCGGCATTGCACCGTTCGCCGTTCGCGTGTTCAATCCCACTCTCGCCGGAGACGGGTACGCGACCGTCGGCTCGGTCGTCGAGACGAACTCCGAGGACATGTCGTTCCTGGTCGACTCGGTCTCGGAGGAGCTCGGCGCACGGGGCCTCGAGATCCGACTCGTCGTCCACCCGGTGATCGGGGTCGAGCGCGACAGCGAGGGCGGCATCGTGCAGGTGCGCCACGCGCGGGAGGCGGAAGTCCGGGAGTCGGTCATGCACTTCGAGGTCGGCCGGCACCTGCCGGCGGAGCAGCTTCCGGAGCTCGAGGCTCGCATCAGGGTCGTACTGATGGACGTCCAGGCCGCGGTCCGCGACTTCAAGGCGATGACCGACCGGGTGCCCGAGCTGGTCGAGGCCGCCCGCGCGAGCACGGCGCGCTATACACGCCGACGAGATCGAGGAGACGGAGCTGTTCCTGTGGTGGCTCCTCGACGGCAACTACGTGTTCCTGGGCGCGCGCGACTACGTGCTCGAGGGAGGCATGCTGAGCGTCGCGCCGGGGCGTGGCCTCGGCATCCTGGCAGGGGACGAGGGATCCGCCTACGCGAGCCCGGTGCGCCTCGAGGCGATCGACCCCGGCCTCCGCGAACGGCTGGTGGAGGGCAACCTGCTCGTCGTCTCGAAGACGAACCGGTTCGCGACCGTCCACCGGCGCGTGAAGATGGACGACATCACGGTCAAGCGGGTCGGGCCGGACGGCACGACGGTCGGGGCGCTTCGGCTCGTCGGTCTCTTTACCCGCAAGGCGTACATGGCGCCCGCCAGCCGCATCCCGATCCTGAGCCGCAAGCTCCGGCAGATCGCCGTCGCCGAGGACTTCCTCGAAGGCTCGCACGACTACAAGGCGCTCGTCGAGCTGTTCGAGTCGTTCCCGAAGGACGAGCTGTTCGTCGCGAGCGCGGAGGACCTCCGAGAGCAGCTCGTCTCGCTCCTCGCTCTCCAGGAGCGCCAGCAAACCCAGCTGTTCATCCGCCCGGATATCGAGGAACGTCGTGTCGCAGTGCTCGTGGCGCTGCCGCGCGACCGCTTCAACGCGGAGCTCCGGCTACGCCTCCAGGAGCTGTTTCTCGAGCGGTTCCAGGGCTCGTCGATCGACTACCACCTGTCGCTCGGGGAGGAGGAGCAGGCGCGCATCCACTTCACCGTGCACGTCGACGGCGAGATCCCAGAGGTCTCCCTCACGGACCTGGAGCAGGAGGTGACCGCCCTCGCGCGGACCTGGGACGACCGGCTTCGAGAGCGCCTCGAGTCCGTCTACGGCGAGGAACGGGGATCCGAGCTCGCCGAGAAGTACACGCGGCGCTTCCCCGTCTACTACAAGTCGTCGACGGACGTGTACCTGGCCGTCCTCGACGTCGAGCAGTTCGAGCGTCTCGAGGCGGGTGAAGCATTCGTCGTCGCGCTTCAGAACGAGCGCGACAAGGATCAGAACCTGACGCGTGTCGGTCTCTACAAGACGGGCGGCAAGGTCGTCCTGTCCGACTTCGTTCCGATCCTCGAGGACCTCGGCCTGACTGTCGTCGAGGAGGTGCCCACCCGCATGGTGGGCGGCGACGGCGAGACGTTCCTCCACGATTTCGGCGTCCTCGATGCGAACGGGAAGCCGCTCGACCTGACCGAGTGCGGCGAGCACGTGGCCGACACGATCTCGGCCGTCTGGCGCGACGAGGCCGAGTCCGACTCGCTGAACCGGCTCGTGTGCCTGGCCGGGTTGACGTGGCAGCAGGTGGGCATCCTTCGCGCGTACCGCACCTACAGGCTCCGCGTCGGCGCATCCTTCGGGGTCGAGTACGAGAACGAGGCGTTCGCCCGCAACCCGGGCATCGCTCGCAAGCTGATCGAGCTGTTCGAGCTCCGTTTCGACCCCTCGCGATCGGGCGACGCCTCCGCAGAGGCCGCACTGCAGGACGAGATCCGCGACGACCTCGACCGCGTGAAGTCGCTCGACGAAGACCGGATCCTGAGGGCCGCACTCGGGAACATCGAGGCGACCCTGAGGACGAATGCCTTCCGGCCCGGCCGCGGGTACGTGTCGTTCAAGTTCGCGTCCGACCGCGTACCGGACATGCCGGAGCCGGCGCCGCTCTACGAGATCTTCGTCTACTCGCCGAGCATGGAGGGAATCCACCTGCGCGGCGGCAAGGTCGCGCGCGGCGGCATCCGCTGGTCGGATCGCAAGGAGGACTACCGCACCGAGATCCTCGGCCTGATGAAGGCGCAGATGGTCAAGAACGCGGTCATCGTTCCGGTTGGCTCGAAGGGCGGCTTCGTCTTGAAGCGGCCGCCGTCCGACAGGGAGCAGCTGAAGGCCGACGTCGTCGAGCAGTACTCGACGCTGATTCGCGGCCTGCTCGACCTGACGGACAATCTCGTCGCCGGGCGATGCCGAGCAGCCCGCCGGACGTTCGGGCGCTCGACGACGGTGATCCGTACCTCGTCGTCGCGGCGGACAAGGGAACGGCGGCGTTCTCGGACGCGGCGAACGCGATCGCCGCGGAGTACGGCTTCTGGCTCGGCGACGCGTTCGCCTCGGGCGGGTCCACGGGCTACGACCACAAGGAGCTGGGAATCACCGCCCGGGGTGCCTGGGAGTCGGTGAAGCGTCACTTCCGCGAGCTCGGCGTCGACGTCGCGACCGAGCCGTTCACCGTCGTCGGCATCGGCGACATGTCCGGCGACGTGTTCGGCAACGGGATGCTCTACACGGATCAGATCCGGCTCGTGGCCGCATTCGACCATCGCCATGTCTTCGTCGACCCCGACCCTGACCGGGAGACCTCGTACTCGGAGCGGAAACGGCTGTTCGCCCTTCCCGGCTCCTCCTGGGACGACTACGACCGCTCCCTGATCTCCGAGGGCGGCGGCGTATGGGCGCGCTCCGAGAAGGCGATCGAGCTGCCTCCGCAGGCGCTGGCCGCTCTCGGCATCGAGACGCTCGGGCTCGCTGACGCCGAACGAGGTGTTGAGCGCAATCCTGAGAGCGCCGGTCGACCTCTTCTGGAACGGGGGCATCGGCACGTTCGTCAAGGCCTCGCACGAGGCCAACGCCGCCGTCGGCGACAGGATGAACGACGCGATCCGCGTGAGCGCCGACGAGCTGCGAACACGCGTCGTCGCCGAGGGCGGCAACCTCGGCTTCACGCAGAAGGCCCGGATCGAGTACGCCGAGGGCGGCGGCAAGATCAACACCGACGCGATCGACAACTCCGCCGGGGTCGACTGCTCGGACCATGAGGTCAACCTGAAGATCCTGCTCGGGATTCCCGTCGCGGACGGCGATCTGACGACCAAGCAGCGGAACGACCTGCTCAGGGAGGTCGAGTCCGACGTCGCCGCGCACGTCCTCTACGACAACTACCTGCAGGCGCAGATCCTCTCGCAGGAGGAGGCGGTCTCCCATGAGCGGCTGGAGTCGTACGGCGACCTCATGCTCCAGCTCGAAGCCCAGGGACTGCTCGACCGCGAGATCGAGAGCCTTCCGTCGGCCGAGCAGATGGGCGAGCGGCAGCGGACCGGGCGCGGAATGGCGAGGCCCGAGCTCTGCATTCTGCTCGCGTACGCGAAGCGAAGCCTCGAGGAGGCGATCAGGTCGTCGGCGTTCCCGGACGACCCGTACCTCGAGCGCGATCTGCGCGGATACTTTCCCGCGCCGGTGATCGAGCGGTTCGGCCACGTCCTCATGCAGCACCCGCTCCGTCGTGAGCTGGCGTCGACGATCATCGCGAACGAGGTCGTCAACGACCAGGGCATCACGTACGTCTCCCGGCTCTGTGCCGAAACGGGCTCGGAGCCGTCGCAGGTCGCGCGCGCCTTCTACATCGCCCGCGACGTGTCCGAGGCGGTCGAGCCGCTGGGCCGCGATCGAAGCGCTCGACGGCCAGATCGACCCCGTGCTGCAGAACGATCTGATGGTCGGCGTCGACACGCTCGTCGCCGACCTCTCGCGGTGGTATCTGCTCAACGGCTCCAACGCACCCCTCGGCGAGACGATCGAGGCAGCCAGGCCACCGTTCCAGGCCCTCGCGGGCGCGATCGACCGGGTCGGCTCCGAGAGGTGGCGGGAGCTTCGCGAACGGACGGCGGACGACTTCGCCGCGGACGGCGTTCCCGAGGAGATCGCGCGGCGCCATGCTTTTCAGCCGGAGCTCGCATACACGCCGGATATCGCGGCGGTGTCGCGGGAGACGGGGCGCACCATCGAGGAGGTAGCGACGGCGTTCTTCCTCGCCGGAGAGCGCCTGCACGTCGACTGGCTCGAGCAGGAGCTCGCCGAGGTTCCCGCGACGACGAACTGGCAGCGCTGGGCAGCGCAGGCGGTCGCGGACGACCTGATGACGCTGCGACGCGACATCGCGCTGAGGGCACTCCAGGGAGCCGACCACGGCCCGGTCGAGGGCTCGCTCGAGGCCTACGTCGCGAGCCGTGCCGAGGCGGTCGAGCGCTTCGAGCGGCTGATGGCCTCGCTGGAGGCGCAGGAAGAGCCGAGCCTCGCGGCGATCACGGTCGCGCTCCGCCAGGTCCGCAGCCTCGTCGGCTGAGCCCGACCGGCGAGCTCACGGTCCGAGGTGATAGCCGAGCCGACGCGGCAGCCTCGCGACGAGCCCGGTGAGGGGATCGCCTGCGCAGTCGGCGTCCTCCGCACGGTCGAGGCGCAACACGGCGCTGTTCACGAGCAGCGCCCCTGTTGATCGCAGCGGCTCGGGCGGGAAGCGCTTCGGCTCGAAGTCGACGATCGGGAGCCGCGTCAGCTCGTCGTCCATCCCGAGCACCCGTCGAGCGAGGATCTGGCCGACGAGCCGGCACGGCCCGACACCGTTCCCCGTGAACCCGGCCGCGTGGTGGACGGTCCCGCCGAACGAGCGCCCGACGAAGGGAAGGTGCGCGCCAGAGACGTCGATCGGCCCGCCCCAGCCGGCCTCCAGCGGGACGTCCGCGAAGGTCGGGAACAGCGCACGGAACTGCCGGGCGACCTCGGCCACGAACCGGCGGTGCCAGTCGAAGGCCGGCCCGATCGAGCGAGCAAGCCCCGGCTGCATGGCGCCCGTGCCGAACGCGATGCGACCGTCGCGGGTGGTGCGGAAGTAGTTGAGAGCCGAGCGGAAGTTCCATACCGCCTCACCCCCCGTCCAGCCGATCTCGGCGAGACGCTCCGGAGCGGGAGCCGTCACGACCATGTAGGTACCGCGGACGGTCAGCCGTGAGCGAAACGCAGGCACCGTCGCAAGCCAGGCGTTCGTCGCCACGACCGCCTGCTCAGCCCGAACCGTCCCGCCCGGCGTCTCCGCGACCACCGGCGGGCCGCCGTACACCCCCGTCACCCGGCTGTTCTCGAAGACGCGAGCCCCGAGCGCGAGCACCGCCCGACGGAGGCCGAGAACGAGTCGTGCGGGCTGCACGGTTGCCTCATCCGAAACCAGCATCCCGCCACCCCGATGCGGCATGCGGATCCGATCGGCCACCTCGCGCGAGGTGAGCTCGAGGGCGCGCTCGGCCACGCCGAGCCGCCGAGCGGTCGCTACCGTCTCCTTCCAGCGACCGGCCTGAGCGGGAGCGGTCGCCACTCCGAGGGCGCCGGCGCGCACGAACCATGCATCGACCCCGTGGCGGGCGCAGAACTCCTCGACCTCGTCGACGTTCCGCTCGGCCGTGAGCGCCAGGGCGAGCGCACGTTCGTCGCCGAACAGCTCGACGAGAGCATCGAGGCTCGACCAGTAGCCGCCGCAGAAGCCGGCGTTCCGTCCGCTCGGACCGCTGCCGCAGGTCTTGTCCTCGAGCAGGACGACGCGCGTTCGCGGCGCCAGCTCGAGCAGCGAGTAGGCGGTCCAGAGACCCGTGTATCCCCCGCCGACGATCACGACGTCCGCGTCGAGCTCCTCCCGAAGCGGCAGGCACTCTCCACCACGATCGACCCCTTCGGCCTCGACGAGCCACCAGCTCCGGCCGAGATAGGGCGGGGCTTCGCTGCTCACTCGGGCGTCGGAGTCATCGAATAGACGAAGAACGCCGCTTCGTCGCCGACGTTCGCGAGGCGATACGTCCAGCCGGGCGCGAGGTACACGGCATCGTCGGGGCCGAGCTCGAGAACGCCCTCGTCCCAGGTGAGGCGAAGGCGACCGCGGATGATGAAGTACGTCTCCTCGACCGGGCCGTACCAGTGGTCGTCCGGCCCCGTGTCGTCCGTCTCACGCGACGACCAGAGGTTCGTCTCCTCACCGGGATCCATCCAGGACGCGCCGAGCAGGAGCTCGGAACCGCAGCGCTCACGCGTGACGAGGCGCGCGATCCTCACCTTCGTCACGGCCGCGGCAGCCGGAATCGGCTCGACGCTCGCGAGCGGCACAACCATGGGGCGTGGCTTCTCCATCGTCACTCCTCGGTCGATGTCCTACAGGCTCGGCCGGCGCGAGGGCGCGTCGAGCCAGGGTCTGAGGCGCTCGTTAGCGGCGGCTGCGCGATACCGTGAGATCGCCTCCGCCGGCATGTAGCAGAGCTCCGCCCGGCCCGTCATGCGGCGGCCCGGCTCAGCGTCTCCTCCGCGGCGCGCAGGCCGCTTCGCAAGGCTCCTTCCATGAGCGAGTGGTAGGCGCCCGCCGTGTGCTCGCCGCAGAAGCGAAGCGGCCCGACCGGCGCCCAGCGGTCGACGTCAGGTGGAGAGCCTGGGCCGGCGATCGAGTACCCGGCTTGCACCCACGGATCGTCGTCCCACGTCGAGAGCACCGCGCCCGCCGGCTCCAGCGCGAGATCGGGCCGCAGGCGCTCGACCGACTCGACCCAGGTCTCCGGGCCGCCGTCGACCGCGAGCGCGGCCAGTGCGGGCGCCGACCCCGCGAAAGCGTTCACGACAGGCTGCACGACGCCGCCCTCGCCCGTCGACGTCCAGGTCCAGTACCGCTCGGGAACGGACAGAACCGCGCTTGTCGCCGGCACCTCACCGAGCGGCACGAACAGCTTGGCCCCGTTGCCGTAGGACACGTCGCCGTATGCCGTCGCGACGGGTTCCGGCAGGGCCGGCTCGAACGAGATCCGATCGACGACGCTGGCCGGAACGGCGACGACGGCGACGTCGCCCTCGACCTCGCTGCCCGCGGCGCGAACTCGCACCCGGTCGCGACTCCACACGACCCTGTCGACCGGGCTACCGAGCTGAACGGCACCTCCGAGCCCCTCGGCAAGCCTGACCGCGATCAGCTGGTTGCCTCCGGCGATGCTCGGGCACTCGTCGTGCCCGTGGGCGCCGACCCCGGCCAGCTCGCCCGCTCCGACACGGGTGCCGACGCTGCCGGTCGAGACCTCGAGACGGGCGAGCACCGCCTCGTGGGCGCCCGGATCGAGATCGAGCCCGGCCAGCAGGTCTGCGGCCGACATCTGCGAGCTGCCCTGCTTCGCGACAGCCGCTGCGACGGTCTCGACGGCCTGAGCGAGCGCGGCGGGCTCGACGCCGATGCCTCCGCGCGGCTCGCGCTCGCCGTAGCGCATGCCCTTCGCCCACAGCCCGAGACCGAGCCGCCGAGACAGGTCGAGGAGCACGTCGTTCCCGGGCAGGATGAACTCCGCACCCCGCTCCACGACGGCGCCGTTCGGCAGCTCGGTCGACCAGACGCGCCCGCCGACGCGGTCACGCGCCTCGAACACCGTTACGTCGCGTCCTCCCCGGGCAAGCGCATCGGCTGCGGCGAGCCCCGCGAAACCGGCCCCGATCACGACCACTCTCAGGCTCATCGCCGCCATAGGATGCCGCATGGCAGCCGAGCGGGCATACCCGTTCGAGGATGCGGAGTACGCGGCCCGCGCCGCACGGGTGCGTGACGAGATGGAGCGCCGCGGCGTCGACGTCCTCTACGTCATGAGCCCGGCGAACGTGTGCTACCTGACCGGGTTCACGTCCATCTGGTACCCACCCCGCGCACCGCTCGGAGTCGTCGTCGACCGGCGGACAGAGGATGTCGTCTTCCTCGACTACGAGCGCCACCGCGACCTCGTCCTCGCGTCTGCCCGCTTCGACGACGCCGTCTTCTTCCGCTACGAGGACGCGCTGGAGACCGTCGGCCGCGCATTCCAGGAGCGAGGCTGGACGGACGGGACGATCGGCATCGAATGGCACACTCCCGCGCCCGGCGCTCCGCTCGTCCGGCGCGTCGCCGACGAGCTCGCCTCGCGGGGCGGCGAGGTCGTCGCCGGCGACTGGATCGTCGACCGCGTCCGGCTCGTCAAGTCGCCTGCGGAGATCGAGCGCATCCGCCGGGCTGCGGCGTTCGTCGACATGGCCTTTCTGGCGCTGCAGCGGGAGCTCCGACCAGGCATGACGGAGCTCGAGGCGGCCGCCCGTCTCGACGCGGTGATGGCCGGAGAGGGAGGCGAGCCGCCGGCCATACCGACGATGGTGTCATCCGGCCCGCTGGTCTGGTGTCGCACGCATTCCTTTCCGACGACGCGTCCGATCGAGCGCGGCGACGTCGTCTACGTCGATGCCTGCGGTGTCGTCGATCGCTACCACGCCGACCTCTGCCGCACGTTCGTAGTCGGAGACGACCATCCCCGCGCGAGAGCCATCATCGAGCAGACGGCCGGCAGCGTCGCTGCGGTCAGAGCAGCCGTCCGACCCGGCGACCCGCTCGACGTCGCTCAGCGTGCCGCCGAGGAGTACGTCTTCTCTCGCTTCCCCCGGGAGCAGGTCTGGTGGGTGGGCGGCTACGCGCTCGGAATCGCGCTCGCTCCGAGCTGGGTCGGGCACACGTACCTCTCGAACGACGCCTACGAGCAGTTCACCTGGGAGCCCGGATACGTCACGAACTACGAGAACGTCGTATTCGACCCCGAGAGCGGAGCGACCGCGAGCTACATGGAGACGCTGCTGATGTCTGCGCAGGGCGTCGAGGCGCTGTCGGCCGTACCACGCGAGTTGCTTCTCGTCCCGTGCTGAGGCGAGGCCCGCTTCACGTCTTCTACGACGAGCGGGTTCTCGACCACGACACCGGCTCCGGCCTGTTCGAGGCGGGCCCGTCCGAGCTGCTCGCCGTGCCCGAGCTCCATCCGGAGAACGCCGAGCGCCTGCGGAACATGGTGGGCGTGCTCGAGCGCGGCCCGCTCGCGCCCGAGCTGACCTGGCGGCCAGGGCGGCTCGCGACGACCGTCGAGCTCGAGACGGTTCACGATCCCGGCTACGTCGAGGCCGTCCGCCGCACCTGTCTCGAGGGCGGCGGCCGGCTCACCCGCACGACACCACTCGGCAGCGAGTCGTGGGAGCCGATTCTCGCGGCGGCGGGCACGAGCCTCGCCGCGGTGGACGCAGTTCTGGCCGGCGAGACGCACACCGCCTTTGCGCTCGTGCGCCCGCCTGGGCACCACGCCCAACCGGCGCAGGCCGACGGCTACTGCTTCTTCAACAATGCGGCCCTCGCCGCGGAACGGGCGAGAGCCGCGGGCGTAGAGCGTGTTGCGGTGATCGACTGGGACGTCCACCACGGAAACGGCACGCAGGCGTGCTTCTGGGAGCGGCCGGACGTTCTGGCCGTCTCGCTGCACATGGCGCACGGCCCCTGGGGGCCGTCGCATCCGCAGACCGGCGCCCCGGACGAGGTCGGAGCCGGAAGCGGTGCCGGCTTCTCGGTCAACGTCGAGCTTCCGATCGGGTCGGGGGACGGGGCATACGCCGACGCGCTGGAGCAGATCGTGGCTCCGGTCGTGCGCCAGTTTCGCCCCGGACTCGTCATCGGCGCCTGCGGTCAGGACGCGAGCTGCTTCGACCCGAACGGCCGCCAGAACGTGACGATGGCGGGCTTTCGCCGAATCGGCGCCGCCGTCGCCGGGCTTGCCGGCGAGCTCTGCGAGGGTCGGCTCCTGCTCGTTCAGGAGGGCGGGTATGCGCGCACCTACGCCGCGCTGTGCCTCCACGCAACCCTCGAGGGCGTGCTGGGGGCTGAAGCTCCTTTGCTTCCCGATCCCCTCGCCTACGTACCGGACGACACTGCGCGCGGCCGTGAGGCGCTTGCAGCCGCGCGCACCGGGCTCCGTCGCTTCTGGGACTTTGCGGCCCCGTAGGCCTTGCCGTCCAGGCCGAGCTCGGTTGCGAGGCCGTTCACGAGAATTTCGCGCATGCGCTCGAGCGGCATTCCGTCGAGGAGAACCTGTAGCGCGAGCCCGTCAAACGTCGCGACGACGCGATCCACCACCGCGTCGAGCGAGCCCGCCGGGCGGAAGAAACCCTCGTCGACTCCCTCCTCGATCGCTTTCCGGATGGGAGCACGCCAGTACTCGTAGGCCAGTCGCATCTCCGGGCGTAGGGCCGGATCGCGGGCGGACGCCGCCCAGAACTCGAGCCAGCGCGCCCACCTGTTCCTGGAGCGCTCGGGGTCGACGGCGCTCCCGACAAGGCCGATCAGCTTCGCCCAGGCATCCGGCGCGCCGTCCGCCGCGGCCTGCCAGCGCTCCGCCGCGCGCTCGCTCTCGAACGCGAACGCGGCGCTGAGCAGCCGCTCCCGGGTTCCGAAGTAGTGCTGCACGGCGCCCACGGACAGGCCGGCTTCGCGGGCGACGTCCGCGAGCCGCGTTCCTTCGATGCCGCGCTCGCCGATCACCCGGGCGGCTGCACGGAGAATCTGCGGCTTCCGCTCCGCGGCGAGGCTGGGCCGCGGGCTCATGTGTTGGAAAGACCTTGCAATCGCATGCGCGACGACCAACAATACGAGCTTCGTCGCGTCAAACCAATACGACGGTATGGCATTGGACACACCCGACGGGCACATCGTTCTCGACTCGGTCACGAAGCGATTCGGTGACAACCCCGTCGTGCGCGATCTCGACCTGACGATCCGCAAGGGCGAGTTCTTCACCATGCTCGGCCCGTCGGGCTGCGGCAAGACGACGACCCTGCGGATGATTGCCGGCTTCGAGGAGCCCTCCGAGGGGCGCGTCCTGCTCGCGGGGCGCGACGTGACCAGGATCCCGGCCTCGAAGCGACCCGGTGAACATGGTCTTCCAGGCGTACGCGCTCTTCCCTCACATGACGGTCTGGGACAACGTCGCGTTCGGCCTGAAGGTCGCTCGGGTGAACCGGGGCGAGGTCGAGAAGCGCGTCGGGGAAGCGCTCACCCAGGTCAGGCTCGACGGCTTCGAGAAGCGCAAGCCGGGCCAGCTCTCGGGCGGGCAGCAGCAGCGCGTCGCTCTCGCGCGGGCTCTCGTCAACCAGCCGGCGGCGCTCCTTCTGGACGAGCCGCTCGGCGCGCTCGACTTGAAGCTCCGCAAAGAGCTCCAGCTCGAGCTGAAGCACATCCAGGAGGAGACGCAGACGACCTTCGTCTATGTCACGCACGATCAGGAGGAGGCGCTCACGATGTCCGACCGCATCGCGGTCATGGACCAGGGCATCGTCGAGCAGGTCGCGATGCCGCGCGAGCTGTACGAGCGGCCGGCCACGCCGTTCGTCGCGGGCTTCATCGGTGTCTCGAACATCATCCACCTCCGCCAGGACGCACGCGAGAACGGACACGTCTCGATGAGCCTCGGCGAGGGTCAACGAATCATCGCGCCCGCGCCACCGGAGGAGGCCACCGGCGAGCTTCTGATGACCATCCGGCCCGAGAAGATCAAGTTCGAGGAGGTCGAGGAGCCGGCGACGCGAGTTGCGGCGACGGTGCGCGACGTCCTCTACCTCGGCTCCATGACGCAGTACATCGTGGACGTCGTGACGGGCGATCGACTCGTCGTCCACCGGCTGAACGACGAGGTGCGAAGGCGCCCGGTGGTCGTCGGCGACCAGGTGACCTTGTCGTGGGCGGCCGACCACAGCTTCGTGATCGGCACGGCCGACTCCGCAGCGGCGCAGAAGGTCACAGAGGGAGAGCTGGCGCAGCTTCCGGAGGAGGAACGAGAGGACGAGGCGGCCGTCTGAGCCGCCGTCCGAACCAGGAGGAGGGCAAGAGGGCATGGATTTCGAGAAAGGGAAGGTGAGCAGGCGGGGATTCGTCGCGATGACAGGGGCGGCGAGCCTTGGTGCGTTGCTCGCGGCGTGCGGCGGCGGCGGGAGCGGCGGCGGCGAGGAGAGCGCCACCACCGCGGCCGCCGGCGGCGGCGAGACGGCTCCCGCCGAGACGAGCGCACCGGCGACCACCGCTGAGGCGGCGGCCGGCCCGACGTTCGACCCGGCCTCCGAGCCCGACGGGGACATCGTCGCCTTCGAATGGGTCGGCTACGAGACGCCGGACATGTGGAGCGCCTACATCAACGGCGAGTTCGGGCAGAAGAGCCCGCTCAAGTTCGAGTTTCTCGAGAACGACCAGCAGGCGCTGGCGAAGGTCGCGTCGGGCTACAACCCCGACATCATCCACCCGTGCATCGCGTACACCAAGGACTGGCAGGCTGCCGGCCTGATCCAGCCCTTCGACACCGCGCTGCTCCCGGATTACGAGGGCATCCCGGAGGCGATCCGCGGCGGTGGCCTCATCGACGGGCAGGTATACCTCGTGCCCTTCGACATCGGCTTCTCGACCCTCACCTATCGAACGGACAAGATCCCGCTGGCCGAAGGCGAGGAGTCGTGGAACATCATGCTCGATCCGGCCAACGAGGGGAGGATCACGACCTACTCCGACGACGTAACGATCATCAAGATCGGCGCGCTCATCAACGAGGGCGCGATCGACCCCAACGTGCTGACGACCGAGCAAATCCAGGCGGCGAAGGAGACGATGATCCAGGCGAAGCCGCAGATCCGCAACTTCTGGGGCAACCAGAACGACGCGATCAACGACTTCGTAAACGGCAACGTCTGGGCGACCTACACGTGGCCGGACGGCTACTACAAGATCAAGAACCACCCGAAGATGAAGGACGTCGAGGTCAAGTACATGTGGCCGAAAGAGGGGCGGCTCGGGTGGGTGTGCGGCTTCGTCATCAACTCCGCCAGCGAGCGACCCGGGCGGTCGACGCTCGCCGTCGCCGCCGCGAACACGCCGGAGGTCGGCGCCTGGCTGACCGACGCCTTCCAGTACACGTCGGCGCAGCAAGAGGGCGTGCAGGAGCTGATCAAGAACAAGGAACTGATCACGGAGTTCTCGCTCGACGATCCGACGGCGTTCTCGCCACCTCGGGCGTGGTTCGAGACTCCACTGGAAAACCGTAAGGAGTACGTCGATGCAGGGACGGAGGTGAAGGCCGCCTAGTTCAACGAGCGGGGGCGCGTCGAGATCGGCGCATCCCCGGCCAGGAAGGGGGCGCATGGCGACACGGGCGAGCCCGGCCACGCCGGAGGTCGAGCTTGGCGGGAGACGCGAGCTCTCGCGGTCGTGGCGCGACCGCATAGCGGGCTACGGCCTCTCGCTGCCCGCGATCGCGCTGCTGCTCATCTTCTTCCTCCTCCCGATCTACTTCATCGTTCGCTTCAGCCTGGGGCTCGAGCGCTTCGCCAGGACGCCGGCGGCGGCCGAGCTCACCGGCGAGCTTGCCAGCTTCTCGACCCAGCTCTGGCGGGACTTCCTCGGTGCCGGGGTCGACCTCGAGATCCTCGGCAGCGCCACGATCTCGTTCCCGACCTGGGTGCTCGGTATCGCGTTCGTCCTGCTCGTGCTCGGCGCCGTCTTCGGCACGAGGGCCTCACGGAACTACGGCGGCTGGATCTGCGCAGCCTGCTTCATCCTGGTGCTCGCACCGTTCATGACGATCCCGTGGGGCAACAATTTGATCCGCGCCGCGGAGCTGTCGTCGGAGGGCGATTTTCTGCGGCTGTTCTTCAAGTCGGTATCGATGGCGACGACGTCTTCGATCCTCGCCGTCCTGATCGCGTTCCCGATCGCCTACTTCCTGGCTTTCGGCATCAGGAAGTCGAAATACACGTGGCTGATCATCGTGATCGCGCCGTTCCTGACCAGCTACCTGCTTCGGATCTTTGCCTGGAAGCTGATTCTCGGCGACCAGGGAATCATCAATACCGCGCTCTTCGAGAGCGGCCTGAGGAGCCCCGATAACCCGCTCTCCTTCCTGATCTACAGCCAGTTCACGGTCATTCTCGTACTCCTCTACGCGTGGGTGCCGTTCATCGTGCTCCCGATCTTCATCGCGCTCGAGAACCTCGACCGGCGGCTGCTCGAGGCGTCTACCGACCTTGGGGCGAGCCGGCTCACTGCCATGCGCAAGATCACGATCCCGCTCGCGGCGCCGGGCATCATCGCCGCCTTCCTGTTCGTGTTCATCCCCTCGATCGGCGAGTACATCACGCCGTCGCTGGTCGGCGGCAACGGCGGCTACATGTTCGGCCAGGCGATCGCCCAGCAGTTCGTGGGCGGAACGCTCAACTGGCAGACGGGCTCGGTCCTCTCCATCTTCCTGCTCGGCGTGGTGCTCTTCCTGACGCTCGCGACGTCGAAGTTCCTCCGCCAGGGAGGAGGTGCGACGGCATGACCGACGTCTTCATGTCCCGCACCGGCCGCTGGCTGCTGATCACCTTCTTCGGCCTGTTCCTCGTCTTCCTCTACGCGCCGACGATCGTCCTCATCGTCTTCTCGTTCAACGACTCGGAGATCGCCGCGCTGCCGTTCGTCGGCTTCACGACGCGGTGGTACGAGGCGGCCTGGCAAGAGGAGGGTGTCCGGCAGGCGCTTTGGGCGTCCGTCAAGGTCGCGATCGGGTCGGCGCTCATCGCCACCGGGCTCGGCCTGCTCGTCTCCTACGCGCTCGCGCGGCGGCGGTTCGGCGGGAAGGCGGCGATCTCGGCGCTCGTGCTCGTGCCGCTCGTCGTACCGACGGTCGTGCTCGGCGTAGCACTCCTCGTCCTGTTTCGCCCCAACTCTCCGGTGATCCCGGTGCCCCTCTCCCTCTGGGCGGTGCTGATCGGCCACATCGTGATCGCGATCCCGTTCTGCGTCCTCATCCTCCTGCCGCGAATCGCCTCGATCGACCGCCGTCTCGAGGAGGCCGCCGAGGATCTAGGAGCTTCGTGGACGACGACGTTCAGGCGCGTCATCCTGCCGCTGATCACGCCGGCCGTCCTGTCGTCGATCATCGTCGCGTTCGTCGTCTCCTTCGACGAGGTCGTAATCGCGAGCTTCGTCGTCGGCGACCAGGTCACGCTGCCCGTGTACCTCTACTCCGGGCTTCGCTTTGCGGAGCGGGTCATGCTGCTCGTGCCCGTCGCGACCGTGATGATCGCCGTCAGCTTCGCGCTCGTGTTCGCGGCGGAGCTGATCCGCCGGATCGGAGAGCGGCGACTGGGGGTCCGGTGAGACGCCTCGCCGTCCTCGCCGCAGCGTTCGCGGCGGCCGCGACCCTCGCCGCGTGCGGGGGAGCCGACCAGGGGGCGCCTGCGCAGCAGCCCGTTCCCGCGACGACCGCGCCCGACCCCGAGAAGGCGCGCGAGGCGGCGCGCAAGCTCCTCGAGGAGTTCGAGAAGTGCAACAGCTGCACGGGCGCCGAGCGGGCGCGCGAGCGGGTCGAGAACGGGCTCGCGCAGGAGTCAGACGGCCCGGTCGTTCTCGTACCCGAGACGTCTGAGCCCTGACCTGGTAGTCAGGCCGGGTCGCGAACGAGCTCCATCGTGGAGCAGTGCACGCCGCCTCCGCCCTTCTGGACCTCGTCGTAGGGGATCGCCACGACCTCGATCCGGCGCGCCTCGAGCAGTTCCCGGGCGCGTGGACAGCCGTCGGCCATGAGCACGCGACCCGGACGGAGAACGAGCGAGTTGATCGCCCACTCCTCGCCCGGCGGGCACGGAATCGGCTCGATCCCGAGCTCGCGCAGCCGTTCGAGGAACCAGTACGGCAGGCCGGACACGTCGACCAGCGCCTTGTCGCCGTCGAGCATCCCGAGGTGCCCGTCCAGGTGGATCGACCAGCCGGTGAGCGGGATGGTCAGCAGCTCGATCCCCATGCGCCGGCATACGTCCTCGAGCTGCCGAGCTCCCTCGTCATTGCAGCGAACGGACGTGCCGTAGGCTGCAACGGAGGGCCCGAGCTTCACGAACGAGCCGCCCTCGACGAGGCCGGTGCCCGTGATGGTCGCGAGGATGGGCATGCCGAGCGCGGCGATCGCCTGGGTGACCAGGCGTTCCTCGCCTCGCCGCATCGCAGGCGCCATGCGGCCGACGACGGCTCCTCCGGGCAGCGTGAGCAGAGGGTCCCGGGTGTAGATCGGCCGCGAGAGATGCGGCGGCGCCTCGCCCTCGACGAACACGACCTCCACCCCCTCGGCCTCGAGCGCGCCCACGAGCCCCTCGTGCTGAGACCTGAGCTTCGCGAGATCGGGAGCCTCCCGTGACAGCCAGTACCACATCCCCTCGGGATCGACGAGGGCCTGTGCCCGCTCGTTCCAGCAGTCCTCCCGGACGCGCTCCCACTCCGCACCGGGCCGCCGCGCGAGAACCGTACGCAGGGGCCCGACCTCGTCCGCCGATCCCCAGACGCGGCCCCAGACGTGTTGCTGCTCGCCGGGTGCCCCGAAGGGTGGCTCGGGCAGCGACGGCGTCAGCGACGCGTAGTAGCTGTCGACGAACGGATCGTCAGCCATCGGTGAGCCATTCTGCAACGGCCGAGGCAACTTCGGGGGCGCGTACGATCCCCCACGGATCCGGCGAGACCGCGACATGGACGCCGTCCAGCTCCGGAACGGGGCCGGCAACGCCGACGGCGGCGTCGATCCGGTGCCGGGCGAGCACACCCAGCTCGGCGGCCAGGGGCAGTAACGAGGCGGCTCGCTCCGGGCGGGCCACGTGGAGGAACCCGGCCTCGTCCGCTGCGATCCAGCAGTCGCCATTGAGCAGTGGGCCCTCCGGCGACCCTTCGACCGGACGCGCGACGACGAGCTCGGAGCTGTCGAGACTCCCGCGCCGTCTCGATACCGTGGAGGCGCAAGCAGCCGCCACGAGTCGACACCCGCTGCCAGCACTACTCGGCTCGTCCCTATCTCGCCCGCGTCGGTGAGGACGCCCCGCACGGCGCCGGAGCGGACGAGCAGCCCCTTGACGTCGCAGCCGGTGCGGATCTCGGCTCCGTGCGAACGAGCCTCGGCCGCGAGGGCCGCGGCGGCCGCCCTGGCGCCGATTCGCCGGGCTGGCCAGTCGTCCGGCGGCGAGCGGTCGAGCAGGAACGAGCCGCCCGTGAAGTGGTGGAGCTCGAGGTAGCGGGTCGCGTCGATACCGGTCGGAAGGAGCGCCAGCTCGAGCGAGGAGGCCCCGCCCGCAAGCGGGCCGCGCTCGCAGAGGTGGACTCGTGCTCCCCGTGCGGGCACAGGCGGAGGCGACGGCCGCACCGACGATCCCCCCGCCCACGACGACGACTGCGCTCATGACCGTGGCCGGGCGGGCCTGGCCAGCGCGTACACCGGCTCCTGCCCTCGCAGGACCCGTGCGACGTCGTTGGCTGCGAGCTCGTAGGGCAGACGCTCGGTCTCGGGCGCGTACCAGGCCGAGTGAGGCGTGATCACCGTACGCGGCCAGCCGAAGCGCCGCCTCGTCCGGAGGCGGAGGCTCGACCGGCAGGACGTCGAGCCCGGCGGCCGCGAGCCGCCCGGAGACGAGCGCCGCCCCCAGCGCCTCGTGGTCGACCAGGGCTGCCCGCGTGCAGTTGACGAGGACCGCGCCGGGCTTCATGAGAGCCAGCTCGTCGCTGCCGAGGAGCCCGCGCGATCCCTCGGCGACCGCGGCGTGCAGCGTGACGGCGTCCGCGTCGGCCAGAAGGTCAGCGAGGCTCGAGGGCTGGGCCCCGGCCGCTTCGATCTCGGCCGGAGTCACGAACGGGTCGAAGCCGCAGCACCCGCATCCCCAGCCCGGTTCCGCGCCGCGCGACCGCCCGGCCGATCTTCCCGAAGCCGACGACGCCGAGGCAGGCGCCGTGAATCCGGACCGGCGGGTACTCCGTGACGTCCCAGCCGCCGGCACGCACGGCGCGATCGAGATCGACGAGGCGGCGCAGGAGCGCGGTGACCAGGGCGATCGTGTGGTCGGCCACCTCCTCTGTGCAGTAGCCGGCGACGTTCGAGCACCAGACACCGGCCCGGGTGAGCGCCTCGACGTCGAGGTGCTCGAAGCCGGTCGAGTTCGTCGCGACGGCGAGAAGCCGTGGAAGCCGCTCGAGCTCGGCGGGGCCGACCTGCACCTCCGGCCAGACGAGGAGGCCCACGACGTCGTCGCCCTCCGGACGCTCGCCGTGCGTCACGCGCACGTCCAGGCCCTCGAGCGCGGCCTCCGCCCACGAGAGCTCCCAGGTCGGGTCGATGACGAGAACGCGGCCGCGAGGATAGGGTTCTGCCACCGGCGCGCACGGTATCCGAGCGCGCGCATCGAGCAGTATCGGTTCCCTCTTGTAACCGATCCGGGTGACAGCTATTCTCCGCTGACTGTCCGGTCAGTCAACATCGCCGGGGGAGCGAATGGCCGAGCGCCAACGGGAGCCCGAACGCGTCGTCGAGATTCTGGACGCGGCCTGCCGGGTGATCGCCAGGGACGGGTGGACCGGGCTGCGGATGGACGCCGTGGCACGGGAGGCAGGCGTCTCGAAGGCGCTCGTCCATTATTACTTCAGAACGCGCACGGGACTCCTCCGCGCCGCCTTCGGCCATTCGGAGGACATCGCGAACGCCCGCGTCGAGCTGGAGCTCGCCCGCCTCGAGGATCCGTCGGAGCGGCTCGACCAGTTCCTGCTGCTCGTGCTCGCCGACGAGCCGGTGTTCGCGGAGAACCGCGCGCTGTGGAGCGAGATCTGGAGCGGAATGCGACTCGATGCCGAGATCAAGCCGGACGTCGAGCTGCGCTACGGCGTCTGGATCGACTGGCTCTGCGAGCTCATCGCCGAACAGGCCGAAGCCGTAGACCTACCGGAGGACGAGGTACGCCGCGCGGCGTGGCGACTCGCGTCCGCGCTCGACGGGATCGAGGGGCTGATGCTGCTCGGGCTCGTCGACCGTGAGACGGCGGAGTCGCTCCTGCGCGAGAGCATCAGCCGGGAGCTTGCTGCTCCCGCCGTCATGGAGGAACGATGAAGCACCCGAAGGATCGATCCGGGCTGACCCGCCGTCAGCTGCTCCGGGGCGCGGCCGGGGCCGCGATGGGCGTCGGCGCCGCCGGAGCGCTTGCCGCCTGCCAGAACACGACGACGCCGATCGGCGCGTGCGGAGACGGCGGCGAAGGCACGGTCGCCGCCGGAGGCGGCACCGGCCTCTCGTCGCAGCTCGTCGTTCCGAAGCCGGTTGGCCCGGGCGGACTGCCGCTGCCGCGGACCGACAACAGCGTCACCTGGGCAATCACCGACGACAACCCGCCGATCGCGGACGGCGTGAAGCTCGAGGAGGGGGCGCTCCGCCTCTACAACTACGCCGACTACATCGACCCGGGCATGCTCAAGCGCTTCCGCCAGCAGTTCGACCGCAAGGTGGAGATCGGCACCTACAACTCCTCGGACGAGGCGATCGCCAAGCTCTCGTCGGGACAGGTCGACTTCGACGTGATCGTCGGCCTCAGCGGGAGCGTGATCGTGCAGCTCATGGCGAAGCAGCTCCTGCAGCCGCTGAACCACTCCTACCTACCGAATCTCGAGACGAACGTCTGGCCCCAGCTCCAGGACCCGTTCTACGACCGCGGCGCGCGCTACACCGTCCCGTACGTCCTGTGGCAGGACGGGATCGGCTGGCGAAACGACAAGATCGACGTGGACATCGCGGCGATGGACGTCCCCTGGGACGTCTTCTGGCAGTCGGGGGAGGACTGGCGGGGGAAGGTCGGCCTCCTCGACGACAAGCGCGATGCGCTCAGCATGCCGATGCAGCGGGACGCGTTGGCGCGCGGAGTAGTCGCCGACGTGAACACGGAGGATCCGGACATCATCGCGAAGGCAGGCCAGGACCTCCAGCAGCTCACCGACCTCTGGAACATCAAGGTGACCATCACCGACTACCAGACGCTCCCGGAGGGCAAGTCGTGGCTGCACCACTCATGGTCGGGCGACCTCATCGCGGCCTCGCTCCCTGGCTTCTACCTCCCGCCGGGAACGCCTCCCGAGGTGCTCTCCTTCTGGGGCCCGGAGAGCGGCGGCGTCGTGCAGAACGACTTCCTGTGCATCACACGCGCCACCGACAGGCCCGTACTCGCGCACACGTTCCTGAACTTCATGCTCGACGAGAAGAACGCCTACGACAACTTCGTGAACTTCAACGGCTACGTCCCGCCGCAGAACGGGATCACGGCCGAGTCGCTGATCGACAGCGGCCTCGTCCCCGACACGCTCGACTCGGCCGTCATCCGGCCGGAGCAGTTCCCGGTGAACGACCAGTTGCTCGCGCTCACCGTCGAGGGCGAGCAACTCTGGGAACAGGCCTGGTCGGAGTTCAAGGCCGGGTAGCGGAACGAGGATGGAAGAACGCAGGCTCTGGCGCTGGCTCGCCCTTCCGGGTGTCCTCTGGCTGACGCTCTTCTTCCTCATTGCCTTCTACGCGGTCGTCGCGGTTGCCTTCGGTAACACGAACACGCTCAACGAGGTCGTCCCCTTCTGGAGCCCGACGCAGTGGAACGTCGGTTACGTCCGCGAGGTGCTCGAGAACATCTGGAACGGCGGTCAGTTCCTGACCGTCTTCCTGCGTACGTTCGCCTACATCGCGATCGCGCTCGCCATCTCGCTCGTCATCGGCTACCCGGTCGCGTACTTCGCGGCCCGCCACGCCGGCCGCTGGAAGGGGCTCGTGCTCCTTCTGCTCGTCCTGCCGTTCTGGATCAACTACCTGATGCGCATGCTCGCCTGGATCAACCTGCTCTCGCCGGACGGCTGGGCGACGACGTTTCTCAACTGGCTCTCGATCGACCAGCTCTTCATGAGCCTCGGCCTGCTCTCGAGCGAAGGCGGCTGGCTCGAGGGGCAGCCCGCGACGGTCGTCATCGCGCTCGTCTACGGCTACATCCCGTTTCTGATCATCCCGCTGTTCGCCGCGCTCGACCGGATCGACCAGCGTCAGATCGAAGCGGCGCGGGACCTGGGAGCAAGCCCCTTCGGCGCCTTCCGCCGCGTGACGTTCCCGCTCTCGGTACCGGGGATCCTCGCCGGCGTCGTGCTGATCGCGCTGCCGATGTTCGGCGACTACTACACGAACGACCTCGTCTCGGCGTCCGCGAAGACGTCGATGATCGGCAACCAGATCGACCAGCTCACGCGGCAGGGCTCCGAGAAGGTGACGGGCGCGGTGCTGACCGTTCTCCTCGCCCTCGTCCTGCTCGTGCTGATGCTCTACTACCTGCGCACCACCCGGCGCGCTGACGCGGAGGCCGCTGCGTGACCTGGCTCCGGAACCCCTGGGGTCGTCCGCGCTTCCTGCCCATCATCGTCGGCCTGTACGTGATCTGGTCGATCATCCCGGTCGCGATCGCGGTCCTGTTCTCCTTCAACGACGGGCGCTCGCGGACGACGCTGGCAGGGCTTCTCGATGCGGTGGTACACGGGCGATCCGAGCGGAAGCGTCGTCCACGACCCTGCTCTCCAATCTGCGCTCAAGCACACCCTGCTGCTGGCGGTCATCTGCGTCGCGGTCGCCGTACCGCTCGGAGTGATGCTCGCCCTCGGGCTGCAGCGCTGGCGCGGGCGGGGCAGCGGTGCGACGAACACGCTGATGCTCCTCCCGCTCGTCACCCCGGAGATCGTCATGGGCGTGGCGCTGCTCCTCCTCTTCCTGCAGGTCTTCGCCTTCATCGGGCTCGGCACGTGGGCGCAGGCGATCGGCCAGGTGACGTTCGCGATCTCGTACGTGGTGGTCATCGTCCGCGGGCGCCTGGTCTCGATCGGGCGCGAATACGAGGAGGCAGCCGCCGACCTCGGCGCGCCGGCTCACGACCGCCTGTTCCGGGTGCTGCTGCCGCTGCTGGCGCCGGCGATCCTGGCCGCGGCGGCCGTCGTGTTCGCGCTGTCCCTCGACGACTTCGTCATCACGCAGTACCTCGCGGCCGGAGCCGACACGAACACGGTCTCGATGCTTCTCTACTCGACCGCTCGCGGCGCTCCGACCCCTGCCTTGAACGCGCTCGCGACCATCACGCTCGTCATCACGCTGTTCACGCTCGGGCTCGCATACCTCGTCTACCGCCGCTTCGCGGGCGCCGGGGCGGCGCAGGCGGCCGCCGGAGTGGAGGTGTAGCCGCATGGAGGGACGGATCCAGCTCGAGTCGCTGGTGAAGCAGTTCGGCGAAGTCGTCGCGGTCGACGGAATCGACGTCGACATGCCGCCGGGCGAGTTCTTCACCATGGTCGGTCCGTCGGGCTGCGGGAAGACGACGACCCTTCGGATGATCGCCGGCTTCGAGCGACCGACGAGCGGGAAGCATCCTGCTCGACGCCGTCGACGTGGGGCAGACGCCGCCGCACAAGCGGAACGTCAACACGGTCTTCCAGAGCTACGCGCTCTTCCCTCACCTCAACGTCGCCGACAACGTCGCGTTCGGCCTCAAGTACAAGCGGGTCACGAAGGACGAGCGGCGAAAGCGCGTCGCGGAGATCCTCGACGTCGTGCAGCTCGGCGGGTTCGGGGAACGGAAGCCCGGACAGTT
Source organism: uncultured Thermoleophilia bacterium (assembly GCA_963797645.1). GTDB lineage: Bacteria > Actinomycetota > Thermoleophilia > Gaiellales > Gaiellaceae > CAWCQC01. Next base: position 244,439 of record CAWCQC010000017.1, on the reverse strand, counting down.
GTCGGGCGGCCAGCAGCAGCGTGTCGCGCTCGCCCGAGCCCTGATCCTCCGGCCCCGCGTGCTGCTGCTCGACGAGCCGCTCGGCGCCCTCGACGCGCGCCTGCGCAAGGACCTCCAGGTCGAGCTGAAGGCGCTCCAGACCGAGATCGGCATCACCTTCGTGTTCGTGACCCACGACCAGGAAGAGGCGCTCACGATGAGCGACCGGGTGGCGGTCATGAACAACGGCCGGGTCGAGCAGGCAGGACCGCCGCAGAGAGTCTACGAGGAGCCGGCAACCCTGTTCGTGGCGGACTTCCTCGGCGTCTCCAACCTGATCTCGGCCCAGGCGTCGGCCGACGGGAACGGCTGCCTGCTCCAGGTCGGCGAGCGGAAGCTCCACGCCGAGCAGGGAGCCGTCGACGCGCGTGGTGACGTCCGGGCGATGATCCGGCCGGAGCGGATCGAGGTGGAGCCCCAAGGCGCCGAAGGATCAGACCGGCTGCCGGGCATGCTCGAGCACGTGGTGTTTCTCGGCAGCTTCCGTGAGCTTCACGTCCGTCTCGTCGGCGGCGACCTCGTCAAGGCGATCGCAGCGAACGACGGCACCGCGCTGCCGTACGAGCAGGGATCACCGGTGACCCTCCACTTCCCGCCCGACGCAGTCCGCGTCCTGCAGAGCTGATCAGCCGAAGACGCGAGCGAGCGCGTCGAGGAGACCGTCGCCGTCGAGACGGTTCGAGCGGAAGCCGACATACCCGTCCGGACGGACGAGGAAGAGCGCCGGGCCCGGGCCCCCGTACGCCGCGGTGAAGGCGCCCTCCGTGTCGCGAAGTGTCGGCGTCGTGCCTGCGACGTCCTGCACGCCGGGGCCGGCCACGGCGTAGGCGTCCAGCCCTCCGTGAGCCCGCTCACGGGCCGAGTCGACCAGCTCGTCGACCTCCGCCGAGCTCCCTCCTGCGACGAGCAAGGTGTGGCCGCCACCCCGCAGCAGGTCGAACAGCCGGAGCGGAAAGGCGACGCCCTCCCGGGTGAGCCCGCGGGCATCCGGCGCGCGCTCGCCCGGTCGCGGGCCGCCCGGAAGCGTGCCCGTCTCGCCGACGATCGGGCTGTCCGGGTAGCCGACGAGGAGCTGCGCCTCTCGCAGCATCGCGTCGTCCGGGTCGTCCAGGTCACCGAAGTCCTCGCGCGCGTGGCGCACCGTCCGGCCGACCACCTCCTCGCCGACCGGCCGCCGCTCGGCGTCGTAGCTGTCGAGCAGCCCGGGCGCGGCAGCCCCGCGGACCGCCAGCGCGAGCTTCCAGGCCAGGTTGATGGCGTCCTGGATGCCGGTGTTCATCCCCTGCGCGCCCGTCGGGGGATGGATGTGCGCCGCGTCGCCGCAGACGAAGACGCGACCGTCGGAGTAGCGGTCGACGATGCGGTGGCTGATGCGGAAGATCGACGACCAGCGCAGGTTGCGAGCGACCGTCGGCTCGGGCGAGAGCCGATCGAGCACGGCCTGGATGTCGGCCAGCGTCGGCGCGGGCCGATCGGCAACGAAGCCGTGCTCGACGCCGTCCGGCGCGTCGGCCGGCGCAGCGAGCTCGGGCGGGACGAGCATCGACATCCGGTACCGGCCGTGGCCCGGCAGCGGGATGCAGACGAGGATGTCGTCGGTCGCGCCGTCGTCCGTCTGGTGCATGGAGCGGATGCCATAGCCGCGCGGCATCGACCAGTCGACCTCGACGTCGCCGAGCATGTACTCCTCCGGGAAGGCGCCCCCCTCGAAGGAGAGGCCGAGCTCTTGCGGACGACGCTGTGCGCGCCGTCGCAGCCGACGAGATAGCGCGGCGCGAACCGTCTCCTCGCCGCGCGGGACCGGCGAGCACGGCGGTGACACCCTCCGCGTCCTGCTCGAACGACGTCAGCTCGACGCCGCGCTCGACGCTCGCCGCCGAGGCCGCGAGAGATGGTCAGCCAGCAGCCGCTCGGTCTCGTACTGGGGCAGGCGCGAAGAAGCTGTAGGGAACCTCGGGCGGCAGCGTCAGCTCGAGGCGCAACGTCTCCTTGCCCGTTGACGAGCATGATCATCCCGCGCAGCTCGATCGCGGCGTCGAGCGCGGTCGCAGCGAAGCCCATGCCTCCCAGATGCTCGAGCGTGCGCGGCTGGATCCCGACGGCCTTCGCGTACTGCGGCGGCTCCGTCAAGCGATCGACGATGCGGCAGTCGACGCCGCGCCGCCGGAGCTCGCAGGCCGCCGTGAGCCCGACCGGGCCCGGCGCCGGCGACGAGGACGTCGGTGCTCGACTCCGCGGCTGTCATCGGCCGCCGAGTCTAGAGATTCGCGAGCTCATCGGTAATCGCGGCGGCAACGCCCTCCATCACGTCGGGCGGTCCGACGGTGATCCGCGCGTAGCCCGCAAGGCCGAAGTCGCTGCCGGCTCGGATCAGGATATCCGCGGCGGGCGAGCACGTCGGTCAGCCGGACGTCGTCCGCCCCCAGGCGGACGAGCAGGAAGTTGGCCTCGGACGGGAGGGGCTCCGCGCCGGCCTCGCGGAGACGACGGGCAAGAAGCTCCCGCGCGGCCACGGCGACGCAGGCGTCGCCCCTCGACGAGCGACGGGTCGCGCAGGCTCGCGCGCCCGGCGGCGAGCGCGGCGCGGTTGACGTTGAACGGCTCCTGCACGACGTCGAGGAAGGACGGCGAGCTCCTCGCCGCAACGGCATAGCCGAGCCGCAGCCCCGCGAGGCCGAAGATCTTCGAGAACGTGCGCAGGAGCAGCACCGGCCGGCCGTCTGGACGTCGGGCTCACGCACGACGCGCGCAGCAGGGTCGACGTACTCGCGCGTAGGCCTCGTCGACGACCGCGACGCAACCAGTCGGCAGCGCGTCGAAGAACGCGCGCCACTCGGCTCGGCGTCACGACCGCGCCGGTCGGGTTGTTCGGGTCCGCGATCCAGACGAGCCGGGCGCCGGCTCTCCGTCAGCCGCCCGGGCCACGGCCTCGAGATCGATGCGCGAGGTCGTCGCGACCGGCACGCGCACGACGTTCGCGCCCGCCGCCGCGCAGACCTGCGCGTAGAGGCCGTAGGTCGGAGCCGGAACGACCACCGACTGGCCCGGTCGTCACGAACGCGGCGACGACCATTCCGACGAGTGCCTGGATTCCGTGGGCGGGAACGACCTGCTCGCGGCGAGACGCCGAGCCAGCCTGCGACCGCCCGCCGGAGGTCGGCGTAGGCCTGCTCCGGATACATCCAGGTGTTCGCGAGCTCCGCGGCCGCCGCGTCGAGCACGCCGTCCAGCGGGCCGAACAGATCCTCGTTCCAGTTCAGCTTCCACACCCGGTCGAGGCCGTAGCGCGCCCTCAGCTCGGCTGACGCTCTCGCCGGGGTCGTAGGGGAGGACGCCCACGAGCGAGGGCTTGACGAGCGCCGACCAGTCGGTCACGGCTGGATCCAGCGAACCGGCGTCTTCAGGACGACCACCGCCGGGCCCTCGGTCGCGAACGCCCACGCGAGATCGGCTGCCAGGCTCTCCGGCGACGAGGCCCGCACGGGCACGCCGAACGCGTCGCAGACGGCGACGAAGTCGGGCTGGACGAGATCGACCGCGTGCGTCTCGCCGTACGCCCCCTCCTGGTACTCGCGGAGGACGCCGTAGCCGCCGTCGTCGACGAGCAGGAGCTTCGCGTCCAGCCCGTACTGCCGGGCGGTCGCCAGCTCGGTCGAGCCCGTAGTGGATGCCGCCGTCGCCGGCCACCGCGAGCACCGGCGTCTTCCGGGAGCGCGGCCTCCGCGCCAAGCGCGGCCGGCCACGCGTAGCCGAGCGTTCCCGAGCCGAGCGGATAGAGGTAGCGGCGTGGCGAGAGCGCCGGGAAGTAGCAGGAACCGTCGTACGCGAGGATGGTCATGTCCCACGCGTGCACGGCATCGCGCGGCAGGGCAGCCCGGATCGTCCGGAGCAGGCCGAGCTCGAGGTCGAAGCCGGCTGCCGGCGAGGCCGTCCTCGACGTGCTGCCTGGCCGAGGCAGCCCGGCTCGCACCGTCCCGCGCGCCCTGCTCCGAGCCGGGCAGTAGCTCCGCGAGCGACCGGCCCGGCATCGCCGACGAGCCCGAGCGCCGGATACGTGGCCCCGATCCGCTCCGGCGCTGCGTCGATCTGGACGATGCGGCCGGCCGGGGCGAGCGAGTAGTCGTAGGTCGTCTCGGACCCGAGCTCGGAGCCCACGCAGAGGAGCACGTCCGCGCTCTCCAGCACCCGGCGCTGGCTCGGGTCGTAGCACGCCGAGCCTGCGAACAGCGGGTGATCCTCCGGGAACGCCCCCTTGCCCATGAACGTCGTCACCACCGGCGCGTCGAGCCGCTCGGCAAGCGCGAGGAGCCCGTCCCAGGCGCCGGCGCGAAGGACGCCGCCGCCCGCCCACACCACCGGGCGCTCAGCCTCCGCGAGGATGCGCGCCGCCTCGGCGAGGTCGGACTCGGACGGGAGCGGCAGCGTCTCGGGCGTGCCGTCCAGCTCGGCGACGGGCGGCAGCGAGGCCTCGCCCGTCAGGAAGTCGACCGGCACCTCGACGAACACCGGCCCGGTCGGAGGCGTCAGCGAACGCCGCCAGGCCTCCGCCAGCAGGCTCGGGGATCTCGTCCGACGATGACGCCCGAGCGGCCCATTTCACGACCGGCGCGAAGGATGCGAGCTGGTCGGGCAGCTCGTGGAGGTAGCCGCGGCCGCGGCCGACGAGCTCGCTCGGGATCTGGGAGGCGACCGCGACGACCGGAACGTGCGAGCTCGCCGCCTCCATCAACGTGGCGAGCGAGATCAGGGCGCCGGGACCGGTCGAGAGAACGAGCGGCGCGGGCCGGCCGCTGACCCGGGCGTACCCGTCGGCGGCGAAGCCGGCGTTCAACTCGGATCGGAACGCGATGCTCCGCAGCCGGCTGGTACGGAGCGCCTCCCAGATCCCGAGCGCGTGAATTCCCGGCAGTCCGAAGACCGTGTCGGCGCCGAGCGCCTCGAGCGACTCCACGACGAGGTGCCCGCCGGCACGGGCGGTGCGCGTCTGCACCATTCGGCCAGCCTACCCCGCGATGAGGGACGCCCGGCGAGAGGAGAAGCGCGCGTCGGGGAGGCCGGGATCGGCGCCGGTGACGAGATCGGCGAGCGCGGCGCCGATCAGCGGCGCGAACTTGAAGCCGTGCCCGCTGCAGGCCGAGCCGATGACGATCCTGCCGACCCGCTCGATCACGAAATCCTCGTCGGGGGTCATGGTGTAGATGCACGTGTCGTGGTGGGTCGGCTCGGGAAGGAACCCGGGTGCACGGCGACTGACCCACTCGGAGTCACGCGCTGCACGGCCGCCGTCGACGTCGTACGGGCTCTCCGCCGGATCGACCGTGTGCCCGGGCGTGCCGTCGCCGACCTTCAGCTCGGTCTCGCCTGCGACGGGCGGGATCCAGTACCCGCCGGAGCCGAGCCCGCCGCCCAGGAGGTCGGACTCGATGAACGTCGGTAGCGCCTCCGTCCGCGGCGCCCGATCGGGGCGCGAAGTAGCTCACCTGGGCGAACGTGGGCCGCAGCGGCAGGTCGACCGCAAGCTCGGAGAGAAGCCCTCCGGCCCACGAGCCGGCGGCGACGACGGCCGTTTCAGCGGACACGGCTCCGGCCTCGGTCTCGACCGTGATCAGGTCGTCGGCGACGGCGATGTGGATCACCTCCGCCCGCTCCCTGACGTCGACCCCCGCCCGGCGAGCCAGCCTGGCCTGAGCCCACACGGTTCGTTCCGCGAGGCACACGGCGCCGTCCTCCTGATAGAGGAGGCGTTCGTATCCCGTCGAGCGCGACGCCCGGGAAGCGCTCCGCGGCTTCGGCGGCGGGAAGCCATTCCCGCGGAACTCCGCATGCGGCCAGAGCATGGCCGCACTCCTCCGCCCATTCGCCGGCGTAGAGGCCCCCGGTCATGACGAGCAGCTCCTCGCCTGCGGCGTCCTCGAGCTCGCGCCACGCGTCGAGCGCTCGCCGTGCGAGGCGGACGTAGTCGGGCTGCGGGTAGGCGAGCCGGAAGATCCGCGTCGGCCCGTGCGAGGAGCCGCGCCGGTGTCCGATCTCGAACTGCTCGAGGAGCACCGTGTCGACGCCACGCTCCCCGAGCGAGCGGGCGCAGGCGGTGCCCATCGCTCCGCCGCCGATGACGATCGCGTCTACTCGCTCCACAGGCGCGATCCTAGACGCGTGTGCTCAGCCCGGGGACTCTCTCTTGAGCTCCTGCCAGGCCTGGCGCGCTTCATCGACCGAGCCCTCGTCCTCGATCGTCGCCACATCGCCCGGATCCTGGCCCGTAACGACCGCCTTCAGCACCCGGCGCATGATCTTGCCGCTGCGAGTCTTCGGCAGCGCCTGCACGATCGTGAGGTCGCCGATGACGGCCACTGGCCCGAGCTCGCGGCGCACCGTCTGGAGGAGCTCCCGGCGCAGCCCTTCCGAGTCCTCGTGCCCCTGCTTGAGCACGACGAAGGCGGCGATCACCTCGCCCCGGATCTCGTCGGGCAGCCGGTCACACCGGCCTCGGCAACGGCCGGGTGCGTGAGGAACGCCGTCTCGACCTCGATCGTTCCGATCCGGTGCGCGGCGATCTTGATCACCTCGTCGGACCTGCCGGCGACCCAGACGTAGCCGTCCTCGTCGACGTGCGCCGAATCGCCGGTGTAGTAGACGCCGGGGATGCGCTCCCAGTAGTCGCGGCCGTAGCGCTCGGGCTCGCCCCACACCTCCGCGGTCATGCTGGGAAACGGCCGGCGGATGACGAGCACACCCTTCTCGTTCGGAGCGCACGGCTCGCCCTCGGGCGTGACGACGGCCGCGTCGACTCCCGGCAACGCGATGCCCGCCGACCCGGGCTTGATCGGCAGCAACGAGATCCCGTACGGGTTGCCGAGCACGGGCCCGCCGGTCTCCGTCTGCCAGTAGTGGTCGATCACGGGGATCCGGTCTCGCAGGACGGTCTTCTGAAGCCACTCCCATGCCGGGGCGTTCAGCACCTCGCCGGCGCACAGCACGCGCTCGAGGGACGAGATGTCAGCGTCCGGCTCCTCGCCGCCGTAGCGCATGAGCAGCCGTGCCGCGGTGGGAGACGTGAACAGGCCGGTCACGCCGAGCTCCTCCACCAGCCGCCAGAGCAGGTCGGGAACCGGGTGGTCGATCGCCCCCTCGTAGGCCACCGTCGTGCAGCCGACGAGGAGCGGCGCGTAGACGATGTAGCTGTGGCCGACGACCCAGCCGATGTCGGAGGTGGACCACCACACGTCGTCCTCGTGCAGGCCGTAGCACCAGCGCGCCATCGCGTGGATGCCGACGGCGTAGCCGCCGTGGCGCTGCACCGTCAGCTTCGGCGTGGCCGTCGTCCCCGAGGTTGCCAGGATCCAGGCGGGCTCGTTGGCCTCGAGGATCGCGTGGCCACCATCCTGTCCCTCTCCCGCCGCCAGGAGGTCATCCCACGCCAGGTCGCGTCCGGAGACCATCGGGACGTGCTCGTCGCTCCGACGAAGCAGGACGACGTGCTCGACCCCCTCGCCCGAGAGCTCGAGGGCGGCATCGACGATCTCCTTCAGGCGCACGTCCGTGCCCTTGCGGTAGGTCACGTCGGCGGTGACGACCAGCCGGGAACCGCTCGCCCGGATCCGGTCAGCGAGCGCCCCGGCGCCGAACCCCGCGAACACGACGGAGTGAATCGCGCCGATCCTGGCCGTCGCGAGCATGACGACCACCGCCTCGGGGCAGAGGGGCATGTACATCGTCAGGCGGTCACCGACTCCGAGCCCGAGCGCGCGCAGGCCGGCCGCTACCCGCTCGACCTCGTGACGGAGCTGTGCGTACGTGAGCACGCGGCGCTCGCCGCGCTCGTTGGCGTAGACGAGCGCCGCATGCCCGCCGCGGCCGCGCCCTACGTGGTGGTCGAGGCACTGCCAGGCAATGTTCGTCTGCGCGCCGGCGAACCAGCGAAACGTGGGCGGGTCGGGCTCGAAGACCGCATCCCAGCCTCGAAACCACGGCAGCTCGGCCGCCGCCCGCGCCCAGAATCCTTCCGGGTCCGCCTCGCCGTCCTCGACCATGCGCCGGACAAGTGGGTTGACGAGATCCATACGCGAGATTCAACACCTCCTGTACCCTCCTGTCGATGACGCGCTTCTGGCACCCGGTCGCGGACATGCACGCGATCTCCCAGACGGGCGAGCTCCTCATCGACCGGGCAGAAGGCGTCTGGCTCTGGGACACCGACGGCCGCCGGTATCTGGACGCGTCCGCCGGGCTCTGGTACTGCAACGTGGGCTACGGACGAGAGGAAATCGTCGACGCCGTCGCTGCCCAGATGCGAAAGGTGCCCTCGTACTCCTCGTACGGCGACCTGTCCACGCCGACGACGACGGCGCTCGCGGACCGGATCGCGGAGATCGCGCCGATGGACGACGCGCGCATCTTCTTCACGAGCGGCGGCGCCGAGGCAATCGAGACGGCTGCCAAGCTGTCGCGCCGCTACTGGAGCCTGATGGGCCACACCGAGAAAACGGTCGTGATCTCGCGCGAGCGCGCCTATCACGGTATGGCCGCCTACGGCACGAGCCTCGCCGGCGCCGACGTGTTCAGGGTCGGCCTCGGAACGCTCGTCGGCGACACGCTGCAGGTCCCGTGGAACTCGACGGAGGCGCTGGCGGCGGCGATCGACGCCGAGGGCGAGGGCCGCGTGGCCGCGTTCTTCTGCGAGCCGATCATCGGCGCTGGAGGAGTCCTGCTACCGCCTCCCGGCTACCTCGAGGAGGCTCGCCGGATCTGCCGCGAGCGCGACGTCCTGTTCGTCGCCGACGAGGTGATCTGCGGGTACGGACGGGTCGGCGACTGGTTCGCCAGCCGGCGCTTCGGCCTCGACCCCGACATGGTGACGTTCGCGAAGGGGATCACGTCCGGCTACGTGCCGCTCGGAGGCGTCATCGTCGGCGCGCGCGTCTCCGAGCCGTTCTGGTCGTCGAGCGCGGCCGGTGTCTGGCGCCACGGCTACACGTATTCCGGACACGCAACCGCAACCGCCGCCGCCCATCCGAATCTCGACATCATGGAGCGGGAGGACCTACCAGGCCGGGCCCGCAGGCCTCGAATCCGAGCTCACCGAGGCGCTCGCCCCGCTCGCCGATCATCCGATCGTCACCGAGATCCGATCCGGGCTCGGCGTCGTGGCCGCGATCCAGCCCGATCCGGCGCTCATCGCAGACGACCCGACGCTTCCCGATCAGCTCGCCATGGCGGCCCGTGAGGCAGGAGTGATGACCCGCACGCTCCTCGGCGGCGCACTCCAGGTCTCCCCCGCGCTCATCATCGAACGGGCGCAGCTCGACGAGCTGACAGCCGGCTTCGCAGCGGCGCTCGACAGCGTCGCCGCCACCGTCGCGTAACAGCGGCGGTTCGGCCGTAGACTCCGGCCGGTGAGTCGCGACCCGAAGCACGACATCCTGTTCGAGCCGGTTCGGATCGGGCCGAAGACGCTGCGCAACCGCTTCTATCAGGTGCCGCACTGCACCGGCTACGGCACGCAGAAGCCCGGCTCGCAGGCGGCGCATCGCGGCATGAAGGCGGAGGGCGGCTGGGCTGCCGTCTGCACCGAGTACGCCCCCGTCTCCGCCGACTCGGACGAATCCCCGTTCGTCTCGTCCCAGCTCCTCGACGAGGACGACATGGCGAACCTGGCCCTCATGGCCGACGCGGCCCACGGGCACGGCGCGCTCGCGGGCATCGAGCTGACCCATACGGGCGCCCACGCCACGCGGCGCGCGAGCCGCTGGCACGGGATAGCGCCGTCGCAGATCGCGAGCGACTACGACCCGTTCCTGGTGCCGAAGGCGATGGAGCTCGACGACATCCGCCGCGTGCAGGCCGACTGGGTGCACGCCGCGCAGCGGTCGCGCGACGCGGGCTTCGACATCGTCTACGTGTACGGCGGACACAGCTATCTGCTGACGCAGTTCCTGTCGCCGTTCTACAACAAGCGCAGCGACGCGTACGGCGGCTCGCTCGAGAACCGCGCCCGGATGTGGATCGAGACCCTCGAGTCGGTTCGTGAGGCGGTCGGAGGCGAATGCGCGATCGCCGTCCGGATCGGCGTCGCCCTGTGCCCCGGAATCGACATCGACGAGGCGCTCGAGTTCGTCCGCCTCGCCGACCCGCTCGTCGACCTTTGGGACGTGAACGTGGGCTCGATCGCCGAGTGGTCGCTCGACTCGGGTGCGTCCCGGTTCTTCGCGGAGGGCTTCCAGCTCGAGTGGACGGGCCGTGTTCGGGAGGCGACGGCCAAGCCGATCGTCGGCGTCGGGCGATTCACGAATCCCGATCGCATGGCCGAGGTGGTCGCGAGCGGCGTCTGGGACCTGATCGGCGCGGCCAGGCCTTCGATCGCCGACCCGTTCCTGCCCCGCAAGATCGAGGAAGGCCGCTACGGGGAAGTCCGCGAGTGCATCGGCTGCAACGTCTGCATCTTGAAGTCGGAGTCCGGGCACCACATGGGCTGCACGCAGAACGCTACGGCGGGTGAGGAGTACCGGCGCGGCTGGCACCCGGAGCAGTTCGAGCAGGCGACCAACGCCGACCGCGACGTGCTCGTCGTCGGCGCCGGGCCTGCCGGGATGGAGTGCGCGATCGTCCTCGGCAAGCGCGGCCTGCGCCGGGTTCACCTCGTCGAGGCGGAGCGCGAGCTCGGGGGCGCGATGCGGTGGATCCCGAGCCTTCCGGGCCTCGGAGAGTGGGCCCGGGTCGTGAACTGGCGGCGGATCCAGCTCGAGAAGCTGAGCAACGTCGAGGTGATCACCGGCGTGCGCCTGGAGGCGCGGGAGATCCGGGAGTACGGCGCCGAGATCGTCGTGTGCGCCACGGGCGCGCACTGGGCCGGGAACGGGCTCAACGCGGCGACGCACGAGCCGATCCCGGGAGCCGACGCCTCGCTTCCACACGTGCTGACCCCCGAGCAGCTGATGGTCGACGGGAAGCGCCCGCCCGGCAACCGCGTTGCGGTCTACGACTGCGAGGGGTACTTCACCGGGGCGGGCATGGCCGAGCTCCTCGCCGGGGAGGGTTTCGAGGTCGAGCTCGTCACGCTCTGCGAGCAGATCGCGCCTGTGTGCGACGAGACTCTCGAGGGGCCGCTTCTGCGAGAGCGCCTCCACGCGGCGGGCGTGTGCATGCACCGCTCGGCCATCGTCGAGCGGATCGAGTCGGCGGGCATCGCCGGGTCGGACGAGTTCGGCGACCCGTTCGCCCTCGAGGTCGACGGAGTCGTGCTCGTCACCCAGCGACTCTCGAACGAGTCGGTGTATGCCGAGCTCGCTGCCGATCGAGACGCGCTCGCGGCCGAGGGCGTCGAGGGGCTCTTCCGCATAGGTGATTGCGTCTCGCCGCGGATGATCGCGGACGCGATCTTCGACGGGCACCGGCTCGGCCGCGAGATCGACTCGGACAACCCGTCGGTGCCGCTTCCCTTCCTGCGCGAGCGGCTGGTTCTCAACCGGGTGAGCTGATCGCTGCGCGTCGCGTCGCGCGTGCGAGCGTCGCGAAGACCGCGAGGGCGAACACGAGCGGCACGAGCACGAGCGCGCCGTACCCGAGCGTCTCCGCGACGAGCCCGCCGAGCAACGGACCGACGAGGTAGCCGATCGCGAAGACCTGCGACCAGACGACCATCGCGAGGATCATTCGTTCGGGCCCTACGGCGTCGAGCAGGAATCCGAGCGAGCCGGTCTGGTCGAAACCGAACCCGACCGCTGCCAGCGCGACCGCGATCACCCACCACCAGAGCTCGCCGGTGGCTCCCGCCAGGCTCAGGCCGACCACGATCAGGATCGTCCCGGCAACCACGGCGCGGCGCATCTCGAGCCGTGCAGCCAGGACCGTCGCGAGCGCAATGACGATGCCGGCGCAGGCGTACAGCGCCGCGATGCCGCTCTGGCCGAGGCGCTCATCGAAGTGCAGCGGCAACACGCCGTCGAAGGTCGCGATGGTCACTGCTACCAGCGTGATCGCCGCGGTCGAGACGCCGAACGAGGGATTCCGCAGAACGGCCCGGTCGGATCGGAACGCGGGCGCGTGCACGTGCGGCGCACCGAGCAGCGGCAGAAGCAGCGTCACGAGCACGACGAGACCGATGTAGAGGGCGAACGGCCCGCGGATCCCACCGACACCCGCGAGCGCAGGCCCCGCAATCGCACCGGCGGAGTAGACGGCCATCAGCCCACTGAGCCGCCGGTACTCGTCACCCGGCCATCGCTCCATGGCCGCGAACGCGGCGCCGAGCCACAGGCCACCGGCCGCGAAGCCCATCAGGAACCGCGCCGCGAAGTAGATCGGCAGGCTCGGCGCGAGCAGGAAGCCGGCAGCGGCGACGGCGCTCAGGAGGAGCGAGGCGACGATCACCGCCATCGGGCTCGTTCGCTGCACGCCCTTGCCCGCGAACCAGAATCCGATCACCAAGCCGATCCCGAACATCGCGACGAGCGCGCCCATGACGGCGGGCCCGGCTCCGGTCGCCTCGGAGATGGCCGGCACGATCGGGCCGATGATCCCGTAGCCGATCGCGTCGACGATGCCGACAGCGAGCAGGACGCCGTAGGCGAGGCGGTCTCTCATGCAGGCGGCGAAGCGAGCTAGACCGGCGCCCGCTCCCGGCGCGCGGCGAGCGCCTGGCTCGCCTTGACCGCGAGCCAGAGCTCCATGCGCTGCTCCGGGTCGTCCGGATGCCGGCCAGTCTGTTCGCGCAGCCGCTCCATCCGGTAGCGCAGCGTATGGCGGTGCACGCCGAGCCGGTCGGCCGCCTCGCTCCAGCGGCAGCCCGACTCGAGCAGGGCGGTCAGCGACTCGATGAGCCAGGCGTTGTCGGCGGCACGCCCGAGCACGCGGTCGACGAACGCCTCGAGAGCGGCGTCGGGAAGGTTGAGGAGGAGCTCGAGGGAACCGAGATCGTGGTAGGAGGCGACCGGCAGCGTCGAAGCGTCCAGCGCCGCCCGGGCCTCGAGCAGGCTCCTTCCCAGCGCTCGCCCTTGCCCGGGGCGGCCGATGCTGATGCGCGTCCCAGGCTCTCCGTCGACGATCTTCCGGGCGAGCGCGAGGACGGCCTCCTCGCTCGCCGCCTCGACCAGGAACGCCGCCTTGTCCCTGCGCGCCGTCGAGAGGTACCGGACCGCGCGACGGTCGAGGGTCCGAGCCACCGACAGCCTCAACCGCTCCGCCGTCAATCCGTTGATCGGCACGGCCAGGAGCGCGGCGTAGTCACGCGAGGGCTCCAGCCCGAAGGCGGCCATTCTGCGGGCGGTCTCCCGCTCCGACAGGCGCTCGTGCTCGAGATCGTCGAGCAGATCACCGGCAAGCCGCAGCTCTGCCGCCGAGACGGCGTGGCGCTTGGAGAGCTCGAACGCGAGCGCGGTCTGCCCGTGGTGGAGGACGAGCAGGTCGTACTCGCCGAACTCGACGCGCTCTCGCGCGGCCCTAAGCGTGGCCATCTCGTCGTCGGCGAGTACGGGGAGCTCGATGCCATCCTCGAACGAGAGGCGCTTGCGAGCGTGGCGCTCGGCCAGCACGCGGCCGTTCTCGTCGACGAGAGCGAGACTGCAGTTCAGATGGTTGCACAGGATGGCGAGCAGCGCCTGGAGGCCTCTGCCGTGCACGATCGCCTGGGCGAGGCGCTCGTGAACCTCGAGCGCCTGCGTGACGCTCTCGAGCTGCTCGCTCGCCAGGTGGGAGAACACGGCCTTCGAGATCGCGATGAACGGCACCTCGTACGGCACGGTCAGGATCGGAAAGCCGAGCCGGTTCGCCTCGCCGACGATCGCCTCGGGAACCTCGTCGTGGCCGAAGCCGAGCCCGAAGCCGAGCGCGGCGACACCCCGCTCGGAGAGCCGGCGAAGGTACGCCTTCTGACTTCGGGTGCTCGTACCCATCCCCAGACCGGTCGTCAGAAGGAGCTCGCCGCCGCTCATCCACGGGGTGGGATCGGGGAGCTCGGAGGCGTGCAGCCAGCGAACCTCCCGGCCGAGCCCTTCCGAACCCGCGGCCGCGTCGAGCCCGAGAGCCGACATCGCCACAATGTCCTGAACCGTGAGCATTTTCGGGCGCGGGATTGTACAGGCTGTCGAATCCCGCTCGTTAGGATACGTGCCGTGACGGAGAACACCTACGAGCAGTCGGGCGTCTCCCTCGCGAAGGCCGAAGCGGTGGTCGAGCGCCTGGCCGCGGCTGTCGGCTCGACTCGGACGGATGCGGTGGTCGGCGGCCTGGGGGACTTCGCGGGCTTGTACGCGCTCGACGACACCCGCCTCCTCGCGGCCTCGACGGACGGTGTCGGAACGAAGATCGTCCTCCAGCGCAGCGCCGGCCGGCTCGGGTGGGCGGGTGCCGATCTCGCGGCCCACTGCATCAACGACGTCCTCACGACCGGCGCCGACCCGCTTTTCTTCCTCGACTACGTCGCCGCCCACCGGCTGGAGCTCGCCGATGTCGTCGAGCTCGTCGAAGGCGCCGCCTCGGTCTGCCGTGAGGCCGGCTGTGCGATTCTCGGCGGCGAGAGCGCCGAGATGCCGGGCGTCTACCGCGACGGCGAGCTCGACTTCGCCGGTACCTGCGTCGGCCTCGTCACACGAGAACGGCTGATCGACGGCTCGCACGTCGAGGCGGGCGACGTAATCCTGGGCTTTCCGTCATCGGGGCTCCATGCGAACGGCTTCTCGCTCGTCAGGCGCCTACTCGGGGACTGCCCGGTCGACGCGGAGCTGCTGCTTCGGCCCACGCGCCTCTACCTCGCTGACGTTCGCGGGCTTCGCGAGCGCTGCGACGTGCGGGGGCTCGCCCACATTACGGGCGGCGGGATCCCGGGGAACCTCGCCCGAGTGCTGCCCGGAGGGCCTCGGAGCGGTGATCGACCCGGCGGCATGGAGCCGTCCCGCGGCGTTCGCCTGGCTCGATGCTCACGCCGTGCCCGAGGAGGAGCAGCGTCGGGTCTTCAATCTCGGGATCGGCTACTGCGCGATCGTGCCGGCCGCTCAGGCCGCGCTGGCCGGCGAAGCGGTGATCGGCCGGGTCGAGGCGGGCGTCGACGGCGTCGCCTTCGCGGATTGATCGGCGTTCTCGTCTCGGGCTCTGGGACGAATCTCCAGGCCCTGCTCGACGCAGAGCTGCCGGTCGTCGCCGTGGCGAGCAACGTTGCCGGGGCCTACGCCCTCGAGCGTGCCGAGGCAGCCGGAGTTCCGCATGCCGTGTTCGAGCTCGACGCCTTCAGCTCGCGCGACGAGCGCGACAGGGCAATGGCGAGCTGGCTCGCCGAACGGGGTGTCGAGCTCGTCGTCTGCGCCGGCTACATGCAGCTCCTCACAGCAGGCTTCCTGGCGAGGTTCTCGCGGAGGGTGATCAACGTCCACCCGTCGCTGCTGCCGGCGTTTCCGGGAACCCAGGCTGTCACCGATGCGCTCGCGGCGCGGGCGCCCGAGACCGGCGTCACGGTGCACGAAGTCGACGAAGGTGTCGACACCGGACCGATCCTGGCTCAGGAGAGCGTCCCGATTCTCCCGGGCGACACCCCAGAGACGCTGCTCGAGCGACTCCATGCGGTAGAACACCGGCTGCTGCCGCAGGTCGCTCGACAACTCCTCACCGAGCGTTTACGTTCGCGCCAGTGACCCGCCGCGCGCTCCTCTCCGTCTACGACAAGACCGGCCTCGAGAAGCTCGCGCGCGGCCTCGCCGAGCTCGGCTTCGAGCTCGTCTCCTCGGGCGGGACGGCACATGCGATCGAAGCTGCGGGCCTGCCGGTGGTGACGGTGGAAGAGGTGACCGGGGTGCCCGAGATGCTCGACCACCGAGTGGTCACCCTTCATCCGAAGATCCACGGTGGCATCCTCGCCGACCGCTCCAGGGAATCGCACCGGAGCGACCTCGAGACCCACGGCATCGAGCCGTTCGACCTCGTCGTCGTGAACCTCTATCCCTTCGTCGAGCAGCCGGGCAGTCGAGACGATCGACATCGGCGGCCCGGCGTTGATCCGGGCGGCCGCCAAGAACCACGCAAGCGTCGGCGTCGTGACGAGCGCTTCGCAGTACGACGGCGTGCTCGCCGAGCTGCGCGAGCGCGGCACGCTTACAGACGCGACGAGGCGCCGCCTCGCGACAGCAGCCTTCGCGCATACCGCTGCCTACGACGCGGCGATTCTCCGCTGGCTGCAGGATGGCGAGCCGCTCCCACAGCGAATCGCGCTGGCTCTCGACCGGGAGCTCGAGCTCGGCTACGGCGAGAATCCCCACCAGCGCGCTGCCTACTACGTCGAGCAGGGCGCCGGTGTCCACCTCCTGACGGATGTCCAGCAGCTGGGCGGCCGCACGCTCTCGTTCAACAACCTGAACGACCTCGCGGGCGCGCGCCGTCTCGCCGACGAGCTCGACGGCCCCGCCTGCGTCATCGTCAAGCACGCGAATCCGTGCGGCGCTGCCGTCGCCGACACGATCGAGGACGCGTATGCGAAGGCGCTCGCCTCGGATCCGGTCTCGGCCTACGGGGGGATCGTCGTCCTCAACCGGCCGGTCGAGCAGCGGCTCGCAGAGCGTCTCGCCGCGCAGTTCGTCGAGGTGCTCCTCGCGCCTGCGTTCTCGGACGAGGCGCTCGCGCTGCTCCGTGAGAAGGAGGCGCTGCGCATCCTCGCCGGGGACGCGCCGCTTGCTGCCGCCCGCGAACTACAAGCGCGTCGCCGGTGGCTTCCTCGTCCAGGACGCAGACACCGCGCCCGACGAGCGGGAGGCGATGGAGATCGTGACGGATGCCCGGCCGGACGAGGCGGCCTGGGAGGATCTGCTACTCGCCTGGCGCACGGTCAAGCACGTCACGTCGAACGCGATCGTCATCGCCCGCGGTCGCGCGACGATCGGGGTCGGCTCCGGGCAGATGAGCCGGGTCGACGCCGTTCGCATCGCAGTCGCGAAGGCACGCGAGCACGGTCACGACCTGGCCGGCGCGGCGCTCGCCTCGGACGCGTTCTTCCCGTTTCCCGACGGCCCGCAGATCGCGCTCGACGCGGGCGTCACGGCGATCATCCAACCGGGCGGCTCGAAGCGGGACGACGACGTGGTCGCCGCGGTCGACCAGGCGGGTGCGGCGATGGTCTTCACCCACCGCCGCCATTTCCGCCACTAGAGCGAGACGGCATGGGGCGGGTCAGGACCCGCCCCTACGCTCCGCCGGCACCGTGACGCGGCTTCCCCGCTTCCGGCCATCAGCGCTGCGGCTTGCCGGCCCGGACGCGCTCGACCGTGGCGGCGATCCGGCGCTGTCGAGTCTCGGGCCGCTTCGCCTGCTTCACCCATTCCGCGTACTCCCGGCGATGTGAAAACGAAAGCCGGGCAAACGCTGCCTTCGCCTCCGGGTCCCCGGCGAGCGCCGCCTGCAGGTCTGCGGGTACGCGCACGGTGCGTGGCTCCGAGTCGAGCTGCATGGACACCTCGACCTCGTCGGGCGCGTCCACACCCGTCGCCTTCTTGACCGCCCGGTTCACGACCACGTGTCCGACTCCGTCGTAGATTCCCGGCGTGGTGCGCCACGTGTGGTCCCGGATCGTCACGCGCACCGGCGGCCGTGCGCGCCCGAAGGCCTGCTTCAGGTCGAACGGCACGCGGAACATCGTCGCCGTCTTCCCGACGCGCTCGAGCCGCACGGTGAAGATCCTCTCTAGGGCCGTAGCAACCCCTTCCGCACGGTCTACACGGTTGCACGCTCGAGCGCCGTCTCGTACGCGCCGACGTAGTCGGCGACCATCCGCTCGGCGGAGAAGCGCTCCTCGACGTAGGCGCGGCATTCCAGGGGATCGAGCTCGTCGGCGGCGACGATCGCGTCGGCCATCTCGGCGGCGGCATCGACGATGAGGCCGCTGCGGCCGTGCTCGATCACCTCGGGCACGGCGCCGCAGCGCGTGGCGATGACGGGCGTGCCGCACGCCATCGACTCGATCATGACCAGGCCGAACGGCTCCTCCCAGTCGATCGGGAAAAGGGTCACGCGGGCGTTCTGGAGCAGGTCCACCTTCTCCTCGTGCGAGACCTCGCCCAGGTACTCGATCCCCCAGCCGAGATTCGGCCGGACGTGCGCCTCGAAGTACTCCTTCTCGATCGGATCGCGCATCTTGCCGGCGATCTTCAGCGGCAGCTCGGCTTCCCGCGCGACCTCGATGGCGCGATGCGCGCCCTTGTCCTCGGAGAGCCGGCCGAGAAAGAGGAGGTAGTCGCCGCGATGCGGACTGTACGGGATAGGCGCTGAGGTCGAGCGCGTTCGGGCAGTTGGCGATCCACGGGAGATCAGGCATCGGCCGGCGCTGGTTCATCGACAGGGAGACGAGCCCGACGCCGGGTGAGACCCGCGAGATCTGCCCGTAGATCGGCCCGGCCTCGCCGTCGAGCGGCCCGTGCACGGTGTGCACGACGGGCGTGCTGACCGTACCGCCGAGCGCTGCACCAGGAAGGCCCGAGTGGTCGTTGACGACGTCGAACTCCTCCGCGTGCTCGAGCAGGCGAGGACGTGGTACAGCTCCGGCAGCGCGAGCCCGATTCGCTCGGACGGCGCCACCTCGAACACCGCGCCGCAGCTCGGCCTTCGTCTGCGAGTCGCCCGAGGCGAACAGGGTCACGTCGTGGCCGGCATCGACGAGGCCGTCCGCGAGCAGGGCCACGACCCATTCGATCCCGCCGTAGCCCGTCGGCGGAACCGGGAACCAGACCGGACTGAGAAGGCCGATCCGCACGGTCTGGATCCTACGATTCCTCGACCGAGACGCGACCGCCGTCGAGTCGGACGTCCCAGCTCTTTCCGAACGCGCGCACGCCCGACAGCTTGAGCGACCCGACCCAGGAGGGCAACTCCTCCGGCGCGTGCGAGACGAGCGTGTTTCGGCGGTGGTCGGGCTCGAGGCCCAGCAGGAGCTGCAGCAGCAGCACCGGCGTGCCCGCCGCCCAGGCCTGTGGTCGGGTCGCCGTCGGGTAGGCGATCGGGAACGGCGTCTCGGCGCGCGAGAACCCGGCGAAGACCTCCGGCAGCGAGTGCTCGAAGTAGACGCTTGCGTCGAGCATGCGCCGGACGATCCGCTGCGCCTCCGGCCAGCGCCCGCTCCGCGCGAGACCCAGCGCGATCAACGAGTTGTCGTGCGGCCAGACCGTCCCGTTGTGGTACTCGAGCGGGTTGAAGCCGGCGTCCGCCTGGGACATCGTGCGCACGCCCCAGCCCGACCAGAGATCCTCGCCCATCAGCTCGTCGACGACCGCGTCGACCCGTTCGGGCGGGACGATGCCGCTCATCAACAGGTGGCCGATGTTCGAGCAGAGCGAGTCGACGGGCTGCTTGTGCCGGTCGAGCGCGAGCGCGTAGAAGCCGCCGCGCCGCTCGACCCAGAACGCCTCGTTGAACCGCTCTCGGAGCTACCGCAGCCTCCCGCTCGAGCCGCTCGGCGAGCTCGCGGTCGCGCCAGACCTCGCGTGCGAGCTCTGCGGTGCGGAGTTTCGCGTCGTAGACGTAGCCCTGCACCTCGACCGGCGCGATCGGGGACTCGGCGAGCCGCCCGTCGGCGAACTTCTGGGACACGCCCGAGTCCTTCCACGACTGGTTCTCGAGCCCCGCCTCCGAGCGCCGCTGGTACTCGACGAAGCCGTCGCCGTCGAGGTCTCCGTGGGTCTCGATCCACTCGAGCGCCCGCAGTGCGGGAGCACGCAGCTCTGACACGAGACCCGTGTCGTCCGTCCAACGCCAGACCTCGGAGAGGAGGATCAGGTAGAGCGGCGTCGCGTCGCACGTCCCGTAGTAGCGCGGGAACCACGCGAGTGGCTCCCTTGCCGTTTCGAACCTCGTGGACGATCTTCCCGGGCTCGGCGTCGATCGTCGGCGGCGTCCTCCGTCGCCTGCAGCTCGGCGAGCGTGTGGAGAGCGCTCTGGGCGAGCTCCGGCCCGAAGAGCAGCGTCTGGAGGCACGTGATGAGCGTGTCCCGGCCGAACACGGCCATGAACCACGGCATGCCCGCTGCAGGCAGCTGCCCGTGCATGCCGGTCCCGCGCATCCGCAGGGAAGCGAGATCGGACACCGATCGCCCGAAGGCGCGCCCGAGGTCGTCCCAGCTCGCACGCAGCTGCGGCACCCTGAGCTGCCAGGCCGCGAGGGAGGCGCGAATCCGGTCGATCTCGTCTCCGAAGTGGCGCTCGGCCCGGCGGGGAAGGATCTGCATGCCGTCCTGCACGGCGAACACGTCGATTCGCAGCTGCCAGCGCTCGCGTGGCTCGAGCGCGACCTGGTAGCGGACCGTCCCGCCCTCGATCTCGCCGGGACGGGAGAGAAGCACCTGGGTCTGGCCGTCGAACTCGTCGACGGCGCTGAACAGGAAGCCGTTCTCCGCCTCGTCGAAGAAGGCGGGAACGAGCTCGCCCGAAAGCGCGTGAGCGGGGTCTCCGAGCGCGAGATCGAACGCCTTGACCGAGAAGATGTCGGCGAAGTCCGTGCCGATCTCGAGCGCCAGCTCGAACTCGAGCGGTCGGTCGGCGTGGTTGACGAGGATCACGTGCTCCTGCATCCCGTCGCCGACGAAGCGCCGCCGGGCGATCGAGACCTCGTCGGGCCGAAGCCCGCCGACGGGCGGGTTGCGCAGGAACCAGACCGACGAGAAGTACTCGACCTTTCCCTGCGAGAGCAGGAGCGGCCGGGCACCGTTGACGGTCAGGAGGAGCCGCGACAGGAAGCGCGTGTCCGAGTCGAAGAAGCCGGTCGTCGGCTCGCCGAGATCGCCGAACTCGTCCGACACGCAGAACGTCGCGCCCTCGAGGATCGTGATCTGCGTCACGACGTTCTACTCGTCCCGGACGATGAGCTCCTGGCTCCCCTGCTGGAGGGGCTTGAGGACGATCTCGTCGATGTTGACGTGCGGCGGCCGCGTGACGGCGAAGAGGATGCAGTCCGCGACGTCGTCCGGCGTGACGTACCTCACACCCGTGGTACACCGCCTGCTTCTTGTCGACGTCGCCCTTGAAGCGCACGTCGGAGAACTCGGTGTCGCCGACCATTCCCGGATCGACCGTCGTCACGTGGATCTCGCCGACGAGCTCCTTGCGCAGCATCTCGGTGAGCACGCGCACGCCCCACTTCGAGACGACGTAGCCCGAGCCGAAGCGGTACGCCTCGCGGCCCGCCCAGGAGCCGAGGTTCACGATGTGCCCACGCCCGGGCTGCATGTGCGGGTAGACGAGCTTCGTCATCCGCATCAGGCCGAGGACGTTCGTCTCGAGCATCGTCCGGTCGTCGTCCTCCTCGCTCTCGACGACCGGCGCTCGGCCGAGCGCCAGGCCCGCGTTGTTCACGAGGATGTCGACTGAGCCGAGCGCGGCGGTCGCGCCGTCCACGAACGCTCGCAGCTCGTCCGGGCTCGTCACGTCGAGCGGCAAGGCTACGTGGGCGTCGCCCGGAAGCTCTCCGAGCACGGCTTCGAGCCGATCCCGCCGCCTGGCGCCGATCGCAGGCGGGCACCGGCATCAGCGAGAGCGAGCGCGGTCGAGCGGCCGATGCCGTTCGAGGCGCCCGTGACGATCGCTGTCCGGCCTGCGAGATCCACGAGCGGGACCTTATCCGGCGATCCCCCGGAGCGTTCGCCCCGTCGGCGGCGCGGCCGATCGTGCAGAGCACGGTCCCGCCGGCTTCGTGGACCGCGCCGACGTGGGGCGCCGGGTCGCCTCCGTGAGGCGCTTGGTCGCACGCACGAGCTCGCGAAGGTTGCTCGGTTCCAGCACCCCGCCTAAATGGTCCCCAGACCGCTGGCGTTCGAAACCGCGGCGGTGAGCTCCGGCGAAGCGGCGACCGGCGCCTGGACGATCGGCAGCTCGATGCCGAGCGCGTCGCAGAGCGGCGTTCGCAGGCTCATGCCTCCCGGGTGCGTCCGACGACGGCGTTCACGAGGTCCGAAAGGTCGGTTTCGGGGTGCCGCCCACGCACGATTCCCGCGAGGTAGGTGACAACGGGCGCATTGGGACGGGCGCCGCTGTCATGCGCGGCCACCCGCGCCAGCTCGAGGATCTCGTCGATGTCCGCCCGGCTGAGCGGTAGTGCGGCCGGGTCGTCTCCGACGGCCGCCGCGAGATCGGCCCGCGCCTGCTCGAGCCAGTCGTTCACGACCCCAAGCCTACCGTCCGCGGCGCGACGAGAACGAGCAGCGCATGAGGGACGATGGCGAGGACGTACAGGGCGGCGAACGTGAGACCGAGAGCCGGGTAGCCGCCGAGGAGCAGGGCGATCCCGCCGAGCGCTCCCCCCACGAGGTAACCGAACTGCGTGGCCGACGCGCGGACGCCCATGGCCGTCACCGCCATGCCCGGCGCCGCGTCGAGCCCGAACGCGCTCCCGGAGATCGTGCGGCCCGCGTTGAGGAAGACATAGGCCGCGAGCAGGAGCACGGACACCCAGACCGTCGGGCGAACGAGCCCGATGAGGGCGGCGACACAGGCGGCGGCGAGCGCAAGCGTCACGAGGAGACGCCCCGGAGCCCGGTCGATCCACCTGCGGAAGAGGAGGCTGCTCGGGAAGTACGCGACGAAGACGAGGCCGAGGAGAAGCCCGGTCACCGGCAGCGAGATCCCGTACGACTCGATCAGCAGCGCGCCCGAGTAGACGAGCATCCCCGTCCAGGCCGAGAACGCGAGCAGCTCGCCGGCCGCCCAGGCGGCCACGACGCGGTCACGGAGCACGAGCCGCATCCCGCCGCCGGCGCTCGACGCGGGCAGCCGGACGTCAGGCAACCCGACGGTGAGCACGAGCGCGATCGCCGCCGAGCCGAGCGGCAGCACGATCCACGCCAGTCGCCAGCTCACGTCACCCACGAGCCCGACGATCGGCATGCCGAGCAACCACGCTGCGGCCTGGCCTCCGAAGACGATCGAGAGCGCGTCGGCACGACGCCCGGGCTCGATCCACGCGGTCACCCCCGCAACCGCTCCCGACAGCAGCACCGCGACGGCTACCCCGAGGATTGCCTGGGCGACGGCGAGAACGGCGAACGATGGCGCGGCGGCGCTGAGAGCGGCGGCACAGGCCAGCAACGCGAGACCCGCGAGCAGCAGGCGCCGTAAACCCGATGCGTCCGGCAACCGGCGCCACGCCGAGCGCGGTGACGCCGGCCACGGCTCCGGAGACGGAGCGGAGCTGCCCCGCAGCGGCTGTCGAGACGGCGAACTCGCGCGCGACCGAGACGAGGATCGGCGACAGGACGAGCGTGCCGGCCTGGTTCGCGAACAGGCAGAGAGACAGCGTCAGCGCCCGGCGCAGCATTCGACGAGGATACGGTGGCACGGGCGCGGCACCGTCGCCCGACGACAACCATCCAGGAGGGAACGAATGTCGGATGAGCTCTCGCGGTTCCGGCTCGACGGGCGCGTCGCAGTCGTCACCGGCGGTACCGGGGGGATCGGGCTCCCGCTTTCGAAAGCACTCACCTCGGCCGGCGCGCGCGTGGCCGTCGTCGGACGCACGAAGGAGGGAACTGCCAAGGCAGCCGAGGAGATCGGCGGCGGCTCCGTCGCGGTCGTCGCGGACGTGACCGTCAAGGCCGACGCGGATCGTGTGGTCGCCGAGACGGTCGAGCGCCTGGGTCGGATCGACGTTCTCGTCAACGGCGTCGGAGGCGGGATCGTCAACGTGATGAACCCCGCGCACGAGTTTCCCGAGGACGACTGGCGCTACGTGATGGCGCTCAACCTCGACTCGGCGCTGTTTCCCTCCCAGGCGGCCGCGGGCGCGATGATCGCTGCGGGACACGGCGGCGCGATCCTGAACATCTCGTCGGTGCGCGGCGAGCTCGGCCTGCGCGCCGGCTACTCGCCCTACGTCGCCTCCAAGGGCGCGCTGAACATGCTGACGAAGCAGCACGCCGTCGAGTGGGCGCCGTACGGCATCCGGGTGAACGCGATCTCGCCGACCTTCGTCCGCACGAAGCAGGTCGAGAGCATGCTCGAGGACGAAGGCTTCTACACGTCGCTCGTCAACAGGATTCCGCTCGGGCGGATCGCCGAGCCCGACGACGTCGTCGGTGCGGCGCTGTTCTTCTGCTCGGACGCGTCGGCGTTCGTGACGGGCCAGATCCTGACGATGGACGGCGGTCTCACCGCGTGTCAGTAGTCCCGGCCTCCGCCTGGGGCCAGCGCATATCCTCAAGTGCGGTATGAGGGTGGGCGTCGCCAGGGAGACCGCGGCCGGGGAACGGCGCGTGGCCCTCGTTCCCGAGGCGGCCGCACGTCTCGCGGCGGCGGGAAATCGAGCTCGTCGTCGAGGCGGGCGCGGGGGCCGCAGCCTCGTTTCTACGACGATGCCTACACGGAGAACGGCACGGAGATCGCCCCTGACGCGGCGGCCCTCTACGCCGGCGCCGACCTGGTCGTGAAGGTACAGAAACCATCGCTCGACGAGGTCGGGCTCCTCCGCGCCGGCCAGACGCTCGTCTGCTTCCTGCAGCCGCTCGTCAACACCGAGCTCGTGCGTGCGATCGCCGAACGTGGCGCGACAGCGTTCTCGATGGACGCGATCCCGCGGATCACGCGGGCACAGTCGATGGACGCCCTCTCGTCTCAGGCCACGGTGGCGGGGTACAAGGCAGTGCTGCTCGCCACCTCGTACCTGCCGCGCTTCGTGCCGATGCTGACCACTGCCGCAGGCACGATCCGCCCGGCGAAGGTGCTCGTTCTCGGGGCCGGGGTCGCCGGTCTGCAGGCGATCGCCACCGCCCGGCGCCTGGGCGCGGTCGTCTCCGCCTTCGACACGCGGGCGGTGGTGCGCGAGCAGGTCGAGAGCATCGGGGCCACGTTCCTCGAGCTCGCGGTCGAGGCCGACCAGACCTCGGGCGGCTACGCCACCGAGCTCTCCCACGAGCAGCATGCCCGCGAGCAGCAGCTGATCACCACGCACGTCGCCGAAGCCGACGCGGTGATCACGACGGCCGCGATTCCCGGGAGGCCCGCTCCGGTTCTGATCTCCGCGGCTGCAGTGGCAGGAATGCGCACGGGCTCGGTGATCGTCGACATCGCCGCCGAGACCGGCGGCAACTGCGAGCTGACCGTCCCCGGCGAAGTGGTCGAGCACGGCGGCGTCACGATCGTCGGCCTGCTGAACCTCCCCTCCGCAATGCCCCAGGATGCGAGCCGCATGTACTCGAGAAACGTCCAGTCGCTGCTCGGGTTGCTCGTCAACGACGGCGCCCTCGAGCTCGACTTCGACGACGAGATCGTCCGTGAGACCTGCGTCACGCACGGCGGACGGGTGCTCGGCGAGGCGGTACCGGTTTGAGCGCGACCCTGATCGCCTCGATCACGATCTTCGCGCTCTCCGTGTTCCTCGGGATCGAGCTCATCTCGCGCGTGCCGACCCTCCTGCACACGCCGCTCATGTCGGGCACGAACGCGATCCACGGGGTCGTCCTGATCGGCGGGATGCTCATTCTCGGCTCGACCGACTCGACGCTCGAGCAGACCCTCGCCTTCGTCGCGGTCGTCTTCGGCACGGTGAACATCGTCGGCGGCTTCCTCGTCACCGACCGGATGCTCGACATGTTCAAGCGCAAGCCGCGGGAGGAGACGCAGCAGAAGGAATGAACGTCCCGCTCGCGCTCTCGCAGAACGTCGTCAACCTCATGTACGTCGTCGCGGCGATCGGCTTCATCCTCGGCATCAAGCGGCTCTCGTCGCCGACGACGGCCCGCTCGGGGAACATCGTCGCTGCGGCGGGGATGCTGATCGCAGTCGCCTTCACCTTTGCGTCCGGCGCAATCGACAGCTACTGGCTGATCGTCGTCGGGATCGCCGTCGGCACCGTGATCGGCGTCGTCTCCGCCCGCAAGGTGAAGATGACCGCCATGCCGCAGATGGTGGCGCTGTTCAACGGCGTCGGCGGCGGCGCGGCAGCTCTCATCTCGGCGAGCGAGTTCCACCGAATCGCTCCCGGAAGCGGAGCGATCCCGGGTGACACGCTCGGCTCGCTGCTCTTCTCGGCACTGATCGGCTCGATCAGCTTCTCCGGGTCGATCGTCGCGTTCGCGAAGCTCCAGGAGCTCCTGCCCGGACGCCCGCTGACCTTCCCGGGCCAGCAGGCCGTCAACGCGGCGCTGTTCGTGGGCGCGATCGTCTTCGCCGTGCTCGCCGGCGCGACCGAGAGCGGTGTCTGGATGGTGTTGCTCCTGCTCGCGGCCGTCGTCTTCGGCGTCCTGCTCGTCCTGCCGATCGGCGGCGCCGACATGCCGGTCGTGATCTCGTTCCTGAACGCGTTCACCGGGCTCGCCGCAGCAGCCACCGGCTTCAGCCTCCAGAACAACGCTCTCATCATCGGCGGCACGCTCGTCGGCGCCTCCGGAACCCTGCTCACGATCATGATGGGGCGGGCGATGAACCGATCGCTCGCGAACGTCCTCTTCGGAGCGTTCGGCGCCGTTCCGGCGGGCGGCGCAGCGGCGGTCGCGCGTCGACGGCGGCCAGACGGTGCGCGAGACGACGCCCGACGACCTCGCGGTGATGCTCGCCTATGCGCGCCAGGTGATGATCGTCCCCGGCTACGGCCTCGCGGTAGCCCAGGCCCAGTACGCCGTTCGCGAGCTGGCCGACGTCCTCGAGGGTAAGGGCGTAGCGGTGAAGTACGCGATCCACCCGGTCGCGGGGCGCATGCCGGGCCACATGAACGTCCTCCTCGCCGAGGCGGACGTTCCGTACCCGCAGCTGCTCGACATGGAGGAGGCGAACCCCGAGTTCCCGCGGAGCGACGTCGCGCTCGTGATCGGGGCGAACGACGTCACGAACCCGGCGGCGCGGACCGACACGGCGAGCCCGCTCTACGGCATGCCGATCCTCGATGTCGATCGGGCCGCCAACGTCGTCGTCATGAAGCGCAGCATGGCCGCCGGCTTCGCCGGAGTCGACAACGAGCTCTACTTCAACCCGAAGACGGCAATGCTGTTCGGCGACGCGAAGGCGTCCCTCGAACAGCTCGTCGCCTCGACGAAGCAGGTTTCCTGACGGAACATCCGGCGCGTCTGGTCGTCTAAGCGGGTGATGCGTCGTTTGCTCCTCCTCGCGTTGGTTACTGCCGTCGTCGGCCTCGCGGCCGCATGCGGCGGTGGAGGGGGCGACACGACGCAGGCACCCGCGACAGAGCCGCCGGCGACAACGGCGACCGAGCCTCCGGCAACGTCGGGCGAGACCCCCACCGAGCCGGCCGCCGAGACGATGAACCTGACCGTCTACCTCACCCAGGGCGAGACGATCGGCGTCGTGCGCCGCGAGGTTCCCGCGACCGAGGCCGTCGGCCGTGCGGCGATGGAGCAGCTGCTCGCCGGCCCGACGTCGGAGGAAGAGGGCATCGGCTTCTCGACGCAGATCCCGGCCGGCACTGACCTTCTCGACCTCGCGGTCGCTGACGGGGTGGCCACCGTCAACCTCTCCGCGCGGTACGCGGAAGGAGGCGGTTCCGCGACGATGTTCGCGCGGCTCGCGCAGGTCGTCTTCACGCTGACCCAGTTCCCGACCGTCGACGGAGTCGAGTTCCAGCTCGACGGCGAGCCCGTCACGACCTTCTCGAGCGAGGGGATCGTGCTCGACGGCCCGCAGACCCGGGAGGACTACGAGGACGTCACTCCGGCGATTCTCGTCGAGACGCCGGCGCCGTTCGACACCGTCACGAGCCCGCTGACGATCGCCGGGACGGCGAACGTCTTCGAGGCCAACCTCTCCTACGCGCTCGAGGACGCGAGCGGGGCCGAGATCGCGAACGGCTTCACGACCGCAACGTGTGGCACGGGCTGCCGGGGGACATTCGAGGTGTCCGTCCCGTTCGAGTGGAGCGGCGAGCCGCAGGGCACGCTCTACGTCTTCGAGATCTCGGCTGAAGACGGCTCGCGAACGAAGATCATCACGATTCCGCTGACCTTCGGGCAGTGATCCCGGGCCTGCCGGACGCGGTCAACCGGCATCTCGAGGCCGTCGACGCCCAGCAGGACGTGACGGCCGTGTCCTGCGCCGGAACGGGCTCGATCCACCAGGCGATCGTCGGGCGTGCCGGCATGTGGCTCCCGCTCACGTGGGAGCTCCAGCTGCGTCCCGCCCGCTCCTTCGCCTGGCACGCGAGGACTCGCGTCGCCGGGGTCCTGCGACGCCGCCTGTCCGAGGAATACCGCGCCGGGCGCGGCCAGATCGCAACCGGGAGCCGCAGGCTCGAGGGCGATGCCCTCGACCGCACGGAGTACGCGCTCCTCTGGGCCTGGACGGCCGCGCTGGCCCCGGCCGCGGCCGCGCGAGTGACCGGCGTCACCTGGGAGCGACTCGACGCGTCCACCGCGCGAATGCTCTTTCCCCACGGCTCGGAGACCTGGGAATCGACGCTGCGCTTCGACCCCGCCACGGGACTCCTGCGCAGGTTCGAGACGAAACGGTTCGAGCTGCGCGCCGGCTTCGTGCGTTCCTGGGCGGCCGAGCTGGACGGCTACCGCGAGTTCGACGGCATCGTCGCGCCGGCGCGGGTGACCATGGCCTGGGAGGACGATCCCGCAGTCCGGCTCGAGCTCGCCGAGGCCGCCGTCACTCCCTAGCCGGCGCGAGACCCGTAGCGTGGATGCGATCTGCGCGCCGTCTGGCCGGAGGGTGCAAGGCTGCCGACCGAGTACCCCCAGCGGGATTCGAACCCGCGATCTCCGGCTTGAAAGGCCGGTGTCCTAGGCCACTAGACGATGGGGGCAGAACGCCCCTACCGTAGCGCACCCGATTCGCTCGGATCGTCGGCGCCCGAGGAGTAGGCTCGCGCGATGCGCGCGTCCCTCGCGGTCTTCGGGCCTGTGCTGCGCAACCACGACCTGCGTCCGGCTGCGGCTGCGTTCGCGGGCTTCCAGGCGGCCGAGTACGCGGTCTGGGTCGCGATGCTCGTCTACGCGTTCGATCAGGGAGGGACGACGACTGCTGCAATCGTGGCCGTCGTGCAACTCGTGCCGTCCGCGGTCTTCGCCCCGATCGGTGGGGCGCTCGCAGACCGGTACCCGGCCGCCCGCGTGCTCGTCGCCGGATATCTCGCCCAGGCGCTGACCCTCGGCGCCACCGCGGTGGCCATCCTCGCCGGCGGCGCGCCCCCGCTTGCCTACGCGCTCTCGGCGATCGCCGCGACCGCCGTGACAATCACGCGGCCGACGCAGGCCGTCCTCCTTCCCGAGATCTCCCGGCGTCCCGACGAGCTGACCGCAGCGAACGTCGTCATCGGCTGGATCGAGACGGGCATGGCGCTGGCCGGTCCGGCCGTCGCGGGCGCGATCCTCGCCGTTTCGTCGCCGGGGATCGTGTTCCTCGTGTTCGCCGTGGTGATGGCCGGTTCCACCATCCTCGTGACGCCCCTCGCACTGAGAGCGCGGCACCCGCCGACTGCAGAGGACGAATCCGTCCCCGAGACGGCGCGAGAGGAGATCGCAGCGGGCTTTCGCGCGCTGATGGAGAGCCGGCCGACACGGGTTCTCGTAGCCGCGCTGTCGCTCGCGTACGTGGTCTGGGGTGCGTTCGACGTCCTGGCAGTCGTGCTCGCGATCGACGTGCTCGGGCTGGGCGATTCGGGAGCCGGGTACCTGACCGCCGCATTCGGAGCGGGCAGCATCCTCGGCGCCGCCGGAACCGTCGCACTCATCGGTCGCCGTCGTCTGGTGCCGGCGCTCGTCCTCGCGGCCGCGCTCTGGGGCGGAGCGTTTGCCTTCGTGGGATTCTCGACGGCCGCGTGGATGGCGTTCGGTCTGCTCATACTCGGCGGCGTCGGCCAGGCGCTGCTGGACGTCACCGGTCGGACGCTTCTCCAGCGCATCTCGCCGCCCGACGTTCTCGCGCGGATCTTCGGAATCCACGAAGGGCTGACGATGTGCGCGCTCGCAGTAGGTTCTATCCTCGTGCCCCCGCTGGTTGCGGCGGGTGGCGCCGAGCTGGCGTTCGCGGCCACCGGTGCGATTCTGCCGGTGTTCGTACTGGTCTTCTACCGGCGGCTCGCCTCTGTCGACGCAGCCGCCACCGTGCCGATCGTCGAGATTTCGCTCCTGCGGACGACGAGGATCTTCGGAGCGCTGGCGGTACCCAAACTGGAGGGCGTCGCTCGAAGCCTCGTCCCAGTCGACGCGCCGGCAGGGGCGGTGATCATCCGGCAGGGCGATCAGGGCGACAGCTACTACGTCGTCGCCGACGGCGAGGTCGAGGTCGAGGTTGACGGACATCCGGTCGCGAGTCTCGGGCGAAGCGAGGGCTTCGGCGAGGTAGCGCTTCTCCACGACCGACCGCGGAACGCAACCGTTACCGCCGTCGTCGATACCCGGCTCTACGCGCTCGACCGCGAATCGTTCCTGATCGAGGTCACAGGTCATGCCGCCGCCGGCACCGAAGCGAGAGCCGTGGCGCTCGAGCGGCTGAACGAGCCCGCCTGACACCGCGACTGAGCGCCGCCGTACAATCGAGACGGGGCGGTTAGCTCAGCTGGGAGAGCGCCTGCCTTACAAGTGCTGGAGCGACGTTGCCGCTAGTTGGGAGATGCCATCGTCGCGCGACTCGACGAGCGCCGCGTAGCGGTCGTCGAGCGCAAAGAGCCGGTACCGCGGCGCCGTCCTCGCCTCCTCGACGAAATGCAGACCCAGCGCGCCCTGGTCGCCGCAGACCTCCCGCAACGCGCTTCCGATCGCGAGCATCAGCATCGGGCACGACTATAGTGGCGGCGGGCGGGCGACCTAGGCGAATCGTGCACGTCGGACGCCTCGCGGATGCGGTTCGCGACCAGCTGCTGTGCCCCGGTTAGCTCGGATGAACGCTGGGCGCTGCGTCGCGGAGCGCGGGCTCCTAGCCCGAGACGAGGTCGACGCCCGGGTCGCCGCTCTCCCTCGCGAGTGGGCGCACGACTACGGATGAGCCGACCAGTAGAGGAGGTCGTGCTCGCGCTCGCGACGACGGCCGAGCGTGCTGTCTGCCGAGCGGCCTGATCCTGAGCTACCTCGGCCAGGGAGCGCTGCTCGGCGCGGAGCCCGAGAATGCGACGAATCCGTTCTTTGAGCTGCGCCGCACGGCGCAACTTCCGCTCGTTCCCCCCGAAGCGGCCGCTACGCGCCCCCGAGCGGGCGGCGCCCACGAGGCCCGAGACGCTTCTTCGCCGTTGACGACTCGGCCATTTGGATGTAATCTTGTACCAATGACTGAGACGAGAGCCTATCGAATGAGTACACGCGCCGCCGCCGTCGAGGTGACGCGAGAGCGGATCCTCGACGCGGCCTGCGACGCATTCCTCACATCCTGGTACGAGGACGTCACGCTCCGCGACGTGGCCGCGGCTGCGGATGTCGCACTGCAAACGATCGTGAACCACTTCGGCACGAAGGAGGCGCTCTACGGCGCCGCGGTCCAGCGCATCGACGACGTGATTCAGGCCGGTCGCTACGACGTCGAGCCTGGTGACGTCGAAGGCGCAGTCGCCGCCCTGATAGACGACTACGACCGCACCGGAGACTTCATACTTCGCGCCCTCGCGAAGGAGGGGCGACTTGCGGTCGTGCGGCCGGGCCTGGCACGCGGCCGACGCGCCCACCAAGACTGGG
The DNA here is from genome assembly GCA_963797645.1 of uncultured Thermoleophilia bacterium. GTDB lineage: Bacteria > Actinomycetota > Thermoleophilia > Gaiellales > Gaiellaceae > CAWCQC01. The sequence goes on along the minus strand of CAWCQC010000017.1, from coordinate 212,838 downwards.
TCGAGCACATTTTCGCCACCGCGCTCACCCGCCTGCGCGGCGCCGTCCGACAGCGACGCCTGGCCCAGCTCGTCGCCGTCACCGACGTCTACACCTGGAAGCTGCTCCGCCGGGATAGGACGATGAGCCGCGACCAGACCATTCTCGCCGTCCGTGAGCTCGTGGAGGCACTACACCCCTCATCCGAAGGAGGCTCCCGATGAGCGACCTGCTAATGACCACCTGGGACGGCGGCGGCACAACACCGCCCCTCATGAGCGTCGCCCGCGCCCTCGTGGCGCGCGGCCACCGCCTGCGAATCCTCGCCGACCCGGTACTCCGGGCAGACGTCGAGGCAACCGGCGCCGAATTCGTCTCGTGGACGCGGGCGCCCCACCGGCACGAGCGAAGCTACGGCGACGCCTTCGTCCGCGACTGGGGCGTCGACCCGGCCGAAGGGTTAGCGCGGATGCGCGATACGGTCGCACTCGGGCCCGCGGCGGCCTACGCCGCAGACACGCGCGCGGAGCTCGAGCGGCACCCCCCGCAAGCGCTACTGACCGAGTTGCTCCTCTTCGGGCCGCAGGTCGCCGCCGAGGCCGCAGGGGTCCCCTACGTCGTCCTCAACCCGACGATCAACGTCGTGCCCGCCCCGACCGTGCCCCCGTTCGGCTCCGGCCTGACGCCGGCGACGAGCGACGAGGACCGGCGCCACCATGAGGAGCTGCGCGCGACGATGGTAGCCGCCTGGGACGAGGGGCTGCCCGCTCTCAACGCGGCCCGGGCCGAGCAGGGCCTCCAGCCGCTCGAGCACACCCTCGACCAGGGCCGCTCAGCGGCTCGGATGCTCGTGATGACCAGCCGCGCCTTCGACTTTCTCGGCCCCCTCCCCCCGACCGTCGTCCATGTTGGCCCACGCCTCGATGACGGCTCCTGGGCCGGCGACTGGGAACCCCTCGCGGGCGAGGAGCCGCTGGTCCTCGTCGGTCTCAGCTCGGACTACCAAGACCAGACCGATCTGCTCCGCCGGATCGTGGCAGCGCTCGCGACCCTGCCCGTGCGAGCCGTCCTCACGACCGGACACGGGATAGACCCAGCCTCGATCGAGGCGCCGGCCAACGTACAGGTTGTAAAAGCGGCGCCGCACAGCGCGGTACTCCGCGAGGCGGCGCTCGCAATCACGCACGCAGGCCACGGCGTCACGATCAAGTCGCTCGCTGCCGGCGTTCCGCTCGTCTGCCTGCCCATGGGACGCGACCAACTCGACATCGCCGCGCGGGTGGTGCACGCCGGCGCTGGCGTCAGGCTCGAGCCCACGGCGGCACCGGCCGAGATCTCATCCGCAGCGGAACAGGTACTCGGCGAGGCCTCCTACCGCGAGGCGGCCGAGCGCATCGCGATGGCGATCAGCGAAGAAACCGCCACCGACCGGGCCGTCGAGGAGATCGAGGCAATACTCGCGTCGACACCCAGACAAGACCTTGTTACGGCGTAGCGTGTTCGTCCTAGCGCCCTGGGATGCGCTCGTCGAGCAACTCACTAGCGACATTCGCGAACGATTCAGGCGGCTGATGAGCCCGGCTCACCTCCATACGACCTCGCCGAACTGGGTTTCGAGAAGCGTGGCAGCCCTCTTGGCATGTTCCACGCTGTCGAAGAGATGGGCGTACTCCCTCAGCGTGATGTCCGGCGAGGCGTGGCCAAGTTGACGCGAGACGGGACGACGTTCGCGCCCCGCGCGATCCGACCGGTCGAGTCCCGAAAGGTGATCTCGGACCTCGGGCGGCCGTCGGCTGTGCGCTCGTTTCCAAAATCTTTCCACGCGGCGCGTGCCACAAGGGCGAATCGGATGTCCAGGCGGGACCGTCGCGTCGAAATGCCTGCTCACATGCCCTTTCCAGCGCCTACACTGTGCTGGGGGCGGTTAGCTCAGCTGGGAGAGCGCCTGCCTTACAAGCAGGAGGTCGCTGGTTCGAACCCGGCACCGCCCACTCGATGGAAACCCGCTGCTGTAGCGGGATCTGCTGGCGCAGCACGTCTTCCGGCCAGGGTCAAAGCCGGCCCGATGGAACACTCGCATGGAACACGCAAGGTAGGTCGAGACGAGGGGCGCAGCTGTTGACCCCCGGGATATGGCTCTGGATTCATGCTTGGGGCCCCTGTGAGGGTGGAAGCTTGGTGCTCCCAAACGCGGGCCGACTCCGAGAGGAACGAGTCAACGTCAGCCTTCTCGATTGCGTATGCGCCGTCGTACAGCTTCGCCTGGGCGGCCCACAAGTCACCTTGAACCGTCTCCGAGACTAGGTCGGTCCCCCACCCGTCGTGCCGCTCATCCCGGAGCCACACACGCGCCTTACGAGCGGGCGGTACTACCGCCGGAGATAGTGATCCGGATAGGGTGGGAGGCAGCAGCACAGTGCCCCAGCTACGGGGGTGGGGTGTTGAGGCTTGTTTCCGACGGACGGAGGCTCGAGATGATCGCGAACGGCGTGACGATCGGGCACCGTTGTCGGGTAGCCGGGCTTTCCGCCCGATGTGTCGCGAGGGGTGTGCTGGCCGCGCTTTCGGTCTTCGTTGTCGCGTGGGCGGTGACCGATGCCGCGGCACACCCGTTGGGAGCGCAATCGCCGGTGACGATAGCCGGGGCGGGCGGCGCATGGGTTGATTGCGGGGAGCAGTTGGAGTGTGCCCGGGTGCAGGTGCCGCTCGACTGGGCTCGTCCGGGCGGGCGCAAGATCACCTTGTCGGTCATCCGACACTTGGCCAGCCGACCGGGGGAGCGGATCGGTTCGCTGTTCGTCAATTTTGGCGGTCCGGGCGTCCCGGCCGTTCCGGTGGTGCGAGAGGGTGGGGCGGCCCTGGACGCGTTGGGCGACGGGCGGTTCGACATCGTCGGCTGGGATCCGCGCGGTGTCGGTGAGAGCACGCATGTGCGCTGCTTTAGAAACGAAGAGAGCATGGCGCGGTTCTGGGGTGAGGGCTGGACGTTCCCGACGACGCCGGCGAGTTCGCGGCGCTACGTGCCAAAGACGGTCGCGTATGCGCGCCGGTGCGAGGCGCTAAGCGGCTCGCTGCTCGAGCACATCTCAACGAAGGACACGGTCCGTGATCTCGACTACCTGCGCCAGCTGGTCGGCGACCCGAAGCTGAACTTACGGGCCCTCTCGTACGGCACGTTCATCGGCGAGACGTACGCCAACATGTTCCCGGACCAGGTGCGGGCGATGGTCCTGAACGGCCTGATCGATCCGGTCGCGTTCACGAAGTCCGTCGAGGCGAACCTCGCCGGCAGCGGGGCCGACGGCAACCGGGTGTTCGAGCAGTTCCTGTCGCTGTGTGAACAGGCGGGGCCGGAGAAGTGCGCGCTCGCGGGTCAGGGCCCGGTCGCTCCGCGCGTGCGTGCACTCCTGACGCGCCTGCAGGGTAAGCCGATCCCGGCACCCTCGGCGCCGCCGCCACGCCGGCTGCGCTACAGCGACGCGCTGCTCGCGTTCTGGTTGGCGCTCGGGACTCCGTCCAGCTGGCCGACGCTCGCGGCCGGACTCGAGCAGGCGGCCGACGGCGACGGTTCCGCCCTCGCGACCACCGTTCGCGAGTCGGAAGGCTTCTTTCAGCAGGCCCTGGTGTCGGCGGTGGCGCTCCAGTGCGCCGACAAGCCGCTCCTCGCGCCCGGCGCGGTCCGTAACTGGCCGACGGTCATCCCCGAACTCTCTAGGACCGACTTCACCGGACCGGTCAACGGCTGGTCGTTGTGGGCGCCGTGCGCTTCCTGGAGGGTGCCCAGTGCGGACCGCTACACCGGCCCCTGGACTGCCTCCACCCCGAACCCGATCCTGGTCATCGGCAACCGCTACGACTCCAGGACAGCGTTCGCGAACGCCGAGCTCGCTGCACGCCTGCTAGGCAACGCCGTCCTGCTCACCCTCAACGGGTACGGCCACACCAGCGACTCAGACCCGAGCGCCTGCATCGAAGAGGCCGCTGTCAACTACCTCGTCAACCTGGTAACCCCGCCGGAAGGGACGTCTGCGAACCCGACCGCCACCCGTTCGACCCCGACTTCGGCGAGCCCCTACCTTGAGGCCGCATGGCGACCGACTGTGACGATCGGTCCATATCGTCAATCCCCTTCCAGGGTCAGCAACGTCGGATATCGGGTCGCGGTCGCTGAACGACTCGGAGCAAGGCAGTCATTATCGGCACGTTTGGCGAGCCACGGGAATGAGCGCCGTGGAACATGGGGTGGAACTAACAGGTGGAAGCAAGCAGCAGGAGCCGGTACCCGGGAACCGCTGAAGTCGCCAAACTCAGGCGTTTGAGAGGCCCTCGGAGGTAGGCGGAAGGAGGAGCGGCCTCTTTGGGAGCAGGGCTGTCGCCGGTTCGAATCCGGCCGTCCCGATCGGAGCAACGCCGCTGGTAGAGCGAAATCTGTGCACGCCATCGTTCTCTGACCATCTAGAAGACGGCGGATGGAACAGTCATCTGGACACCGCCATCAGCTCGACGGTCACCGCTACCCCGGGGATATGGCTTCCCGATCGTTGCTGGGCCCCCGAAGGTCGAGCAGGCTCTGGGGAACGTCGGCGTCCCGAGCTACGTCCTCGACACAACGGGAGTCGTCCGGTGGATCAATGCGGCAGCCGAGCGGCTTGTCGGCGACGTTCACGGTCGCCACTTCACCTCCGTCGTCGCGCCCGAGGGCGTCCGAGCTTCAATCGGTGCGTTGCAGTAAAGCCCCGTCCGGCGTAGGGTGCCCGGTCATGGCCATTGGTGGAGGAAGGACCTGCGCGACCACCGGTCGGCTTCGTACTCGGTCGTGGGTGCTGGCCGTCGGGCGTTCTTGGTCGTGGCGGCGCTCGCCGCGGCTTGTCTGGTCGTGTTCTCGGCCGCCTCGGCGGCAGCGGCCGTGCCGGGACCGTCCCTCGCGGGAGCCGGTGTTGGCGCCCCGATCCCTTGGGCCGCATGTGATCCTCCGGGTGTGGATCTGCAGTGCGCGCGGATCCGGGTGCCGCTGGATTGGGACCGCCCGGGTGGGCGCACGATCGCATTGGCGGTGATCCGTCATCTCGCGAGCAAGCCGGAGGAGCGGATCGGCACGTTGTTCATCAACCCAGGCGGGCCCGGCGAAACGGGCGTCGGCCTGCTGCAGGGCGACCCTGTGGGAGTTGACGCGATCGGCGGCGGACGCTTCGACGTTGTCAGCTGGGATCCCCGTGGTACGAACGCCAGCACGCGGGTGCTCTGTTTTCGCAGCGAGCGGGCTGAGGCGCGTTTCTGGGCGGGCGCCTCGCCTCCGATGACGAGGGCTGCTTCGGAGCGTTTTCGGCGTAAGTCCGTCGACCTGGCGCGGCGCTGCGGCGAGGTTAGCGGCTGGCTCTTGCCTCATCTCTCGACCGCCGATACGGCCCGCGACCTCGATCACCTGCGAGTGCTGATGGGCGAGGAGAAGCTGACCTACATCGGGCTCTCCTACGGCACCTACATCGGCCAGACCTACGCCAACATGTTCCCCGACCGCGTCAGGGCGATGCTCCTCGACGGCGTCGTCGATGCGATCGAATACTCGAAGAGCGCCGAGGCGAGGAGCGCCATGTGGGTCAGCTCTGCCGACGAGGTCTTCGACCGGTTCCTCTCGTTGTGCGAGAGCGCGGGTCCGGAGCGGTGCGCGCTCGCCGGTGGCGGCCAGACCGCGGCGGGGCGCTTCGACCGGCTGCTGGCGCGGCTGAAGCGCGCGCCGATCCCCGCTCCCGGGGCGACGCCGCCGCTCTCGTCGCGCCAGACGCTCAGCTACACCGATCTGCTGCTCTCGCAGCTCCAGCCGCTCAGGTCGCCGGTGACGTGGCCAGCCAACGCGGCGGATCTCGACGCCGCGCTGCGGGGCGACGGATCGGCGCTCGAGAACGGGGCAAGCGGCATCCTCGCGCCCGCAGGCTGGGCCGGAGAGACGATCTCGGGGGCAATTCAGTGCGCTGACGCGGGCACGCAGCTGAGCTCGCGCGCCTGGTTGAAGGTGATCAAACAACTCGAGCGGATCAGCTGGCTTGAGGGCCGCATCCAGGGCTGGGAGTGGGCACCCTGCGCCTCCTGGCCCGTCCAGGGCCAGGACACCTACCGGGGACCCTGGAACGCCTCGACCCCCAACCCGATCCTGCTCATCAACCAACGCTACGACCCCAACACGGGCTACGCCAACGCCGTGCGAGCCGAGCAGTACCTGGCCAACGCAGTCCTGCTCACACACGAGGGCTACGGCCACCTTTTCGGCCAGAACCCGAGCGACTGTGTCGACAAGGCGATGGTCGACTACCTGGTCGACCTGATCACACCACCGAAGGGCACGGTCTGCCAGTCGAATCAGCAGCCCTTCGATCCGGAATTCCACTTTTGACGCGAATCAGGAATCAGCGGCGGCAGTCCCGATGCCAGCGTTCGACATGAGAGAGGATCCCAGGACAGCACCGAGGACAGCACCGGACGAGTCCTTCTGGCATTCGTGACATACCTGCCCATTTCAGGCCCGACGCTTCAAGGACCGCATGGAACACCACGTGGAACACGCAGGTGGCAACACGCGGCAGGAGCCGGGAGCTAGCGGAACAGCTGAAGTCGCCAAACTTGGGCATTTGAGAGACTCTCGGAGGTAGGCGGAAGGACGAGCGGCATCCTTACAAGCAGGAGGTCGCTGGTTCGAACCCGGCACCGCCCACTCGATGGAAACCCGCTGCTGTAGCGGATCTGCTCACGCAGCACGTCTCCCGGCCAGGGTCGAAGCCGGCCGATGGAACACTCTCTGGAACAGGCAAGGTAGGTCGAGACGAGGCGGCGCACCTGTTGACCCCCGGGATATGGCTCTGGACTCATGCTGGGGCCCCTGTGAGGGTGGAAGCCGGCCAAGCATCTAGAGCGAGTAGCTCGGTACTACCAACCACGAAGCTGACCGACTCCGCGAAGCTGTCCGAACAAGCAAACTCGACGTTCGAGGGAACGCTCGGCACGAAACTGACGGCGGCGCGTTGCAGGTAGCAGGAACCCGCAACGCTTTCCAGACTGCCGTCATCGTCGATGCGCGAATGCGTCAATCGTTGAGATCACCGTCACCTGGAAGGGTGGACTTGCGCCATTACTGCAGCCACCTAGGCTCCGCCCACCGCCATTCGCACCGCAAGATGCGAAGCATCTCCACCCGCTCTGTCGCATAACCGCACCAGCAGTCGCCATCAGCCGCCCCGGTTCCCACCAGCGCCCCGTGGACGGCTGCTGCTCCGCTCGTCGTCTAACTGACAACGCAGAGGCGACGCGTCGTCCTAGCGGAGGCTCGCTGCGGTGCCTCCGGGACGCAGGAGCGGGACGGCGGCCCAGCAGTAGCGGGCGACGATCGAGCGGTGCGGGCGGAAGCGATCGCCCAGCGGCTCGAGTTGCTTCGGGGTCGGCGGCGGGTCGAGGTTCCATGCGAGGGCATAGCCTTGCCGGACGCCGAGGTCGTCGACTGGCCAGACGTCGAGGCGGCGCAGCTGGAACATCAGGTACATCTCGGCTGTCCAGCGGCCGATTCCGCGCACGGTTGTCAGCCGCTCGATCACCTCCTCGTCGCTTCGGCGCGAGGTGCGGCTGAGAACGACGGTGCCGTCGAGGACCTTGGCGGAAAGGTCGCGGAGCGAGGCGAGCTTGTTCGCAGAAAGACCCGCCGCCCGGAGCTCCACGTCAGGAACGGCGCTCAGCGTCTCCGGGGTCAGTGTGTCGCCGACTGCTGCGCGCACGCGCCCGTAGATCGCCTGGGCGGCGCGGCCGGCGAGTTGCTGGAAGACGATCGCGCGCACGAGGGCGGCGAAGGGACCGTCCGGGTCGCGCGGGCGGTGGCGGATCGGGCCGATGCGAGCGACCAGGTCGGCGAGCACAGGATCTCGGGATGCGACCTCGTCGATCGCCGCTCGCAGCGAGCTCTGCGCCCCTAGTTTCGCCACCACCTGCGTTCGAGCGCGCGGTCGGTACCGCCGGTGCGGTCGAGCGCGTCGAGCTCGGCGATGTCCTGCTCCGAGAGCTGGAAGTCGAAGAGCTTGGCGTTCTCGGCGATGCGCTCGCGGTGGGTCGACTTCGAGATGACCGGGATGCCTCGCTCGATGCACCAGCGCAGCAGCACCTGGGCGGGAGTGCCGTGGCGCCGCGCGACCTGCGCCACTGTGTCGCTGGTGAGGTGGCGGCCTGTACCGAGGGGGCTGTAGGCCTCCAGCGCGATCCCGTTCTGGCGGCACGTGTCGAGGAGAGCCTTGCGGTACTCGTAGGGGCTGAACTGCACCTGATCCACGACCGGCGGAACCGTCGCGGTCGCAAGCAGCTGCCGCACCTCGTCGACGCCGAAGTTGGAGACCCCGATCGACCGGGCAAACCCGAGCTCACGCGCTCGCTCCATCCCGGGCCACGCCCAGGCCGGGCCACCCTGAGGCCAGTGGACGATGTACAGATCGACGTAGTCGACCCCGAGCCGCTGCAAACTCCCTTCGGCCTCCGCGACCGGGTCTGTCCGCGCTGGAGAGAACTTCGTGGTGATGAACACCTCCTCGCGCGGGACGCCGCTCTCGCGCAACCCTTGCCCCACGCTTTCCTCGTTGCCGTACGCCTGCGCCGTGTCGATGTGTCGGTACCCGAGCTCGAGCGCCCAGCGGACAGCGTCCACGCACTCGGCCCCGTTTGGCACCTGCCAAACACCGAGGCCGAGCAACGGGATCCTGTTGCGGTCCGCGAGCACTCGGGCCCGTCCGTCTGCCGTCACGACATCCATCGCCATCGCATCTCCTCGAGTCATCGAAACGCTCGCGGTCGCCCAGCTTGTTCCCGCCGCGGCATCAGCCGCCCTCCGCGAGGAAGGCGTGCACGTCGGCCGCGAACTGACTGTGGTGCTGGAAGAGGAAGCCGTGGGCCGAGTCGGGGTAGATCGTGAGACGCGCATCCGGGAGAAATCCCGCCAACAAGTATGAGTAGCGGGGCAGGATCATCGGGTCGCTGTCACCGGAGGCGACGAACACCGGGAGATCGATCGCGGCGACTCGCTGAAGGAGCGAGTGGTTGGGGATGCCCCACGCGCAGACGGCGTCGTACTGCGCCTGGCGGGTCTGCCACGTCGTCGGCTCGTCTCGGTTGTTCGTACTCCCGAAGATGCGCCCGGCGGCCTGCTGCCCCGCTTCCTGGCTCGTGCTGGTGGGTGCGAAGAAAACGTCGAGGTAGCCCTGCGGGTTCGGTTCCGGCTGACCCAGGGCGCCGATCACCTCCGGCGCCCAGCCGTGCATCCCCGCCGCACCCCGCGGAGCCGAGGACGCGAGGACGACGCGCCGCACTAGATCGGGGCGAATCAGCGCGATCTCTTGCGCAACGAAGCTGCCGATCGAGAACCCGAGGAGATCCACTCGCTGGAAGCTCATCGCCTCGATGAAGGCGATTGCGTCGTGAGCCATCGCCTCGACCGTGTTCGGCGTCGTGCCTGTTGTGGCACCCACGCCGACGTTGTCGAACGTCACCACGCGTCGCTCCGCTGCGAGGTCGTCAACAAGCGCGGGATCCCAGTTGTCGAGGTTGCCGCGGAAGTGCTGCAGCAGGACGAGCGGCACATCACCGGCGCCGAGGTCGCGGTACGCGTACTCGATCGCATTCTCGGCTGTGACTCGTTTGATCGAGGCATCGGCGTAGCCGGTCTGCGGGTCGGTCGTCGTTTGTTCGTCTGTGGCCGCCATGAACGCTCCTTTCAGTGACGGACTGCGAGTTGACTCTGTTCTCTGATCCACGACGCCGCCAGATCTGTCCACGTAGCGGCGTCACCCGCGCCGTCTGCCAAGCCGAGGCCATGTGGGCCATGGGCGAAAACATGGACGGCATGTGGAACGTCGTGAGCGGCGAGCGAGGCTGCGAGTCGGTATGTGTGTTCCGGCGGGACGTACGCGTCTTCGGCTGTGTGCCAGAGGAAGAATGGAGGGGAGAAGGCCGTCACCAACCTGTCGAGTGACGTCGCCCGCCTCAGTTCCGGCGTCGCGTCTTCACCTAGAAGGATCAGGCGCGCTGGCCGATACGTCTCGGTCTCCATCGAAGTGATCGCGTAGCCAAGAACGGCAAAGTCGACCGCTTCGTCCGCGTCAGCGCCCTCGGCGAGCGCCGCGAGGCCGGCGAGATGTCCGCCCGCCGAAAATCCGATGACGCCTATCTGCATTGAGTCGCCCTCGCGGAGCCGGCGGATTTCGGCCCGTAGCGCCTCGAGTGGCGCAGGGTGTCGCACCATCAGCGGGTAGAGGAACACGCTGGCCGCGACGCCCAAACTCCTGAGCCACCGCGCGATCTGCTCGCCTTCGTGGGCCGCGTGCTGGGCGTAGCCGCCGCCCGGCAGAACCACCACGTGCGGGCTCGATCCCGTCAAGGTTGATCGCCCCGATCTACGCAACCAAAGATACCAAGAGAGCAGCGACCTGAAGGCCGGCTCTCCACCGCGGCGAGATCTAGCACCTAGCTAGCTCCGACGCGCCGATATCCGCCGCTGACCCAATCGGCGACCAGGCGGCCGTATTCCTCAGCTGCTTGCTCCCACGCGAAGTGACCGGCGTCGAGAGGATGGATCTCGCTGTTCGGGAGGAGATCGTCGAGGTACTGGTTGTTCGACCACGGCACGAGGTCATCGTCCCGCCCGGCGACGATCTGGGTCGGCGTGGTGATCGCCGGCAGCAGATCGCGCAACACGGGGTTCAGCTCGGGGTAATGCCGCACGAACCGGGCAGACTCTGCGAACCGCCCGAGGTCGTAGGCGCTGACATAGTCCTCGTGGACTTCGGGCTCGCTGGCGCTCGCGGCAGCGGGCTCGACCGCGTAGCCGATGTTGGTTCTGGCGTCCAGCCCGCGCACGACGTCCAGACTCGGCGCCTCGATGATCTCCTTGAGCGCACCGCCCGCTTCAATCGGAAAGCGGATCGCGCCGCCGCCGACGGTCAAGCTGGTAACGCTCTCCGGAGCCCTCGCAGCAAGGAAAAGCGCCGCGGCCGTGCCCACGTCCGGACCGACGACATGCGGAGCTCCCAGGCCCCACTCGTCTATGAGACCGGCCAGGAACGTTCCCGAGGCGTCCGGGGCAATCAGTTCGGGGCGACCGTCGGAGTGACCGAATCCCGGCATGTCGATCGCGACAACCCGCCCGACTGCCGAGACGTGGTCCCAGATTCGACGGAAGGCCCAAAGGGTTTCCGGCCACGGCGCCAGCAGCAGCACGGTGACGTTGTGGTCTGCCTTGGTATCGGCGAACCGCACTCGCACTCCGTCGCAGACTCGGAAGTAGGTAGTGATCGACGAACCGGCCTCTGCGCTCATCTGACTGTCTCCTCCTTCAGTCCCAATCGGCTTTCTCGCCAGCCGACGATCGGCCCGGTCTCGGTGTGATATCCCGCCGCGCTCGAGTGGGCGTGGAATCGGCGAAGGTCGTCTTCTTTGCTCGAGACCTCAGCTGCCGGCGACCGCGCTTCCGATGCCGGAGGTAGCGCCTGTGACCAGGTCCGCTGCCCTTCGAGCGCGTCTGGGTCAACCAGTCTCGGTCAACCATGTTCGCTCTGTCCGATCCGGCATTCGATGACGGTCGTCATCGGAGCCAAACCCTAGCAGAAGCGATGACGGTCGTTATCGAAATGCCTTACCCTGCCGCCATGGCTGCGAAGAACGACACGAAGGACCCGGCCGCCGATCGCCGGCGATCTCCAGCTCGCGCGCGCATGGTGCGGAGTGCCGCGACGCTCATCCGTGAGCGTGGCATCCACGGCACCGGACTCCGCGAGGTCGTCGCCCACTCCGGCGGTCCCCGCGGCTCGCTCGGCCGCTTCTTCCCGGGCGGCAAGACGCAGCTCGTGACCGAAGCGATCGATGTCGCGCTCGTTGACCTCTTCGACGATCTCGAGCGCACGCTCAGCGAAGCCGAGACGTTCCCCGAAGCAATCAGCGTGATCGTGACCCCATGGCGGCGCCTGCTCGTCGACCACGACTTCGCCTTGGGCTGCCCACTGGCCGCGACCATTTGCGACGCGGCCGACAACGAAAGCCTCCGCACCCATGTCAGCGAGTTGCTCGCACGCTGGCGAGCGCCGGTCGCCGACGCCTACACCAGGTTTGGGGCGCCGCAGGCGGAAGCCGAAGCACACGCGACGGTGCTAATGGCCGCGCTCGAGGGCGCCCTCATGCTCGCTCGCGCTCAACGCAACATCGAGCCGCTCGACACAGTCGAGCGCTTCTTCGCCTCATGTGCTCCAGACCCACGCCGAGCATAGGACGACACGTACGACGGGACCCCATGTGGCGTGGGGTGGGTGTCGTCGTCGATCGTGGATCTCGATGCTTGATGTGAAAGTCGGGGTCGGGATAGGCGACTACGTCGGGGAAGCTTCCGGCATTGATCGCCAGGATCTCAGCGGGTTCGTCTGTCGGTGCTGAATGTGTGCAGCCCGGCCCGTCCCTCGGGCAGAAGACGAAGTCTCCGGGGGCTAGCGTCTCTTTGCCATGCTCGTTCCGGAACAAGGGCGGCCGCTGAGGACGAAGAACATCTCTTCGGCTCCGTAATGCATGTGCATGCGGCTCTCCGGCGTGCCGGGGCCGAGTTCGTACAGCGTTGCCCCCATCACAGGAACTGAGCTACTGCAGGATCGGCGGCGGTGGGATGCGGGTCTGGCCGCGGATCCCGTCGACGACGAATCCCACCTCGTCGAGGTAGCACCAGCTCCAGTCCTCGCCTGGTTCGAGCGAGCGGATGATCGGATGCGACGTGGCGTGATGGTGCGCCGTCGCGTGGCGGTTCGGTGAGTCGTCGCAGCAGCCGACGTGGCCGCAGGTGAGACAGATCCGGAGGTGTAGCCACTTGCCTCCTTCGCGGAGGCAATCCTCGCAGCCGTCGACCGAGGCCGGAAGGTCGCGGACGGTGGTCTCGTCAAGATGGCCACAGGCGATGCTCATTGTGCGCCCTGGACGGTGGCGGCGCGGGCCAGGTGCTCGTGGACGAACTGGACCGCCATTGCACCTTCGCCAACGGCAGTCGCGCAGCGCTTGGTCGACCCCGAGCGGACGTCACCGGCCGCGAACAGGCCGGGAATATTGGTCTCGAGCAGGTTGTCCATGCCCGCGGCCGCGCCGGTGAGGATGAAGCCGTCGTGGTCGCGAGCCACGTTGCTGTCGAGCCACTCGGTGCACGGAAGCGCGCCGAGGAAGAGGAACATGAACGAGAAAGGAAGGCGGTCGCAGCTGGTGAGCGTGACGGCTGCGAGGCGCCCGTCCTCCCCGTGGAGCGCGGCGACCTCACTCCGGTCCCGGACCGCTACGCCGTACCGGTCGAGCTCGTGGACGAGGTAGTCCGACATCGTCTCGCGCAGGTCGGCGCGGCGATGGAGGAGCGTGACCAGCGCGCCGCCACGGGCGAGCCAAACGGCCGCCTGGCCGGCCGAGTTCCCGCCCCCCACGACCGCGACACGTGAGCCGGCGCAGAGCTGAGCCTCGGGCGCCCCGGCGGCGTAGAAGACGGTCAGTCCCTCGAACTCCGAGAGACGATCCACGGGGAGCCGTCGGTACTGAGCGCCTGTCGCGAGCAGCACGGCGCGCGCTGCCACCTCCCGGTCGTCCTCGAGCCGGACGAAATGGCGACCGTTCCCCGGTTCGAGGCTGAGGGCGCGGTAGGGCGTCGCCGTGCGGGCGTTGAATTTGCGTGCCTGAGTGACTGCGCGGCTGGTGAGCTCGGTGCCGCTGATCCCGGCGGGAAAGCCGAGGTAGTTCTCGATCCGGCGGGACGACCCGGCCTGGCCGCCGAGCGCGGTGCTCTCGACGACCAGCGTATCGAGCCCTTCGGAGGCGCCGTAGACCGCGGCCGCGAGGCCTGCCGGACCGGCGCCGACGATCAGCAGGTCGACCTCCTCGCGAGGCTCGAGCTCGAGCCCGATCCCGAGCGCGCGCAGCACCTGGCCCGTGGTCGGACCATGCAGCTCTCCGCCGCCCGGCAGGCGCACGAGCGGCACCGCGCCGCCGTCGGGTGGGTCGGCAGCGTCCCAGGAGTACGGGAGCCGGTTCGCGCGCGCGAAATCCAGCATGCGCATCGTCGGCTCCGACCCGTGCGGCCCGACGATCTCCATCCCGATCCCTTGCACGCTCTGCAACGCCTCGCGCCGAGAGATGAACGTCGAGAGCACGAGGTCGCTGAGCGGGCCGTCCTCGTTGAGGAGCGAGCGCAGCGCGCTGCGCTCGACCGCGATGTAGCGCAGCGGCTCGATCACGAGCGCGTTGACGAACACGGTCTGCCCCGACAGGAGGTTTAGCTCGCCGAGGAAGCCCGACGGGCCTTGCCTGATGAGCTCGTTCCCGGCCGCGTCGACGATCGCGACCTCTCCTTCGAGAATCGCGATGAACGGATAGCTACGATCGCCGACCCGGTACAGCAGCTCACCGGCAGGCGCCGAGCGCTCCTTGCCGATCTCGGCGAGAGCCGCCAGTTGCGACGGCGAGAGTAGTGGGCTGGCGGGTGTTGACAAGGTCATTCCTCCATGACGGCGTTTGATGCCGAAGCCGACAAACCGTTTCGACCGGGATCACGTCCCCGGAGTCGACGGTCGCGTCTCGCTCCAGTCGAGCAGGAGCTTCCGCTCGGCGAAGTACCATCTACCGTCAATCTTGGCGAACGTGTCAAGGTATCGGAGCGAGGCGATCATGATCTTCCGCTCTCCGTCTTCGGTGAAGAGGTGGTGGGCGATCGTGTAGCTCTCCCCGGTTGCCTGGTCGCCGTCGATCGTGACCGTGCTCTGCCCGTTGAAGTGCGTGGTCGCCTGGTAGCGATTCAGATCGGCGAACACCGGGGTGAGCGCCTCTCGTCCCTCGAGCACGTATGTCGGCTCGCTGCCCTCGCCGTCCATATAGACCGCGAAGCGGGTGTCGGCAGCGAAGAGCGCCTTTTGCCCCTCGGCGTCCCGGCGATCGGCGCAGTGCGCGTAGGCGTCGAACAACTCGCGAATCGCGAGCCGGTCCGCGGCCTCGGACGGTGTGATCTCATTGTGGACGGCCATCGTTCACGCTCCTTTGTCGCGTCGCCCGGTCAGGCGGCGAGCTTTTCTCGGTCGCTTGGCTCGGCTCTGCGAGGAGATCGTCGACAACCTCGCGCATCTCATCCGCGAGGCTCGGGTCGCGGCGATTCGAGTTGCCGAGACGATTGCGTCTCGAGTCGCCCTGAACCGCCTCGATTGACCCGGCACCGTCGGCTGCATCCGTGTGCGTTCCTCACGAGCGAGATGGAACACCCTATGGAACAGACAAGTGGAAACACGTGGCAGGAGGCGGTCGCCAGTGGAACGCTGTAGGCACCGAGCTCAGGCGTTTGAGAGACCCTCGGAGATAGGAGGAAGGAGATGCGGCGTCCTTCCAAGCAGGAGGTCGCTGGTTCGAACCCGGCACCGCCCATCGGGGGAGAAGAGCCTGGAAATGGGCTCTTTTCCGTGCCTTAGCGTTGCCGAAGCGGCGCCGAAGAGGCCGCTATGGAAGCGTTATGGAAGCGTCGCGGCGCCTGGGTACGCTTGTGGCATGGCGACGGCCTGGTCACAAACCCGCGTGGGCATCCGGAGACGCGCCCTGGCGCGCGCCCGCCCCAGCCGAACCTCGTTTTGGCGGCTACTCGACCTCGAAAGAGCAATCGCCCCTGCTCACAGCATTAGTTCGAATCCCGCTGGGGATATGTCGAGGCTAGGCGCTACGCGGAACCGCATAGATGAGCCAAGCAGCATCGGCGAGAAGCGCAGGATTTGCGAGACGGTGCTGGACCGGTGACGGACCGGATCTCGCCAGCGGCCCCGAGGTGAGGGCGAAAGGCGCGAGCTCGAGGCCACTGAAGCCTCGCTCGCAACCTTGCAAGGGACCCGTCCCCGCGGCACCGATCTCTGAGAGCCGACCCCGTCACCTCCGCCAAAGACTTGGTGAGCGGGTCCCCTCTATGCGACCCGCTTGAAGCCGACCCAGTCGGATCGGCTCGACATCGAGGAGATCTTGACGACGTCGCCCGTCTGCGGCGCATGGACGTAGTTGCGTCCTCCGATGTACATGCCCATGTGGCCTAGGCCGTTCGCGTACACGAGATCGCCGGGCTGGAGCGCGGAGTAGGAGACCGAGACGCCCTAGTTGAACATCGTGGCCGCGTGGTGCGGCAGCGAGACTCCGAGCTGCGCGTACACGTACATCACGAGGCCCGAGCAGTCGAAGCCGCTCGGCGAGGCGCCGCCCCACATGTACGGGACGCCAAGATCCGCGAGACCGCGACCCGCCCTTCTCGAAGTTGACGACCGTCTCAAAGGACTCATAATCAGGCGTTTGGAGGCACACAGCGCAGTGAGGAGGCTACGATGGCCGAAACGTTCGTCCTGATCAGCGGCGCCTGGCACGGCGGATGGGCGTGGCGCCCGGTGGCGCGGCGGCTGCGCGCCGCGAGGCACCGGGTGCTCGCCCCCACCCTCCCGGGCCTCGCTGACGGCGCGGACCCGACCGCGCACAGCCTGGACGACGTGGTCGACTTCGTGGTGGACATCGTGGCGGCAGCGGACCTGCACGACGTGACGCTGGTAGGGCACAGCTGGGGCGGATATCCGATCACGGGCGCGGCGCCCCGGCTGGCGGGGCGGCTGCGCAAGCTCGTGTACTGGGGCGCGTTCGTCCCGGCCGCGGGCAGGTCCTGTTCGACGAGGTCCCGCCGGACTACCAGGAGCTGTTCACGGCCGAGGCCGCGGCCTCCGGCAACAACTCCGTGACGCTGCCGTTCGAGGTGTGGCAACACGGGTTCATCGGCGACGCCACCGAGCCGGTGGCCAGGCTCATCCATGAGCTGCTTGTGCCGCAGCCGATGCAGTACCTCACCGAGCCCGTCGCGCCGCTGGACGCCGGCCTGGGGGTGCCGACCGTGTACCTGCTGGGCGAGCAGGACGTCGCCCTGCCGCCGGGCGAGTACGGCTGGCACCGGTTCGCCGAGCGGCTCGGCGTGCCGATCCAACCGGTCGCGGGAAGCCACGAGGCGTACTTCACCGAACCGGCCGCACTCGCCGAGGCCCTGCTGAAGGTCTGACCTGACGGCCGACCGCCCTGAAGGACCCGGGTGGGGCTAACCTGAGCGTTGGCGCAGCAGGCCGGGAGATCCTGCGACGGCTTCGTCTAAAGCCGTCCCTGAGCCTGTCCGCGCGCTTGCTGCTGCGCTCGTGGTGTACGAGTGCTCCGGGGTGAGTTCCGTCGTCGGCTCGCTGCTCCTCGGTGTAGCGAGCGAGACGGCGACGGCGGGCCCGTAGGGCCCGAGGTAGCTGACCACCGCGTCATCCCCGCGATGTCGGTGCAACGACGAGCGAGGCGGAGCACGGTGGTCGAGACCACGATGGACGTGGTTGGCTGGTTGCGCAAGCAACTGGAGACAGCGAGCCCGGATTTGGTGCGCGTGATGGTGCAGGACTTCGTCGAGGCGCTGATGGGCGCGGAAGCTGATGCGCTCTGTGGCGCGTCCTACGGCGAGCGGAGCCCCGAGCGGGTCAACCGCCGAAACGGATACCGCGAGCGGGGCTGGGACACGCGGGTTGGCTCGATCGAGCTCGCTGTGTCGAAGCTGCGCGAGGGCTCCTACTTCCCGGAGTGGCTCCTGCAACCGCGCCGCAGGGCGGAGCGGGCATTGGTCGGAGCATTGTTCTCCGTCCCGACTGTGATCCGCGGCATCTCACTCTCCTCTCTCGCACTTGCGACGTGCCCGAAGCTAGCCCTCTGTCGCCACGGGTCGCGTACGTCGAATGACGGTGTTAATTGCTACGAGCCGTGCGGCGGCTTGAGAGGACTAACTCAGGATTGGTTCGGCGACGGCCTCTTCGAGGCCGGCTGCAGCTTGAACGGCAAGCGCACGGGCGACTTCTTGTGATCGACGTCGAGTGCAGCGATCTTGCCCCACCGCCGGGTGATCACGTGAATCGCGTGTTGGAAGTACCCGCCGCCGTTCAACAGCGTCGCGGTCCCGTCCCACTGCACGAACACCATCGTGTGCCAGGGCGGGCCTTTCACCCAGATGTTGTTTGATCTCGAGATAGAGATTGGGCAGGACACGCGCGAGGCGCTCAAACCAGAGGCGCAGATCTTGTTGGTCGTGGCGCTCACCACCAATCGCGTGGGCGCCGCCAAAGCGGTGATGGACATCTGGGGTGATTGATTTCATCAGCTCATCCCAGCGATGGTTGTTGACGTGGTCGAAGGCCTGTCGGATTCTCTTCTTGACGATCGAGCTGTAGAGCCGTGAGCGCCGATGATCCAGTCATGCCTGAGGAGCCGTTCTCGAGCCGGTGATGAGCGAACACGAGGACGCGCTCGCATCCGCTGAGGCGAAGGTCGCGGCCGTGCGCGACGATCCGGCGGCTCGTGCTTGCATTGATGGCGCGGCTGTTCCACGGGCCGACGGGCCACGCGCCGCGACACCTGCCGTTCCGACGGGCGGCGCTGTCGTTCATGCGCTGGCAGGCGCAGCGCGGCGTTCTTAACCCGCTCGACGCGTCATCGCCTGGCAGCGTGTGGTGGCGCGCCATGAACGAGCGACTGCTGCGGGACGGATGCGAAGCGGTCGGGCTGCTGGGTGGGTTGGCCGGCGAGCCGTCGTCGCAGGCCGTGCGGCTCTGGCTGGAGTTCAGCGCGAGACCGACGGGGCGCAACTGGTACCGAGCGCACAACGCGAGCATCGTGGGCGGCTACCTGGAGCACCGGAATCTCGCCGAAGCAGAAAATGCGCCGGAGCGCTTCTTCATGAACGTCGCGCTGGCGCGCGTCCTGTACGCGCACGCGCTCGTCGGGGCGCCGCGCCTGGCCCTGGGCCGGTTGGCCCCGCTCGGCCGCCTGCTCGGCGACCCCCGGTTGGGGATGGCCGGAGTGTTCCTCTCACTCCGCCGCGTGCTGCCAAACCGCTATCCGCTCACGCTTGACGTGGAGCGCTACATCGCCGACGAGCAGCGTCTTGGCCGGATGCTCGACTACGCGGTGATCGTGCCGCGGCTGCAGCGCCTGTACGAGTGGTCCGCCCAGGACCTCGACGAACCACGCCTGCTGGAGCTGGTTCGCGACGGCAACCCGATCTACGCCTGGCCCTTCGAGCAGCGACACGTATGGCGCACTCCGAACATGCCACTTGCAGCCCGGGTACTCGAACGCGCCACACGGGCTCGCTGACGCGTGGCCGTGGAACTCGAGCGGTCGCAGGGCAGGCCAGGCGCGGCGGCGCGATTGCCGCTGCAGTCGCGGCGCTCGAGCGGTCGGCGGAGCTGAGTAGAAACCCTGAGCTGAAAGCCGAACGCCTCCTTCGTGTTCAGTCCACTGACGGTCGACAGCTAGCCGGGAACTCGCTCGTCCGAGTCCCGGTCTAAGCAGCATGCTGAGCCGCCGCTCGTTCCTTGCGCTTGTCGGAGCTCCTGTCGTCGCCTGGCTGCTCTCTGCATGTGGAGGCGGCTCGAACGAGCCGGCCCCGGCGTCCGCTGAGCCCGCCCCGCCCGGGCCCGCCAACGAGGCTGTCGCGATCGCCGACGTCGAGCGCGTAACAGCCGCCCCCGGCGACGCCGCGCCGGCAGTTCACTCGATTAACGCCCTCGGGGCCGATCTCTATGCGGCGCTCGGCGAGGGGAACGAAAACAACCTCGTCTTCTCGCCGGCGAGCGTCCTGCTCGCGCTCGCCATGGCGCGGGTGGGCGCGTCCGGGACGACAGCGTCGGAGATGGACGTCGTCCTGCACCTCGACGACCCGGAGGGGATCCATCACGCGCTGAACGGCCTCACGCGAGCGCTGGCTGCGCACAACGGTACCGTCGATGTGAACGGAGAGTCGGCCGAGCTCGAGCTCGCGGTCGCAAACGCAGTCTGGGGACAGGCGACGCTCACATGGCAAGAAACCTTCCTCGACGTGCTCGCGCGCGAGTACGGGGCAGGGATGCGGCTCGCCGACTTCGCAGCCGACCCGGAGCGTGCGAGGGTGGCGGTGAATGGCTGGGTCGAGGAGGAGACGCGAGGCCGCATCCCGGAGCTGATCGCTCCCGGGATGGTCGACGTGCTGACCCGCATGATCCTCGTGAACGCCATCTATCTAAAGGCGCCCTGGGCGGTCCCATTCGAGCCCGATGCGACGCGGCCGGCGCCCTTCACTCTGCTCGACGGGTCGACCGTCGAAGTGCCGCTCATGGCGCAACGCGACAACGCCATGGCCTATGCCGAGGGCGAGGGCTGGCAGGCGGTCGAGCTGCCGTACGCGGGCGACGCGCTCGCGATGCTGGTGCTCCTACCCGGCGAGGGCGCCCTTGCGACGGTCGAGTCGCAGCTGGGCGAGGGCCTGATCGACCGTGCGGCGAGCGCGCTCGCCCCGACCGACGTCGTGCTGGAGCTGCCGAAGTGGGACATCGAAACGCGGGTCGAGCTGTCGATGATGCTTGCCGCGCTCGGCATGCCGACCGCGTTCACCGACCAAGCGGACTTCACCGGGATGACGACGGATGAGCCGCTGCAGATCGGGTTCGTCATCCACCAGGCGAATATCACCGTGGACGAGGCCGGCACCGAGGCGGCCGCGGCGACCGCCGAGGGCATCGAGACGACTGCCGCTCCCGCCCAGGAACCGGAGCCGATCGTCGTGACGGTAGACCGGCCATTCCTCTACGCGCTGCGTGAGCGCGAGACGGGCGCGGAGCTGTTCCTCGGGCGCGTCACAAGCCCTGCCGGATAGCCGGTTCACCGACGTAAGAGGGACCCGCCTCCTCCAGATCCTTCAAGGGGGGAGGCGTCGGATAGTTGGGCTCCCGCAGCACCACACCTAACCAACGCTTTCTTGACGAGATGCCGGGTTTTCGTAGGTTCAGCGTCGGCCGCCCCGGAAATCGTCACTTACTTAGTTACACAAGTACGCATGCCACGCGAAAGGCACGCGCTTCCCCCCGCTTAGGGGCTTCCCCCGCTTAGGCGCCGGCGAGCGGTCGGTCGCGGACAGCCGCGGTCGGCGGGCTCCCCCGGGGCAAGAGGACCTGCTGGGTGGGCTCCACATACGGGGGTCGCCTCCACAGTCATAGTCAGAGCGTGCCCGACCGTGGGTCAGTCTTACGGCTGGTCTGGTGGCGAGCAGGAATGCCGGTATTACGGCTGGTCTGGGTCGAGGATGGCCGCTAGCGGTGCAGACAGCAGACCGAACGATCTCGACCATAGGCGTGTGCAGTCCTCACCCATGAGGACTGGAGGTCAGGTCAGTCTTCCACCAAAGGAGCGAACATGACTCGTGGCAGATTCAGCATCTACCTCGCCGGCGCGGCGGCGCTAGCGCTCACCGCGGTCGCCGTCGCCGGCTGTGGTGGCAGCAGCAGCGCGAGCGGGGCGGCGGCCCCGCAGACTGCCGAGGGACACCCGGTGACGGTCGGCGTCTCAAACAGCAGCCTCGGGAACATCCTCGTCGACTCGCAGGGCCGCACGCTCTACATGTTCGAGAAGGACGTGGGGACGACGAGCGAGTGTACCGGCGCATGCGCCAGCATCTGGCTGCCGCTCCCGGCGAACGGCAACGCGACACTCGGTGGCGGGACGAATGCCTCGTTGGTCGGAACCACGACGCGGTCCGATGGAACGTCACAGGTCACCTATAACGGCCACCCGCTTTACCTCTACTCGGGCGACCACAACCCCGGCGACACGAACGGCCAGGGCTTGACGGCGTTCGGCGGCGGCTGGTTCGCGCTCTCTCCGGACGGGAATCCGGTCTCGGGCCAAGCGTCGAACTCGGGCGGGGGTTACTAGCGCACCTTGCGTGGCTGTCGCGGGGTACGGCCGCCAACGAGGCGGTCCTGCCCCGCGGCGCGCCCGCCCGGTGCGTTCCGACGGGCCGATCTGGGAAGCAGAGACGGCGGCGACAGCTGGCAGTGCTCTCGCCTGGCAGGCGACCCGCGAAGGCGATCACCTCTCACTCGGAGACGCGGAGAAGATATCTAGGGGCGTGACAACGCAGTCTTCGTTAGGGGTGCTAGGGCGTGCCGTGGCGCAGCCTGAACGTGAAGACGTTGACCCCCGGTGCTCCGTTTGTCAGAGCGAGCGTGCCCTCCCATGCTCGGAACGAGCCGAAGCCTGCGTAGACATCGAGTGATGGAGGGGGTCCGGCGCTAGGATTGAAAGAGCCTTTCACGAGCAACGTACCGCTCCAGAAATGGAACGAGGCGAGCACCTGCGCCGTCTCGGAGTCGACAAACCGGACCTGCGCTTGCCAAGGGCCGATAGGGCGACCCAGACCATCGCGAAGGGGTCCCCCTACCAAGAGGACGTCTCCCGGATCGGGTCCGCCATTGCCGTTGCCATCCACGAGGAGCGACTGCGTCGTCTGGGTTCCGTACACCGTGAAGACGGCGGGGACTGCATTGGCGACGCCACTGACACACAGTGCGAGAGCACAGACGAGAGCAGGAAGGACGAACCTATGGGACATGCGTTCCTTTCCGTTTGGTGATGCACGATCTCATCGGCCTGAAGTCTTCTCCACTTGAGGAGCCGACTGACAGCGCCGCCGGCCGACACCTGCGTGGTCTGAAAGTGGCGCAGCGAGCCGCTACGCCTAGGTGGCGGCCCGCAGAGCTCGCGAACTGATTCAGCTCTAACGCAGGGACGGGCAGAACGCGCTCGGCCGCCGCCCACGCTCCCCCAGCGTGCCGGCAGCTGCGGACGCCTCGGACGTACGATCCGGGGGACGAAGGGAGATCCGATGGCGCTACAGCTCGACCCCGACGATCCCTGGGTGAGGCGCGGGTACGGCCAGGTCTCGATCGAGCCAGGTGAGCGTCCGGCCGTGCTCGTGGTCGACCTGCAGTACGCGTTCACGGATCCGAGCTTCGAGTTCGGCGGTGCCGAGCTGATCGAGCGGGCGACCGTGAACACTGCCCGCCTCTTGGCCGCTGCGCGCCATGCTGGTGTACCCGTCTTCCAGACGGTCGTCGCGTGGCGTGACGAGAAGGATGTCGGTCTCTGGACGATCAAGCTACCGTCCTGCGCCAAGATCACTCCCGACTCGCGCTGGGCGCAGGTGGACGCCCGCGTCTGGGATGACTCGGACACGCTCCTCGTCAAGAAGTGGCCGTCGTTCTTCCACGGGACGCCGCTGCACTCGGTGCTGACGGCGATGCAGCGGGACACGGTGATCGTCACCGGCTGTACGACGTCGGGTTGTGTGCGCGCGACGACCGTCGACGCGTTCTCGAACGGCTTCCGGACGCTCGTTCCGGAGGACTGCGTGGGTGACCAGGGCCGGGATGCCCACGACTCGAACCTGCGGGATGTGCACCGTCGCTACGCGGAGGTCACGAACGCCGACGAAGCGATCGCCTATCTAGAGCGCGTCTGAGACCTACGGGCCCAGCAGCTGTTGCGAGTCGGCCAAGGAGCCGTTTGATCGCTGACACGGGACGCGTGCAGGCGAAGGCCTGGCAGAACATGAGGTGAGCCCAGATGAGCCGAGCCGTCGAAGAGTCCAATCGCCGCATGCTGCGCGCGCGCGACGCGATGGACCGCGACTACGCGAAGCCGCTCGACATCCCTACCCTGGCACGGATCGCCTACGTCTCGGAGGCGCACTTCATCCGGACCTTTCGCACCACGTTCGGCGAGACGCCGCATCGCTACCTGCAGCGCCGCAGGGTCGAGCGAGCGATGTTCCTGCTCAGGGAGACCGACCGCAGCGTGACCGAGATCTGCTACGAGGTGGGCTTCACGAGTCTCGGGACGTTCAGCCGGACATTCACCGACATCGTCGGCGAGCCGCCGACCACCTATCGGTGCCGGGCCGCCGACCTCAGAGCCGTCCCGGCCTGCTTCGCGAAGGCGTGGACGAGACCGAGCAGTTTTGGAGAAGCGAGGGCGCGGCGCGAGGAGTAGCCTGGCCCTCATGCCAAACAAGATCACTCATACACAGGTCTATGTGCTCGATCAGGACGAGGCGCTCGACTTCTACGTCGGCAAGCTCGGCTTCGAGCTGAACACCGACGCGGACCTCGGCTTCATGCGTTGGCTGACGGTCAACTTCCCTGGTCAGCCCGACCATCAGCTGCTGCTGGAAAGGCCCGGCCCGCCGGCGCACGACGACGCGACGGCCGAGCAGATCCGCGAGCTGGTGACCAAGGGGGCGATGGGCATGGCGGCCATCATCGCGGTGGACGACGTCCACAAGACCTACGAGGAACTCGTCGCCAAAGGAGTCGAGTTCACCGACGAGCCGACCGAGCGCTTCTACGGAACCGACTGCGGCCTGCGCGACCCCTTCGGTAACCACCTCCGGATCGGCACGCCCAAG
The DNA here is from genome assembly GCA_963797645.1 of uncultured Thermoleophilia bacterium. Lineage (GTDB taxonomy): Bacteria > Actinomycetota > Thermoleophilia > Gaiellales > Gaiellaceae > CAWCQC01. Next base: position 188,537 of record CAWCQC010000017.1, on the reverse strand, counting down.
GAGGGCCCGGTCGAGCTGCCCGATCCAGCCCAGCTCGCCGCTGATACCTGGTCCTAGCTCGTCCAGTATGTACTGAGGCGTCTTGCGAAGGCCTTCGGTTCTCTCGTCAAAGCTGCGTGCGCTGTGAAAAGGCCGATGCGAGCCCTTCGATAAGCGCGCGCAACGCTTCAGGGTCGGCTCGGGCGTGGGCGGGATTGAGCTCGGTAATCGTGACGGCGACGACTCTCGGGTCGCGAAGCAGGGACGCTAACGCCGTTAGTGCGGTGGCGAGCGAGAGCCCGATTCCGCGACCTACGTTTTCGGATAACGGCGCGTCGTTGAAGTCGACAACGTCGACGTCGAAGTGCACCACTAGCCGGGTTCCCGGGTCAAACAGGTCTAGCGCGCCCGCGGCTGCGCCAGCTGGATCCGCACGTACCTTCTCAACGGGAACCCGGCTGATGTTCAGACGGTCGATCTGAGTCGTCTCCCACTCGGTAGCTTGCTCAGCGCCATGCGCGAAGAGCACGAGCTGGCGCGGTTCCAGCAGGGGCGAGGGCCCGATCCGACGGAGCTCTTCCGCGGTGTCGGGAAGGCCGAGCGCGTGCGCCATGCCAGTCCAATCGAGTGCACCGTCCGGAACGCTCGCCGTGGTGTTGAGATCCGCGTGCAGGTCGAAGTAGACGACGCCGACGGGAGACTGGGCGTGCGCGACGACGCCGGCGATGGTTCCGACGCCGGTCGTGCAATCGCCACCGAGAACGAACACCCTGGCGCTATCGTCGAGGGCCTGAGCCACGCGATCGCGGACACCAGCGGCATGGGTTGCAACCAGATCAACGTTCTGGGCGTGCGGCGAGCGTCGATCAGGTCTCCAGGGCACGACCGGAAGATCCCCTGCGTCGCATACCGCAATACCCGCCCCCGCTAGTTGATCCACGAGACCGTGCTCGCGAAGCGCCGCCGGCGCTTCTTCTTGACCAATGCTGAAAGCCCCGGCGCTCGACGGCGCGCCGATGACCGTCAGGAACCCCATTTCCGACCTCCCCGTGTCGTAACTCCCGACTCGGCGCCTTGCACGCCCCGTCAGCCGCAGAGACGCCTACAGCCGCCTCAGGCGAGCACGAAGCGTCCGAACGCCGGCGCATGGACAGGATGCTCTGCGGCAGGGCATCAGTCCTCGTTTCCCTCCGCGTCAAGCACTGCAGTCGAGTCGGAATCTGGCGGCGCGGCCGGCAACGCAACACCATCCGTCAGCGCGGTATCACTCGCACCGCCATCCGAAGTCGTTGCAGCCCGACTGATAGTCGGGCCGAGTGAGATGACGGCGACTTCCAGAAGCCTGGGTCCGGTGATGTTGACAATCCGTAAGCCGAGGTTCAGAGCCTTGACGTGCTCGTCCATGTCAGTATCGGCGAGCTCCTTAAGGTCGCTCGTCAGATCGTCCTGGACGTCGTACGCCACGTTCTGCATCAGCGCGAGGCAATAGGTCGGAAGCGCCACGACAGCCTTGTCGAAGGAAACGTCGGCCATGATGCTCCCGACGAGAGCGGCGCGCGCATTGGCCCTACGGCGATCTACGTCTCTATCTGCGGCCGCGAGGATGATCTGGAGGAAACTGCTTGGTCCAACCCCGACGTCCTGTCCGCCTATGCGGATGAAGAACAGTGAGCTTCGGAACAGAGCCATTGCGCCGAAGCCCGCAACCAGAACTTGCGTCCACTGTGCAGCATCCCCCGATTGGCCGAACTCCCAGCCGAAGGCGCGAACGAGTCCCAGCGCAACGCCCGACGCAGCTGCGTTCAGACCTACGTAGAGAGCCGCAGACCAGGCTCGAAGCGCTACCAGAGGCGCATCGCGGTAGCGCGCGACGAGCTCACCGGCTCCGACGAGGCCCCCGATCAGCACGACGGCCACGTAGTCCATGAGCAAAGGCCCTGCTAAGAGGCTTGAGAAGCGAGCGCGGCGCCGGTCGGAGAAAGCTTCGCCGTCTCGTCTCCCGAAGCCCCCTCGAGCTCAATCAACTTTGCGTCTAGGAGCGCCTTCACGGCGTTCGCGAACTCGGTGAAGCCGAGCCCGGTCGTCTCTTGCAGCTCTGAAAGCTTGCGCGGCCCCTGCATCAGCTCTGTGAGAAGAGCTGTGGTCGCACCGAGGGAGGTCGGCGCCTGCGATTCGGAGGGTGGCGACTGCGTTGCGACACCGCTCGATTTCATACCCTTGAGAAACGGCTCGAACTGCTTCGGCACTCGCCTCTCCCTTCGTCGCAGCTAGACGAAGCCTACCTGTGGACATGGGTGGCGTGGCGAGCCGTTCTCCACGTTCACGAGTTGACCCACCGCGTGCTCACCTTCTGAGCCGGCCCGCCCCACGAGGGCGCTAGGCTGAGGCGATGATGCGCCTGTACGCTGCGACGGGCGATGGTATCGCGCGGCTCGATGAGGTCGACGGCGGCTGGTCGGTCGAGACCTTCCTGCGCGGGAGCGGCGCTCGGTGCCTTGCGGTCGATCCGAGGGACCCGGAGACGGTCTATGCCGGTCTTCAGAGTGGGGTGCGCCTGACGACCGACGGTGGGCAGAGCTGGGCCGACGGAGCGCTCCCCGAGCTCGCGGTTTTCTCGCTGGCGGTCAGCGCAGCCAACGGGGCCGTCTACGCGGGAACCGAGCCGAGCCGGCTCTTCCGGAGCGATGACGGCGGCCGCAGCTGGGCCGAGCAATCGGGTTTGCTCGAGCTCCCGTCGCGCCCGACGTGGAGCTTTCCGCCGCGGCCCTGGACATCACACGTCCGCTGGATCGCGCCGAGTCCGTTCGACGCCGACGTGCTGCTGGTCGGGATCGAGCTGGGCGGCCTGATGCGATCCACGGACGGGGGATTGACCTGGCAGGATCACCGCCCGGGCGCGCAGCGCGACGTCCACTCACTCGCCTGGCACCCTCGTGTGCCTGCCCGGGCGTACGAGGCGGGAGGCGGCGGCGCGGCGTGGAGCGGGGACGACGGTGATACCTGGCAACCGGCCGACGAGGGCCGTGACCGTCACTACACCTGGGCTGTCACCGTCGACCCGGAGGATCCGGAGCGCTGGTATGTCTCCGCGAGCACCGGGCCTTACGCGGCCCACGGGCGCGGAGACCCCCAGGCGCGCATCTATCGTCGCGAGGAGGGCAGGTGGCGTCCGCTCGCCGGAGGCCTGCCCGACCCGCTCCCCGCGATGCCCTACGCACTCCTTTACGCGAACGGCCGCCTCTTCGCCGGCCTGGCCGACGGGCAGATCTGGGAGAGCAGGGACGGCGGCGACAGCTGGCAGTGCTCTCGCCTGGCAGGCGCCCCGCTCAAGAGCCTCTACGCGCTCGCCTCCACGAGCGACTGACGCCCGCCATCGGTTGCCGCCGGGATCCAACTCAGCTCGGCAGGGTTCCGGTCGGACGGGCGAGACGCGGCCGGCCCGTAGGCAGAGCCGCCGAACCGGCGCCATAAGAACTCACCCAAAACGGGGTAGCTCAGGTGTCCCCGCTGGACCTACACTCGCAGTGGTTGCCCTCGGGAGGGGAGGTTACGTAGGCTTGTCTCGATCACCCGCGACCGCTGACCCCGTCATCGCCAAGCGCGATGAACGCCAGCCGGTCGGACCGGCACATCGCCGGCAGCTTGGCGGTTTCACTCGACGTCGGCCTCCCAGTCGGGGGCTTCGGCCGGTGGTGCGGTTCGCGATCGCGGCTGTGCTTACAGCTGCTTGGGTTGCGTTCGGCGTGTGGGCCTCGGGGCCGTGGCGTGATCAGCTGGCGGATGCGATCGGGCCGGTGATGGCGTGGGTGATCCCGGTCTTCCTTGCCTATGTGCCCGGTCTGGTGATCGGGTTCATGATGTTCACCCTCCTGATCACCCGCTACCGGGAGATACCGCTGACTGCTCCACCTGGGGATTCGCATGAGGGGCGTTGGCCGTCGGTGACCGTCGTGATTGCGGCCTACGACGAGCAGGACGCGATCGTGCCAACCCTTGAACGGATCGCCGGACTTACGTATGAGGGTCGGGTCGAGGTTGTTCTCGCCGACAACAACTCGAGCGACAAAACCGCCGATCTGGCCGCCGAAGCCGCACAGCGGCTCCGGCTTGACTACCGGCGCGTCTTTGAGCCCAAGCCGGGAAAGCATCAGGCCCTCAACGCTGTATTGCCGACCGTGACGACACCGATAGTCGTGACAGTCGACGCCGATACATTCCTCCAGCGCGAGGCGCTCACCCTGCTGGTCGCCCGGTTCGCCAGCACCCCGCAAGATCAGCATGTCAGTGCGTGCGCGGGGGCTCTCGTGGCCGAGAACGCCCACGCGACCTACGTCACGCGCATGCAGGAGTGGGACTACCGGCTCGGCATGAACGGCGTCAAGCGTATGCAGGCTGCCTACAACACCACCCTCGTTGCTCAAGGTGCCTTCTCCGCCTACTCGACGAAAGATCTGCGGGCCGTCGGCGGTTGGCCGGACGCGATCGGCGAGGACATCGTTCTTACCTGGACAATGCTCGACTCGCGAGGGCTCGTGCAATACGAGCCCGTCGCGCTCGCCTTCACAAGCGTTCCCACGAAACTCGGCCGCCTCCTCAGCCAACGCTCACGCTGGGCACGCGGGATGTTCGAAGGATTGCGGGCCCACCCACCACGTACCCAACCTCGCGTCCTGGCGAAGTTCGTCGCCGGAATCGACTACCTCGTCCCGATCCTCGACATCGGAATCATCTTCTTCTGGTTGCCCGGGCTGATTCTTTTTGCGTTCGGCTATCCGATGATCGTCGGATGGTGGTCGATCCTCTTACTCCCGATCAGCCTCGCCCTCTTCGCATTCCTCCGCCTCTGGCAGGACCGCCAAGTTTTCCGCCGCCTTGGCGTCGACGTAGGGCATAACGCCCGCGGCTTCATCGGCTACCTATTCGTCTACCAAATCCTGCTCTCAGCAGCAGCACTACGCGGCTACGGCCAGTACCTCATCGGAACCGGACGACACTGGAAGTAGAGCGTCTCTCGTTCGGGAGACGCAAACCCGCGAGGTCGAGTCGCGCTCAGGGCGAGGCGCGGCGTCAGCGCAAGGATGGGTGGGTCGCGATCGTCCTTGAACAGGGGCGTCGATTTCTCCGCCCCGTTCCCGCACCTCCCATCGTGGAACGGAGGTGGTCTCTCGTTCGATTCTGGTCGGTCGCTATCCTCGCAGCTTGAGGTTGCGTGGCAACGCGCTGGGTCGGCAACGTTCCGGCTCTGAACGCACTCCGCGTGAAAGTGCTTCTGGTTGGAGACCTCAGGCGTTCGAGAGTCGCGATACGCGACGCGCGTTGCAGGTCATCGTCTCCGAAGGCCCGATCCCCCGGGCGATCCCATCAGGAGGAGGAAGGACATGACTCAGACCGCCGGGACGACGCCGGTGCGTAGCCAGCGCGGAACGGTGCTGGTCGATCTCTCGCTCGAGATCTCGAACGGCATGCCCGCACATGCGCTGTTCCCGTCCCCGATCATCGTTCCCTACGTCACACACGAGCAGTCGAAGTCCACGGGCCTCGGCACGCCCGACGACGCGTTCACGTACTCGGTCAACTACATCTCGATGCTGGAGCATGTGGGAACCCACGTCGACGCGCCGCTCCACGTCGGAGCCGGTGGCGCGTCGATCGACGCCGTCCCTCTCGACTGGTTCACGGGCAAGGCCGTGTGCCTCGATTTGCGCCATATCCCGGATCTCGGCGATATCGACGTCGGCGACCTCGAGAGGGCGGAGGAGCAGGCCGGGATCGCGATCGACGGGCATATCGTGCTGCTCTGCACGGGATTCCACGAACGCCACTGGCCGAACCGCGAGGTCGTGACGATGAACCCGGGATTGACCACGGCTGCCAGCCACTGGCTCGCCGATCGCTCGCGGGTGCATGGCGTGGAGGGGCCGTCGACGGACAAGGCGGGGACGAAGGAGTTCCCGAACCACCGGATCTGCCGCGACCGGGGGCTGGTGCACTACGAGTGGCTCGTCAATCTGGAGCAGTTGCTCGGCAAGGGCGAGTTCCAGTTCACGGGCTACCCACTCAAGTGGCTCGCTGGGACGGGCTCGCCCGTGCGCGCAATCGCCGAGCTCCCTGCGTGATCCTCTTTTCCCGGTAGCGGAAGGAGCACGATGGATCTGCGCGACTACGCGGCACGCGACGCAGTCGGTCTGGCGGCGCTCGTGCGCGACGGCGAGGTATCGGCCGCCGAGGTCGAGGACGCCGCCCGGCGTGCCGTCGCCGCGGTCGATCCGGCGCTCGCGGCCACGGTCGGCCAGCTGCTCGAGCCCGCACTCGACGCAGGCGATGAAGGGCCTCTCGCCGGCGTGCCGTTCGCAATGAAGGAGGTCGCCCCGCACCTGAGGGGGCAAGTCAGCCAGCTCGGTAGCCGCTGGGCCGTGGACGGGCTCACGGGCGCCGCGGACACCCATCTCGGACAGCGCATACGCGCCGCGGGTCTGCGGGTCGTCGCCCGTACGCGGGCGCCCGAATTCGCGTTCAACGCCACGACGGAACCCGTCGCACACGGGCCCACGCGCAACCCGTGGAATGTCGAGCGAAGCGTCGGCGGGTCGAGCGGCGGGGCAGCGGCCCTCGTCGCGGCGCGCGCGCTGCCGCTCGCCCACGCGACAGACGGCGGCGGCTCGATCCGCATCCCGGCCTCGCTCTGCGGGATCGTCGGCCTGAAGCCGACGCGTGCACGGATTCCAGTCGGACCCGGGATGTGGGAGGGCCTGCACGGAATGGCTCACGACTTCGTCCTCTGCCGCACTCTCCGCGACGCCGCGGCCGCGCTGGATGCCCTGCAAGGGCCGGGCGCGGGCGACAAGTACGTCATCCCTGCGCCCGCACGTCCCTACGCCGAGGACGTGGGCGCCGATCCCGGCCGTCTGCGCGTGCGATGGACTGCCGCGGCCTGGTCGGAAGCGCCTGTGGCGCCTGCGTGCCGCGCAGCGGTGGAAACGACCGCCGAGGTGCTGGACGGGCTCGGCCACGAGGTCGAGGCAGGCACACCGGCAATCGATCCCGACGTGCTGCACCGCGCGTTCGTCGTGATGTGGGCGGCAGGCCTCGCCCAGCGGGCGGCCGCGCTCGAGCGCACTCTCGGCACACCTCCCTCAGCCGAAACGGTCGAGGTCTGCAGCCTCGCCATGCTCCGCCACGGGGCATCGCTCTCCGCCGTCGAGCTGCTTGACGCGTACGGCGACTGCAATGCGATCGGACGTGCGATCGGGCAGTTCTTCGAGAACGTCGACGTCCTCCTGCTGCCTGCGGTAGCCAGGACTCCGTGGAAGCTCGGCGAGCTCGACCAGAACGACCGGTCGCTCGACGCCGACGCCTGGGTCCGCAAGCTGTTTTCACTCTACGCGCCGTTCACCGCCATGTTCAACATCACCGGTCAGCCGGCGATCAGCTTGCCGCTCGCCTGGAGCGACGAGGATCTTCCGGTCGGCGTGCAACTCGTCGGGCGCTACGGCCAAGAGTCGACGCTGCTCCGCCTCGCATCCCAGCTCGAACAGATCATCCCCTGGGTCGCGCGCATTCCGGCGATTGCCGTCCGCTGATGCAGCGGCAGGCCCAGCCGTCCCTAAGCCCGGGAGGTCGAGCGGGCCGGCCGGCTCCGCTGGGATGGCTGGAGCCTGGAGGGCGCGTAGGATGCCATCGTGGAGCCAGACGCGATCGTGAAGCGAATCAACTGCGTGTGCGGCAAAGTCGTCGAGGGCAGGGACGACGACGAGCTCTGGGAGAAGGCGCAGGTGCACCTGGCCGCCGACCACCCGGGCCTCGTCGGCAAGGTTTCGCGCGAGGACATCCTCGCGCAGGCCGAGGAGATCTAGACGGGCGTCGTGGTTGTCTTGCCCAGGAGGCGTCGATGGACGCTTTGTACGGCTGGGCTTGGCGCGATCCCGAGCTCGTCGCGGAGCAGGAGGCGCAGGCGGTCGTAGATGCGCAGCGCCTCTGCGACGTTCCCACTCTCCGCAAGCGCCTCCATCAGGATCACGTAGCCGGTCTCGCGGAACGGGGCCAACTCGATCAGCTGGCGCGCACAATCCGCGGCCTGGGGCAGCGTCGGCCCACCCAGGCCGAGCCTCGCCGCTGCAAGGCACTCCAGCCCGCGCAACCGGACGTCGTCGAGGCGCCGCCGCCAGTCGTCTAGCCAAGGGTGGTCGTGGCTCTGGAGCAGCGGCCGGCTAGCGATGTGATAGGCCACGCCGGACGGGCCCCAGGCCTCGGCCCACTCGCCCTTCGCGATATGCGACTCCGCGCGATGGAGGCCCTCGAGCGCGGCCTCGACATCGACGAACGCGTCCGCCGACAGCACGAGCTCGATCTGCCCTCGTCCGGTCAGCAACTCGGGCCCGACAACGCGGCGCAGCTTCGAAAGCAGCACAGTGAGGCGAGGGTGGTGGTCAGGCGTTGCCTCCTCACCGTAGACGGCGATCAGCAGCTCGCCGCGGGCGATCGGGCGGAGCCGGTTGAGCACGAGGTAGGCGAAGAGCAGCTGCCCCTTGTCGCCCGGCAGCGTTTCCTCGACCCGCCGTCCATCGAGCCTCACCACGAACCGGCCGCAGAGCTGGATTCTCGTCTCGCCCGGCTGCGCCATCGCCAGCAAGCTTAGGAAAAGGTCGGCGAAAGGTTCGGGAAAGCACCGAATGCGACCATCGCTCCACGACGATCGAAAGGAGAGCGATGACCGAGGTATTCACGTTACGAGAGGGACGGGTTCGTCATGCGCGGTGAGACCGACGACGACCTCGCAGCCCAGGTGGAGCGACACATCGCCGAGGCACATACCGATCTAGTGGGGACGCTCTCGCGCGACGACATCCTCGCCGAGATTCGCGCGAAGGCGACAAAGGAGTACGTCGGAGCCATGCGCCTCATCTCGGTAAACGTCGGTCTTCCGCGAACCGTGCGCTGGCAGGGACGCGATGTGACAACCGGCATCTTCAAAGAGCCGGTCGAGGGTCGCATCCCGCTTCGTCGCCTGAACCTCGACGGCGACCGCCAGGCCGACCTCTCCGTGCACGGCGGCGCCGCGAAGGCGGTCTACGCCTACCCGCTCGAGCATTACGCGTTCTGGCAGGACGAACTCGGGGAGGAGCTGCCGGTCGGGGCCTTCGGCGAGAACCTCACGGTCGAGGGGGTGCCGCTCGAGGAGGAGGTCGCGGTCGGCGACCGCCTTCGCATCGGTACCGCCGAGCTTGTCGTCACTCAGCCCCGGGTGCCGTGCTACAAGCTCGGACTCCGCTTCGGCCGCAGGGACATGCCCAAGCGGTTCCTCGCCAGCCGCCGCACCGGCTACTACCTCGCCGTCGAGGTGGAGGGAGAGGTAGGCGCTGGCGATCAGATCGAGGTGCTGGCTCGGCACCCGGATCGCGTCCCGGTGGCGGAGATCATCCGCGTGTACACCAGCGACCGGGACGACCTCGCGACTATCGAGCGACTTATCGCCCTCGATGCTCTACCGGAAGACTGGCGCCGCTACTTCCAGTCGCGATCGCCGGTCGGGCGAGCCTAGGCCGGCTACGACGCCGGCTTCATCACCGGTCACGCGGAGAAGATCACTAGCGGACTTGATGCCCGCGCGCCAGCCCGCGCACCACTAGCTCGACTCCGAAGGGAATAGACGTCAGCCGAGCGCTGCACCTTCGAGGGAGGCCGAGGGTGTGGGGTCGGCTAGGCGTCTCATGCGGAAGGCGTTGAGCAGGCCGAGGAGGCTGGCGAGTAGCGGTACGAGCAGCGCGACCTGGAGGGAGCGATTCCTCGCTTCCTCGTTGATTCGGAGAATCTCGGCCTGCACGTCGGGCGGGCTCGTCTGCGAGTAGCGGCGCGAGCTGCGAGTTGCTCATCACCTCGGCGTCGTCCTCCAGTGTGTTCGCGATCTGCTCTTGCTGGGCCGGAGGGATCACGCTGCTCTCCTCCGTGAGGTTGGTGAATTCGAAGGCGAGGAACGCGAGCATGATGCCGCCGGCCATCGCCAGCCCGAATGAGAGCCCGAAGGAGCCGGCCGCGGAGTTCACCCCGGCTGCCTCGCTGGCCCGTTCCTCCTCGATCGGGGACAGCGTGTAGTTGTTCAACTGCGACACGAGCAGGCCCAACCCGGATCCTGCGATCAAGAGCGGGATCACCAGGGCCCAGCCGGAGTCCGTTCGGGGCACGATCGGGATGATCAGTGCCATACCGACCGTGCTCAGTGCGAATCCGAGCAGGACGATGTTGCTCGGGCGCCTGGAACCGGCCTTGCGACCTGCCAGGATCGCGACGCCGAACATGCTGAGCGAGAGCGGGGCCAGGGACAGGCCCGCCTCCATCGCGTTGTACTCGAGCGTCATCTGCAGGAAGATCGGGAGCGCGATCATCGCGCCGCCGACCACGATGTTCTGCAACATCTGCCCGGAGATCCCGGTCGTGAAGTGCGGGAACCGGAACAGGTCCGGGTCGAGCAGCGTCACCTTCCCCTGCCGCTTGCGACGCACGAGCCACCAGGCCAGCAGCGCGAGCGCGACCGCGCCGATCGCGATCAGCAGCCCGACGAACTCGCCTCCTTCCTGCCACACCAGGATCCCGAGGACGACGCCGCCCATCCCGAGGACGGAGAGGATCGCTCCGACCACGTCGACCTGCCGCGGCCCGGTATAGGCGACGTCGTGAACGAGCTTGATCTGGGACAGCACAACCGCGATCACCACGACCTCGAGCCCGAAGCCGACCCGCCACGACAGGTACGTCGTGACGAAGCCACCCAGCAGCGGTCCCACCGCGACCGCGATCGCAGCCGACGCACCCACCAGCGCATACGCCTTCTTCCGGGCCGCCCCCTCGAAGTTCCCGTGGATCAGCGACTGCATCGCAGGCAGCAGCAGCGACGCGCCCAGGCCGCCGATGATCGCCCAGAAGACGATGATCGCCGTCAGGCCCTGCGCGAGCGTCATCGCCAGGGCACCGACCGCATAGGCCAGCAAACCGAGCACGTACGCTCGCTTGCGCCCGATCAGATCGCCGACCTTGCTCGCGATCAGGATGAACGCAGCCGACACCAGCGCCTCGAGCGCGATCGCCGACTGCACACCGCTCACCGTCGTATCGAGATCCTCGACGACCGCCGAGATCGACACGTTCATCAGCGACGTGTCGACCACGAGCACGAACATCGCCGCCGCCAGGAGGACCGCGAGCCTCGAGCTGCCCGCTCCCTCGGCCGGAACGCTCGGGCTCGCGCCCTCGGTCAAGGGCAATCTCCTGTCCCGACCGAAAGACGTTCGGCGCCTCGATCCATCCCGAGGAACTCGTGAAACAGCTTCGTCTCCGGGATCAACGCTCTGCCTCGCACGCAGCGCATTCTGTCACCCCGGTGCTGGTGTCTGCGCGTGAGATGGTCCGTAGTCAAGTGAACCCGATGCAGGATTTCCGGGAGCGTGACCGTCATCGGCGGGGCGGGCCGAAGTCGTCTTCACAATGCGTTCGCTGAGCGGTACCCATCCCCCGCCTGGCCCCGTCACGTACCCGCCCGCGGGGCTGAGAACGGCTCCTAGCACCGCATGCCGTTCGCCACCGCTCGACCGGTTCCCCGATCCGCACGTCCGACGCGACTGTGAACATTTCACGAATGAGCCCGACGCGCCCGGCTGGCGGTCGAGGGACGGACGCTCTCGCTAAAGGAGGTGGGTGAAATGGACTCTCCACCGCTCCATCTGCGCCTCGGAGCGGAGGCGCTCGGCACGTTCCTCTTCTTCTTCCTCGGCTTCAACGCGATCGCCGTCCTGGTCGACATCGGCGGCGGGGCAATAAGCAACCTCGGGATCGCGTTCGCGTTCGGCCTCGGCCTCGCGCTTGCGATCACGGCGCTCGGACAGGTCTCCGGCGGCCACTTCAACCCCGCCGTGTCCCTCGGGCTCGCCGTGGCGCGGAAGTTCCCCGCCAAGGAGGTAGTCCCGTACTGGATTGCGCAGCTCGTCGGAGGCTTCGTCGCCGTTCTCGCGGTCGCCGCGGTGTACTCGGGGCGTGCGGTCGACGCACTCGACACCGCTCCGGGGGTCGGCATCTCGGACGGAGGCGCGCTCGTGCTCGAGCTGATCGCGACCGGCCTGTTCGTCATGGTGATCTGCACCGTCGCGACAGACGACCGCGCGCCCTGGAAAGGTGTCATGGCGCCGCTGCTGATCGGGCTCTTCATCTTCACGGCAGCGGACGCGATCGGCCCGGCGTCGGGTGGCTCGTTCAACCCCGCGCGATCACTCGTCCCTGCCATCTACAACGGTGACTTCGGCGACATCTGGATCTACCTGGTCGGGCCGCTCGTCGGCGGCGTGATCGGAGGAGCGATCTGGATTCTGTTCGGCCCGGCTCGCGTGCACGAACCTGCGACAATCCGCGCAACCGGCGGCCTCCCGCAAACCGACGACGCAGCGTCATCGGAGACCAGCAAGAACCCCCCCGAACGGTAACTACAAGACAGAGGCGCGGCGGTTCGGGGTGGCTGCGGCTTCGACGAGTGCGGTGACGAGCTTCGCTGCATCTGATCGCGCGATGCCGTTGGTCCTGAGGGAGTGCCAGGTTGAAAAGGCGATGGCGTGGTGCACTGCTCCCACGAGGAGCTGTCGTCTTTGGCCACGGACTGGACGGCCGACGGTGAGGATCCCGGCGGCTTCTTCGAGGTACGCGTGCAGCGGGGCCACGGCGTCGCGGGCGAGGTCGACGAGTTCGGCGTCGCGGAGGACGTTGCTGAACATCGGCTCGGTGCGCTCGTAGTAGGCGTAGAGCTCGTCAAGGGCTCGCTCGAGACGCTGCTGCGGATCGCGAATCGCACGCCAGGAGCCGAGATCGGGCCACGGGTTTGCGCTGAAGTAGTGGGTCGAGCAAGCCACGAACAGGTCGGCCTCGCTGGGAAAGTGGCGGTAGAGGGTGCGGCGCTCCACGCCTGCCCGCTTGGCGACCGCGCTCAGCGTCGTGCGGGACGGCCCGACCGTTCCGTGCAGTTCGAGCGCCGCCTCGGTAATCCGGAGGTGCGTCTCAGCCATCTCCTCGGCGCGCTTCTTCAGCTCGTACTTGCGCTTGGGCGGAATTTCGCGACTCATCACCGTGACACCAATCTTGACATATCTCTCGCGAGGGAGTAGTGTCACATTTCCGTGACTCATTACTGTTTACCGAAAGGAGATTCGAAGATGGGACCAGACGTGACGGTCAAGCGTGTCGACGAGATGGAGTCGATCTGGGACGGGAGCTTCGTGCGTGCGCGCGCGTCGCTCGGAGCGAGCTCGTTCGGGATGAACGTCCTGAACCTGCCGCCGAACTACGACCAGTACTTCGTGCACAACCACGTGGACCCTCCGGTCTCGGACAAGCTGGAGGAGATCTACACGGCGCTGAACGGCAAGGCGACGCTGCATGTCGCGGGTGAGGACCACGTCCTCGAGCCAGGCGTCTTCGCCCGAGTCGGCGCCGCAGAGACCCGCAACGTCACGACAGGCCCCGAGGGCGCCCAACTCCTCTGCATCGGCGGCACACCCGGGAAGGCCTACGAGCCACTGCCGATCGTCGAGCTCGGCGGCCCCGAAAGCCTCTAGCGATCCCACCCCCCACGTCGAAAGGAAGACAAATCATGTCCGCAGCCACGCCTGAGCAAGTGCTCGAATCGATCGTCAACGGAATCAACACCGGGAATCTCGAGAGTCTCATGCCGCTCTACGAGAGCGAAGCAGCATTCGCTACCCAGCCCGGCAGCCTCGCCCACGGCTCACCCGGCGTCCGTGAAGCGCTGGCCGGTTTCATCTCGATGAAGGGCACGCTCGACCTCGAGGTGACACGAGTCCTCGAGGTAGACGACCTGGCCCTCGTCACCGGCGTCTGGTCGTTCAACGGCACAGGGCCAGACGGCGAACCGGTACGGCTGGCTGCAAGCAACGCCGACGTCCTGCGCCGTCAGACAGACGGCACCTGGCGCTTCGTGATCGACAACCCCTGGGGAACAGACTGAAGAGCCGATTGGGGCAGAACCGCCCGACAATCACCTCCGGATACGGAAGAGACGGGGGCGCCCCACAGCGGCGCCCTCGTCTCTGAATCGTTCATGGCACGACTACATGGGGCACGCCGAGGCCGGCCGCGGGTTGGCAACAGCGGACGTGCCCCACGTCCGTGCATCTGGGCGCACCTCCGGTGCATAATCGGTTGGTGCGCGCACAGACAGAGGCCGCCTCGGCGCGGGCGTTGTCGGGAGGGGAGGCGGCGGCACACTTCGATGCGTTGCAGGCCAAGCTCGTTCCGCTCTGGCAGTCGATCGAGCGGCTGACCCAAGACGAGCAGACGATCGTTGTGGTTCCCTCGACGACGGGCGGCAAGCTCGGTCTCCAGGGGGCCCTGCTGCAAGCCTACGAGGAGCGCTTCCTCTTCCTCCTCCTGCTCCTGCGGCAGCCGCGAGCTCGGATGATCTACGTGACGTCGCAGGCGATTCTGCCGAGCATCGTCGACTACTACTTGGCCTTGCTTCCGGGCGTGATCCCGTCACACGCGCGCCGGCGACTGTATGCCGTGGCGCCGCTTGACGGCTCGGAACGGTCGCTGACCGAGAAGCTGCTGGACCGACCGCGCCTGCTCGCGCAGATCCGAGACCTGATCATCGATCCTGATCGCGCCCACCTGGTACCGCTGAACGTCACCGAGCTGGAGCGCGACCTCGCTCTCGAGCTCGGGATCCCCATGTACGCGGCTGACCCGAAACACCTTCACTTCGGAACGAAGAGCGGCTGCCGTCGACTCTTTGCCAGCGAGCACGTTGCCCATCCGCTCGGGCGAGAGGGGCTGAGTCGAGTCGAGGAGGTCGGGCCGGCGATCGCGGCGATGCGCGCGGCCAAGCCGGAGCTCGAGGAGGTGCTCGTGAAGCTGAACGAAGGGGTCTCGGGGGAGGGAAACGCGCTCGTCGACCTCAGGAACCTCCCGCCGCCCGAGAATGCGTCGGAGGCGGCGGAGATCGAGGCGCGGGTTCGTTCGATGAGCTTCGAGTACGAAGGCCAGACCTATCAAGGCTACGCCAGCGCGTTTGGCAAGCAGGGCGGGGTGGTCGAGGAGCGAATCACCGGCGAGGAGCTGCGGAGCCCGAGCGTACAACTGCGCGTGACGCCGCTGGGCAAGGTCGAGCTCCTCTCCACCCACGACCAGCTCCTCGGTGGGCCGACCGGCCAGAGCTATTTCGGCTGCCGGTTCCCGGCGGAAGGTGCCTACGCCTCGGCGATCACCCGGGAAGCGGCGAAGGTCGGCACGCGGCTGGCCGCGGAAGGCGTGCTCGGCCGCTTCGCGATCGACTTCGTCACCGTGCGCGAAAGAGACGGCGCCTGGAAGCCCTATGCGATTGAGTTGAATCTCCGCAAGGGCGGCACCACACATCCGTTCCTCTCACTGCAGTTCCTAACCGACGGCATCTACGACTCCGAGGCGGCTGTGTTCACCACGCCCAACGGACAGCAGAAGTGCCTCGTCGCAAGCGATCACGTCGTGAGCCCGGCCTACCGCAGGCTCTCGCCCGACGACCTCTTCGACATCGTTGCCCGGCATGGGCTCCACTTCGATCAGTCGCGTCAGACGGGCGTCGTCCTGCACATGATGAGCGCCCTCGGCGCCTGCGGGCTCGTGGGCATGACGGCCGTCGGAAACTCGCACGAAGAAGCCGACACCATCTACGCACGCGCGGTCGCGGCGCTCGACGCGGAAGCGTAACGCCTCCCTCCGATCAGACCAGCCCCAGCTTCACGTGCTGGCTCACGATCGTTCCTGCGCGTCTTCAGGAGAGCCCGCCGCAGCGTGCGGCCGGTCGTGCTGACGCGGAGACGCTACGGCGCGTTCGGCGGCCCGGCCGCAGGGGGCAGCTCCATCGACGCACGCAGCGCGGTGAGCGGCTCGACGGGCACGGTCACGACCCCGCGCGTCGGGCGGTCGAGGTCGAATGTGATCAGGAGGAGCACCGAGACGAACGCGGCGGCGATCACGACGGTGACGACGCCGCGCGAGAGAATCGCGAGGTAGAGGGCGAGCAGCCCGAGGCCGACCGCGGCGCCGACGATCATGATCACGAGCACGGCTGCCGGGACATGATTTTTCAAAGCCGAGACCTGGGCGGTCTGCATGTCGATCGTCTCGTTGAGGGTCTCGACGTAGAGGCGCGGGGCGCTGTCCGCCGGCCAGCCCGCGAGCGCCTCGCCGGCGAGGCCCCAGAGCGAGCGCTGCAGGCGGTTGCCCTCGACGACCGCAGCTTCCATCTCGGCGCTGCCGGGCACGGACTCCGAGAGGCGAATGACCGAATCCGTGTAGCGTTCGAGCTGGTCGAGAGAGCGTGTACGGATCGGCTCGTGGAGCGTCTGCGCCCGCAGGTATGTCGTGCCGATGGTGTTCGCCTCGTCGACGACGGCGGCACGCCGGGCGTCGTAACGACCGACCGCCATCGTGAGGCTGAAGGCGAGGATGAGCCCGACGAGGCCGAGCAACGCCGCCTGGAGGACCCCGAACGGCTCACGCAGCGTCTCTGTGTGCGCCCGCAGCCGGCGACCGACGACAATTCCCAGCACGGTGGTACCGAGCACGATGGCGAACAGGGTCAGTCCGAGCTCGACGCTGCTCAGTCGGAAGAACATCGGCCATTCGTTCCCGCGGGGTCACGTTCCATCGCCATGACGATCATCTGCGATGAATCAGACGGACTCGGAGCGGGTCTGGCGTATCCGTGACCCGCTCCAGGAAGAGTCGCGGGCCCGTGGCGCCCGTCAATATGCTCATGGTGTGTCGGGGGTGCCCGCGATCAGCTGCCTGACCTCGTCGTGCGCCGAGCTGCGGGGGTGCCGGCCGTGGTGACGGCAGACGAGATCGCCGAAGTCACGATCTTCGCGGCTCTCGGCCCTTCCGAGCGCGAACGACTCTCCCGCGCAGCGGCCGACATAAGCCTCGCGGCAGGCGAGTACGCCGTCCAGGAGGGCAGCGGCCGGGCGCTCTTCGCGTTGCTCGAGGGCCGCATCGAGGCGGTCAAGGCCGTCGACGGGATCGAACGTATCGTTGGTGGGCGACTTCCGGGGGACGTCTTCGGAGAGGTTCCGATCACGCTCGGCACCGTGTTTCCGGTCGGGTTTCGCGCGGCAGAAGCGTCGCGGATCATGCGGATCGAGCCTCACGACTACGATGACGTCGCAGCAGCCGCGCCGGAGATCGGAAGGGAAGTTGCCCGGCTGGCGGCCCATCGAATCAGTGGAGCGGCCGGGCTGCAGGGCATCGCGGCCGCGCCGCCGCCGCCCCGGGCGATCGTGGTCGGGCATCGCTGGGACGCGTCCTGCACCAACCTGCGCCGCTTCCTGGATCGCAATCAGGTCACGTTCAGATGGCTCACACCCGACGCACCGGACGCGGCAGAGCACTGGGGCGGCCCACTGCCGGCGGAGGCGGACTGCCCCACGATTCGCGTCGTCGGCGGCAAGACCGTGGTTCGGCCGCAGCTCCGGCGCGTGGCCGAGCTTCTGGACCTCGGCACCGAGCCGGTCGCCGCCGAGTACGACGCGGTGATCGTCGGCGCAGGCCCCGCCGGGCTCGCTGCTGCCGTGTACGGAGCATCGGAGGGCCTGCGAACGATCGTGGTCGAGCGGGAGGCGCCCGGCGGCCAGGCCGGCACGTCGTCTCGGATCGAGAACTACCTCGGCTTCCCGCTGGGTGTGTCGGGTGACGATCTGGCGAGTCGTGCCTTGCAGCAGGCGCGCCGGCTCGGTGCCGAGATCCTCGTGACCCGATCGATCACACGGATCGACGCCGAGACGCGTCAGGTGCATCTCGACGCCGGTGACGTGCTCCGTGGGCGGACGATCATCCTGGCGTGCGGAGTCACCTGGCGGCAGCTGTCGATCGAGGGATTCGACCGACTTGCCGGGAAGGGCGTCTTCTACGGCGCCGCCCGAAGTGACGCGCCGAGCACGCACGGACTGGACGTCCACATCGTGGGTGCGGGCAACTCGGCTGGGCAGGCGGCAATGCTGTTCTCGATGCATGCGCGAAGCGTGACGATCCTCTGCCGCAGTGAGGGCCTCGAGAAGAGCATGTCGCGGTACCTCATCGACCAGATCGCGTCTCGGCCGAGCATCCGCGTGCTCTCCCAGACGGAAGTGATCGCTGCGAACGGGGACGTCTCGCTCGAGTCGATCGACGTACGGAACGCTGCGACGGGAGACACGGCCCGGCTCGAGTCGGGCGGGGTCTTCATCTTCATCGGGGCAGATGCCGAGACGGCGTGGCTCCCGCCCGAGATCGCACTCGATCGCCACGGCTATGTGCTCACGGGCTCCGATGTACGGGCTGCGGAGCGTTGGGAGATCGAGCGCGACCCGTTCCTCCTCGAGACGAGCGTCCCGGGCATCTTCGCCTGCGGCGACGTCCGGCTCGGCCCCGTGAAGCGCGTCGCCGCCGCCGTCGGCGAGGGAAGCATGGCGATCGCCTTCGTGCACCAGTACCTCAAGGACGCCGAGACCGTCTCCCAGCGTTAGCGCCGAGAGATGGGTGCGGGGCCGGGGTTCTCACCCGGCCCCGCACACCCTGTCGCTACTACCGGACGTCCTCCGTAGCCCGGCGCCTACGCAGCGCCGCACCGAGGCACAGGCAAGCGAGCCCGCCGAGCAGGATCGGGAACAGACCCATCCCTGTCAGGGGAAGAGTTCCGCTTAGCTCGACAGACTCGGTCAGCGCGTCCTGCGCCTCTGTCGAGGCGCCGCCGGCGGCAGCCGTCCCACCTGAGGAGCCGTGACCGTTCATCGAGCCACCGTCTCCCCCGGTCGAGCCTCCATCCGGAGGCAAACCGCCGGTCGAGCCTTCACCGGGATAGCCGTCAGAACCTGCCGGCTGGTCGTCCTGACCGCTGCCGCCCGGGGTGGTTTCAGGGTCATCGCCCGGACCGCCGCCGTCTCCATCCTCGTCACGTGAACAGGTGCTGAGAACGCAGATCGGCACATCGACGTCGATGAGACCGCCGTCGCCGGATCCGGTTCCCGCGCACTCGGCGAGGATGCAGACTGGAGCGTCGATATCGACCAACGTCCCGCCATCGCCACCACCGGAGCCGGGGTTTCCGTTGCCACCTTCGCAAAGGCTTACCACGCACACCGGGGCATCGATGTCCACCAGAGCACCGTCCGAGTCGGATCCGGTCCCGAGGCACTCGGCGAGGATGCAGATCGGCGCATAGACGTCGCCGAGCGTCCCGCCATCGCCACCGCCGGAGCCTGTGCTGCCGTTGCCACCTTCGCAAAGGCTTACCAGACATACCGGGGCATCGATGTCCACCAGAGCACCGTCGCCGGAGGCTCCAGCTCCCGCGCAGTGGGCGAGGATGCAGATCGGCGCGTCGACGTCGATCAGTGCCCCGCCCTGGGCACCGGAGTCAGTGCCGGCACCGTCACACCGGCTCGCGGCACACACCGGCACGTTGGCAACGACCGCAGCCTGACCCGAGGCCGCTCCCTGCTCCGACGAATCGCAGTCGGAGAGGACGCAGACCGGTGCGTCCAGGTTGACGGCCGCCGTGCCTGTGTTGCCACCGGAGTCACACTCGCTCGCAACGCAGACCGGGACGTCTGCATCAACGAGCGTCGCGGCCTCGTCGCTGCCCGTTTCACTCTCGCCGAGCACCGTCACCGGCGCATCGACGTCGACCAGCGACTCGTCCGACGATGGCTCGGCTGCCGTTTCGGTCTCGGCAGCCACGGTCACCGGTGCGTCGACGTCGATCAGCGAGCCGTTTGGCTCTCCACCTGTCTCCGCGTCCGTCTCCGCGAGAACGGTGATCGGGGCGTCGAGGGTGACCAGACTCTCGCCGCCCTCGAGGGCAGCCCCGAGCTCCAAGCCGGAGCCCGCGGCAGCGCTGCCGACGGCGAGTACTAGGGCGCTGGCACATGTTCCCAGCGCTATCAACATGCGTTTCATCGAACTTCTCCTTCGTTCTCGAAGCGTTTTCAAGGGCCGGGCCCGAAACGGGACCAGCCGTCGACCGGCAGGCGGCGGGGCCTAGCCGGGGCGCTCGAGAAGAGCGAGAGAGAGCTGCCGCGGTGGCGCGGCCGATGCTTCGGCGAGCCGCCGGGCGAAACCCGGCGCCAGAAGCGCAGCGAGTGCGACACCAAGGAGCGTAACGACGATCGACAGCGAGATCGAGCCCGCCTGAAGCGGCGAGGGAGCGCCGTTCGTCACGAGCGGCGAGCCCTGAAGAATGGTGCTGTAGCCGCCGTCGCCGGTTCTCAGCGGCATGAGGTCAGGCATGAGAGCGCCACCGGGGGTCGCCGTTGCTTCGACGGCCGGTAGCGGGGCGACGGGGCCAGCTGCAGCTGCGGGCTGGTCGGCCGGAATCGCGTAGCGCTGCCCGTCCTGCCTCACGACGGCGTTGCCGAGCGGGTTTCCGAGCCCTGGGGCCTCGCCTGCAGGCGTATCGCTGGACGGCGCCGGAACGGGTGCAATGCTACCTCCCGCCGAAGCCGCTCCGGCGCTCACGGGCCCCTCCAAGCCTGCCCCGGAGCCGCTTTCGCCCGGAGCCTGGGCTACCGCACCGGTAACCACCTGGACGATCTCCTCGACCGGCGCCTGTTCGGCAACCATGTTGACGACGGGCTGCGCGGTCTCGAGAACTTCCTCGACGACCGGCGCGACGACCTCGGTCGCGGTGCCGGTCGCAGTCTCGACGACGGTGTCCGCCGCAGCTGCTGGATTGCCCTCCAGCAGGGGAGTTGTGACGTCGGAAGCAGCATCCGCGACGGGATCGAGCAAGCCGGCCGCCGCCCCGGACGCCACGACGAGCACCGAGCTGCAAGCGGCCGCGAACACCCAAAGTCTGGTCGCAGAAGACACGTACCTCTGATGTTCGCCCGATCGACCGCCCGATTACCCACCTTAAGGAGGGATTCGCGACTCCCCGAACGAGCGATTTCTCTACGGTTACGGAATGCCGGAACCGCGCATCCTCGTCGTCCAGCACGACGCAGACAAGGCCCTCGGGCGGCTCGGTGCCCCGCTCGAAGCGCTCGGCGCCGGGATCGACGTTCGGTTCGCGACCGAGCAGCTTCCGGAGCTCGACTCCTACGATGGTCTGATCGCGCTGCCCGGGCTTGCCGACCCGGTCGACGACGACCCACCGATCCACCGGACGCGCGCAGTGATCGCAGACGGACTGGAACGCGGACTTCCCGTGCTTGGCCTCTGCCTGGGGGGCCAGATCCTGGCCGCTGCCGCCGGTGGCGGCGTGTATGCGTGCACGCCGGAGCTGGGTTTTCACGTGGTGCGCGCCACCCCCGCCGCTGCGTCCGATGCGCTGTTCGCTGCGGCTCCGCCCTCGTTTTCGACCTTTCACGCCCACGCGTTCGCGTTCACGCCGCCGCCGGGCTCCGTCGTCCTGGTCGAGACCGACGTCTGCCCGCAGGCCTTCCGGCTAGGCGATCGTGTCTGGGGGATCCAGTTTCATCCCGAGACGGAGGTGGACTGGGTGGACGGTCTCGCAGGCGCGATCCGCGACGGCGCCGAGGGGACGCCGGCCCGCACGGCTTCGTTCTTCCGGCAAAACGGGCTCGCCCCCGAGACGCTGCGGAGCGAGGCGCGCGCCGCATCCGGCACAGGACAAGCCGTCGCCCGGGGAATCGCCGAGGGGTTCGTCCGCGCGTGTCGGACCGCGAGCCTGGCATGAGCGGAGCGCACGACCTGACGGGGGACGCCGGCAACGGCCCGAACCTCGACGCGATCGTCGTCGGCGCAGGCGCCTCCGGTCTCTACATGCTCTATCGCCTGCGAGAGCTCGGGCTCGCGGCGCAGGGGATCGAGGCAGCCGGCAACGTCGGCGGCACCTGGTACTGGAACCGCTACCCCGGCGCCCGCTGCGACATCGAGAGCATGACCTACTCGTACTCGTTCTCCGAGGAGCTTCAGCAGGAGTGGGACTGGAGCGAGCGCTACGCCGGACAGCCGGAGATCCTGGCCTACCTGAACCACGTGGCCGATCGCTTCGACCTGCGCCGGGACATTGCGTTCGAGACCCGCGTCACCGGCGCCGCCTTCGACGAGGAGCACGACCGCTGGCAAGTGATGACCGACCGGGGCACCGTCTACTCGGCCCGCTTCCTGGTCATGGCGACCGGATGCCTGTCCATCCCTCGCCGGCCGGCGATCGAGGGCGTCGAGCGTTTCGCGGGCGAGACGTACCACACGGGCCGATGGCCCCACGAGCCGGTCGATTTCCGAGGCAAGCGCGTCGCCATCATCGGCACGGGCTCGTCGGCCGTCCAGGCGCTCCCGCTCATCGCCGAGGACGCCGCCCGGGTGACGATCTTCCAACGCACTCCCGCGTACAGCGTTCCCGGCTGGAACAGGCCCCTCGAGCCGGACGAGATCGCAGAACGAAAGGCCCGTTACGCCGAGCACCGGGAGCTCGAACGCGTGTCGGGCGGTGGCAACCCGTGGTTCTGCCGCGATGAGAGCATCTTCGAGGCGACGCCCGAGCAGCGGCGAGCCGAGCTCGAGTCGCGCTATCGCGTCGGTGGCTTCTTCCTCCACTCGGCCTACTCCGACCTGTTCACCGACGCCGAGGCGAACGAAATCGCGGCGGAGTTCGTCCGCGGGAAGATCCGGGAGCGCGTGCACGACCCCGAGACCGCAGAGCTGCTCTGCCCGCGCGAGTACCCGTTCGCGACGAAGCGCATGTGCATCGACACGGGCTACTACGAGGCCTACAACCGCGAAAGCGTCGAGCTCGTCAGCGTCAAGGAGACGCCGATCGAGCGAATCACCGAACGCGGGCTGGTCGTCGCCGGGAAAGAGCGCGAATTCGACTCGCTCGTCCTCGCAACGGGCTTCGATGCGATGACCGGCGCGCTGCTCGCGGCCGAGATCCGGGGCCGCTCGGGCACGTCGCTGCGTGAGAAGTGGAAGGACGGCCCCCGCTCCTACCTCGGGCTGACCGTGTCCGGCTTCCCGAACCTCTTCATGATCACGGGGCCCGGTAGCCCGTCCGTGCTCAGCAACATGATGGTGTCGATCGAGCAGCACGTCGATCTGGTCGCAACGTGCCTCGAGTACCTAGAGGACCGGGGATACGCATCGGTCGAGCCGACGCCGGAGGCCGAGAGCGCCTGGGTCGAGCACGTTCGAGAGGTCGGCGACGCAACCCTCTACCCACGCGCCGGCTCCTGGTACATGGCGTCGAACAGCGAAGGCATCCCGCGGGTGCTGCTTCCCTACGTCGGCGGCGTCGGCGAGTACCGCCGGCTGTGCGACGACGTCGTTCGGGATGGCTTCCGAGGCCTCGCCTTCCGCCGGAGCAATACCGGCGCACCGGCCGAAGAAGCCGTCAGTACACGTTGACGCAGCCGAGCGGCTCGAGCACGAGCGCGGCCCGTGCCCGCGCGTCTGCGGCCTGTGTCGCGGCACCCGCGGCCTCGTAGGCCCTGACGAGGTCGAGGTCCAGACAGGCGGCGTGATACGCGTTCTCGAGCGCCCGCTGACGATCCGCCGCCGCCTCGAGTTGGCCGACCGCGTCCCCGGTACGCCCGTGCGCGAGCGCGACCAGGCCCTCAGCGGCCTCGAGCGACGTCGAAAGGTTCGAGGAGCCCCGCAGACCCGCGCGCCGCAGAGACTCGGCAAGGCGGGCGAGCAGGTCGGTCTCACCCGAGGCAGCGAGCGCCCGAACAGCCGGAAGGCTCGAGAGCACCGCCGACGCGGCCAGCGCATCGAGAATCTCACCGGCCCACGAGCGAAGCAGATCGTGCTCACCGGAGACAGCGGCCCAGGGAAGCGCCACGGCGGCCATCGGGATGATGCGCTGCGGCTCACCGCTCGCCATGGCGGCCGGGTGCAGCTCCTCGATCAGTTGACCCGCAGTCACGACGTCGCCGCGTCGAAGCGCAAGGCCTGCCACGAGCCCGAGCCAGACGAGGCGGTTGGTCGCGTCCACGGCGGGCGGCTCCGCATGCTCCGCGAGAATCTCGTCGGCGTCGAGCCAGCGACCGGCCGGGATATAGAGCATCGTCGCGAGCGAGAAGTCGAGGTATTCCCCGAGGTTGTACGGCGGCGCTATGCCTCCGATGCGGCTCCTCGCCTCGGCAGCCGTTTGCTCGATCAGGCTGACCGGGTGATATCCGGCCGCCGACCAGATGAAGTTGACGACCGCACGGTAGGCCTCGTCGGACGTTCCTGCCTCGAGCGCACGGGCGACGATCGTCGCCAGGTCGCCGGGGTTCGGCGCGGTTCCCCTCATCGCCTCTACGGTGAACAGATTGACCCTGGCGTTGACCTCGGCAGCAGGCTCCTCGACACGATGCGCAACGGCGATCGCCTCACGTGCATGCGCGAGCGCCTCGGGCCTGCTCTTCAGCATCTCGATCTGCGACCGGCGGGCGAGCGCCCGAGCCAGCTGGGGCGACTCGGGCAGACCCATAAGCGCCTCGACAGCCCCGTTCGCGGAGCTGAGCGCCTCGGCCCAGAGCCCCTGGAGCCAGCACGCCCGCGAGCGCCAGCCGAGTATGTCGGAGCGGAGCTCCGGCATGTGCGGCGGGGCCAGGCGCTCGGCCTCGTCCAGCTCGGCGAGCGCTCGCTCGAAAGACGCCCCCATGACGTCGACTCGGCCGAGCCCGAGCATCACGGCCGCACGCTCACCGTCGTCCGCTGTGAGGTCGACGGCGCGTCGAAGATGCGTCTCGGCAGCCTCGAACGCGCCGCGCTGAAACGCTCCTTCACTTGCGGTCATGCACAGCCGGAAGGCGCGTCGCACGACGACCTCTTCGTCGACACCGCACGCGATTGCCTCGCAGTAGTGAAAGGCCGTCAGCTCGGCGAGCTCGAGAGCGCGATCGGGCGCCACGGCCTCGATCCACTCCGCCGTGCGCCGGTGGAGCGATCCTCGCTCGGCGCGGGGAAGCGTCGAGTACGCAACGTCCCGCGTGACCGAATGCTTGAACACGAACTCGCTCATGCCGGCCATCACCGAGTCCGGATGCTCGAACACGAGGCCGCGCCGCTCGAGCGACCTGACGGCTACGGCATCCACCCCGACTGCGCTCGGCCAGAACGCCCGGCCGATAACGGCGCATCGCCTGAGTGCATCGCGGGCGATCGGGTCGAGGAGGTCGATCCGAGCGGCGACAACCCCGTGGACCGAGTCGGGAATCGCGACGTCGGGAAGGAGCTCGGTGGCGAACCACTCCTCGTCGCGCCGTTCGAGCGCGCCCTCCTCGATCAACATCCGCAGCATCTCCTCGACGAAGAACGGGTTGCCCTCGGCCGTCGCGAGGACACGCTCGCTCAGGCCCTCCGGCACGTCCGCGTCGCCGAGCAGCGAGCGGGTGAGCCTGCCCGCATCGTCGGGCGAGAGGGGGGCAATCGTGAGCGCGGTCGCATTCGGCTTGCCCGCGCCCCACGTGAATCGCGTCTCGAGCAGCTCGGGCCTCGCCGTGCAAACGATCAGGAGCCGCGTCTCGATCAGTCTCTCGGCGAGGTGGTCGACGAGATCTAGGAGCTCACCCGAGGCCCAGTGCACGTCCTCGAGAACGACCACGGCCAGCCCGTCCCGCCCGAGCGCTCCGAGGTACAGCTTCCACGCGTCCTGAAGCCGCCGCACCACCTCCTGTGGATCCGACACCGACATCGCGGAGTCAGGAAGCGTCAACCCAACCGTCCACGCGAGCGCCTCACGAACACGGTCGGCCTGACCGGAATGAACGAGGGGGTCGACCGCCGCTCGCAGGCTCGCGAGGGCGACCTCCGTGCTGTCCGTATCGAGGATGCCGGCCTCTCGCTTGAGGCCTTCGGCGAGCGGCCAGTACAGGCTGCCGTGGCTGTACGGCAGGCATCGCCCCGTGAGCAGGCTCGCCGGCCCGACGCGCGCGAGGAGCTCTGCGAGAAGGCGAGACTTCCCGACCCCGGCAGGACCGTAGAGCGTGACGAGCTGCGGCGTGGCTTCCCGCTCCGCACGGGCCGCCACGGCGGACAGCAGCTCGAGCTCGGGATCCCGTCCGATCAGCGGCGCGACGAACCCGGCGACGCCGTCCGCCTCGGCCTCGACCATGAGACGCGCAACGGGCCAGGCACGGACAGGTTGCGAAATGCCCTTTGCGGCGATCTCCCGCGCTGACCCATAAGCGATCGCCCGGCTCGTGGCCGCGTGCGTACGCTCGCCGACAAGCGTCTCGCCGGGCTCCGCATGCTGCTGCAGCCGGGCCGCGACGTTGACGGAGTCCCCGCTCACGACCAGATCGCCGCGAGCAGCAGCTTCCCGGCTCGAGACCACCTCGCCGGTGTTGACCGCGACCCGCAGGCCTAGGTCGGCGCCGTGCTTCCGCGCGACCGCTGCGCCGAACCGCTCGAACCGTTCGTGCACGGCGAGCGCTGCTCGCACGGCTCGCTCGGCATCGTCCTCGTGAATCTGCGGAATGCCGAAGACCGCGAGCACGGCGTCCCCAACGAACTTCTCCGTGATGCCACCGAAGCGCTCGACCTCTGTCCCGATCAGGGCGAAGAGCTCGCTCTGAAGCTCGCGCACGTCCTCCGGATCGAGCTTCGAGGCAAGCGCCGTCGAGCCCGCGAGATCCGCGAAGAGAACGCTGACGACACGGCGCTCCTGCTGCTCGTCGGCGATCTGCGGCTGCTGGTCCCCTTCCCGGAGGGCCATCCCGCAGGCAGCGCAGAATGCCGCGCCGGCAGGGGACTCGGCGCCGCAGCGGGGGCACGCGCGGTAGAGCGGCGCGCCGCACTCGCTGCAGAAACGGGCTTCGGGCAGGTGCTCGGAGGCACAGGACGGGCATTCGAGTGGCATCTGTGGCGAGTGTACGGCGGCGACGCTGTCACGGACGGGCGGTTGTCGGCGGCGACGACGAGATGCTTGCCGGCGCGTTCGCCGCGAGCGTCTCCAGTTCACACGCGAGCAGAAGTGGGCGCTCTTCCGGCTTCGACGTTATTCCGGCGAGCGCCGCTCCGAGCGCCTGATCCGAGGCGCTTTCAAGTCGCGCCTCGGACACCCGGAGCTTGACGGCTCGCCGTGACCAACCTGTTGATAACTCACCCGAACTGTTGACAACTTGCCCAAGGAGTAGTAAGAAATAACACAAGTCGCCTGCGTCCCGGCGGCTCATGCGGCGCACGAACAGGCTCGCGAAGGCGGGCGAAGCGACGCATGCAACGGCCCCCCAGCCATAATCGGCAAGGACGACGACCCGGGACATCTAGACCGGTGGGCGGCGCTGCCTGCTCTTCCTCCGGACTTGCGGTCGTCCTGCCAGCGCTCGCGGCGCTCCCCCCGTGGACGCTGCGGCGCAGCTCGTTCTCGACGATGGTCGCCCCCGCAGGCTCGAGATCGGCCTCATCGGCACCGCGGTGCTGGCGAGCGCCGCGATCAGCCTGCTGATCACCTCGGTGGCGGCCTAGGCCATGCGCAGGCGCTGGCTGGCACTTCTGATCGTCCTGGCCGTTGCTGGAGCAGCGATGACAGGCCACGCTGTGGGTGCACCAACAGGAGTGGCACTCCCACTCACCGTCACCGTCAACGTCGACGCAACTATTGAAGCGACTAGCCCCTCCGGGGCAGTCGTCACCTACAGCGCAACCGTAAGCGGCGGATCGGGCAGTTCTACGTACTCCTGCCCCGGCAGCGGCGATACCTATGGTCTGGGCTCTCACACGGCGACGTGCACGGCGACTGACACCTCCTGGTTCATCAGTGATTCCGGGAGCGCAACCTTCGAGGTCGTCGATACCACTGACCCAGTGGTCACGCCGCCGGCAGACGTCGGCCCCATTCCAGCAACATCCCCCTCCGGCGCAACGGCTTCGTATGGCTCCGCCAGTGCTACAGACGCTGTCGACGGGAGCGTGACAGCGACGTGCGGTCCTCCTAGCTCTGGCAGCCTCTTTCCGATTGGTACGACGTCGATAACGTGCAGCGCGACCGACAGTTCCGGAAACACGGGCACCGCAAGTTTCACGGTTACGGTGTCGCCCGGTACGTCGCCGCCATCGCCCGCACCGGGTGGGGGTGGTGCACCGGGCCTCCCCGTCCCGGACCCGCCTCCCAGCGGACCCGAGGACCGCAGCCCGCCTGCCAACGTCTCGGACGTCAAGGCGAGGCTCGGCGACAAGAGCGTCAGGATCACCTGGAAGAACCCCACGGACGGAGACTTCGACCACGTCGTCATCAGTCGCGAGCCGGGCAAGGCCGGGGAGCCGGCGAGCGTCATCTACGAGGGAAGCGGCGCGAGCGTGGTGGACACGAGCCTCGTGGTCGGCACGCAATACCGGTACCTCCTGGTCCCGTACGATCGCGCAGGCAACCATCCTGGCGGCGTCGCGGTCGTGGCGGTCGGCCGCCGGCAGCTCCTGCTCCGGCCGGCCGACGGAGCGGTCGTCCGCCGGCCTCCCACTCTCCAGTGGGCGAAGATGCCCGAAGCGGACTACTACAACTTGCAGCTCTGGTACGCACCCGGCCGATCGGCAGCGGCCGGCGCGGCTTTCCGGAAAGTCTTCAGCGCCTGGCCAACGGCGAGCAAGCTGAAGCTCGGGCGGAGCTGGACGTTCAAGGGGAAGCGCTACACGCTGAGGCCCGGCACCTATCGCTGGTACGTCTGGCCCGGGATCGGATCGCGCTCGAAGCGCGAGTTCGGCGATCTCATCGGACGGGCCGAGTTCACGGTCGTCAAGCGAGTGTAGACCCGCGCTTCAGCAAGAGGCGACGGGAGCCCGCACAGGCGGTCGCCGACAGCAGGTTCACGAGGCGGAGCGGGACGAGATGCGCGCCCACCTCGAGGAGCGGCTCGACCCCCGGACCGATAGGACGAGCCGGGCCTGCAAAGGCCCGGCTCGTTCCTACGGGAATCGTCTGCCTAGGTGACCGTGAAGCTGCCGTTCATCTGCGACGCGTGCGGATCGCAGACGTAGGTGTACTCACCGGCCTCCAGGGTTACCACCCAGGTCACCTGTCCGGTCTCGCCAACCTCCGTCGTTTCGTCGACATTGGCGCCGGTCAGATGGAAGTTGTGCGCGTCCGACTTGTCGTCGATCACGAACTCGTAGGTGCCGGCCGGCAGCGACTCGACCGGGGCACCGTCCTGCGTCAACGTGATCGTGAAGCCGGGGCCGACCGTGCCGGTCAGCGTTCCGGCAACCTCCTCTGTCGTCTCCGAGGCCGCCGGCTCGGTTGCCGCCGCCTCGGTCGTCGCGGCCTCGGTGGTCGCCGAGCCCGAGTCGTCACCGCCGCCGCATGCGGCCGCTGCGAGCGCCAGCGCTGCGACTGCCAGCGCTACCGCCGCCCAACGAAATCTATGCATCGTCAGCCACCCTTCGTCCGGGATTGCTCTTGCTCCTCGGTACTACCCCCGATGATGCCCGATGGATTGCCCAGTCGCGCCGAACGTCGGCGCGACTGACCAGCTTCCCCTACGCGGAGGCCGCGGGGCCGCGGCCGGCCTCGGCGTCGAGCCAGGCGCGGTTCAGGGCACGCTGCAGGTAGATCACGTGCAGGAAGAAGACGAGGAAGAGCACCGCGGCGAGGAGCGCGCTCACCTTCGACCCGCCCGGCGCCGTCCACTCCTGGACGTGCCTGACGCGCCTGCCCGTGATGAACGTCGCCAGGACCCCCGTCACGAGCGCGAGCGGGTAGAGCGCCATGACGATCGTGTCCACCACGGGCGAGTTGTGAAATGGCTTACCTGCTCCGTGTGAGTAGTCCCGCAGCTCGCGGTTGATCTGGTACCACCAGACGATTCCCCAGATTCCGAGCGTGATGAGCACGACGAGCCAGAGCGCCATCGGGTTCCGCGTCTGCACCCGCGCACCACTCAGCTCGAGCTCGCGCGCTCGCTGGATTTGCATGGTCGACATCCGCCGGAGAGTCTACTCTGCAGGTCTCTCCCTCGAACGAGTGGTTCTATCCCTCGAACGAGTGCCCCCGATCAAGCTACTCAATCCCCCGTTTGGGGGGTAAGATGCGAATTACCAGGATGGAGTTGAAGGTGACGACGCCCACTCTGTGGCGGCGTGTTGTTGTGGTGGGAGTTGCCAGCCTGGTACTGGCGATCCTGGCACCAACGGCATCCGCGCAGGAGGCCCCGCCCGACGGGGGGGTCACGACCGTTCCCGTCGAGGAGCCCGCGCCCCCACCCGATGCCGCGCCGGATCCCGCGCCGAGCGGCGGCGGCGGTAGTGGCGGAGGAGGCGGTGGCGGGTCGAGCTCCGGCGGCGGAGGAGGCGGATCCTCGGGCGGCGGTGGCGGCAGCTCGAGCTCCGGCGGAGGCGGATCGTCCTCCGGCGGCGGCTCGTCCGCGCCCTCGGGCGGGTCGAGCTCCGCGCGGGGGCTCCTCGTCCTCCGGCGGTGGCTCCTCGTCCTCCGGCGGGGGCTCCTCGTCCTCCGGCGGCGGCTCGTCGTCCGGATCGAAGCCGGACAAGCAACAGCCCGACAAGCAGAAGCCCGACAAGCCGAAGCCGGACAAGCAGAAGTCCGACAAGCAGAAGCCGGCCGAAACTCAGCAGGAGGAGCAGCAGGCGCCACCGCCCGCGGAGACAGGCGGGACACCCATTCCTCCGGTCGAGCCGGAAGCAGCGCCGGTCACAGCGGTTGCAGCGCCGGTCGCCTTCACGCAGGCCGACGACTCGAAGCTCTCGGGCGCTGCGCCGCTCCTCATCGGCCTGCTCGGGCTCGCGGTCGTCCTGCTCGCGCTCGCGGCGCTGCCCCCGTGGACGCTGCGGCGCAGCTCGTTCTCGACGATGGTCGCCCACCGCAGGCTCGAGATCGGCCTCGTCGGCACCGCCGTGCTGGCGAGCGCCGCGATCGGCCTGCTGATCACCTCGGTGGCGGCGTAGCGTATGCGGCGACGCTGGCTCTTCTTCCTTGGCTCCGCTCGTCATCGCAGCGGCGGTGCTGGCGGCGACGGCGAGTGGCGGCCCGGTGGATCCGTTGGATCTCGACGGGGACGGCGTCCCTAACCTGGTGGACAACTGCCCGATGATCCGAACCCGGTCAAGAGAACAACGACGGTGACGGCCTAGGCAACGTCTGTGATCCGACACCAAACGGCCCCGACACAGACGGCGACGGCGTCCCAGACAACACGGACAACTGCCCGAGTGATGCGAACCCAGGCCAAGACGAACACCGACGGTGACGGCTTAGGCAACGTCTGTGATCCGACACCAAACGGCCCCGACGCAGACGGCGACGGGGTCCCGGACAGCACCGACAACTGCCCCGCGGTCGCGAACCCAGCCCAGAACGACACGGACGGAGACGGCTTGGGCAACGCGTGTGATCCGACACCAAACGGACCCGACGCAGACAGCGACGGCGTCCCGACAGCACCGACAACTGCCCCGCGGTCGCGAACCCAGCCCAGAACGACACGGACGGAGACGGCTTGGGCAACGCGTGTGATCCGACACCAAACGGCCCCGACGCAGACAGCGACGGAGTCCCGGACAGCACCGACAACTGCCCGAACGCCTCGAACCCGGGACAAGAGAACACGGACGGTGACGGTCTCGGCAACGCCTGCGATCCGTTCCCGAACGATCCGAGCGATGACGCGGACGGAGACGGGGTCAGCGGCGACACGGACAACTGCCCGGCCGTGGCGAACCCGGGCCAGCAGGATGGTGACGGTGACGGCCTAGGGGACGCGTGCGATCCCGACACCGGAGGGCCGGTCGTCAACACACCGTCGAGCATCACTGTCGAGGCCAATGGACCGGAGGGGTCGGTTGTCAACTACGGGAGCGCCACGGCGTCCGACGACTTCGACGGGAACATCCCGAACGTGCCGTGCACGCCGCCGTCCGGAGGAACGTTCCGTATCGGAGTCACGACCGTCACGTGCAGCGTGACCGACAGCTCCGGTAACGTCGGCTCCGGCCTCGTTCACGGTCACCGTCGCCGACCGTACCGACCCGGTCCTCCACTTGCCGCCGGATCTCTGGATCCAGACGACCGAGACCTCGCTGCCGAAGACGAACTCGCGCATCGCATCCTTCCTTGGCGACGCGACCGCGGACGACGTCGTCGATTCGAGCCCCGCTATCACGACGAACGCCCCCGCGACCTTCAGCGCGGGCGAGACGCTGGTCACGTTCACCGCGAAGGACACCTCCGGCAACGACACGTCCGCAGCGGCGAAAGTGACGATCTCCCCCGATCCGCCGCCGAACACGCCGCCGCAGGACCGCACGCCGCCGGACAACGTCTCGAAGGTCAAGGCGAAGGTCGGCAACCGGAGCGTCACGATCAACTGGGCGAATCCACCGGACGAGGACTTCGACCGGGTCGTCGTCACGCGCGAACCGGGGACGAACGGCACCGGCGCGAGCATGGTCTACTCGGGGGCGACCGGGAAGCTCGTCGACAAGGGCCTCGAGATCGGCACCCAGTACCGCTACCTGCTCGTCGCCTACGACAAGGCTGACAACCATCGAGCCGGCGTCGCGCTCGTCGTCGTCGGCAGGCAGCAGCTCCTGTTCGGCCCGGCAGACGGCGCCACGGTCTCCCGCCCGCCGACGCTCAGGTGGGCGAAGATCGGGGGCGCGCGCTACTACAACGTGCAGCTCTGGTACACGCCCCGCCGCGGAGCGGCCGCCGAAGCGGCCATGAAGAAGGTCTACACGGCGTGGCCCGGAAAGAACCAGGTGAAGCTCAAGAAGAAGTGGCGGTTCGCAGGCAAGCGCCACACCCTGAAGCCCGGCCTCTATCGCTGGTACGTTTGGCCCGGTATCGGCCCCAGGGCGAACAACGACTACGGCGACCTGCTCGGCCAGAGCGACTTCGTCGTCAAGAAGCGCAAGTAACCTCCGCTTGACTTGACGGCCGACGTCCTCGTCGTCGGGCGGCTGCTCGCCGACATCTACCCGAACCAGCTGCGCACGCCGCTCTCGGAGATCGAGAGCTTTACGCGGTTCGTCGGCGGCTTCGCCGGAAACGTCGCGACAGGGCTTGCCCGCCTCGGGGTGCGCACGGCGATGCTCTCGCGCGTTGGGGACGACGGCCACGGCGAGTACTGCCGCGCATTCCTCGAGCGTGAGGGCGTCGACATCTCGTGGGTCGGCGTCGATCCGACCTATCGAACGGCGCTCGCGTTCTGCGAGGCCTGGCCGCCCGACCACTTCCCGATCACGTACTACCGCACGCCGACCTGTCCCGACTGGGAGATCACCTTCGACGACTTTCCGATGGACGAAGCAACGCGGATCCCCTGGGCGCTCCTGACCGGAACCGGGCTCGCGCGCTCGCCCAGCCGCGACGTGCACTTCGCGCTCGCCGAGGAGCGGAGCGAGATGCAGACCGTGCTCGACCTCGACTGGCGGCCGATGCTGTGGGACGGTACTCCCGCGTACCGCGCGTACGTGCGAGGCGCTGATCCCGTTCGTCGACGTCGTCGTCGGGAACGAAAGCGAGTTCGGCGCGTTCGGTGACGGTGACCCCGTTGAGATCGCGCGCTCGGTGCTTGCCCGCGGCCCGCGCATCGTCATCCTCAAGCGCGGCGGTGCCGGCGTGCTCGCGCTGCACGACGGCGTCGAGGAAGACATCCCCGGCCTCCCGGTCGAGGTCGTCAACGGCCTCGGGGCCGGCGATGCCTTCGGCGCCTCACTGATCGACGGCCTCCTCCATGACCTGCCGGTCGGCGAGGCCTGCCGCCGCGGCAACGCAGCCGGTGCGATCGTCGCGACACGGCTCTCGTGCTCCGCAGCGATGCCCACGCGTGCAGAAGTCGACGAGCTGCTGGCGACCGGCTCAGTCCCCACCCAGCCGGCGGGGATTCACCCACCCGGGTGAGGACTCCCGCGCAACCGCTGACCGCGACCTCGCCGGCTACAGCGGAACCGGCTCGCCGGCCGCGTCGCGGGCGACGAGGGACGCGTACTTGCCGCCGAGCCCCATCAGCTCGTCGTGCGTGCCGCGCTCGACGAT
Organism: uncultured Thermoleophilia bacterium; assembly: GCA_963797645.1. Lineage (GTDB taxonomy): Bacteria > Actinomycetota > Thermoleophilia > Gaiellales > Gaiellaceae > CAWCQC01. Next base: position 154,618 of record CAWCQC010000017.1, on the reverse strand, counting down.
GTGCCCGCCGTCCAGGACCACGATCTGCTCGGCATCCCGCACGGTCGAGAGGCGGTGGGCGATCGAGATCGTCGTCCGGCCCTGCTCGAGCTCTTCGAGCGCCTCCTGGACGAGGCGCTCGGTCTGTGTATCGAGCGCGCTCGTCGCCTCGTCGAGGACGAGGATCGGCGGGTTGCGGAGAATCGTGCGCGCGATCGCCATGCGCTGCCTCTCCCCACCCGAGAAGCGGTGGCCTCGCTCGCCGACGACGGTGTCGTAGCCCTCGGGTAGCGCCGCGATCACATGATGGATCTGGGCAGCGCGCGCCGCATCCTCGATCTCCTCGTCGGTCGCGTCGGGGCACGCGAAGCGGAGGTTCTCGCGCACGGACGCGTGGAAGAGATAGGTCTCCTGCGAAACGACGCCGACCAGACCGGCGAGTGACGCGAAGGTGAGATCGCGCACATCGACGCCGTCGATCTCGACCGAGCCGCGCTCGACGTCGTAGAGCCGCGCGACGAGGTAGCCGAGCGTCGTCTTGCCGGAGCCGGTCTCGCCGACGATCGCGGTTCGGGTTCCGGGTGCAACCTCGAAGGAGACGTCGTCGAGGGTCCACGCGTCGCCGTAGCGAAACGACACGTCGTGGAGCTCGACCTCTCCACGGAGCGTCTCGCGGGGCAGAGTCCTCGCGCCGTCCCGCTCGGTGATCTCGACCGGTAGGTCGAGGTACTCGAACACCCGGTCGAAGAGCGCGAGCGAGGTCTGCACGTCGATCTGCACGGAGAGCAGCTGCCCGATCGGAAAGAAGAGGCGGGTCTGGACGGTCGTGAACGCGACCAGCGTTCCGATCGAGATCGCGCCGCCCGACCAGGGGCTGCCCGCGAACCAGTACACGAGCGCCGGCATGATCGCAAAGGTCATCTGGATCATGGCCATCACCCAGCGGCCGGCCATGCGCTGGCGCACCTCCAGGTCGGCCAGTCGCGCCGACTCCGACTCGAACCGGTCGGCCAGCTCGCCACCGCGGCCCATCGTCTTGCCGAGCAGGATCCCCGACACGGACAGCGACTCCTGGACGAGACTCGAGATGTCCGCCATCGTCTCCTGCTTCGTGGTGGTGATGCGCTTGCGCTCGTTCCCGACCCGGCGCGTCAGGACCACGAAGAGCGGGACGAGGGCCAGCCCGAACACCGCGAGCCGCCAGTCGAGGAGAAACATCGCGATCACGGCTGCGAGGACAGTGGTCACGTTCGAGACGATCGACGTCGCCGTCGAGGTGACGACGGTCTGGACGCCTCCGATGTCGTTCGCGATCCGCGACTGCACCTCGCCGGTTCGCGTCCGTGTGAAGAAGGCGAGCGAGAGGCGCTGGAGGTGCCGGTACACGGCCGAGCGCAGGTCGTGCATGACCCGCTGACCCACCTGGTTCGACAGGTAGGTCTGCCAGACGCTGAGGACGCCGGTGACGACCGCGATGGCGATCATGCCGAGGACGAGGGCGGTCAGCAGCCCCGTCCGTTGCTCCGGGATGGCGACGTCCAGCACCTCCCGCAGCAGGAAGGGCGTCACGATTCCGAGCCCGGCCGAGACGAGGATCAGGCTCAGGACGACCCCGAGCCGGAGCCGGTATGCCTTGAAGAGGCGCGCGATCCGGCGCAGGTTCGCGCGGCGCACGGCCGGGTCAGCCGGGCGCTCGGGCTCCTCCTCGTTCGCGAGCCACCTCATTCCTCCAGGGTACGCGCGGCCGCAACTCCGGCCGCCCGGACGGCTATCGGCCCGCGATCATGGCGATGCGCGCTGGGCGGCCGGAGAGGCTCACCGCGTGTCCGGCCCGCGCGGGCCGCGCCCTCCGCCCGCCGCTCTTCCCGAAGCTCTGCGCCCAGTACACGGCACCGTTCGAGGAAGCGGCCGCGCCGACGCCGATGAGTCCGTAGCTCGCCCGCTCGATGTTCGCCCGGTGGCCAGGCGACGAGAGCCAGCCGCTGACGACAGCTTCGGCCGTCCTGTAGCCGTTCGCGATGTTCTCGCCCCAGCCGCCGCCCGCGAAACCGCACGCCGCGAGCCGCTGGCCGACGGTCCGCCCGACGGGCGGAGCAGGATCGTTGTGTGCCATGTAGCGGTAGTGCGCCATGTGCCGCGCCTTCCACACGGCCGATGCGGTCAGGGTCGCCGACACCCGAAGCGGGCGCAGGCCCCTCGCCGCACGGTGCTGGTTCACTAGCTCGACGACTCGCGTCGCCATGTCCTTCCGGTTCGCGGGCCAGGCTGCGTCAGGTGTGCAGTTGCCCGCTGCAGCGGCGGCGTCCGGGACGAACGTGGCGGGAAGGAGCGAGACAGCGGCAGCGAGCGCCAGGACTGTCGTCAGCAGTGCGAGTCGGCGCGTCGGGAGAACCAGCATGCGGCACTTCCTCCGATCTCTCGCGGACACGTGGTGAAGAACAGGCTCGTTTAAGTGCATGACTACCGCGGCCCGAAAAACTGTCGCCCGACCCTGGTTCTGTGCCTATTCCGGCAACACTCCGACACAGCGGCGAAAAGCCAGTCGAGATACCAGCTTCAATTGATATAGTTGAGTGCATCGAACAACTGTGAGGTGCACACGGTGACAACTCTGCTCCTGGTTCCGCTCGAAGACGTCGTTGTCTTCCCCAACATGACCGTCACGCTTCCCGTCGACGTCGGCGACGAGAAGCGCGTCCTGCTCGTCCCGGTCCACGAGGGCGAGTACGCCTCGGTGGGCACCGTTGCCGAGGTCGTCGAGAAAGTCCGCCTACCGGGCGGCGGCCGTGCCGTCGCGCTCTCCGGGCTCCACCGCGGCGTCGCAGGCGCCGCGCACACCGATCCGGCCGGCAAGCTCCGTGTCGAGGTCGAAGAGCATCCCGATCCGGAGACGAAGGACGGGCGTATCCGCGAGCTCGAGCAGGAGTACCGGGCCGTCGTCGAGGAAATCCTCGAGGTGCGCGGTGACGACGGTCGGATCTCCGCGTTCGTCCGCTCGATCACCGAGGCCGGCGCGCTCGCCGACACGACGGGTTACGCGCCCGACGTTTCGTTCGCCCAGAAGGTCGAGCTCCTCGAGACGCTGGACGTTCGCGAGCGGCTCGAGCTCGCGCTCGCCGTCCAGCGCGAGCGCCTGGCCGAGCTCCAGGTGCGCAAGCGCATTCGTGACGACGTCGAGTCCGGCGCTCAGAAGCAGCAGCGCGAGTACATCCTGCGCCGCCAGATGGAGTCGATCCGCAAGGAGCTCGGCGAGGACGACGGCTCGGTCGTCGACGAGTACCGAACGAAGATCGCGGAGGCCGGCATGCCCGAAGCCGTACTCGAACAGGCAGAGCGAGAGCTCGACCGGCTCGAGCGGATGGGAGAGCAGTCGGCCGAGTCGTCGATGATCCGGTCGTACCTCGACTGGCTGATCGCCGTGCCGTGGTCGAAGCGCTCCGACGAGCGGCTCGACCCCGGCTATGCGCGCGAAGTCCTCGATGCGGACCACTACGGTCTCGAGGACGTGAAGGACCGGATCGTCGAGTACCTGGCCGTGCGGAAGCTCCGGCAGGAGCGTGGGATCACCGAGGACAAGCGGTCCGGTGCGATCCTGACCCTGATCGGCCCCCCCGGGACGGGCAAGACGTCGATCGGCGAGTCGATCGCCCGAGCACTCGGACGGGAGTTCGTCCGAATGTCGCTCGGCGGCGTGCGCGACGAGGCCGAGATCCGCGGTCACCGGCGCACCTACATCGGTGCGCTGCCCGGCCGCCTGGTGCGGGCGCTGCGCGATGCCGGAACGATGAACCCCGTGATCATGCTCGACGAGGTCGACAAGGTCGGCGCCGACTGGCGCGGTGACCCGTCCGCGGCGCTGCTCGAGGTGCTCGACCCGGCCCAGAATCACTCGTTCCGCGACCACTACCTCGACGTCGAGCTCGACCTGTCCGAGGTCGTCTTCATCGCGACGGGGAACATCCCCGACACCATTCCCGGCCCTCTGCTCGACCGTATGGAGATCATCCGCTTCGACGGCTACACCGTCGACGAGAAGGTCGCGATCGCTCGCGGGTACCTGTGGCCGCGCCAGCGAGAACGGAACGGGCTGCTGGAAGGCGAAGCGACGATCGAGGACGAGGTCGTCCAGACGGTCGTCACCGAGTACACGCGCGAGGCCGGTGTCCGCCAGCTCGAACGGGAGCTCGGCACGATCCTGCGCAAGACGGCTACCCGGATCGCTTCGAAGCAGGCCGAGGCACCGGTCGAGGTCGACCACGACGCCGTTCGAGACGCGCTCGGACGCCAGAAGTTCTTCCAGGAGGCGGCGGAGCGCACAGCCGTCCCGGGTGTCGCCACCGGTCTGGCGGTGACCGGCACCGGCGGCGACGTCCTGTTCGTCGAAGCCACCGCGATGAAGGGGGGCGGCGAGCTCGTCCTCACCGGACAACTCGGCGACGTCATGAAGGAGTCGGCCCGGATCGCGCTCTCCTACGTGCAGGCGCACGCGGCGGAGCTCGGCATCGACGAGGCGGCCTTCGACGAGCGGACATTCCACGTCCACGTTCCGGCCGGCGCGATTCCGAAGGACGGTCCCGAGCGCCGGCATCACGATGGCAACCGCGCTCGCATCGCTGCTCTCGGAGCGACCGGTCAGACACACCGTCGGGATGACCGGCGAGGTGACGCTTCAGGGTCGCGTGCTGCCGATCGGCGGGTTGAAGCAGAAGGTGCTCGCGGCGCACGCCGCCGGCCTCACCGACGTCGTCCTTCCGGAGCGTAATCGCGCCGATCTCGACGACGTCCCCGAGAAGGTGCGGGACGAGATGCGCTTCCATCCGGTCATGAGCCTCGACGAGGTGCTCGAGCTCGCCCTCGAGGACTCCCGCGTTTCTGGGCCGTCGCCGGCGGTGGGAGCCGGCACGGGCACAGTGCGATGAGCACGGGCCCGTCCGCGATCGCACCGCCAGCGGCGGCAGGCTGCGGCGGAGCCCGGCTCCGCCGGGCGGGAGCCGAAGCCGGCCAGGAGCGCGGTGTCCAGGTGTCGTAGGTGCGCGCCGGTGCCTGAGGAGGTCCGCCGAGCGGCGGATCTCCTCGAGCGCCGCTGGCTCCTCTCCATCGTGTACGCGGCACAGGAGGGCGCCGTGCGGTTCAACGAGTTTCGCTACGCGGTCGGAGAGATCCCGCCAAGGACGCTCGCCGCCAGGCTGGGCGAGCTCGAGGCGGCCGGCATTCTCGAGCGCCGCGTGTTCGATGCGCGACCCCCGCTCGTCGAGTACCGCCTCACCGAGCACGGCCGCCGGCTGCGAAGCCTGATGGACGCGCTGAGGTCGTTCGCGGACTCGCCCGCGCCGCACGCCTGAGGGCTGCCGGCAAAGGCTGCCGGCCCGCTCGCTGCTGCCTAGAATCGGCGCTATGGCGCGCGCGTTCGTTCCCGGCATCGAGCCCTCGCAGCCGCCGACGCCGAGATCCGCCTGGCTCGCTGTCCGCGGAGCGGAGATCGTCGTTGCGGCAAACGGCTCAGGCTTGCTCGAGATCGACGTGCTGGCCGCCACCGGCATCGACCTCTCGGGCGGGCACTATCTCGGCGAGCTCGACGGGGCGGACTGCTGGGCGATCGCTCTTCCGGAGGAGGTCGAGCTGCCACCGGGCGCAATGCTGTCCGGACTGCGCCCGCTGCTCGCCCGAGCCGACGACGAGCTCTTCGGCATCGCCGGGCGGGCGCTGCAGATCGTCGGCTGGGACGAGACGCATCGTTTCTGTGGCCGATGTGGGTCGGCCACGGAGCAGCTCGTGGGCGAACGCGCCAAGCGCTGCCCGTCAGTGTGGGTACCTCGCCTACCCACGCGTCTCGCCGGCGGTCATCATGCGCGTCACCCGCGGCGAGGAGATCCTGCTCGCCCGCGGTAGGCGCTTTCCTCAGCCGATCTACTCGACGCTGGCGGGCTTCGTCGACCCGGGCGAGTCGCTCGAGGAATGCGTCGTCCGCGAGGTGCGCGAGGAGGCCGGGATCGAGATCCGCGAGCTCGCCTACTTCGGAAGCCAACCGTGGCCGTTCCCACACTCCCTGATGGTCGGTTTCACGGCCGAGCACGCATCCGGAGAGCTGGCGATCGACCAGGAGGAGCTGGCGGACGGGGGCTGGTTTCGTCGCGACGCGCTCCCGTTGCTCCCGCCGCACGGGTCGATCGCCCGCCGGCTCATCGACGACTTCCTCGAACATGGCTGACGAACGCGAAGACGAGCGCCCGGTCGCAGGGCTTGACCGGATCGTGTTCTTCAGCGACGCGGTCATGGCGATCGCGATCACGTTGATCGTGGTGCAGATCAGCGTCCCGCAGGTGAGCGACAGTGAAATCGGCGCCGCGCTCTCGGATGGATGGCCGGAGTACATCAGCTTCCTGCTCAGCTTCTGGGTCATCGGCATCTACTGGTTCTGGCACCACGTCATGTTCAGGTCGATCGTCCGCTACGACACCGTCTTCATCTGGCTCAACCTCCTCTTCCTCCTCTGCGTGGCGTTTCTGCCGTTCCCGACCGCGGTGCTCGGCGAATACGGGAACGAAAGCCCCGCGGTCGTCGCCTACGCAGCCACGATCACGTCTGACCGGAATGGCGTCAGCCGCCCTGTGGTGGTACGCGACACGCGACCGCCGGCTCGTCTCACGCTCGCTGTCGGACGAGGACCTTCGACTGTTTCGGCGGCGGTCGCTCGTGACGCCGCTCGTCTTCGCAGCTTCCATCCCGATCGCGGTGGTTCACCCGACGACCGCCAAGCTCGTCTGGATTCTGAGCTTCATCGTCCCGCGGCTGCTGACGACGCTGCACGAACGCCGCGTCAGAGCGACTTCTTGAGCAGCCCGAAGACGCCGCGCACGATCTTGCGCTGAAGCGACTTGCCCTCGCGTGACGTGAGGAAGTCGGTCAGCGGATCGCCGCCGCGGTGGGTCGCCTTGGCCGCGTCCTTCGCCCGCCGTGTCGGCTTCGGCGCCTCTGCGGGCTTCGCCGGCTCGGGCGCCTCGAGGCGCGCGGCGAGCTTCTCGCGCGCGCTCTCCGCGTCGACCCGAGTCCCGTACTTCGTGTAGAGCGGCGAGGCCTTCGCGGCCGCATCGACGTCGTCCGCCGGCGCCATCCGCGAAGCCGGCGCGCGCATCCGCGTGTGGACGACCGGCGTCGGGACGCCGCTCTCGGAGAGGATGGTGACCGCCGCCTCGCCGATCCCGAGCGAAGGGAGCAACTCCTCGAGGTCGTAGAAGTCCGAGCGTCGGGTACGTCGAGACGGCCGCCTTGAGCGCCTTCGCGTCCTCCGGCGTAAAGGCCCGGAGCGCATGCTGGATCCGGTTCCCGAGCTGCGCGAGGACGTCCTTGTGCACGTCTCGCGGCACCTGCGTCGAGAAGAAGACGCCGACGCCCTTCGAGCGGATCATCCGGACGGTCGTCACGACCGACTCGATGAACGCATCGGTCGCGCCGCTGAAGAGCAGGTGCGCCTCGTCGAAGAAGAAGACGAGCTTCGGCTTCTCCGAGATCACCGACCTCGGGTAGCTCCTCGAACAGCTCGGCCAGCAGCCACATGAGCGCCGTCGACCAGAGGCGCGGCTTGTCCTGAACCGCCGGCAGCTCGAGGCAGGAGATGATCCCCCGCCCGTCGGGAGCCGTCCGGAGCAGGTCGGCGATCTCGAGCTGCGGCTCACCGAAGAACTCCGTGCCGCCGCCGTCCTCGACTCCAACGAGCCCACGCAGCAGCACGCCGATCGTCTGCGACGACACTCCGCCGATTCCCTTGAGCGCGTCCCTGCCCTGGTCCGAGTCGAGGTAGGTGAGCAGCGCGCGCAGGTCGCTCAGGTCGAGAAGCGGGAGCCCGTGCTCGTCGGCGAAGCGAAAGACGAGCGCAAGGCTCTGCTCCTGCGTCTCGTTCGCCTCGAGGATCTTGGCGAGGAGCTGGGGGCCGAAGTCGGTCACCGTCGCGCGGACGGGAATCCCGGGCCCGATCCCGCCGAGGGAGAGGAACTCGACCGGGAAGGCGGCCGGCTCGTACGGGAGCCCGAGGTCGGCCATCCGCTTGGGCGCGGGCCCGTCGGACGCACCCGGCGCGGCCAGGCCGGAGACGTCGCCCTTCACGTCCGCGACGAAGACGGGCACTCCCGCTGCGGATAGCTGCTCGGCGATCCCCTGGATGGTCTTCGTCTTGCCGGTTCCGGTTGCGCCGGCGACGAGGCCGTGGCGGTTCATCATCGCCAGCGGAACCCGTACGACAGCTTCCGGCGCAACCGCGCCCTCGTGGACGCCGCGGCCGAGGTCGATCGCGAGCCCTTCCACCGAATAGGCTGTCGCGATCGTCTCCGCGAACTCGGGCATCGGGGGAGGGATGATAGAGGTCAGGACACTCACGGACGGGGGCCAGACTGCGCTTCACGTCGCGCGTGAGCTGGCCGTGTTCCTGGACCGTGCGACACGGTCGCTCGACCTCGCTCTCTACGACATACGCGTGGACGGAGAGGAGGAGCAGCCAATCCTGCAGGCGCTTCTCGACGCGCACGGTCGCGGCGTCGAGGTGCGCATCGCATACAACGTCTCACACCCTGGACCGATACCGGTCCCGCCGCCTCCGATCCTCGTGCCGGACACGATCGAGCGGCTGCCGGTGCAGACGCGACCGATCTCGGGTGTTCCCGATCTCATGCACCACAAGTACGCGATCCGGGACGGCGAGAGCGTGCTCACAGGGTCGACAAACTGGACGGAGGACTCGTGGACGCGGCAGGAGAACGTGCTCCTCGTCGTCCACTCGCCTGAGGTTGCAAGCGCCTACCAGCGGAACTTCGAGGAGCTCTGGTCGGTCGGCGTGGTCGCCCGGAGCGGAGACTTCGACGCACACCCGATCGAGGTCGAGAGCTCCGAGGTTAGGGCGTGGTTCACGCCGGGCCGTGGCACGTCGCTCGCCCACCGGATCGCGCACAAGCTCGACCGGGCCCGCCATCGGGTGAGGATCTGCTCGCCGGTGATCTCCTCCGGGCCGATTCTCGGCACCCTGGCCCAGGTGGTGACGGACGACCGGGTCGACGTCGCCGGTCTCGTCGATGCCACCCAGGTCGCCCAGGTCATCACGCAGTGGCATGACAACGGCAACGCGGCCTGGAAGATCCCGCTCCTGCACACGGCGATCGAGGAAGGCGGCTTCACGGGCAAGCGCTCGACTCCGTGGGCGCCGGGCACGGTTCACGACTTCATGCACGCCAAGGTCACCGTGGCCGACGACACGTCGTTCGTGGGGAGTTTCAACCTCTCCCGCTCCGGCGAGCTCAACGCCGAGAACGTGCTCGAGATACGGAACGCCGAGCTGGCGGACCGCCTGGCCGGCTACATCGACCAGATCCGCGGCCGGTACGGGGCGGTCGTCCTGCCCGAGTTCGCCTGACCGCTACCGGAGGAGGAAGCCGGTCCCGAGCGGGTCGTCCTCGACGAGTACGAACTCGTGCCGCCCGGTCGGGTGCGCGCTGCCCTCCACCTCGGTGACGACGGCGTGAATGCCCGCCACCCCATGCTCGGCGACAACGCGTGCCGTGAACGTACTGCCGACGATGCTGTGATGGGTGAGGAGGGTCCCGCGCTCGAGCTGCCCGCGAGCATCGAGCAGCGCGAGCCGAGCCGACGTGCCGCTGCCGCAGGGGGAACGATCGACCTCCCCGTCGGCGAAGATCGTGACGTTGCGCTGGCAGAGACCGGAGCCCGCCGACTCCTCGTCCTGGAAGAAGATGACCCCGTAGATATCACGTAGCTCAGGTTCGAGCGGGTCGACGTATTCGCGCTCGGCCTCGAGCAGGAGCTTGATCTCGCGGCCGAGATCGACCAGCGCGGGAAGGTCGCGCGCCGTGACCTCGAGACCCGCGGCGGCTGCATCCAGGGAGCCGTAGAACGCTCCGCCGAAGGCGACGTCGACGGCCACCCGCCCACGGCCTGTCTCCAGCTCGATCCCTTCAGCGGCGACGTAGGACGGAACATTCCGGAAGCGAATGCTCTCCACCCGGGCGCCGGCTACCGAGGCCCAGGTCTCGAGACGGCCCGAGGGCACGTCGACGACCACGTGCGTCTCGGGCTCGACGGCTGGGACCAGGCCGGTCTCGAGCGCCCAGGTGACGAGCGCGATCGTCCCGTGCCCGCAGGCCGTCGAGTACCCCGCGTTGTGGAAGAAGACGACGCCGAGGTCGGCGTCGTCGTCGTTCGGCGGGCACACGAAGCAGCCGTACATGTCGGCGTGTCCTCGCGGCTCGTTGACGAGAAGCTCCCGCACGTGATCGAGGTTCTCCGCTGCGAATCGCCGCCGCTCGAGGATCGTCGTCCCCTCGAGCGGGGGAACGCCGTCCGTGACGATCCGAAACGGCTCGCCGCCGGTGTGGTAGTCGGTTGTCCTCACGACCAGCGTGCCGCGCGGCGTGGACATCTCGGAAAAGACCCTAGCGGGGCCCGAACGAACCGCGGTTCCCGCGGTGCGAGCAGGCCGCCTCGATCTGGCGGAGGTGGAACATGGCGTGAAACGCCTGTGAGGCGAGGAGCTCCGAGTAGGCCACGGCGCCGCGAGGCGACGTCACGAGCGGGTCTCGCACGCTCAGGTCCTCCCCGGACGCGAGGAGAAAGCCGGTCCAGTGCCCCGCGGTCACCTCCGCGTACCGGATCACGTCGTCCGACGAGGCGAGTGAGGCCTCGCGCTCGTCGTCACCCTCCGGATCCCAGGGGAAAAACGCCTGTCTCCCACGCGTCGGGTAGGAGCTCGATCGGGTGGAAGACGTTCACCGTCAAATTGCGTATCGACCGGCCGCGTGACTCGGTCGGCGCCGTGAGCTGCTCGAGGCTGAGCGGCCGGATCAGAGCGAGCCAGCGGTCGAGCGTCGACAGGAGCTCCCAGGCGAGCCGCGTCGCGTCGTCCCCTTGGGGCGACGGCAGCCCGAGCGCGCTGGCTATCTGAGAGACATGCAGGATCGGCGTGACGACGCCGTCGACTGCGAGCGAGGGCAGGATCGGAGACCCCGCGGCCTCCCACTGGGCACGGCCTTCACCCTCGTGCGCGTCGACCGACTCGTACGCCACCCCGTGCCCGCCAAGGAACTCCCTGGCCGCGGCGCAGGACGCTCAGGCGGGGCGCCAGAAGAGAACGACCGTCATGCCGCGATCTTATGCGGGCCCGGCGCCACTAGTCCTCGCCCTGGGCCTTCGTGAACGCGGGCTCACCGTCGAACTCCTGGAGCTTCTCGACGTGCGCCCAGCCGATCCCCTGGCCCGTCACGCGCTGAAGCAGGTCGACGAGCTCGTCCTGTGTCAGCCCTCCGCCGTTCGCGAGGACGAACCGGCAGCGCCACTGGTCGACGACGTCGGTCATGGCTCCGGTCGGCGGATACACGCGAGTGCCACGGCTCGACACCATCTTCAGCCGTACCCTGCTCCCGTCGGCTGCCGCCTCGGCAAGGTGGCCGAGCTCCTCGGCGGTTCCGTCCCACTCGACGAACACGTCGGCGCCGACCACGCGTCGCTCGGTGACGTGGACGAAGTCGGGCGCGGAGAGATCTCCGGCATCCGGATCGGCTTGTAGTCGCGCATCGCGTACTCGGACGGCTCCTTTCCGAGGTTGTCGATGATCGCCTCGGTGAAAGCCGTCGTGGAGAGCGCTCCGCCGTCGTCACCGAGGACGTCGCGCGTGAGCTTCCCCTGCTCGAGCGTCAGGAGCAGCCCCTTCTCGACCGCAGCCGCCGCCGCGAACTCGCCGAGGTGGCGAAGGAGCATGACACCCGAGAGGATGAGCGCTGTCGGGTTGATCACGTTCTTGCCGGCGTACTTCGGCGCCGACCCGTGGACGGCCTCGAAGATCGCGACCTCCGAGCCGAGGTTTGCCGAAGGCGCGAACCCGAGCCCGCCGACGAGCGCCGAGGACAGGTCGCTGAGGATGTCGCCGTTCATGTTCGTCATCACGATCACGTCGAACTGCTCGGGCCGCTTGACGAGCTGGTGGGCGCAGTTGTCGACGATGATGTGATGCGCCTCGATGTCCGGGTACTCGGGCGCGACCTCCTCGAAGGTGCGCTTGAGCGTGCCCTCGGTCAGCTTCATGATGTTCGACTTCGTCGCGCAGTGGACGGTGGAGCGCCCTTCGGCGCGCGCGAACTCGAACGCGAGCCGCACGATCTTCTCGCAGCCCTTGCGCGAGATGAGCTTCAGACACTGCGCGACGCCGGGGGTCTGCATGTGCTCGATCCCCGCGTAGAGATCCTCGATGTTCTCCCGAACGACGACCAGGTCGATCCCCCGGCCGGAGTACGGCGTCGTGATCCCCGGCAGCTCACGGGCGGGACGGATGTTCCCGTACGTCTCGAACAGCTTGCGGAGCGTCACATTCGCGCTTTTCTCGCCGTACCCGACGGGCGTTTCGAGCGGCCCCTTCAGGACAACGCGGGTCTCGCGGATCGACTCGATCGTGTCCTCTGGCACCCCCGTGGCGAGACCCTGCAGGAACACGCTCGCCCCAGCCTGTCGAAGGTCCCACTCGACGTCCGCTCCGGCCGCCTCGATGATGCGACGCGTAGCCTCGACGACCTCCGGCCCGATCCCGTCACCCGGGATGAGCGTGACCTTCGTCATGCGTTCACCTCCAGGGGGCGGACGACCCGCCCCGTAACGTGCACGCCTCCATCTTGTCCTACGGCGCGACCGCACGCCGGAGGAGGTCGCGCAACGCAACCTGGTCCTCCTCGGGAAGGCGTCTGATCGCCTCGGGCGGCTCGGTCATCGCCCGGAGCACGCGTCGGCGAAGCTGGAGCCCTGCGGGCGTGAGCGCGAGCACCTTGACGCGCCGATCGTGGGGGGCGCTGCGACGCTCGACCAGCCCCCTTGCCTCGAGGCGGTCGACGATCCCGGTCACGTTGGATGCGTCGCAGTGGAGCACGTCCGCGAGATCTCCCATCGGCATCGGCTTCTGGCCCTCGAGCATTCGCAGCACGTGCGCCTGCATGAAGGTCAGCTCGAGCTCTTCGAGCGCCCCGATCAGCCGGCCGCGATTTCGCATCGCGAGCCCGAACGCGATCGACCATGCCTCGCGGGCGGGGTCGTCTCCCATGACGCTGAATACTACTTGATGTGGTCAATACTTGACACCTTCAATGATCTCGGTACCCTACGCGTCATGGCTGCCGACCGCGCGATCGAGGTCGAGGGGCTCGTGCGTGAGTTCAAGAAAGGCCCGCGCGCAGTCGACGGGATCGATCTTCATGTGTCTCCCGGCGAGATCTACGGCTTTCTCGGGCCGAACGGCGCCGGTAAGTCGACCACCGTCCTCGTCCTGACCACCCTCCTGCCGCCGACCAGCGGGGTCGCCCGGGTCGGTGGGTTCGACGTCGTCGAGCAGGGGCCCGAGGTGCGCGGCGTCATCGGTGCCGCCCTTCAGGAGGCGGCGCTCGATCCCGTGCTCACCGGGCGGGAGCACCTCCGCCTCCAGGGCGCCCTCCACGGCCTCTCTCGCGCCGATCGGCGGGCTCGTGCTGACCAGCTCCTCCAGCGCGTCGGGCTCACCGAGGCGGCCGATCGCAAGGTAGGCGGGTACTCCGGCGGGATGAAGCGACGGCTCGACCTCGCGCTGGCCCTCGTCCACGGCCCGAGCATCCTCTTCCTCGACGAGCCGACCACCGGTCTCGACATCCAGAGCCGTACCGCGCTCTGGGAAGAGGTGGGACGGCTGGCGAAGGACGAGGGAGCGACCGTGTTCCTCACCACGCAGTACCTCGAAGAGGCGGATGTCCTCGCCGACCGGGTAGGGATCATCGACCACGGCCGCATCGTCGCCGAGGGGACGCCGGCCGCCTTGAAGGCGGAGATCGGGCGCCCGCGCGTCGAGGTCATGCCGCACGACCCATCCGATCGCGCATCGGTCGAGCAGGTGTTGTCACGGTTCGGCAATCCCTGCGGCGGAGCTCCCGGGTACGTGGCGGTGCGGCTCGACCGCGGCAACGGGGAGCTCGCGGACGTCGTACGGGCACTCGACGCGGACGGGCTCCACGTGGCGCAGCTCCAGCTCCACGAGCCGTCGCTCGATGACGTGTTCCTCGCGAAGACCGGACGTCTGCTCGAAGGCGCCGCCGATCCCGAGGAGGAGCCCGTCCCGGCATGAGCACGCTGGTCGCGACGCAGGTCCGGGCGCTGGCGCGGCGGTCGGTTCGGCGCACCATCCGCCAGCCCGCGAACATCGTCTTCGCGCTCGTCTTTCCGCTCATGCTCCTCGCGGTCAACGCGGGCGGACTCCGGTCGGTGACGGAGCTGCCCGGGCTTCCCGACCGACAGCTATCTCGACTTCTTCATCGCTTTCACCTTCATCCAGGGAGCACTCTTCGCGACCATCAACTCCGGCACGGATCTTGCGAAGGACATCCAGACCGGCTTCCTGAACCGCCTCTCCCTGACGCCGCTTCGCCGCGTCAGCCTGCTCGCCGGGCACCTCTCCGGCGCAGTCTTCATGGGCTTCGCGCAGGCGGTCGTTTACCTGAGCGTGGGGATTGCCGCGGGCGTCACCGTCGCGGCGGGCTTCGCGGGCGCTCTCGTCATCCTTGTGCTCGCCGCGTTCATCACGCTCGGGTTCGGCGCGCTCGGCACCTTCCTCGCGCTTCGGACGGGAAGCGGCGAGGCGGTCCAGGGGATGTTCCCGCTGTTCTTCATCCTCCTCTTCCTCTCGTCGATGGCGCTCCCACGAAACCTGATCGAGACGGACTGGTTCCGCGAGGTGGCAACCTACAACCCGGTCTCGTACATGATCGAGGCGATCCGCAGCCTGATCATCGTCGGCTGGGACGGCAAGGCACTCGCGCTCGGGTTCGGCATCACGGCGGCGTTCATCGCCGTGGCACTCGCGCTCGCCTCCTCCGCGCTTCGAACGAGGCTGACGCGGACGTGAGACGGTCGTTCGTCTCCGTCGCCCTGGCCGTCGCCTGGCGCAACCTGCACACGTTCTTCTCGACTCCAGCGCTGATTCTGCCAGGGCTCCTCTTCCCGCTCTTCTTCTTCGTCGCGTTCGCGGGAGGTCTCTCTGCGATCCAGAACGTACCGGGCTTCGACTACCCGGACGGCTACAAGACGTTCCAGTGGGTGTTCGTCCTGATGCAGTCGGCCGCCTTCGGCGGCGTCTTCACCGGGTTCTCGATCGCCCGGGACTTCGAGAGCGGGTTCGCCAGGCGCCTCCTGCTCGCTGCCAGGCGGCGGAGCGGGATCCTGGCCGGATACGGAATGGCCGCCCTCGTGCGCTGGATCTTCACCGCCTCGGTTGTCACCGTCGTCGCGGTCATCTCCGGCGTTACGGTCAGCGGGAGCCCCGGCCAGTTGTTCGCCGTCGTGCTCCTGGCACTCCTCCTGAACGTAGCCGCGCTCCTCTGGGCGGCGGGGATCGCGATGCGCTTCCGCACCGTGCAGGCAGGGCCGCTGATGCAGATGCCCGTCTTCCTGGCCCTCTTCCTCGCGCCGGTCTACGTCCCGCTCTCGCTGCTAACCGGCTGGATCGACGCGGTCGCCCGCTTCAACCCGATCACCTACCTGCTCGAAGCTGCCCGCGGACTGGTCGCCGGCGATCCGGTCTACGTCGGGCTCGCCTTCGCACTCGCCTTCGCACTCGTCGGCGGTTTCCTCGTCTGGGCACGCCGGGGCCTGCGAAACGCCGAGGCCGCCGGCGCCTGATCAGGGCTTGACGCGCAGACCTCCGTGCTGGGCGGCTCCCTCGAGAAAGACGAGGAAGTCCTGCCAGAGGTGGGCGTCCTCGAGCGTGGTCGGCTCGGGTGACGCCTGCTCGAGCGCCTCGTCGAGCTCGATCGGCGAGACGAACTGATTCGCCGGGACGACGAGCTTCGAGAGCTGGATCCCGAGACCACCCTGCTCTCCGCACACCATTCCCTGGGCGACCATCTCCTCGCGGAGCGCGGCCATCTGGTCGTTCAGCAGGAACACGTGGCCGCGCATGCCGTCGTGGTTCTGCCACCAGAGGTGGAACGCCACCTCAGGCTTCGTTTCCCGCCCGCTGCTCCTCGAGACGCCGGAGCTCGACGCGGCGGATCTTTCCGCTGCGTGTCTTCGGAAGCGCCTCCACGTACTCGATCTCGCGGGGGTACTTGTAGGGAGCGGTGACTCGCTTTGCGTGCTGCTGGAGCTCTCGGGTCAGGTCGCGACTCCCCGCGAACCCGGGCCGGAGAACGACGAACGCCTTCACGATCTGCCCCCGGTCCGGGTGAGGCTTGCCCACGACCGCGCTCTCCGCCACCGCCTCGTGCTCGAGCAGCGCGCTCTCGACCTCGAACGGCCCGATGCGGTAGGCCGCCGAGAGAATCACGTCGTCGGCGCGACCCGCGAACCAGAAGTACCCGTCCTCGTCCCGCGTCGCACGGTCACCCGTCACGTACCACTCGTCGTGGAACACCGCGGCCGTCTCCTCGGGCGCCTCCCAGTAACGGCTGAAAAGCGTGGGCGGGCGCCCGCGAAGCGCGATATCGCCCTCCTCGCCGGGCGGAAGCGCTTCGCCGTCACCACCGATGACCGCCACCTCGTGTCCCGGCGAAGGCAGGCCCATCGAGCCCGGGCGGATCCGCGTGCCGGGGAGGTTGCCGACGAGCAGTGTGTTCTCGGTCTGCCCGTAGCCATCGTGGATCGTGACGCCGAACGCGTCCTCGAAGACACGGATCACCTCTGGATTCAGCGGCTCACCCGCGGAGACCGCGTGCCTGATCCCCGACAGGTCGTACGTGTCGAGCCCGGGCGCCTTCGCCATCAGGCGGAACTCGGTCGGTGCCTGACAGAGGACGTCCGCCTCGAGCCGGGCGAGCAGCTCGAACCGCTCCGCCGGGTCGAAGCCGCCCTCGTGGAGAACGACCGACGCCCCAGCGCTCCAGGGGCCGAGCAGAACGTTCCACACCGACTTCGCCCAGCCGGTCCCGGCGGTGCACCACACCCGGTCTCCCGGCCGAGCATCCAGCCAGCGCTCCGCCTGCATGCGCTTCGCGAAGCACCAGCCGTGCGTGTGCGTGACTCCCTTCGGATCCTTGGTCGTGCCCGACGTGTAGAGGATGAACGCCGGGTCGCCGGCCGCCGTGTCCTCCGTCCCCGTCGAGTCCGGCTCCTGCGAGAGCTCGCTGGCGGCCTCGTCGAGGTACAGGACGGACGGCGGAGACTCGAGCTCCCCGAGCATGATGTCGACCTCCGGCGCCGTGGCCGGGTCTGCGACCAGCAGCGACGCGCCCGAGTGGCGGGCGCGAAACGCCAGATCGCGTCCGCGCAGCATGTCGGAGCAGGGGACGGCTACGGCGCCCGCCTTCAACACCCCGACCAGCAACGGGTGCCAGTCCGGCGTCTTGCCGACGAGCACGAGCACCCGGTCGCCGGTACGCACCCCGCGCCGGCGAAGCAAGCCCGCCCATCGTGCCGCACGGGCGACCAGCTCGGCAAACGAGATGTCCTCGGCAGCGCCGCCGGCGCCGACGAATGTCATCCCGAGCCGGCTCCGATCCTCCGCGAGCACCTCGACGACGTCGCGGGCAAAGTTGAAGCGGGCCGGCACGCGCCACCGGCCGTTCACGATCGCAGGCGCCAGCTCGGTCACGGCTCCGACGATTCTAGAGGCTCGTGTCGAGCCCTCGGGAAAGAGTGAGGCGGCCCGATGTCGAGCCGCCTCTAGGTCGAGACGTGGGCTGCGGTCCCACGTTCACTGCGACCCCCCGCAGCAAGGATCGGTCATCACCCGCACGGACGCATGCCCCGGAAGGGTGAATCAGGCGTGCTCGTTCCTATACTCGCTTCGGGGCCGTTAGCTCAGCTGGTAGAGCAGGGGACTTTTAATCCCAAGGTCGCTGGTTCGAATCCAGCACGGCCCATGGGAAAAAGCCTGCAAACCAACCTAGTCGACCGATCCTCGGACCGCGCCTGGTCGGTGATGTGACATCAACGGGCTTCGGGTTTGGCGAACACCACGGAGACGACGCGCCATGCACCTGGCGGGGAGGCCACCGCTGCGTCTCTGAGCGCTGCGTCGATGAGCTTCTCACCTCGGCTGAACGCCTCGCGCGAGTCGGCAACGTCGAGAAGGAACGAGAGGGCGAGAACCCGCCGATGTCGAAGCAGTCCAGGCGGCTTGACTGCGCCCGTCGGCAGCTGCGCCCCCAGGCGTTCGAGCGCTTCAGTTAACCCGCCGAGCCTCTCGGCCGGCCAGAGATCAGCCTCGAGTTCGGCAGTCACCCGAGTGAGAGCCGCGGCCACCGTTACCTTGCTGCGTGGGTCGCTCGCGTCCAGGCTCAGATGGTACGCGCCATAGATCGACTAAAGACCCCGCACCGGACTCCCGCCCGGGCAGGCGAAGCGAGACGCGAAGGACCCCGGGCAGGGCTCTAAGAGCCTCGGTAAGGGCGGGCCGGACTACTCTCCAGCACCGTCCGACGCCCAGCTACACCAACCTACGGGACGTGACCGGCGAGATCGACCAGTGCGAAAGACTGTCACCTACGTCCGCCCCTCGATCACCCTACGAGTCGATTAGATCAGGGCGCGCGAGCATACGCCGACAGTGCTCGCGTCGCGGCACGCGCTACCTCCGCTACCGGCGACTCTACTCCGAAGCCGCAGGGGGGTTGCTGGTACTGGCCCGCGGATCGTCGAGAACGTGCGCGGACTGCAAGCGGATGAAGCCGCAGTTGGTACAGGTGAGGGGGAATGCCTCGGTCTTTCTGTCGACCGACTTGCTTCCGATGACATGCTCGAGCGCGACCCGTTCGTCCCACCCCCGCCATTGCCGGTGGCCGCAGAATGGGCAGCTCATGCGCGCCTCCCGGCTCTTGAGGAAATCAAAGATGCGCTTCACCCGAATCACGCCCGTCCAGGAGATGTCGTCGCTTCCCCCTAGCTCGCACCTTATCGGCGGGCCGGTGCGCTCGTTCGTCGGTTTGGCCCGGCTGCCGGGTTTCGCCGTCGTTGTTGGCGGTTCCAAGGGGCTCGCCGGGTTCGCGGGCGCCTGGCTGCGGCCAGCCGGCTTCTGAGGGGAACGGGCCGGCAGTCGTTCTTCGCCCGCCCGGACATCCTCTTGGGTTGCCACCGATGGCCGCCCAGGGCTCTCCAGCGCCGTAACCGCTCAGCGACTCGTCGTCGCCCCAGCGGGGTGGCGTACCGCGCACTGCTAACGTGGATCGTGAAGCACGGGCAACGGCCGGTTGGAGCGCCGCGCGAGACCTGCCACGTCAGCTCGGCTGAGACGGGCGACCCGAGCGCGTACCGCACCGAGATCGCGGCCGATTCGCTGAGGAGGTGGGCGCCCGATGGCGATCACAGAGACTGAGCTTCCCGGCGAGGAGAGCGAGGTGATCAGCTGGCGCCGGGCCGTGCTTCGGCGGGCAGGGTACGACGAGGAGTCGGCGAAGGAACTCGCGCGCAGGATCGACGTCGACCTCCATCGGGCGGTCGACCTCGTGCGCGCCGGCTGCCCTCCCGAGCTCGCCTACCGGATCTTCGCCTGATCTGACGGCAGGGCGGCGACCCCGCCAAGCTCGCGAAGGCTCTGCTCATCGTCGTCGACCAGGAGCATCCACCCCTGCGCTGGGTTGCGGGCGCTGACGCGGTCGCAACCGTCGAGCAGAAAGCAAACGAACTGCTTTGCCAGGTCGATGCCTACCGCGACCTGTCGTCTTCGCTCGCCGTCGACTAGCTCAGGTTCGACCTCTCGCCGTGAGTCGGACGGTCAGCCCACGTTGGGCTGGCACGGCGGGGACTCGGAGACCTCGGGAGTAACTCCGTGCCGCAATGGGCACCCGCCGTGCCATCCACTCACCGGGGACGATGCTACCACCTAATGAAAGCAGGGTGAACATCCGTGGACCGGTCCGCCCCGTCCAGCCCGCGGCATGCACGAGACGGCCGCCGCGATGGATGCCCGGTTGGCCTCCTACGCAGCTCCCGCAGGACCGCCACCCGTGGGGTTCGAGTAGTCCGGCCCCGAGCCCCCAGATTCGCCCCGAACTTCGACACAGCCGGAATCCGACACCCGGCCGTCGTCGTACCCGCAATGACGGCGACCGCGCTCGGTGTCGAGCGCGAGAGAGGAGGTTGGCATGCGAAAGCGCGCAACGATGTCCCTCGCGATTCTCGGGACGACAATAGGGGTCGCCATCTCGGCGGCACCTGCGGGAGCCCACGTCCACGGGATCACGCCACTTCTGACGCTCGCCAACCAGTGCGGAGTGACCAACATTGCGAACACGGGTGCCAACCGGGCCCAGGGCGCGCCGATCACTGGTCTCATCCCGGCGGACGTTGGGAACTCGCCCCTCACGCCCGGCGACGGCGGTTTCACCGCGCCTGTCGGCTGCGCGAAGTAAGCGAACGGAGTGGGCCCGGCGGCGGGGGCCGCCGGGCCCGCGCGACTGGCAGTCGCGTTAGCGTCCCAGCCGCCGAAGGTTCGACCGCTGCTGCCGCGGCCAGCCGATTCTCGTGTTCCCGCGGCCGGCCCTGCGATGTCATAATCGCTCGGCCGCCACGCTAATGTGCCGGCCACTGCGGACAAGGAGAACACCGATGAGGAATCGTGCAATCGCCATGGTCAGCGCTCTGACGCTTATATCGGGCGCCTACGCCCTACCTGCCTCGGCGTCACCGCCTTCGACCAAACCCCCAGGCAACAGGCCACCCGCCACCACCGCCCACAGCTCGACGGTCACCGTCCAATGCAACGGGTCGGGCTCCTTCACCGACAACTTCGTGACGGACGCGAACGCCGCGTTCGGCCAGCAGACCGAGGTGGCGGCGTTCAATAGAAGCCCGAACGCATCCGAATGCCGGGTCGTCGGCCCTTAGGCCGAGAAGCATGGGGAGGATGGGCGCGGATTGCTACTCGGTAGCGCCCGCTCGGAATACCGTGTATCGCCTTTCGGTGCGCACCTGTTGCAGTGAACACTCGTAGGATGGCGGGTACTGGCCCTGCCATGTCATACTCGCTCGGCGCGCAACGCGAATGTCCAGTCCACCTGCGGACGAGGAGAACACGATGATGATCCTGGCAACGACGAAGGTCGAGGATTTCGACCGCTTCCTGAACATCTTCTCAACCAAGGGCGCTGAGAAGCGAAAGCAGCACGGGTCCAAGGGTCGACCGTCTTTCGCGATCCCAATGAGGACGACCGGGTCTGGGTGCTCTTCGACTGGAATGGGGAGGGCTGGCAGAGCTTCGTCTCCGACCCCGAGGTCCCGGCGATCCTTCAGGAAGCCGGGCACAAAGGTAGGCCCCAGGCGGCGGAACTCAGCGGCCAGTACGACGCGTAGGCAGTACGACGCCTAGGACGCTCACCCGAAACGACCGATTAGGGGCCGCTCTCGACTCCTGCGTCACTGTCCGTCGGCTATTCGCCACAGCCTGGCCGACCCAGCAGGCATCGAGCGCCGCGTCCACCAGCATGCGCTGCGACACTCGCTGGGCACCGCGCTGGCGCACGAGGGGAAGACGTTGCCGGCGATCAGCGCCCAGCTCGGGCACTCGTCGACAGCGGTCACCGACCGTTACCTACGGCGGATCGCCCCGACCGAGCTCGCCGCCGCGGTCCGCGACCGAGGACGCCTCGCGTAAACCGTGCCCGACACCCTCGCCAGCTCTAGGCGGCAAGCGGAGTGGGGGGAGTAGAGCGACGCGTGGGGGAAGGACGCGAATCCCCTCACCGCCTCATCCCGATCCCGCGCTGGGCGTGTTACCCCGGCTTCGACTGGGGCGACGCCGGCATCGGCGCCGCAATCGCCCTGGCGCTCGCCGCGATGCTCATCGCCGGCTGGCGCACGCTCAACCGCCGGCCCGATCAGCCCGCTGGCGTGTAGCGGAACAACAACTAACGATGCGAACGGGGCTCGAACGGGCCCCGTTTCGCGTCTGGTGGCGGCCCGCACGCAGTCACGGTCGCACTCCGTGCTCCCTCTGTCGGGCAGGTCGCGAGTACAAACAATCACCTGCCGCCGCAAACGGTTCAGCAACCCATCGGGCAGCCGGCCCGGAAGCCTCAAAGAGTTCGCGAGCGACGGCCGCTTCTTCGGTATCGACCCTGGCTGGTTTCGCGTCTTGTTTATCCTCGTGCCCCCGTTGTGGCTGGCGTACTGGGTGATCGGGATCATGATGCCGGTGCAGCGGCCGGGCGATGAGCTGGGGCCGCCCGACGCCTCGAATGCAGCGGCGTGCCGAGTTCCGCGCTAGGCACGGTGGCGGGGTGGGTGCTGCCCTCGGTGGGTCATTGCGCCGTCACGTGTTGCGCCGCAGCTGACCGATCGTTGGACCGGCGCACGGGTCCGACCTAGCCTGGCGGGATAGCACCTCGGAGCCGCCCTCGGGCGGCTGGCTCATACGGAGCGAACGAGACGCGAGGGACGCGCTAGAGGCGCGGTTTGTCAACGCCTTGTCAACCGGTCCCGGTACGCCCGACCCTACCCACGAGCCGGACGCTGATCGTGTGCCCCAGCATCCCGACCACTCTCCATGCGCCCGCTTTCAACACCCCCGCGCTCGCGGAAGTAATAGGAAGCCGGGGGTGCAGTCCTGCGTGTTATGCGGGCAACCCCGGCTTCCCAGCATGTTGGGAGGGGCGTTTTGTGCCGCCCGTCCGTTTCGCGATGTGCCCCGGACGGCGCAATTCCAAACCTCGCTCCTCCACAGCAGGCCGGCCCTCCTCCTGACGGGGGTGCACGCATGGTGCTGTCCCCGGTATGTCCTCGTCGCAAGGAAACCGCCGATTAGCAGGGGTGTCTGAGGCCGCCACGGCCCATCCGGACTGGCTTGCTGAGCGTCCAGGCCGCATTGCTCCATCGCGACGGCGACGACGGAGGACTCGCCAGGCGAGGCCACCCCCGGCCCGCGCGGAAGCTCAGACGGGCAGCCGCACTACGATCTACTAGCGGACTAGCAGAGGAGGAGCATGGCGAGCATCCGCGAGCAGGCGCAGGGGTGGAGCGTGGGCCGCTGGCTCGGTTTCTACTTCGCGCACGGCGGCACCCGGGACACGACGGAGTGGGGTGCGGCGACGGTCACCTATCTCGCGCAGGAATGGGCTGCGATCAAGGGCGAGACCTACGACGCCGACCGCCACCGCAAGGCCGTTCTCGAAGCGGCCTGGGAGATGGACGACCGCGACCGGGGCCTCTACGTCGAGCCGATCGACGGAGTGGAGTTCCTCGTCAGGGCGCGCCCAGGATGGGATCGATGACCGTGACCTCGCGGCCGTCGGTGACGATCGTCCCGCCACCGGGGCGAAGTCGAGCGCGAGCCGGATGGCATACAGCTCGTCCCGCTCCGCGCCACTGACTCCCGGACCGCGTCTCACCTGCCAGGGCACCCGACCCCGGAGCGCGTCGTTGACCGACCATTCCCCTCGGCCAGTCCGGCCCGGCGACGCCCGGTACACCCGCTGCTTCAGGCCGGACAGACTGCTGCCCCGACGCCGACTACCATCCTTCCGGCGCAAGGCTTTGGCGTGAGGCGGAGATGGGTCGACTGGGGATAGTGACCGGCGCCTCTTCGGGGATCGGAGAGGCCTACGCGGAACGGCTTGCAGCAGACGGATGGGACCTGATCGTGGTCGCACGGCGGCGCGACCGGCTCGAGCAGCTCGCGAAGCGGCTCGCGGACGACCATCGAATCTCGGTGCAGGTCGTTGAGGCCGATCTCGCGGATGCGGATCGGCTCCGCGCCCTGTGCCGGGAACTATCGGCGGAGTCCGTTGAGTTGCTGGTTAACAACGCCGCGCTCGCGCACTACATGCCCTTCGCCGAGCTCCCTGACGAGCGAGCGCAGGAGCTGGTGGAGCTGAATGTGCTCGCTCCGGTGCTGCTGACCCGCGCGGTCCTTCCGGGGATGCTCTCGCGCGGGCTCGGCGCGGTGGTCAACGTGGCTTCGCTGCTCGCATTCAGCGGGTCGTGGGAGGGCCCCCGCCTGCCCGTGCGCGCCGTGTACGCGGCCAGCAAGTCGTTTCTCGTCACCTTCACCCAGAGGCTCGCGAGCGAGCTCGACGGCACCGGCGTGCGGGTACAGGTTGTCTGTCCGGGCATCGTCCGCACCGAGTTTCACTCGCGCCAGGGCATTGACTTGAGTGCGGTCGCGCGGATGGAGCCCGAGGACGTCGTGCGGGCAGCCCTGGTTGATCTCGAGCGCGGGGAGATCGTCTCCATCCCCGGCGCGGACGATGAGACCGCGCACGAGCGCATTGCCGCCGCCGAGAGAGCTCTGTTGGACTCCACCCGCTCGGTCGACCTGCCGCCACGATACAAGGAGCCCCGCTAGGCACAGCGATGCCTTGCACGGCTGGAGAGAAACATCCCCGACGCGACCTCAAACATGGTGTCTCGACCGGGTCGGCCCTGGCTTGGGCCTTCGCTCGCGGCTCCTACCGGTTAAGAGACCTGCAGGATCCCTTCGATCTCGACGGAGATACCCATCGGCAGCGCTCCCATCCCGACGGCGGAGCGCGCGTGCTTGCCTCGCTCCTCGCCGAAGATCTCAACGAGCAGGTCGGAGGCTCCGTTCGCGACGAGCGGCTGATCGCCGAAGTCAGGATCGGAGTTGACCATCACGAGCAGCTTGACGATGCGTTCGACGCTATCGAGAGTGCCAAGCTCGGCCCGTACCGTCGCCAGGAAGTTGAGCATGACCAGCCGCGCCGATGCCTGCCCGGTGGCCACATCGAGATCGCGACCGAGCTTCCCGAGGTAAACGTACTCGCCATTTTGGTAGGGCCCGTGGCCCGAGACGAACAGGAGCTCTCCGACGCGTACAGCACCGATGTAGTTGGCAACAGACGGGGCAGGCTCCGGGATCTCGATCCCGAGCTCGCGCAGGCGTGCCTCCGGCGACGTATCCAAGCTCTCCTCCCTCTACTCGGTAGACAGCAGGCCATCTCGTCATGCAAAGGGTTGGCTAGGTGGGGGGCTGCTGGAACGCAAACCTATCCGACCCCTCCCCCCTGAAGGATCGCGAGGCGGCGGGTAAACCCCACTTGGCGGGGGGCCCCATCTCGATAGGCCGCGGCGGTGCCGAGCGACGAGAGGCGGAGTCTGCTCGAGCCCATGCGCGCAAGACCGTTGAGAGAACCGTGGGAGAACGGGCTTGCCTCGGCAGCCCGCATTTCGTAGCGGCTCGCATGTCCGAAAACCGTGCTCTTTGCAGGAATTTGACAGTTCCTAGCATTGTGCTTCAAGGAACTGCGTCGGACTTTTAATCCCAAGGTCGCCGGTTCGAATCCAGCACGGCCCATCTTCCACTCGAGAACTACGAGCGGGCGACTACTCCGTCGGCACGTCTTCCGGATCCGGCGGGATCTCGAGCTGAGCTGCTCGAATCAGCTCCTCGAGCTCCGCGACGGCGGCTCGGCAAGCCTCGATCTCGCCGGTATCGACCCGGGCCCGACCGAGGCGGTCACGCGCCACGTCGAGCGCGGCCGTGTCCGCGACGGTCGCGTCCAAGAGCTCTCGCGCCGTCACCAGGCGCGTCGCCGCCCAGGCGCGGGCTTCCTCCAGGTGCTCGGCTGCGACGTTCATGTCCTCTCGGCGCTGCTGGTCGAAGCGCCCGGCGTTCAAGGCCGCGATGTTCACGAGACGGGCGAAGTCGCGGGCGTTCCTGTCGCCCCGCGAGAAGTCATGGATGTTCTCACCCTCGCGACTCTGGACCGCGAGACGGTTCCGCCTAGGGTGCTCTTGAGGATCCAGATGCGGGAGAGCGGCACTCCCGACACCCTTCAGGGCAGCGGAATCGGCGGGCAGGATCACCGCATGCACGGACGCGAGCGAGACCTCCCAGCTCGGGCTACGGAGCGAGTCGTCGAGCAGCGCGAACGGCCCGTAGCTTGCGATCTCGCGCGGGCGGGCGACGTCGCGCAGGTGCTCGTCCGCGCGAGTGACCGCGGCGGCGGCCTCATTCTCGGCCTTGCGCACGCTCTTCTCCGCCCGCTCGCACTCCCGCCGGTACGTCCTCGCGGCCCGCTGCAGCTCGACACGCGACCGCAGAACGCCGAGACGATGGCGGCCTTTCGCCTTCCACAACTCACGCCGTGCTCGCCGCAGCAGGATCTCCTCACGCGTCCTCCAGGTCGACGCACGAGCGACCGCGCGGCGCCCAGCGCCTCTCAGGCGCTGCGCGAGCCGCTCGAGCGCGGCTTGGAATCGAGTGAGCTGCTGGTGCACGGCCTTCTGGACCTTGTCGCGACGGGAGACTTGCATTGGGAACGGCCTGGCCGCAGAAGCAATTCCCGGCCGACCGCGGGACTCCTACCTCGAACCCCAATCGGCTGCTCGCGCAAGTTTCGGCTGCTCGCACAAGTTTGCCCACCGCACGCGCTCTTGCTAGTACCCCCCATTGACGTGCCACGGCCCGCCGGCACCAGCGCGGGCCGTGCCGCGTCTCCTGGAACGCTCGGCGCAGAGCTCCTACGGGCTCGGCGGGCCCCACGGGCCACGGCACCTCGCCACCGCTTCCTCGCGGGAATTCGCGATCGACAGGCGGTCGAGGAGGCCCGAGAACACCTTCCCGTTCGCGAGCGCCGCGTCGATCCGATCGATCATCACCAGCAAGCAGCCGATCTCCTCCGCCGCCAGCCGGTCGGCCGCCGTTACGTGTGGCAATGTCATCAGCTCATCTGCGATCTCTGCCGCCTCCGGTGTCAACTCCCGCCGGCGTCTCGAGTAATAGCCGTGTACCTCGCCGTTGCTGTTGACCCGCGCGCACGCGCGGGGGGCATTCATTTACGATCGCGAAACCCGCGGTTTCGGGCTGCTCGGCAGGGAGGGGTTCGGGTGAGGTTCGGCGTTTACGTCGGCCCGTTCTATCCAGGTGAGTGGGACGGCGTACGGGCGTTTGGGTTCGCGCAGGCGACGGCCCGAACGGCGCACGAGAGTGGCTTCGACGGGATCTTCGCCGCCCATCACTATCTGCTTGGGCCCTCGCACATGGGCTTCCATCCGTTCCTCATGCTGGCCCGGATGGCCGCTGAGTGCCCCGGCAGGTATCTCGGTACGGCGGCTTTCGTTCTACCGTTTACACATCCGGTCGAGGTAGCGGAAGCAACGTCGCTTCTCGATGTCATGTGCGGCGGGAGGTTCCTGTTCGGCGTGGGGAAGGGCTACCGTGAGGTGGAGTTTCGAAGCTTCGGAGTCCCGAAGGCGGAGCGAGATGCTCGGCTCGCGGAGGCGGTGCAGGCGGTACGAGCACTCTGGGCGGAGGAACCTGCGTCGTTCGAGGGCCGCTTCTACCAGTTCGCCGACATCTCCATCTGCCCGAAGCCGATCCAACGACCCGGCCCCCCGGTATGGATCGGGGCCGACACGGTGAAGAGTGTCGCCCGCGTTCCAGACATCGGTGACGCGTGGGTCGCGAGCGGGCGCCACACCCGTACCTTCATTCGCAACGCGCTGCCGGGGTATCGAAGGCGGCTGGAGGAGTGCGGGCGGCCGTTTGGCGGCGTGCCGATGTTTCGCGAGATGCACGTAGCTGCCGAAAGCGGCCGGGCCGAGGAGGAGATGAAGGAAGCGTTCCGGGCGATGTATCAGTCCTATGCCCGCTGGGGGCAGCCCGGCGAGCGCTATGACCTCGAATTTGACGAGCTGAGGGACGAGCGAATCCTGGTCGGATCGCCGGTCGAAGTCGCAGAGCGTGTCATCGAGTATCGCGATGAGTTCGACGTACCGTTCATGTGGTTTCGCCTCTACTACCCCGGCATGGATCCCGAACTCGCTCTAGAGACGATCCGTATGTTCGGCGAGCAGGTCATCCCGCTTTGCCGCTAGACGGCCGACGAGCCCACTTGGGCATCGTGATGCCCGTCCTGGTCGGGCGGCATCTCCAGTGTGCCGAGAAGACCTTACGTCTCGTCACGGTTTTTCCGGAAGAAGCCGCTGGCGGCTCATGACCGGGCCAGGATCTCCGGAAAAAGGGGCTGGCCGCTCATTGACCGGCCAAAGCGGAACGGGCTCACTCGAACGGCACCTCCTTGTCCTCAAAGCCCGGAAGCCATAGGTCTTCGTCTTGGCCCTTCCCGTTCTCCCCCTCCCTTCTCGGCGCCGGAGCGCCACGGTCTACGGCTTCAGCTCGGAGGGCGTGTGAGCGCCTACTCGTATGTGACCAGGCTGACGCTGTCGAACTTCAACACCGGCCCTTGCATGGCTCGGCCGCTCGGAAGCCCGGTCTCATAGACGATTGGGACTACGGTCACCGTGATCTCGCGTGTTCCGGCCTCTCTGAGTCTGCGGAACGCCTCGGTGATGATGACCGTCTTGGCTGCCGGCGTGAGCGGGTGCGGGAGTCGCAGGTCGAACGGCTGTGCAGGCTCGCTCGGGACGTTGCAGTGACCAGCGTCGCCGAAACAGCCGCCGTGCCCGAAGATGTGGAACGACCCGACGTAGCCCGCCTCGTCTTCCCGGGGTGTTTCCGCGTTCGCGTCCGGGTTGTTGAGGAAGACGCGCGCCTGGTAGGAGGGCCCAGAGTGGTCGATTCCGAAGAACTTCAGGTCAGCACGGGTGAGCTCACCCTCTCCCTCCGGGGTTGGAAGCGGGAGCGGTTCGCTCTGGTATGGCGTCTCGCTCATGGCTGAGGCCCGCCGACGTGGGTGGTTGCGGCAGCGTAGTCGTAGCCAAGCGCCTGCGTTGACAGCGTCTCTCCTACCGTGAGCGGAAAGGGAGGCAGCGCTTGGTTGAGGAAAGCGGCCGGCAGGGTCACGGCCGCGTGGCGCACCTGCCAGATCGCCCACAGGCGGTCGATCATCGCGTGATGAGACCAGAAGATGGGGTCATACGCCGCCCAGGCGATGATGCCCATCGTGCCGCCGACCCAGCCGTGGATGCCGTCGTGGACATCCTCGAGCTGTCCGCTGAAATCGCGGAAGTCGCCCAGGCTTAGGATCTGATCGATCAGCTGCGGCGTTGGCAGTTCGCCCGGGCTGCCCGGCTGGCGTGTCGTTCGCCGCGGCCTGCCTGCGATACGGGCGATGGGTGGAACCGGCGCCTGGAAGAGCGGGTTCGGCTGGCCACCGACCGTACGTTGGGCGAAGGCTGCCGGGATCCCGCGTGTGCGCGAGGCAGGCGAGGTCCAGTTCCACCACGGCACCATCGCCTCGGGCACCTGGTCGCGCATCGCCCGCTCAAACACGTAGAGGTAGGCTCGATGCCAGGGCAGAAACAGCGAGTAGCTCCCGGGCGGGTTGTGGTGTTGGCAGAACTGCAGCGGCAGCCCGTGGACACCGGCGTGGTACTGGTAGCCGCGGTTATCCGAGATCCCCATCAGCGCCTTGTAACCCTGGCGCAACCAGCGAAACTGACGCGTCGAGAGCTGCCCGACGTTCTTGCGATGGCGGATCGGCGGCGTCGCCCCTTGCGGCAACGGGGGCATGACGCACTACGGTACAGAGCGCGAAAGCAATGTCAATGCCCCATCCACACCGCAAGGCCGAGCCGGGGCACTTAGGTCGCCCTAGCGAAGCACGTGACCCTCCCCACGACAGGAAGGCTTCCTCGATGAGGGTGCTGGCCCGACGAGAGTTCTTCAACAAGACTCCGTTTGGTCAGCAACCGTGTTCCGGCGACCCTATGGGACCCTATTGCGACCCCTCCCCCGACGGACGATCGAGGTGCGGGTCCCACGTGGCGGGTGCGCGTACCTGTCTAACTAGGCGACGATTTCCTCGGGCGCCCCGTGCGCTACCCAGGACGACGAGGCCATCTCGTCACGCAAGGGTTGGTTAGGTTGGGTGCTGCTTGGAGCGCAAACCTGTCCACTCCCTCCCGCCTGAAGGATCTCGAGGTGGCGGGTCCCTCTTGGCGAAGATCTCGAGGCGACGGGTCCCTCCCCGTTATCCGCTTCTTGGCCCCCGATCATGCCCCTTCCGTGCCCTGGGTGACTCGGACGCACCTCACCGCAATTCTCCGAGCACGGCTCGTGCCCTCGCCGCCGAGACGGCGTTTCCCTTCAGATCGAAGAGGCGGGCGCCCGCCTCGAGAGTGCTAGCAGCCTCCGCGGGCCTGCCGTAGAGGCGCAGCACCTCGGCCAGGACGATCAGCGCGTCGGCTTGGTATCCCAGGAACTGTGTTCCGTCGGCATAGCGGACGGCCTCACCGGCGAGGGTCTCGGCCTCCTCGAGCCGCCCGAGCCGCGCGAGCGCCAGGGCACGCATCGCCGGCCGCATGATGACGATGCCCCAGTCGGGCGGCGAAGGGTGCAGCTCGCTCTCGTCGAGAATGTGCAGGCACTCGGCCGGGCGGTCCTGCTCGCAGACGGCGTGGGCGAGGTCGATCGACGCGAGAACGTAGTACCAGTTGTCGACGATCTCAGCCGAGTGCTCCAGCGCCGTTCGGGTCGCCCGTTCGGCCGCCTGGAGATCAGCGGCCAACGTCTCCACGCGCCCGCTCATCAGTTCGACGAGGGTCCTGAGGGTGCCCATCCCCAGTTCTTGGATCGCCGCCCGGCTGCGAACGATCAGCGCGCGGGCGTCCTCGAACCGGCCCTGCACCGCGACGAGATTGGCGAGAAAGGCGCGCACGATCGCCTCTCCGAGGCGATCGCTCCGCAGCCCGCGCAACAAGTCGTGGCAGACGCGAACTCCCTCGGCGACCGGCGTCGGCCCGTCGACCAGTGACCAGCCGAGGACGTTTAGGCTCCAAGCCTCGTCGAGGCGGCTGTCGGCCCGCCTCGCGTGCTCGAGCGCCCGTTCCGCCGCGTCCCGAAGCGCGAGCGGCTTGCCCGTGCACTGGTAGAGGTTCCAGAGGAGGATCCACACGCGTGCGAGGGCAAGGTCGTCGCCCGCTTCCTGGAACACCACCAGCGACGCCTCGGTATTCACGGAGCGTCTCGTCGAAATCGAACTGGTCCGGCTGGTTGAACAGACGCCACTGGTCGCGGAGGAGTGACGCGTGGCGCTCGGTGTGACGGTCGCCGACGGTCTTCGCGCACTCAATCGCGCCGCTGAAGACGGCCTCGGCCCGCTCTAGCTGGCCGGACTGGAACAGCGCAAAGCCGAGGTCTGGGGCCAACTCAAGCCAGGCCTTCTCGTCGGAGGGGAGCGAGCGGGCGCGATCGAGCAGGTTGACCGCCGCCCGCGTGTCACCGCGGCGAAAAGCGCGTCGCCCGGCCGAAAGGAGCCGCAGGCGGGCGCGCTCGGCCAGCCGGAG
This sequence comes from uncultured Thermoleophilia bacterium, assembly GCA_963797645.1. GTDB lineage: Bacteria > Actinomycetota > Thermoleophilia > Gaiellales > Gaiellaceae > CAWCQC01. The sequence continues at coordinate 123,499 of CAWCQC010000017.1, read as the reverse complement.
CGTCTCCCCGTCCACCGAGCCGAGCTCCGCCCGGTACCGGTAGGCCTGCTCGAGGTGGTAGCCGAGCAGCTCCTCCAGCTCACCGGGGCGCTCGCGACTCACGTCCTCTAGCCACCCAGCTAAGCGCTCATGCAGCTCTGCTCGCCTCTCCTTGGGGAGCGCGCCGTACGCCGCCTCGCGGATCAGTGCATGGCGAAAACGAAAGGCCTTCTCACCTGGGATCGTTGCCCGATCGGGGTCGACGAGCTCCTTCCTGACAAGGGAGGAGAGGTGGACGCCGACGCTCGCTACCCTCTCAGGCGCCGACAGCGTGCTGATGGCGCCGCAGTGGAAGAGCTCGCCCTCCACCGCCGCGTACTCGATGATCCGGCGCTCGTCTGGATCAAGCAGATCGAGCCTCGCTGCGAGTAGCGCCTGGATCGCCGGCGGTACGGGGAACTCGCCATCGCCCTCGCCCTCCTGGGCGAGCATGGCCGCCATCTGCTCAATGAAGAGGGGATTTCCTTCCGAGGTCTTCGAGATGCGGCCGAGCGTGCTCTCGCTAAGCGCACCCTCGCCGGTAAGGCTCGCGAGCAGCATCTCGCGCTCCGGCTCCGAGAGCGGGCCGATGAGCATCGAGCTTGCGTTCACTTTCCCGCCCCCCCAGGTCGGGCGCTTGTCCAGGAGCTCGGGCCGCGCCAGGCAGAAAAGAAGAATCGGCGCATCCCGCGAGGAGTCCGGGACGTGCTCGACGAGATCGAGCAGGGTTGGCTCGGCCCAGTGCAGATCTTCGAACACGAGCACAAGCGGCTTTTGCAGCGCGAGCGCTTCGAAGAGCCTGCGGATCGCCCAGAAGGTCTCCTCGGCGAGGCCGGCGCTCTCGCTAACGCCAATGGCGGCAGCGACCCGGCTGGCGACCGCATCCGCATCATCCTCTCCTGCGAGCAGATCGGCGAGCGGCCGCTCCCACGTCGCTTCATTGACCATCTCCCTGATCGGCCAGTACGAGATCCCCTCCCCGTAGGAGAGGCAGCGACCAGTGAGGACGGCCGCCTCGCCGGCGACGGAAGCGGCCAGCTCCTTGGCAAGCCGGGTCTTGCCGATCCCGGCCGGGCCGAAAACAGTGACGAGGTAGCCGCGCCGATCGCGCACCGAGCGCTCGAAAGCCTTGCGAAGAACGAGGAGCTCGTCCTCGCGCCCCACCAGCGGCGTACCGAAGCGGCGCGCGTAACCGGAGACATCCGGAAGGACATCGAGCAAGCGAAAGGCAGGCACGCGCTCGCTTTTCCCCTTCAGCGAGAGCGGCTCGACACGCTCGGCGCGCACGGCATCCCGGACGAGCATGTAAGTGCTTTCTCCGAGCAGGACATCACCTGGCTCCGCGGCCTGCTCGAGCCTAGCGGCGACGTTTACAGCATCGCCGAGGACAAGGGCTCTATCCGGGTCGCGTTCGGAGACCACGACCTCGCCCGTGTTAACGCCCGTGCGGGAGCGGAGCCTCACGCCGAGATCCCGCTCGAGCTCCTCGCCGAGAGCCTCGAGCCGCTCACGCATCTCAGCGGCGGCACGAACCGCCCTTAGCGCGTCGTCCTCATGCACGTTCGGAATCCCGAAGGCGGCCATGACCGCGTCCCCTATTAACTCGCTGACCTGCCCGCCATGGCGCTCGCACACCTCCTTCATCGCCTCGTAGAAGCGAAGCATCAACCGACGTAGCCGCTCCGGGTCGAGCCACTCACCGATCGCCGTCGAGCCGGCCACGTCACAGAACAAGACGGTCACCGTCTTGCGCAGCTCCGGCGTAGGGACGACCCCGGCGAGTCGGGTGCCGCAGGCGGGGCAGAACTGGGCGTCCTCTGGAGCTTCCTTCCCGCAACTGGTGCAAACCGCCACCCGATGAGTGTAGGTGGCACGCCTATTCCCTTCCCCCATGGCGCCTCAGTCGCTAGTCCTCCGCCCTCGTGCGCGTACCTGTGTAACTAAATAAGCGACGATTCTCCTCGTGCGGCCGGCGACTCTACTACGGCGACCTGAGCACCCTCGTCACGCAAAGGGTTGGTTAGGTGGGGTGCTACTGGAACGCGAACCCGGCGTCTCTGGTGCGCTCCGTGCGTATCGGTGAGCCAGACATGTCGGAGCGGGAGCGTGAGGCTACGAGCTCAGCTGTACGCGAAGATCGGCACGGTGTCCGATGACGAAGGAGCTGGTCCGGCGGGCTCGGGCGGGCGATCGGGTCTCGATCGACGCTTGTTTCGATCTGCTGGATCCGTGAGGTGGGAGGAGGTGGAGCGGGACCACCCGCGGGACCCAAGTCGGAAGCCTGGCCCTCAGGTCTCCCCACCCGCCCCGTGAGTCGGGGCGGGTGAGCGGGGCTGCTTCGGCAGCAAGCGGTGGCCGTCGACCACTGCGGACGCGACGTCGACGAGCTTCCGGTTCGTCGTGCGCGCGTGCTCACGCAGCAACTCGAAAGCCGCCGGCTCATCGATCGAGTGGCGTTCCATGAGGATGCCCTTCGCCCGCTCGGTGACGGCGCGGCGGCCGAAGGCGCCTTCGAGATCGTGGTACTCGGTGAAGCGGCGTAAGACGATGTCGATCGAGCTCTGCCAGTCAGTCCCCGCCTCGGCGTCGGTGATGTAGGCGAATACGCCACGCTTGGATGCCTCCTTGACGAAGTCGGGATCGGGCGCGTGGATCAGTGCGATCACGGGGCAGGCGGCCTCGTGCACGATCTTCTCGACCAGTTGGAGGGCATGCTCGGAGCTCTCGCCGAGGCCGACGAGGGCGACGTCCGGCCGTTCCCTCGCCGTCACTGCTCCGACGTCCTCCACCTCGATCTCGCGCGCGATCACTTCGTGCCCGAGAGTGGCGACGATCTGCGCGACGATCCCCAAGCGATCCGCGCGCTCGTTCGCAATCAGCACGCGCAGATGCTCAGTTTCACGATGACTCACATTGCGCCCCGCTGCGAGTCTAACGCCCGCTGGGTCGAAAATTCACCGCTCGACGCTCCTGCCGTGCCGGTGCTAAGGTGGAGGTTCGTCCGGCCCTCACCCCAGGCCGACGATCTCTTCCGGCTCCAACACTTGGCCGGCGTAGCGCGTGATCTGAATGTTCGCGTGGAGAACGCAAGCCCAAGGAGCCGCCTATGTCCCTCTCTTCGTGATCTCTGCAGACGAGCCGATCAGGCTTCATGCCGTCACCAACCGAAGGAGATGAGGAGACTCACATGGCTGTCGCAACCGAGAAGCCGGCGAGCGCCACGGCGATCCGGCCGTTCACGATCGAGACCCCCGAGGCAGATCTCGATGACCTGCGTGCGCGCATCGCCGCCACGCGCTGGCCCGAGAACGAGACCGTCGAGGATTTTTCGCAGGGCGTGCAACTCGCCTTCATTCAAGCGCTCGCGCGGTATTGGGCGACCGAGTACGACTGGCGCAAATGCGAGGCGCGGCTGAACGCCTTGCCGCAGTTCATCACCGAGATCGACGGGTTGGACATCCACTTCATTCACGTCCGCTCGAAACATGAAGATGCGATGCCGCTCATCGTCACCCACGGCTGGCCCGGCTCGCCGATCGAGCAGCTGAAGATCATCGATCCACTGACCAACCCCACGGCTCACGGCGCCAGCGCGTCGGACGCCTTCCACGTGGTGATCCCGTCGATGGCCGGCTACGGGTTTTCAGGCAAGCCCACGACGCCGGGTTGGGACCCCGCTCGCATGGCGCGGGCGTGGGTGGAGCTGATGAAGCGCCTCGGGTACAGCCGATTCGCGGCGCAAGGCGGTGATTGGGGTGGGTTCGTCACGAACGTGATGGCTGAACAGGCGCCTCCGGAGTTGATCGGCATCCATGTGAACTTCTCCGGTGCCGCGCCCCCTGACGTTGCCAGGGCGCTCCAGTCCGGCGAGCCGCCGCCGGCCGGTCTCTCGGCTGAGGAGCAGCGGGCATACGACCAGATGGCGTTCCTTTACCAGCACGTCCCTACGCAACTGATGATGGCCGCACACCCGCAAACCCTGTACGGGTTGGCGGACTCACCCGTCGCCCTTGCCGCCTGGATGATCGACCACGACGTGGCCAGCTACGGGCACATCGTGAAACTCTTTGTCGATGGGAGCCCTACGGCGATCTGACCCGGGACGACATTCTCGACAACATCACCCTCTCCTGGTTGACGAACACGGGGGTGTCCAGCGCTCGTCTCTATGTGGAATACAAGGGCGCCTTCTTCAACGACTACAACATCTCCGTTCCGGCTGCCGTAAGCGTCTTCCCTGAAGAGGTCTACCAAGCTCCGCGGAGTTGGACCGAGCGCGCCTACCACAATCTCATCCATTTCAACGCCCTCGCCAAAGGCGGGCACTTTGCCGCCTGGGAGCAGCCGGAGCTCTTCGTGGAAGAGGTTCGCACTGGCTTGAGATCACTGCGCAAGTAACGGAGCAGCGAAGGGAAGCAGGCGGCGGGCGATGCCCGCCGCCTGCGTAGCCCGGAGGTGGACATCCCGTCGGTACGGCGAGGTTCTCGTCCGGCCCGTGATCATGGTGGTGCGATCCGCAAGAATCGTCTCTCGGTTGAAGGGCGCATGCCCTCGCTGGACGGTGCGACCGAGTGGCTCAACTCCGAACCACTCGGTCCCGCCGAGCTCCAATCAAACCCACGTGTGAGGAGATCCTCATGAGCAACACCGTCGAGATAGCCACCGAGATCCAGCCGTTCCACGTCGAGGTTCCAGAGGAGCAGCTGGACGACTTGCGCCGCCGCATCGCGGCGACGCGCTGGCCCGAGAAAGAGACCGTCGAGGATGATTCGCAGGGCGTGCCAGCTGGCGATGATGCAGGAGCTCGCGCGCTATTGGGCTGACCGAGTACGACTGGCGCAAGTGCGAGGCGAGGCTGAACGCCGCTCCCGAACTTCATCACCGAGATCGACGGGCTGGACATCCACTTCATCCACGTCCGTTCGAAGCACGAGAACGCGTTGCCGATCGTCGTCTGCCACGGCTGGCCCGGCTCGCCCATCGAGCAGCTGAAGATCATCGATCCACTGACCAACCCCACGGCTCACGGCGCCAGCGCGTCGGACGCCTTCCATGTGGTGATCCCGTCGATGCCCGGGTATGGGTTCTCGGGCAAGCCGACCGGCACCGGCTGGGATCCTGTGCACGTCGGCAAGGCCTACGTCGAGCTCATGAAGCGGCTCGGGTACACACGCTTCGTTGCGCAGGGCGGCGACTGGGGCGCGATCGTCGTCGACCTGATGGCAGGCGGCCGCGAACCCGGGGCGGCTGAGCCGGCGCCGCCGGAGCTGATCGGCATCCACACCAACATGGCCGGCGCGATTCCGCCCGACCTCTTCTCCGCGTCCTTCGTCGGCAGCCCGCCGCCGTCCGGCCTCTCGGACGAGGAGCTGAGCACGTACGAGCAGCTGCGCACCTTCTTTGCGACGCACGTGGCGTACGGGCTCATCGCGGGGACGCGCCCGCAGACGCTGTACGGACTGGCGGACTCACCGATCGATCTCGCGGCCTTCATGCTCGACCACGGCGACGGGCTCGGTCAGCCGGGCCTGGTTCAGCAGGTCCTCGAGGGACGTCTGGAGAAGCCGAGCGACCTCACGCGCGACGACATCCTCGACAACATCACGCTGTTCTGGCTGACCAACACCGGCGTCTCCTCGCTTCGCCTGTATTGGGAGTTCAAGGGCGGCTTCTTCGGCGCCAAGGGCGTCACGATCCCGGTCGGCGTGAGCACCTTCGCTGACGAGCTCTACCGGGTTCCGCGGAGCTGGGCGGAGAAGGCGTACCCCAACCTCGTCTACTACAACCAGCACGACAGGGGCGGGCACTTCGCTGCCTGGGAGCAGCCGCAGCTGCTCTCAGAAGACGTCCGCGCGACGTTCCGATCGCTGCGCTAGAGATGCCCCTGTTCGACCGTGTGCACATGCCCTCGCTCGGCGGGGCGATCAAGTGGCTCAAGCTCCGAGCCACTCAGCCCCGCCGAGCGCCCATCAAGCCCACGTGTAAAGGAGATCCTCATGAGCAGCGCCGTCGAGACAGCCACCGAGATCCGGCCGTTCCACGTCGAGGTTCCGGAGGAGCAGCTGGACGACTTGCGCCGCCGCATCGCGGCGACGCGCTGGCCGAGCAAGGAGCTCGTTGCCGATCGGTCGCAGGGCGTGCAGCTGGCGACGCTGCAGGAGCTCGCCCGCTACTGGACGACCGAGCTACGACTGGCGCAGGGCCGAGGCGAAGCTCAACGCGCTGCCGCAGTTCACGACCGAGATCGACGGGGTGGATATCCACTTCATCCACGTCAGGTCGCGGCACGAGAACGCGCTGCCGCTGGTCATGACGCACGGCTGGCCCGGCTCGGTGATCGAGTTGCTCGACACCGTCGGCCCGCTGACCGACCCGACCGCGCACGGTGGGCAAGCGGAGGACGCGTTCCACCTGGTGCTGCCGTCCCTGCCTGGCTACGGCTTCTCCGGCGAGCCGGCCGAGCTCGGCTGGGACGCCAGCCGCACCGCACGCGCGTGGGCGGAGCTGATGCACCGCCTCGGCTACACCCGCTACGTCGCCCAAGGCGGCGACGTGGGTGCCCTCGTCACGGACCTGATGGGCCGCCAGGCGGTCGAGGGTTTGGTCGGCTACCACCTGAACCTGCTCACGGCGGTGCTCGCAATCGGCGATCAACTGCCCAAGGAATCCGAACAGGAACGCGCAGCGGCCGAGGCGCTCGCGACGTTCAGGGAGGACGGCTTCGGCTACTTCCTGGAGATGGCAACGCGGCCGCAGACGATCGGCTACGCCCTGCTGGATTCACCCGTCGCGCTGGCGGCCTGGTTGCTCGACCACGACACGGACAGCTACTACAAGATCTCCCGCGCGTTCGTCGACGGCGAGCCCGTGGGCAATCTCACCCGGGACACGCATCGTCGACAACATCACGCTGTACTGGCTGACCGGCACCGCAGCGTCGGCGGCCCGGTCGTACTGGGAGGACGGACGAGCGCTGGCCGCAGCGCTTGCGAGCGGCCAGGCTCCTCCGGCGGTCTCGGTTCCGGTCGGCTTCACGACGTTCCCCGGCGAGATCTGGGCTGCCCCGCGCAGCTGGGTCGAGGCGGTCTACCCCGACCTCGCCTACTTCAACGAGGTCGACAGGGGCGGCCACTTCGCCGCCTGGGAGGAGCCGGAGCTCTTCTCGGACGAGGTACGTGCTGCGTTCCGGTCGCTTCGCTGAAACGAGATCCCGGCGACCTCAACATCGACCCCTGAAGGGCCCGGCTCCGGTCCGCGTCGGCGCTTCCGTTTGCGGCGGCCCTGTCGAAATCGCGTGCTGCAGGAGGCACCTGGCGCCTTCGCCGACGCCGTCCTCGCAGTGGGAGGTAACGGGTTGTGAGCCTGTTGCACAGACTTGTCGAGAGTCGCCTGCCGGGTTTCGACGGGGCGGCCGGTTGGCTCAACTCGGCGCCGCTCGCCGCGGAGGACGTGCGGGGGAAGGTCGATTCTCGTCGACTTCTGGACCTACACCTGCATCAACTGGCTGCGCACGCTCGGCTATGTCCGCGCCTGGGCCGACAAGTACGCGGGTCAGGGGTTGGTCGTGGTCGGCGTCCACACGCCGGAGTTCCCATTCGAGCGGGACATCGACAATGTCCGCCAGGCTGTCGAGGGACATGGCGGTCGAGTATCCGGTCGCGCTCGACAGCGACTACGCGATCTGGCGTGCCTTCGGCAACAGCTACTGGCCCGCCGTGTACATCGCCGACGCCGAAGGCCGAATCCGACACCACCAATTCGGCGAGGGCGGATACGAAGAGTGCGAGCGGGTCGTCCAGCAGCTGCTGCGCGACGCCGGCCGCGACGGCGTCGGCGACGACCTGGTCTCGGTCGCAGACGATGGCTTCGAGGCTCAAGCGGACTGGACGAACCTTGCAGATCGCCCGAGACCTACCTCGGCTACGAGCAGGCCCAGAACTTCGCCGAGTCGGTGACGGCCCGCATGCGCCGATTGCGAGCTGAACCAGTGGGCTCTCTCCGGCGACTGGACCGTCGAACCGGGTGCGAGCGTGCTGAACGCCGCCGACGGGCGGATCCGCTTTCCGCTTCCACGCGCGCGACGTCCATCTCGTCCTGCGAGCTCGCGAGACTCGCCGTCCCGTTCCGCGTGCTCGTCGATGGAGAGCCTCCCGGCGACGCGCACGGCCTCGACGTCGACGAGCATGGCCGCGGAACGCCTTGTCGAGCCCCGGCTCTATCAGCTGATCCGCCAGCCGGGATCGATCGGCGACCGCACATTCGAGATCGCCTTCGATGCCCCCGGCGTCGAGGCCTACGCCTTCACGTTCGGCTAGCCGTGGCCGGTGACGAGCTCATGGTGCTCGACGTCGTGGCGACGGAGCAGGAAGCCGAGGTCATCTGCGGCCTGCTTCGCAGCGCAGGTATCGCGTGCCTGACGCGCCAGACGAACGTGGGCGCCGGCGCGTCTGACGGCTTGACTGTTGCGGGCCCCTACGAGGTCGTCGTCCGCGCGGAGGACCTCGAGGCGGCTCGTGAGGTCGCTCGAGGCGCGTAGAGTCGGGGCGAGCCGGAACGGCTATCCGCGAGGAGTAGCCTGGAGCGATGGCCGAGCATGCCGACGACCGCGCAGCCGAGACGCCGCCGCGGGCGCAACGAGAATCGTCGCGGTGCCGCCTCAGCGTTCCAGGTTCGGGTTTCACCCCGCTGGATCGCCTTCGTCCTCGCGTTGCTCGCTCTACCTGGGTGTCCCACCGTTGGGGCGACTTGCTCGGCGATGCTTTCTGTTCGCGGGTCGGATGACCCTCGCTGCGGCATAGGCTTCATTCTCGTAGCGTCTCGTGCTCAAGCAGCGCTTGCGCTAACGAGTCGAGTTTGTCGCGGTTTGCCTCTTACAGCGGCACGACCTGCGCGATGGCTCCTCGACGATGCGTCGTACTTGTTCGTCGACCAACCGCTGAGTGTGCTCTGGGACTTCGGAGGCGCTGGGGAGGTACGGGCCGCGGCCTAGGAAGCACGGCGAGTGGGCCGACGGCGCGGCTCATGCCCCAGCGACCGACCATCTGGCGAGCGATCTCGGTGAGCTATTTGATGTCCGACTCGGCTCCTGTCGTGGGCTGGCCGAAGACGATCTCTTCGGCGGCGCGACCGCCGAGCGCGACGTTGATCCTCGCTGAGAGTTCCCGCTGCTGGTAGTTGAATCGGTCGGCGTGCGGGGCCGAGAAGGTGACTCCTAGGGCAAGCCCGCGCGGGATAATCGAGATCCTCAGGTCGCGAGGCGACGGGGCTATGCGCACGAGGACTACCCAGCTGGCTAGGAAGGTCCTCTCGTGCTCCTCCACGCGCACGGACTGGGCGGCACCCCGAGCTCCCCACTGGCACCGGGGCGCAGGCGCGGTGAGCGGACCCCGGGGTGCGGATGCGGCAGCTAGACGGTGACCTGCAGTGTGCTGACTCCGCTGAAGCCGATCCACACGCGCGTGTTCTCTTTGACGATCGTCACGAGGGCGTTGTCGCAGTGTGGGCAGCGCATGACGATGCCGGCGCCACGGAAGACGTAGAGCGCCCCGACCGCGTCAGTCGCGCCACACGTATTGCACGTCCCGATCGCCGTGGTCATCTCGACGGCGAACACCTCCTGGAGAAGACCGGCGACCGCGTTGCCATCCAGCATTAGTGCGTCCATCTCTCAGCCTCCCGTCGGTCCGAAGCGCTCGGTCCTGACGCGGTGTGGCTCGTGCCCGAGCTGCACGAGCGCCTCGGCCACGGCCTCGACGAACGGCGTCGGGCCGCAGACATAGACCCCCGGCCGCTCGGCCGGAGTCGGGCCGACTTCGGCGAGCATCTTGGCGTCGACGCGCCGCGCGTAGCCCGTCCAGCCGGGTGGGTGCGACCCCGTCAGCGTGTGCACGACCGTGAGGCCGTCACCGCCGAGCCGCTCGAGCTCGTCGCGGTAGATGATGTCCTCCCAGCCGCGCGAGGACGTAAGCAGGCGCGTCTCGGCGTCGCTCCGGGCAGCGTCCCGCGCTCGGATCATCGCCATCAGCGGCACGACGCCCGAGCCGCCGGCGACGAGCAGCAGCGGCCCGCCCTGTGAAGGCTCCCAGACGAAGTAGCCCCCGACGGGGCCACGGAGCTCGACCTGGTCGCCCCGCCGGAGCTCGTCCGTCAGGTAGGGCGACACCTCGCCGTCGTCGAGGCGCTCGACGGTGAGCTCGACGCGGGTGCCGTCGGGCTGCGACGCGATCGAGTAGCTGCGCTGCGCCTGATAGCCGTCCTCGGCGGTGAGGCGGACGTCCACGTGCTGGCCGGCCCGATGCCCGGGCCAGTCGGGACATTCGAGCACGATGTCTCGGACCCGGGGCGTCTCGTCGAGCAGCTCGACGACGGTCGCGACCTGCCAGCTCAGTCGCCCCAGTACCGCTGCTCTCGCCACGGGTCGCCGTAGTTGTGGTAGCCGTTAATCTCCCAGAAGCCCGGCTCGTCCTCGTCCCTGAGCTCGAGCCCGCGCACCCACTTTGCGCTCTTCCAGAAGTACAGGTGCGGGACGAGCAACCGCGCGGGGCCGCCGTGCTCCGGATCGAGCTGCTCGTCGTCGTACGCGAACGCGATCCAGGCCTTTCCCTCGGTGACGTCCTCGAGCGGGAGGTTGGTGGTATAACCACCGTCGCTCCACGCCGTGACGTAGTCGCCGCTCGGGCTAGTGTCCTCGAGCAGCACGTCCACAGGAACTCCGGTCCAAACAGTGTCGAGCTTCGACCACTTCGTCACGCAGTGAATGTCGACCGTGACGGTCTCGGAACGAAGGGCCGCGAACTCCTCCCACGTCCACGACCGATGCTCCTCTACGGCCCCGCGGACCGTGAAGGTCCATTCCGCGAGCGGGGTGTGCGGCGTAGGACCCGCGGACAGAACCGGGAAGTCGTCGGTGACGTACTGGCCCGGCGGGACGCGCGCGGGGTCGGCGTCGCGGCGCCGACCGCGGAAGCCACGAGAGACGAAACTCATCTCCTACCTCCTGTCTCGTGCGCACGGCTCGCCGCGACCGCACCCAGATTGCGGAGTCACTGTCGACGATATCGGAATACGTGCTCCGCCTCTCCTCGAAAGGAGCTGAAGGCGGCGCGGACCTCCTCCGAGAGCAGGCACGTTGGTGTGAACTCTCAGCGCGCCGTGTCGGCTGCGCCGATCGGGACAGTCTGAGGCGACGCCGAGACCTTTTCGCCGCGACGCAAGAGGATGAGCGATGCGGCCGGGAAGAGGATCACAGAGAGAAGCCCGGCGGCAACGAACGCCGCCGCCGTTCCCTCGCTGATGGTGCCGACCTCGACGCCGATGGATGTCGCCACGACGATGAACGAGACCGACGTCGCTTGGAGGAGTGACGCAGGGAGGAGCTGGCGTCGGGGGAGTAGCTTGCGGTAGGCGAGCGCGGGGAGGCCCCGGGCGACCAGGAGCGCCCCGAGGAAGACCGGCACCATCGCGAGCGTCGATCCGCTCGAGAATAGCGCCTCGGCGTCGAAGCGCAGGCCGCTCGCGACCCAGAAGAAGGGGATGAAGACGCCGAAGCCGACCGCCTCGAGCTTGTCGTGGAAGCCGCTGTGGGTCATCTGCCGGTCGCGGTCGGTGAGCTTGAGGATCGCGCCGGCGATGAAGGCGCCGAGGATCGCCTCCAGACCGAGCTGAGAGGCCGCCACGACGAAGACGGCGAGCAGGAGGAAGGCTCCGCGGACGCGGATCTGCGCGGTCGTGTCCATCAGCGCAAACAGCACCTTGTGGATCCGGCCGACGTGCTCGGCCGCGACGATCACGCCGCCGATCACAGCCACGAGGAGCACGAAGCCGCCGAAGAGCAGGAAGCGGCTGCCGAAGCCGCCTTCGGACTCCCCGAAGAAGAGCGAGAGAAGGACGATCGTCCCGATCTCGGCGATGGAGGCACCGGCGACCACCGTCTGCCCGAAGGGCGTCGAGATCACCCCGGCGTCCTTCATGATCGGGATGATCACGCCAAGCCCTGTTGCGGCCAGGACGATGCCGACGAGGAACGGCGCGGAGAGGAGATCGGCGCCCGCGAGGATGTAGCCGATTCCGACGGCGAGCCCGAGCGAGACGAGCCAGCCCGCGCTCGTCGTCCGGAGCGTCTTGCCGCGGAGCGTGTCGAAGTCGATCTCGAGACCGGCGATAAAGAGCAGGAAGGCGACGCCGATGAGCGCCATGACCTGAACGGCCGAATCGAGCTCGACCCAGCCGAGGACCTGGGGCCCCAGCACGATCCCGGCGATGAGCTCGATTACGAGGCTCGGGATCGGCAGCCGGGGTACGAGCCCGAGCAGGAGGGGGACGCCGAAGGCGATCGCGGCGACGATCGCGAGATTCGTGAACGTGGGTGCCTCCATCGCGACTAGCTCACGTCAGGTCTCGAGAGCCGCGCTGCGGCGTTCAGGCCGGACTTGTGTGAGCCTTCCACCTCTAGCGCGTCGAGGCGAGCCAGCCGCGCATCGGCGGATGCTCAGCCTCGATCGCCCCGAAGTTCCGCCATAGTGGATGGCTGACGACCTCCTCCTGAGTCAGCCGCACGACCGCGCCTGGCGGGATCGCCATGCCATGCAGGCCATAGCCACGGGGATCCACCCGGAAGTCTCGGTAGCTCTCGTACTTCTCACTCAGGCTGAAGTACTTGCGCGCTTTGGCCGCATCCTCTTCGACCCAAAGCTTGAGCGCAGCCTGCTCCGCGCCGGTCAATGCACGAGCGATCCGGCAGGTGCGCCTGAGTAGCGCGTCGACACGGCCGGCGAGCTCGTCGTCACCCGTCGGGTCGGCGAGGAGAGGCGCAATCTCGATGCCGACTTCTCCCGAATGCATGCCCAACAGGTTAGAGCTCACGGGCATGGGGACGGAGCTTGGGCGATTGTGCTCTCCTCGCGCGCCCCCCAGCGACAGACAGCGGCGGTGCCGAGCGACAGACTTGGGAGTCTGCTCGAGCACGTGCAAGGCCGTGAGAGAACCGTGGGGGAACAGGCTTGCCTCGGCAGGCCGCATTTCGTAGCAGCTCGCATGTCCGAAAATGTGCTCTTTGCAGGCATTTAACAGCTCCTGGCATTGCGCTTCAAGCAACTGAGTCGGACTTCTAATCCCAAGGTCGCTGGTCGAATCCAAGCACGGCCCACCTCGCAATCTCCCTCCAAACGACGCACTTCCGGCCCTCGACATCAAGCCGATCGTCGCCGCGCCGTGGTGGCTACGGCCGCGCGTAGGTGATCGTCACAGTCGCCTCGGCGAGGACGTGCCCCTCGACCGCGGCGTCGAACGCGCTCCGGTCGGCGCCCGGGGCGAGCCCGGTTTCGGTGTCGAGCGCGACGAGCTGGAACCGGTACGTGTGGGACTCCTGCGCGGGCGGGCAGGGTCCGCCGTAGCCGATCTCCCCGAAGCTGTTCTCGCCTTGCGCGAGCGGCGTCGGTCCCGCCACCTCGGGATCCGCGGGGACTCCCTCTGGGAGCGAGGTGACGCCGGAGGGCATCGAGTAGACGAGCCAGTGGGTGAAACCGTCGGCGTCCTGGTCGTCCATGACGAATGCGAGCTCCTGCGTCCCGTCCGGCACACCTCGCCAGGACGCGGCCGGGGAGACGTCGGCGCCGTCACACGTGAAGCGCACGTCGATTCCCGGGTCACCCGCCTCGACGGTGAGCTCGAAGTCAGGGAGGGACGTGGTCGTGGTGTCCGGGCTTCCATCGCCGCCGCCGCAGCCCGTGACGATGACGACCAGCACGGCGGCGAGGACCAAGGACGCGCCCGAGCGCACGTGACGAAGCGTAGCGCGATGGAGGGTGGCCTCCCGCCTGAACACGGTCGGCGGAGCCGGAGGCCGGGTACCGAGCCGTGCTCCGTACATCCCGTCGGTACGATTGGCCGCCTCGTGGAGCGTCCTTAGGCGTCCGGTCGCCGGTCGAGGCGATCGTCTGTCGACCACCGTTCACGAGGTTCCCGGGTCGGGCCCCTAGAGGATGTTGATCGCTCGTGCCGCAACCAGGAGAAGGGTGATGGCAGCGAGCGTGGACTCCGCTGCCATCAAGGACTTGGCCGACCGTGTGAGGGGCATCGCGTCGGTCGGGCTGAACGCGATCGAATTCGTGAGTGACAGGTACAGGTAATCCCACAGGCGAGGTGCCCACCCTTCTCGCGCCAGCTGAGGGTTCTCGTCCTGGGGAAACTGAAAATCGGGCTTGCGCAGAGACGTCGAGAGCGCACGCGTGACCGGCCCGCCGCAGTCGAGCTCCCAGAAGGCAAGGCCAAAAGCGATCCCATTGGCGAGCCACACGGTGCCGCCGGTCAACAGGAGCTCCCGGCCGGTAATGGTGCTCCCCGAGTGAGAGACCAACGTGGCGATCAGGATCGCGACACCCAAGACCGTGAAGACCAAAACAAGCGTGAGGAGCGCGATCACGAGCTCTCGTCTGCGGTCGTGCCGGACGATCCGTCCGATGCCCAACAACAGCGAGCTCGCGAGAAGGATGTACGGGACTGCAAGCACGAGCCAGATCCACCACAGCTCATGACCCAACAACATCCACCGCGCATGCCTGCTCACGACCGCAAGCACGACGAGGAGTGCCGCCGCTACGAGTGAAAAGGGCGCCGCGTCGTCTCGCGCGTCGCGCGTCGCAGAACGCAAGCGATCATCCTCTGCCTCTGTCGGATCACGGGTCACGCTCCCATGACATGATGGCAACGAGGCCGGAAGGCTCGTCCACGCCCTCGGCCGGCGCTTCCCAACCCGAAGACGTGGAGATATCCGTGCGCATCTAGGTCACGTCACCTCGGATGCTCGGTTGCTATCGAGGGGTTCCGTGGGTTCGAGTGCTGTTGGAACACGACCCCATGCCAACCCCTCTTCTGCGCCGTAGGAAAGGAGTGGGCAGGTGGGCTGAAAGCCGGAGTGCCGACCCCTCCCCCTGGGGATTCGCGAGGTGCGGGTCCCTTCTCACTTACAAGCCGGGACGGGGACCTTGCGCATGCCTACGCCCGTATTGGTGACGTGAAGCTGATGCACGGCGTCGCGCTCCTGTGCTGTGTGGCCTCATCTGTTCGCGCTCACGGGCATGACAGCTGGTGCGGATGCGGCAGCCTCTGATCGCTCTTTCCTCGCTCTCGTTGGTAACGGCACCACCGAGAGCGTCGCGATGCTGGATCCCGTGTCATTGCGACGGCTGCCGGGAAAGCCCAAGGTCTACCTGGGGTTGCATGACATCCCCTACTCGTTTTCCCCCGACGGGTCGCTGCTTGCGCTTGGGAGCGGGCGAACGGGCAGCTTTGTGATCGTGGACACACTCCGGATGCGTCGGTTGGCGAAGCTCGGCTCGTCTTTCACGGCCGCGATCAGCTGGCTCTCGGGATCTCGTCTCGTCGTCGTCGAAAGCCACACGGAGGACCTCGTGGCGCGCATCGTGCAGGTCGGTCGGGCGACCCGGTTCGTCGGTCGGTACGCACTCCCGCTGGAGCACGATCTGATCGGCTTCGCTGAGGCCAGCGGCGCTGTGGTCTTGCTGCTCGCTCCGCGACAGGAGCTTGGTCACCCCACTTTGGCTGTCATTACCGGGGCCGGACTTCGCACTGTGCCCCTTTCGGCGATCCCCGCCGGAACCGAGCCTCCGCCCGCCTCGCAAGGACTCCCGGTCGGCCACTACGCGTATCCTGCCCTGGCTCTCGACCCAGATACCCAACACGCCTACGTCGTTTCGGGCACCACGACAGTCGCTCGCATAGACCTCTCCAGTCTGGCCGTCGAGTACCATGACCTCGCCTCATTCCGAACTACCGCCACGATCGCCGATGGCGGCGGCAACAGGCTTGGCGAGGGTTTCTCGCGCGAAGCCGCGTGGGTCGGCGGCGGACGTCTCGCGGTATCGGGCAGTGACGATTGGATCGACGTTGGCCCTGACGGTCAGGCCCAGAGGTCGACGGCGCTCGGTCTGCATCTGATCGACACGCGTGACTGGACGCAGGTGGTCGTCGATGAGCAGGCGGATTGGTTTGCCTGGAGCGGCAGCTTCCTCGCTACCTCCTCGTCCGAGCCGCAACGCTTCAGCGTCTACACGCCGGACGGCAAGGTGCAGTTCCGCCGTCCGCTTCCCCCCGATGGCTTCCAGCTGTCCGGCCATCGCGCGTACTTGACGCTAGGGAGCGAGTACCGCGCTCACCGCGTACGCGTCGTCGACCTCCAGAGCGGGCGCACGCTGCGGACCGTTCAGGTCCCTGGTTGGTTCTACCCCCTGAGCCGGGAAGTGCCCGCCTCCTGCTGGTGCTAAATGGCTGCGCTCACGCAGGCGCCTGACCGGTACAAGCGCAAGCGCACCTCGCCATAGCGCGCCGCGTGCGAGGGCGGCTCGCCGAGCTTCAGCCCCGTGTAGCCGATTAGCAAAGAGCGCGCGTCCGTGCGCGTACGGGCTTGTCTCGGCGGGGTCGAGGGCCGAGACAGAAGGCCCTCCTCTGGGGTCGGTCCGCGGCCCTGGGAAGCTCGACATTAGGATTGGACTCCGCACCATGGAGGCGCATGTTTGACGGCCGAGGAATGGGCACTTGCAGTGTCTGTCTTCTTCTCGGGGCTCGCGTCTGGCCTCTTGGGGATGCTGACCACGATTATGCGCCCGGTGCTCAAAGCGATGGACGGCCGGGACTTCCGGAACTTCATGGGGGCGTTCCTTCGATTCGCGGATAAGTCCTGGGGACGGGTGTTCAACTTTGCCTGGTCGCTAGGGATGGGCATCGCCCCGATCGTCGCGCTCGTGCTCCTCTGGGACGATCCCGGATCCACCTCGTTCGTGCTCACCGCGATCGGCCTGGGCATCGTGATCATCGGTGTGTACGTCGTCGCGAACGTGTGGAAGGAACCGCACTACAAGGTGATCTTGGCCTGGGACCCCGAGGCCATGCCGGCGAACTGGGAGGCGGGACGGCGGCGCTACTTCACGATCAACTGGATCCAATTCGCGACGACCTGGGCCGCGTTCGCCCTCTTCCTGGTGGCTCTGGCGTCCCTCTAGGCGGCCCCAAAGCCGTAGGGCGTGGAAAGCGCGTTCCGGCCCGCCCGGGTACATTCACGCACGCTCGCCCACCCCACTCTCGACATCTCGGAGAAATGCTTCTTGCCTCAGATGACGATGAACTCCTTGGCCGTCGACGATGACCCTGCCCCCGCCGGGACCGGCCAGACGGATTGCCAGGGTCACGGCGTCCCAGCGCTCCCGATCCTCTCGCGCGAGTGGCACCAGCTCCGCGCCGCCCTCCCTTCGACCTGAAAGCTCATAGAACAGCTATCCGTCGACCTTTCGCAGAGGCCCGACCGGGGTATGTGCATTCCGATGGGACGATGAACGAGCGTGGGAGGTGCACACCATGGCCGACACGACGATCGAGCGGAAGGACAACGACGGCGACCCGTTCGGTCGAGATCGCCCCTAACACATGTCGAGGCCGGGATAACGAGAGTGCGCGTCCAGGGCAGGCAAGGCACGCCCGGCCCGGCCGGAAAGGAGATCCCTGTGGACAAGATCACGCCCCACCTGTGGTTCGACCGGGAGGCGGTGGAGGCAGCCGAGTTCTACTCGTCGACCTTCCCGAACTCGAGAGTCAGCGACGTCTCCACACTCCACGACACCCCGTCGGGCGATGCGGATGTCGTCTCGTTCGAGCTCTTCGGCCAGCCGTTCATGGCAATCAGTGCCGGCCCGCTCTTCAAGTTCACTCCCGCGGTGTCGTTGCTGGTCCGGTGCAGGAGCAGGGAGGAAGTCGACGAGTTGTGGGACACGCTCGCCGGGGGCGGGGCGGCGCTCATGCCGCTCGACTCGTATCCCTTCAGCGAGCGCTATGGGTGGACCGAGGATCGATACGGCCTGTCGTGGCAGGTCATGTACGCAGGCGACGCGGACACCCACCAGCGGATCACTCCGACTCTGATGTTCGTGGGCGAGGTCTGCGGCACGGCGGAGGAGGCGATCAACTTCTATGCGTCGGTGTTCCCCGACTCCAAGCTCGGTCGTGTTCTTCGCTACGGCAACGGCGAGGAACCCGACCAAGAGGGGACGATCAAGCATGCCGGCTTCACGCTGGCCGGCCGGGAGTTCGCGGCGATGGACAGCGCCCACGACCACAGATTCGGATTCAACGAGGCCGTCTCGTTCATGGTCGGCTGCGACACCCAACAGGAGATCGACTACTTCTGGGACAGCCTCTCGGCGGTGCCCGAGGCCGAGCAGTGCGGGTGGCTCAAGGACAAGTTCGGCGTCTCGTGGCAGGTTGCTCCCTCCATTCTCGGGGAGCTGCTGGGCAGCGGAACCAAGGAGCAGACAGCTCGCGTTACCGAGGCGTTTCTGCAGATGAAGAAGTTCGACATCGAGGAGCTGAAGAGGACATACGAAGGAGCGAAAGCTCGAGCGGGAGGTCGAAGGTGACCAAGCTGCACTCGTACCTCAATTTCGCAGGTAACGCACGGGAAGCATTCGACCTCTACAAGTCGGTGTTCGGCGGCGAGTTCTCCTCGGTCGTCCGGTTCAAGGACTTCCCGATGGAGGGGGTGACGGTCCCCGAGGAAGACGAGGACAAGATCATGCACATCGGGCTTCCGATCGGCGAAGACAACGTGCTGATGGCCAGCGACATCCTGGAGTCGCTCGGGCAGCAGTTGGTGCAGGGCAACAACGTCTACGTGTCGGTGCACCCGACCAGCCGCAAGGAGGCGGACAGGATCTTCGACGCCCTGTCCGAGGGCGCCGAGATCGAGATGCCGATCGCCGACCAGGCATGGGGGGACTACTACGGAAGCCTGAAGGACAAGTTCGGCGTCCAGTGGATGGTCAACTACAGTCCCCCGCGGGAGGAGTGAGCCTCGCACAGCCTCGAGAACCCGATTCGCATGATTGCTCTCACGGGGAGTTCGTGGTTCTGCGGGGCGACGACCCTGGTGTTGGCTTCGTTAGTGTGCTGGCATGACGCGGTATGCCGGGAGCACCATGCAAGGGCCAGTCAGCCTGTGCGATCTGCTTCGTGCTGGCCTGGCGGCAAACCCTGACGGCCCGGCTCTGATCTCTGCGGACACTCGCTGGACGTGGCGGACGCTCGATCGCCTTAGTGGCTGCCTCGCTGAGAACTTGCTCGGACTCGGGCTGAAGCCGGGTGATCGGGTCGCTTCGTTGATGCCGAATCGGCCCGCCTTGGTCGTTCATTACCTCGCATGTTTCAAGGCGGGGCTCGTCGCTACGCCTCTCAACTACCGCTACATGGGACCGGAGATCGATCATGCACTGGAGCTCAGCCGGGCCCGTGTGTTGCTCGCACACGTAGAGCGGGAGGAGGATCTCGCGGCGAGCGAGCTCGCCGCGCAGTTGCCTTTGGGCCGGATCAGCTACGGGGCGAGACGCGCGAGCGGTCTGGCATTCGAGGATCTCGTCGAGGGAGACCGGCTTCGGGAGGGGCTCACGCCGCCCTCGCCATCGTCCCCGGCCGTGATCTTCTTCACCTCTGGCAGTACCGGGCGCCCGAAAGGCGTCACTCATACCCATGAGACGCTTGGCTGGATGCTTGCGATAGCGGCGGCAGGGCTCGAGCTCAGCTCCGCTGATCTGCTTCTCGCCGGCTCGTCGCTTTCCCACCTCGGGGCTTTCTATGTTTCGCTCGCCGCGCTGAGTGTTGGCGCTGGCGCCATTGTGGCTCGAACCTTCGATGGAGACGAGCTTCTGCCTCTCCTTCGCGAGGACCGCCCGACGGTGCTGTCGATGCTTCCTTCGGCGCTGTTCGCACTCACCCGCGACCACGGCGCTTCTCGCGAAGACTTCGCCTCGCTGCGGCTCTGCCGTGCGGCAGGCGACACTGTGTCGGCCGAGCTCGAGCGTGAGTTCACCGAGCTGAGCGGCTTCGCGATCGACGAGGCCTACGGCTTGACGGAGGTCGGGCTCGTGACGGTGAGCCCACCGTCTGGTCGTATCAAGCTTGGCTCGGTCGGGCAGGTCGTTCCGAGCGTGTCGGTCTCGATTCGGCGCGATGACGGGGAGCAGCTTGCTGCCGGGAGCGAAGGCCGCCTCTGGATCAGGACTCCTGCTGCCACCGTTGGCTACTGGAACGATACCGCCGCGACGGAGGCTGCTTTCACCGACGGGTGGCTCGACTCGGGCGATGTGATGCGAGTCGATGACGAGGGCTACCACTACTTCTGCGGCCGCAGGAAGCAGATCATCGTCCACGACGGCTCGAACATCAGCCCCCAAGAGATCGAGGGCGTCCTCGTCGAGCACCCGAGCGTAGAGAGCGCCGGGGTAATCGGGATCCATGACCTCGTCCATGGCGAGACCGTCCGCGCCTACATCACCCTCCGGAAGGGCGCCCAGCGTCCGAGCAGCCAGGAGCTGATCCAGTTCGCTCGCGCGAAAGTGGGTTACAAGGCACCCGAGGAGATAATCGTCCTCGACGAGATGCCACGCACGGCCACCGGCAAGACCGACAGGACGGGCCTGAAACGAATGGCAGAGGCGAATCTCGCCCGCCCGGCTGAGAAGTGAATTCACGCTGAGCAAGCTGAACGCTCTGGCTCCCGTCTAGCGGCTCCGGGACTGCAGGAAGCCCGTTCGAGCTCGACGAGAGCCGAAGCAGTGGCCGACCGAGCGAACGGCGGCTCGGAAGCAGCTAGTTCCCTGACCTGCGGGAGGGCCCGTCAGCGTGCGGATGGATCTACCGATTTGCCTGGCAGCTCTGAATCAGGTTCCGTGGGTCGCCGGCGGCGGCCTGCTTGTATGCGGCCCGGATCCAGTTGAGGCCGCCGTCGTGCACGAAGACCGCGAATGGGATGGTAGGGGGAGGGGATGGCGTCCATCCCTCGGGCGCGCCGACCGGCGCGACGAAGATGTTCTTCGCCAGCAAGTGGTTGAGCTGTTCCTGAGCCCGCTGCTCGGCGGCCGGGTCGCCCTGGTGGATCGCGTGCACCAGCCGGCGGAAGCCTGAGTGCGTCAGCATGCCGGTTGGCAGCTCTGCTCTAGTTCGCGGAAGGCGTCACGCGCTTTCCCGAGCCCCGGCAACCCACGCGTCGACGCTCTGTTCCCTTCCGCGTAACGCCAGTGTCCGTCGTTCGAGCCGGGTCGTCACGAGGCCGCCTGCAGTTGCAGCTTCGGCGCTGATGAGTATCTCCCCCGACCCGGCGAGGCTCGTGAGTCGCGCGGCCGTATTGACTGTATCTCCAAGCGCGGTGAAATCTCGGGCGTCCCCTTCCCCGACGGTGCCCACGAAGGACCTGCCGGTGTGGACCCCGGCACCAATCGGGATCCACGGCTCAGGCCTGTCGTTGCCAGTCTTCTGTAGTAAGCCGCGTGCGGCCCCGATCGCAGCAGCCGCGTGGTCGCTGCCGGCGAAACCGGGGATGAAGAGCGCAACCGCGCCGTCGCCGACGAACTTGTCGACGATGCCATCCCAGTCGTCGATGACCCCCGCTGCCGTACCGTAAAAGCGCGCCATCAACTGCGAGAACTCTCCGGGCTGCATGCCCTCGGCGATTGCTGTCGAACCGCGTATGTCCGCAAAAAGCACCGAGATCTCGATCTCAGCGCCCCCGGGATGTTTGAGAGCCGCGCGTATGCACCACTTACAGAGCCGGCGGTTCAATGGCGACGGGCCATAGGCGATAGCCCGCATCAGCACGCCGCCAGCTCCACGGAACGGAGCGTTGCAAAGCTTGCAGCGCGGCGGTGACGGCAACGCCCCCCATACCCAGCGCATGCGCTGGAGGCGGGGAAAATTGCCGGTCAGCATCCTCTCCCACATTTCCTCCGGCGTCAGCTTCGCCATACGGCCTGGACGTTACACGCGACAGCTACGGCTGCGGACGTGACGTATGGACGGTTGGCAGCCAGTACGCAAAGGAGCCCCACCGCATACGATCAGGGCCGTGATTTCGCCAGAGTCGACAGCCGATCGTTCGTCGACGGACACGCCGTATGCCCGCGACGCCAGGGAGGTCGTGGCCGCGCTGGAGTCGGATGCGGACTCCGGCCTGACCGACGCGGAGGCGGCGGCGCGGCTCTCGCGGTACGGGCCGAACGAGATCCGCAAGGAGAAGCCGCCGTCGATGTGGGCGGTGGCGGCGCAGCAGCTGCGCGATCCGATGAACATCATGCTGATCGCGGTTGTCGCGGTGAGCTTCGTGATCGGCGAGGTCTCCACCGGCGTGATCGTCGCGCTGCTCATCCTGCTCAACATCGTCCTCGGCACGCGCCAGGAGCTGAAGGCGCGCGCGAGCATCGACGCCCTCGCGAACCTCCAGGTGCCCCAGGCGAAGGTCGTGCGCGACGGCTCGGTCGCGCTCGTCCCGGCGGTCGACCTCGTTCCCGGCGACGTCGTCGAGCTGGAGGCGGGCGACATCGTCCCCGCCGACGGCCGCATCGTCCGCTCGGCGACGCTGGAGACGCAGGAGGCGGCTCTCACCGGCGAGAGCGCCCCGGTCGCGAAGGACGCGGGCGTGCTCGCCGGGCCGGAGGTGGCGCTCGGCGACCGCACGAACATCCTCTTCCAGAACACTGCGGTGACGAGGGGGACGGCCGCGATGGTCGTGACCGCTACGGGCATGGAGACCGAGATGGGGAAGATCGCGGAGATGCTGACCGCCGTCACCCGCACGCGGTCGCCGCTCCAGAAGGAGCTCGGCTCGCTGACCTACGTGCTCGGGATCATCGCGTGGGGCGCGGTCGCGATCATCGTCATCGTCGGCGTCCTCCGCGGCGAGAAGTTCAGCGACGTCCTGCTGCTGGGGACGGCGATGGCGATCTCGGCGATCCCGACGGGCATGCCGGCGTTCGTCTCCGGCCTGCTGTCGATGGGCGCGAAGCAGCTCGCCGACGCGAAGGCCGTCGTCAAGAACCTCACCGACGTCGAGACGCTGGGCGCGACGAGCGCGATCAACACCGACAAGACCGGCACCCTGACGCTGAACCAGATGATGGTCTCGACCATGTACACGGGCGACGCGTGGTTCACGGTCGAGGGAGAGGGTTACCGCAAGACGGGGGCCCTCACGTCGGTCGCCGGGGCCCCAGTGCCGGACTTCACGCGGATCGCGCTCGGGCTCGTTCTCGACAGCGACGCGACCGTCGGCGACGACGGAAGCGTGGTCGGCGACCCGACGGAGGCTGCGCTCGTCGTGCTCGCGGCCAAGCTCGGCGTCGACGCGGAGGAGACCCGCCGGGCCTATCCGCGCATCGCCGAGGTGCCGTTCGACTCCGACTACAAGTTCATGGCCACCTTCCACCGCTACCCGGTGGACGGAGACGCGCGCGTGATCCAGCTCGTCAAGGGCGGCCCCGACGTCGTGCTCGCGCGCTGCACCCTCTCCGGCGGACCGATGACCGGCTCGCAGGTGCCGATCGAGGAGGCTCGCTCCGGCATCGACGCCGCGAACGAGCGCATGGGCGAGAAGGGCCTGCGCGTGCTCGCCTTCGCCGCGCGCTTCGTCGACGACGCGGAGCTCGAAGCGATGAACGCCGACCCGATGTCGCTGACCCACGACCTCGCGTTCGTCGGCATGGTCGGGATCATCGACCCGCTGCGGCCGTCGTCGAAGGCCGCCGTCCAGACCGCGCTCGGCGCCGGCATCGACGTGCGCATGATCACGGGCGACCACGCCGTCACCGCGCAGGCGATCGGCGAGACGCTCGGGCTCGGGCCGGGGGCGATCAGCGGTAGCGAGCTGCAGGCGCTGTCGGACGAGGAGCTGGCCCGCCGGCTCCCGGAGCTGCACGTCTTCGGCCGCGTCTCGCCGCAGGACAAGCTTCGCCTCGCCCGGCTGATGCAGGAGCAGGGGCTGATCGTGGCGATGACCGGCGACGCGGTCAACGACGCGGCCGCCCTCAAGCAGGCTGACATCGGCGTGGCGATGGGCAGCGGCAGCGAGGTGACCAAGCAGGCCGGCCGGATGATCCTCACCGACGACAACTTCGGCACGCTCGTCAACGCTGTCGAGATCGGCCGCCGGGTCTACGAGAAGGTCGTCTCCTACGTCCGCTACCAGATGACGCAGCTGCTGTCGCTCGTATTCCTGTTCCTCGCCGCGACCGCGTTCGACATCAACCAGGGCGTGGCCCTCACCCCGCTGATGGTGCTGTACCTGCTCGTGTTCATGACCGCCTCCGGCGTCGTCGTGATCGCGGTCGACCCCGGGGCGCCCGACGTCATGCACCGGCCGCCGCGCGACCCGAAGGTGCCGATCACCAACCGGGCCGCCGTCACGCTCTGGGTCGTCTACGCCGCCACGCTCTTCGTCGCCGCCCTGATCCCGCTCGTCGCGGGACCGGACGACCCGAGCACCGACGTGCCGACCAGTTCGCTGACGATGACCTTCGTCGTCATGGGACTCGGCACCGTCTTCAACGCGCTCACCAACCGGCGCGACCCCGCCAGCGGGCTCTCGTCCCCGCTGCTAAAGGCACTCGGCATCTCGCTTTTCCCCCTCACCATGATCGTCCTCGCGACGGAGCTGCCGGGCCTCCAGAAGGGCCTGCTCACGACCTCGCTCACCGGCAACGAGTGGCTCGCCTGCTTCGGACTGGCCGCCCTTCTGCCGCTGGTGGTCGAGTCGGGCAAGTGGATCCGCCGCAGACGCGCTCCGGCGCCGGCCACGATCGACGCGGAGCGCGCGCTCACCCCTGGTCAAGCAACCACGGAGGGCACATCGTGAGCAAGAAGACGAAGGAGCACAAGGACGAAGAAAGCCCAGCGGCCCACGCCGCCAGGATGCGTCGCAAGAAGTACGAGCGGGAGATGCGGAAGCTGCACGGCGAGCTGGTCGCTATGCAGGAGTGGGTCAAGGCGACGGGCGCGAAGATCTGCATCGTCTTCGAGGGGCGCGACACCGCCGGCAAGGGCGGCACGATCAAGCGGATCACCGAGCGCGTCAGCCCCCGCGTGTTCCGGGTCGTCGCCCTGCCCGCGCCTACCGACCGCGAGAAGTCGCAGATGTACGTGCAGCGCTACATCCAGCACTTCCCCGCCGCGGGCGAAGTCGTGATCTTCGACCGCAGCTGGTACAACCGCGCGGGCGTCGAGCGGGTCATGGGCTTCTGCACCAAGGAGCAGACGGAGACGTTCCTGGAGCAGGTCCCGCAGGTCGAGCGGGCGATGGTCGACTCCGGGATCATCCTCATCAAGTACTGGCTGGAGGTCAGTCCCGAGGAGCAAACCCGCCGGCTCGAGAGCCGCATCGACGATCCGCGGAAGGTCTGGAAGCTCTCGGACATGGACCTGAAGTCGTACAGCCGGTGGTTCGACTACTCGCGCGCCCGCGACGCGATGTTCGCCGCCACGGACACCGCGTGGGCGCCCTGGTTCGTCGCCGACACGAACGACAAGAAGCGCGGCCGCCTCAACATCATCAGCCATTTGCTGAGCCAGATCCCGTACAAGCCGCTTGCGCCGGCGGACGTCAAGCTGCCGGAACGCCATGGCGCCCCGGGCTCCAGCGATCCCGACCTGCCGGTGCGCCACATCCCGACCCCGTTCTAAATTCCAACGCCGCGGCATGTCCTTGCCTCGGCGCGCCCGAGACGACGAAAGCTGCGGCGACTCCTAACCGGAGGCTGTGTCTGCGGAACCGCGAAGTGCTTGCCAATGCCGCACGTGCCGGCACCGGAACGGCTCTCTTGGCCGGAAGGAAGCGTGTGCGGGGGTCTACGCGCGAATCCTCGCCGCGAGTATCGTCCCCTTCTACGTACCCGCCGAGCGCCTGAAGTAGAGGAGCCAATATGCCCATCTTGCGGATCGACCACCCAGTCCCCGACTTCGACGCCTGGAAGCAGGAGTTCGACCGTGATCCTGTCGGCCGGGAGCAAGGCGGCGTGCGCCGCTACCGGATTGTGAGACCGATCGACGATCCGAAATACACCATGGTCGACCTGGAGTTCGACAGCTCAAGCGAGGCGGAGGCCTTTCGCACCGCGCTGGGTGACGTGTGGCGTCGCATGGGGATCGAGAACCCAGGAGCGCGGATCGTCGAGGTGGTGGAAAGCAAGGAGTACTGATCGCGCGGGAGCCTAGCCGTTGCGGTGGAGATCAACGACTACATCGCTATCCCTACTGCGTGGAGACGACGCCCGCACCCACCTGTAGATCTTCACTGAATCTGAAGAGTAGGAGCTTGTATGCCCATCATTGCGGAGTTGTCGGAACCGACGATCAGGGCGTCGTCGATCTCAAGGCTTGGGCGAAGAAACCTGTTCGCAGGCTCAGAGATGGCCGGAGGTTCGGCTCACAGGGCGGACGACAGTGCCGTCCTGACAGGCACGGGCTGAGCCCGGCTGTGATCGGCGGCCGGATGGTCGCGTCGTCTCGGGACCCCTTCAGGACGGTCGAGTGCCTCACGACCTTCTACCGGCGTCCCGCTGAATCCGCCTCGGGTCGCGGGCCGTATCACCCGCAGGCACACCATCCGGCGAGGAGAAGGGACCGGCCATGACCCTCATTCGACGACACGCCCTCCTCGCCGCCGCCCTCGCGCTCGCTCTCGCAGCGTCCGCCTGCGGCGGAGGCTCGGGGTCGTCGTCGGCCGGCAGCGGCACGAATGGCGGCACGGTCAACGTGGCGAGCACAGATCTCGGCGACGTCCTTGTCGATGCGCAGGGCCTGACTCTCTACTTGTTCGAGGCCGACACCGGTGGAACGAGCACGTGCACGGGAGCCTGCGCCGACCAATGGCCGCCCGTCACGGCGGCCGGAGCGCCGACAGCCGGCTCCGGCGTCGACGGGGGGAAGCTCAGCACTGTCGAGCGACCCGACGGAACGGCACAGGTGACGTACGCCGACCATCCGCTCTACCGCTACTCGGGTGACACGAGCCCGGGCGACGTGAACGGCGAGGCCTCGGATGCGTTCGGCGCGGAGTGGTACGCGGTGTCTTCGGACGGAAGCGCCGTGGAACAGAAGACCGGCGGCAGCCAGGGCGGCGGCTACTGAACGCCGCACCGCAAATTTCGACGTGACCCTCTGAGCGGGGAGTACCATTCCCCGAGTGAGCACGGAGCCGATCCGCTCTGCTTATGAAGCCCTCGTGACCGGCGACGTCGAGCCGCTGGTCGCGCTGATCCACCCTCAGATGGAGTGGCGCGGTCGTCGCCAACTGTCGCGCTTCTGGCGATCGCCGCCGGCCTGACACGGTCCCGACGAGGCCCGTAGGGTTCTCAACGGAACGCTCGACTCGGCAAGCGAGGCCGGCGACCACGACGGCCGGGTTGACAGCGTCGAGCAGCGCGGCAACCACGTCGTCGTCGCTTTCTCCTGGGCCGATCGTGAAGGCAAGCGCCATCACTGGGCCCACGCGCTTGCGCTGAAGGACGGGAAGATCGCGGACATGCAGGACTATGCGAGCCCGGCCCGGGCGGCCGCGGCAACCCGGGTCCGAACAGCCTTCGCCTAACGGCGAACTGGGGCTGGGCTGAAAGAGGCCCAGGGCATCGCCACGGGGGCAGCGATGCCCCAGCCTGAACCGGATGCTGGCGGCTCGGATCCCCGGCGTGGGTTCCAGGCCGGTAAGGAAACGGTTGCTACGTTGCACGAAAGCCCCCGGCAAGCTGCACGCCGGCCGGGTCCCATCGCTGACAACACTGACGGCAGCGCGATCCTCGTGGCCTACGTCTTGCACGGGTCGATGCGGTATCCGTTTGGTTACGAGATCGTGAAGTTCCCGTTCCAGGCCAGTGTGCTCCACTAGGGTGCCGACCGTCGCCGAGCACCGAGGAGGACACATGGTCGAAGTCGATCGCATCAGGACGATTCCACTCTTCGACGGTCTATCGGAGGAGGAGTTGACCCGAGTCGCGACCTGGATCGAGCCCCGCAACGTCGAGGCCGGTCGTGTCGTCGTCCCGGAAGGCGAGTCCGGCTACACCTTCTTCGTCATCGAGCAGGGCGAGGTCGTCGTCGACCAAGATGGAAGAGATCTGGCCCATCTCGGGCCCGGCGACTTCTTCGGCGAGATGGCCATCCTTGGCCAGGGCAAGCGGGTCGCGACGGTCACCGCCTCGACAGACGGCACGTTCCTCACGATGTTCGGGCTCGAGTTCCGGCAACTCGAAGCCGAGCTACCCGGCGTCGCCGAACGGATCGTCGCCGCTGTCGAAGCGCGTCAGAAGGCGCTCTAGCCCGTCAAGCCGCTCTCGGGCGCCGGGGCGTATCCTAGCCACCGACAGGTTTGGCCATGGCGGGCTTTCGTGTGAGACCTCTGGATGAGACCACCTGGCCGGACTTCGCGCCGAAGACATCGAAGGCCGGTCGGTCTCCGCATCGTTTCTTTACAACGGCACGGTGTCGATGTTCGAGAGCCACGGGTTCGAGCGAACCCGGCGCCTCGGCAAGCATCACTGGGTGGTCACCAAGGTCGCGTCCTGAGCGCCGGGGCACGATGTGAACAGCAGCCTCGGGCGGCAAGACCCGGCGGACGCTCGTCAGCGGCGCTTCGAAACGGGAATGTTCGCGGGCTGATTCCTCGGGAAGAGCGAGCTCGCGAGAATCACCGCCGGAGTCGTGCTGTCGTTGACGACCGCGTGGACCATCCCTCGGGTCTCGATGAAGCTGTCGCCTTCGCTGATCGCCACCGTCTGACCGGCCTCGACGATCTCGGTGGCGCCGGGCGTTCCGTCGCTCTGTGGCGCTCGGCGGATCTTGATACTGCCCTTGACGACCGTGTAGGCGATCGAGCCGCTCTCGATCAGGATGATCTGCATGCCGGGGTGAGTGTGCTTCGCGATCACGCCGCCCGGAGGAATGATGACCCTCACGAGCTGGAGGTTCGCACCGGGCGCGTTGGCGGGACGGCCCTGGTTGATCAGCTGGCGCTCGGGCAGGCCGTCGTCGCCCAGCGCTCTCGCTGCTGCGTAGGTCGCCCCGGCGAGCAGCGCAACAACGACGAGCACCCCGGCCAGCAACCGCCTCAGGGTCGTGGTCGGCACGGACGCCAGCCTAGAGATGAGAGTGGTCAGACTCGAGCGGGCGGCGCGGCGGAGGTGTTCAGCACGTCCGCGCGCGTGGCCCAGGCTCGGCGGGCCGTCGCTACGGCAAGCTCCATGTTGGCGAGTCCGGCGATGGAATGCGCGTCCGTCGAGACGACCAGCGGAACCCCGGCGTCCACTGCGAGACGCGCGTGCTCTCCCGCGAGATCCAGCCGGTCGGGCAGGCCGTTGATCTCGAGAGCGACCCCGGTCTCGAGAGCGACTTCGATCACCCGCTCGAGATCGAGCGCGTTCGGTGGGCGGTGGTTGATGATCCTGCCTTTCGGATGGCTGAGGCAGCGCACGGCCGGATGGCGCATCGCCTCGGTGACGCGAGCCGTGATCTCGGCAGCATCCGCCCGTTGACCCGCGTGAAGGCTGAGCTGCACCCAGTCGAGCTCGTCGAGCAGGTCGTCCGGAAGGTCGAGGCTGCCGTCGCGGCGTATATCGCATTCGACGCCCCGCAAGACACGCATCGGAGCGACATGCTCGTTCGCTTCAGCGATCTCCTCGGCCTGGCGCCGGAGATCGTCGGCGTCGAGACCACGAACCGCACCGACGCTCGGCGTGTGGTCGCAGATGGCGATGTAGGCATAGCCGCGCTCGCGGGCGGCCTCCGCCATCTCGAGGACGCTCGCCCGACCGTCCGACCAGGTCGTATGCATGTGGAGATCGCCGTGGACGTCCTCCAGCTCGACGAGCGCCGGTGGAGTGCCGAGGAAAGGTGCCTCCCGGAGCTCCGGCGGACACCAGGCCAACCCGAGCCCCTCGAACACGAGCTGCTCTGTCTCCGCATCGGGCAGCGCACCGAGGGCCTCGACATACTCGCGGCTTCCCGTTGCTTCGACGAGCGCAGAGCCGAACCGGAGCCTCGCTGCTACGACGAGCTCCAGGCCCGCGCCTTCCGCCGTGAGCCCGACCGCGCCGCTGCCGGTTCGCTCTGCCAGTGTCAGGATCTCCGGGCAGGCTGCGAAGCGCTCGACCAGCCGCCCCCGGATCCTCGCCAGCGACCACGATCGCGAGGCTCGCGCACTCGTCCTTGCAACGACGCACGTCGCCGGCCGTAGTCCCGTCGATTCTCTCGGCAACGTCATGGCAGAGCCGGCGGGCGGCCGGAAGCGTCAGCACCCGGCTGGCCGGCGGGCGGTCGAGGGCCGACAGCAGCCTCGCCTGCGTCCTCGGGCCGATTCCAGGCACGGAGAGGAGAGCCCCACCCCGTGCCGCGTCCCTGAAATCTGCGACCGTCGTGACGCCCAGCACGTCGGCCATCTCGATCATGCGCGACGTGCGCAGCCCGAGCTGTCGTGCCAATCCGACGAGCTCGGGGCGCATCGCCTGCTGCAGATCGACGAGCTCGGCGATCTCTCCGGTGTCGACGAGCTCTCGTAGCCGGGTCTCGACTCCGGCCCCGACGCCGTTGAGCTCCCGTGCCCGCCCCGCCCGAACCAGGTCGGCGACCGGCGCCGGAGACGCCCTGATCGCGTCTGCGGCACGCCGGTAGGCCCGCACGGCAAACCGGTTCGCATCGCCCAGGTCGAGAAGACCCGCGAACCGCTCGAGCTGGTCGGCGATGAACGCGTTGTCGATCGAACGAGCCTAGCGCGCGAACCGCGGCCCGCCGTGCCGGCGCGGCTGCGGGCCTAGCCCGCCGGCTCGACGTCGACGGCCAGGCCGGACGAGCCTTCCGGCGGGTAGAAGGTCTCGAAGGAGAACTCCGAGCGGAGAGTGTCATCCGACCAGATTTCCGTGTACTCGGTCGTGTAGTTGAAGACGAGCTCTGCGCCGGGGCCCGCGGACGAGATCGCCCGAGCTACGGACTCGGGGTGCGGGTGGCGGGTGCGCGAGCCGTTCGACGACACCAGGAAGGAGCGGGAGTCGAGCCGGGCGAGGAGCTCGGACGAGACGTTCGCCCGGCTCCCGTGGTGGGGAAGCTTGACCGCTCCGACCGGGAGGCGATCCTCGCCGGCTGGCAGGAGGCGCTCGATCGACTCCTGCACGACGCTCGGATACGCGTCCGCGCTCAGAAGAGCCGTGGCACCCTCGTAGCTCACGAGGAGCGCGATGCTCGAGCCGTTCGGCTCTGCCGTGTCCTGCTTGAACGGCAGCGCCGCGAGTGCCGGAATGCTCGGCGTCCCGCCGAGCCGCTCGAGACCGCCCGGCGGCTCCTCCGGCTCGCCCGGGCGCGGCGCGTCGGGATCGAGGCCGGCCTCCCTGACAGCCTCGCTCCAGACTGGTTTCAGCCGTGCCAGCTGGACAGGCGACGGTGAGAGGACGGTCAACTCGAGCCCGCCCGGCAAGGTGTGAACCGGCAGCGGCTCGTCGGGCCGAACGACGATGCTCCCGCCGCCGAAGGCCTCGTTCCAGGGGATGCTCCGGGACACGAGCACATCGGTGAGCAGCTCCCCGGTCACCGGGCCGAGCGCCTCGAGCGGCGTGTCCGGGAGATGCCGCCAGCCGTTGAACCACACGTCGCCGAACGTCACGCCGAGCGTCTCGTCGCGGAGAAGATCGAGCGCGCCGTCGATGTGGTCGGCGTCGACGTGCGTGACGACGAGCAGCTCGAAGTTCCTCGCTCCGGCGGGGAGCTGCTCGATCCGCGGCCGCAGACCCCAGCGAAAACGCGGCACCCTGGCCACCGTCGACGAGCACTCGGCTGGGCGCGCCTGGATCTCCGTATTCGATCCACAAGGCGTCGCCGTTCCCGGCGGCCAGCATCTCGATGCGCAGCATCGGCCAGCTCCCTCAGACGTTCGCGCCGGCCGTCTGTCGGGTGGCCGCCGGTCGGAGGAGGTCCTCTCCGGGGAAGGCAAGTGCCACCCGCGCGAAGTCGACGAAGGGGAGGTACGGCTGAAGCCGGGCGAGGTGCGTTGTCGCTTCCTCGATCAGCGCCGGATCGGCGCCGGCAGGCGGGGAGGCTACCCCCGCATACTCCTTCAGCCTCGAGGTGAGGAGCGACAGCCCGTCGGCGAAGACCGGGAGACCGCGCTGCGCTGCCTCGCAGAGCTGCCCGAGCGCGAGTGCGTGATTTCCCTCCTGAGCTGCCTTCTCGCCGGCGATCACCGCGCCGTCGGGCAGCCACGGGAACCACGAGGAGAGGTTGAGAGGCCACTCGTGCAGGCGGGAGCGGGTACCGAGCCGAAGCAGGGCGTAGCCTCCGAGGGCCGCACCGAAGGGATCGGCCATCTTCTGCTCGAGGAGGGACTCGGCGTCGTCGAGGACGGCGGCGGCCTCCTTCAGGAATCCGGTCTGGAGGTAGCGCGCGACGGCGTCGACGCTCCGGTTGTCGGGGAGCGAGACCTCCGCGGTCAGAGAGCCCCCCGACACGTCGACGGTCAGACGGCACGACTGCTGGCGTGTCGGGCCGGCAACCGGCAGCGCGACGTTCAGCGGCACCTTGTCTTCGAGCCCGACCTGGGCGAACAGGACACCCTCACCGCCCACGACGTCGATCTCCAGCTCGAGACCCGTCGCCGTGGGAGTCTCCACGATCCGCGGCTCGACGGCTTCGATGCGCATGTCGCGCGACACGTCGAAGCACCGGACGCGGACATCCGGCCCGCCCCCGAAGGTGCCGGGATCGAGACCTCGGGTCGGGACGGCCGGCGCGGGCGGCGGCACCGGCGGCGCCTCCGAGGGAAACTGGGCGACCGCGGCTCCACCCGGCTCGATCTCGGTGACGACCACCCGCCGCTCCCCCGACGGAAGCGAGACGCTGACCAGATAGTTCCCCGCGGGAACCTCGATCGGCTTGTCCGCACCAGACCTTCGCCACGAGGGCCAGGCTCTCGCTGTCGATCACCCGCGCCTCGGCGCGGAGGTAGGCCTCCTCCGAGGGCATCTGGACGGTCAGGCGACCGGGCGCAGCGGGAGTCGAGGTCATGCGACCGAGATCGTCTCTGTTTGGTGCGGGGGAAGCGCGATCACAGGGTAGGCGTCGATGTCCTTGAACGGGGGCGTCGGAGGCTCGATCCGCACGGTGAGGATGTACTTCCCGGCCTTGACGCGCTTCTCCAGCCTGGGGGTGAACGCCTCGTCGTCGAAGACCGACGTCGCACCGATCCACAGTTTCGCGCGCGCGCAGGCCGCCGCGTTCTCGGGCGTGAGCAGCAGCGTGATCGGAACGTCAGGCGGCTCCGCCAGCACGTGAAACGGGACGTCCTGGAGCTGTCCCCCGGTCGTCGCCGTCTGCTCCATCTCGAACGCCTCTGCCAGCTCGCGGACCCGCTTCGGGAGCGCTTGCATGAGCGTCGCCGTCGTCACTGCCCAGGCCCCGTCCTCCTGGGCGTGATCGTCGACCCCGAGCGACGTTCCGAGGCAGTCGAGCAGCGCCTGCACGAAGAGCGTTCCCTTGCCCGGCTCGCCGAGTGCCTCCGTGCTCGGCGTGGCGCTGAAGTAGACGGCCGAGCACCGCGGCGCGCCCTCGAAGGGACTCGGCAAGCCGACGCCGGTGCCGAGCGTCTCGAACCTCGTCGCGGGCGCGGGCCGCACCCGGCACGCGTCCACGAAGTAGAACTGCCGCTGCGCGATCGTCTCGCCGGCCATGCCCTTGCGCACCGCTCCGACGTCCAGCGAGTGGTCGAGCACGTTCGGCAGCTTCGCGAAGTCCTCGAGCAGCACGATGCCGCCGTCGTCCTTCCCCATCTGGATGCCGTGGCCGCCGGCATAGAGAACGGCGACGTTCTCGGCGCTCGACCTACAGTCCGCGAACCACTCGGCGACGGCCTCGTCGACGTTGTCCCGGGTCGCTGCGACGATCTCGACCGGGAGGTCTGCGAGCTCGGGCACGTTCTCGATCTCCCAGTCCGACGGCGAGAGGAGGACGCGGATCGTTCCAATCGGTGCGGCCGGGTTGTTGTACGTGCTCTCGAGCCAGCGTGCGAAGACCCACGCGCTCGTCGCGGGCGTCTTCGCATGGCGGAGGCCGAAGGTTTCGTTCGCCACAGGCGGGGCTTCCCCGTCGACGGGTAGGTTCGTGTATCTGCTGACCCCGACAACGAGCGCATGAGTGGCCGGAGCGCCGCCCGGCGGGTCGCGTCTCACCCACGGCGTCATATGCCGGCGTCCGGGTAGGGGAGCCTCGCGGGCCGGGGCGCTCCCGGGCGAACGAACTTGCGGATCGCCGTGTCGCAGATCGCGTATCCCCAGTTCGCCAGGCGTTCCTGGAGCGCCGGGTCGAGGCGCTTGAGGCGCGTCGCCTCGCGCGCGAGCTTCTTCGCGCGATCATCCGGGACTTCGAGCGAATCGGGCAGCCCGAAGTCGTCCACCTCGCTCCAGATGCTCCAGTAGGCCCCCTTCCGTACTCCGTGCGTAAAGCTGTCGACCACCTGCTGTTTGCGCAGTGACCTGACCTGGCTGTCGATCGTGCCGATCACGCGAACCGTTTGGAGGGGCCAGAACGCGCGGACGCGTGCCTGCGGTGCGTACTGACCGCCGCCGTCGGACACGAGGATCGTCCTGTAGCGCTTCCAGGCGGTCTCGAGCCCGAGGTTGTCGTAGACCCCACCATCCGTGAGCGTGGGCCTGCGTCGGAACGTCGGGTCGGCGAGGAGCTTCGTGCCGTCGGCCGCATAGGCGCCCAGGTCGACCTTGGGCCGCAGCGGCGAGAGGATCGGCGGGAATGCCGACGACGCCGCGACGGCGACGGAGAGCTTGACCGTCGGATTCTGACCGTGCCGACCCGGTAATCCGCCATGTATGGCTTCGAGAAGCGCCACAGCGCACCTGACTGGAGGTTGGTGGCATTGAGGACGAAGCGTGGCCGGTCGGGAAGGGCCTGGAGCGTTGCTCCGCCGAAGAGGTGGCGGTCGTAGGAGCCCGCGAGGCGGTCGGCGATCATGCCGGGAAGGAACGCGCCCATCAGGATCGCACGGAGGTCGATCGTCTTCCCCGCCAGCCGCCGTACGGGATCGATGAGCGCTTGCTGAAACCCCGCGCCACTCCGTCGCCGTCGAAGTCGAGCCGGCCCCAGTTGCAGCCGAGAACGCCGCTCGTGATCGAGCCCCCGGACACGCTCGAGACACGGTCGAGCTCCCAGAGGAGCCCGACCTCGTTCAGCCGCCATAGCGCCCCCGCGTGAAAGAGCATGGCACGGTAGCCGCCGCCCGAGAGACAGAGCGCGATGCCGTCCTCGGGAGGCCGGTCGGCCTCACCCCGGATCGCACGCACCGGGCTGCCCGCAGGCAGGCGCCCCTCGACAGCCTCTGACCCGCTCACGGGAACAATCTCCGTGCGAGCTCGGCGTGCCTCGCGGCGACGACGTCGGCGGGGCCCGCCCGAGCGTCGCCGGCTCCCAGAGACTCGAGTGGGGATTCGCCTGCGCCGCCCTCACCGGGTGACGCCTCGGCCTTCAGGAGCTCTGCGAGCGCCCGCCCATTGGCGGCGTCCTGCGCGTTCTCTTTCGCCGACTCCTCTGCCTTCTCTGCGCGGGCGCGCTGAACGCTCGACCCGAAGAGAGCTCCGGCCGCACCGAATGCGATCGCCTCGACCGACGCGAAGATCCACGCCAGGCGAGCCCAGCGCACCTCGGCCGCTCCCACCTCCGTCAGCATGAAAGCGACGAACACGGCGAACGCCGCCAGCACGCCGACGGCGACCGCGAGCCGAAACCCGGAGTCCGGAGGCCGACTCTTCTCACCGGGCACACGTCGATGATCGGCCAAGCCACGACGTCGTGTCAATCCTCACAGCGAGGGTTTCCCAGCCATGCCCAGACCGGTCACGTGCGCGCCGGCCCTGCAATGGACCTCCCTCGTCCGGGCGTTGACACGGATGTCCCTCCGCGCGACCATTCGTCTCTGCCGTGCGCTGCGGACTGCGGCCCCGCGTCGCGACAGCGTCGGCCATGTACGAAGAGTTCAGGATCAAGATCGAGCCCCGCGAGAGCGGCATCTTCGAGGTGTCCGCATCGGGGCCGGCCGGCGAGGTGGAGGGCACGTTCAGCACCCCCCTCGACGAGAAGGACCTGCGCCTCCTGATTCTCGAGATGGGCGTGCCGCGGGCGCTCGTACGCGGCACGGAGGCGCCGACCGGAGCCGCTGCCCGCGAGCTCGGCGGCAAGCTCTTCCGGGCGCTCTTCGAGGGAGATGTCGGCGTCCTCTTCCTCCGCTCGCGGGAGCTGGCCGAGGCGCACGGCGATCGGCTCCGGGTCACGCTCGCGCTGACAGAAGCACCCGCACTGATGCACTACCCGTGGGAATACCTCTACGACGAGGCGAGCGGGCGCTTCCTCGCGGTCTCGGTCCGGACCCCGGTCGTGCGCTATCTCGAGATACCGAGCCATCGCAGGCCGATGCTCGTCACGCCACCGCTGCGGATCCTCGGCATGGTGAGCAGCCCGAAGGACATCGTCCAGCTCGACTCGAGCCTCGAGCGAACCCACCTGGAGGAAGCGACAGAGGAGCTCCGGGCGAGCGGGCTCGTCGACATCACGTGGCTCGAGCGGGCGAGTCTCGACGCGCTCCAGGAGGAGCTGCGCCGCACCGAGTACCACGTCTTCCACTACATCGGACATGGTGGTTTCGACCCACGCGAGGACAAGAGCGTCCTGCTGCTCGAGGGGGCCGACGAGCGAGCCTGCCATGCGGGCGGCGACCAGCTCGGCACCATCCTCTTCGACCACACGTCGCTCAGCCTTGCCGTCCTGAACGCCTGCGAGGCCGCTCGCACGTCCACCCGCAATCCGTTCGCCGGGGTCGCTGCGAGCCTCGTTCGCCAGGAGATCCCCGCGGTGATCGCGATGCAGTTCCCGATCACGGACACCGCCGCGATCCGCTTCTCGCGTGAGTTCTATCGCGCGCTCGCCGACGGTCTGCCCGTCGACGCCTCGATGGCGGAGGCCCGTAAGGCCATGTACGCAGCCGATCCAGAGAACGTCGAGTGGGGGACGCCGGTCCTCTTCATGCGCGTCGCAGACGGGCGTGTGTTCGACGTCGATCGCACTGTCGCTCCCACGCCGCCCCCGCCGCCCCCGCCGCCCCCGCCGCCTGACGAGGATCTGGACGACGACGGTTCCCCACCCGACGACGACGAGCAGCAGCAGCAGCAGCAGCAGCAGCAGCGCCCCCCTGCCCGCCGGCGGCGAGTGCTGGCACTCCTCGGCGTGATCGCCCTCGCCGCGGTCGCTGCGGTCGTCGCGATCGTCCTGACCCGCGGGAACGGGGAGCCGGCAGGCGGCGGAGCGACGACCAACGGCTCGGGCGGGACAACGGATTCCGGGGGCGGCGGAGGCACGGGAACCGGGCCCCTGCTCGCCACGTCCGCGCCGCTCGGGGGCGCTGACGGGGCAACGTTCGGCGCTCTCAGCCCTTCGTGGGCCCATCAGAATGTGCTCTACGTCGAAGGGGGCGATCAGGTCAAACGCCCGATCGAGTCCCTCGATGCGGACGCGCCGGACGCGGCGGGCACGACGCTCGTCCAGAGCGGGAACGAACGACTATCCCAGTCCGTTCGGTGAGAGGGGAGATCGTCTTCCAGCACATCGACCGCGGCCGGGGGTGGGGCATCTACGTGGTTCCCCGCGCGGGAATGGCGAGGCGATACCCATCGTGGACGACCACGAAGATCAGGTCACGCCCTCCGTGGTCACCTGACGGCAGGGCGATCGTGTACAGCTCGCTCGCCGACTCCTTCACATTCGATCTTCAGGTCGTCGATCGCGACGGCGGCGAGTACACCCGGCGGCGCTTCCGTGCCCGGACGACTGGAACGAGCTCTTCCCGGCCTGGTCTCCCGGACGGAATCACGGCTCGCGTTCGTTCGCGTGCCGACCGGCCTGTCGCAATGTGCCCGCGAGGCGACCTCTGGCTCGCCGACTACGACCCGGCATTGGAACCGGTTCGAACCTTCAGCCCGTCATCCAGGACTTCGGAGACGTTCGCCACCCGAGCTGGGCGCCAGACGGCCGGATCGTCTTCAGCGCCAACCCGGACGGACGGTTCCGGCTGTTCGTCGTGGATCCGGCGGCGACCGAGCCCGAGCCGGTCGAGATCACGATCGACGGATTGGCCGCCAAGGACGCCGTCGATCCCAGCTGGTCACTTGACGACCGCTCAGGATCGCGTTCGGATCGCGGGAAGCTTCCAGCCCTGCGCCCCTGAGAAGTGGGCCACCTGGCCGAGCTGGGGCGCGAACCGCGAGATCCGCGTCCTCACCCTGTCGGGCGGCTGACGCCGCGAGCATCCCGCGCAGGGCCCCGCGGCGCGACAAGCGCCGTCCGCGCCACTATCGTCAGTGTTTCGTGGCGATGCAAACGGGTTCTGTGAAGGGACGCTGGCAGCGTGTGAAGGGCTTTGCCAGAGACGAGGCGTGGCCCGCCGTCTTGGAGTTCGCGCTCAACCTCGGTCGCTACGACCTGCTGACGACGGCGAGCGCGATCGCGTTCCGGGTGCTGTTTGCGTTCGTTCCGCTGGCTGCTGCCGCTCTTGCCTTCCTCGGGCTGGCGCACCTCGGCGACCTGTACCACGACGAGCTCGCACCGGCGATCCAGGACCGGGCGACGGCGGCGCAGTACGAGGTCGTGAACACGGTTGCCGAGTCGATCCTGGGCCAGGGCAGCGGCTTCTGGCTGACACTCGGCCTCGTGATCGCGGTCTGGGAGGTCTCCGGAGCCGTTCGAGGGGCGATGGGCGCTCTCAACCGGGTTTACGGCCGCGACGACACCCGCTCGTTCTGGCGGCGGATGGGTGTCTCGATCGTGCTCGGCCTCGTGGTCTCGGCGTCCTTCGCCGTGGCGATCGGCGCGCTCGGCTTCGGGCACGAGGTCGCGTCGCGCGTCACGGACGCCGGCTGGGGAACCGCGCTGTCCGTGATCCTCACCATCGGCGTTGCTGCGCTCGCAGCATTCGTCGGCGTGGCCGTCCTGATCCGCTTCGGTACGTCGAAACGCCACACGGCCGGCTGGCTCGGGTTCGTGAGCGTGCTCGTGGTGGCGCTCTGGATCGCGGCCACCTTCATCCTCACCTGGTACTTCCGGTCGATCGTCGACTACCGCTCCGTCTTCGGCACCCTGGCGTCGTTCATCGTGCTTCTCATCTACCTGTACTGGATCTCGATCCTCCTCCTCGCGGGAGCGCTGGCCGACGCGATGCTGCGCGAGCGCCTCGCCGTACCACTGGTCGAACGCCGCGACACGTGATGCCTGCCACCGCGCTGGTAGCGTCCGGCAGGACAACGACCGAGGAAGGGAGGCCGACATGGACAAGCAGGTGTCCTGGATCATCGAGCTCGCCGTCAAGCCCGGGCAGCTCGACAACTTCCGGAAGCTCATGGACGAGATGGTCGAGTCGACCCAGGCCGAGCCCGAAACGTTGAGCTACGACTGGTTCGTCAGCGCTGACGGGAGCGCCGTTCACATCTACGAGCGCTACGCCGACTCCGAGGCCCTCGTGACGCACCTCACCGGCTTCGGGGAGAAGTTCGCCGAGCGCTTCCTCTCGATGGTCGACCCGGGCAAGTTCACCGTCTACGGCGAGCCGAGCGCCGAGGCCAGGGAAGCCATGAGCGGCTTCAGCCCGAACT
Organism: uncultured Thermoleophilia bacterium; assembly: GCA_963797645.1. GTDB lineage: Bacteria > Actinomycetota > Thermoleophilia > Gaiellales > Gaiellaceae > CAWCQC01. The sequence goes on along the minus strand of CAWCQC010000017.1, from coordinate 83,987 downwards.
TACCTCGGAACCTTCGGCGGCTTCGTCCGATAGGCGAGGTCGAGTGCCCGAAGGACTATCGGCGGCGGACGTCGGAAGGAACATCTCCGAACACGCCAAGCATCATCGCTCCGGCACCCCGCACGACCGCCGGGACCGCATCCTCGCAGTCCTCGAGGCGGTCCTCCTCTCGCTCGTGACCCTGGCCGCGGCCTGGTCCGGCTACTCGGCCGCGAAGTGGAGCACCGAGTCGAGGATCAGTCTCACGGCGGCCGTCGACGACCGGGCGAAAGCGAACCGCGCGTCTGGCATAGCCCAGGAGCTCAGGAACTTCGACTCCTCGACGTTCCAGGCGTGGTTCGCCGCGTACGTGGCCGGTAACGAGCCGGCGATGGAGATCGCCGAGCGCCGGTTCCGGCCCGAGTTCCAGGTCGCCTTCGACGCGTGGCTCGCAACGAGCCCGGAGACCAACCCGCAGGCGCCGCCCGGTCCCACCTACATGCCCGAGTACGCCCAGCCCGGATTCGCCGAAGCAGCAGAGCTCGACCGGAAGGCGGACGCGTCATTCGCCGAGGGCTCGGCCGCCGGGGAGACGTCGGACAAGTACGTCCGCGTAACGGTCTTCCTCGCGAGCGTGCTCTTCCTGGTCGGGATCAGCACGCACTTCCCGTACCGCGGCGTTCGTTACGCGCTGGTGGGCCTCGGCGGAGCGGTTCTCGTCGTGTCCCTCGTGCTGCTGTCCCAGCTGCCCCTGCCGCCGAGGTGAGCCAGTTGCTCCCGAGGGCACTTGGAGCCACGCTGGCCTCCGGTCCGGGTAGCTTCCCGGTAGCACCGTGCTCGGCTCCACGAACTACTGGCTCGCGAACTGCGAGGGCTTCCACGTCGACGCACCCGGCGGTCGCCTCGGTCCCGTCCTCGACGTGCTCGTCCGCGAGGGCGACGACCTGCCGAGCTCGTTCCTCGTCAGCGCCGGCAGGTTCATTCCGCGGCTCGTCCTCGTACCGATCGACCAGGTCGAGGACGTCCGTCCGCGCGAGAAGCGCGTCGTGCTACGGGATCAGTAGACGGGCGTCTCGCGCCAGACGCCCCAGGCAGCCCGGAGCGTGTCGCACATCTCGCCGACCGTCACGTGCGCGCGGGCGGCATCGATGATGGCCGGCATGAGATTCGTGTCGTCCGCGGCCTCGGCGCGAAGCCGCTCGAGTGCCGCGGCGGCGCTGTCGGAGTCCCGGCGGGCTCGCACCTCGGCCACCCGCTCGCGCTGGTGCGTTTCCAGGTGCGGGTCGATCCGCAGGAGCGGTACCTCCTGTGGATCACCCTCGTCGTAGCGGTTCACGCCCACGATCGTGCGCTCACCGCGTTCGAGCTCGGCCTGATACCGGAACGCAGCCTCGGCGATCTCCGCCTGGAAGAAGTTCCGCTCGATCGCCGGGATCACCCCGCCGAGTGCCTCGATCCGCTCGAAGTACTCGTAGGCCTCGGTCTCGAGCCGGTTCGTCAGATCTTCGAGGTACCAGGATCCACCGAGCGGATCCGGCGTTGCGACGACGCCGGTCTCGTCGGCGATGATCTGCTGGGTGCGAAGCGCGAGCTTCGCGGCGTGCTCGGTCGGCAGAGCGAGCGCCTCGTCGAACGAGTTCGTATGGAGCGACTGCGTTCCGCCGAGGACCGCCGCGAGCGCCTCCAGGGCGGTGCGAACGACGTTCAGCTCCGGCTGCTGCGCAGTCAGAGAGACACCTGCCGTCTGCGTGTGGAACCGCATCAGGAGGCTGCGCGGATCCCTCGCCCCGAAGCGGTCGCGCAGCTCGCGCGCCCAGATCCGCCGCGCCGCCCGGTACTTCGCGATCTCCTCGAAGAAGTCGATGTGCGCGTTGAAGAAGAACGACAACCTCGGTGCGAACTCGTCGATCGCGAGGCCGCGCGCGAGCGACGCCTCGACGTACGCGAAGCCGTCCGCGAGCGTGAACGCGAGCTCCTGCGCCGCAGTCGAGCCGGCCTCCCGGATGTGGTAGCCGGAGATCGACACGGGATGCCAGAGCGGCATCTCGCGGGCGCAGAACTCGATCATGTCCACCACCAGGCGCATGGACGGCTCCGGCGGGAAGATCCATTCCTTCTGCGCGATGTACTCCTTCAGGATGTCCGTCTGGATCGTCCCGCGCAGCTCCGCGCGAGGCACTCCCTGCTCCTCCCCGACGCACACGTAGAAGGCGAGCAGCATCGCCGCGGGCGCGTTGATCGTCATCGACGTCGACACCTCGCCGAGCGGGATGCCCGCGGAACAGCACCTCCACGTCCTCGACCGAGTCGACCGCGACGCCCTCACGGCCCACCTCGCCCAGCGAGCGGGGGTGATCCGAGTCGTAGCCCATCAGCGTCGGCATGTCGAACGCAACCGACAGCCCTGTCTGTCCGTGCGTCGAGCAGGTAGCGGAAGCGCTCGTTCGTCTCCTCGGCCGTCCCGAAGCCCGCGAACTGGCGCATCGTCCACAGCCGTCCGCGGTACATCGACGGATACACGCCGCGCGTGTACGGGAACTCACCCGGATCGCCGAGGTCACGCTCGTAGTCGACGGACACGTTCGCGGGCGAGTAGAGCGGCTCGGCGGGCAGCCCCGAGATCGTGGAGAACTCCTCGGCGCGCAGTCGGCTCATCTACTTGCCGCGTGTCCGCACGGCGACAACGCGGGACGCCGCGCTCTTGGAGACCGCGCGGTAGGAGGTGGTGGCGGAGGGCGTTACGTTGATGCTCCAGCTCCCGTCGGGCCCGACCGAAGTCGATCCGATCTTCGTGAAGGCCGACGCCGATCCTCTGCGCGCGTAGATCGTCACTCTCTCGCTCGCCCGGGCGCTCACGACCTTCCCCGATAGCCGCGTCGACTCGCCGCGACGCACGACCGCGCTCCCCGGCGAGATGGTGACGAGCGCCCATGGGATCTCGAGGAACGGGAGCCGGCTCGCCCACGTGAAGAGGGCGTTCGCCGGCAGCTCATCGCGCAGGCAGACTGCCCGGCGGAGCGCCGAGGCGAGTCGCCTGTTCATCCAGCTCAAGATGCCGACTCCGGGTTTCGTCACGGCGAGCGTAGCCTCGGCGGACTGCCGACGGAGCTGGTCGGCGAGGATCTGGTCGACGAGGTCGTCCCCGAGCCCCTTCTCGCTCGACGGCAGCGCGGTACGCCTCGAGGCTGCCGCCGAAATGCTCCCCGATCACGAGCTCGAGCGCGCGGGCGACGTCCGCCTTGCCGATCGGCGCGCCGAGGCCCCCGATGATCCGGCGGGTCAGGAGCGCGGTCAGGGCGGTGACCCGATCCCCGGCGGCGGGGAGCAGCGACTCCATCGCGCTCGTCTGGATCTTGCCCGCCCCCGTCCGGCACTGCACCCCGCGGGCGAGGTTGAGCTGGCCGGCAATGGTGTCCACGCTGAATCCCGGGCCCGCCGCGGCTGGGCCATTGCACAGCCCGGGATTTCGCGTCCACAGGTACACACAGGCGGCCCTCGGCTTGTCCGCGTCGGCGCCGGCGGCGTTGAACGTCCCCCAGCCCCATGACCAGATGGTCGAGATGTCGAGCTCGGAGGCGATGCGCCGGGCAGCGAGGGCGTCGCGCTTGACGATCTCGAACCAGCGATGGTCGGGCGAGAGGCCCTCCCGGCCTCCCTTGCCCGGGCCGGACTGGAAGCCGAGCAGGAGTCCCAGGCGGTTGCCGGAGATTCCCAGCGCCGTCAACGACTCGAGCGCGGTCCGCATGGCGATTCGCCGCGTGCGGCTGCCGGGGTAGAGGCCGAGCCCGTAAATGTACGGAGCGTTGAAGTGCATCTCGCGCACGATCCAGCCCGCCTTGGCGATCTCGCGCCACCACTCGGCAGCGGAGTCTCCGACGTAGGGCGCCTTCGACCCGCTGGCCTGGCCGGGCACGAGGAGGAAGGGCTTCAACCCAGCGTCACTCATCCCGCGCATGACCGTGAGCACGTTCTGGCGGTACGCCTGCACTTCGGGCGGCCACGGCGTCGCCCGCGAGGCGCCCCACAGCTCGTTGAACCCGATGACCGGCGTCTGGCACCCGGTCGATGAGCGCGCCTTCTCGACCAGCGCCGCGATGCGCTCCTTGACGAGCGCGGGATCGTTGGGATAGCCGGGCGTGCCTGCGAGGCCCTTCAACGACATGTGCCAGTACACCGTCTGCGCTCCGAGCGTGCGCATCTCGGCAGCCCGCGCGACGCCGTTCGTCGCCACGATCACCCCCGGGCGGCCGAAGATCTCCTGGCGGAAGTCGACCGAGCCGTCGGCGAACTCGATCCAGAGCGGATGGGAATCAGGGAGGCCGCAGCCGAGCGACTCCGCCCGGGCCTCCCCGGCGGCGCCGAGCGCGGCCAGGCAGCAGAGAACGAACACGATTCGACGCATGCCTGCCCGCCCAGGGTAGCGACTCCCACCTCGCGGGAGCCGCGAGCGGCTACTCGCGCGGGCGCGGACGACGACGACCGGGATCGGCGAGCGCGCCGGGAAGCTTGTGCGGCAGCGTGCCGAGGATCGCGCCGATGATCCGCCCCTCGCCGTGGCTGCCGATCACGATGAACCGGGCATCCCGCTCCTCTGCCAGCCCGAACAGCGCCTCGGCCGGCGTATTCGGGACGAGTACGACCTCGCGCTCCACCCGGCTCGCCGCGCCGCTCGCCGGCCTCGCTGGGTCACCTCGATGCCGAGCTCCCGGAGCGCCTCCTGGTGCGCCTTGAACTCCTCGCCGCGTCGCCGCTCGGGCGGGAGGTCGGCGTAGGCGATGACGAGCCTGTCGCCGAACTGCCGCGCGAGCTCGATCGCGGTCTCGAGCGCGGCATCGGAGGCGTCCGACCCGTCGTACCCGACCACCAGGTCGGCCATCAGATCTCCTCGGCCTCGACCCTGATGTGGCCCGCGGCGACGCCTGGGTGCACCTTCTCGAGGCCCTTGCGCCGGAAGTAGTTCGTGTGACCGAACAGCCGCCAGAGGATCATCAGGATGAATCCGAGCAGGAGGAACCCGACTCCGATGACGAGCGGAGGCCCGACGCCCAGCCAGGTCTGGCCGGTGTAGGAGGCCTCGGGGTCGGCGAGGTCGATCGCCGACTTGACGAACAGCCAGAAGAGCAAACCGGCGCCGATCAGCGGCGCGACGCCGATCAGGATGAAGTTCTTCACCGACTTCGTCAGCTCGGCGCGGTAGTAGATGGCGCACGCCAGACCCGACAGACCGTAGTAAAAGGCGATCATGAGCGACAGAGCCGACAGCGTGTCGAAGAGGAAGTTCTCGGACACGAAGTTGGCCGGCACGTACCAGAGCGTCGCCAGCACGGCCACGACGATCGTCGAGAACGCGGGCGTTCGGAACCGGCGGTGGATGTCCGCGAACTGATGGGGAAACGCTCCCGCACGACCCATCGAGAAGGTGGTTCGCGAAGCCGGGATGATCGTCGTCTGGGTCGACGAGATCGCCGAGATACAGATGGCGAGCACGACGAACCAATCCCAGTTGCCGCCGAGTATGCCCTCTCCGAGGGTGCTGAAGAGCGCGTCGTCGTCGTCGAACGCCTCCACCTCGCCGATGCCGGCGTAGGCGAGTACCGCGGTCGACACGCCGAGGTACGTGACGAGCAGGACGAGCGTCGAGACGACCGCTGCCAGGCCGGGCGCACCGGGTGGAATCGGTCGTCTCCTCGGTGAGATTGACCGCGCTCTCCCAGCCCCAGTAGATGAAGACGCCGAGCAGGAGCCCTGAGACGAGCGCCGAGAAACTGGAGGCGTCGAACGGGCTAGAACCACGACGCCTCGGGCGTGATCGAGTCGGGCGTCGCGTTGTCCGTGTACACCTTGATCAGGGCAACGGCGGCGAAGATCAGCAGTGCGGCGACCTGGAAGAGCGTCAGCACGTTCTGCAGGCGAGCCGACAGCTCCGTGCCGATCACGCAGATCGCGGTCATCACGACGATGATCCCCACCGCGAGCAGGGTGACCGCGACTTTCGAACCGGCGGCACCGTCGGCGCCGATCAACACGTAGAAGTAGCGTGCGCCGACATCCGCGAGCGAGCCGACGACGAGGATCCCAGTCGTCGTGACCGCCCAGCCGCCGATGAAGCCCGCATACGGGCCCATCGAGCGGGTCACCCAGGAGAACGTCGTTCCGGCGTCCGGGTCGGCGCGGTTCATGTAGAAGAACGCCCCGGCGATCAGGAACATGGGGATGAACGAGGTCAGCATGGCGGCCGGAGCCTGCACGCCGATGACGACCACGAGCGAGCCGAGAACGGCGGCGAGCGAGTAGGCGGGAGCCGTCGACGCCAGCCCGATCGACAATCCGTCGATGAAGCCGATCGCGTTCGGCTTCAGGCCCTCGTCTTCGACCGGCGTGCTCGCCGCTTCCGGGACGCCCGAAGACTCCCTCTCCATCAGAGGCGGGATTGTAGGGGAGTGACCGCGAACTTTCTAGGTCGCGCCGCGAGCGTCAGGAGCGCCGGCGGAGGCGCTCGCCGTCGACGAGGATCGCTCCGAGGACGACGACTAGGGCGACGAGCACGAGCACGATCAAGAACCAGGTCACCCCGTGGTTATCGGCTTGATTCGGGCGATCCCTTACCTCTCGGACCCGGGGCCGGGGCGGCGGCAGTCAGAATCGGCTAGGTTCGAACCATCGGACTGACGGCCCGCATCGGCTTCGCACTGGCGACCAACGCGATCGCGCTTCTCATCGTGGCGCTCATCTTCGACAAGGTGACGATCAACTGGCTGACCTTCATCATCGCGGTCGTGATCTTCTCGCTGATCTCGCTGATCGTGACGCCGATCGTGACGCGCCTCGTCAACCGTTACGCGATCGCTTTCGCCGCAGGAGCGTCCTTGCTCGCGACGTTCGTGGCGCTGCTCGTCACCGATCTCCTTTCCGACAGCCTCGACATCGAGGGCGTCGGAACGTGGTTCGCGGCGACCATCATCGTCTGGTTGGCCACGATGCTCGTGGACCTCGTGTTCGGTCTGTTCCGCCGGGACGACCGGCGAGAGCGAACCTGACGCTTTCCGGCTAGCGGCCGAGCTCGTGGTACTCGGCGTTCGGCATCCAGCCGAGCGCGTTCGCCATTCGATTCGTCAGGTTGAACATCGCGGTCACCTCGACGATGTCCATGACGTCCTCCTCGCTCCAGCCGACAACCTGCAGCGCCGCGAGGTCGGCTTCGGTGCAGCGGTAGGCCTCCTCGGTCACCTTGACCGCGAAGTCGAGCATCGCCCGCTCGCGCTCCTCGAGCTGCGCGTGCCGGTAGTTCTGGAGCAGCTGGTCGACGAGCACGGGATCCCCGGTCAGCGAGCGCAGGACGCCCGAGTGGGAGGTCATGCAGTAGTGGCAGCGGTTCGTCGAGGAGACGACGACGCCGATCATCTCGCGCTGCGCCTCCGTCAGCCCCGAGGCTCCTTTGAGCAGCTCGTCCATGTACTTGCGCCAGCGCAGCATGTGCTCCGGGCGGAGCGCCCAGGTGCGGAGGACGTTCGGCACGAAGCCGAGCTTTTCATCGGCGCGCTGCCACAGCGAGCGCACCTCCTCAGGCACTTCCTCCTCGCCGGGAACGTGCAGCCAGGCGAGCCGCGTCTCCGTCTCGCGCGCCATGCCCCTCAGGCTACAATGCTCCGGCCCAGGGGGGCGTAGTTCAGTTGGTTAGAACGCCGGCCTGTCACGCCGGAGGTCGCGGGTTCGAGTCCCGTCGCTCCCGTTCCAGCTCGCTCCCGGCGTGCGGCCCGGTTGGGCGCTACTAGGCGCACGCCAATCAAGCCCATAATCGGTCGGCCCGCGTATGCCGCTCGGAGCGTTCCCAGCCTCGCGATTGCGTTCGCGGCACCGCCCCCAGCCGCGTGCAGCCCAATCTGCGTGCCGTAATAGCGTCCGCCATCGGTGCCGTAAGCGCGGGGGACGTTATAGGAGCTCGCGCTGCTGGGCTCGACGGCGATGTGTCGCTGCAACCGATGACCCATGCGGTACGCTCCGAATCTTCTGCCGCCTACGGAGGCCGGCCCCACGCCTGCTCGCGTAGGGCCGCTGCCGTGAGCCGAGCGCGCTCGAGATCTTGCCGTCGTGGACGCGCATGAGGTTCAGGCGCGGAAGGGTGCCTCGGCGGCGTGGAGCCGCCAACGGATGACGGCGCGATCGCCGGCCACGTCGACGTGCTCGACTTCGAAACGGATGCCGGCCACGGATGAGCGCTTGCCACCCGGCGAGGCACTCGTCGTAGCCAGTCCAACGATTGCCGTCGGGCGCGGGACCCGCCCTCCATGACGCAGTCGTCGGCGATGATGTCGACGAGCGCTTCGGGCGCCCGCAGCCGGAAAGCTTCGTTGAACTGTTCGATCACGGTTTGGTTCGGTCATGGGCTCGGCGCCTTCGCGGGGCTCTTGGCGTTCGTGCGGTAAGACCGGGGGGCCGCGCCGATTCATCGGGCGTGGCACGGTCCGTGCTGCCGCTCGGCGTGCGTTCTCCCAACCGCGCCGAACGTCGGCGAGGTACGTCCTGAACGCCACCGCGAGCATCGCCGCTCGGCCCGCGGGTGCGCCTCGTCGCGGATCGCGGGCGGACGCGTGAGTAGCTCGCGGCCAGGTCGCCGCATCGATCCTCGCTCGCGTTGCCTCCTCGAACTGCGTCGGCGTTGTCGGCGGGGAAACGCGACGCTAAAGACGCCTGAACGGATCCGGTTCTGCCGAAGCCGCTCCGCATGGCTGCCTAGGCACCTGCGCCGTCAGCCCGCATGGGCAGACTGTCTCGTGACTCGCTCGCATCGTCGCGCGCTCACGCCGAATCAGCCGCCTACGAGCCTGTCACGCCGGAGGTCGCGGGTTCGAGTCCCGTCGCTCCCGTACTAGTCGGTCGAAAGTCTCGATCCCGCGGCCAGGTGGGCGAGCTTGTCGGGATCGAGGACCGCTCGCACCGCGACGACGACGTCGTCAGCGATCTCGAGCTCCTGAACTCCGGCCACGCGCCCGTCGGGCCAGTAGTAGACGATGCCGGGCTCGCCGTTGACGGCGGCGACTCGATAGGTGACGCCTTGATCGAGCGCCATCGGGCGCCAGCCGATGAGCGCCTTCGCGACGCGCAGCGCACCCACGAGCGGGGCGCTGATCGCGGGAGCCTTGCCACCGCCGTCTCCATACAGCGTCGCGTCGGGCGCGAGCACCGCGACCAGCGCCTCCGTGTCGCCCGTCTCCCAGGCTTGGATGAAGCGTCGCGCGACCTCCTCGCGCTCCGCGCGCGAAACCTCGAACCGCCTCCTCCCTTCGTCGATGTGCGCGTGCGCGCGGGCGAGGATCTGGCGCGAGTTCGCGGGCGATTTGCCGACGATGCGGGCGACGTCATCGTGGGGGTAGTCGAAGACCTCGCGGAGCAGGAAGACCGCCCGCTCGACCGGCGAGAGCTTCTCGAGCAGGTGCAGGAATGCGAGCGAGAGCGAGTCCGCCATCTCGGCGTGCTGAGCGGCGTCGTCCTCGACCAGCGGCTCCGGCAGCCACTCGCCGGGGTACACCTCCCGCTGCGTCCGTGCGGAACGCAGATGGTCAATGGCAAGCCGCGTCGTGATCGTGGCCAGGTACGCCTTCGGCGACTCCGGCTCGACGTCCGCCGCGTGGTAGCGGAGGAATGCCTCCTGCACGACGTCCTCGGCGTCCGCTACCGAGCCGAGCATTCGGTAGGCAATCGCAAACAGGTACGGCCGCAGCTCCTCGTGCATCCCCATGCCTGGTAGACGGGATAGCAGCCGGCGGCGTGACAGCGTCGGGCGCGGGGTGTCACATCGCGCGACGTCTCCGTTCAGGGGTGAGACGAAAGGAGGGCGAGATGACACGGTCACTGGAGCAGCGGGACGCGCAAGGACAGCTTCTGGTACTCCGCGAGACGCGATGAGTTCGGTTCCCTCCGAGGTCCTAGGCCGAACACGCAACAAAGGAGATCCGATGGGCAAGCTGGTCGTGACCGAGTTCGTATCGCTCGACGGCGTCATGGAAGCGCCCGGCGGCGAGGACTTCAAGTATCCGGGCTGGAGCTTCGCATTCGACCGCGGCGAGGACGGGAATCAGTTCAAGCTCGACGAGACGCTGGAGACCGAGGCGCTGCTGATCGGACGCGTGACGTACGAGAGCTTCGCCGGCGCGTGGCCTAAACGCGAAGGCGAGTTCGCCGACAAGTTCAACACGATGCCCAAGTACGTCGTCTCGTCGACGCTTGCGGATCCGGAGTGGAACAACACCACGGTCATCAAGGGCCACGTCGTCGACGAGGCCACGAAGCTGAAGGAGCAGATCGACGGGATCGTCCAGACGCCGGGGAGCCTCCGGCTCGTGCAAACGCTGCTGGAGCACGATCTGGTCGACGAGCTCCACCTGATGGTGTTCCCAGTGATCCTCGGAACCGGGCGGCGCCTGTTCGGTGAGACGACCGAGAAGACCGACTGGCGGCTCACCGAGGCGAAGCCGGTCGGGCCCGACGGCGTGCTGGTCCTGATCTACGAGCGAACGAGATAGGTGAAGGTCTCAGCCGAGGCGGCACGCCCGCTCACGAACGTCGACTCGACGACCTTTCTGATGGCTCGGCTCCTTCCGATGGGGACACGTGACCTAAGACCGCTTTCACATCGAGGACGGGGGTGCCGTCCAGCGCTTCGAGATTCCGCACACGAACGCGCTCGCCCTCGATCGACACGATCTCGACCTCGTGCAGCCCGATTGGGTTCGGGCGGTCAGCGGAGCGGGTGCCGAACACGCCCCGCATCGGGTTGGTCATGTCATCGCGTGGATGGACACGCAGGATGTCGCGGCGCGCGCGATCGAGCCAGGTCAGGACGATCACTCGATCTCCCGGTCGGATGCCGTCGAGGCCCTCCAGCAGCTCCGCATCGAACACGAGCCAGGAGTCGGGAGCGCCCTCGTAGCCCTGCTTGGGAGCCGCTTCGAGGTCGGTGAGCGGCGATTCGACCCTCCCGATCGGGGTCAGCTCGATCACGTCGAGCTTCCGTTCTCGACCGCGCCCCGCTCCTCCCGCATCGCTATCGGCCGACATCTGCGCGCACACTTGCACTCCTTTCTCCGACTATCGATGCACGAGACCCCCCGGAGCTGCTGAAATCATCGGAGTCCATGAGCTCGAATGGTGCAGTCGCCTCGCGATCAGTATCGCGATGGCGGAGATGGTCAGCCCAGCCGCACTCACGGCTTCGACCTCCATAGGCGGTTCGGTATGCGGTTCGGTACCACAATCGGGCGATCGGAACCATCCGTGCAGCCGCCCGATCCCGCCGGTCGCAGAAGCTTGACAGAGCAAGTATATTGGCCATATACTTGCTCTAACAACTAAATCGGGAAGGAACAACCACGATGAGATTCGAAGGCGTTCATCACGTCACGGCGATCACCGGCGACGCTCCGCGCAACGTCGACTTCTACACCCGTGCTCTCGGCCTGCGCCTGGTCGCGAAGACCGTCAACCAGGACGACCCCACCGTCTATCACCTCTTCTACGGGGACGAGCATGCTCGGCCTGGCGCGGACCTGACCTTTTTCGAGTATCCGGGTGCAAGGCCTGGCCGGTCGGGGGCCGGGATGGTGCACCGGATCGTCTGGCGCGTCGGCTCCCTGCAGGCGCTCGATTTCTGGGCCGGCCGGCTCGGCGTCGAAGGAGTGGGGTCCGAGCGCGACGGAGATGCGCTGCGCTTCGCGGACTTCGAGGGGCTCGGCCACGAGCTCGTCGTAAGCACGGTCGAGGACGCGCCGCTCGTCGCCTACCACCCCGAGATCCCCGCCGAGGTTGCCCTTCAAGGGTTCGAGGGCGTGCGCGCGTACAGCCACCGGCCCGAGGCGACTGCCGGCCTGCTCGAACAGCTGATGGGTGCCGATCATCGAGACGGTCCGGTGTGGGAGCTGCGAGGCGATCGCCGCGGCGGCTGGATCGCCCTCGATCCTGCTCCGGCGGAGCCCGGCCGGCAGAGCGCCGGTACGGTCCACCATGTCGCCTGGTACACGTTCGACGCCGAGCAGAGGCAGTGGCTCGAGCGGCTGAACGCCGCCGGGATCGCGAACAGCGGCATCATCGACCGGCACTACTTCCATTCCCTCTACTTCCGCGAACCGGGCGGGGTGCTCTTCGAGCTCGCAACCGAGGAGCCCGGGTTCACTGTCGACGGCCCGGTCGAAGAGCTCGGGCGCAGGATCATCCTGCCTCCCTGGCTGGAGGCGCAGCGGGCGTCGGTCGAGGCACGGTTGACGCCGCTTCCCGATCCTCGCGCCGGCTGGGGCGACGTGCGGCAACCGGCGCAGGCCACCGGCTGACGATGGCCGCCAAGGGTCGACCGCTGACCGGCCTCGGCTTCGAGCCGGGACGAGGCGAATGAGCAGGCCCGAGGATCAGGCGCAGGAGTGTGCGTACGTGGTCGGCCAGGACGGCCTGGCGCGCCTGTCGGGCGTGCACGCCGACGCCTGGTTCGGCCTGTTGCATGTGTACCGCCACCTGACACGGGAGCTCGACGCCGAGCTCGAGCGGAGCCACGACCTCTCCCTCAGCGGTCTGGAGTTGCTCGGACGCCTCGCCGCCGCGACCGGTCGCCGGTTGCGTCTCTCGCAGCTGGCTGGGCAGTGCGGCCTCAGCCTGAGCCGGGTCTCGCGCATCGTCGACGCGTTCGAGCGTCGCGGCCTCGTGGAGCGCCACGCCTGCCCCGCGGATGCCCGTGCAACCGAGGCGTGGCTAACGCCTGCCGGTCTCGATCTCACGGTCGAGGCCCAGGCCCGACACGTCGCCGACGTGCAGCGCCGCTTCTTCGACGCGCTCGACGAGCGGGAGCTCCGCGCGCTCGCCAGAGCGTTCGGACGACTCACACCGAGCCGAGCCACCGCCGGACGACAGCGATGATGGCCCGTCAAGATAGGTCGGGCGCGTAGGCGCCCGTGCTCAGCGCGGCCGAGGCGGCGCGCGCTCGGACCAAGGGTCTCATGGATGCGCCAGAATGCCTGCTGGTGACGGAGGCAGGGCAGCCGGAGGTATCCGATCGGCTCCGCGCCGGTTGGGCCGATCTCGGCGAAGGGCGATGGGAGAGCGCGCGGACGGCCTTCGACGAGTCTCTCGCGGACGGGGAGACACCCGAGGCCTTCGAAGGCCTGAGCTGGGCAGCGTGGTGGCTCGACGACGCGGAGACCGTCTTCAGCGCGCGGGAGCTCGCATACCGTCTCTACAGGAAGGACGGGAACGCGGCCAGCGCGGCTCGCATGGCGACCTGGCTCGCGGCTGACCAGCTCGATTTCCACGGCGCCTGGGCCGTGGCGAGCGGTTGGCTCGCCCGCGCTCATCGGCTGCTCGACCCCCTGGAACCTGGTCCCGACCACGGCTGGCTCGCCTTCCACGAAGGTTTCATCGCCCACGCGAACGGCGATACCGCAACGGCCCGTGAGCGAGCCGCGTTATCCGTCGAGCTCGGACGGCGGTTCGGCGTGGCCGACCTCGAGATGCTCGGGCTTGCTCTCGACGGCGCGGTGCTCGTGGCGTGTGCGCAGGTTGAGGAAGGCATGCGCAGCCTCGACGAGGCGACCGCAGCCGCTCTGGAAGGCGAGGCGACGATCCCGATCTCCAGCGCATGGACCTGCTGCATCCTCGTCAACGCCTGTACCTCCGTGCTCGACTACGAGCGCGCATTCGAGTGGTGTGACCGCATCGCCGAGTTCGCCGAGCGCTACGGGAGCCGCTACATGCTTGCGTTCTGCCGCGCCGAGTACGGCGTCGTGCAGCTCTGGCGGGGAAGGTGGCTCGAGGCCGAAGCGGAGCTGGCCGCTGCAGCTGACGACTACGCGCGCTCGCGGCCCGCGTGGTCAGGCAGTCCTTTGATCGGGCTGGCCGAGCTGAAGCGGCGGCAAGGACGGGCGAGCGAGGCCGTGGCGATCCTCGACCGCGTCGGTGCCTCCCGGTCGACGCAGCTCTGCCGCGCCTGCCTGGCGCTCGACCGGGGCGAGGCGCTTCGGGCCGCCGAGCTCCTCGAGCGGGTGTTGCGCCAGGTGCCCGCGCATCGAAAGCTGGAGCGCTTTCCTGCTCTCGAGCTGCTGGTCCGTGCGCGAATCGCGCGCGGTGAGCTCGAGGAAGCGGCCTCGGCCCTCGGCTCCGTACGCGAGGTCGAGCGGCTGGCCGGCACGGAGCCGATCCGAGCCTGCGCCGACGTCGCGGAGGGCATGCTGGCGGCCGCCCGCGGCGACCATAGCCACGCTCGGACGCTGCTCGAGGATGCCGTGGATCGGTTCGAAACAAGCGGTGCGCCGTTCGAGGCGGCACGGGCAAGGATCGAGCTCGCGACCAGCCTGATCGCCCTGGGTCGCGGCGATGCGGCTGAGCACGAAGCGTCGGCGGCGCTGAGCTCTCTGCTGGAGCTGGGCGCGGACGCGGAGGCCGAGCGGGCGCAGCGGCTCCTTGACGTGGCGGCGCGGGAAAGCGATCGCGCGATGCTCCCGGAGCTGACGGCGCGCGAGCTGGATGTGCTGCGCTTGGTGGCCGAGGGGCTCACGAACCGCCAGATCGCCGAACGGCTCGTGGTGAGCGAGCATACGGTGCACCGGCACGTCACGAACATCCTTCGCAAGCTCGACCTTCCCTCCAGGACAGCCGCGGCCGCGCACGCCGTGCGGGCCGGTCTGCTCGACGTGCCGGGCGCATAGCCGGTCCTGGCTACCGCTTCGCGGGCGAGAATGGCCGGTCCAGGCGAAGTCACAGCTGCCTCTCGACGCTACGGTCAGGACATGGAGATCCGGTCGAGAGGATCCCTGGCCGAGGTCGCCGCTCTCGCCAGGATCGACGAGATAGGAGGACGCATGTCTGCCCCTCACGCATCCGCCGCCGAGTTGAACCGTGATCACAAGACCGCCGAGCGCGCGATGTGGGCCCTGGGCGACTACCACCGCTTCGCCAAGCGAACTGTCTGGGAGCTCGGGCCGGTGCTCGTGGCAGCGTGTGGGGTCGGTCCCGGACAGCGGGTGCTCGATGTCGCCGCAGGCACCGGGAACGTCGCCATTCGCGCCGCCGAGGCAGGGGCGGACGTGGTGGCTGCGGATCTGACACCGGAGAACTTCGACGCAGGCCGCCGCGAGGCCAAGGCGAGCGGGGTCGAGCTCGAGTGGGTTGAGGCCGATGCCGAGGAGCTGCCGTTTCGCGATGGCGAGTTCGACGTCGTCACCTCGTCGTTCGGCGCGATGTTCGCCCCCGAGCATCAGCAGGTGGCGGACGAGCTCCTGCGCGTGTGCCGGCCCGGGGGCACCATCGGCATGATCAACTTCACACCCGAGGGCCTGGCCGGGGAGTTCTTCGCGGCCATGGCGCGCTACGGGCCACCACCGCCCCCTGGCGCGCTGCCTCCGATCCTGTGGGGGAACGAGGAGCACGTACGCGAGCTCTTCGGCGATCGCGTCGACTCGCTCGAAATGACACGCCGGGAGTACGTGGAGAGAGCCTCGAGCCCGCTTGCCTACCTCGAGCTCTTCAACGAGACCTTCGGGCCCGTGATCGCCCTTCAGGCATTCCTCACCGACAGGCCGGACCGCGCGGCTGCGCTCGAGCGGGACTCCGTGGAGTTCGCGACGCGCGCGAACCGAGGCGCCCCCGACGGCCCGGCGGAATACCACTACGAGTACCTACTCGTTGTCGCCCGGAAGCGGGAAGAACGAGATCGGCCGCCGCCGGATGACTCTCATACGGGTCTGCTTCGATGATGGCGTGACCGACCCGAGCGACGCAGCCCACAAGTCCCGCTGCATCGTGCGACCAGCAGCCGACTCCGAGAGTGCGGGCGGCTAGGGCCGCAATCGACGGCCGGCTCCTGTCCTGCTCTGCCGATGACTTCGAGGATCGCCTCGAGTCAAAGGACCGAACGCCATGACTCGGCGGCATGCACGGCGGCCGAGCTCCACCGAACCACCGAAGGGGTGCAGCAGATGAGAAAGCTCGTTGTCAGCACGTTCCTGACGCTGGACGGCGTCATGCAGGCTCCCGGAGGTCCCGGGGAGGATCCGTCCGGCGGCTTCACGCATGAAGGGTGGTCGGTCAACTACTGGGACGAGGTCATGGGAACGACCATGGGGGAGTCGTTGGGCCGTCCCTTCGCACTGCTCCTCGGACGGAAAACCTACGAGATCTTCGCTGCCCACTGGCCGCGTGTGACCGATGACCCGGGTGCCGACGCGCTGAACGGTGCGACGAAGTACGTCGCCTCGACGACACTCGACAAGGTGGACTGGAGCAACTCCATCCTGATCGAAGGCGATGTCGCCGGGGAGGTGGCGAAGCTCAAGGACGAGGACGGCCCGGAGCTGCTGGTCTTCGGGAGCTCGCACCTCATCCAGACGCTGCTGGAGCACGATCTGGTGGACGAGTACCGGCTGTGGATCTTCCCGGTCGTGGTCGGCAGCGGCAAGCGCCTCTTCGCCGATGGCACCCAACCGAAGGGATTGAGGCTCGCCGCTACGCAAGCCTCCGGCACGGGCGTCCTACTCCTGACCTACGAGCCCGCGAATGGCATCGAGTACGGATCGTTCGCGCTCGAGGAACCAGCAGAGGCGAGCTCGAGCGCCGCCGACTGATCGACAGCTGATCTGAAGCCCCACCGCGCGCACGGAAGCTGCCCCACCGCGCTGGGGCGGCTTCGTCTCCTGTGGTCGTACGAGCCCTGACGTCGCCGCCTTCGTGGCGTCTTCGGCTGCAGGCGATCAGCTCGGGTCGGGAACGATGCGGATGTAGGGCCGAGGCTCGTCCCAGCCGTCGGGATAGATCTCCTTCGCCTCGTCGTTCGAGACCGAGCCGGCGATGATCACGTTCTCGCCGTTCTGCCAGTTCACTGGTGTTGCCACGCGATGCTTGGCGGTCAGCTGGAGAGAATCGATCACGCGCAGGACCTCGTCGAAGTTCCGGCCGGTCGTCATCGGGTAGACGAGGATCAGCTTGATCTTCTTGTCCGGGCCGATTACGAACACGTTTCGCACGGTCTGGTTGTCGGCCGGCGTACGCTCGAGCGGGTCTCCCGACGTGCTTGCCGGAAGCATCCCGTAGAGCTTCGAAACCTGGAAGTCGACGTCGCCGATCAGCGGGTAGTTCGGGGCATGCCCCTGTGTCGCCTCGATGTCGGCGGCCCAATCCGAGTGGCGGTCGACCGGATCGACCGACAGGCCGATGATCTTCACGTTTCTCTCGTCGAAGTCCGGCTTCACTTTCGCCATGTAGCCGAGCTCGGTGGTACAGACCGGAGTGAAATCCTTCGGATGGGAGAACATCACTGCCCACGAATCCCCGATCCAGTCGTGAAAGCTGATCCGGCCTTCGGTCGTCTCCGCCTCGAAGTCCGGAGCTACGTCGCCGATCTGCAAGGTCATAGTCTCGCCTCCTTCACGAAAAGGCTCACCTCGACGCCCGAGGGGAGCGCGACGCTCTCGTGGCGTTCGCACTCCCCTATCTAGCAGAACCCGCCCGGCCGCGCGCGCGAGACTCTAGTCGTCGTTCGGCCCGGCGTCGTCGCCGTTCGGCGAGTCGTCGTCCGTTTCCTCGCCGACCACCTTGAAGTTCTCGTCGAGCGAAACCTCGACCTGGCGCCCGTCGTCGAGTCGGATCTCGACGCCGAACGCCGCGCCCCCGTCGCCGGTCTCCGTTTCCGTGACGGTTCCCCCGCCCGTGTGTGCAAGGGCGGCCGCAGATGCCTTCTCGAGCGCTGACCCGCTGAGAGCGGGCTCCTCGCTGCTGCCGTCGTCACCGCCGGTGGCGAGCGCGATCCCCGCGGTGAGGCCGCTCAAAGCGAGCACCAGCGTTCCGGCGAGCACGAGCTTGCGAACCCGACTCATCCACTACCTCCTCGTTCAACTCGTTGATACCTGCAGTCAAGGTACCGGGAGCACGTGAGTTCGAGTATGAGAGGCACGCGACACCCTGGAACGCGTAGGGGCATACTGGCGCAGGTGCAGCTGATCCCCCGGAACGGAGGCGCGTCATGACGGCGATCGAGGTCACTACACCACTCCGAGCCCGAGTCGAGGGAGGCGGGACCCCGCGCCCTGAGAGCTGGGGAATCGAGAACGAGTACGGGGTCCTGCGCGACGTCCTCCTCGGCTCGGCCGACGGCTTCGCCTGGCTGGGCGAGGAGAACGCGAAGTACTCGGCGCTCGTCCGCGAGTCGCTTCGGCTCGGCCGGCAGTTCGACCGCGCCGCTGCGCGGGCCCAGTACGCGGAGATGGTCGACTGCTACCGGCAGGCGGACGTCGCGGTGCACGAGCTCGAGCCGCGCGAGGAGCTCAGCTACGGGGTCTATGCACGTGACTCGTCGTTCATGACTCCGTTCGGCGCGGTTCATCTGCCAGCTCGCCAGCCCGCGTAGGCGCGGTGAGTACGCGACGGCGCTCCGCTTCTACGTCGAGCACGACATCCCCGTCTACGACCTCGTCTCGGCCGGCTGCTTCGAGGGCGGCGACTTCAACCTGGTTCTACCGGGATGCCGCGCTGATCGGGTACACGGGCGGCCGGGGTGAGGAGGTTGCGGCGCGACAGGTCGGCGGCTGGATGGAGGCCGAGGGTCTCGAGGTCAAGTACGCCCCGATCGACGAGTTCTACGTCCACATCGACCTGATGGTGTGCATGCTGGCTCCCACCCTCGCCGCCGTCTGCCCGGACACGACGCCGCCCGATATCGTCAGCTGGCTGCGCGACAAGGGCGTCGAGATCGTGCCGGTCTCGTTCCGGGAGACGATGGGCCTCGGCTGCAACGTGGTCGCGCTGGGTAACGAGCGCGTGCTGTCCACGTCCTTCGCCGTCGAGCTGAACGCGAGGCTGCGCGCGCTCGGGTTCGAGGTCTACGACCCGTGCATGGATCAGTTTCTCTGGGCGGGCGGAGGCGTTCACTGCATGTGTCAGCCGCTCCGCCGCGATCGCGAGTAGACGGCCGGACAGGTCAGGGCCGGACAGGTCCGGCCCCTACACGTCGGGGCGGCGGACAGGTCAGGCTCCCGACATCGAATCGGCGGCGCTCGCGACGGGTCAGGCCCGTACGCGCAGTCGCATCAGTATCGTTCCTCGCGAGACGAAGGAGGAACGGTGGCGACACTGACGTGGAGCGCTGAAACGTCGTCGAGCGGGATGCCCGGCAGAGCGCTCGGACGAGTCCGGACGAACAACTTCGTCGTCGACGACTACGGCTTCCCGCCCTACAACGGGCCCGGCGAGGAGCCCGGGGCGGCGGAGCTCTTCCTCTCGGGGGTCACCGCCTGTGCGGTACTCATGGTGGAGCGCATCGCCCGCACGGACGGCATCCCGCTCGAGCACGTGCGCGCGGAGATGACGGGATCGCGCGATCCGGACGCGAATCGACCAGGGCCGCCGACCTTCGACTCGGCGCGGCTCACGTTCGAGTTCACGGGCCTCACGACCGAGCAGGCGGGCCTGCTCGTCGAGGCGTTCAAGGGCAGATGACCGCTGTACGGCTCGGTCGCAGTTGCGACCCCTGACACCGTCGTCGATTTCGTCCTTGCCTGACTCCGACGAGGAGTTCGCCGAGATCGTCCACGAGGCGCTCGCAGCGCTGCCCCCCGACATCGCGGAACGGATCGACAACGTCGCGATCGAGATCGAGCACGAGGCGCCGGGCCACCCGAACCGGCTCGGCCTCTACCAGGGCGTGCCCTTGACCCGGCGCACGTCGTCGTACCTGTTCGCGCTTCCCGACCGGATCACGCTCTACCGCCGGCCGATCGAACGGATCAGCGCGGGCGATCCCGAGCGCCTCCGGGCGGAGATCCGACATGTCGTCGTTCACGAGCTCGCTCATCACTTCGGTATTTCGGACGAGCGCCTCCGCGAGCTGGACCGGTACTGAGCCTACGACTCCACCCGCCGTAGCCACTCGGCGAGGAAGGGCTCCCCGATGCGGTAGACGCCGTTCTCGCGGACGACGAGCTCGTCCTTCACGAGCGCCTCCAGAGCCCGCTGCACCGTCGACGTGCCCGGGAGCTGGTGCCGCCGCCGGTACTCCTCGGTAAGGGGCCTTCCGTCCTCGACGGCAAGCGCCTGGAGCACCAGCCGCTGGGCGGTGGCGGCCTTCTCCCAGACCAGGCTGAAGTGCGCGTGCTCGGACCGGATCACCCGCGTCACCGCCTCGTCGAGCTCCGCGGGGGTCGCCTCACCGCCGGCCGGCGTCTCGTCCCAGAGGAAGTAGCAGAGCTCCTGGGTCGCGTACGGATGGCCCGACGTGATCCCGAGCACGCGGTCGGTCACCCTCCGACCGACCGTCCGTCCCGTCCCCGAGAAACGCCCTTCGATGTAGTCGGCGAACGCGCCGGCGCGGATCGTGCCGAGTTCCATCTGCCTGGCACTTCTCCAGAACGGCTCGTTCTCGTCGTTGAAGATCCGCTGCATCATGTGCCGCTTGCTGCCGAGATAGACGTGGGCGACCTCGGGCTGCTCCTGAAAGACCGAGCGCATGAGCTTCGGCAAGCTGCGGTCGATCTCGACGATCTCCTGAAACTCGTCGAGGACGATCGCGACGCGGCGCCCGCGCTCGGCTGCGAGCATGCCGGGAAGCTGCAGCAGGCGCTCGAGGGTCGCATCGACGTCCTCGGGGCGATGCGCCACATCGAAGCTGAAGCTCGGCGAGCCGTCGTCCGGGCTGACGGTGATCACGGGCGCGATGCGGAGGCCTCGGAAGATCCGCAGCCGCTCGCGCGCACGGTAGAGGGGTGATGCGATGTCCTCGTGAATCGTCCGGGCGAGCTTCTCGGCAAGCCGCCCCTTCGTCGGCGTCGTCATCAGGTCGACGTGACCGACGAGCACGCCCTCGGCGATCAGAGATTGCGAAGCGCGCCAGATGAGCGACGACTTCCCGTAGCGCCGCGGCGCGAAGACGACGACGTCCTGGCCGTTGCGGACATCGGCCGTGAGCTCCGCGAGCTCTTCCTCGCGATCCGTGAACGCCTCGTCGAGAGCGAGGGCGCCGTACCGGAACGGGTTTCGAGCGTCGGATCTCATGCGAGTTCCACAGAATTGCATAATGATCCTAGTGCATATCTGCGTTATGCATAGTTGCATAACGCAAGCATGCGTTAGGGAGTTGACATGCGGCTCGGCCTCTCGTACGAATCGGCGCAGCCCATCCAGCCAGGAGGAGGCGATTACGCGTGAGCGACCTCGCGGCCCACCCCTACATCCCGAACACGGCGCCCGGCACGACTGCCGCGATGCTCGAGGAGGTCGGCGTCGCCGACCTCGACGAGCTCTTCGCCGCCGTGCCCACTCGTCTTCGTACCACGACCCCGCTCGAGCTGCCGCCGGCACTCGTCTCGGAGGCGGAGCTTCGGCGTACCTTCGACCGGACGCTCGCCGAGAACCGTTCCTGTGACGATCTCCTGTCGTTCCTGGGCGGAGGCTGCTGGCAGCACCACGTACCCGCGGTGTGCGACGAGATCGGCTCACGCGGGGAGTTCACGACTGCGTTCTTCGGTCTCGGGCCGGCCTCGACGTTCGGTGCCTACCAGGCGCTGTTCGAGTACCAAAGCCTGCTCGCGGAGCTCGTCGGGCTCGATCTCGCCACGGTCCCGACCTACGACTGGGGCTGGGGCGCAGCGATCTCGCTCCTGATGGCAGCGCGCGTTACCGGCAGATCCCGCGTGCTCCTCGCCCGAAGCGCGGGACCGCACCGCCGCCGGCAGATCACGTCGCGCCTGCCGCGCGCCATGGAGGCTACGGAGATCCCCTTCGAACCGGGGACGGGCGCGCTCGATCTCGAGGCGCTCGAAGCCGAGCTCGCCGGGGCGGCGGGCCTCTACGTCGAGATGCCGAGCTACCTCGGCGTCCTCGACCCGGACGTGCAGGCGATCGCGGACCTGGTGCACAGTCAGGGCGCGATGCTCGTCGTCGGCGCCGACCCGGTCTCGCTCGGCGTCGTCGCGCCGCCCGGAAGCTACGGTGCCGACCTCGCGTGTGGCGATCTCCAGCCGCTCGGCCACCACATGAGCTGCGGCGGGTCGTCCGCGGGCTTCCTGGCGACGCGCCTCGACGAACGGCTCGCCGCCGAGCTCCCTGCGATCTACATCGTGGCCGTCCCGACCGAGCGCCCGGGTGAGCACGACTACTTCTGGGGGAACTTCGAGGCGACGTCCTACGAGACGCGCGGCCAGGCCACCGACTTCACCGGCTGCAGCTCGGCGCTCGCGGGCATCGTGGCCGCGACCTACCTCTCCGTCATGGGCCCGGCAGGCATGCGCGAGCTCGGCGAGACGATCTTACGTAGGCGCGCCTACGCTGATCGACCTGCTTGCGGAGATTCCGAGCCTCGTCGCGAGCCGGCTCAGCGGGCCAGGCTTCAAGGAGGTCGTGGTCGACTTCGGCCCGAGCGGCCGTACCGTCGCGGAGGTCAACGCCGCTCTGCTGGAGCGGGGGATCCTCGGCGGCAACACGCTTGCCGGCCCTTACCCGGAGCTCGGGCAGTGCGCGCTCTACTGCGTGACGGAGCTGCATACGCGGGCCGACATCGACCGGCTCGCCACGGCCCTCGAGGAGGTCCTCGCGTGAGCGCGGACGGCCGCTTCCACGCGGCAGCCTGGCACGAGCCGCTCGTCACGGCGCTCGGCTCGCCGGGCGAGCGCGGGATCCTCGTTCCCGGCTTCGACGGCGAAAGACGCCCGGGCGATCTCCCGGCCGTACTGCGACGTGACGAGCCGCCGACACTTCCCGAGCTCGGCCAGCCGCAGGTGCTTCGCCATTTCACCCGCCTGTCCCAGATGTCGCTCGGGCACAACGTCGCTCCGGACATGACCGCGGCGACGACGACGCCCAAGTACCCGCCGGTCGTGAACGAACTGATCACCCGCTCGCCGAAGCTCGCGGAGCTACATCCCGACGCAGCCCGACGAATGCCTCCAGGGCGTTCTCCGGCTGCTCTTCGAGCTCGGCGGCTGCCTCCAGTCGCTGTCGGGCATGGACGCCTGCTCGCTCCAGGGGTTCGGAGGCGCGCACGCGATCTTCGGCGGCGTTCTCGTGATCCGCGCGTACCACGAGAGCCGGGGTGAGACGCAGCGCGACGAGATCATCAGCGAGTTCGCCTCCCACCCGACGAACCCGTCGACGGCTGCCGCGGCCGGGTTCAAGGTGATCGAGGTCGCGCCGGGACCCCGAGGGCTACGCCGAGGTCGACGCGGTGAAGGCGGCCGTCTCCGAACGGACGGCCGGGCTCTTGCTCAACAACCCCGAGGACACCGGAATCTTCAACCCGGAGATCGACCGGATTGCCGAGGTCGTCCACGAGGCCGGAGGTCTGTGCGGGTTCGACCAGGCGAACGCCAACGCGACG
Organism: uncultured Thermoleophilia bacterium; assembly: GCA_963797645.1. Classification (GTDB taxonomy): domain Bacteria; phylum Actinomycetota; class Thermoleophilia; order Gaiellales; family Gaiellaceae; genus CAWCQC01. Next base: position 60,676 of record CAWCQC010000017.1, on the reverse strand, counting down.
CTCGGCATCTCGCGCGCCCGCGACTGCGGCTTCGACCTGGCCCACTTCAACCTGCACAAGACGTTCGGCGCGCCGATCTCCCTGTACGGCCCGGCCGTCGGTGCGATCTGCGTCACCGCGGAGCTTGCGCGCTTCCTGCCGGTGCCGGTCATCGTGCGAAACGGCGACACGTACCGACGCGACTACGACCGGCCCGAGAGCGTCGGCAGGATCGCCGGCTACCTGGGCAACGTCCCGTCGCTCGTCAAGGCGTACGCGTGGATCCGGGCGATCGGGCCAGAGCGCATGGCCGACGTCGCGCGCTACGCCGTGCTGAACAACAACTACGTCCAGCGACGGCTCGAGCGCGTGCCGGGGATCTCGACTGCCTTCCCCGACAATCGCCGACCGCCGCCTCGATGTCGTGCGCTACAGCGTCGAGACGCTCAGGGAGGAAACCGGCGTCGGCACGGAGGACATCCGCAACCGGCATCACCGACTACGGCCTCCCAGGCCACTGGATGAGCCACCACCCGGTGACGTCGCCCGAGCCGTTCACGCTCGAGCCGACCGAAAGCGCCTCACGCCGTGACCTCGACGACGTCGTCGACGTGTACGCGCAGATCGCAGCGGAGGCGCACACCGACGCCGAGACCGTGCGCACCGCACCCCATGGCGGGCCTGTCGCCGCCTGGCGAACCGACGCGTGGGAGGGCGGCTGGCCGCCGGCTGCGACGGCGCGATTGCTCGAGCAGCAGGAGGGCGGCGACTAGCGCGCTAGCGGATCTCGACGACGGTCGCCTTCCAGGAGCCGCGCGGCGCTGGGACCTCGGCGTCCTCTCCGACGCGCTTGCCGAGGAGCGCAGCTCCGAGCGGAGACGACGACGACACCGCGCCCTCGCCGCCGAGGTTCGAGATCTCGATTTCGAGCCGGTCGCCGTCGTCGTCCTCGATCGTCACGTGCGAGCCGACCTCAACGGCGTCCGAGCCGGCGCGCTCGACGATCTCGGCGCTGTCGAGCCTCGCCCGGAGAATCGTAATGCGTCGCTCGAGCAGACCCTGCTCGTTCTTCGCCGCGTGGTACTCGAAATTCTCCGAGAGATCGCCATGGGCCCGTGCAGCAGCGATGGCCGCTACGGCCTCGGTCCGTCTCGGCCCCTCGAGCACGGCCAGTTCAGCGGTCAGCCTCGCGTGCTGCTCGGCAGTGAGCTGCTCGCCCATCAGGCGGCCGTCGGGGCGACGGCAATGAAGACTGCGGGAGTAGCGTCGGAGGGCCCGAGCACCGACGGAGGGTACCTGCGGCTAGGATCCGCCGCGGAGCGGTGCGGCCCTCTACCGCCTCCGCTGGATCAACTCGAGGAGGTAGTGATGACAACGCACCCCATTGACCTCGGCGGAGCTCTGCGCGCGGCGATCGAGGGCGAGGTCGTGCTTCCTGGCGACGATGCGTGGGACTCCGCCAGGCAGGCCTGGAACCTCGCAGCCGACCAGCGGCCCGAGGCGGTGGTCTTCCCCACGGGCTCGGATGACGTCAAGGCGGCGATCGACGCCGCACGCGAGGCCGGCCTTCGGCTCGCAGCGCAAGGGACAGGACACGGCGCGCCGGGCGGAACGCGGAGCCTCGACGGGGCGCTCCTGCTGAACATGGCACGGCTGACCGGCTTCGGCGTGGACGCCGGCACGCGCACGGCACGCGTCGAGGCCGGGGTCGTCTGGGCTCCCGTCGTCGCGGCGGCCGAGGCGCACGGCCTGGCACCGCTCTCGGGCTCCGCGCCGGACGTCGGCGTCGTCGGGTACACCCTCGGCGGAGGGATCGGCTGGCTCGGCCGGAAGTACGGGCTCGCGGCCAACAGCGTGACTGCGGTCGAGCTTGTAACCGCCGACGGCGAGATGAGCCGAGCGTCCGAGAGCGAGAACGGTGACCTCTTCTGGGCGCTCCGCGGCGGTGGCGGCAATTTCGGAGTCGTGACGGCGCTCGAGTTCGAGCTGCATCCTGTGCCCGAGCTGTATGCGGGGAACCTGTTCTGGCCGATCGAGTTGGCGAGCGACGTGCTCAATGCGTACCGGGAGTGGGTGGCGACCGTCCCCGACGAGCTGACCTCGGTGGGCCGGCTGCTGCAGCTTCCGCCCATCCCCGAGATCCCCGAGCCGTTCCGTGGCAACTCGTTCGTCGTCGTGGAGTCGGCCTACATCGGCTCCGAGGTTGACGGCAGCGAGCTCCTGCGACCCCTGCGCGGGCTCGCCCCCACGGTGGACACGGTCCAGACGATGACTCCGTCGGGCTTGCCTGCGCTCCACATGGATCCCCCCCAGCCGGTGCCCGGCATCGGAGACGGAATGCTCGTCACCGAGCTGACGCCGGACGCGATCGCAGCGACGCTCGCTGTCGCAGGTCCGGGCACGGGGTCGCCCCTCCTGTCGGTCGAGTTCCGCCAGCTCGGCGGCGCGCTCGCCCGGGGCGGCGAGGATCATGGGGCGGTCGAGAAGCTCGACGCGGAGTTCGCGCACTACGGCGTCGGCATGGCCATGTCGCCCGAGATGGGCACGGCTGTCGAGGTGTCTCTGGAGCGGCTACATTCCGCCCTCGAGCCCTGGCGAGCCGGGCGGTTCATGAACTTCAGCGACCGCCCCGCCGAGATGTCCAGCGCGTTCCCGGCTGGTACCTACGAGCGGCTTTGCGAGATCAAGGCTGCGGTCGATCCGACAGGCCTGTTCAAGCCGAGCTGCGCGATCGGCGCCTAAAACGCCTGGCTCCGCACGAGATCGACTGCAGACCGGTCGGCTGAGCTAGGGCGTCGCGCCGCCCGGCATCGGAAACGGCCGCGGTTGCGGCTCCGAGCGCGGCTTCTGTTCCGCCTCTGCCGGCGTCTCCGGGCTCGTCTCCGGCTCGGCGAAGACGGACTCCTCGGCCTCTCCGGCGAGCAGCCGCTCGAACTGATCCTTGTCGATCGTCTCCCGCTCGATCAGGATCTGGGACACACGGTGCAGCGCGTCCTGGTGCTCGGTGAGAACCGCGCGCGCGCGCTCGTGTGCTTCTTCGACGATGCGGCGGATCTCGTTGTCGATCTCGCGGGCGACCTCGTCCGAGTAATCCGGCTCGGCAGAGATGTCCCGGCCGAGGAAAGGCATCCCGTGATTGTGGCCTAGCGTGCGCGGCCCGAGCTTCTCGGACATGCCGAAGCGCATGATCATCTGCTTCGCCGTCGAGGTCACCTTCTCCAGGTCGTTCGACGCGCCGGTCGTGTACTCGTGGAACACGAGCTCCTCGGCCGCCCGGCCGCCCAGGGTCATCGCCATCTGATCGAGAAGAGCCGATCGGGTCTGGAGGAAACGATCCTCCCGCGGCAACGAGATCGTGTACCCCAACGCCTGCCCACGACTAATCACACTGATCTTGTGCACAGGATCACAATTCGGCAAATAATGACCCACCAACGCATGACCCATCTCGTGATACGCCGTCACCTTCCGCTCATGCTCAGACAACAACCGCGTCCGCTTCTCAGGACCAGCAATCACCCGCATGATCCCCTCCTCCAACTCCACCATCTCAATCGTCTTCTTCCCACGCCGAGCCGCCAACAACGCCGCCTCATTCACCAAATTCGCCAAATCAGCACCCGTAAACCCAGGCGTCCCAGCAGCCAACGTATCCAAATCAATCTCCACCGCAATCGGCTTACCCCGCGTATGCACCTCCAAAATACGCCGCCGACCATTCCGATCAGGCCGATCAACCACAATCTGACGATCAAACCGACCCGGCCGCAACAACGCCGGATCCAAAATATCCGGACGATTCGTAGCCGCAATCAAAATAATATTATCCTTCAACTCAAACCCATCCATCTCAACCAACAACTGATTCAACGTCTGCTCACGCTCATCATGACCACCACCCAACCCCGCACCACGATGCCGCCCAACCGCATCAATCTCATCCATAAACACAATACAAGGCGACGCCTGCTTCGCCTGCTCAAACAAATCCCTCACACGCGAAGCACCAACACCCACAAACATCTCCACAAAATCAGACCCCGAAATCGAAAAAAACGGAACCCCAGCCTCACCCGCCACAGCCCGAGCCAACAACGTCTTCCCCGTCCCAGGCGGCCCATACAACAACACACCCTTCGGAATCCGAGCCCCCAACGCCTGAAACTTCTTCGGATTCTCCAAAAACTCCTTAATCTCATGCAACTCCTCAACCGCCTCATCCGCCCCAGCAACATCCCGAAACGTCACCTTCGGCGAATCAGGCGACATCCGCTTCGCCCGCGACTTCCCAAAACTCATCACCTTCGAACCGCCACCCTGGCTTCGCCGGGCGATGAAGAGGAAGAGCGCGATGATGAGGACGAACGGAAGCAGGTAGAGGAGGAACCCCCAGCTCGAAGCGCCGGTGCCCTTGGAGTCGAACTTCACGTCCTTCTCGACGAGCAGGTCCTGGAACTGGATCTGCGCCTGGTCGCTCGGATAGCTCGTCTTGATCTTCGTCCCGTCGGTGAGCGTCGCCTCGATGCCCTGCCGGTTGGGTGAGAACACCACCTCCTGCACCGACCCCGGATCGTCTGTGACGCGCTGCACGAGGCCCGAGTAGGTCTCGCTCTTCTCGGAGGAGCCCGGGCGCAGCGTCAGGGCGATGAAGCCCACGACGACGAGGACGAGAACGAGTGGGAGGATCCACTTACGCGAAGGCGACATACTGGAACGGTACCTGGCGGTGAGCTGTCTGCCGCGGAGTGTGAACGTTTCTTAACGGCGGTGACGCGCCGGCTTCCGCGGCCGGTACGGTGACAGGCGTGTCGGCAGCTCGGCTGCTACTCCTCCGCCACGGTCACGCGACCTCGGGGCCCGACCACCGCTGGGACCCGTCGGATCCGCTGACCCCGCTCGGGATCAGGCAGGCAGAGGACGTCGCGGCACACCTCGCTTCGCTCGGGACAGCCCCGACGCGCGTCGTCTCCAGCCCGGCCGTCCGCGCCCGGCAGACCGCCGAAACGTGCGCGGCGGCGCTCGGGCTCGACGTCGAGATCGACGATCGGCTGCTCGAGTTCGGGAGCGGCGCCGTGACGCCCTTCACGCTTCGCGAGATGCTCGAACACCTGCCCTACGACGACCTCTGGCACCCCGACGACGCCGGCCACGACGGCGAGACGATCGGTGCGTTCTGGCAGCGCGTTGCGGAGGCAGGGAACGCCCTCCTCACCGGCGGCGGGACGCCGCTCGTCGTGTCTCACGGCGGAACGACCTGCGGCCTGATCCGCTGGGCGCTTCGCATCGACCACCGCGAGCCCGACTCGTTCACCTTCAACCTCGGGAACGCGAGCCTCACCGAGATCGAGCTGCGAGTCGACCGCCACGGTAGACGGCGCGCGCATCTCGAACGGATCGGAGACGCGAGCTACCTGCGCGAGGCGAGCCTGATCTGACCGGCCGGCTCGATCGGCCCGGGCCATGCGGCCGGCGATCGCCCCGGAGGCGAGGGCAGGCGCGCGGCACGGCCGGCCGGCGGCGCTTCCGTCCTCCGATTCTCCACCCCCGGAACGGGTGGCTAGCCCGCGTCCGCGAGCAGCCGGTCGATCGGGCTCGGCTCACCGCGCGCCCGGCGGCGCGCGCCGGCGATCTGCTCCCAGGCGATGAGGGCGACGAGGATCCCGAGCACGACGGCCGCGACCCAGATCGCATCCATCCAGAGGCCGAGCACGCCCGCACCCATGCAGGCCACAGCTGCCACCAGCCGCTTGACGCTGGGCGTTCCGGTCATGCGCAAGCGGAAGGCGACGTGGCCGATCAGGTAGAGCGCCGGTCCGCCGACCACCGCCGCCAGCTCGGCCGCGTCGAGACGCTCGGTCGGGTGGGCGATCACGAGCTCGTCGCCGACCGCGGTGACGATCACTCCGGCGATGATCGGGATGTGGATGTAGGTGTACGCATCCCGGGCCAGCCGACCTGGATCGTCCGACAGGGTGAGGCGCAGCTGAGCGATCCGCGCCACGTAGTCGAAGTAGAGCCACCACAGAGCCGCCGAGCTCGAGAAACGCGACCGCGATCGCACCGACGGTCGCCGCGTCGAGGTCGAGCTCTGACGCCGTCAGGCCGGTGACGACGATCGACTCGCCGAGGGCGATGATGACGAAGAGCTGGAACCGCTCGGCGAAGTGCGACGGCCTCGATCTGCCATGCCTCGGTGCCCACGCGCCCGAGAGACGGCACCCAGTAGCCGGCATAGGGCCCTCGCGTAGTCGGCGACGAGCGCAACGAGCCAGACAGCGATGCGGGCCTCGCTCGGGTAGGAACGCGCCGGCCACCCACAGCACGCCGACGCCGACCGACCAGAGCAGGATCCGCACGAAGTTCTCGCGGTGGACGCTCCCCGGAGGGCTCGCGAAGGCCGCGAACGCGTTGCGCACGATCTGGAGTCCCGCGTAGCTCGCGGCGAACATCACCGCCCGTTCGCCGAAGGCGTCGGGAATCGCTATCGCCATGAGGAGACTTGCGAGCGCCACGAGGATCAGCACCGCGCGCACGGCGATCGCGTCGGGATCGAACCAGTTGGTCATCCAGGTCGTGTAGATCCACGCCCACCAGACGACGAGCAGCAGGAAAGCGGTCTGCGCGGCGCCCTCGAGATCGAGATGCTCGACGAGGAGGTGCGAGAGCTGAGTGATCGCGAAGACGAAGACGAGATCGAGAGAAGAGCTCGAGAGCCGTCGTCCGCTGCTCGTCGCCGTCGGCGACCTGCGCGGAGATGCCTCGCCGTCACCCGGCCCTCCTCCACCCGGCCGCGATCCGGGCCGACCGGGCCCAGGCCCGCGGCAGATCGCGGAGAGGATGCGCGAGCGCCGCGGAGAGCGCCGCACGCTGCTCCGTCGAGAAGTGGAGGGCCGTGGCCGACCGCGATCACGCTCGGGCTCGAGCCCGTGCGAAGGCGCCGCCGCACGCGAAGCAGCCGTGCAAGGGGGTGCAGTCCCAACCGGTCGCCCTCGCGCACGAGACAGAACGGAGCCGTCCCGAGCGTCTCGGCGCACACGAGCAGACTGTCGCTCGGGAACCCAGAGGAGCGCCTCACGCCAGCCACGTGCGAGTCACGACTGCGCGCTCCTCGACGCCGTCGACCGCCGACGCCCGCCCCCTCGAGCGCCCGCGGGATCAGCCTGGGCACGCGCAGACCGCGCGGCGATCGCAGCGGCATCTCGCTGGTGTCGATCGAGAAGCGTCGCGACTCCGACGACGGGGCCTATCTCAGCGAGCGCCGACGTCGAGCCCGGGCGCCTCGACCGGGTCGACCACGAGACAGCCGCCGCTGACCGCGATCGCGGCCGAGGCCCGCTGGATCCCCTCGGCCGGGTCCGCGATCCACGCAAAGGAGCCGGCGTCGTCGAGCGCGTACCGGGTTGAGATATGCTCGGGTGGCACGCTCGGTACGCTAACGGCGGTCGATGGACATCCTCCGCTTCATCCCGGGCTACACCGAGCACATCTACGACGCAGGCAAGGAGCCGACTCTTCGTGCTCCTCGTCGCTTCATCATCGCTTTCGCGCTGACCCGCGGCTACACGCGCCTCGCCCGCACGCGCGGCTGGGGAAGCGGCAACGTCGGCGGTGTGCACCTCCACCACATGGTGCCGGGCATCATCCTGGTCCTGCTCGGTGGGCTCGTCTCGTTCACGCGCTACGCCGACAGCGGGATCGTCGCGACGATCGCGGCGATCCTGTTCGGCGTGGGCGCAGCGTTCGTCCTGGACGAGTTCGCGCTCATCTTCCACCTCAAGGACGTGTACTGGAGCCGGGAAGGCCGCTCCTCGATCGACGCGACCATCATCGGCGTGATGCTCGGCGGGCTGCTCCTCGTCACGCTCCGTCCCCCTTCGGGGACGACGACGCGAGCGCCACCGAGCCGAGGTCCGTCGTGTTCGACGATCATCGCGGTCACCGTGCTCTTCGCGATCGCCACGCTCCTCAAGGGGAAGTACTTCCTCGGAACGCTGGCGATCTTCTTCCTGCCGGCCGGAATCGTCGGCGTCTGGCGCCTGGCGAAGCCCTGGTCGCCGTGGGCTCACCTGTTCTACAACCCTGATCGCGTGCGTCACGACTTCGCCAAGCGTCATCGCCAGAAGAAGCTCGACCGGGCGTGGCGCCGCTACGAGACCAGCCGGCTCGGGCGATTCGAGAACTGGTTCGTCGATCTGATCGGCGGCACGCCGCACATGCCGCCGCCGCACGAGGACGAGGCCCGGCAGCACCTCGCGTCCTCGTCGGCGGCGACCAACGCGTAGGCGGCTCGCCGCGGCCGGCTCGCTACATCGAGGCCGCTCGCTCGAGAAAGGCGTCGAAGAGCCCCGTCCGGAACGCATGGGAGCCCGGCTCGGCCGCGCCGCGCCTGACGTCGTTCTCGGATCGCCTCCTCGTCGAGGCCGCAGGCCGCGGCTGCTCCCGGGTGGTTAGCGATCCAGATCGAGAACTGCTCGTAGTCCACCTCGGGGTGGAACTGGACACCCCAGGCCTCGCCGAGACGGAACGCCTGGTTTGGGTACTGAGCGCTCGTCGCGAGGTGAACCGCGCCCTCGGGCAGGTCGAAGGCATCGAGATGCCACTGAAAGACGCCGGTCGGCGCCTCTAGGTGCCCGAGCAGCGGATCTCCGTCAGCCGCGGGCGTTGGAGCGACGTCGAGCCAGCCGATCTCGGGCGCAGCCACCCCCTTCACCGTCGCCCCCAGCGCTCGGCCAGAATCTGAGCACCGAGACAGATGCCGAGCACCGGCACACCTGCTCGACAGCGTCGGCGAGCAGGCGCCGCTCCTCGGCGAGGAACGGATGATCGGCCTCGTCCCGCGCGCCCATGTTCCCCCCGAGCGGCACGATGCCCGCGAAGGCGGCCGGCCGTACCTCGTCGAGAGACTCGCGCCAGGTCTGGATCCGCCGGTAGGGCAGCCCACTCAGCTCGAGCCGCTCGGCAAGCAGACCGAGTCCCTCGAGCGGCGGATCCTGCTCGATCACGAGGATCGGCTTCACCAGGCGAACGCTACCTCGCGGCGACGGTCGCCTTGTCCGCGGAGTAGCGATGTGGTTAGGTCGCTCGATGCGGTGCCGCTCGCTCGTGGCAAGCGTCGGGGTGGCATCTGCCCTTCTCGCTCACTTGACCCCTCGGCGAGCCGGTAGCCTGGGTCGACTGACGGGAGGTTCGTGAAGCTCGAGGGAATCCACCACGTGACCTGCATCACGGGCGATGCCCCGGGGAACGTCGACTTCTACACGCGCGTGCTCGGGCTTCGGCTCGTCAAGAAGACCGTGAACCAGGACGACCCCACCGTCTACCACCTCTTCTACGCGGACGAGGCCGGCAGCCCCGGGGCCGACATCACCTTCTTCGAGTACCCCGGCGCAGCGCGTGGGCGAGCCGGCGCCGGCATGGTGCACAGGATCGTCTGGCGGGTCGCGTCCGAGGAGGCGCTCGACCTTCTGGGCTGCGCGACTCGGCGCCGAGGGCGTCGACGTGGCGCACGAGGACGGACGCTTGCGCTTCGCCGACCCCGAAGGGCTCGGCCACGAGCTCGCGGTCGTGGAGACGACCGACGCGCCGCTGGTCGCGATGCATCCGGACGTTCCCGCGGAGGTTGCGCTCCAGGGGTTCGACGAGGTGCGCGCCTACGCGCGCGAGCCCGACGCGCAGCCGGCCCTTGCTCGAGGAGGCGCTTGCTTTCAGGCCGGCCGGCCGCAACCGCTGGGAGGCACGCGGAGAGAGGCGCGGCGGCTTCTATGCCTACGATCCGGCTCCGGCCGAGCGCGGCGTCTCCGGGGCGGGCACCGTTCACCACGTCGCCTGGGCGTCGACGATGGACGACCACGAGGCCTGGCGCGAGCGGGCCGCGGCGTCCGGGGCGCAACCCACCCCGATCATCGACCGCTTCTGGTTCCACTCGATCTACTTCCGGGAGCCGAGCGGCGTACTCTTCGAGATCGCGACGGTCGGCCCGGGCTTCTCCGTCGACGAGGACCCTGAGCATCTGGGTGAGGCGCTGATCCTGCCGCCCGCCTTCGAGCACCTGCGCGAGAAGGTCGAGCCCATGCTGACGCCGTTACCGGACCCGCGCGCGCCTGGACGGCTCGATGAGCCTCATCCACCGGGTCCGTGCGCCGTCCGGCGAGCCGGTCGGTGCCCTCGTCCTGCTGCACGGGCGCGGCGCCGACGAGCACGACCTCTTCCCCCTCTTCGATGCCCTCGACCCCGAGGGCCGGCTCGTCGGCGTCGCGCCGCGCGGCCCGCTGTCGCTACCGCCGGGCGGTGCGCACTGGTACGCCGTCCACGAGATCGGCTACCCGGACCCTGCCACGTTCCTCACCACCTAGCGGATCGCTGTCAGCATGGCTCGACGCGCTGCCGGGCATGACCGGCGTGCCGATCGACCGAACGGTCATCGGCGGCTTCTCGCAGGGTTGCGTGATGACCTACGCGCTGGCCTCTGGGCGCGGGACGCCCTGCCCCGGCAGGCATCGTCGCCCTGTCGGGGTTCATGCCCACGGTGGAGGGCTTCGAGCTCGACCTGTCCGGGCGTGAGGGTTTCCCGGCAGCCATCGGTCACGGCACGCACGACCCGATCATCGGCGTCGAGTGGGGACGCGATGCCCGTGAGCGGCTGACGGCCGCCGGCGCAGACGTCGTCTACCGGGAATCCCCGATCGACCACACGATCGACCCGCGCTTCGTCGTCGAGCTCAGAGCCTGGCTCGAGCGCCTGACGGTTGATCTAGGCGCAGGGACCGGAGTCGACGGCCTGTAGCGGCGAGTCGAGGCCCTCGAGGATCCTTCCGGTCGGCACGCCGAAACCGCTCGCACCGCGGGTGCTCGCGGCGAAGATCATGGCCACGACACGGCCCTTGTCGTTGATCACCGGTCCACCGCTGTCGCCGCGCTGCACCTTCCCGCGAAGCGGCACGACGGTGCGCAGCCGCGTCCGGCGACCGTAGGCGTCGGGCGCGAACACGTTCGTCGGCGTCCCGGCGGTTCCCGCGACTGCGGTCAGCGGCCCGTCCCTCGGGTAGCCGAGCAGCACCACCTGGTCGTCCGACGGGACCTTCTTCGCCAGGTCGAGCGGCGGGACTCGCAGACCCTGCACGCGGAGGTAGGCGACGTCGTTGGCCGCGTCGAGGTAGACGAGCCTGGCCGGCAAGACCTGGCCGTTCAGGGCGACCACGCGTGTCTCCTCCTCGCCGGCGACGACGTGGGCGTTCGTCGCCACGAGGCCGTGGCGGAGGACCCAGCCGGAGCCTTGGACCCCGACTCCGCAGGCGACGCTCTCGACCTTGACGACGCTCTGGCCGGCCTTGGACGTTACCGGCGTTCTCAGGACGCTTCCATCAGGCTCTCGGAGCTCCAGATCCGGCGGAGCCGCGATGAGCGGCAACGGGTCGAGCTGCGCCAGGGTCCTGAGCACCGAACGCGGCGGTACGACGTCGACGAGCCCGGAGAGGATGGACGAGCGCTGCACGCTCTGGCGAAGGCCGGCTCCCTCGATCTGAAGCGCCGCGACGGCGGCCAGCCAGGCGACGGCGAGGCCGACGCCGATGCCGATCACGACCCCGCCGGCGGAGTCGGCCAGCCGGAGCGGGCTGCGCGAGATCGCCCACCGCAGACGGGTGCCGACGAGGCTCGCCGTCGCCTGCAGCAGAAGCGCCCCGACGACGGCTCCGATCAGGCTCGCGAACGGCACCCACGGCGAGCTCGTCGCCGCCCGGAAGGAACAGCGGCCCGACCCGCGCGCCTATGAGCCCGCCGATCGCCAGTCCTGCGAGCGACAGGAGCTGCGCGCTCAGGCCCCGCTGGTAGCCGATCACCGCGGAGAGCGCGACCCACAGCAGCACGAGAGCGTCGACCCAGGTCATGCCGTCGGTTCAGAGCATGCCATGCGGCATCCCGCCCGGGTCTCGATTCGAACCAGAGGCTAGGCCGGGCAGCTCCTCCGCGGCTCGCAGGACCGCCGCCACGATCTTCGAGTAGCCGGTGCAGCGACAGAGGTTGCCGCCGAGCGCAAGGCGAACGTCGCTCTCGGTCGGGCTCGGATTGCCGTCGAGCAGCGCCTTGGCCGAGATCAGCATGCCGGGCGTGCAGAAGCCGCATTGCACGCCGCCTTCCTCGAGGATGAGTCGCTGGAGCGGATGAAGCTCGTCGCCGTCCGCGAGCCCCTCGACGGTCGTGATCGGGCGTCCGGACGCCTGCAGCGCGAGGTAGGAGCACGAGTTCACCGGCTGGCCGTCGAGCAGCATCATGCAGGCACCGCACTCGGAGTCGTCGCAGCCCTCCTTCGACCCGGTGAGCCCGAGCTCGGTCCGCACCACGGAGAGCAGTGAGCGGTGCGGCTCGACCTCGACCTCGTAGGCAAGGCCGTTGACCGTCAGCGTCGCCGGATGCTTCATGCCGCCTCCCTCGCTCGGGCGAGCGCGCGCTCGAGCGCACGCCGCGTGATCACCGAGACCATCGCTCGCCGGTAGACGGCGGATGCCCGTACGTCGTCGATCGGGCTCGACGCGGCCGCCGCGGCCTCGCCGGCCCGCGCGACGACCTCCGCCGAGGCCGGCTGATCGGCCAGCAGCCGCTCGGACTCCGGAACGCGCAGGCAGACGGGGGCGACGGCCGTGAGCGCCACCCTGCCCTCGACGATGCGGTCACCCTCGTCGAGCGCGATCAACCCGGCCGCGCCGACCACGGCGATCTCCATGGCCCGGCGATACTCGAGCCGCACGTAGGCGCTGCCCACCCGGCCGGCAGGGAGCGGCGGCACGTCGATGCCCGTGACGAGCTCGCCTCGGAGCGCGGGCGGTCTTCGCCGGCCCCTCGAAGAACTCGACGAGCGGAAGCGACCGCGTGCCGGTCGCGGCTGTCAGCTCGACGGATGCGTCGAAGACGAGCAGCGGGCTGCCCGTGTCCATGGCCGGCGAGCCGTTCGCCACATTCCCGCCGAGCGTGCCCGCGTTTCGCGTCGCGGGCGAGCCGACGAGCACCGACGCGTCCGACAGCGCGCTCCACCGCTCCTGCACGACGGGGGACGCCACGATCTCGGCGTGCGTGACGAGCGCACCGATCCTGAGGCCGCCGTCGTCCGTCTCGGAGAGGCCGCGGAGATCCGACAGCCGGTGGATCGCGACGAGCGTGTCGCCGAGAGGTCGCTTCCCCTGCCGATCGCCGACCACCAGATCGGTTCCGCCGGCGACGAGGTCGGCACCGGGGTGCTCGGCGAGCAGCGCAGCGGCCTCCTCGATACTGGCAGGCTCGAAGTACCGGCTACTCATCGTTCCCTTCCCCGGCCGTCGCCGCCCAGACACGCTCCGGCGTCATCGGCAGCCTGCGGACCTGCGTTCCGATGACCTTGGTGATCGCGTTCGCGATCGCCGCGGCTGTCGCGACGCACGGCGGCTCGCCGACGCCCTTCGAGCCGTTCGGCCCCGCGTTCGGAGTGTTGGTCTCGACCCACGCGATCTCGATCTCCGGCGCGTCGGCGGACGTGACGAGCTTGTAGTCGAGCAGGTGCGGGTTGCGTTGACGTCCCTCTTCGTCGATCTGCGTCCCCTCGCTGAGCGCGAGCCCGACACCCATGACGACGCCACCCGTCACCTGTCCGTTGGCGCCGATCGGGTTGATGATCGTCCCGCAGTCGTGCGAGGCCGCCACGCGGATGACGCTGACGACGCCGGTGTCGCGGTCGACCTTGACGTGGGCCGCATGGGTGATGAGCTGCGGAGCCAGGAACGACTCGCTCCCGAGCCTGCCGACGCAGCCTCCCGCGTCGCACGGCGGGGTTTCGGGCAGGTTGCCCGACCCCTTGCCGTGGAACGTGACGCCCGACCCGGCCAGGTCGGAGATCGTGACGGCCTTCTCAGGCGCTCCCTTCACCCGAACCGCGCCGTCGACGAGCTCCAGGTCACCCCGATCGACCTCGAGCTCCGATGCCGCCGCGTCGAGCAGCTGCTCGCGCAGGTCGGCGGCCGCCTCGACGACCGCGCGGCCGCTGTTGAACGTGGTCTGTGAACCGCACGAGCCCGCGTCCGACGGTGCCGCGTCGGTGTCCTGATAGAGCAGCGAGAAGTCCTCGGGCTTCAGCCCGAGCTGCTCGGCGGCGAGGATCGGAAGCGCCATCACGGCGCCTGTGCCGTTCTCCTGCGCGCCGGTCACGATCGTCGCCGTACCGTCCGTGTTGAGGTTCACGTAGGCGCCCGACGGGTTGGCGAAGCACGGCCACCAGCCGCACGCGACGCCGATGGCCTCGTCCTCCGGAAGCTCGGCGTCGTAGCCGATCAGCTCGACCGCCTGTTCGAGGGTCTCCTTCATCGCGATTTGATCGAATTGCTGGCGCGTCGGGCCCTCCGAGCCGTCAGCGAGCAGCGTCTTCCGGCGGAGGTCGACGGGATCGATGTCCAGCGTCCGGGCGAGCTCGTCCATGTGCTGCTCGAGCGCCCAGCAAACCTGGGGCGCGGTCGGAGCCCGGATCGAGCTCGACGGTTGCGTGGTCGAGTAGTTGAGGTACGACTCGACCTTGACGTTCTCGAGCTCGTAGGGGCCGCAGGCGTGCATGGCGGCCATCTGCGCGAAGAAACCGCCCTCGCCGCAATAGGCGCCCTTGTCGAGCACCAGCCGTGCCCGGCGCGCGACGAGCGTCCCGTCCTTCCGGGCGCCCGTCTCGAGCTCGATGACCATCCCCTCGCGTCGATGCCCGATCACGGCGAACTCCTCACGGCGTGTGAAGACCAGCTTCACGGGGCGGCGCGCGGCTCTCGCCAGCGCTGCGACGTGGCCCTCGAAGTGGAAGTCGCACTTGGCGCCGAAGCCGCCGCCGAGCAGCGGCACGACGATACGGACGCTCGCCTCGGGAATCTGCAGCGTATGCGCGACGCCCGCACGGGCGGCGTACGGAACCTGCGTCGATGTCCAGACAGTCACCTTGCTCCCCTGCCACTGTGCGATCACGGCCCGGGGCTCGATCGGAACGCCCTGCGAGCAGTCGGAGACGTAGCGTCCCCGAACGACCACGTCGGCGCCCTCCATCGCGGCGTCGGCGTCTCCCTTCACGATCGTCGAGTACCCGAGCGTATTGCGGTTGCGTCCGACCTCCTCATCGCCCGAGTCCGACTCCCAGTCCTCGTGGACGAGCAGCGCGCCTTCGTCCATCGCCGCCTCGAAGTCGACGAGCGGGGGGAGCGGCTCGTAGTCGACCTCGATCAGTCGGGCTGCCTCCTCCGCTATCTCCGGCGTGATCGCGGCGACTCCGGCCACGATGTCGCCCTCGAAGCGAACCTTTTCCTTCGCGAAGAGCCGGCGGTCCTGCACCATGCCGCCCCACTTCACGTCCGGCACGTCTTCGTGCGTGAGGACGGTGACCACGCCCGGGAGCGCGCGTGCCTTCGAGGTGTCGATTCGCGTGACGACCGCGTGCGTCTGGTCGGCGTAGCGGAACTTCGCGTGGAGCTGGCCGGTCAGGTTGAGGTCGGCCGTGTACCGGCCCGTCCCCGTGACCTTCTCGACCCCGTCCGCCCGGATCGTTTCCTTCCCGAGCACGGCGCTCATGCACGACCTCCCGTGTTCGACACCCGTGTGCCGCGGATCCTACCCCGCGTAAGAACCTGGCAAGAGCTGAGCTCGTCCGGCGCTATCGCTGGACGATTCGACTTGCCCGGTGAGGGCTCGCCGAACACTCCTTAATCGCTACTTCATCTCTGCTTAACGCGCCGACACGGCCGGTTAAGACAGCCCCGGTAGAACACTCGCATGGCTTCGGCACTCCTCCGCGGCGCCGGGCTCGTCGCAGCGGGCGCGCTCGGCGCGGGAATCGCGATCGGCGTCGGCGCGGCCGTCTGGCCCGACAGCACGACGACCACCGTCGTGCAGCAGGTCGCGGCGCCCGCCCAGGCAAACGGCTCGGCCGACAGAAGCCAGGCTGCGGCCGTCACCGACAGCAGCGGCAGCCTCACTATTCAGGAGATCTACCGCCGCTCCGGCCCCGGCGTCGTCCAGATCGCCGCCTCCAGTGGCGGCAGCTCGTCGATCCAGCCGGGAGCCGAACAGCAGCGCGCCCTCGGCTCGGGCTTCGTCATCAACAAGAGCGGCCACATCGTGACCAACTACCACGTCGTCGAAGGCGCCACCGAGGTCGAGGTCAACTTCTCGGGGGGTGACCGCGTGAAGGCGACGATCGTCGGCACCGACCCCTCCACCGACCTCGCCGTGCTCAAGGTGGATCTCCCCTCGACCGCCCTTACGCCGCTGCCGCTCGGGAACTCCGACGGAGTGGGCGTCGGCGACACCGTCGTCGCCATCGGAAACCCCTTCGGTCTCGACCGCACGGTCACCTCCGGCATCGTCAGCGCGATTCAGCGCCAGATCACGGCGCCGAACGGCTTCCCGATCGACCACGTCATCCAGACCGATGCGGCGATCAACCATGGGAACTCCGGCGGCCCGCTGCTGAACACCGCGGGAGAGGTCATCGCCGTGAACTCGCAGATCGAGACCGGCGGCTACGCCGAGGGTAACGTCGGCGTCGGCTTCGCCGTGCCGGTCAATACCGTCAAGGAAGTCGCCGCCCAGCTCATGGAGACGGGCAAGGTCGAGCGGGCGTTCCTCGGCATCGAGATGCAGACCATCAGCGCCGACTCTGCGGAAAGCCTCCGGCTGCCCGTCGATACCGGCGTGCTCATCGCGACCGTCCGCCCGGGAAGCCCCGCCGACGACGCAGGTCTCCAGGGCGGCAACACCAGCGCCGTCGTCGACGGCGAGACCTGGGTGCTCGGCGGTGACGTGATCGTCAAGGCCGACGGCACCACGATCGAGGATGCTGACCAGCTCCGCGACATCGTCCTCTCCAAGAAGCCCGGCGAGACACTCGACCTGGAGGTCAACCGGAACGGCAAGAACATCGCCATCTCCGTCAAGCTTGGACGTCAGCCGACGACACCAACCGGCTAGACGTCCCGGGGCCCCGTTCAGGGGCCGGCTTCCGAGCCTCACCCTCCCTGGAGGCCCGAGCCGAACGTCGCCAGCGCGGCTCACGGAAGCATACGTAAGGTCGGAGGCCCGCGCTGCCTGCCCGGGCCTCCGATCACCTCTCACCCCTCCCAGCCGAACCGCCGTCACCCCGGCGGTTCGGCGCTTCTTGGCCCGGATCGTCTAGACCGACAGGTCGTCGGCGATCTCACCGTCGGCGAGCGCGCGCAGCAGGCGGCCGGTCTCGATCGGGAAGACGGCCCGGGGCGTCCCCGCCGCACACCAGACGAGGTCGAAGCGCCGAAGCGAGCCGTCGACGACCGTCCGGAGGGGCGCATCGTGACCGAGCGGCGGGATGCCGCCGACGGAAAAGCCTGTCGCGGCGCGGGCCTCGTCCGCCTTGGCCATCCGAGCGTCCGGCCCGAAGCGCTCGATTCTGAGGCGCCGGTCGCCGGCGCACAGGCAGAGGACCGCTTCCCCCTCGACCACGAGCACCAGCGACTTGACGATCTGCGCGACGTCGCAGCCGACCGCTGTCGCGGCCTCTGCCGCCGTCCGGGTCGAAGCGTCGAGCTCACGTATCTCCACGTCGACGCCCAGCCCGCGCAGCCGTTCCTGAAGCTTCTCGGCGGTGGGATGCACCGTACCGGCCGAATATATGCGCCCGGAGCCGTCACCGCCCGACGGCACAATGCCGTGATGGTCGAGCAGCATTTCGGCGAGAGCTCGCCCTGGTCGGTCGGCATCGAGGAGGAGCTCTTCGTCGTCGACTCCGAGACGCTCCTACCCGCCCACGTACCGGCCGAGCTGCTGGACGGCGAGCGCCGCAAGCCCGAGCTGTTCCGGTCCCTGGTCGAGCTGACCACGAGCGTGTGTCCGACGGTCGCCGCGGCGGTCGAGGAGCTCGCCGAGCTACGGACCGACGCAGCCTCGCGACTAGCCGACGCCGGTCTCGGCCTGCTGGCCTCGGGCACGCATCCACTTGCGGAGCCGGCCGAGGAGGAGCTGACCGACCAACCGGCGCTCGCCGCCTTCGCGGCCTACGCCGGTCCGGCCGCCCGCGCTCAGTACTGTTGCGGTCTCCACGTTCACATCGGCGTGCCGGGCGCAGACGACTGCGTGGGTCGGATGGAAGCAATCCTCCCGTGGCTGCCGGTCCTCCTCGCGCTGTCGGCCAACTCTCCGTTTCTGGCCGGGCAGAAAACCGGCTTCTCGTCCACACGAGCCGACCTGCTGACCCGGTTGCCGCGCACGGGCGCGCCGCCGGCGTTCGGCTCATACGCAGGCTGGGAGACATACGTCGAGCGCCTCGTCGGGCTCGGCCTCGCAGACGACTACGTCCGTACCTGGTGGGATATCAGGCCGCATCCGAGGCTGGGAACGCTCGAACTGCGGATGCCCGATCAGCCGACCTCGCCCGCGATCGCGGCCGCGTTCGCAGCGCTGGCGCAGGCCCTCGTCGCTTCGAGCGATCCGGCCTTGACTGCCGACCGTGGCGTCTACGACCAGAACCGGTTCGCGGCGCTCCGTTTCGGGTCGGCGGCGGAGCTCGTCCACCCAGACGGCTCCCGGCTGTCGGGCATACCGGAGCTCCACCTCGAGCTCGTCGGGAGGGTCGCCCCAACAGCGGAGCGCCTCGGGACGACGAGCCTGCTGACGCCGCTCGAGCGCCTGGCCCACCGCACCCAGGCCGACGAGCAGCTCGATCTCGGACGCGACGTCGGCGCGCGCGGGCTGACGGCCTGGCTCGTCGAGAAGACTGCGGCTGCCTCTAGCATGACTGCGTGAGCGTTCGCTCCGACACGATCGAGGTGAGCGGTATCCGCTGCGAGCGATGTGTCCTCCGCCTCCGTGGAGCACTCGGCGGGCTCGACGGGCTCGAGTCCGCGCACGCCACCCTCATGGGCCAGGTGTCGCTGGCGTGGGACGAAGATCGACTTGACCGGGATACGATCGTAGCCGCGCTCGCGCGCGCAGGATTCCACACGCGGGAATAGCGCATCTCGACAGACCGTTACTAATGGAGTGGTAGCGTCCGCACTCGTGAGTGAGCCGGAGACCGGGAACGACGCACACCGAATCGCTGCGGAAGCCCGCGACAGGGTCAGGTTCGAGGAGGAGGCGCTCGCGCTCTCCGACCAGGTGTACCGGGTCGCCCGGCGGCTCGTGTCGAGCCGCGAGCAGGCTGAAGATCTCGTCCAGGAAACGTACTCGCGAGCCTTCCGCAACTGGCAGTCGTTCACGCCGGGAACGAACCTGCGCGCCTGGCTCTTTCGAATCCTCACCAACCTCAACATCGACCGCGGCAGGCGGGAGCAGCGGACGCCCGACATGCAGCCGATCGAGGAAGGCGACTACTTCCTGTACAACCGCCTCGAGGAGGCGGGCGGCAGCGACGAGGACGAGCGCGTTGTCGAGCGGCTTTCGCAGGACAGCGTGGTTCAGGCCCTCGCAGCGGTGCCGCACGACTTCCGTGACGTCATCGTGCTCGTCGACATCGGAGAGTTCAGCTATCGGGACGCAGCCCAGATCCTCGACATCCCGGTCGGAACCGTGATGTCGAGGCTCCATCGCGGTCGCAGGATCCTCAAGCACGAACTGGCTGAGAGCGGCATCGTGGAGGCAACATGACGGTGGGGAGGCCGTGATGGGTGATTGTGGATGTGCGAAGTGCGAGGAGCTCCTCCAGCCCTTCGTCGACCGCGAGCTGACAGAGGCGGAGCGGATCGACGCCGAGGCGCACCTCGCCGACTGCGGCTACTGCGCACGCCGCTACAGGTTCGAGACGACTCTGCGGATGTACGTGCGGAGGTGCTGCGACGAGCCGATGACCGACGAGCTGAGAACCAGGCTCGCCGAGCTACGGACGCCGCTCTAGACGTTCGAGATTCTCGAGGTCCTGCGGCGTGTCGACGTCGCCGGGAGCGCCCAGATCGTCGCACGGGACGAGGACCGGCTCGAGAGCTCTGCCTCCGTCGTCCGGGATCTCGGGCCAGAGTGCCCGCGCGACGACGACCGGATGGCTCCTGACGCCGTCGTAGCTCGCAGCCACGAAGTCACCGGCCCCGCCCCGCCAGGCTGCGACGACGCGGTCGATCGCCGCCGAGGACAGCAGCGGGCCGTCGGCGAGGCAGACGACTGCGGCCTCGACGTCCGGGCCGAGAGCCGCAGCCCCGCAACGCAGCGATGCGCCGGGCCCGTTCTGCCAACCGGAGCACCTGACGCTCCGGGCGCCGGTTACCTCCATCTCGTACGCGCCGAGGACGACGACGATGTCGCCGACGGAAGAATCCCGTATCCGGTCGAGCACGCGGGGCAGCAACAGCTCCTGTTTCGGCGAGCCGAACCTCGACGCCTCCCCGGCTGCGAGCACAAGCGCCGCGATCACGTGTGAACCGTGAGCGCCTCGATGTCGGCCAGATGAATCAGCTGATGTGACACGCGCATCGCCTGAATGCGCAGGTCGTCGTCCACCACCTCGCCGCTCGCCTTCCAGACGTCGCTCGCACACGCGAGCAGCTCGGAGATCCGCTCGCAGGTCTCGGGATAGCCGTTGCGCTCCGCGGCGGCGTTCAGTGCCAGGCCGACCGCCCCGATCACGTCGGGCTGCCGCGTCCAGAGGAGCGGTGTCGCCAACGTCAGGTACGTGTGGATCCGCAAGAGCGATATGGGCTGGACGAGCACGTCCGTCGCGTGCTTCGGCGGTGTGGGAGCGGGCAGCTCCTTGCCGTCGGCGATCCCCGCCGCAGTACGGCCGAGCACGCCGCGGAGCTCATCCGCGGTGTAACCCGCGAGCTCGGCGATCCGCAGGTCGAGCAGGAGCGACTGCGGCTGCACGCCGTAGGGGTAGTCGGAGGCGTAGAGGATCTGCTCCGGCGAAACCCGGCAGTAGAGGTCGAGGACGTCGACGGCGCCCCAGATCGACGTGTCGAAGAACACCTGCGGATGGCCTGCGAACGTCTCCGCGAGCGCCGCGAGGTCGGCGATGCCCCCGTGCGCGACGATGAGCGTCGCCTCCGGGTGTCGATCGACCACCCGCCGGAGATCGCGCGCAATCGGCGGAAGACCTCGACCCCCGTGTATGAGAATGGGGACGCGGCGCTCCGCCGACAGGCCGAAGATCGGATCGAGCCGTTCGTCGTTCAGGAGAAACTGCTGGGCCCGCGGATGCAACTTGATGCCGCGTGCGCCGAGATCGAGGCAGCGGACGGCCTCCTCGACCGGCCCCTCGCTGAGGTCGAGGCGCACGAAGGGGATCAGCATGCCCTCCGAAGCGGCCGCGGCGGCGAGCGTCCGGTCGTTCGCTGCGCGGAAGGCCGGATGCCGGTCAGGCTCGTCGAGGCAGAAGCAGAACGCCCGGGAGACGCCCGACCCGCGAAGGAAGGCAACGAGCTCCGCGGCCGGCGCGGTGAAGCCGTCGATGTCGGTGCCGCAGTGGACGTGCGCGTCGAAGAGCTCGGCACCAGCCGGAATCGCCCGCGCAAGCTCGTCGTCGTACAACGCGATCAGGCAGCGTGCTCGCTCGAGCAACTCCACGCACCGAGGATAGCCGCGTCGCGAGGGCTCAGACCAGGCGCCGGTCCGCGGCCCAGCGGCTGAGCTCGTGCCGGCTCGAGAGCTGGAGCTTACGGAGGACGGCCGACACGTGCGACTCGACGGTCTTCACCGAGATGTGAAGACGAAGCGCGATCTCCTTGTAGGCGTACCCGCGGGCGATCAGCTGAAGGACCTCGCGCTCGCGCGATGTGAGCTGGTCGAGCTCCGGATCGGTCGTCCGGACGGGCGTCGAGGCGAACGCGTCGAGCACGAAGCCGGCAAGTCGTGGCGAGAAGACGGCGTCGCCCTCTGCGACGCGCTGGACGGCCTGGGCGAGCTCAGGCCCCGAGATGGCCTTCGTGACGTACCCGCGGGCGCCGGCTCGGATCACTGCGATGACGTCCTCGGCTGCGTCGGAAACGGACAGCGCGAGGAAGCGGGTGCCCGGCTGCTCGGCGCGAACGGCGCGGATGACTGCCTCGCCGCCGCCGCCCGGCATGTGGACGTCGACCAGGACGACGTCCGGCTCGGCCGCCCTGATCCCGGTCACCGCCGCGTCGACGTCGCGCGCTTCTCCGACGATCTCGACGCCCTCGTCGAGCTCGGTGCGGACGCCGGAGCGGAACAGATCGTGGTCGTCGACGATGAAGACGCGAGGCCTCGTCACGATGGCTTCCCGTCGCTCGTTGCTGCCGGGGCCGGAAGCGGCAGCTCGAGCTCTACCTCCGTACCCTCGCCCGGAGTCGAGTGCACGACCGCCGAGCCACCGGCACGCGACATGCGGCCCACGACCGATTCCGAGAGCCCCTTGCGGTCGACGGGCACGGCATCCGGATCGAACCCGGAGCCGCGGTCACGTACGAACACCGCAGCGCGATCGTGCGTGATCTCCAGGTAGACGTCGATGCGCCGCCGGCCGGAGTGCCTGGCCGCGTTCACCATCGCCTCGCGCGCGGCCGCGACCAGGGAGTCAAGGGGCTCGCCGAGCTCGTAGTCGCCAACGCAAACGACTTCGATCGCCACGCGGTGGAGATCCTCGATCTCCTCCGCGGCCGCGCGAAGCGCATCCGCGAGCGATCGGTCCGCCGCCCTCGCGTCCCTCGAGTAGAGCCAGGCACGGAGCTCCCGCTCCTGACGGCGAGCGAGCTGGACGACCTCGTCGGAGTCGTGTGACCGACTCTGGATCAGCGCAAGCGTCTGCAGAACGGAGTCGTGAAGGTGGGCCGCGAGCTCGGTGCGCTCCTGCGAGCGGATCCGCTCACGGCGCTCCTCGGCAAGCTCTCGCACGAGCCTGCGCCACCACGGTGCGAAGATCAGAACGAGGCCGGCGACCACGACGGCGGCGGCCGCAAGCCCGCGCGCAGCGGCGGCGGCGGCATCGCTCGTCGCGACGAACGTCGCGACTCCGGCCACGAGGAGCACGGCTCCCGCGGTGAGCCGCAGGGTCGTCCCCCGCCCCGACTGCACGAGCTCGCGGAAGCTACGGCTGAGCCCCGCCCGACGCTCGTCGCTGGCGCGGGTCCAGAGCAGCGCGAGACCCGCCGCAGCGAGCAGTACCGCCCACACGAAGCCGTCGCCCGGCCAGCCGTCGAGGACGAGCACGAGCAGCAGCAGTGAGCACGGCACCGATGCCGATCAGGAGGTGCGACGGCTCGATTCGACGTCTCTGCGGAGCCGGTTCGGGCGCCAGGCCGAGGGGCTGACTCGGGATCAGCGCCCAGCAGACGAGGTACAACAGGGCGCCGAACCCGCCAAGGAAGGTAGCGGCGACGAACGCGACCCGAACCACCGCAGAATCGAGGCCCAGGTACCGTCCGAAGCCCGCGGCGACGCCCGCGATCATCCGATCGTTCTCGCTGCGGTAGATCCTCCGGTAGCTGTCGCTCGTCATCATGTCTGCCCTTGCGGGCTTTCCGACAGTCTGCCCGCGCTCGCCGGAGACCGGTATCGGGGATCACCCCGAACGGCCGTCCGGGTCGAACCAGGGCGAACCTCGGGGGAATCCACCATGGCGCTCCGCTGCCTCCGTCGCGAGACTCGACCGCATGAATACGACACGACGCATCTACCGCAACACCAGAGAAGGAAAGATCGGTGGCGTGGCAGCGGGCCTCGGCGACTACCTGGCCGTCGACCCGGTGATCATCCGACTCGCGTTCCTCCTTCTCGTCCTGGCGGGAGGCTTCGGCCTGCTCGCCTACCTCGTCGCCTGGATCGTGATCCCGGCCGGCGATCCCGAGTCGACACCGCTCCCGTCGCAAGGCGGCCGGCGCCGGGACGGCCGGCTCGTGCTGGGCATCGTGCTGGCCGCCGCCGGCGCCATCTTCATCGTCGGGTGGCCGGCGTTCGATTGGGGGCACGATGGTGCTTGGCTCTGGCCGCTCCTCCTCGTCGGAGCGGGAGCGCTGCTGATCGTCTGGCGCCGCAACCGGCAGGATCCCGACCCGGGGGAGCCTGGGCCCGGTGGGGAATCGGGACCACCTGTCGAGCCACCGGGAGGCCCCGACCAGGGCGACAGTCCGACGGTCGCACTCGAGCGTCCCGTCGACAGCCCGACCGCGGACGCGTCGAGCGGGGCCGGTGGCCCGCTCGACGCCGCACCCGGCGACACGGCGGTCTATCCGTTGGTCTCACCCTCCCGCATTCAGCAGCGCCGGCTGCCCGTCGGCTGGATCACGCTCGGCGCGATCCTGGCCGCGGCCGCGGTCTCGGCGCTCCTCGACGTGCTTGGAGCCATCGAGGTTCCCGTTGAGGAGTTTCTGCTCGTCGCGCTCGGCCTGACGGGGATAGGTGTCGTCGCCGGAGCTCTGGTCGGACGCGTGCGGGGGCCGCTCGCACTCGGCGCGGCGACGGGCGTTGCCCTTCTCGCCGTCGCGATCGTCGACGTGCCAGTCCACGGCGGCGTCGGCGAGCGCACGGTTCGCCCGGCCGCGTCGGGCGCGCTCGAGCCCGAGTACCGGCTCGGCGCGGGCGACCTCGTGCTCGACCTCCGCTCGGTCGACCTCGCCGCCGGCAGTCGGCGGGTGGAGGCAAGCGTCGGACTCGGCAGCCTCGTCGTCCTCGTTCCGGCCGGTGTCGCCGTCGTCGCCGAAGGAACCGCCTCGGTGGGCGAGGTCGACCTCTTCGGGCAGCAGGAGGATGGCGTCCGCGTCCAGACGTCCGCCGTGGAGGAGCCCCTCGCCGGCAGCCAGTTCCCGCAGCCGGGCAGGCTCTACCTCGATCTCGCCGTCGGGGTCGGCCGGGTCGAAGCGCGGCTGGACGGCGGGCTGTATCCAGCGGCTACGCGGAGAGCGCCAGCAGCGGTTCGAAGCGATCGGCCTCTTCGAACGGTCCGATCAGCGCGAGGTTGAGATTGTCCTCCCTGATGATGTCCCGCGCGACCCGCTGGACGTCCTCGGCGGTCACCGCGTCGTATCCGGCGAGCACCTCGTCGGGCTCCCGAAGGCGATTCTCGAGCACCGCGCCTCGCAACCCGAACATGACCATCCCCTTCGGATCCTCCAGCGAGAGCACGAGCCGGCCCTTCGCGTAGTTGCGAGCCTTCTCGAGTTCACCGGCTCCGACCGGCTCGGCCGCGATCTTGGCGAATTCCGCCGCGACCGTGCTGATCGCGTCGTCGATGCGGGCGATGTCGACGCCGGCCTGGGCGAACAGCGTCCCGGTGTCCGTGTAGCCCTGGTTGTAGCCGTAGACGTAGTAGGCAAGCCCGCGACGCTCGCGCACCTCGGTGAAGAGGCGCGACGACATCCCGCCGCCGAGCACGGTCGCAAGCAAGCCCATGGCATAGCGGTCCGGATGGTCGATCGGATAGCTGTGCACACCGAAGCGGAGGTGGGCCTGGTCGGACGTCTTCGTATGTACCCTCACCCGAGGCTCCGACTGCGCGTAGGAGACGCGCTCGGGCGAGCCCTCGGAGCCCCCCTGAACGTCGCCGAGCAGCTCCTCGAGCCGGGGAACGAGACCGTCGCCGAGGTTCCCGCCGATGCCGGCGACCATCCTCGGAGCCCGGTACCAGCGATCCAGATAGTCCACGAACGTGTCACGGGTAGCCGCGCGCACGGTCTCCTTCGTGCCGATGATGTCCCACCCCAGCGGCTGGTCGCCGTAGAGAAGCTCGTCGTACACCGAGTCGACGTAGTCGCGAGGCGTGTCGACGTACATGTTCATCTCCTCGACGATGACGCCCTTCTCCCGCTCGATCTCGTCGGCGTCGAAACGCGAGTGGCGAAGCATGTCGACGAGGACGTCGAGCGCGACGTCCCGGTGCTCGGCCGCGCACTTCACGTAGTAGCCGGTGTACTCCTTGCCGGTGAACGCGTTGAACTCGCCCCCGATCGCGTCGATCTCCCCGGCGAGCTCCCGGGCGGTCGGCCGACGCTCGGTGCCCTTGAAGAACATGTGCTCCGCGAAATGGGCGATGCCGTTCGTCTCGCGAGTCTCGTAGCGCGAGCCGGCCGCCAGCATGACGAAGCAGGCAACCGACTTGGCCTGCGGCATCGCCGCCGTGACGACACGCAGGCCGTTGCTCAGACGGATCTGATCGAAGACGGGCATCGGAAGCCCAACCTTACCCAAGGCCGCGAGGCCTACAGCGCAGCGAGCGCCTCGAGCGTGCGGTCGACCTCGTCCGGCGTGTTGTAGTGAACGAACCCGACTCGGACGGCACCGTCGGGAAGCCCGAGCGCGCGCATCACCTCGACCGCGTAGTAGTCACCAGGCCACACGGCGATCCCCTGATCTCCGAGCCGCTCCGCGACCTCGGCAGGCGACAGCGAGTCGTGGTTCACGGCGAACGTCGGTGTGCGCGAGTCCATCGTCGGTAGGCCGTACAGCCGGTACGAAGGAGGGAGCCCGTCGAGAAAGCGCCGCCCGAGCTCGTGCTCGTGAGCGGTGATCGACTCCCAGCCGATCGAGCGGACGTACTCGACGGCGACGACGAAGCCGGCGAGCGCCTCGTGCGCAAGCGTGCCGGTCTCGAACCGGTGAGCGCCCGGGCCGTCTGCCGGACGGACCTTGTACGGCCGCCAGCGCTCGAGCAGCTCGCGGCGTCCGAAGAAGACGCCGAGGTGCGGCCCGAAGAACTTGTACGGCGAGCAGAGCAGCACGTCCACCCCAAGCTCCATGACGTCGATGCGGCGATGCGGTGCGTAGTGAACGGCGTCCGCCCAGGCGAGTGCGCCTGCGCCGTGAGCCAGTTCCACGATGCGACGCGCGTCGGTGATCGTGCCGACTGCGTTCGAGGCCATCGTGAACGCGACGACGCGGGTGCGCTCCGACAGCGCCGACTCGAGCATCGCCGAGTCGAGGGTGCAGTCACGTTCGTCGAAGTCGATCATCCGTACGACGAGATCGAGATCCTGCGCGAGCTCCAGCCACGGCGCGACGTTGCCGTCGTGGTCGAGGCGGGTCACCACGATCTCGTCGCCCGCGCGCAGGTGACGTCCCACGGTTCTCGACAGCGCGAAGTTGAGCGTCGTCATGTTTGCTCCGAAGCCGACCTCCTCCGGTGAGCAGCCGAGGAACGCGGCGCCGGCCATGTGCGCCTGCGCGACGATCAGATCGCTGCTCCGGCTGGTCTTGAACGGGCCACCGAGGTTCGCGTTCGACTCACGGAGGTAGCCGGCCATCGCCTCGATGACCTCGTCCGGAACCTGCGTGCCGCCGGGGCCGTCGAGAAACACGGTAGGCCGGCGCAACGCGGTGTAGCGGCGGCGTACGGCCTCGACGTCGAGCGCGACGGCGCTCATCGCACGTCGCGGCCGTTCACACGCCAGCGGTAGCGCGGCTTCGCGGTCAGCGAGTTCCCGACGAAGCAGCCGCGCTCGGCTCTCGTCAACAGGGCGTCGACGTCTTCGGGCTCGGGCTCGAGCTCCACGTCGAACGAGACCTCCACGTCGACGAAGGCGTACAGGCCGTCGTCGTCCCGGCGGGTCACCGAGCCTTGCGAAGACGCCGACGCCTCGACCGCGGTTTCGCGCGCGTAGTAGCGGAGGCTGGCGAGCGTGCAGAGCGCGACGGCGGCCAGCACGAGATGCTCCGGGTTCCACTCTTCGCCGAACGCGACCGGCGTACCTTCCTCGGCCCGGACGGTGCCGTCTCGCTCGAGCGCGGCCGCGTACGAGAAGGCCTTCGGTCTCACGCCCGGACGCTACTGGATCGCACTGGTGCATGCTTCCGCGATCGGCTCGGCGGTTCCGGACATCCTCGCGCCCGGGTTGCGCGTGATCTTCTGCGGGATCAACCCAGGGCGGCGCTCGGCGGCCGCCGGCGCGCACTTCGCGAACCCGCGGAACGACTTCTGGCGGCTGCTGGCCGATGCCGGCCTGACCCCGCGGCGACTCGATCCGGCCGAGCAGTGGTCGCTGCTCGAGTACGGCTATGGGCTGACGAACGCGGCCGCGCGTACGACGCGCGGATCGTCCGACCTTCGCAGCGGCGACTTCTCGGGCTCGGCCGAGCGCCTCGGCGAGATCGCTCGCGACCTCGAGCCGGGCTTCATCGCCTTCGTCGGCAAGACCGCGTACCAGGGCCCGTTTCGCGAGCGGCCTGAGCTCGGCCTTCAGCAGCGAGCCCTCCACTCGACGCGCCTCTTCGTGTTGCCGTCCACGTCTCCGGCAAACGCCGCAGTGCCCTACGAGGAGCGGCTGCGCTGGTTCGTGGCCCTCCGGGTGAGCTTGACAAGCTAACATCGTTACCCTAGCGTGGGTAACACTGTTAGCCAAGGAGGTGCCCGTGTTCGCGTCCGCCGTCCTCTCCGCTCCTCAGTCCGTCCCGGTTCGCGTCGTCTTCGGACTCGCAGCTGCCGCGAGCTTCGCGGCAGCGCTGCTCGTCGCGGGCCCCGGTGCCTGGCAGCCGTGGGTGTTCCTGGTCCTCCCGGACATCGCGCTCGTCGCCGGTATCGGCCGCGGGCTCGCCAAGGGCCAGCTGCATCCTCGGGCGGTGCGGCTCTACAACGCGCTCCACGTGTTCGCGGGGCCGGCGGTCCTTGCAGTCGCGTCCATCTGGCTCGGGCCCGCCTGGCTCGCCGGCGCGCTCGCCTGGGCCGCGCACGTGCTCCTCGACCGCGCAGCGGGATACGGGCTCCGGGATCGCACCGGGTTCATCCGTGCCCACTAGCCGGGCGGAGGAGATTGCCCGCGAGGCGCGGGCGATCGTCGAGCAGGAAGGTGTCGATGCGCTCACCATGCGTCATCTCGCCGAGCGTCTCGGCGTCAAGGCACCGTCGCTCTACAAGCACTACCGCAGCAAGCAGGAGCTCGAGGCCGCGGTGATCGCTTCCGGCCTCGACGAGGTCGCCGATGAAGCTCGCGTCCGCGGTGCAGGAGTCCGGAGATCCTCTCGTCGCAATCGCACACGCGTACCGGAGCTTCGCCCTGGCGAATCCTCACCTGTACCGGCTGATGACCGAACGCCCGCTGCCACGCCATCTGCTTCCCGCGGGCCTCGAGGCCCGAGCAGCCGCTCCGCTGCTGAACGCAACGGAGACAATCGACTCGGCCCGCGCACTCTGGGCCTTCGCGCACGGCATGTGCCAGCTCGAGATCGTCGGCAGGTTTCCCGCGGAGGCAGATCTCGACGCGGCGTGGCGGGAGGGCATCGCCGCCTTCGCCGCCCGCCCGGTGCCCCGCCGAGCGGTCGTCCGCTCCTGGAAGGGCCCCGACTGAAGCTCGGAACACAGCTGCGCCACACACAGGCGTGTGTCGAGCCTCCGTGGCGGGTGGCGCAGGAGGGTTAGCCGCGCCAGCGGTTGGTGATCGGCAGGCGGCGATCGCGCCCGAAGGCCTTTGGTCGGAGCTTCACTCCGGGCGGCGCTTGCCGGCGCTTGTACTCCGCACGGTCGACCAGTGCCAGCGCGCGCTCGACCGTCTCCTGGTCGAAACCGTTCCGTGAGAGCTCCTCACGGGAGAGATCGAGCTCGACGTACGCCTCGAGAACGCGGTCCAGCTCCGCGTACGGCGGCAGAGACTGATCGTCCCGCTGCTCTGCCCGGAGCTCGGCACTCGGAGCTCGGTCGATCGTCGACTGCGGGATCAGCTCCCGCCCGGCCCGCTCGTTCAGGTGGCGGGCGAGCCGGAAGACGTCGGTCTTGTAGACGTCCTTGAGTAGAGCGAAGCCCCCCGCCATGTCTCCGTACAGCGTGGCGTACCCGACCGAGTATTCGCTCTTGTTCCCGGTGGCCACGAGGAGCCAGCCGAACTTGTTGGAGAGCGCCATGAGCAGAACACCGCGGATCCGGGCCTGGAGGTTCTCTTCTGCGAGCCCCGGTTCGGCATTCGCGAACACCTCGGCGAGCGCTTCGTCGAAGGCCGCGACCAGCGGCTCGATCGGAATCTCGCGGAACTGGGTGCCGAGACTGTCTGCAACGCGCCGCGCATCCTCGCGAGTCTCCTCCGACGAGTACCGCGAGGGCATGGAGACGAGATGCACTCGCTCGGGCCCGAGCACCTCCGCTGCGAGCGCAGCCGTGACCGCGGAGTCGATTCCGCCCGAGATGCCGAGGACGACCTCGCGGAACCCGTTCTTCGTCATGTAGTCGGCGAGGCCGAGCTCGAGCGCGCGGCGCATCTCCTCGAGCTCGCCGAGGAGGGGCTCGAGCCGAGGCTCTGCGGGCAGCCTGCCGGCCGACGGCACCGCCGTCGCCTCGACCACGGGCGGGTCTGGGAGGGTCGTCCGCTCACGCGCAAGGGCTCTGCGACGCGCGTCACGAAGCCGGTGGCCGATGGCAGTCGAGGGATCGACGTCCACGATCAGCAACGCCTCCTCGAACGCGGGCCCGCGCACGACGACCTCGCCCTCCTGATCGACCACGAACGAGTGGCCGTCGAAGACGAGCTCGTCCTGCCCGCCGACGGCGTTCACGAACGCGACCCAGCACATGTTGTCCCGGGCACGAACGGACAGCATCCGCTCGCGGTCCTGCCCCTTCCCGAGGTGAAACGGAGAGGCGGAGATGTTCGCGACGACGTGTGCGCCCGCGAGGGTGAGGTCGGTTGCGGGCGGCCCGGGCTGCCAGATGTCCTCGCACACCGTCGGCCCGATCAGCGTCTCGCCGATCCGTACCAGGACGAGCTCGCGGCCCGCTTGAAAGTACCGATCCTCGTCGAACACGCCGTAGTTCGGCAGAAAGCGCTTGTGGTACACGGCCTTGACCTCTCCGTCCGCGCAGATCGCACACGAGTTGAAGAGATCCCGATCGAGGTGGGGAGTACCGACGAGACACAGGATGCCGTGGGTCTCCGAGGCGATCTGCTCGAGGCTCCGCCGCGCCGCGCGCAGGAACCCGGGACGGAGCAGGAGATCCTCGGGCGGGTAGCCCGTCACCGCCAGCTCCGGGAACAGCACGACGTCGGCTGCGGCCTCCTTCGCCTCGGTCGAGGCGCGTCAGGATCCGCTGGCGGTTGCCGTCGAGGTCGCCGACAGTGGTGTTGATCTGCGCGAGCGCCAGGCGCATGGTTCGAGGATAGCGACTCAGAGGCGAAAAGTCCGGACCGCCGCCCGTCAGAGGCGTAGGATCTCGAGCGCGCGATCGACGTCCGCATCGTCGTTGTAGAGGTGGAAGGCGAAGCGCAAGGCGCCGGCCCGCACCGAGCAGCGCACCCCGGCGGCGGCGAGGCGCTCGGCCACTGCCTCCGCGTCCTCCGCTCGACCTGAACGATCGCCGACCCGGTCTCGGAAACGTCGAGCCCGTCGCAGAACCGCCGCGCGAGCGCCGAGATCGTGCTTCGCGATCGCCTCGACGCCGAGCGCCGCAGACGAGCTCGAGGCTCGGGATCGCGCCCTGGACGAGCAGCCACGGCAGCGAGACGTCGAGCCGCCGTGCACCCTCGCGAGCGTCCGAGGTATTCCGTAGTAGCCTCCGTCGGCCGCGCTCTTCCAGCCGGCATGCCACGGCTCGACGTCGCCGAGGCGCGGCGGGTCGACGTAGAGGAAGGCGAGGCCGCGCGGGCAGAGGAGCCACTTGTACGCGCCGACTGCGAGAAAGTCGACGCCCTCGAGATCGAGCGGCAGCGCGCCGACCGACTGCGTACCGTCGAGGAACAGCGGCGCGCCCGTTTCCCCGAGCTCGTCGAGCTCAGCGACCCGTCCGTCCGCAGACTGGACGGTGCTGACCGCGACGAGCTGCGTCTTTGCGTCGACCGCTCCGCCAGCCCGTCGAGCGGCCGCAGCCGCACCTCGACGCCGCGTCCTGCTCGAGAGCGAGGAAGGGGTAGAGGGCCGACCGGAAGTCATTCTCGTAACGACGACGTTGTCGCCCTCACCGGCCGGCAGGCCGGCAGCAACCGCGCCGGCCGCGACCGACACCGCCGACACGATCGCGACCTCCGAGGCCGCGACACCGACGATGCCCGCAAACAGCGCCCGGCACGTCTCGCCGTCGGCTTCCCACCGATGCCAGTCCTCCCAGTCCCGCCAGCCCGCGGCGGCCCGCTCGAGCGCAGCGATCGTCGACCCAGGAGGCAGCCCGTACGTCGCGGTGTCGAGGTAGCCGGAGGTCCGGCCTCCCTCGTACTCCGACGGAGCGAGCATCGAAACAGCCTAGAGGCTTGACGGCCCGCGTTGGCGCGCCGCTAACCTAGTGGCGACTAACTTCTTGGAGGCGCCTGTGCGAGCGAGAATTCTGGAGAGCGAGTACCGCAAGTGGTGGACGCTTGGCGCGGTCGCCTTCGCCCTGTTCATGATCATGCTCGACAACACGGTCGTGAACGTCGCGCTCCCGTCGATCCAGCAGAGCCTCGGTGCAAGCCTCTCGGGACTCGAGTGGGTCGTCAACGCATACGCGCTCACGTTCGCCGTGCTGATGCTGTCCGGCGGCAAGCTCGCAGATCTGCTGGGCAGGCGCCGCATCTTCACTCTCGGCCTGGCCGTGTTCACCGGCGCCTCCTTGGCATGCGGCCTCTCGGAGACGATCGGCCAGCTCATCGCGTTCCGCGCTGCGCAGGGAGTCGGCGCGGCGCTCATGATGCCCGCGACCCTCGCGATCATCTCCGCGGCCTTTCCCCCGAGGCAGCGGGGGCTTGCGTTCGGCATCTGGGCCGGCGTCTCCGCGATGGCGCTCGCCATCGGGCCACTTGTCGGCGGCCTTCTCACCGAGCACATCCACTGGAGCTGGATCTTCTTCGTCAACGTCCCGGTCGGAGTGCTCGGCGTTGTCGTCGCCCGGATCGTGATCGCCGAGTCGCGCGACACATCGTCCGAGCAGAGCCTCGACCTTCCCGGGCTCCTGGTGTCCGCCGCCTCGCTGTTCGCACTGACCTTCGGCCTCATCGAGGCGAACGCCTACGGCTGGACGTCGCCGACGATCCTCGCTCTGTTCGGGAGCGCCGCCGCAGGGCTCGCCCTGTTCATCTGGATCGAGCGGCACCGGCGGGCGCCGATGCTCGACCTCTCGCTGTTCCGCAGCCGGACCTTCGCCGGCGCAAACATCGTCGCCTTCCTCGTCACCCTCGCCATGTTCGGCGTCTTCTTCTTCATGTCCCTCTACGTGCAGGGAATCCTCGGCTACTCGCCGGTTCAGGCCGGGGCGATCTTCCTGCCGATGACGATCCTGATCATTCTCGTCGCGCCGCCCGCCGGGAAGCTCTCCGACCGGATCGGCTCTCGGTGGCTGATGGCGAGCGGGCTCACGCTCGTCGCCGTGTCGCTCGTCCTCTTCTCGCGCCTCGGCCTCGACTCGGGCTTCTGGGATCTCGTGCCCGGTCTGGTCATCGGCGGCGTCGGCATGGCAATCACGATGACGCCGATGACCGCAGCGGCCATGGGGTCGGTGCCGGTCGCCAAGGCCGGCGTCTCGTCGGGCGTACTGAACACCTTCCGGCAGGTGGGCGGTTCCCTCGGAATCGCCGTGATGGGCGCCATCCTCACGTCGCAGCAGTCCGGTGCGCTCTCGTCCGGAGCGACGCCGCCGGAGGCGTTCCTCGACGGGTTCCAGGCCGCGCTCCTCGTCGGGGCAATCGTTGCTTTCGCGGGTGCGGTCACCGCCGCGATCCTGATCCGCAAGTCGAAGGACGCCGGGGCACGCGACGGTGCAGGCGCGCTGCCGCCGAGGCAGCGCTGTGAGCGCCACGAGGCCGCGTAAGCCGAGCGGACGGCCGCGACTCGCAGCCGCCGAGCGGCGCGCCTCGCTGCTCGACACGGCCTGCAGGGTCTTCTCGGCGGGAAGCTACCGCGGCACGACCACCGCCGAGATCGCCCGCGAAGCCGGTGTCACGGAACCGATCCTGTACCGGCACTTCGCCTCGAAGCGCGACCTCTACCTCGCCTGCCTCGCCGAGGCCTGGGATCGGGTGCGCGCGATCTGGGACGAAGCCGTGGCGGCTGAGCCCGATCCGGCGCTGTGGCACCAGGCGATGGTTCGCGCGTGGCGCGCCTCGGAGGATCGCTCCGTGATCTCTCACCTGTGGATGCAGGCGCTCGTCGAAGCCAGCGCCGATCCCGAGATCGGGCGGTACATGCGCGAGCACTTGCGCGAGGTGCACGCGTACATCGCAGACGTGCTGCGCCGCTCGCAGAATGCGGGCGGAGTGCTGCCCGACCGCGATGTGGACGCAGAAGCGTGGATCGCACTCGGGATCGGGCTGCTGCGGATGGTCGACCTCCGCCTCGGCGGGATCGTCGAGCAGGCCGCACCGAGCATCGGGGCCGCCCGGCTCCGGTGGCTCACCGGCCGCGAGTAGCCCGCCTCGTCCCTCGTCCGAGGGTCTAGGCCGTAGACCGGCGCGTCGATTGCACCGCTGGTGACTCTCGCTTCCAGCGGAGCTCTCCGAGCAGGGCGACGACCCGGAGACTACGGCTCTGCGGCCCAGCCGCGTCTCCGGGTCTTCTGTCGCCGCGCAACCCGCACTCCGACCTGGCGTCCCGGAGGGAGTGCAGAAATTCGACTATAGCGCCATGTCCCGAGAAGTCAAGTGACAGAGTGAAGCAGTTGTGATGTTCTATGCTTCACCGTTCCTACCGAGGAGCTGCCATGCCTAGCGATGTCACGTCCGCACGACCCGTCCCCGCAGAGACAACGCTCGGCGAACGGCTGCGGCAGCTCCGAACGGTCAGTGGCCTCACCCAGTCGGATCTCGCGGGGGAGCGCTTCTCCAAGGAGTACGTGAGCCAGATCGAACGCGGCAAGACGCATCCGACCACCCGGACGCTCGACTGGCTCGCGGCGCGCCTCGGCGTCGACCGGGAGTTTCTCGAGACGGGGCTCTCGGAGGCCGATCGGATGCGCTCGGAGAGCACGGTCGTCCGCGCCGAAGCGGCGATCGAGTCGCAGCGCTACGACGAGGCAGTCGCCCTCGTCTCGGCGCTCGACGGGCCATCGACCCCGGAGATCCGGCTGCGTGCTCTCCTCGCCGAATCGTGGGCTCGCATGTATCTGGGCGAGCTCCGCGAGGCTCTCGCCCTCGGCAGCGAGGCCCGCGAGCTCGCCGAGGCGCCGCGCTTCACCGATCTCGACCGGGCGGAGGTCCTGTACCGGCTCGGCTGCTGCCGCTACAAGCTGTCATCGATCACGTCGGCGGCAGGCCTGTTCGGCGAAGCCCTTGCACTGGCGGAGCGCTCCGGACTTCCCTGCGATCGGCTCAGAGCACATGTCCTCGAATGGCGCGTCGCGGTGCTACCGCCGTCAACGCGACTGGGAGGCCGCCCGCGAGGACATCGAGAGGGCCCTCGAACTGGCGGAGGGCCTCGGCGACCGCGAGACCATCGCGCACGTGTACTTCCAGGCCTCGCTCGTCGCCGAGCGGCAGGGCCAGTGGGTGCTCGCGCGCTCCTACGCCGAACGTTCGAAGGCCCTCTACGAGGAGGTGGCAGACCGGCAGAGCATCGGCCGGCTGCTCAACAACCTCGGCGGCCTGACGTTCCTGCTCGGCAAGCCGGACGAGGCGGTCGACTACCTGAAGAAGGCGTTCGCGACCGCCCTCGAGGTCGGCGCAGACGCCGACGCCGCCCAGGCTGTCTCCTCGCTCGCGCAGGTGCACCTCCGAACCGGTAAGGCAGCGCTCGCCGAGGAGCAGGCTCGCCATGCGCTCCAGCTTCTTGCCGGGCGCACGGACTACCTCGACGAGATCGGCAACGCTCAGCTCGTCCTCGGACGGGCGCTCCTCGAGCAGGGCGGGCTCGAGGAGGCCGGCGAGATGTTCGTCGCAGCCGAAGCCAGCTTCGAGCAGCTCTCCTCGGAGAGCCACCGCGCCGCCGCCTGGATCGCGCAGGGCGATCTCGCGGCCAGACGCGGGGACGACCGCTCCGCAGCACGGCAGTACCGACGCGCCGCAGAGGCGCTTCAGGACTTCCGGTTCTAGCGAAAGGAGGTGGACACATGACTCGTGGACGCATGCTGATCATGCTCGTTACACTCGCGCTCGTCGTCGCCGCCATCGGCGCCGGCTTCTCCGACGGCCGCTAGACCCGACTCCCCGTCCCCATCGACACACCTGCCCCGCCCGCCGGGAAATGGCCGGCGGCGCTTTGCGATCGCTCGCCCGCGCCAGCCCGCCGAGGAAGGAACGGCGAGCCGACGGGCGAAAGCTGAGCGCGATGCACAGCCGACCCGTCATTCCGCCTCCCGAGAGCCGCGCCCCCTCGCTCCGCCCCCTCGCTCTCCTCGTCGGGGCGCTCGCCGCAGTGTGGATCGCGGCGATCTGCCTGATCCTGATCCAGCTCTAACAGCTGAGCGTTACGGGAGCCGGTCGCGCCAGGCGACGAGCTCGGCGAGCAGGCCGAGGTCGAGCTCGGCACGGCTCGTCGAGTAGATCAGGTGTGTCACCCCTGCGCTCAAATAGGCGTCAGGGTTGGCCAGCTCGTCACGGCGCAGCGTCGCCGAGCGCTCCACCGCGGCCGGCTCTCGGCCGGCCCTGGCACACCACTCGTCGAGCACGGCGTTCTTGCGGCGGAACGCGTCAGGATCCCCGAAGCCGTTCCAGATATCGGCATGCTCACCGACGATGCGGAGCATCACCTTCTCACCTCCGCCGCCGATCATCACCGGGATCGTCCCTCGCACCGGCAGCGGGTTGAGCGTGGCCAGCCGGCCGCGGATCACGGGCAGGTTGGCCTCGAAAGCGTAGGTGCGGCTCATCTTCGTGCCGAACTCGTAGCCGTATTCGGTGTAGTCCTTCTCGAACCAGCCGGAGCCGAGCCCGAGTATCAGTCGCCCGCCCGAAACGTGGTCGACCGTTCGCGCCATGTCCGCGAGCAGATTCGGGTTCCGGTAGGAGTTGCACGTGACAAGAGCCCCGAAGTGCACTCGCTCGGTCACCTCGGCCATGGCGGCGAGGAGGGTCCAGCACTCGAAGTGTTTTCCGTCAGGGTCGCCTGTGAGCGGGAAGAAGTGATCCCAGCAGTAGAGCGTGTCCGCTCCGGCCTCGTCGACGGCGAGCCATGCAGCGCGGAGGTCCGCATAGTCGGCGTGCTCGGGACGGACCTGAACGCCGATCCGAACCCGCGTCAACGGTAGGGACCTTCGACAGCCAGCACTTCGATGAGGTTACCGAACGGATCGCGGCAGAAGAAGCGCGGTCGATTCGGTATCTCCGCCGCGCCGGAGGTCTCGACACCGGATCCCTCGATCCGCGCCCGCGCAGCCTCGAGGTCATCGACCTGGAGGCAGAAGTGCCGCCGTGCAACCGGCGTCAGACCTTGCGGATCCGGAACGAGGTGGATTTCCAGCTCGGGCTCGCCGGCCGCGAACCAAACCACGCCGGTCGGGACGAGTACGGCCGGGGGCGGCTTCTCCTCGAGGCCGAGCACGCCGCTGTAGAAGGCCCGGCCCTCGTCCTGGGCGCCGGACGGGATCGGGAGCGACACGTGCTGGAGCCGGACCATGGGCACGATCCTACGGGAGTAGACTCGGCTCCATGCCGTACATCGCGCAGGAGGACCGGCGGGCGCTCGACCCGGCGATCGAGAAGCTCGTCGACGCCGTCCGGGAGAGAGCAGAGCAGCACCAGGGAAGCTTCGAGGGCTACCTGAACTACGCCCTGACGCGGCTCGTGCTCGGCGTCGTCCCGGAGCGCCGTTACGCCTCGATCGCCCGCGTCACGGGCGTGCTCGAGAACGTGAAGCAGGAGTTCTACCGCCGCTACGCCGCGCCCTACGAGGACGAGCAGATCGACAAGTCAGGCGACGTCTACTGATCAGAGGGTGGAGACCGTCGCCTTCGCGAGCGCGGCCGAGTTCGCCGAGGTCGCGTTCCCGTATCTCGAGCGCCACGAGGCGGAGCACAACCTCGTTCTCGGCCTGACCGCGCGCGTCGCCTCAGGAGGCAGGGGCGGCCGGGCCGAGGGATCCGCACCGCCGCGCTTCTGGGCGGTGCAGGACGGTGACGAGACCGTCGGGGCAGCGCTGGTGACACCGCCTCACGACCTCGCCCTCAGCCGCTGCCGACCAGGCGCCGCAGCCGCGCTGGCGGCGTTTCTCCATGCGAGCGACATCGCGCTGCCGGGAGTCACCGGGCCGGTTCGGCCGGCCGACGAGCTCGCGGCCGCGTGGGCTGCGGCGACGAGCGCCCGACCTGTCCTGATGCGCCGGGAACGGATCTACGAGCTGCGGTCGGTGACTCCGCCGGCGGGGGTCAGCGGGACCTCCCGCACTGCAGGCCGCGACGAGCTGTCGGTGCTCACGGCCTGGCTCGAGGCGTTCGCAGCCTGCCACGGCGAGCCGACGGAAGCGTCAACCGCCGCGAATGAGCTGATCGCGAACGGGCATGCGCTTCTCTGGCTCGATCCCGAACCGGCCTCACTAGCCGTCTGGAGTCGGACTACGCGTTCCGGCGCGTCGATCGGTCCCGTCTACACGCCGCCGGAGAAGCGTGGCCGCGGGTACGGCTCGGCCGTCACGGCAGCACTCAGCGCGCAGCTCCTCGCCGGCGGCCGCGAGTTCTGCTGTCTCTACACCGACGTCGGCAATCCGACCTCGAATCGCATCTACCAGAGGATCGGCTATCGGCCCGTCGCCGACGTCAACCACTATCGCTTCGCAATGGAGGCTCGGGATCAGGACGTCGCGCCGGGCTCCGCAACCGCCTGATCGGCTGCCGTCTCGTCCTGACGGGCGCGCGCTTCGGAGTCGGAGATGCCGAACCAGCCGACGAAGGCGCCGGCGACCGCGAGGCCGGCGGCGACGAGCATCGCCACCCGGAACGAGGCGACAGAGGCGTCGCGCAGGACGGGGTCGGTCTCGCCCGCGCCGAGCGGAACGCCACGATCCTCTCCGACTCGGCCCGTGAAGACGAGCGTGACCGCAAGACCGATGACGGCCACGGCGAGCAGGTTCCCCAGGCGCGACACCGTCTGATTGATGCCCGAGGCAATGCCCGCGAACTCGCTCGGGGCGGACGACAGCGCGGTGGACGTGATCGGAGCCACGAGGCAGGCGAGACCCAGCGAGAAGAGCGCGAGCCCGGGGACGCCGAAGAACCAGAAGCCGCTCGTCGTGTCCATGGGCAAGAAGAGGAGGATGCCGGCCGCGATGAGCGCGGCCCCTGCCGTGAGGAAGAGCCGCGGCCCGCGCTGGTCGGCCAGCGCCCCGAACTTCGGCGCGAGCAGGATCATGACGATGCTGACCGGCACGTTCGCGAGGCCGGCCTCGAACGGCGAGAAGCCGAGGAACTGAAGGTAGAGGGTGAAATACACGAGAACGCCGCCGAGCGCCGCGTACACGAGGAACGTCTCGACGTTCGCCATGGCGAGGTTCCGGCTGCGAAAGAGCGCGAAAGGCAGCAGCGGGTTTGCGATCCGGCGCTCGACGACGACGAACGCCGCAAACGCGGCGGCCGAGACGGCGAGCGCCCACCAGACCGATGCGAAGCCGTTCTCGGCGCCCTCGACCACACCGTAGGTCAACGTCCCGAACCCGATCGCGGCCGTTCCCGCACCCACCAAGTCCAGGTTGCCGCTCTGGACGCGCATCTGCTCGCGGCAACGGCCGGCCCGTGCAAGCACGATGGTCGCGACCGCGAGCGGCAGGTTGAGAAAGAAGATCCAGCGCCAGGACACCCACTCGACGAGGGCGCCGCCCGTCGCAGGCCCGGCGACGGTCACGATCCCGGTGAACGACGTCCAGAGCCCGATGGCACGGCCCGAGTCCGGGCCGTACGTCGCTCGCAGAAGTGCAAGGCTGTTCGTCGTCACGAAGGCGCCAGCAACGCCCTGAAGCGTTCGGGCGACGATCAGCATGGCCTCGCCGGACGCCGCCCCCGCCAGCGCCGACGCGACGGCGAAGCCGGCGACGCCCCACCCGAACGTGGCCCGCCGGCCGAAGCGGTCACCGACCGCACCTGCGACGAGGTAGAAGGCCGCCAGCGCCAGCGAGTAGGAGAGGTAGACCCACTGCTGCCCGGTCAGCCCAAGGCCCAGGTCCTGCTCGATGGTCGGGAGGGCGACGATCACCACCGTCGTGTCGATGAACGCGAGCGACGAGCCGATGACGGTGGCGGCCAGCGTCAGGCGCTGGCGAGAGGCAAGGGTTCGCCCTCCCATAAGGCCAGGGTATCTTGGCGCGCTCAGCCGAGAAACAGCGCGTACGCCGGGTTGCGGGTCTCGTCCGTGTACGCGTAGCCGAGCCCGCGGAGAAACGCGTGGAACTCCTTCATCTCGCCGGGCGAGACCTGGATCCCTGCGAGCACGCGCCCGTAGTCGGCACCGTGGTTTCGGTAGTGGAACAGGCTGATGTTCCAGCCCGAGCTCATGCTGTCGAGGAATCGCGTCAGCGCCCCCGGCCGGTCGGGGAACTCGAAGCGGTAGAGCAGCTCGTGCCGCGCCTGGGGCGCCCGCCCGCCGACGAGGTGACGGACGTGGAGCTTTGCCATCTCGTTGTCCGTGAGGTCGAGTGTGGGAATGCCGTGGCGCTCGAGCGTGGCCAGGATGCGCTGCGTCTCAGTTGCGTTCTTGACCTCGACGCCGACGAAGACATGGGCCTCGGCCGGGTCGTCGTACCGGTAGATGAACTCTGTGATGTTGCGTTTGCCGACCAGCCGGCAGAACGCCTTGAAGCTTCCGGGCCGCTCGGGAATCGTTGCCGCGAAGACGGCCTCGCGCCGCTCGCCGAGCTCTGCCCGCTCGGCGATGAAGCGGAGCCGGTCGAAGTTCATGTTCGCACCGCAGAGGATCGAGACCAGGGTCTGTCCCTCGACTCCGTGCTCCTCGACGTAGCGCTTGGCGCCGGCAACTCCGAGCGCCCCGGCCGGCTCCACGATCGAGCGCGTGTCCTCGAAGACGTCCTTGATCGCCGCGCAGAGCTCGTCCGTGTCGACTAGCACCATCTCGTCGACCACCCGGCGGGCGATCCGGAACGTCTCCCGCCCCGGCTGCTTCACCGCGACACCGTCCGCGAACAGGCCGACATGGGGGATCGAGACGCGGCGGCCGGCGCGTAGCGACCGCTCCATCGAGTTCGCGTCCCTCGGCTCGACACCCACGATCCGGATCTCCGGGCGCAGGCGCTTCACGTACTCCCCGATCCCGGCGACAAGCCCGCCGCCGCCGATGGCGACGAAGATCGCGTGGATCGGCTCTCGACACTCGCGCAGGATCTCCATCGCGATCGTGCCCTGGCCTGCGATGACGTCGGGATCGTCGTACGGGTGGACGAAGGTGAGCCGCCGCCGCCGCGCGACCTCGAGCGCATGCGCGTGGGCCTCGTCGTAGGAGTCTCCCTCGAGCACGACCTCCGCACCGAGGCCGCTGACTGCATCCACCTTGATGTGTGGGCTCGTCACCGGCATGACGATCGTGGCCGGGGCTCCGAGCCGCTCCGCTGCGAGGGCTACGCCCTGCGCATGGTTACCTGCCGACGCTGCGATCACGCCTCGCCGAAGCGCCTCCGCCGGAAGTCGCGACATCTTGTTGTACGCGCCCCGCACCTTGAAGGAGAAGACCGGCTGCAGATCCTCGCGCTTCAGCAGCAGCTCGTTGCGGAGCCGCCGGGAGAGGTTCGCGGCGCGCTCGAGCGGCGTCTCGACAGCGACGTCGTAGACATTCGCGTTGAGGATCGCTTCCAGGTAGTCGCGGGCCATCGCTTCGGCTGGACGTTACAGTGGCGCCGTGATCACGGGCATGGACGGCTGGACCGCCGTCGTCACGGGCGGAGCCTCGGGAATCGGAGCGGCTTGCGCCCGGCTTCTCGACCGTTGTGGGGTGACCGTCGTCGTCGTCGATCGGGCCGGCGACCCACCGGTCGACATCACGGACCGTTCCGCCCTGGACAACGTAGCGGCGGGTCTCACCGAGTCCCACGGCCGTTTGGACGTGCTCGTCAACGCGGCCGGCGTGCTGACCGAGAACCGGCCGATCGACGAGACACCGGTCGACGACCTGCGCCACAACCTCGAGGTGAACCTCGTCGGCATGTTCCAGTCGTGCCAGGCCTTCGGCGCCCTGCTCCGCGACGCGCGCGGAGCGGTCGTCAACGTCGCCTCACAGGCGGCGCTCGTCTCGTTGCCGATGCAGTCGGCCTACTCGGCGAGCAAGGGAGCGGTCGCCGCGCTGACGAGGTCGCTCGCCATCGACTGGGCCGAGCGCGGAGTCCGGGTCAACGCGGTCGCGCCCGGGTTCACCGTCACGCCGATGACAGAGGGGTTCTTCGAGAACGAGACGTTCACGAAGGCGGCGACCAAGCGCATTCCGCTCGGACGGCTTCTGCTGGCCGAGGAGATCGCGGGCGCGATCGTCTACCTGGCGAGCCCGCTCGCAAGCGCCGTCACGGGGGTCGTCCTGCCCGTGGACGGCGGCTGGACGGCCGGTGAGCCCGCCTTGCCCTGGTAGTCGAGAGGAGACTCTGTCGTGAAGATCGAGCGCATTACCACCGATCCGGATCCCTACGAGCGGTTTCGTCTCGCTCTCGGCTACCGGGTCGGCGAGCTCCTGTTCGTGTCGGGTCAGGCCTCGGTGGACGAGAACGCCCAGCTGGTCGGCGAGGGAGACTTCGACGCGCAGGCCGAGCAGACGTTCCGAAACCTGCAACGCGTCCTCGAGGCCGGTGGCTCGAGCCTCGCGAACGTCGTCAAGGTGACGATCTTCCTCACGGACATGTCGAACTTCGAGAAGATCGTCGAGCTGCGCGGGAAGTGGTTCGCGCCTCCGTACCCGGCGGACACGATCGTCGAGGTCTCCTCGCTCGCCTTTCCGGAGCTGATGATCGAGATCGAGGCAATCGCCGTCGTGGACGAAGCCGCCGAGCGCTAGCCGTCCACCTCGCGCAGGAATCGCTCGACCGTCTCCACGTAGAGGTCTGGCTCCTCGAGATGGGCGCAGTGCGCCGATTTCTCGAACACGACCAGTCGTGCGCCCGGGATGCCTTCTCGGATCGTTTCCGAGCAAGCCGGTGTGATCTCGTCGTAGCGGCCGCAGGTGATCAGGGTTGGATGGTTGATGCGATCGAGATCGCCTGTCCGGTCCCAGGTGCGCAGGCTCCCGATGACGTCGAACTCGGTGGGGCCGTTCATGGTCAGGTAGACCTGGTTTCCGTCGAGCTCCTGTGCCGAACGGGCCATGGCCTCCGGCCACGGGTCGAGGCGGCAGAGGTGCAGCTTGTAGAACTCCATGACCGCATCGCCGTAGGCCGGATCGTCGTAGGCCCCTCGAGCGCCGAGCTCGATGAGCGTGGATCGTGCAGGCTCCGGCAGCTCGTCGATCAACCGCCGCGCGTCGGCCACGAACTGCGCGATGCTCGACGAGGTCGAGGCGAGAACGAGACCGACAACCCCCGACGAGCGCCCGCGGCATGCGTATTCGATGGCGAGCCAGCCGCCCCAGGACTGCCCCAGCAGGTGGCACCGCTCGAGACCGAGGGCGCGGCGTACCCGGTCGACCTCCGCCACCGCGCGATCGAACGTCCAGAGCGTCGGATCGTCGGGCTTCTCCGATCGTCCGCAGCCGAGCTGGTCGTACCATATTGTCGGGCGCAGGGCCGCCATCGCCCGGGCGAAAGGCTCGACGTAGTAGCTCGCAGCGCCGGGCCCGCCGTGGAGGACGAGCAAGGGCGTAGCGTCGCCGGCACCATCGCGTGCGTACCAGACGCGACCCCCCTCGACCTCGACGAAACCTTCCTCTGGCAAGCGGCCAACCTACCACGCGCGACTGTGCTGATCGCCCTCGACCGCCGTGGTAGTGTCAGCCCCGTGGACAGGTGGCACCTGCCGTCGATCGACGCGACGGGGAAACGCGAGCCGCGGCTCTTGTTCTCGACCCCACCCGCCTGCCGAGCCGTCGTCATCGACCTGACAGCCGGCGAGACGATGAGCGACCACTCCGTCCATGAGAACGCGATCGTGCAGGTCGTCAGCGGAACGGTCCGGCTGGGCACCGCGGAGGGCGAGACGGAATGTGCCGCGGGGACCCTGGCTACCTTCGCGCCGGGCGAGCGGCATTCGATCACCGCTGTCGAGACTGCTCGCCTGCTGCTCCTGCTCGCGCCCTGGCCCGGCGACGGGCACTACGCTGCGGGCAAGGCGGAGCACCTGGCCGAGAACGTGCGCGTGCCGCCGCTCATCTCCTGATCGGTTCACGTGGAGGCGAGCGGTGAGACGCTACGTCCACATCAGGTCGAGAGGATGAGCTGCGCGTGACGCTCGGGATGGTCGAGGCGAAGACCTGTGACGGCAAGATCCCAGGCCTGCGGCAGAGTCCGGTTCGGCTTGACGGCGCATGCCTCACGCGCCGAGAGTGAGACTGTCGTGATGCGCGCTCTGGTTCGCGTCCTCGCCGTCTTCGCCGCGCTTGCCGGCCTGTCGCTGCTCGCCCTGGCGGACGGTGTAGACGCCGCGCCCGGGCTGACGCCTGCGAAACCGAACGTGGTCGTCGTCCTGACCGACGACGAGCCGGCGCTCGACGGCAGGCTGATGCGACACATGCCGAACGCCCGCGCCCTCCTTCGCAATGCGGGCATCACGTTCACCGACTTCCACGTCGAGACGTCGCTCTGCTGCCCGGCTCGCGCCGGCTACCTCACGGGGCAGCACAGCCACAACCACGGTGTGACGCGAAACGTCGCCAAGATCTTCGATCCCCGCATGACACTTGCCACGGCGCTCGATGACGCCGGCTACCACACCGCCCTGATCGGCAAGTACTACAACCAGTACGGGCGGATCGCGCCGGTCGTGCCCCCCGGCTGGGATCACTGGGCGGCCTTCGGC
This sequence comes from uncultured Thermoleophilia bacterium, assembly GCA_963797645.1. Taxonomy (GTDB): domain Bacteria; phylum Actinomycetota; class Thermoleophilia; order Gaiellales; family Gaiellaceae; genus CAWCQC01. Next base: position 16,065 of record CAWCQC010000017.1, on the reverse strand, counting down.
GACGCGCGCTACTACGACTACGAGCTGTGGGTCGACGGCGCCGCGCAGGCCGAGGTTCACGGTCGCACAGCCGAGGACTACTCGACCGACGTCATCGCCGCGAAAGCCGTCGAGGTGATCGAGCAGGCACCCTCGGACGAGCCGCTCTTTCTCTGGTTGGCGCCGAACGCACCGCACGCGCCAACGTGGGAGGTGGCTCCTCGCTACGCCAAGGCCGCGTGCAACGTCCCGCGCTGGCGGCCACCGAACTGGAACGAGCTCAACGTGACGGACAAGCCCGCCTACGTCCAGCGACGTCACCTGATCGACGGGCCGGGCACGAAGTTGGTGGCACTGTGCCGGCAGCTGCTCGGGGTGGACGACCTCATCGGCGACGTACGCGACGCCCTTGACGCGAAAGGTCGGCTCGAGAACACGATCTTCGTCTACCTGGGCGACAACGGTTACTTCCAGGGAGAGCACCGCATCGCGACCGGAAAGGCTGCGCCGTACGTCTCGGAGGTGCCCGCGTACCTCGCGTGGCCGGCCGGGCTCGGCTCGAAGCCGCGCGTGATCAGCGAGCGGCTGATGAACATCGACCTCGCGCCGACGATCTGCGAGCTCGCCGGCTGCACGCTCGGGCCGTTCCCGAACGGCCAGACGCGACCGGACGGCCTCAGCTTCGCAGGCCTGCTCCTCGACACCGCCACCTCGGTTGGACGCGACGCGGTGCTCGAGCAGATGATCGAGGTCGCCTCGCCTCTCGACTCGCCGTACGGCGCAGTCGTCACCACGAGCCTCTCGTCTCTCGGGGAGTGGCACTACATCGAGTACGCGAACGGCGACCGCGAGCTGTACGACATCTCGAACGGGCCCTGCTGGGCGTGGAACCGGAACCTCCCTGGCGACCCGTGCCGACTCACGAACCGGGCCCGCTTCCGCTCGAGTGGTCCGCTGATCGACGCCTTGCACGATCGCCTGCTCGAGCTCCGGGCAGAGTACGGCGGCCCAGGAACCACGCGCACGGACTAGTGGCTCTCGCCGGGAACGATTCCGGAACGCCGGACCTTCGAGGTCGCCATCCGGCCGGGAGCACGCGCTGGGTCGGCAACGGTGACCGTCGAGTTCACGAACGAGTTCGGCCGCACGAAGACCGAGACCCGCGACGGTCACGATCCCACGGCGGTAAGCACCTGCTAACATGCGAGCAGGGTCGGCACCCGCCGTCCTGTGAGGTTTTTCGTCTCGGTTCCCCTTCGGCGGCTTCGAGATCGTTGAATCTCGAAGCGCTACGCGGCCGCTTGCCGCGCCGATAGAGGAGAACCAATTTGTCCCAGCAGTCGTTTCGCGGCCTCGGCGTGTCCGCGCCCGTCGCCGAGGCGCTCTCGCGCCGCTCGATCACGACCCCGTTCCCGATCCAGACCTCGAGTCATCCCCGACGCGCTCGCCGGCCTCGACATCCTCGGCGAAGTCACCGACGGGCTCCGGGAAGACGCTCGCCTTCGCCGTCCCGATCGTCGAGCGCCTCGACGAGTCGGCTCGGAGCCAGAGCCGTCCGCCCTGATCCTGGTTCCGACCCGCGAGCTCGCAGCCCAGGTCGCCGACGACTTCGCAGGCGATCGCATCCGCGCGTAGCTCACCGTCGCCGCGGTTTTCGGCGGCGTCGGCATCCCGGCCCAGGCGAAGCGTGCGAAGACGGCCGACGTCCTCGTCGCGACGCCCGGCCGCCTCGAGGACCTCGTCTCGCGACGAATGATCACGCTCGACGCCATTCGCATCCTGGTGCTCGACGAGGCCGACCGGATGCTCGACATGGGCTTCCGACCGCAGGTCGACCGCATCGTCCGGCGGCTGTCGCGCGAGCGGCAGACGATGTTCTTCTCGGCCACGCTCGACGGTGAGGTCGGGCAGATGGCCGGCGAGTACACCCGCGGCGCACAGCGCCACGAGGCTATTCCACAGACCGATCAGGTAAGCCGGGCAGGTCGAGCACCTGTTCGTGCCCGTGACCGCAGAGACGAAGGTCGAGAAGCTCGTCGAGCTCCTGTCCGAGGAGCGCGGGAAGGCGCTCGTCTTCGTGCGGACGAAGCGCGGGGCCGACCGGCTCGTCCGCAAGCTCGAGCGTCACGACGTCGCGGCCGTCGCCATGCACGGCGACAAGACGCAGGGCGCCCGCGAAAAGGCGCTGAAGCGCTTCGATGCCGGCAAGGTCTCGACGCTCGTGGCCACGGACGTCGCCGCGCGCGGGCTCGATCTCGACCGGATCACGCACGTCATCAACTTCGATCCGCCCGCCGAGGGGAAGGACTACGTCCACCGGGTCGGCCGCACGGGTCGTGCAGGCCGCGACGGAACGGGAATCACGCTCGTGCTTCCCGAGCAGCAGGCGGACGTGAGCCGCGTGGCCGCACGAGTCGGCGAGGTCGGCCAGTTCGAGACACAGGGCATGAAGGTCGCAGCGCCGCGCGTCGTCTACACGTCTCGCCGCGGCCGCAACGACCGCTGGGGCCGGCGCGGGCCGCGGCGGAAGATCTGACGGGTCGTCATCCGCGATGATGGCCGGGTGAAGATCGCGGTCGTCGGGGCCGGCGCGATGGGGTCCGTGTACGCGGGCCTCCTCGCAGCCGCGGGCCACGACGTGACCGCAATCGACACGTGGGCCGACCATGTCGCCGCGATCAGAGAGCGCGGTCTGCGCGTCGAAGGGGCGAGCGGCGACCGTACCGTGAGTGTGACGGCTACGTGCGACGCCGCCGACGTCGGCCCAGTCGATCTCGTCATCCTCGCGACGAAGGCGCATGACGTCCAGGCTGCTGCTCGAGCGCGCGATCCCGCTTGTCGGCCCCGACACGGTCGTCCTCCCGATCCAGAACGGGCTCGGAAGCGCCGACCGCGTCGCGTCGATTCTCGGCGAGGATCGCGTCGCGATCGGCGTGGTCGGCGGCTTCGGCGCCTCGGTGGTCGCGCCCGGACACGTCCGGCACGAAGGCTGGGAGCTCGTGCGCCTCGGCGAGCGCCACGCCCCAGCGAGCGAGCGCATCGAGACGATCGCTGACGTCTGGCGGGAGGCCGGTTTCCGCGTTCAGACCTACGACGACACGGATCGCCTGGTCTGGGAGAAGCTCGTCTGCAACGTCTGCTTCAGCGGCGTCGTGCGCCGTGCTCGAGCGGACGGTCGGGGAGGTGCTCGAGGACTCCGACGCCTGGAAGGCGGCCTCCGGCTGTGCCGTCGAGGCCTATGACGTCGCCTGCGCGCTGGGCGTCCGGCTCGGATTCGACGATCCAGTTGCGTACGTCCGCGCCTTCGGCGAGAAGATCCCGGACGCCCGTCCCTCGATGCTCCTCGACCTGCTGGCCGGTCGGCCGTGCGAGGTGGACGTGATCAACGGCGCGATTCCCCCGCTCGCCCGTCAGGTCGGCCTCGAGGCTCCGTTCAACGAGGTGGTCAGCGCGCTCGTCAGGGCGAAGCAGGACTGCTCGCCGGGCTCGCGACGAGCAGCCGTAACCCGCGCGCCGAGCGCGTGGACGAGACTCGACTCGGAGGCTCCGAGCTCGCTTGCGCAAGACGTACAGATCGTCGGATACGAGCAGGCCGTGGCGCTCTACGGTGGAGGGATCGAGCTCGCTGGCGTAGGGCACGATCTCCACGTCGAACCCCGCGGCCGCGAGCCGGTCCCCGAGGTCCGGGCCGTAGAGGCGTACTCGGTCGCGGTGACCATAGATCCGCTCCCGGTCCTGCGCCGACACGACGGCACGGATCTTCGATCGTCGGCTCGCGCTTGGTCGGGCACATGACGATCGCCAGGCCGCCGGGTCGCAGCACACGATGGAGCTCCTGCATCGCCTTACGGTCATCTGACACGTGGTCGAGCACATGAACGCAGATGACGGCGTCGAAGTAGCCGTCGGCGAACAGCAGCTCCGTGACGTCCATCGGAAGATCCGCGAGAGGCGACCTGAGGTCGATACTCGTGTAGCTCACGTTCGGTAGCGCGCGGAAGCGCTGCTGGAGCACGGGCTCCGGCGCGACATGGAGAAGCTCCAACTGCTCGCTGAAAAACGACGTGCGCGCGTCCAGGAATAGCCAGAGGAGGCGATGACGCTCCCACGACCCGCAGCCGGGGCACAACGCGCCCTCCCGCTTGGTGCCGACGCCCGCTGTGCGGAACGCGCGGAAGCGGCCGTTGCAGCAGGGGCAGACGACTCCCTCGCCGCGGTAGCGGACGCGGAGCACACTCCGGCGGGCGCTCTTCACAAGCGGCTCGAATCGCGGCGGGACCGCGCCGCGGGCGACCGACACCAGCAGACCCACTCGTCCTCCTGGTTCGTCAGCCCCGGGGGGTGCTCAACTTACGGATCCGCTCCCACTAAGTCAAGCGGTGTGCGTCGGGCGGGAGCTAGTTGAGCCCGCTCGCGAGCGCCCGGATGTAGGCGGCGTTGCAGCCGCAGCACCCGCCGGCGAAGCCGATCCCCTCGTCCCGCGCCGTCTCACCGAAGGCAGCGAACTCGCGGCGCGCGAGCTGAATCGTCTCGAGCTCGTCCGGGAACGCCGGCATCCGCGTGAAGCTGTTGCACTCGTCGGTCGTCCGGAACGCGGCCGGCTGCGCTGCCAGCGGCACGTCGACGACCGGCCTGCATCTCTCTGATCACAGTGACCATGCGCTCGGGATCCTGCTCGCAGTTCGCCCCGACCGCGATGGCGCCGCCGCCGGCCATCACCCGGGCACACTCCGCCGGTGAGTGCCCGTCGCTGCACGCCGTGATGAGCGGGCGGAAGCTCATCGTCGCGACGGCGGGAAGCCCGCTGTCCGCCGCACAGGCAAGCGCGACCTCCATCTCCGAGAGGTGAAAGAAGGTCTCGAGCATGAGGAAATCGACTCCCGCGTCCTTCAGAAAGCGGATCTGCTCGGCGATGTGATCCTTCGCCGCGGCCAGATCGCCTCCGCGTTCGATCAGCTGCGTCCGCGAGACCGACCCTGCGACGAGCGCGTCTTCCCCGGCGACTTCCCTGGCGACCCTCACGGCGGCCCTGTTGATCTCCTCGGCCTCAGCTCCGTACCCCGCTCGCGTCAGCTTCTCGCGAGTCCCGAAGAACGTCAGCGCCTGGAGCACCTGCGAGCCCGCAGCGAGAAACTCCCGATGCAGCTCCCGCAATGCATCGGGATTCTCGATCGCGACCTCCGGCGTGAACTGCCCGCTGCCCCGGCCGGTGCCGACCTTCTCACGGCTCGAGCCGCTGTCGACGTGCCCACGCCGCTCGAGCTCGATCAGGTAACCGCCGTCGCCGAGGACGACATCCCGGTCGAGCAGCTCCTGAATCGCCGGCATCGGGCTCATCGGTTCGACACGATAATCAGCCTCGACATGGTGAGCCGTGCTTGTACCGTCGGGGTCGACGTAGGCGGAACGAAGATCGCCGGCGTCGTGCTGGACGGCGGCAACGGGGTTCTCGAGAGCCGGGAGATTCCGACTGACCTCGGCCGCGGCGGTGAGGATGTGCTGCGGCGCGCGGTGGAGCTGACCGAGGTCGTGATGGGCGGTGCCGGCCAGGCCGGGCACGTCGTCGGCGCGATCGGCGTAGGGATTCCGGAGATCGTCTCGCCGGGAGGCGAGATCGTCAGCGACGGCGTCATACCCTGGCTGGGGCTCAGGGTGGCAGAGGCATTCTCGCGCCTCGCCCCTTGCATCCTCGAATCGGATGTGCGGGCGGCGGCCCGCGCCGAGGCTGAGCTCGGAAGCGGCCGCGGCCTTCACAGCTTCGCGTACGTCAACGTCGGCACCGGGATCAGCTCGACCCTCGTCCTTGCCGGCCGCCCCTACGGCGGAGCGCACGGGGGCGCGCTCGTGCTCGCCAGCGGGTCGGCGAGCGTCCGCTGCCCGCACTGCGACGCAGACTTCTCGCTCGTGCTCGAGGAGATCGCGTCCGGGCCGGCGATCGTCGCCCGCTATCGCGAGCTCGGCGGCCACGCAGGCGACGCCAGGGACGTCGTCCGCTCCGCAGGCGAGGGCGTCCCTGCCGCACGGCAGACGCTCGATCAGGCCGCCACGGCGCTCGGCTCGAGGATCGCCCTTCTCGTCGACGTGCTGGATCCCGAGGCGGTGATCGTCGGCGGGGGCCTCGGTACGACTCCGGGCGCCTACTGGGACGCTCTCGTCACCGCGGTGCGCGACCACATCTGGTGGCGTGATGCCCGGCATCTACCGATTCTGCAGGCCGCTCTCGGCCCGGATGCAGGAGCTGTCGGCGCGGCGTTGACCGCCCGCGACATGGCGGAAACGAGCTAGGTCGAGATCATCTTCTTCTCGACGCCCGACCGGCCCGGCCGCTCAACCAAGCCATCTCCGGGCCGGTCGGGTCGAACTTTCTACCCCAATCTTCTACCCACTCTGCCTCGGCCAGGAGTCGTGAGCTGTCTTCGGACCGGCCTGCCCGTGCTCGGCGTCGTCGAAGAAGTCGTCAAGCGTCGAGAAGTGGGTAGCGAACTGCTTCGAGAGCCGGGGTGTGTGGATCATCCCGGTGATCGAGAACGGCATAGGGCGTTGACGACCAGTCCGGAGGCACTGGCCGCGTGGTAGAAGAAGCGGTTAGCCGCGCGACCAGAGTAGTAGCGTTCGCTCGCGGTGACTGGTCGGATGGACTCGACACTCCTCAAGAACATGGTCGAGCTTCCGCCCGGCACGTTCCGGATGGGTTCGGACCGGTTCTATCCGGAGGAGCGGCCGGTGCGCCAGGTGTCGATCGATGGCTTCTGGGTTGACCGCCACCCGGTCACGGTCGCCGAGTTCCGCCGCTTCGTGAAAGAGACCGGCCACGTGACTTGGGCGGAGCAGGCCCCGCAAGCCGCCGACTACCCCGACGCCGACCCCGAGCTTCTCGTCCCCGGGTCGGTCGTGTTCAGGAAGACGGCCGGCCCGGTCAATCTGACCGACTACACCAATTGGTGGGGCTGGACGCCCGGCGCCGACTGGCGACATCCAGACGGCCCAGGCAGCAGCGTCGGCGGCCGCGAGCGTCATCCGGTCACCCACGTTTCCTACTCGGATGCGGTTGCGTATTCCGAGTGGGCCGGCAAGTCGCTGCCGACCGAAGCCGAGTGGGAGTACGCGGCTCGCGGCGGGCTCGATCAAGCTTTCTTCACCTGGGGTGACGAGTTTGCCCCGAAGGGCCGGATGATGGCGAACACCTGGCAGGGAGAATTCCCGTGGCAGAACTTCCGTCTGGACGGCTACGAGGGCACTTCGCCGGTCGGAAAGTTCCCGCCGAACGGCTTCGGCCTCCACGACATGGCCGGGAACGTCTGGGAATGGACGGTCGACTGCTTCGAGCAGGAGACAATCCGCGCGTGCTGCGTGCCGCAGCGAGACGACGCCGCCGGACGCTACCGGCGACAGGTGATCAAGGGCGGCTCTCACCTCTGCGCCCCGAATTACTGCCTCCGTTACCGGCCCGCCGCCCGTCAGTTCGAGACGGTCGACACGACGACAAGCCACATCGGCTTCCGCTGCGTTGTTCGGCTTGGCTGACCTCGCAGGCTCAAGGTGGCCCATTTGGCACGCACGTGCCCCGCGCTCACTCGTTCGCCTGACTTGGTTGCGCCTCGGGTGCGCCCGGGCGATACGTCCCTGAAGGCCGAACGCGGCGGAGGAACCGATGACGGCAGTCCGGTGTACCTTCAAGAGAGACGACGTGATCCGACTGCTCGCAGTAATGACCTGCGCCGCGCTCGTCGCTTCGGCGGCGGCGGCCGCGAAGGTGATCGAGACCCAGACCGTGACGTTTCGGGGTAACCACGTTCAGGCGAGGGTCACGCTGGCGACGTACCCAAAGGCGCACGGCAGGCACGCCCTCTATCTCTTTCTGCGCACACGCCGACCTGGTGCCGTCGCGTTTCGAGAGATCGGGCATTTGATCGGCTGCGTGCGAGTAAGGGGTCGTAACCGCTCTCGCTAGTCAGGCGGCCCTTGAGGAGCTCGCCGCCCGTGAGTTGATCCGCCGGGAAGCAGAGGCTCATCCGGTCGGGCTTCTGCGGCATGTGGCGTGTATCGACACGGAGTCGGGTGAGGAGTTCCGCTTTCATCTCGATGACCCGGCGAGTGGCTGGTACTGGCAGCGCGATGTTCTCGATTGGTGGATGGGCGGCCGTAAGACGGTTGTGCTGAAGGCCCGGCAGTTGGGGATCACCTGGTTGGCCGGTGGGTTCGCGTTGTGGCATCTCCTGTTTCGTCCGGGAACGCAGGGTGTTGGCGGTGTCGATCAACGAGAAAGAAGCGTCGAAGCTCGTCCGCCGGATCTGGGCGCAGTACAAGAGCCTCCCGGCCGGGCTGTGTGATGTGAGGGTGTTGAAGCCGACCCGGGGTGCGGAGCCGTCGGACACGATCGAGGTACGCCATCCGGACGGGCGTATCTCGACGATCCTGGCGTTGCCGTCGACGAAGACGGCCGGCCATGGCGAGACGGCGGCCCTGGTGATTCTGGATGAGTTCGCCCGCCAGGAGTACGCGTCGGAGACCTGGAAGGCGGTGTTGCCGACCGCGTCGAAGGGCGGCCGCATCCTTGTCATCTCGACCGGGAACGGGATCTCCGTCGGCGAGGGTCAGGGCAACTACTTCCACCATGTGTACAAGCACGCGGAGGTGCTCGGTATCGAGTCGAGGTTCTTGCGTTGGGACTTGCACCCGGACCGGGACGACGCCTGGTATGGGCGGGAGGCGATGGCGTTGCCGTCGGCGGACAGGGGTGAGCAGTATCCGCGTGACGAGGACGAGGCGTTCATCCTCACCGGCGATCCGTTCTTCGACCGGGACGCCCTGGCCTACTACCGCTCAAGGGTGCGCGAGCCGTTGTACCGCTGCGAGTTCGCCCCGGGCCGTGGCGAGGCGAGGCTGCGCAAGCTCGAGAAGGGCTGCATCCGCGTGTACGAAGAACCGGGCCCGGACGGGAAGTACGCGATCGGTGCGGACACCGCCACCGGCCGGGGTCTGGACTACTCGGCCGGGTTCGTGATCGACCTGGCGACGATGGCACCGGTCGCCGAGGTCCACGGCAAGCTCGACCCGGACGTGTACGCCGCCCAACTCCACTTCCTCGGCCGCTGGTATCGCACCGCGAGGATCGCGGTCGAATCAGCAGGCGGCTTCGGCGAACCGGTAACGATCTTCTTGCGGGACGGCAAGGACGGCCGGCCCGCTTACCCCAAGCTGTACCGGCACAGGCAGTTCTCACGCCCCGACCAGCAGGAGCACAAGCCGTTCGGCTTTCCGATCAACGCGAAGACCCGCCCACAGGTGATCGCCTACCTGGAGAAGTGCTTGCGGGAGCGCGTCGTTCCCGTATCTGCCCGCCGAGCTCCTCGGCGAGATGGGCACGTTCGTGAGACGCACGACGAACCCGTCACCGCGAGCCCAGGAGGGAACGAACGACGACCGGGTGATGGCCTGGGCGGTCGCCTGCGAGATGTTCCGCCAGTACGGCGAACACCCCCACCGACACCAAGCCGAGACCGCGCGAAACGAAAGAGCCGGGAGCTGCATCCGGACGAGATGACCGCCGCGCAGCTGGCCCGGTTCGACCGGGAACGCTACGGCCTCTAAGCTCGGCGTTCTCGGTGAATAGTCACGCTTTCGCTTGACACGCCCATCGGACTGCCATATAATCACGCTATCGACAGTAGCGTGATTATCCGGTCAGGAGGCGTGAGATGGGCGAGCCGGCGAACAAGGGGAAGAGGCTGCCGGGCGAGGTTTTGACGGCTGACGAGGTGAGCGCGCTCATCCGGGTCCTGCGGGAGAGGCCCGAGCGGGGTCAGGAACGCCGCGATGATCGCTGCGATGTTCGGAGCAGCGTTGCGGGTCAGCGAGACGCTCGCCCTACGACCGTCCGACCTCGACCTCGAGCGCGGGATGGTCCGTGTCCGCCACGGCAAGGGAGACAGGGCGCGTACCGTGGCGATCGACCCGACCGCGCAGGCGTACGTCGAGCGGTGGATGGCCAAGAGGGATGCGCTCGGGCTGAACGGACGGCAGCCGCTCTTTTGCACTATTACCCGGAACGACCGGTTCGGGGCCGCCCTCGACTCCTCCTACGTCCGTCGGCTGCTACCGACGGCTGGCCGACCGGGCCGGCATCGAGCGTCGCGTCCACCCGCATGCGCTGCGCCACTCGCTGGCCACTGCGTTGGCGCACGAGGGGAAGACGTTGCCGGCGATCAGCGCCCAGCTCGGGCACTCGTCGACCGCGGTGACCGACCGCTACCTACGGCGGATCGCCCCGACCGAGCTCGCCGCCGCGGTCCGCGACCGCGGACGCCTCGCGTAACCCCTCGCTCGCCTCTTCGAGCGGGGGTGGGTATTGCGCATCAGGCCGACCCCCTCCCCCCTTTAAGAAATCTTGGGCGCGGGTCCCTCTAGTGCCTCGAAGCCTCCGGCTCGTCGAAGAACAGTGACTCCGCCTCGGTCACGCGACTTATCGTCCCAGATGCCAAACGCGCTCGTCGTCGAGGAGGAGGCCATGAGTGACATGCGTCAGGGTGGCTGCCCTGCGGAGAGGTTCGTGACCGCCTGCCGTTCCGACCCGCTCTTCGTCCACTCTGCCACCGCCTGAACGGTCAGCGCCAGACCGGGAGTGTGTTCAGTCATTCAACCGACTGATCGAGACCGACGGGCGGGGAGCTCCTCGACGGCGACCCGGCCCCGGTCGCCGTGGTCGCAGCGGGGCGGAAAGAAGCAGAAGATCTGGCGCTGCCGCTCTGCCAGATCGCGGTCGACAGCGCAGTACATCAGCGCCAGGACGGTGAGGTTCTTCGTTCCGCGGCGGCACGCTGTACGACCCGGCGCTCGGTCGCGCCCGACGTCCAGATTTCACCGCGGTCGAAGCTGCTCTGGGTCGAGATCCTGCAACTGGTGCCAGCGTTCAAATGTCTCACTACGACACTGAAGAAGCTATGGCAGGCTGCGGAACCAGGCGCCTTGAGGTGCTCGACGACAGAGCGACGAAGCAGCTGCTCGTACGTGGTACGGCTGAACCAGGCGTAGGCTCGGCGCATCGTGGTGCGCGGGCAATCTTCCACGCCGCAGTCCCAGCCAGCGCTCGGTCGCGCCAGGCCTCTGTTCTCCCCCTTCAATGGCTCTCTGACGTCGTCTTCTCCCTGAACGGAGCCAGTGTAATCAGGCGGCGAACTGCGCTCGCACGCACTGATCAGTGCCGAACTCGGGCACTGTCAACGGGCGCGGTTATCCGACCGTTACTTACGGCGGATCGCCCCGACGCAGCCGCTGCCGCGGCCCGTGACCGAGGACGGCTGGCGTAGAACCGGGCGGGGCGGGATCGACATCCCGGCGTCGCCCTGGCCACCTGGGGGCTGGAGGGTTGGGTGAGTTGAGTGCAGTGGGCCCACGTAGCCTCTGAGCATTCGCGAATCACGCGCAGGGATCATTGGGGACGCGGGTATGAGGTACTACCGCAGCTCCACCAGCCCTCCCCCCGAAGACTCTTCACGCGTGGGTCCTTCCATACGCTTCACGTTGTCGATCTGAACGGCGTAGCCCTAGAGAGAACACGTGTGCGTCGGACACCCTCTTCTGCGGGCGCACGTCATGCCATTCGAGCATTAGGCGCGCGCCGCGAAGTCGGGTGTCGAGATGCTCGCTCAGCACTGTCAGGCCGACGATCAGTTCTTGGTCGACCCGCACGGCTCCCGGTTCTTCGCGATCAGAGATGGGCGTCCCGTCTTCAGCCTCAAGCCAATAGACGATCTCGCGCGCGGCTGCGGGACCGAGGTTGGTGAGGCGGTACTGGTATCGTCGCCCACCCGCCACCGGCCTGAAGCCCCAGGCGTGGGCGGTGACTTCGGTTCGGCCCCGAGCTTCCCGGTCGCCCTGCTCGGCCGCGAAGCGATCGCGATCACGCGCTGCGGTCGCCTCGCGCAGGCGGCGCTCCTCGGCCACGTCCGCCCGCCGGTCGCGGCGCTCGATCGACCAGGCGATGATCGACCAGACGAGCGAGCCGATGCCTACGACCAGCGCGATGATGCCCAGCACGACTCCTGCGTCCACGACTGCCCCTTTGTTCAGCTCCCGAAGTTCGACGTGACCGTGGCTGATCCCTCGGGTGGGCTCTGGGCTCGGCTGGCCTGAGACGGGGCTCTCGATATCGCGCCGATCGCCCTCGTAGCATCCGCGTGGTGCCGATCTCCGGGCTCGACATCGTGTCCCTGACCAGGACGCGCTCGGCCTGGCGCGAGTCCTTCGACGAGTGGCGGGACGGGCTCAACGTCACGGTGAGCCGTTCGGCCTGCGGCTCGGCCTGGACGGGAGCCCCGCTCGGGCAGGCCGGTGCGTCGGCGCTCACAGCTCCCGGCCGAGCGCGACTGACTACGCCTTACTGCTAGTCCTGTTCAGCTAGGCGTTTGTCGAAGGATCGAGCAACAACAAGGCGCTCCAGGCTGTTTCAGCCCTGGGCCGACTTCCGCCGGCACGAGGCGACGCCGTAGAGCGTGATCCCGCCCGCGATGAGCACAAGGCCCGCGACGAGCCAGCTCACCGCGTCCGGCGCCCCGCTGCCCGGCTCGGGTCGCCAGTTGAGGGCCGCGACGGCCACGGCGACCGCGCCGATCCCGGCGAGCACCCCGAGTGATTCGGGCCAGAGACGAGCGCGACGCACGACGAGAATTAGTGCGGCAATGGCAAACGGCGCGACGAAGATGCCGATTGACAACGCTGTCAGGAGGGCGAAAACCAGGGTTCCGCCGACGACTGCCCACCCGGCGAACCACCGCCAGCCCACAGATTGATTGTACGGTCCGCCGGAACGCCGTCCGGCTGTCCGGACTGTCCCTTACTGTACTTAGTCCTGTTCAGGGTACCCGGCACCGTCCTGGAACCGATAACTGAGGCCGGGCCACCCCCGAAAAACGGGCTAAGAGTGCGAGGCTCAGAAGAAACTCGTTACGCGCCTAGCGGGCCCCCCCCGCCCGCACGGCGAGCGTGCGCGGGGCCCCTTCTCGCAGTCGTGAAGGTTTGTCTCAGTTCGGGTCGGCGACGCTACGGCGCCAGCGACGGTGTCTGCGTGGGGGATCTGTCGAGCGCGCCTGTCAGCTCCAACGCTCTCCGGGCAATCGAGTCGGAGCTCGAGGCAAAGGCTGAAGCCGAGACTTCGCGCTGTGGCGCCGGCTCGTGCACGAAAGATCCGATGAATGATCGAGGAATCGATGAACTCGGCTGAGCGAACACCGAGGACTACGGATCGTCGGACTCCAGAACAGGCGCGAATGCTTCGGTGAGAGCGTTGGCGGAGGCGAGATCGTGCTCGCCGAGAAGCCTGAGAACGACCACACGCTTGCCGGTGGACTCGACTTCGATTTCCGGCTCTGCGCCGCTCTCGCCGCTGGCCACACGGGGAGTTTCTGTGTAAACCGACCCGCAGCAAGGGCGAACCAGAACCCAGAGCGACGCAACTAATCGGCCCGAGGGCAGGTGTGTCGGCTCATCGGGTTGCTCCACCGGGCAGTTTTCACCTGACTTGGGCGGGTAGTGTCCGTAGAAGCTGAGTATTGAACGGGTCATCTGATGGAGAAGGATCGAGATCCAGGACTGAGAACCAGCGTTCCCGCGCAACCCAGTCAGCTGTGCAAAGTGCGCAGGCTGGTCGCCGGCTTCGCGACTCAGGCTGGAGCGGATGCGAGCCAGGTCGAGGTGATCACGCTCGCCGTCCATGAAGCGTGCGCTAGCATCGCCCGCCACGAGGACAGCTCCGGCAGGCGAGAACTGCACGTGCAGGCTGCCCCCCAGGGGGGCTATGTCCAATTCGTGGTCAGCGACAACGGCACTCCCGCCGCCGATCCACACGCCGGCCCGGGGGCCGAGCTAGCACTACAAGCGATGCGCGACCTCGCTGACGACTGCGACATCGAGGTACCCGGCCCTTACGGCACCAGGATCCGCCTCACGTTCAGCCTTCGCAGCGGAAACGTCGAGCACCGAGAGCTTCCGGACTTCCCAAGCCTCCCGTAACACGGAACGCACCAGCCCCGACCGATCGATCCGCGGGCGGTGTACGACGCGTCGAGCCCCAGCCGCCGGTTCGAATCCGTTAGGCATGCGTCGTCAGGGGCTCACGTCCGTGATATCTCCGCAGGCCACGTACGTATCTGCTTCCGCCTCGGACTTGTGGACATTGATCGCGTACGACTTCAGCGCGAGTTGATCCAGGGAGAGCTCAGTCGGTCTCCGAGGACCCGTCCACGACGTTCGTGAGAGGAAATGCCGGTTGTGGATTGAGATCGGCGCACGATCCCTCGTGGATATGAGCAGGCTGTGGCTCGGCCGAGCCTCCGGAAAGCTGGATGGAAACGTGCAGCGAACCATCGTCGTTCACGGTCAGCGTCGCGGTTCCCGATTGTCCGGACCCATTCTGCTCATGCAGCGCCACGTCGACGCCGTTCGAAAGATCCTCGGCGACCGAGCCGGCGTTCTCGGTCACGCTCGCCACGGCTTCGGTCACGGTTGCCTGAACCTCGTCTGCTGACGTGTCGCTCCCGCCGCAGGCCGCGAGGGCCAATGCCGCGCAGACCAGACTGACTATCGGCAAAACACCCCTCATCGACTCCCTCGTCGCTCGACGAAGGACTACCCCGAAGGCGCACTCCTCACGCCACACGCGAAGAATCTGGAGACCGTCTCGGCACGGAGGATGTCGCGGTCCTGTTCGCCCTTCGGCACCTACAGGCGATGAGTCGACGCCGAGCTCAGTCAGGCATTGACGCACACGATCGAGCGAGCACCCCGCGTCGGCGGTCTGTACATACACGCCATCGTTCTCTTTCTCACCCCGTGCCCCGCAGGTTAGGCATCGGGTTGCCGAGGGGAAACGCCTTCAGCGAAACCCCGAAGGAAGGAGGATTCATGACTATCGTGGATGTGTGGGAATATCGGGACGAGACCTGGGGCGGTGCTGCCTTGGGAAGGGTTCTGGCGTCGAAGCGATCGACGGATCGATCGGCAAGATCGACCGCGCGTCGGCCGACGTTGGCTCGAGCCGCATCGTCGTGGACACGGGCCCTTGGATCTTCGGGGAGATGGTCATGCTTCCGGCGGGCGTGATCGAGCGGGTCGACATGAAGGAAGAGAAGGTCTACGTCAACCGGACCAAAGACCAGATCAAGAACGCCCCCGAGTACGACGAGCACCTCTACGAGAACGAGGCGTACAGAGGTGAACTCGGCTCCTATTACGGGCCTGGGTGTCCTGGTCACCGACCGGACCCTGGGATTGACCGAGCCTCTAGCCGCTCCGGCCGAGTCTGGCCGATCCAGATCTTAACGCGAGCGGGGGCCGGATGCGCCGGGACCGGCCCCGCTCGGGTATGTCATGTGCGCTCGTCGTGCGCGCTCGCATACAGGCGCCGGGTAGCGTGCGACGCCTGCTGTATGGAACACGGCTCGAAGTGCCCGATGCACTGCTGATTCGGGCCGGCCTGTTCAGACGCCGCTGGCTGGTTGTCGCCATTGAGGCAGTCAGCGAGGCCATTCCCTGGCAGGGAACGCTGAAACTCGCCCTGGACGGTATCCGCCCCAACTCGACCAAAACATGAGCGAGAGCAGCAGGCCAACAGCGCCGACGGCGAGAAGGATGTAGCCGACAGTGTTCAGATTGATGCCCTCCGTATCAACGTTCACGGCCCACGCGAGAACTGCACCCACCGCGATCAGAATAAGACTCGCTCCGATCCCCAACGTTTCCCCTTTCGCCGTTTGGGAGGTGCATCGGCACGTCCGCGAACACTTGAGAGTAAACCGGCTCCCAACGTCCCGAATGCTGCGCGACTTCGGAACCTGCACATCGACCCGTCCCCACGAAGTCGAGGTGACCGTAGACGTCATCCAGCACACGGGGGTCGGACGAGTCGCCGTTGCCTGCGCCCATCCGCCGGTAGACGCCGACGCCGCCCGTGAGTAGAACGACAATCAGGACGACATCAAAATCCAAGCCCAGATCGGCATGTCGCCTCTCCCTCCGTTGAGCGAGGCAAACGGCTCACACTCCTCCCGGCTCTGGATAGGCGGCCCCTAATGAGGTGAGCGAAGGGCCGCC
>CAWCQC010000016.1:0-409575 GCA_963797645.1 uncultured Thermoleophilia bacterium | reverse complement strand
GTTGTGTCCTCTACTTCGTTGGTCCCGTCTGCTGGGCTCCTCGTCGCCGGCCGCCTTCGCATAGGCGAGCTGCAGGCTCGCGACCGACGCGCCGAAGTCCCGGATCAGCTCCGGTGGCACGACGTCCTCGAGCACCGGGGTCGAGCGCCCGCATCGTCTCGATCGCGAGCCGGCACTGCGCGAGATCGCGGTCGTCCCGGGTGTCAGCGGTGGCACCCAGGCGCGGTAGCCGACCGCCGAGACCGTGACCAGCGCCTGGATCAGGATGTCCTCGACGCGGAGCGTCCGGAGGTCCTCGGCGAGCTCCCGGGCGAGCTCCCGCTCGTTCTCGGTGTCAGACATGGCGGGCATGCTCCACCGCGAGGTCGCGCGTCCGTGCAACCTGCTCCGCGTAGATCTCCTCGAGAGTAGCTCCCTGCTCGAGCCGCGCGATCTGCCGCTCGGCGGCGTTCGCGCGCGGGACCGCCAGCTCCGTCGGCGATGCCGAGCTCCTCGGCGACCGGCAGCACCCATTCGACGAGCTCCTCGAGCGCCGCGCGAGCAGGCCGGACGACTCGGTGCCGAGACGATGAGCTCGCCGGACAGCCCCCAGCGGATCGCGCGCCAGAGGTTCTCCTCGATCAGTCGGTGCGGGTGGACCGGAAGCGGCTCTCCCTCGTCGACCGCCCGGGCGATCCGGGCGGTCAGCGCGTAGACGAGGGCGGCCAGCGAGCGGGCCTCGGCCAGCTCGGGCTGCCCGTCGCAGATCCGGATCTCGACGGTCGGGAAGGCGAGGTGCGAGCCGGACGCTCCACCAGAGCTGCGTGTGCTCGGTCACCGAGCCCGTCCCGTAGAGGAAGCGGAGGAAGCGCTCGTACTCCTCCCAGCTCTCGAACGCGTCAGGAACGCCGCAGCGCGGGAACATGCGGGTGAAGATCTGCGCTGCGGGCGGAGTGCAGGTACGTGTACACGTCCTCGACGAACGGCGAGCTCGCCGAGAGCGCGAGCAGGTCCGGGCAGGTACGTGCGGAGCGCGTTGCAGACCGCCACCGCCCGGTCGGCTCCGCGGATCCCGACGTGGACGTGGAGGCCGAACGTGTTGTTCCGCCACACGACGTAGCGGAGCAGCTCGTCGTTCGACCGGTAATGCGGCGTGTCGATGATGCTCTGCTCCTGCCACGGGCTCCAGGGATGCGCCCCGGTCGCCGCCGAGCGCGATGCCGAGCGAGTCGGCGAGCCCGAGCAGCTGAGCGCGCCGCTCGCCGAGCTTCGCAGCCGCCTCCTCGAACGTCTCGCAGCGCCCCGTCCGGACCTCGACCTCGGAGGAGATCAGCTCTCCGACGAGATGCGGCTCGAGCGCGGTGCCCCGCGCCGCCGCCTGGAGCTCCTCGAAGCGCCCGACCAGGCCGAGCGTCGACGGGTCGAGGACGGCGAACTCCTCCTCGACCGCGAGCGTGAGGTCGGTCCCGTCCTCGAACTGCTCCCGAGCGAGCGTGATCTGCTCGTCGGCGCTCAGCCGCTGGGCGTCTCCCATCCGGCCGAAAGTATCAGAGCCGCGATGCGCTCCCAACTCCAGTGCGCGACCGCCGCGCCCCTCGCCGCCTCGCGCAAGCGGCGGTGCTCGGCCGGGGGCAGCGACAGCAGCGTCGTCGAGCTTCGCCGGCCAGATCCGCGGTATCCCCGTTCGCGAAGCTCGTCAAGCTGCGGTACTCGGGCGGGTACTCCTCCTCGAGGCCTGCCGCGATCTCGGCCAGCCCCGAGTGGCGGGCGACGATCGGCGGAGAACCGCACGCGGCGCCCTCCGCGGCCACCATGCCGAATGCTTCCGGGAACACGGACGGGACGACGTTCGTGTCCGACAGGGCGAGCAGGTGGCGTAGATGTCTGTGCTCGAGCGGGCCGGGAAACAGCGCCTCGACGCCCAGCGCCGCCGCCTGCGCCTCGAGCGCCCGCCGCTCCTCGCCGAAACCGACGATGACGGCCTTCACCCCGACCTCTGCGAGCGCGTCGACGAGCAGGTTGACGCCCTTCTCCTTGCTCAGCTTTCCGAAGTAGACCACGGTCGGCTCGCTGCCCTCGAGGAAGGACGCGAACCTCTCGGCGTTCCCCTCGTCGGGCAGGCGCTCGTTGTGTCCCTCGGCGGGATTGGGCGGGTCGAGCCTGGCCTCCTCGATCAGCGCGGCAAGCGCCGCATCCCTGGCCTGTGGCCGGAAATGCTCGACGTCGACGCCGGGCGGGATGATGCGAACCCGCTCCAGGTAGTCGCCCGGACCGACGACCTCCTCGAGGACGTGCCTGATGTGGTGCGTCCCGGCAACGATCAGGCGCGCGGTGGTCAGCGTCTCCTGCGCCCAGGCCTGAAGCTCCTCGTTGCCGCGCATGGAGAACTCGAGCTCCGAGCCGTGCGCCTTGACTCCGTAGCGAACGCCTGTTGCGGCGCCGACCGGGCACCCGAGGATCACGTGGTTCACGAAGACGACGTCGGCCGGCAGATGCTCCCGGATCGCGGCCGCGTTCGCCTCGACGAAGCGGTTGCGCTCGGCCCAGCTGAGATCCTGCACCCGCTTCGCCTCCATGCCCTCGTAGCGGTCGAGCACGAAGACGGGCAGGATACGCCCGATGTCCGGCCGCACCGTCGCTGCACCGCCCAGATCGAGCGCCTCGGGATGGGGCTCCTGGGAGAAGACGGTGACGTCGTGCCCGAGCAATGACCAGGCGCGCGCGAGCGAGCGCGAGTAGACGTTCGAGCCCGTGCCGCCGAGCAGGTAGCCGTGCCAGAGAAGGATCTTCATGGCATGCATCCTGACGATCGGCTCGTACGACGTGCGCAGGAAGGCGACCGGCGAGCGTTCGAGCAGCTCGTCCAGGCCCACCGTTCGCGTCTCTACACGCTCGCCTCGCGGGAGCTCGGGTCGGCCGCGGACGCCGAGGACGCGGTTCAGGAGACGTTCATCCGCGCGTGGCGTGCCCTTCCCCGGTTCCGCGCACAGGCGAGCTTCGGCACCTGGATCTACCGCATCTGCCTGAATGCGATCTCGGACCAGCGCTCCCGGAGCGCAAAGCGCTCGACGACGCCGCTCGACGATGCCCGCGAGCCGAGCGACCAGCGCGACCTGGTTGCCGAGCGCGAGCTCGCGACTGCTCTTCAGGAGGCGCTCGCCGGCCTGGACGAGAGCTTCCGGACGGCCGTCGTCCTCTACGACGTGCTCGGCCGCTCGTACGTCGAGATCGCGGAGATCCTCGACGTCCCCGAGGGCACGGTGAAGTCTCGCATCTTCCGGGGCCGCGCGGAGCTCGCCCGCAGGCTGGGAACCGTCCCGGGAGAGGAGGAGTCGAACCTGTGATGACCGGCCCGCACCCGAGCGATCTCGAGCTGTTCGAGTACGTCGAAGGCGAGCTCGCAGAGAGCGATGCGTCGGCGATCCGCGAGCACCTCGAATCGTGCACCGTCTGCGCCGCCGCGGTAGCCGATTCGGTGACCGGCCGCGACGCCCTGGCGCGCTCACCGCAGCTCGAGCTGCCTGATGCCGCCTGGCAGCGCGCCCTCGGCTCGCTCGGCTCTCAGGAGCGCGAGCCGGGGCGCCGCTGGACCGCGCGGCGCATCCTGGCCGTGCTCGCGCCGGTCGCGGCCGTCACGGCCGCGGTCGTCGCGGTCGCGGTGGTCGTCACCGGAGACGACGGCGGCAACGGGTCTCAGGCCGACGCCGGCGCCGTGACGGCGACCTTGGAGGCAGCGGCAGGCGATGCGGCAGGCGGGGGAGCCGAGTCCGGAGCCGAGGATTCGTCGACGGCGGCACTCGAGGCCCAGCCGGCTCCGGTGCGCGAGGTAGCCGGGCCGGCGGATGACGTAGTTGCGCTGCTCGAGGAGGCCGGCTTCGAGGCGAGAGCCGTCGAAGGCCAGGTCGAGGTCACGGGAGCGACGGCGGACGAGGTGACCCGGGCACTGGCCGGCCGGGTCGACGGCCCCGTTCCGGTCTACGTGCTTCCGTAGGATCGCTCGGCCACCGCCGCAGCGTCGGATTCGCGTCTCCGTGCCCGGCCCTGAAGAGGACGCGTGAAGCGGGTCGGGATCCGCGGAGACGAGGCGCCCGGGATGCGCCTCCGCCATGCTCGCGGAGCGTCCCCGGCGCCTGTCGCCGACGATCGCTCCGCGAGCGGCAGGAGCCGCTTGCTAGACCGTCTCGTCCTGCGTCGAGCCCGTAGACGCTCAGCCCGTACGCGATGAGGACGCAGATGAGGATCGTGATCAGGCTATGGATCGGGTAGACGAAGATCCAGAGCATGTTGAGCACCGCTCCGGCAACCGCGGCTGCGATTCCCACCAGCATCGCCCACCGAGCGCGGCTGAAGATCGCGATGCCTGCTGCCAGAAGAACGACGCCGATGATGAGATAGAACCAGCCCCATGCCTCGATGTTGTTGTCCCAGAAGATGGCGTCGAACGCTGTGTCCTGTGCAGCGATCGCGCGGATCCCGTTCACCACGTCGAACAGGCCCACGAGGATCAGCATGATCCCCGAGAAGACCAACCAGCCGTGTCCCTGGCGTTCACTCACTTCCATAGGGCTCTCCTCCCTGGCCTTTCGCCTGCTGCCAGGCGAAGCTCGTCACCACGGCGCGGCTTTCGGGGTGTGAGCTCGGATTCCTGCCGCGAGCCGGCCGGCCGCAAGAGGGCGAGCGCGGCTACGTCAGGTCAGATAGAAGTAGAGCGCGTAGAGGAGCTCGGCGGCCGGGTTCGTCGTGTGCACGGTGACGTCCGCCGGGACCGTGAGCAGCGCCTCGGAGTAGTTGAAGATGATCTTCACGCCCGCTGCCACGAGATCGTCCGCCACACCCTGGGCCGCTTCCGGCGGCACGGCGAGCACGCCGACGATGATGTTCTTGTCGCGGATGGCATGGCTCATGTCCGCGTAGCCGGACACGACCGTCCTGCCGATGGGCTCGCCGACCTTTGCGCCGTCGACGTCGAACACCGCGGCGATGTTGAAGCCGTGGTCGGCAAAGACCGTCGAGCTGGCGATCGCCTGCCCGAGGCGGCCTGCTCCGAACAGCGCGATGTTGTGCTGCCCCTGCGTCCGGAGGATCCGCCGGATCTCACCGAGCAGCGTGTCGATCGAGTAGCCGACGCCTCGCTTGCCGAACTTGCCGAAGCCCGAGAGATCGCGCCGGATCTGGGTCGCGTTGATGTTCGTCCATTCGCTGATCTCCTGAGAGGAGATGCGCTCTTTTCCCATCTTCTTGGCCTGGGTGAGTACCTGCAGGTAGCGGCTCAGGCGTGCTGCGACGCCCACCGTCAACCGATCATCCACGCGCCTGCCCCCTTCGACTTTCACGTCGATCGCCATAGCTTGTGACAGCATACCGACTTGCCTGATCCCGCATGGAATGAGCCGTCGCGGGGCGAAATACGGCCTCCTGACCCTGACTTCGTGCTACTCACGAGCGAAGCGTGCGGCGCAGTGCGTCCGGGTGCACGAAGTACGTGAACACCTCGTCGCCGTCGACCGCGACGACCGGGATCCGCTCCCGGTAGCGCGACTCGAGCTCGGGGTCGCCGGTGATATCGACCTCCTCGAGCTCGAACGGAAGCTCGGCGCGAACCTGCTCGATGACGCGCTTCGCCGTCTCGCACAGATGGCAGCCGGCCGCCCCGATAGAGGCGAACCGCGTGTGTCACGGGGTCGCCGGTCGTACCGTGACCTCGAGGGAGGCCACGGAGTCCGGCCGCCTGGCTTCGTCCTCGGCGTCCGCTGCGAACGCGCGGAGCTTCACGACGTAGCGGCCCGGCTTCAAGATCCTGCCGTCCGGGCCGCGTCCGGTCAGCCCGATTCCGTAGGTTCCGGGGAGCAGGTCGCGGAGACGTGCGAGCAGTCCGAGCCGCTTGCCGTTCGCCGCGCGAAGCTCGACCTCGAGCAGAGCGACCGGCTCGATCGACGAGACCGTCCGGCCCCGCAGCGGCGGATCCGGCCCGGAACGTCAGCAGGGCCGGGTTCGCGAGCGACGGCTTCAGCGTTCCCGCCGAGAGGGCGACCGAGCCGAGCAGGCTGCCGGTGTCGCGCGGTCCCATCGTCACGATCCAGGGAATCCGCGCCACGCTGCCGCCGGAGGCGGCGACGATCGTCCCCGCGACGCTCGCAGCCGGCGGCTCGCTGGTCGAGACACCGAGCACGACCTCTCCGGAGGCCCCGGGTGCGAGCCTCAGGTAGCCCGGCTTCGCCGTGAGCGTGAGGGTGACCTGCGCGTCGCCGTCCGGCACGAAGCCGAAGCTCACGTCGACGGGCCGGTCGCCGAGATTGCGCACCCTCACGGCTCGCCGGCTCACCCAACGGCCCCGCTCCCTTCCCGACACCGTCACGCCCGCCTCAGCGACGAGGTCGAGCTCAGCGGCAGCGGCGGCGTCGATCAGGCCCGCCCCCTGGGCCTTGACCGGCTCGGCGAGCCCGCCGGGCGTCACGGGCGCAGCCGCTGCCGTCAGCACTGCGGCGAGAGTCTCTGCATCGAGTCGCGGCCGCTTCTCCGCAACCAGCGCCGCAGCGCCGGCGGCCACGGCCGCAGCCGCGCTGGAGCCGGTGACCGTTGCGTAGCGGGCCGTTCCGTCCGGGCCGGCGCCCGCGTCTGCGGTCGGAATTCCGACACCGGGCGCGACGACATCGGGCTTGACCGATCCGTCGAAGGCGGGGCCCTGGGAGGAGAAGGCGGCGACGTGTCCGGTGGCGGCGTTCGGCAGCGGGTCAGCCTGCTCGATCGACACCGCGACCGCGAGGCCTGCCGCCTGCGCGGCGACCGCCTGCCGGCCCACGTCGACGGGAACGGGTACGACCGGGACCGAGGAGCTCTCCTCGAGGTCGAGGGCGCCGGCCGGTAACCCGCTTCCGTAGACGAGGACGGCGCGGGCACCCGCGGACGAGGCGTTCCGTACCTTCCGCAGAACCGGGCGGCCGTCCGCAGGCACGATCGCGGCCCGCTCGAACACGAAGCTCGTTCCTCCGCCGTCGAGGAAGTCACCGCGGACGTTGCCGCCGGCCACCTCGTCCGCAGCGCGAGCCGGATCGCTCGCGCTCGGCCCGCTCGTCGTCGCGGCCTCCAGCTCGATCCCGTTCGCCGGCACACTGGCTCCGAGCGCCCGCACCGTGGCCTCGTACACGGTCTCGCCGTCGACGCTCACGGAGACGCGTGCTGCGGGAAGTCCCGCGCGCGCGTCGACGGCGCCGACGGCCAGAGCGGCAGCCGACCCGCCGGGAGCTCCGACCGTTCCGAATCCCTCGCCCGCGGGGCCGTCGTTCCCGGCTGCGGCAACGACGAGCGTCCCGAGCGCCCGCGCGCCCGCTACCGCTCGTGCCTCGGGGCTGTCCGGGAAGGAGGCATACGGCTCGACGACGGCCGCCAGAGCCACGGGGACGGCGTCGCGAACGTCGCCGTTGCGGTCGGGGTCGACGGCCCGCTCGAGCCCGGCGAGCACGGTGTCGGCCCGGCCGAGAACCTCGTGGCCGCCCTCCGTCGGAGTCCAGCTCAGCACGCGGATCGGCAGGATCGTGGCCCCCGGCGCGACGCCGGAGACACCACCGGGCCCGGGGGCTCCGGCGACGATCCCCGCCATGCGCGTCCCGTGAGTCTCGAGTCGCCCGTCCGGGCCCCGGCGAGGGAGAGCCCGCTTGTCGCCGTCGATCAGGTCGATGCCGGGAAGGACCCGTCCCGCGAGGGATGGATGCGACGCGTCGACGCCGGTGTCGAGCAGGGCGACCGTGACGCCTGCGCCGTCGGCCCCGGCGACGCCGAGGCCTCCGGTCGGTCCGGCCGTCCCGACAGGACGGCCGACGATGGCTGCGCTGAGAGACGCCGGGTAGACCGCACGCACGGGGTAGATGCCGACCACGCCGGGCGCACGCTCGAGAGCCACGAGCGCGCGAGGGCTGAGGACGGCGGAGAAGCCGTTGAAGGTCCGTGTGTAGGAATGAATCGGCGCGATCTTCACCCCTTGGGCCCGCAGCACCCGCAGAAGCCGCCGCTGGAACGCCTGCGCACGCTTGACGTAGGCCTGCTGTGCCCGTGGCCGGAGGCGCCGGCCCTCCTCCATCCGCTCGGCGAGCGAAGGCCCTGCGAGAACGACGATCATGCGACCCCCGGCGGGTAGCGGCGCGCGCTCCTCGAAGGCGCTCTTCCAGGCCTCCGCCGGCCCCCGCCCGTCAGAGCGTCCGGCCCCCGCGAGCGGCCCGACCAGCACCAGCGCAATGCCGGCGACGGCCACCGCGGCGAACGCCACGGGCAGGCGGAGATCACGCAATCGACGCGTGCGCATCCAACTCAAGATAGTCGCCCGGCCGGAGTGTTCGCGTGAATCGACCCGCAGAGGCGATCATCGCGGCGTTGTCCGTACACAGCTCCAGGGGGGCTGTACGGGCACCGAGGCCCTCCAGCTCTGCACGTAGCTCGGAGTTCGCCGCCACACCGCCGACGACCGCGATCCGGTCGAGCCGAGTGGCTTTCGCAGCGGTTTTCACGCGCTCGACGAGCGCGCGAACGATCGCCCGTTGGTACGAGGCGGCGAGGTCCGCCCGGCAAGCCGCGAGCTCGTCCTCTCCGAGCTCGCGCACCGCGTAGAGCAACGCGGTCTTGAGACCCGAGAACGAGAAGTCGAGCCCCGGCACGCGTGCCACCGGAAAGCGAAACGCGGCCGGATCACCCTGGCCCGCAAGGCGATCGACGGCGGCTCCGCCCGGGTAGCCCAGCCCGAGCAGGCGGGCGCCCTTGTCGAACGCCTCGCCCGCGGCGTCGTCCAGCGTCGTGCCGACGACCCGGTAGCCGGCGAGATCCTGTATCTCGAGCAGGAGCGTATGGCCGCCGCTCGCGAGCAGGCAGAGAAACGGCGGCTCGAGTGGTTCGGGCCCGAGGTAGAGCGAGGCAACGTGACCGTGGAGGTGGTCGACGGGCGCGACCGGCAGTCCACGGGACCACGCGATCGCCTTCGCCGCCGAGAGGCCGACGAGCAGCGCTCCGATCAGCCCGGGACCGGTCGTGACCGCCACGGTGCCGACCTCGTCGAGTGTCGCGTCCGCCTGCGCGAGCGCCTCGCGGATGACCGGCATCGCCAGCTCGAGGTGGCGGCGCGACGCGACCTCGGGCACGACCCCGCCGTAGCGGGCGTGGAGATCCGCCTGGGAGGCAACGACGCTCGCCAGGATCGTCCCGTCGGCCGTGACGCACGCGGCCGCGGTCTCGTCGCAGGACGTTTCGAGGCCCAGGATCACGGACGCTAGGTGCCGGTCCCCGTCGCCGCGGTCGCCGGGAGCGGCTCCTTCCACATCACGTAGGCGTCCTCGCGGTTGTCCGTGTAGTAGCCGCGCCGGACACCGCTGACCCGGAAGCCGGCCGCCTCGTACAGCGCGATCGCCGGCAGGTTCGAGATCCTGACCTCGAGCGTGTAGCCCCGCATCGCATCCCCGGCCGTCGCCTCGAAGAGCTCGTCGAGCAGGCGGCGGGCGATCCCGCGCCGGCGATAGGCCTCGTCGACGGCCAGGTTCATGATGTGCCAGGCGTCGACGTACCGGGAGACGATCAGGTACCCGGCCAGGCGCGGTTTGGGGACGCCTTCGAAGGCGCCGATGCAGAAGGAGGTCGGCTTCGAGAGCTCGCCGGCGAACATCGAGCGCGACCACGGCGTCGGATAGGCACGCCGCTCGACCCGCTCGATACCCCCGAGGTCGGACAGCGTCAGACCGCGAACCTCGATCACGTGCCAGCTCCGTCGGGCCGCGCGAGCGTCCGGTCAGCGTCGGGGGCGCGCAGGTAGATGGGCTCAACGAGCGCAGGATCGCCGAAGCCGGCCGCGAGCCTGGCGTGATGGCGGGCCCACGGTACGTGCCGGGGGTCGTCGTCGGCCGGAACCGAGGCTCCCGCCCCCTCGAGCACGATCCGATAGCGCACGGCGCCGTCGCCGACACACACCTGTCCAGACGCTCGCACATCTTCCGGGCGCACGCATCGCGGGGTGCCGCCCGCCAGCGTGAAGACCTCCTGGCGACGCGCGTCGACGACCGGCAGTGCGCCGCCGGCGCCGGCCGCGAGGGCCTCCAGCGTCGAGACCCCGGAGACCGGCGCCTCGAGCGCGAACGCGAGAGCGCGAGCGGTCACGAGGCCCATCCGCAGGCTCGTATAGCGGCCCGGCCCTCGTCCGACCACGATGCCCTCGATGTCCGACGGCGCCGCCCGCGCGTCCGCCACCAGCTCGTCCACGGCCCGTAGCACCCGCGCGGCCGTCGAGAGCCTCTCGCCGAGTACGTCGCCGTCGCGCACGAGCGCGACCGTTGCGACATCCGTTGCCGTGTCAAACGCCAGTACGAGCACTATCGGGATCCTGGCAGCCGAACGGCTCGCCTGCGCCGTCGATGGTGATGAGCCTGCGATCGCCGCCGCCGTGGCGAAGCCGGACTCGCACCGTCGAGGCGGGGAGACGACCTTCGCCGGCCTCGGGCCACTCGACGAAGGCGATCGCGTCGTCGAAGTACGGCTCGAGGTCTCCCCACTCCGCCTCCGATACCCCGTCGAACCGGTACAGGTCGAGATGCGACACCGTGACGGGTCCCGAGTAGCGATGCCCGATCGTGAACGTCGGGCTGGTCACGAGGCCTGTGAGCCCGAGCCCACGGCATGCGCCCCGGACGAAGGTCGTCTTGCCGGTGCCGAGCTCCCCGCCGACTGCGATCACGTCGCCCGGCGAAAGCTCGGCTGCGAGCGCCGCGGCGATGCGCTCGGTCTCCTCGGGCGAGGCCGACTCGAGCTCGATCATGCCGGACAGGGTAGACGGTCCTAGAAGAGGCCTAGCTGCTCGGACTCCTGCCGAGACAGGGTGGGGGCTTCGGCCTCGGCCCGGTCTGCCAGTTCTGCCTGTTCGGCTTCCGCAGCGGGCCCGGCGCCGCTGATGAGCGCCGGGAGCCTGGCGAAGTCCTCCTCCAGCGTTCGCAGCATCGCAGGCGTGTAGAGCGCGGCCGCCGGGTGGTAGAGCGGGTAGAGGATCACGCTCCGCCCGCCGAGCTCCGCGGGCTGCGGCTGGCCGTGCACCCGGGTGATCCCGTGCTGCTTGCCCGAGAGGAGCTTGGTCGCGAAGTTCCCGAGCGTCGCGATGACGCGAGGCTCGATCAGCGCGATCTGCTTGAAGAGATGCGGCTCGCACGCCTCGATCTCGTCGGGCATCGGATCCCGGTTCCCGGGCGGCCTGCACTTGAGCGTGTTCGCGATGTACACGTCCTGACGGCTCAACCCTATGCCCGCCAGCAACCCGTCGAGCAGCTTTCCCGCCTGGCCGACGAACGGGTATCCCTGCTTGTCCTCGTGGAATCCCGGCGCCTCACCGACGAACATCAGATCTGCGTTCGGGTCGCCGACGCCGAACACGACCTGTGTCCGGCCCTCCGCGAGCCGGCATCGGGTACAGCCGGCCACATCCGCGGCGTAGGCAGTCAGCCCGGACGCGCGAGTCAGAGCGTCGCGGTCATGTCCGCCGAAGGACGGCGGCCTCCGTGGAGGTGTCGGCCAGGGCTGCGATCCTGACGCGTCCTGGGGCGTCGCCGAAGCGGCGGGGCCGGAGGGCACAGTGCGTCCGAGCACGGGCCCGGAAGGCACCGGTGCGTCGGCGGCGTCAGTCGGCGGCGGAGCCGGGCTCCGCCGGCGGAAGATGTCGGCGGCCAGGACGCGTCAGTGGCCGCAGCCACAGCTCCCGCCGCAACAGCCGCCGCCCCCGCCGGTGGGTCCGCCGAAGCTGGGCTGTTCGGCGGTGCCGTGAGCCGCGAACACGGAGAGTTGACGGGCCACCTTCGTCCCACCGCAGTCCGGGCAGTCGGGATCCGGGCCGTCGATCCGCACCAGATCCTCGAAGTGGCTCTCGCACTTCATGCAGACGAACTCGTAGATCGGCATCGCCGACCCAGTGTAGGCACTGCTGCGGATGCAGCGCAACCGAGTCGTCTAGAGTTGCGTCCGATGAGCGACGCCGCCGGGATCGTCGTCATGGCCGTGATCTTCGCCTTCGGGGTCGTTGCTGCCGGCCTGATGCTGATCAGCGTCGTGCCGGCGACCATGCTGATCGAGAGCAGGGTCTCCGAGCTGCGCCGGAAGCGGCGTGAGGCGGATGCCGCTCCGCCCGCCGAGGACGGGACCGCCCCGGGGTAGCGAGTCAGCTCTTCCGGGCGACGTAGTAGCCGTTGAAGATGTCGCCCTCGACGCTCTCGACCCGAACGTCCGAGAAGCCGGCGTCGGCGAGCATCGACCGCGCGAGCTGCTCTCCCCACATCGTGCCGAGGCCGACGCCGCCCTGCGCGAGCGAGACGCTCATGCAGTGAAAGACGGAGGCCGTGTAGAGCATCGGCCCGATAGGGTGCTCGAGGTTCTCGTGGACGTGGCTCGAGGCAGCGATGTCGACCATCAGAAACACGCCGCCAGGCTTCAGCGCCTCGTGGATCGAGGCCAGGACGGGAGCCGGCTCCGGCAGGTCGTGGACGACGTCGAACGCGGTCACGAGGTCGTACCTCCCGGGCTCCTCGAGCCGCCGGATGTCCTTGACCGCGAAGCTTGCGTTCGAGAGCCCCACCTCGACTGCCTCGGCGCGAGCGACTTCGATCGCCTCCTCCGAGAGGTCGTAGCCGGTCACCCTCGTTGCGGGAAACGCGCGCGCCATGAGATTGACGGCGTGCCCATGTCCACAGCCGATGTCGAGCACGTCGCCGCCGGTCTCGAGACGTCCGACGACGTCCGGTACGAGCGGCAGGACGGCGTCGATCAGCGTGCTGTCGAGAACGCCGGCGGACATGGCCGCCATCAGCTCCTGAAAGCGGGGATAGCGCGAGTAGGGAACGCCGCCACCGTCTCGGAACGCCGCGAGCACGTCGCTTTCGACATCGGCGAACTGCACGATGAACTGCGAGAACATGCCGAGATCGTCGGGACCTGCGGCTTTCGTCAGGCACGCTGCGTGCTCCGGAGGCAGGTGATAGGTCCCTGCATCGGGGTCATGCTCGACGATGCGGCCAACCGTCATCCCGGCCAGCCACTCGCGCACGTAGCGCTCGTCGAGACCCGCAGCCTCGGCGATCTCCGCGCTCGTCGCGGGCGGCAGCCCGGCCATTGCCTCGAAGAGGCCTGCCTGGTAGCCGGCGCTCATCATGAGGCAAAGGGCGCCCCCGTTCAGGTAGCCGAGCATCATGCCGGCGAACTCCTCCACCTTCGCGGCGTCGATGTCCGTCGCGCTCATGCTCTCCTCCTCGCGTCGATTCACCCCGAAGGTGCCTCACGGCAACCCGCTCAAACGGGCACCATATCGCGCACCTCTGCGCGGCGCCTCTACGAATCCCGAACGAAGGCGCGAACCTGGCCGAGCGGGCGCTCGCGCCGGGCGACGGCCTGGCTCGAGTTGCCTTCAACCGTCAGGACGATCCCGCCCTGCGGCGCGCGGGTGACGCGGCCGACGTGCTCCGCTCGGGGCCCGTCCGGCGCGTAGTCGAAGAGCACGATGTCCCCGCGCTCGGCCTTGGAGGCAGGAACGACGCGCATGCCGAAGCGCCCGGCCTCGGCCTGCGCGAGGATCTCCGGGCAGTACAGCGCATTGAAGGCGCCGCGCCTGAGCCCCTGCTCCGCTGACCCGCCACCGGCCTTCAGCGCGGCGAGGAAGACGGCGAAGGCACACCACGGGTAACCCATGTTCGTGTAGTAGTCGGCGAGGTCGAGCTGCCGGGCAAGCCGCTGAAGCGGCGGCACCTTGTTCGAGCCGTCAGGCTGCTCGCGCACCCCCGCATCGGCCCAGCCCTCCATGATGGCGGCCGCCCGCGCCGGCAGGTCGCCTGCCTGATCCAGCGCCACCTCCCGCGCCCGAGCACGCGCCGCGTAGGCAGACGGCAGCCGACGCTTGCCCAGCAGGTAGCGCTGGTCCTCGATGTCCAGGCTGTTGGTCACGAGCTCGTCGGGATAGCCTGCTCGGCGCTTCCACTCGGCTGCCGCGCTCGCACTGACCGGACCGTACTCGCCGTCGTCCGGGACCCCGAGCACACGCTGCGCCCTGGCTACGTCCGGACCGCTCATGTACGGCGAGGCGAGCTGGAGCGTCCGTGAGATGCGCCGCGCCGGCCTCGGCTCGGGCTCCCGGCGTCCGTTCCGCCCGGTGGCCGCCTCCAGCTTGCGGACGAGGTCGCGAAACTGCTCCCAGCCGTTCAGGCCGCCGTTGACCTTGCGCCGCACCATCTCCCAGTCCTCGTTCTCGGCGCTCTGGTCGACCGCTCTCGCCCTGAAGTAGTCGGCGAGCACGGCAGCCGCGACCTCGGGCGTCTTGGCGAGATCGGGCTTCTGCTCGAGCGGGAAGCCGAGCTTCTGCCCGTATTCGTGGTAGTTGCCGCGACCCGTGAGCTGGATGTAGCCCCGACCGTGGTAGCGGGCGCCGTCCCCTCTGCGGGTGTTCCCGAGGTCCGAGCGCCCCTCGTACATGCGGGTGAAGTACGCCTTGTCGCCGTACTCGTCGATCGGCCGGAACGTTCCGGCCGTCTCGACGCCGATCGTCGCGATTGCCGCGATCATCACGTCGGCGTCGTGCATCCCACGAGATTCGAGCGCGCCCTCGACGAGCGGCCAGTTGGCAGCGACGTCCTCCGGTGCGGCGCCGACGATCCTCGCGATCTGCTCGTTGCTCAGCGTGAACGCGGCAACCGGCATCTCCGTCCCTCCTGCTCGTGGTCATCGTCCGGGCATTCGCCCGGAGACGCGGGCTCCGTCGAGCCCGCCGGGGGTGCCGCAGCGACGTCTGGGGCCTCGCCCATCGTGTCGCTCCTTCGCGCTACGCGGCCATCGTGACGAATTCCGTGCCCGGGTGTCAACCCTCCGACGAGTACACTCCTGAGGGAAGCCCGGTATCCGAGAGGAACTGGAGCACGTGTTCGAATCAATCTGCATCGTGGGCGCCGGATGCGTCGGCCAGGCCGCGGCTGCCCGCCTCGGCGAACGGATCCCGACCCGGACTACGGGGCGCGAGCTCGAATGCGCAGGGGCCGACCTCGTGCTGCTCTGCGTGCCTGACCGCGCCATTCCGGGCGTCGCGTCGGCGATCCCTACCGGCCCGTGGGTGGCGCATACGAGCGGCGCCGTCAGCCTCCGGGCCCTCGAGCCTCACCTGCGCCGCTTCGCGCTGCACCCCTTGCAGACGTTCCAGCGCGGTCTCGGGCCGGGCCAGTTCGACGGCGCGTACGCAGCCGTCACGGCCGAGGATTCCGGCGGCCTCGCGACCGGCTTCGCGCTGGCGCAGCTGCTCGGCCTGCGCGCCTTCGAGCTGGCTGACGAGAACCGCCCTGCGTATCACGCGGCCGCGACGATTGCAGCGAGCTTCCTGGTCACGTTGCAGCGCGCCGCCGCGGACCTGATGGAGGCCGCCGGCGGGCCACCGCAGGCGCTCGAGCCACTCATGCTGCGAACGATCGAGAACGGCTTCCGGCCGACCGGCCCGTTCGTCCGCGGTGACTACGAGACGGTCGAGGCCCATCGGCGCGAGATCAGCCGCCGCCGCCCGCACCTGAGCCCGCTGTACGACGCCCTGGCAGACGCGACCGAGGGGCTCGCCACGCGATGACGACCTGCACCACGATCGCTGACCTGCAGGAGGCGCTCGGCTCGATTCGAAGCGGACGGACGGTCGGCCTCGTCCCGACGATGGGCGCCTTCCACGAAGGCCACCTGGCGCTGATCGACGCCGCCAGAGCCGAGAACGACGTTCTCGTCGTGAGCATCTTCGTCAATCCGGCCCAGTTCGGGCCCGGCGAGGATCTGGCCCGCTACCCGCGCGATGTCGAGCACGACGCAGCGCTCGCCGAAGCAGCCGGCGTAGATCTCGTCTTCGCGCCGAGCGTCGGAGAGATCTACCCGCCGGGTTTCCAGACCTGGGTGGAGGTCGAGGAGCTGGGGCGCGATCTCGAAGGCAGCATCCGCCCGGGGCACTTTCGCGGAGTGGCGACCGTCTGCCTCAAGCTCTTCGCCATCGTCCGACCGGATCGTGCCTACTTCGGCCAGAAGGACGCCCAGCAGCTGGCGGTCGTCGAGCAGATGGCGCGCGACCTCGCCCTGGGCGTCGAGATCCAGGCGCTCGGCACCGTGCGCGACACGGACGGCCTCGCGCTCAGCTCCCGAAACGCCTACCTTTCGCCGGCGGAGCGAGGAATCGCTCTCGCTCTCCCCCACGCCCTCGAGGCCGGCCGTGAAGCCCATGGCGCCGGCCGTCCCCCCGAAGCCGTGACGAGCGCCGCGCTCGCCGGCGCGCCCGGACTGGCAGTCGACTACGTCGACCTGCGCCGCTTCAACGGCCGCCTCGTTCTGTCGGCCGCGGTACGGGTCGGCGACCACCGCCTGATCGACAACGTCGTGCTGGAAGGAGACTCTCGATGACCACCCGCCCACCGACCGCGGGCAAGCTGCCCCTGACCGATCTCGTCGAGATGAAGCGGCGAGGCGAGAAGATCGTCATGGTCACCGCCTACGACTACCCGAGCGGCAAGCTTGCGGACGTAGCGGGGATCGACCTCGTCCTGGTCGGTGATTCGGCCGCGATGACCGTGCTCGGCCACGACTCGACCGTCCCGGCCACGATGGAGGACATGCTGCTGCTGTCGCGCGCGGCCGCCCGCGGCGCTGAGCGACCGCTCGTGGTGGCTGACCTTCCCTTCGGGTCGTATCAGGTCTCGAACGAGGAAGCTGTTCGGAACGCTGTGCGATTCGTCAAGGAAGCCGGTGTCGACGCCGTCAAGCTCGAAGGGGCCGGGCCCATGCTGGGTCGCGTCGAGGCGATCGTCGGCGCGGGAATCCCCGTCATGGGTCACATCGGCCTCACGCCACAGTCGGCAACCATGCTCGGCGGCTACCGGGCCCAGGGACGGTCGGCCGCCCGCGCGCGGGAGCTCGTCGAGGAAGCGGTCGCGCTCGAGGCCGCGGGCTGCTTCTCGCTCGTCCTCGAATGCATACCGGCCCCCGTTGCCGAACGGGTGACGAACGTGATCGAGATCCCGACCATCGGAATCGGAGCAGGCGCGGCCTGTGACGGGCAGGTGCTCGTCTTCCATGACATGCTCGGGCTCTACGAGGGTCGCTCGCCGAGATTCGTGAAGCGCTACGCGGAGCTCGCAGACACGGCGAGAACCGCGCTCGAGCGGTATGCCGACGAGGTGCGCAGGGGAGCGTTCCCCGAGGAGGGGCATACCTACGCGATGCCGGACGAGGAGCTCGCACGGTTCGAGGCATCCGGCACGGCGTTGACGGCGCCTCCGGTCGAGCCGTAGTCTGGCGGCGTGCGCGACCGTCTCTCCAACGCGACCACCGAAGGGCTGATCGTCCTGAGCGTCCTGACCATCGCGTTCGCCGCTGCGATAGCCGGGATCACCATCTGGCTCGTGAACTACGACAGCAGCTCGGAGGCCGCGCCGGAACCACCTGCCGAGACGCAACCCACAGACACCGGCGAAGCGCCGCCCGCGACCTCGGCGGAGGAGCCCGCCACGACCGAGGAGGCAGGTACGACCGAAGGCACGACGGTCGGCACTACCGAAGGTGAGACGGAAACGGAGGGCGGCCAGGGTGACGCGGCTGCGGGCGAAGCGGTCTTCGCCTCCGCAGGGTGCGGCAGCTGCCACACGCTCGCGGCAGCCGGCTCGACCGGGAGCGTCGGGCCCAACCTCGACGACGTCCAGCCCAGCTTCGACAAGGTGGTCGAGAGGGTCACGGAAGGTGCTCCGCCTATGCCGGCGTTCGGCAACGACGGCCTGCTCGACGACCAGCAGATCCAGGACGTCGCCGCCTACGTCGTCCAGTCGACGTCCGGATAGGACGCTAGCCGCGTCCGAGGACGAGCGCGACCGTCGCCACCATCAGCAGCGCGATCACGGTCAGGAGCAACGCTCCGAGCGAGCGGATCGTCGTCCAGCCGTTCAGCTCGCGGACACCGAGCAGGACGAGGACGAGCGACCAGACGAGGAACCCGAGCGTGATCCCGGCGAACACCCACGCGCCGGCACCGTGGTCTGCCCCGCCGGTGCGGAAGTTGTCCGAGCCGTAGAGCGCGAGGCGCACCGGCCAGATGACGACGAGCGACAGCGCCATCGGCGCCATCGCATAGGCGAGCACGTGGCGCGCCTGCCGGTAGCTCCCCTCGCCGCGCGCGCCGCGCTCTCCCCAGTAGAGCGCCGCTCCGCCGAGCCAGTACGCCGCGAACCCGTAGATCCCACCGCCGAGGAACACCATCACGGCAACGAGGATCCCGTCGACGGCGGGGTCGTCGAGCAACTCTCCGGCGGAGACGGAGAAGGAGAGGACGGCGGCGATGCCCGCGAGGAGCACGAGGAGCAGTACCGGCTCCTGGCGCGCGCCGGACGCCTCCGGGGAGTCGTCGCGCATTGCGACGAACACCGATCGTGGACTGGTGAGCACGAGCGGCACGCGCAGCCACCAGTCACGCTGTTGCGACTCGGACCGGGCGGGCGCTTGCGAGCTCACCCGGTCAGGGTAACGGCGGCTACGCGAGCCCGGGTTCCCCGCCGCTCGCCGATCGGGCCGCCCGTTGCGTCTCGCGGCGGTTCGCCTCGGCGCGATGAGCGAAGTAGTCACGCACGGCAATTCCCGTCAGCAGCACGAACATCGCTCGGACGTCGTCGGATCCGTCGACCGCCGGGACGAAGAGAACGATGGCCGAGATAGCGACGAGGGCGAGCGTGAGCAGCGCCCGGATGCTTCCGTTCGGGAGATTGAAGGGCTCCGAGTTCATCGTTCACCTCCGTTTCGGGCTGTGATCTCTCCTTCTGGCCGCAGGACGAATGCGGCGGTCCCCTTCTTCCCCTCGGCGGGCAAGATCCCCCATCCGAGTCCGGACGAAGGCGGTTATGCGGCCGCGGCTGCCCGGGCGGGCAGGATCTGGCGCAGAAACTGTCCCGTGGCGCTGGCCTCGACGGCGGCCACGTCCTCGGGCGTGCCGACTGCGATCAGCTCGCCGCCTTCCTCGCCGCCCTCCGGGCCCAGGTCGACGAGCCAGTCGGCCTGCTTGATCACGTCGAGGTTGTGCTCGATCACGAGCACGGTGTTGCCTGAATCGACCAGCCGTTGCAGCACCTCGAGTAGCTTCTCGATGTCGGCGAAATGGAGGCCGGTGGTCGGCTCGTCGAGAATGTAGAGCGTCCTCCCGGTTGCGATCTTCGACAGCTCGGCCGCGAGCTTCACGCGCTGTGCCTCACCGCCCGACAGGGTCGTGGCCGGCTGGCCGAGCTTGATGTAGTCGAGGCCCACGTCGTGCAGCGTCTGCAGCCGCCGGCGTAGCTTCGGAATCTTCGCGAAGAAGGCGAGCGCCTCCTCGACCGACATCTCGAGCACGTCGGAGATGTTCTTTCCCTTGAACCGCACCTCGAGCGTCTCGCGGTTGTATCGCTTCCCGTGGCACGTCTCGCAGGGCACGTAGACGTCCGGCAGGAAGTGCATCTCGATCTTGATCGTGCCGTCGCCCTTGCAGGTCTCGCAGCGGCCACCGCGTACGTTGAACGAGAACCTGCCGGGCTTGTAGCCCCGTACCTTGGCGTCGGGCGTCTGCGAGTACAGGTCGCGAACGTGGTCGAACAGCTTCGTGTACGTCGCCGGGTTCGACCTCGGCGTCCGTCCGATCGGAGACTGGTCGATGTCGATCACCTTGTCGAAGCAGTCGATCCCCTCGACAGCATCGTGCTCGCCCGGCTTGACGCGGATCCGGTTGAGACGGTTTGCGAGCGCCTTGTAGACGATCTCGTTCACGAGCGTCGACTTCCCCGAGCCCGATACGCCTGTGACGCAGATGAACTTCCCGACCGGAAAGGCGACGTCGACGTCCTTCAGGTTGTGCATGCGCGCGCCCCGCACTGCGAACGTCCCCTTGTCCTCGACGCGGCGCTCCGGAACCGCAATCTGACGCGCGCGTGACAGGAACTGCCCGGTGATCGACCCGGCGGTCTCCTCGACCGCCTCGGCCGGCCCCTCCGCGACGATGCGGCCGCCGTGCTCGCCGGCGCCCGGCCCCATGTCGACCAGATGATCGGCGGCACGCATCATCTGCTCGTCGTGCTCGACGACGAGCACGGTGTTGCCGATGTCGCGGAGGCGCTTGAGCGTTCGGATCAGGCGGTCGTTGTCGCGCTGGTGCAGCCCGATCGAAGGCTCGTCCAGGATGTAGAGGACGCCGACGAGCTGCGAGCCGATCTGCGTGGCAAGCCGTAGACGCTGAGCCTCGCCGCCCGAGAGGGTCAGCGCGGCGCGGTCGAGCTGGAGGTAGCCGACTCCGACGTTGTCGAGGAACGTCAGCCGTTCCCGTATCTCCTTCAGGATCCTCGCCGCGATGTGCAGCTCGCGGTCGGTCAGCTCGAGCTCGGAGGCGAACCGGATCGCGGCCTTGACGGACTTCTGCGTCAGCCGGTGGATGTTGAGCCCGCCGACGGTGACCGCGAGCACCTCCGGCTTCAACCGCGCGCCGCCGCAAGCCGAGCACGGGCGCGCGGACATGTATTCCTCGATCCGCTCGCGCTGCGTGGCCGAGTCGGTCTCGCGGTAGCGGCGCTCGAGATTCTTGACGATCCCTTCGAAGGCGAGCATGTAGGAGCGCTTCCGGCCCATGCGGTTGCGGTACTGGACGTAGACTCGGTCGCCGTTCGTCCCGTAGAGGAACAGGTTCTGCTGTTCCTCGGTCAGGTCGGCCCACGGTGCGTCGAGGTCGATCTCGTAGCGGTCGGCGATCGCCTGGATCACGGACTCGTAGAAGCTCGACCCACCCACGGACCAGGGAACGAGCGCCCCGTTGCCGATCGAGAGCGAGCGATCCGGAACCAGCAGGTCGGGGTCGATCTCCTGCTGGTGTCCGAGCCCGGTGCAGCGCGGGCACGCACCGTGCGGCGAGTTGAACGAGAAGACGCGCGGCTCGAGCTCGGGGAGCCCGACGCCGTGCTCCGGGCAGGCGAACCGCTCCGAGAACGTCAGCTCGTCTCCCCCGATCACGTCGATCGCGACCAGGCGGTCGGCGAGCGCGAGCGCGGTCTCGATCGAGTCGGTGACGCGGTGCCGGAGATCCGGCTTCATGACCAGCCGGTCGACGACGACCTCGATCGTATGCTTGAACTTCTTGTCGAGCTCGATCTCCTCCTCCAGCAGGCGCTGGTCACCGTCGACCTTCACGCGGGTGAAGCCCTCGTCGCGCAGCCCTTGCAAGAGCTCGCGATACTCGCCCTTGCGGTCGCGGACGACCGGCGCGTTGACGGTGAACTTCGTTCCGTCGGGAAGAGACAGAACCTGGTCGACGATCGCCTCGATCGACTGGCCGGCGATCGGCCGCCCGCAGACCGGGCAGTGCGGCTTGCCGATGCGGGCGTAGAGCAGCCGCAGATAGTCGTAGATCTCGGTCACCGTGCCGACCGTCGAGCGCGGGTTCCGCGAGGTCGTCTTCTGGTCGATCGAGATCGCGGGTGAGAGGCCGTCGATCGAGTCGACGTCAGGCTTCTCCATCATCTGGAGGAACTGCCGCGCGTAGGCCGAGAGCGACTCGACGTAGCGCCGCTGGCCCTCGGCGTAGATGGTGTCGAAGGCAAGCGAGGACTTGCCGGACCCGGAGAGGCCGGTGATGCAGATCAAGGCGTTCCGCGGCAGGCGGACGGTGATGTCCTTGAGGTTGTGCTCGCGGGCGCCGAGAACCACGATCTCGTCGGCGGCCATCGAAGCCAGTCTAGCCTTC
Organism: uncultured Thermoleophilia bacterium; assembly: GCA_963797645.1. GTDB lineage: Bacteria > Actinomycetota > Thermoleophilia > Gaiellales > Gaiellaceae > CAWCQC01. The sequence continues at coordinate 387,857 of CAWCQC010000016.1, read as the reverse complement.
CCCTCGGATGGAACACCTGTTCGCTTCGACCAGACGGAGAATGCCCGCTTATGACACGCGAGCTCTCCGGGCTGCTCGTCGATCCCGTCGACGGAGCGCGCCACGGGTCGATCCAGATCTGCGACGGCATGATCACGTCGGTCGAGGAGACGCCGGGGGCGAGCGCGGCGCCCCATATCTTCCCCGGCTTCGTCGACCTCCAGATCTACGACTGGCGCCACAGCGCCGAGCAGGGAATCACGGCCTACCTGGCGACCGTCGGGACATCCGACCAGGGCGCCGTCGAGCGGTTCCTCGACGCGCTGCCGGAGGATTCCTCGTGCCTCGGCGCGCACGTCGAGGGGCCGTACCTGAGCCCCGAGGCGGCAGGCGCGCAGGCGCTCGAGCACATCAGGCCGGTCAACCTGACCGAGCTGGACGGCTGGCTTGCGACCGGCCGCGTTCGCATGATCACGCTTGCCCCGGAGATCGAGCGCGCCTTCGACGCGATCGTGCGCATCACCGCCGCCGGCGCGGTCGCCGCGATCGGCCACACCGTCTCGAATCACAGGACGGCCAGTCTCGCCGTCGACGCGGGCGCGCGCTTCGCGACGCACGTCTGGAACGCGATGACCGGGATCAGAGCGCGGGCGCCCGGCGTCGTGGGGGCCTTGCTCGAGGACGAGCGCGTGACGCTCGGCCTGATCGCCGACGGCCGCCACCTGCACCCGACAACGGAGGCGTTGACCGTGCAAGCAGCAGGCGCCGGGCGGATCGCCCTCACGAGCGACCTCGTCTCGCCGCCGCAGGAGCGACCTGACGGGAAGCTGCTCGGTGGGGCCCGCTCGGGCGCCGAGGTCGTCAGACGCATGGCGCCCCGGTACGGCCTCGCGGAGACGGCGATGATGGCGAGCCTCGTCCCGGCGCGCGCCGTCGGCCTCGATGACCGCGGCCGCATCGCGCCCGGCTACCGGGCCGACCTCGCAGTCCTCGACGCCGTCATACCGTGCCCGCGAGACGGTCGTCGGCGGCGAGACCGTCTGGCAGAGCCGCGCCGGCTAATTCGCCTCGTAGTCCATCTCGGGAGTATCGGGCAGGCCGACGGCGAAGACGAGCGCCCGGATCCCCGCGTTGCCGCTGATCGGCCGGATCGTGTGGACAGCGTCGGGCGGGATGTGGATCAGATCTCCGGGTACGACCTCGCGCGACTCGTCGCCGATCGTCATCACGGCCCTGCCGCTGATCAGGTAGTAGAACTCGTGCGTGTGGTGGCTGTGAGGGTGCAGCTCACCTCCCGCCTCGACCCCGAACTCGGCCACGAGCTCGAGGTACCCGCCGGCCGTCGCCTCCTTCAGCGCGCGGGGCTCGACGAGCCACCAGACGGGCACCGTTCCCTGGTGCATCGGCAGCGGGGCGACTTCTTCGACGGAGCGGACGTTCACAGCTCACCTCCTGCTGGGAAGGCGCTAGGGTACCGCGATGGCGGCGACGTCCACGTTCCCGGTCGAGGACTTCGCGGAGGAGCTCGGGCGGGCGCCCACGAACTATCAGATCTGCACGCGGTTGATCCTGGAGAACGATCGGGTTCGCGTCTGGGAGATGCTGCTCGAGCCGGGCGACGCATCCCGTTCCACACTCACCGGACCCCTACTTCTGGCTGTGCCACGAGGGTGGCCGCGGCATCCAGCGCTTTGCCGACGGAACCCTGCTGGAGGTCGAGTTCGCACCGGGAGACACCGACTTCCTCGACGAGACGCGCCTCGAGACCGAGCGGATTCACGACCTCGAGAACACCGGCGAGACGAGGGCCCGCTTCACGGCAGTCGAGCTGCTCGACTGAGGCCGGCGACAGCGGTGTCGAGGAGCCGTTAGCCGGGTTGACCGAGATCGCGCTCGAGCGGGACGTCGTCTGTCGCGTTCGCGACGGCGTGACCTTGCGGGCGGACGTCTACCGTCCGACCGATCAGGGGCCGCAGCCGGTCCTGCTGATGCGCGAGCCGTACGACAAGTCGACCGCGCAGACAGGCTCCGGCTACCGGCATCCCAGCTGGTGGGCGCGGCAGGGTTGGGTGGTCGTGGTCCAGGACTGCCGCGGGCGCTTCCGGTCCGAGGGGGAGTTCGTGCCCTTCGTCAACGAGGCACGCGACGGCTACGACGCCGTCGAGTGGGCGGCACGGCTTCCGGGCGCGGACGGCCGCGTGGCGATGTACGGCTTCTCGTATCCGGGAGCGACGCAGCTCCTGGCGGCAACCGAGCGGCCGCCGAGCCTCGTTGCGATCTGCCCGGGCATGACCGCGTCGCAGTACTACGAGGGCTGGACGTACAACGGCGGCGCGTTCGCGCTCGCATTCGCGGCCAACTGGGCCGCGGGGCTTGCGCACTACACGGCGATCTCGGCCGGAGACGGGGCGGCGATCTCGCGGCTGGAGGGAGGAGCGGGAAGCTCCGACTGGTTCTGGCACCTGCCCCTGGCCGACCCGCCCGCGTTCACGCGAGAGGACGCGCCCTACTACGCCGACTGGCTCGCGCACTCGTCGTACGACGACTACTGGCGGGCGACGGCGATCGACGAGGACTACTCGCGGATCCAGGTCCCCGGGCTCCACATCGGAGGCTGGTACGACGTCTTCCTCGAAGGGACGGTCAAGAACTTCGGTGGTCTGGTGAGGGCCGGCGGAAAGCAGAAGCTGCTCGTCGGGCCCTGGCAGCACGGCCCCTGGGAGCCGCTCCTCGGCGCCGGCGCCGACGCAGGGCCGGCCACGGTCAACGACTGGCAGCTGCGCTTCCTCGACGAGGTCGTGAAGGGCCGTCCGAGCGGTGTCTTCGACTCGCCCGCGACCGTCTACGTCATGGGCGAGGGCTGGCGAGACCTCGACGGCTGGCCACCGCGGGGCTCGCAGCCGGTCGACTGGTTCCTCCACTCCGGGGGCGGGGCGAACTCGAAATACGGCGACGGCACGCTATCGCCCGAGGCGCCGGCCGACGAGACGCCCGACATGTTCGTCTACGACCCGCTCGCCCCGGTCGTCAGCGCCGGCGGCCACTCGTGCTGCGACGACGTGCTGACGCCGATGGGCCCGCGCTCGCAGCACGGAGCGGAGCGCTGGAGCGACACGCTCGTGTACACCTCCGCACCGCTCGAGCGTGACCTGGAGCTCCTCGGCGACATCGCAGTCACGCTGTACGCGGCGTCGACGGCGGTCGACACCGACTTCACGGCTCGGCTCTGCCGGGTCGACCCGGACGGGAAGTCGCTGAACCTCAAGGAGGGCATCATCCGCGCGCGCTTCCGCGAGTCGCTCACGGCGCCGTCGCCGATCGAGCCGGGCCGGATCTACGAGTACCGGATCTCACTCGGCCCGCTCGCCGTTCGGATCCCGGAGGGCTACCGCCTCCGCCTCGACGTCTCGAGCTCCGACTTCCCCCAGTGGGACCGCAACCTGAACACTGGCGGCCCGCTCGGGAGCGAGGGCCCGGAGAAGGCGGTCGTCGCGACCCAGACCGTGCTCCACGACCGCGTCCGGCCGTCCCGAGTCACGCTGCCTGTCGTGGCGTGACCCCAGCGGCCGCGACGAGACAGTCGGCCTGTGTCATTTCACTTCTCGGGACGAGAACTCACGCCGCCAGGCACCCCGCGCTCTTGCTCGGTGGCCTGATCAGGAGAGCCGCCGCACGTATTCCTCGCGGTAGGTCTCCTGCACCTGCTCGTCGGTACCGAAGAACGCGTGCTTCGACATGTCCGGGGAGTAGCGGCTGGCCGGCGGCGTCCGGCCGAGCGCCTCGGCGAGCGCGCGGATGTGGTGCGGGCCCGCGCCGCAGCAGACGCCGAGGTAGCGGATGTCGAGCTCGTACGCCTCCGCTCCCCATTCGGCGATCTCGTAGCGGTTACACATGAACGGCTCGAGCGCCGTCGGGAAGGCGCGCCCCTCCGGGATGCAGTCGCACGCTCGATCGGTCAGGCCGGAGAAGCTGGGCTCCTCCTCGGTCGTCCGGTAGGCAACGGGGAGCCCTGCGACCTGGCACGAGACCGCGGCGCGGATCTCGCGCAGGATCGGCATCATCGTCTGCGGGCCCCGGATGCAGTTGAGGCCGACTACGTCTGCCCCGGCTGCCTCGAGCCGCCTGCACGCCTCCGGATAGCTCCACCCCTCGAACGTGTGCGGATGGCGATGCACCGCCATGGTGACGACCGCGGGCAGACCCGCCTGCTTGATCACCTCGAGCGCCATCAGCGCCTCTTGTGCCCACGAGTAGGTCTCGGCGATGACGAAGTCGACGCCCGATTCGACCGCCCAGCCGACCTGCTCCTCGAACATCGCGCGCACCTCGCGCTCGGAGGCTGCGTCGCCCTCGACGAAGACGTTCGTGTTCGAGATGTCGCCCGCGCAGAGCGTCTCCGTCTCGAGCGCGACCTCCTTCGCGATCAGGAGCGCCTGCCGGTTGAGCGACTCCACCTCGTGCTCCCGGCCGATGACGCGAAGCTTCTCGCGGTGCGCGTAGTACGTGAGCGCTTCGACGACGTCGGAGCCCGCGTGAACGAAGTCGCGGTGAAGCTGGTAGACGACCTCGGGGTGGTCGAGCACGACCTCGGGAACGAATGCGCCCGCCTGCAGATACCCGCGGCGCTCGAGCTCGAAGACGTAGCCCTCCGCGCAGATGACCGCGCCCGCGTCGAGCCGTTCGACGAGCCCCTGCTGCTCAGAGTCCGAGGCCATCCCAGTACGCCTTTCCCCGCCTCGCCGCGTCGACGCACTCGTCCCAGGCGGGCCACTCGTAGTTCGTGAACTCGATCTCCATGCTGACAGGTCCCGTGAAGTCGATGCTGCGGAGCTCGGTCAGGAGCGCCGGGATGTCGACGTCGCCCTCGCCGAGCGGCGGGAAGTCGGCAACGCCCTTGCCCCCTCGCTGGTCCTTCAGGTGGAAATGGCCGAGGCGGGGCAGGGCGAAGGCGATGTCCGTCGCCGGATCGGTGCCCGTGTAGTAGATGACGTTGCCCGGGTCGTAGTTGAAGCGGACGCCAGGGTGCCCCGATCTCGCTCGAGGATCGCGATCCCGACCTCGGCCGTCGGCAGGAGGTTCGAGTCGGTCTCGATGCACAGCCGGATCCCGCCCTCCTCCGCCTCGTCGGCGATCGCCCGGACGTTCGCCTCGAAGGCAGCGATCTCGTCCGGCGTCTCCGCGTCGCCCGTGAACGTGTTGAGCACCTCGATCCCGAGCTCGCTGCCCGCTCGAAGAACGTTCCGCAGTCGGGTCGCGCCCTCGTCGGTGTGGAGCTGCGCGTGACCGCTCATCGAGACCACCCGCAACCCGTTCTCGTCGAGCAGCCGGCGGGTGTCCGCGACGACGGCATCCGTGATCGCATCAGGATCGAGGTGCTCGAGGAAGCCCTTCACCGCTCCGATCTCGACGTTCTCGAAGCCGGCCTCGGAGAGTCCCCGCAGCGCCTCCTCGAGCGAGTAGGGCTTGAAGATGATCGTCGAGCCGGTCTGGGTCCAGCCCATTCAGTCCTCCTCGCGTCGGTCGATTCCGCACCAGTCGAGAGCGCAGCCGGCGAGGGCCTTTGCGGCGAGGAAGACCTCCTCGACCGCGACGGACTCGTCCCGCGCGTGCGCGACCCGGAGGTCGCCGGGCCCGAAGACGATCGAGGGGATCCCCTCTCGCTCGAGCCAGGTTCCCTCCATCGAGGCGCCGAAGTTGACCGGGTACTGCGGGCCCGGCGGCGGCAGGGCCTCTCCCGTCAGGGCCTCCCAGGCCCGGGCCATCGTCTGCGGCAGCTCATGCTCCCACGGGGTGAACATGCCCGGGTAGCGCATGAGCCACTCGAACTGCGGCGGATGCTCGACGAGCCACGTGTCGAGGGCGCACGCCGCCAGCACGTACTCCTCGATCTCGCGCATGACGTCCTCGTCGTCCTCCTGCGGCGGGTACCAGAGCATCCAGTGCAGCTCCGCGGTGTCCGGGAAGAACGCCGGAAACGGTACGCCGGCGTCCGAGTGGAAGATGCCCGGCATGATGCTGAACCAGCCGGGCGGGAAGTACGGGTGCTCCTTCGAATGCCCCCATTGCTGCTCGAGCTCCTGCAGCGCCTGGACGATCTTGATCGCCTTCTCGAGCGCGTTGACCCCGATCGCGTTGCCCGGGCCGCCGGGCCGGACGGCGAGCGCACGGTTGCCGCAGTGCGTGGGCTTCCCCTCGACGTGAACCTTCAGCCAGCAGGAGCCGGCCGAAACCGGCGTGATCGTCAGCGGCCGCGGCGGGTTCGTCGGCTCCGTCACGACTGCGGCGTCGGCACGGAACCCGGCCCTGACGCAGGCGAGCGTGCCGAGCTGGTACTCCGCGGTCTCCTCCCCGACCACCGAATGGAGCTGGAGATCGCCCGCGAGCCGCGTCCCGGTGTCCTCGAGCGCCTGCGCGGCGAGCCACATCGACACGGCGGAGGCCTTCATGTCGGTCGAGCCGAGCCCATAGAGGCGCCCGTCGCGGATCTCCGCCGTCCACGGGCTCCCGCACAGCCAGCGATCGGCCTCGGCGGGTGGGACGGTGTCGATGTGGCCGTTCAGGAGCAGCGAGCGACCTCCTCCACCTCCCGCTCGGACGCCGACGAGGTTCTGCCGCTCGGGATCCTCCGCCACCCAGTGCGTCTCGAGACCGGCCTGCGCGTAGCGCTCGGCGAGGATCTCGTTGATCCGCGTCTCGCCGCCGATGTGCTCCTCGCGCGAGATCCCGGGGTAGTTCGGGTTCACCGATCGGGTGCGGACCAGCTCGTGCAGCAGCTCGATCGCCTCGTCACGGCGCGCGTCGATCGCCGACCGGATCCGTTCCAGCGCCTCAGACATGGCCACACCATTCCAGAACCGCGGCCCCGAGTGCCTTCGCGGCGAGCACGACCTCGTCGAGGACGACGTACTCGTCCCTGCAGTGGGCGATTTTCAGATCGCCGGGACCGTAGACGACCGCCGGGATCCCCGCCGCCTCGTAGAACGAGCCGTCGCTCGCAGCGCCGAAGTTGACGGGGTGCGCGGGATCGGGCTGGGGCACGGCTCGGCCGGTCACCGCCTCGTGCCCCCGCACCATCGTCTGCGTCAGCTCGTGCTCCCACTCGATGAGCATCGGCGGCCAGTTCTTGAGCCACTCGAAGGTCGGCGGATGCTCGCGGAGCCAGGGGTCGAGTCGGCAGACCCCGAGGAGATAGTCCTCGATCTCCCGCACGACGTCGGCCGCCGGCTCCTGCGGCGGGTACCAGATCAGGAACTCGATCGACGCGCGATTCGGCAGGTAGGCCGGGAACGGCACGCCCGGGTCGGCGTGGAAGACGTTCGCACCGATCGTGAAGAAGCCGGGCGAAAAGTAGGGGTGGGACTTCGTCAGCCCCCAGTCGCGCTCGAGCTCCTGCAGGGCGGTGAGGAGCCGGACCGCCTTCTCGAGCGCGTTGACGCCGATCGCCTCACCGGGGCCTCCCGGTCTGATGACGAGCGGCCGGTTGCCCGCGTGCGTCGAGAGACCGTGGACGACGATGCGGAGGATCCAGACTCCGGCGGCGACGGGTGAGATCGTGAGCGGCCCAGGGTATGAGCTCGGCTCGGTCACGATGGCGGCGTCGGTGCGAAAGCCCTCCTCGAGCAGCGCCGTCGTCCCGAGCGGGTGTTCCATCATCTCCTCGCCGACGACGCTGTGCAGGTGGAGGTCGCCGTCGAGCTCGACTCCTTCGTCGTGCAGCGCCTGGGCGACCGCCCACATGGCGGCGCCGGACGCCTTCATATCGGTCGAGCCGAGCCCGTACAGGCGCCCGTCGCGGATCTCCGGGTTCCAGGGGCTGCCGCAGAGCCAGGCGTCGGGCTCGACCGGCGCGACCGTGTCGACGTGGGCGTTCAGCGCCAGCGAGCGACCGCCGCCCCTCCCCCGCCGGACCCCAACGAGGTTCGCGCGCTCAGGATCCCTCGAGATCCAGTGCACGTCGAGCCCCGCGCTGACGTAGCGCTCGCGCAGGATTTCGTTCACCCGCGTCTCGCCGCCGATCACGTTCTCGCGGACGACGCCCGGGAGGTTCGGCGTCGTCGAGTCCACCCGGACGAGGTCCTGGAGAAGAGCAACCGTCTCGTCGCGAAGCGCGTCGATGCGGGCGAGGACCCGCGCGGACGTTGTCACACCGCCTCCAGTCTGCCGCTCGCCAGCGAGCGGTTCGTCGCGAGCGAGACCCTGAGCGCCGCGAGCGCCTGCTCCCCGGTCCCGCGCTCCACCGGACGCCCCGCCTCGAGGCAGTCGACGAAGTAGGCGATCTCGGCGCCCCAGGGGTCAGTCCCCTCGACCGCGATCGTCTCCGGCTGACCGTCGTTCGGGTGCAGTCGCAGGAAGCTCTGGACGTCCGAGCCGATGTTCCCGCCGTCCTCCGCCGGCGCGGCGCGGAAACCGTGCTCGAGCACTCCCTTCTCGCCCAGGATCCGGATCCCGGCCGAGAAGGGATAGGAGGGCGGCATCAGCATGCTCCCCTCGGCCAGCCCGGTGCCGCGCTCGTGCTCGACGACCGCGACGACGTGACCCTCTCCGGCCTGTGCGGTGCGTGCGAAGACGCTGCGCGGCTCCCCGAGGAGCAGGTTGAGCTGGTCGAAGTCGTGAACCATGAGATCGACGGGCGTGCCGCCGGTCTGGACCGGATCGCCAATCCAGTCCGCCCAGTCGGCGGGGAAGGAGAGCCGGTACGCGGAGACCTCCCGCACGGCGCCGATCTCTCCCGAGGCGACGCGCCGCTCGATCTCCGCGTACTCGGCGAAGAAACGCAGCACGAGCCCGACCATGAGCGTCCGCCCGCTCTGCTCGGCCGCCGCGAGGATCGCCTCCCCGTCCTCGACGGTGAGGGCGATCGGCTTCTCGAGCAGCACGTGCTTTCCGGCGGCGAACGCTCGCTCGGCGACCTCGCGGTGCACGGGCGTCGGCAGGCAGATGTCGACGGCGTCGATCTCCGCGTCGGCGAGGACAGCGTCCAGATCGGTCGTGAACCCTGCGCCTACCGTCTCGGCGACCTTCTGCGCCCGCTCCGCCGATCGCGAGCACACCGTCTTGACTCGCGCCCGGCCGGATGCGACGCCGAACCCGCCGGCGTGCGTCGCGCCCATGAACCCGGCGCCGAGTATCGCCAAGGTGACCATCAGTGCTCCTTCAGGAAGTCGTGTTGCCTCGCGTTGAACTCGTCGGGGATCTCCCAGAACGGCGCATGACCCATGCGGGGCCAGACCCGGAGGATCGCCTCGGGCATGTGCTCCTTGATCAGGTAGGCGTGGTGGGCGGGGGTCAGGAGGTCGCGGTCGCCGACGGTGATGTAGGCCGGCGCCGAGATCTCGCCTAGCCGGTCGAGCGCGTCGTGGGCGATGCACGCCTCCGCCTGGTCGCAGAACGCCTCCACGCTCTGCGGATGCGGATGCTCGAGCACCTGCCGCTCCAGCTCGGCGAAGGCGTCCGGGTGGTCGTCGAAATACCACACGGTGAAGACGAAGAGCCAGAGCTGGCGCGCGAGGTCGATCCGCGTGACGCCGCGCGCGATCGCCTGCCAGCTTCGCATGAGCGCCGTCAGGTACCGGTCGGAGCGGCCCCAGGTGCAGTGGAGCGACAGCGAGCGGACGAGCTCGGGGTGTCGCAGCGCCAGCTGCTGGGCGATGATCCCACCCATCGACGCGCCGACGACGTGGGCGCGCTCCACGCCGAGCGAGCGGGCGGCGGCGGCGGCGACGTCCGCGAAGAGCTCCGAGCTGTACGGCCCGCCCGGCCCAGTCGTTTGACCGACTCCCGGGTTGTCGAGGAGGATGACGCGGTAGAACCGCAGGAGATACGCGGTCTGGAGGGCCCATGCGGTCGTGTCGGCGCCGAGGCCGGCGACGAGGAGGACGGGGTCGCCCTCGCCGTGCTCCTCGACGTAGACCCGGTATCCCTCGACGTCAGCGAACGGCATCGCGACGCGAGCGCCGGGTTCGGCTGTAGCGAGGCTCGAGCTGGTCGTGGACGTCGTCCATGTCGCGAACGAGATTCACCACGGCCGTCGCCCCCCAGGAGAGGAATTCCTCGCCTTTCTCGGCGGTCGACTCGCTCGGCTTGCCCCAGACGCCGCCGCCGTCCTCCAGCAGCGACCAGAATGACCCGGGAGTCGACAGGAAGAGCGGGTCGAGGATGGCGAGGAATCCGGTCCGTAGCTCGGGGAGGTCGGGGAAGTAGTCGCGCGCCCGCCCCATGTCGCAGAGGTCGGCGTTGATCGCCAGCACCGCCGACGTCTCTCCGACGTTTGCGTGGATTCCCACGCTGCCTGAGAGGTACTGCTCGGCCTCCTCCGGCTTCATTCCCGCCCAGTACGGAAACGGATAGACACGGACGCCGTCCGGGAGCTCGTCGAAGAACTGGGCGACCGCGAACTCCATCGCGTGGGAGTTGCAGTAGTGGCCGTTCAGGAGCACGATCCGCGCGAAGCCGACGTCCGAGAGCGACCGGCAGACGTCGCGCAGCACGTTCACGAAGGTATCGAGGCGGACGTGGACGACACCCGCCGCACCCCGATGGTCGTGGGCGATCCCGAAGGGCACCGGGGGCCCGACGAGCGCGTCGAGCTCGGGCGCGGCACGCTTGGCCACCTCCATGGGGATGTAGACGTCGGTCCAGAGGGGACCGTGGTCGCCGTGATCCTCGGTCGAGCCGACCGGGACGATCACGGTGCGCCCGCCGCGGTCGAGGTACTCCTGCACCTCGAGATTCGTCATCTCGGGCATGAAGATCGAGCGGGGCATCCGCTCCTCCTTCCATCGGGACTGAGACTCTAGGAGAGCCCGAGGCCGCTCAGGTGCCGGTACGCGCTCGTCATCGCCCGCGTGACCTCGTCGAGCGGCGGCCACGGCTCTCCCTGGAACTCGATCTCGACCGAGTAAGGGCCGACATAGCCGGCGTCTCGCAGGACCCCGAGCACGCGAGAGAAGTCGACATGTCCCTCGCCGGGCGCGGGGAAGTCCCACACGCGGGCGCCGCCGACCTTGTCCTTCAGGTGGACGTGGGCCAGGTACGGGGCGATCGCCGGGATGTCGTCGGCCGCGGCGACGTCGCCGTAGAACTCGCAGTTGGCCGTGTCGTAGTTGACCCTGATCTCGTCCCGCCCGACCGACTCCATGAGAGGAAGCGTCAGCGCGCCCGAGGCCATGATGTCGCCGTGGATCTCGAGGGCGACGACGACCCCCTCGGCCTTCGCAGCGTCCGCGAGCTCGCCGATGTTCTCGATGAACGCCCCCTGGTCTTCGTCCTCGGACCAGTGCCCGCCGATCGCCGTGTTGACGATCGGGATCCCGTAGTCGGAGGCCCAGCGCACGGCCTTGATCCCGTGGGCGAGCCCGTCCTTCGTCGTCAGATCGGAGTGCCCCGACAGCGACACCGGCTCGAGACCGTAGTGGTCGAGCTTCGAGCGAACGTCGCCCGGCGGCGCGTCGAGGTCGACGTGGTCGGTCCAGCCCGGGACGGCCGAGAGCTCGACGCCCCGGTATCCGGATTCGGCGATCCCCGCGAGGGCCTCGTCGAATGTGTATGTGTGGTAGCTGTTGGTGTGTCCCGCGAGCGGGGTGGGCATGGGAACGGCTCCTCCGGTCGGCTGCGTCGGCGCGGCCTTCATACCACCCTCGCAGAAGGGGCGTCAAGGAGCCATCGGGACGGCCGGACGCCGATCGTCTACGCTCGCAGGCCGTGGAGACGTCGATCTTCGCCTTCCCTCTCGATCTCGCCGACGAGGGCGTCGAGGCCGTCCTGGACAACATCCAGCACCGGAGCGGCGCCGGCGGTGTCACGCTCGCGACCGTCTACCACGAGGCCCGCGACGTCCTTCCGCACAACCCACGCGGGCGGGTGCGCTTCCTCGAGGGAGGGACGAGCTGCTTCCGCCCCGACCCGGTGCGCTACCGGGAGGCCGGCTTCGAGCCGCGTACGTCCGCGCTCGCCCGCGAGCGCAACATCCTCGACGAGGCCGTCGAGGAGACCGGCCGGCGCGGCCTCGACCTCCACGGCTGGACCGTCTACCTCCACACCGACTGGGTTCGGGATCCACGCCCCGAGCTCGCAGAGCGAAACGCCTTCGGAGACCCGATGCTGACCGAGCTCTGCCCGGCGAACCCGTCCGTGCGGGCCTACGTCCGCGCGCTGAGCGCGGACATCGCGTCACGCGGCGTCGCGGTCGATCGTCGCCGAGTCGCTGCACTACCACCCGCTCGACCACGGCTTCCACCACGAGCGCTATTTCATGACCCTCGGCCCGCATACGCGGTTCCTGCTCGGCCTCTGCTTCTGCGAGCACTGCCTGGCCGAGGCCCGCGCGGACGGGGTCGACGCCGAGGACGTCCGGCGGTACGCCCGGGAAGAAATCCAACGCGTCTTCGACGGGAGCGAGGATGCCGCACACGGCGCGATGGCTCGGGAGGACGTGGCGGCGCTCGCAGGAGGCGAGCTGGGCGGCTACCTCGCGATGCGAGAGCGGGTCGTCGCGACGCTCGCCGCCGGCGCGGCCGAGGAGGCCGCGGGCGAGGGATCCCGGTTCTCGTTCCTCGACGCCTCGGGAGCGGTGAAGGGCTATTCGACCGGGAAGCCCGAGGGCGGGCCGGCGCCCGAGATCGCCTGGCAGCTCGGAGTCGACCTCGCGGCGATCGGTGCGGCCACGGGGCTCGAGGCAATCGCCTACGCGGCCGATCCCAACCGCGTTGCGCTCGATCTGGCCGCGTACCGCGAGCTCGTGCCGGGCGAGGGCTCGCTCGCCGCAGCCATGCGCCCGATGCTCCCCGACTGCGCGTCGGCGGAGAACCTGGCCGCAAAACTGCGCGTCGCCCGCGAGTCGGGCGCGGAACGGGTGGACTTCTACCACTACGGCCTCGCGCCGCTGACTGCGCTCGACCGGATCCGGGGCGCTCTAGAGCTCGACGCCCGCGGTGGGTCGTCCGAGCCGTAGCGACCGCCCGGCTAGATCGCCCGTCAGCCTGCCCCCGTCCACCGCGAGGCGGCCGTTGACCGCGACGTAGGGAATCCCCTCCGGCAGCTGCTTGGGATCGTCGTACGTCGCCGTGTCCCGGACGGTCTCCGGGTCGAAGCAGACGAGATCGGCCGCCATCCCCGGGCGTACGAGACCCCGGTCGGGAAAGCCGAGGCGCTGCGCCGGGAGCGACGTCATCTTTCGGATCGCGCCCTCCCAGGTGAGGATGCCGAGCTCGCGGACGTACACGCCGAGGTAGCGGGGGAACGTCCCCCATCCGCGCGGATGGGGTTGTTCGCCGACGAGGATCCCGTCGCTGCTGGCCATGTGAGCCGGGTGCTGCATGATCGTCCGGACGTTCTCCTCGTTCCCGATGTGCGCGATCGACGAGGCGCCGAGCTCCTCGGACGCACAGAGCTCGCAGTAGAAGTCGATCGGCCGTTCGCCGGCCGACGACGCCGCCTCGGCAACGGACCGGCCTACGACGCTCCTGTTCTCGTCCCGACGCACCCCGGAGATCACGATCCGCGACCAGTCCATCGGGACGTCGTGGAAGCCGTCCGAGCCCGTCTCCTCCATCTCGGCCCGGATCCGCTCGCGCAGCTCCGGGTCGCGGAGTCGGGCGATCGCCGGCTCGACTCCCCCGGCGTGGACCCAGCCCGGCAGGTAGGCGTGGAGGTACGTCGCGCCGGCGAGGTACGGATACGTATCCATCGTGACGTCGATGCCGGCCGCGCGCGCCTGGTCGACGATCGCCAGCAGCTCGGGCGCCCGCCCGCGGTTCACGTCGAAGCCGAGGTGGGCGTGGGCGTAGTGGAGCGGAACTTCCGCCCGGCGCGCGATCTCGATGCAGTCGCGGTACGCCTCGATCGCGGTCATGCCGTAGTTGCGATGGTGCGGCGTGTAGTAGCCGCCGGTCTCGCGCATCACGGAGCAGAGCTCGATCAGCTCCTCGTCGGTCGCGTACATCCCGGGCGCGTAGGTGAGACCCGACGAGAGACCGACGGCACCCTGCTCGATCCCCTCTCCGACGAGGCGCTTCATCTCGGCGAGCTCGGACTCGCTCGGGGGCCGGTCGTCGCTTCCCATAGCGACCATCCGCACGGTCGCGTGCGGGACGAGGTAGGCGGCGTTGACGCCGACACCGCGATCGAAGCGGTCGAGGTACTCCGACACGGTGCGCCAGTTCCAGTCGAACCCGGGCGGATCGTCGTTCCAGCCGGCGAGCAGGTCGCGGAGCTGGCCGAGCACGCCGTCCGTCACCGGCGCGAATGCGAGCCCGTCCTGTCCGATCACGTCGCAGGTGACCCCCTGTCGCACCTTCATCTCGTGCTCCGGGTGCGCGAGCAGCTGGATGTCGGAGTGGGTGTGCATGTCGGTGAAGCCGGGGCACACGACGAGGCCGGCGGCGTCGATCTCGCGGGCCCCGCGGCCCGGCACCTCCCCGACCTCGACGATGCGATCGCCCCGGACGCCCACGTCGGCGCGAAACCACGGATTGCCGGCGCCGTCGATCACGCGGCCGCCACGGACGACGAGATCCAGCATCACGTCTCGTGCCCGTGCGACTCGACGAGCAGCTCGTTCGTGAACACCTCGTTGCCGGCGAGAAGGCCGCCGTCGACGCGGAGCACGGTGCCGGTGATCCACGAGGCCTCGTCGGAGGCAAGGAACAGGGCGGCGTTCGCGACGTCGTCGGGCGTCCCGATCCGCCGCAGCGGATACCACTTGACCAGCCGCTCGAACACGTCGGGCTCCCGCTCGACCCGCTCCTGCCAGGCCGGCGTCGCGATCGACCCGGGAGCGACCGCGTTGCAGCGGATGCCGTGGTGCCCGTAGCGAACGGCGATCGACTGGGTGAGGTTGATCATCGCCGCCTTCCCCGCGCTGTAGGCCTCGTTGCCGACGTAGGCGAGGCCGTTGACGGACGCGATGTTCACGATCGCGCCGCGCCCCCGCTCGATCATCCCCGGCAGCACCCGCCGCGAGCAGAGGAACGCGCTGGTCACCACGCCCGCCAGGTCGCGGTTCCAGATCTCCTCGTCCATGCGGAGGACGTCGTCGCCCTTGCAGGAGTACGCGTTGTTGACGAGCACGTCGACGGCGCCGAACGTGTCGGTGGCCGCCTCGACCACCGCGTCGACCGCGGCCGCATCGGTGACGTCCGCCCGGAGCGCGAGCCCCCGGCCGCCCTCCTTCTCGATGCCGGCGACGGTCTCGCGGGCGGTCTCCTCGACGATGTCCGCCACCACAACGGCGGCACCCTCGGCGGCGAAGCGCGCCGACATCACCCGTCCGATCCCGGAGCCGCCGCCCGTGACCACGACGGCCCGACCGGTGAAGCGCTGGTCGCGTGTCATCGTCGCCCGCACGTTTCCTCCCTCGCTCGCTCGATGTCTACGAAAGCTGTACCCGGACCGGGTGGCCGCCGCTCGCCGCCGACTCGTCGATGGCGAAGCACACGGCCATCGACTTCCAGCTGTCGGCGATCGACGCGTGCGACTCGGCTCCCGTCTCGACGCACTCGAGGAAGTGGTCGATCTCCTGCCTGAACGGGTGGTGCTCGACCTCGGCGGAATCCGGCCTGATCGTCGGAAACGACCAGTAGCCGAGGCTTCCCGGGTAGTGCTTCGACGAGTACACCTCGTTGTCGATGATCGTTCCCTCGGTGCCGAACAGCTTGCAGTTGAAGATGTAGGGCGTGTCGGCCTCGAGGATCGTGGCGAGCTTTCCGACGGCGCCGTTCTCGAAGCGCAGGGTCGCCGACACGACCGGGTCGAACTCGAAGTCGTCGTTCATCCGCTTTGCGGCGGAGAAGGCGGCAACCTCGACGATCTCACCGCCCACGAAGCGCAGGATGTCGACCGCATGGCATCCGCCGCAGAGGAACGCGCTGCCGCCCTGGGCCTTGGTGACGAACGACCGGTACCCGGGATAGACGTCCTTCAGCGGATGCCAGTAGTCGGCCTCGCCGTAGACCAGGTCGCCGAGGACGCCGTCTGCGATGAGCCGCTTGACGGTCTCGAACTGCGGGTTCCAGCGCAGGACGAAGCTGGTCACCGTCGTGACGCCCGCCTTCGCGACCGCGTCCCTGATCGCCAGCGCGTCGTCGAGCGTCATGCCCACAGGCTTCTCGATGACGATGTGCCTGCCGGTCTCCGCGGCCCGCACGCAATGCTCGCGCCGGGTGTCCGGATGGGTGCACGAGGCGATGATCTGGATCCGGTCGTCGTCGAATAGCTCGTCCAGCGTCTCGTACTCGATCGCCTCGACGCCGAGCGAGGTGAGCAGCGCGGTCGCCTTCTTCGGCGTCCGGTTGTAGATGCCGACGAGCTCGGTCTTCGGGTGCTGGGCGAAGATCTTCACGTACTCGCCTGCGACCCAGCCCGCTCCGATGATTCCGACGCCGTACGTCACGGTTCCTCCAGTCTCCTTCAGGGTGATGGGACGAGGCCGAGCAGCTCGAGGCTGTCGCGGCCGATGATCTCCTCGATGACCTCGTGGTAGTCGGCCATGAGCCAGTGAAGCGGCGCGTGCGTGTGCAGGTCGACAGTCACCTCGGGTCAGAGGATGCCGTGCTCCCGGAACACCTGCTGGATGCTCGCGCCCGCGGCGAGCAAGTCTCGGACCGTGTTCTCGCCGGACACCTTGGCGAGCGCGCGCTCGACGACCTCGTCCTCGATGGCCCGCGGCACGACGAGACAGCCGTCGACGTCGCCGACGACGAGATCGCCGTCGTTCACGACGACCCCGCCGACGCGAATCGGACCGCGGTTCGCCGTCACGTCGAGCCGACCCTTGGAGTCGGCGGGCGTCGTGCCCGTCACGAATACGGGAAACCGGATCGCCTCGATCCCCCAGGCGTCCCGGGTGAGGCCGTCGATGATCGCGCCCCGGCCGCCCCGGGCGCGCGTGTGAGTCGAGAGCAGCTCGCCCCACATCGCGGCGATCGTCGAGCCCTGCGTCGTGCAGACCACGACCTCGCCTGGCTGGATCGAGTCGAGGAGCTCCAGCTCGAGCTTGAACGGCTCCGCCGGGATCTCGGCAACCTCGCCGGCGAGCATGGTCGCCGCCCGGCCCGCGAGGGTCGCGCCCGGATACAGCGGCTGGATGTCGTAGCGCATCACCTGCTGCGTGTAGCCGAGCTCGTCCATCACGTCCGCGAGGACGCTCGTGTACAGCTCGCGCTCGATGCGGTCGTAGTACTCCGCGCTCGTCGTGTCCATCACACCTCCTGTAGCTCGACCACCCGCCGCTCGTTCGCGGCGCGCTTGAGTGCCAGCTCGAGGCGAAGGGCCTCGATTCCGTCGTCGATCGTCACCTCGGGACGACGTCCGTCCCGGACGCATTCGACGAAGTGGCGGATCTCGCCGGCGAATCCGTGGACGTGGCGCGGGTCGACGGCGTCCCCTGGCAGCTGGTCGTTCGGCTCCCACGTCTCGGGGGCGGCTCGTCCCGGAAGGCGCGTCTCGACGCTCCGCCAGCCTTCGACGGTGACCGAGGCCTGACGGCCCGTGAGCACCACGCGCTCGTTCAGCCGGTCGAGGCAGTTCACCTGGAGTGTCCCGACCGCGCCGTTCTCGAAGCCGAGCAGGCACGCCCACGCCTCCTCCTGCGGCGGCTCGCGGCCCTCGGCCAGCGCCCACATGTCGCGCCAGGCCGACCCGACTACCGGGAGCTCGAGCGCGGTCGGCTCCCATGTCCCGGGGTCGCCGGCGGCCACCGACCGCCGGGTGGCACCGACCCACGCGACGTCGCCCGCGAACCACCGGGCGAGATCGAGGTGATGGCACGCGAACCCGTTCAGGAAGTCGTAGACGGCGCGCGGCGGGTAGACGCCGAACGTGAAGCGGGCCTCGTAGCTCGAGATCCCGCCGAAGTCGCTCGACCCGGCGGTCTCCCGCGCCCGGCGGTAGGGCTCGGAGAAGCGCTTCATGAAACCGACCATCACGTACCTGTCCGCCGCGTCGGCGGCGTCTCGGATCGCGAGGCAGTCGTCGATCGTCTCGGCCGGCGGCTTCTCGAGGAAGGCGTGGGCGCCGGCCTCGAGGCAGTCGCGGGCGACCGCAGGCTGAAGCCGCGGGTGCATCGCGATGACGACTCCGTCGGGACGCTCGCGCTCCAGAAGCGTGCGGTGATCGGTGTAGTAGCGGCCGATCCCGAAGTCCCGGGCGGCGCGGCGCGCACGAGCGTCGTCGAGGTCGCAGCACGCGACGAGCTCGCCGATCTCGCCGCCTTCCGCCAGCTCGCCGATCGCGGCTCCCGTCTCAGGCGGGTTCAGGACCGAGAGGCGGAAGCTGGGATAGAGGTTCTGAACCGCATGGCTGCCGCAGCCGATCACCGCGATCCGGGCGAGCCGTGCCATCGGGCCATCCTAAGCGGATCGTGCGAGCCTGGCGGCGGCGCGCTACGTACGGTGGCGGATGACCTTGCCGGCCAGCGTCTGCGTGTCGACCGTGCCTCGATCAACGAGCACGACACCATTCACGAGCACGTATTCGATGCCGCCCGGCTTGACATCGGGCTCGACATACGTCGCAGGGCCCCACACCGAGTCGGGGTCGAAGACCGTGATGTCGGCCCAGTACCCCTTCCGCACGACCCCGCGGTCCTTCAGCTGGAACCGCGCGGCGGACAGCGACGTCATCTTGCGAACCGCCTCCTCGAGGGTCAGGAGCTTCTCCTCCCGGACGTACTGCCCGAGCACCTTGGGAAAGGATCCGTAGAGCGCCGGGTGAGGCTTGCCGCGCCCGAGCGAGAAGGCGTCCGTCTCGATGGAAGCGTTGGGGTGCTGCAGGATCTGGCGCAGCGCCCACTCCTCGTGCAGGTCGCCGCTGACTCCCAGGTAGAGAGCCGTCACGTGGCCCTGCTCGGCCAGGATGAGGTCGGCAGCGACGTCGAAGGGATCCTTACCGGTCTCCTCCGCGAGCCGCAGAAGGCTCTTTCCCTCGAAATCCTTGTTTTCCTCACTCTCGACCCAGAGGATCCAGACGTTGTCCCAGCCCGTCGCCTCGACGAGATTGTGAGGCCAGCCGCCGGGCCGCCACGTCGGCCAGGTGGGGATGACCTGCTCGATATCGCGCTTGATCTGCTTCCGGGTGGCCGGGTCGCGCAGGCGCTCGAGCAACTTCGCCACGCCGCCGTCGAGCGACCACGGGGGAAGAATGGCGAGGAACGTCGTGTTCGCCGCCGTGTACGGGATCACGTCGAAACCGTGGTCGACGCCCTCATCGCGGGCCGTCCCGTGGAGCGCAAGCACCTTCTCGACGTTGGGCCAGAAGCGCTTGCCGAAGCCCTCGAGGTGCGAGTGCTGCACACGCACGCCGGCCGCTCTCGCCACCGCCACCACCTCCTGCGCCGCGGGCAGCAGGGTCTCGCTCGAGCCCCGGATGTGCGAGCTGTAGATCGCGTCGTAGGGTGCGAGCACGGTGGCCAGCGCGGCGAGCTCGTCCGTCGTCGCGAACATGCCAGGCGCATAGATGAGGCCCGACGAGAGGCCGAAGGCGCCGCTGTCGAGGCATTCGGCCAGCAGCCGCTTCATCTCCGTCAACTCGTCGTCTCGCGGCGCGCGAGCGTCGAATCCCATGACCGCGATCCGGAGCGCCCCGTGCGCGGCCTGAGGCACGGTGTTGAGGTAGACGCCGTTCCTCTCGAGGAACGTCAGCCACTCGTCGAAGGTCTGCCATTGCCAGTCGAGGTCGCGAGGCTTGATGAACGCCGTGTACGCCTGCATGAGCGGCGACGTTGCGGGATTGATCGGGGCCGGCGCGTAGCCGCAGTTGCCGGTGACGAGTGTCGTGATGCCCTGGGCGAGGAAGTGCTGCAGGAACTCGGCCTGGTCGGGCAGCGGCAGGACGAAGTCGCAGTGTGAGTGAATATCGATGAAGCCGGGAGCGACGACGTCCCCGCCGACGTCGATGACACGATCGGCGTCCGCGTCCTCGAGCGTCCCGATCTCGGCGATCCGTCCATCCAATACGGCTACATCCGCGGTCTGGCCGGGGGTCCCCGTCCCATCGACAACGAGCCCGTTCCGGAGGACGAGGTCGTAACGCATGGCGAAGGCGGTTAGCATACCGGCCTGCCGGCCCTGCGAGTCGATCTGGAGGGGTGCGATGACGACGGTAACGTTCGGCATCAGTCCGGAGTGTCTGTGCCACGACATCCGCGACAACGTCCGTCGCCTCCGTGCTCTCGAGGACGCGGGCTTCGACTACATCTGGGAGGGCGATCACACGCTGCCGTGGCAGCACTCCTCCGGGCACTCGAGCGGGATCTTCACCACCCTCACAGCGTTTCTCGCCGAGACCGAGCGCGCCATCGTGGGAGGCATGGTGATCGCAGCGCTCGGTCTCAGACACCACCCCATCGACGTCGCCATCGAGACGGCGACCCAGGAGCTGCTCTATCCGGGACGCGTTTCGCTGTGCGTCGGCACCGGCGAGGCGATGAACGAGAAGACCACGACGGGACTCTGGCCGCCGACGAAGGAGCGCATCGGCCGCACGATCGAGGGCATCGAGCTGATCCGGAAAGCCTGGACGAGCGAGGACTACTTCCGCCATCGGGGCGAGTACTTCGACAGCTTCTTCTACCTGTACAGCAAGCCCACCGCGCCGATCCCACTGCTCTGTGCTGCAAACGGCCCGGTGATGGCGCGAAACGCCGGCCGGCATGCTGACGGCTATGTCGCGGTGGGCGTGCCCCCCTCGCACCACCGCGACGTGCTCATCCCGGCGTTCGAGCAGGGCGCGCGCGAGGCGGGGAGGGATCCCTCCACGCTCAGGAAGTGCGCCTGGGTTTCGACCGCCTACCACCCCAATCGGGACACCGCCCTCGAGGGCGCACGCGTCTACGGCGGTCTCCTCATCCCGGAGGCGTACCACTTCATCCAGGATCCCCGGGTCATCGAGCAACGGGCGCTGCTCGTCCGCGACGAGGCGCTGCTAGAGGCGTTCTGCATCGCTACGAGCGGCGAGGAGGTCGTCGCGCGCTTCGAGAACTTCATCGAGGCCGGCTGCAACCACATCATCTGGGCCGACATGAGTCCCGACCCCGCCTTGGTGGCGGACATCGCGGCCGCCATTCTCCCGGAGCTGAAGGCCAGGCATGGCTAGGCCACGCCTTGGCTCGACCGCCTCCGAGCGGTAGTGAGTAGCGAGGAGCTGCCAGGTTCCGACGTCCACGTCGAGCGAGACGTGCCGCTCGCGATGGACGACGGGATCACGCTCTACGCCGACGTCTACCGGCCGGCCGAAGGCGGCCCTCACCACGTCCTGCTCATCAGCCACCCGTACGACAAGACCCACGGCTTGAGCAACGTCGCGTTCGCCCACCCGGTCTGGTACGCGCGGCAGGGCTACGTCGTCGTCGCCCAGGACACGCGCGGCCGCTACCGCTCCGAGGGCGTCTTCTACCCGTTCCGACACGATGCCGAGGACGTCTCGGCGACGATCGCGTGGGCGAGCACGCTTCCCGGCACGACCGGCCAGGTCGCGACGTACGGCTTCTCCTACCCGGGGCTCAACCAGCTGTACGCGGCCCAGCGACGTCCGCAAGGTCTCGCCGCCGTCTCGCCCGGGTTCACGGGCGGACGCCCGTTCGAAGACTGGTTCTACCGACAGGGCGCATTCGCGCTCGCGTTTGCACAGGCATGGTCGACGTACCTCTCGCTCGACGTTGCCGCCCGCGACCAGGACGACGCGGCGCTCGCAACGCTCGCGGCTGGGCTCGGCGACGCCCCGGCGCTCTCGTGGGTGCTGCCGCTCACGGCCTACCCGCCGCTCGCCGCGGGGCACGCGCCGTACTACCACGACTGGCTCGCCCACGAGACCCACGATGACTACTGGCAGGCGCTCGACGTGGACTTTGGGCAGATCGACGTTCCGGGCCTGCACGTCGGCGGCTGGTGGGACGTGTTCGCCCGCGGCACGGTGAACGACTACGCGACGCTCGCCCGCGAGGGCCGGGCGCCGCAGAAGCTCGTGCTCGGCCCGTGGCACCACATGCCCTGGCGGCCAGTGGGCGGTGCCACGGGTGACGTGGGGGCAACGGCGGTCGATGCGTGGCAGCTGCGCTTCTGGCGCGAGGTGCTCGACGGCGCCGAGAGTGGCGTCTTCGAGCATCCCGCGACGGTCTACGTCATGGGCGCCGGCTGGCGCGACCTCGACGGCTGGCCGCCCACCTCGGCGCGGCCTGTCGAGTGGTTCCTGCACTCGGACGGCCGGGCGCTGTCGAAGTTCGGCACCGGGACGCTCTCCACCGAATCCCCGGGGGCCGAGCCGCCCGACGTGTGGGTGTACGAGCCGGGCTTCGTGCCGGTGAGTGCCGGCGGGCACTCGTGCTGCCTCGACCACCTCACGCCCATGGGCCCGGCCGACCAGGACGCGACCGAGCGCGGGAAGCTTGTCCTCGTCTACACCGGGGCGCCCCTCGAGCGCGACCTCGCGGTTGTCGGCGACGTCGCAGTAACCCTGTACGCGGCCACCGACGCGCCCGACACCGACTTCTCGGCCCGACTCTGCATCGTCGACGAGACGGGCATCTCGACCAACCTGCTCGACGGCATCGTCCGCGCCCGCTTCCGCGAGTCTCGTGGGCAGCCGGCGCCGATCCGGCCGGGCGAGGTGTACGAGTATCGGATCGACCTCGGCCCTATCGCCGTTCGTGTCCCGGCTGGCCACCGGCTCCGCCTGCAGGTCGGGAGCTCCGACTTCCCCCAATGGGACCGGAACCTGAACACGGGCGGGCCGACCGGCAAAGAGCCCGCGAGCGCGATGCGAAGCGCGACGCAGGTCATCCTGCACGACCAGGAGCACCCGTCGCGCGTCACCCTGCCCGTGCTCGACGCCGCCTGACCACCCGTTTCACGAGCGTCCAGGCGCTCCTCGCGGCCCGGAAGCGGATCGTGGTCGGTGCGTACCCGAGTGAGCGTCCTCGGACAGCGGCGGCGCTCACCCGCGTCCGAGCTCGAGCTCCTCGCCGTACACGATTACCTGGTCGGCGACCTGCTCGTACCAGGATTCGAGCATCGCTGCCATCTCGGGCACGGCCTCGATCTCACGCTCGAACTCGCCGCGGTCAGCGAGCTCCATCTCCTCGAGGTACTCGAAGGTCGGCTCACCTTCCATGACGCCGGCGACCTTCCACACCCGGTAGCTCGAGATCGAGCGCAGGCGCCGGACGGCCGGCACGTTGTTCGCCCGGAACCACTCCTCGTAGGCCGAGGACGTGACACCCGGCTTGAGGCGGAACAGTACGAAGCACTTCACTCGGTCCCTCCGATCAGAAATGCGGTGGCGTGATAGCGGAGACGATGACCGTCTTCACATCGCTCGGGTTGGCGACGCGGTGCGGCACGCCCGAGTTGAAGGAGATCGAGTCCCCCGCGTGGAGAACGTGGTGCTCGTCGCCGATCCAGACGTCGAGCCGACCCTCGAGCACGATCGCCGCCTCCTCGCCCGGGTGGCCGAGCGGCACGCGAGTCCCCCCTGACCCGGCTCGAGCTCGATCAGGATGAACTCGATCTGCCGGTTGAGATCGGGAGTGAGGAGCTGGTAGGTCAACCCCGAGCGGGGCACCCTTAGCGTCTTCCGCTCGTCCTTTCGCACGACGATCCCGTTGGCCGGCTCGTCGTCGAAGAACGCCGCGATCGGCGAGTCGAGCGCCGACGCGATCCGGCGAAGCGTCTCGATCGAGGGGTTGGCGCGATCCAGCTCGAGCTGGCTGATGAGCCCGCGCGAGACGCCCGCCTGCTTTGCGAGCTCGCTGCTCGATAGGTTGCGCAGCGTCCGGACGGCTCGGATCCGGGTTCCGATCGACATCGCTAGATGGTTGATCGGAAAGTGTGGTGCTGGCGGGGGCGTCTGAGACCGAGCATGAGGCGCTGACCGTTCGGAGCCCATAGCAGCGCTATGGGCGAGAACGAGCGGCGGCTCAGGCGATGTGTCTCAGGCGTCATCCGGCAGTGCCACGGTTTCCGGTCAATTTCCGATCAATCCTCTAGGCGCTGACGGAATCGTGCGCCGCGAGCAGGTCGCAGACCCCGCCGACGGTTGCGCGCACCTCGGCCGCGAGAAACGCGAGATCCTCCTCTCCGAGCTCGGCGAGCGGCCGCCCGGCGATTGCCCGTCGGAGATAGGAGCGTCTGATCTCCCCGAGATCCCATTCGGTGATCGACAGCTCGTCGGGACTCCACGGGATGGCGATCACCCGGCCCGGGACGTTCTCCGATGGCAGTCCCCGCCGGACGTCGACGCCGAGCTCGCGCGCGAACGTGAGCTGCGCGGTCGGATGCTTCCCGGCGCCCGTGTACTCGGTCTCCTGGACGACGACCAGCGCGTCCTCGTCGAGCTCCTGCGCGATCACGAAGGCCGCCGCGAGGGACGTGTTCCCGGCCGGGCCGCGCTCGAGGCCCTCGACCTGCGCCAGCGCCTCGGTGACGTAGAAGACCTCGCCCTGCGTCACCGTCACGTAGCGATCGAGGTACCGGAGCGCCCGCGCGGCGCTGCGCGGCACGTCGACCCGGTCCGGGTTCGTGAGGAACGGGACCCCGAAGCCGGTGTGTCCCGTGGTGAACGACTTGCGGTTGAAGTCCGTGTCGGAGGCCATGTGGAGCCCTCGCAGGTCGACGCTCGCCCCGACGATCGCCGTCCCCTCACACCCTCCGGCGCGAAGCCCGCGCGCCGTACCGGCGACGTTCCCGCCCCCGGCGTGCGTGACAACCACGGCGTCGGGCGGACGTCCGTAGCGCTCGCGCACGTCGCGCGCGATCTCCCAGCCGAGGGTCTCGATCCCGGCGACCGCCTGCGGCGTGTAGAGCGACGCGCTGTAGAAGCCGGTCTCCTCGAGGAGCATGAGCATCGTCGAGAAGAGCTCGGGGCCGACGGTGAGCTGCCAGACCTCCGCCCCATAGGCCTCGCAGGCGCGCCCCTTCTCGAGGATCTCGGGCTGGCCGCGTCCCGTCGAGTCGAAGACCTCCTGGAGGATGATGCACGCGATCCCCTGCATCGCCGCCTGCGAGGCGACGGCGGCGCCGTAGTTGCCCGAGGTGGCGGCGATCACACCCGGATACCCGAGCCGCCTCGCCTCGTGAACCGCCAGCGAGGCGCGGCGAGCCTTGAAGCTCCCGGACGGGTTGGCGGCCTCGTCCTTGACGAGAATCGTCGCGCCCTTTCCCGGCGGCGCGACGATCCGGGCGAGCCGGGTGAGGTTCTCGAGCTCGAGGAGCGGCGTCTCGCCGACCTTCGTGGAGCGCTGGACGGCCCGGATCTCGTCGAGCCCGTAGCCGACCGACCCCATCAGGCCCTCGTAGTCGAACGCCAGCTCTCCCAGCTCGAACGAGGCGTAGTCGATCCCGACCGCCCGCTCGACGATCTGCGCCCGCCGCTCGACGAGCGCCTGGTGCGACCGGTCAGGCATCCGCTGCGTCCGCGGCGCGCAGGATCGCCCGCAGCTCCTGCCCGATGGGCTTGAGCTCCGGGACGGGGCGTCCGAACGAGTGCGGAATCTCCGGCAGGACGGCGTCGAGCCGGCCTTCGACGGCCCGCCCGAGGACGGTCTCGACGGCCGCCGGCGCTCCGAACGCCGCGTCCGCGAGCAGGAATCCCTTCACGCGCGCCTCGAGCGGCAGACGGGCGGTGTCCTCGGGCAGCGTCGATGCCCGGTCGGCGGGGGCGAGCACGAGCAGGCGAAGCTCGGCCCAGTCGCCCGCACGGCCGCCCTCCGCCCCCGGCGAACCGGTCACGATCCGGTTGCCGCGCCTTCCTCGGCGAGCGGCGAACGCCGCACGTAGACCATCCGGCAGACGGAGTCCCCGAGCGAGCGAAACTGGTCCTGGGTGACGAAGAACGTCTCCCAGAGGCCGAGCGCCTTCATGAGCGCCTGGTAGTAGTTCGCGGAGGTCGGGCCGATCGTCTTCTTCATCATCTCGCTCGCCGCCTCCTTCCCGTACATGTCGACCATGTTGTCGAAGTACGGGCAGGTCTTGATGATCGCGACGAGCCGATCCTCGGTCTGCTCGACGTCCTCGACCTCGCAGCCGATTGCCTCCCAGTACGCGCGGTTGAGCTTCGCCAGATCCTCGGTCGTCTTGAACTCCTGCATACCGACCACGCCCTTGATCACGTCGAGGAACGCGAGTGCGAAGCCCTCCCACACGCGGGAGTACATGATCACGCCCTCGCGGGCGCCGTAGAGGTCCTCCCAGACGCGCCACATCTGGTGGTCGTGGCCGGTGAAGCCCCGGTTCCAGAGGATGAGGGCGTCCTCCTTCGACAGACCGAGCCGGGACGCGATCTCGTCGGCGTCGATCTCGAGGGTGAGGCCGTAAGGGGCCTCCCTGCTCTTCCAGGTGAACACTTTGTCGGCCGCGTCCTTGAACTTCTCCGGGATGCGGCGCCACACCTCGGCGTGGTGGCGTCTGGCCTCCTCCTCGCCCATGTACTCCACGGTCGCGTTCCACATGAGGTCGTCCTCTAGCCCGAACCCGAATGCCCACGTGGTCACAGCCGCGTCGAGAGGCTGGCCGGTGCGCTCGATCGCCTTCAGCACCCAGTTGCGCTTGTCCTTCGGGTCGTCACCCAGCGGGCGTAGCAGGATCGGCGCCTTCATATCGATCGGCTCTTGCTCGAAGGTCAGCCGGTCGGCTGGAACGAATTTGCTGGTGTCGGTCGGCATCGAATCCTCCGCTCAGACTGTCGTCGTCAGGCACTCCTCGAGGTAGGGCGTTGTCGTGAGCACCTCGACCCCGTCCTCCGAGACCATCACGGTCTCCTCGAGTGCCGCCTGGATGTACGTGCCGTCGTCGAGCATCTTGTGGAAGCGCGGCTCGAGCGTGAAGCACATGCCCGGCTCGAGCACGACGTCGAGGTGGTCGGGAGCGGTGCCCGCCTTCATGCACACCGGGAGCTCACAGCAGTTCAGGCCGATGCCGTGGCCGGTGTCGAAACGGTTCTCCAGGTACCCGTAGCCAAGAGCCGTCCGGCGAACCGCCGCGTCGACCTCGGAGATCCGGACCCCCGGCCGGATGGTCTCGATCCCCGCGTACATCGACTCGTAGTTGACGCGGTAGAGCTCCTTGAACTCGGGTGTCGGCTCGCCGACGAAGCCGGTCCGCATGCAGTCCCCGTTGTATCCCTCGACGATCGGGCCCATGTCCATGACGATCGCGTCGCCCTCCTCGAGCGCCCGGTTCGTCGGATACAGGGCGCCCTCGGTCACCGGGCCCGAGGTGAGGAACGGGTAGAAGCCGTCGCCTTCCGAGCCGAGGGCGTACAGGCGGCCCATGAACGCGCCGTAGACCTCGTACTCGGTCACCCCGGGAGCGAGCGCGTCGAGGCCGGCCTGGACGCCTTCGCTGGCAACCCACGCGGCCTTCCGCATCAGCTTGCGCTCCTCCTCGTTCTTCACGATGCGCTCGAAGAGCAGCGGCTCCTCCGCGTTGACGAACTCGATGTCGGGCATTGCCGCCCGGAACGCGTCGAGGATCACCCACGAGACCCGGTCCACGCCGACCCGTCCGCGCGTCACACCGAGGCCGCGTAGCGCGTCACGCGCCCAGGCCGCGTAGCGCCCGTGGATCAGGCTCGCGTTGAAGATCGAGAAGTGATCCCAGCCCGTCCGCTCCTTCAGGACGGCGCCCTCGTTCGCCCACTGCGGGCCCGGGGCGACATGGAGCCCGCAATCGACCGATCGGACGGCGCCCTCGCGCGTGATCAGGGCCATCGAGTTCGGCTCCCAACCGTAGACGAAGAAGCGCCGCACGTCGGCGATGTACTGCACGTTGTCGTGCTGCGTCGCCAGGATGGCGTCGGCGCCGATCCTCTCGCAGACCCGGACCGCGCCCTCCTGACGAAGCGCGATCAGGCGCTCGTAGTTGACCTCCTCGAACGTCATCGCCGCTCCTTTCTCACGGTTCCTGCGGTAGCTCGTCGGCGTTCGCCAGCTGCCAGACGGTGGTCGCGGTGATGTCGGCGACCGCCTTGAGGGCGTTCCCGTCGAGCTTGTCAACGGTGTCGTGGGCCGAGTGGTAGTAGAAGTCGTCGGGTCGCCAGAACCAGGCGGCCGGCACGCCCGCCTCGATGAACCGGCCGGACTCGGCGACTCCCCAGGGGGCGGTCATGCGCCCCACGTCGTAGCCGAGCTCGTCCGCGACCGTCTCGAGACGGCGCATCAGCCACTCCGTATGCGGGATCGGCTCGGTGTCGGGCCACAGGCCGAGCTCCACGAGCTTCAGCTTGCCCCCGACCCCGAACATGTCGAGGTCGATCGCCGCCCGGACCTCGGCCAGGCTCCCCTCCGCCCGGCGGCCGTCGATGTACGCGGCAACGCCCGGGGTCGTCCCCTCCTCGGCCGTCGTGCAGAGAAACTCGATCGAGCGTCGTGGCGAGAGCGGCGCGAGCGCCGCGGCGACCTCGATCATCGTCCCGTAGCCGCTGCCGTTGTCGTTCGCGCCCGGTGGAAGCCCGTGGTCGCGGTGCGCGTGGACGAGAATCTGCTCGGCCGCGATGTCGTCCCCGGGCAGGACCCCGCTGACGTTCCAGCTCGTGACCGTCGGCGTCTCGCTCTCTACGATGAGCTGTGCCTCGGCCTCACCCCGGCCGATCGCGTGGAGTAGCTGCCCGCCGTCGATCCCCGAGACGCAGACGACGGGGAGCTGCTCGTCGCAGAACCGCCGCTCGAGGTTCCCGTTTCCGGCCTCCATCGACATCCGGTAGGGCCAGGGTAGCGGGTGCACGACGATCATCCCGGTCGCGCCGCGCCGCGCCGCAGCCGACGCAAAGGTGCCGAGCCAGAAGCGGGAGTAGCCGAGGCCGACCTCCTGGAGGACGACGATCTTGCCCTCCACGTCCGTGCCGTCGTAGTCGGCCTCGTCGCCGCTGCCGACGAACACGAGCTCGCCGCGAACGCCGCTGGACGGCGTCGGGGGCGAGAAGTAGGGCGGGATCGCATCGAACGTCCGCCCGTCGGCGACGAGTCGGAGCTCAACACGCCCGTCGCGATAGCCGAGCGTCGTGAACTCGCGATCGCGGACCTCGAGCCCGAGCGCGCGGAAGCGCCCGCGTACAGCGGCGGCCGCGACCGCGTCGCCCTCGGCCCCGACGAAGCGGTCGCCGCAGGCAACGAGCTCCTCCACGTGGGAGACCGCACGCCTCCCGCTGATCCGGCTCCGAAGCTCCTGTTCGACCACGGAGGCCACGCGGCGATCGTATGCACGCGCTGTCGCCGGAGTCAATAGTGTGAGTAAACCGGTTTGACTACGTTTTACGTGGGCGCGGCGAGGGACGCGAGCAGCGACTCGGCGCTGGGCAGCTCCTCCTCGATGTCGCAGGGCCAGCCGACGCCGAAGGGCGCCGCGACGACGCTCCCTGCCTGGATCCTGCCGTCGACGATCCTGAGCGACCGGGTGGCCATCCGCCTGAACGGCGTAGAGGTCAGGATGGCAGCGCATGGTCTCCTGCTCGACACGCGGCGAGAGACTCGTCAGATCCCTGAGGTAGTGGTAGCCGTTTCGCTCCGGCTCGTCGATCCCGAGCGTCCCGATCACGGCCAGGTCGGCGAGCAGGCCGACCGGGCCGATCGTGGAGAGATCCTCCGCGCTGTAGACGAACGCCCGCCCAGGATACTGGCGTCGCAGCTGCTCGATCCGGCAGGCGTTGGAGAGGCCCTTGAACACGCCCTTCGAGCTCTTGAAGGATCCGCCGTCGTAGCCGGCCTGGATCGCCCGGACGACGGCGTCCAGGGAGTCGTCGGCCTCGTCGATGATCAACCGCGGACGCCCCGGCCACGCGGTGAGCTCTGCCGCGGTCTCCTCGCCGAGAGACAGCGTGCGCGGGAGCGGCTGCTCGACGTAGTCGACCCGGCGCGCGAGCTCGGCCGTCGGCTCGTTCGCCGCCAGTTCGTCCCAGAAGGCTCGCAGCGCGGGCGCGTCCGCGAACTGCTCGTTTCCGTCGAGCGTCACCCGGTAGTCCCCGCGTGTCTCCCGTTCGAGCACGTCGCGGACCCGCTCGAGCCGAGCGATGTCCGCGTCGCGGTCCCCGCGAACCTTCACCTTGAACCGACGCAGGCCGTACTGCCTGATGCAGGCCTCGAGGCTGGCCGGCAAGCCGTCCGCCGGCCCGGTCGAGCTCAGGTCGCCTTCGGCAAGCGCATCGCTCAGGCCCACGGTGTGGCGGACGCGAATGTCGGTCAGGGGCCGCGGCGGCAGGAGCTCGCGCGCAGAGTGGCCCGCGGACTCCGGGTGCACCACTTCGAGGCGGAGACCGAGCGCGTTCGAGCGCACCGCCTCTGCAAACGGAACGTTTCCGGCGCGGCAGAACGCGTCGATCGCCGCCCGCTCGACGAGCGACACGCCGAAGCCGGCGAGCAGCGGGGCGATACCCGCTTCGTTTCCGACGACCTGCTCGAGGTAGACGGCGTGCCAGAGGTCGAAGACCGATTCCCGCTGCCGACACCGAGCGGCTGCGGCACACGCGCTCTCGATCACGTCGATCATCTCGGCTGCGTCGTCGCGGTACGACGTCTCTGGATTCTTCGTGAACCACTTCGGCGCCAGGTTGTCGGCGGCGACGCCGAGCGTCCGCCGGCCGTCGACGTCCATCGTGACGAACAGGAGCACGTGCAGGAGCTCCGTCATCTCGGCGATGCCGAAACGGAACGGGATGCGCGTGCCGACGAGCGCGCCCCGGAGCCGCCAGTCCAGAAGCTGGATGCTCATGCCTGGTCGGGTCTAGCTCACTCCAGGCCGTAGATCCGCGCCGCGTTGCCGCCGAGCATGAGGTCGAGACCAGCGGCTGGAAGCGGATCGAGACCGAGCTTGGCCGCAAGCGCCGGCAGCGTCTCGCGAAAGAGCTCGAGGCTCTCGCCGGGCGTCGTAACGGGGAAGTCTGTGCCCCACAGGATGCGGTCGTAGGTGCAGCCGAACCGCGGGCAGCGCAGGAGGTGCCGCAGCACGATCTCCGGCTCCTCGATCGTCGCCCAGTAGCTCGTGTCGACGTACACGTTCGTGTGCTTGCCGACGAGACACATCGCTTCCTCGATCCACGGCACGCCGAAGTGGCAGCAGATCAGGACAAGCTCGCGGAAGTCGCGCGCGACGTCGTCGAGCTGGGCCGGATGCTGGTACTTCATCGGCGCGTCGACGAGCGTCGTCCACGACTGGTGGACGATGACCGGGATGCCGAGCTCGAGCGCCTTCGCGTAGATCGGCCAGCACAGCTCGCGATCGTCCGGGCGGTAGTGGTTGTACGTGGGATACAGCTTGACCGCCCGAGCGCCGAACTCGCGGACACAGCGCTCCATCTCGCCGAGGACCGTGGCGCCCTCGTAGCGGGGGTTGACGGACATCACGGGAAGCGTCTGGTCCGGATACCGCCGGTGTACCTCCGCGATGTAGTCGTTCGACACGTGGGCCCCCGAGATCTCCCGGGTCGCCGGGTCACGCCCGTACAACTTCGGCTCGCGGGGTGCGACGGCGTACAGCATCACCTTGCTGACGTCCGCCGCTCGGTAGGCCTCCATCATCCCAGGGATGTCGGTGCCCTCGTAGACAGTGGCGGGAATGGCGGCGCCGGAAGCCCGTACCGCGGGCTCGATCACCTCCTCGAGGAATTTCGGCGATGCCCAGGTCTTCTCCGAGACGTGGGCGTGGCTGTCGATGATCATCGGGTCATGACTCCTCTCTTCGCGGCCGCATGGTACGAGCCCAGTTCGCGAGGAGTCAAGGCACTGGCTGCACGAGCGGGTTGCGACCGTTCTCGAGCGGAAGCGTCACGACCGTCCCACCCTCCGTGATCGAGCGATACGCCGCCGACACGACCTCGACGCCGAAGCGTCCGACGCGCGCGCTGCTCGCAGGCGGCACGGAGGTTTCGATCGCACGGGCGAGCTGCTCGAACGGCGTCAGGCAGCGGAAGTCGCCGAGGTACTGGTCGGCTGTGAGCGCTTCCCCGTCGCGAAGAACGAGGTCGCCATAGGGGAGCACGGTCAGATTCGCCTCCGTAAACTGCAACTCGAGGACGTTGTGCCAGTTCCGCGGCGTCAGGGCCTCCCCGAGATCCATTGACGCGAGGGACCGAAGGCGCTGCTTCCCCGCAGCGAGAACCGCGAAGAAGCGTCCGTAGTCCGCCACGATCTGGCCGAAGTTCTCGACCTCGGCCTCCCGGTACACATCCCATGTCTTCATCCACTTGGCCTGCACCGACTCGGGAAGGCCCCAGAGGGCGACCATGTAATCGACGGGATAGCAGCCGAGGTTCGTCAGCTCCCCGCCGCCGGACTTCCATGGTGGGTCGAGACGCTCGGGCCAGATGTCGGCGAGGGGAAAGTCGCAAGAGAACGTCATCCCGAAGCTGTGGGCATGGTGCAGAGGCTCGCCGTACTTCCCTTCACGCACCTCGCTGAGCAGCTTCGCGGTCACCGGACTGAACCGCACGGCGACGATGTCGTGGACCAGCTGCACGTGGTGGCGCTCGACGGCAGCCTCGATCCGGCGAGCCGACTCGAGGCTATCGCTGAACGGCTTGTTCAGGAAGACGTGCTTTCCGGCGGCCGCGGCCTGCGC
Organism: uncultured Thermoleophilia bacterium; assembly: GCA_963797645.1. Lineage (GTDB taxonomy): Bacteria > Actinomycetota > Thermoleophilia > Gaiellales > Gaiellaceae > CAWCQC01. The sequence continues at coordinate 355,347 of CAWCQC010000016.1, read as the reverse complement.
GACCCAGTGAGCCTTGTCACAGGGATCGCAGCAAATAGCGACGAGGTCGACCTCAGGATCGTCGATCAATGCGGCCGGAGTCGATGCGAGCTCGAACCCCAGCGCCCGTTCGAGCGCAGGAGCTCGGCGCGGATCCGCCTCCCAGCCGGCGACGAGCTCGGCGCCGGCCTCCTCGCGGAGCGCGGCAACGACGAACTCGCCGTGCGTGCAGCAGTTGCCGAGAACCGCAACACGATGCCGCTGCGCCGAGGCGCTCACGCGGTGGCGGTCAGGCGACGCCGCGCCATGGCGGTGTGTGCCAAGCCACGGATCAAGCTGCGCCGCCCCGCTCCAGGTGCTCTGCCGACGTTACAGCCCGGGGACTTGAAGCTCCGGTGGGGTAGGCTCCACGACCTCCTCACCCGTCAATCGCCGCGCTCGGCGCCGCTGCATGTAGCCGCGGATCTGCGCAGGCAGCCCGACGAGGCCGCGGGTCGTCAAGAGCGTGACGCCGAACATGATGATGCCGATCCAGACGAAGCGCCACGCAGGCGTGTCCAGGTCCGCGTAGGTACGGTCGATGTAGAGGAGGAGCGCCGTGCCGATGATCGCGCCCTTCGGCGAGCCGACGCCGCCGACGACGATCATGGCCAGGAGCAGCAGGAGCGTGTTGAAGTCGAAGATGGTCAGCGACGCGCCGCCGTAGAAGCCGGTGTAGAAGCCTCCGATGAGGCCGAGCACGGCCGAGGAGATGATGAAGACGGCGAACCGTGCCCGTACGACGTCGATGCCGAGGCCCTTCGCCACGCCTTCGCTCTCGCGCGCCGTCCGGAGGAGCAGGCCGAGCCTGCCGCTGTCGACCAGCTTGTACACGACAAGGCAGAAGACGATCAGGGCGAGGCCGACGAAGAACTCGATGTTCCGCCCGGCCTCCGTCGCGGTCTGGCTCTCCTTGATGAACCTCGCGCCGCCGAAGAGGCCCTCGGTCTTGCCCAACACCTCGTACTGCTTCACGATCGCCCGCCCCACCTCGGCGATCCCGATCGTGAAGAGGGCGAAGTACACGCCTCGCAGACGGATCGTCGGAGCGGCGATGAGCGCTCCCAGGAACGCCCCGAACGCCGCCGCGCCGAGCAGCATCAGGACGACGTTGAGCGACCGGGCGCTCGCGATGTCGGCGCCCGCCTGCGAGCCGCCGGAGATGTACGACCCCAAGTACGCGCACGCGCCGACGACGGCGACCGTTGCGAAGGAGTAGATGCCGGCCGTCCCGATCACGAGCATCCACATCAGGTTCATCGAGACGTACAGCGCGAAGATGTCCCAGTGTCCCGCGAAGTTGTTGTTGTCGTAGACGAGGAAGAACAGGATGAGCGCCGCGGCGAAGCATCCGCCCCAGAAGGCGGCGTCCCCGGCATTCTTGAAGGTCAGGAGCCTACGCACGCGTCGCTTCCAGGATCCCGGCGACGCCGCGAGGCCTGACGAGCAGCACGATGGCGATCAACCCGAACTGCGTCAGGAGGACCCAGCTCGCATTGAGGTAATGGACCGTCACCGCCTCCGTGGCAGCGATGAGGAGAGCCGCGATCACCGTCCCGAGGATGCTGCCGAGGCCGCCGAGGAGGGCGACGATCAGACCCTTGAGGAGCGGCAGGTAGCCGATGTTCGGCTCCGGGTAGAAGATCTGGGAGAGCAGGACGGCCGCGAAGCCGGCGAGGGCGCCGGAAACGATGAGGATGGCGAAAGCCGCCTGCGTGCGGCCGATCCCGACGAGGGCGGCGCCCTCCGGGTTCTGCGTCAGCGCGCGGACGCCGAGACCGGTTCTCGTCGTCATGAGCCCGACGACGAGGAGCACCATGACGACGCTCGCGCTGATGATGGCCCCGCTCTTGTCTGCGGTGATCGTCGTGTCGCCGATCTTGAACTTGGTCGTGCCGAACAGGAAGTCGAGCGCCTTGCGCTGCGGCCCGAAGACGATCAGATACGTGTTGACGCCGATGATCGCGAGCCCGAGCGAGGCGATCATCGAGCGGAAGGGCCAGTTCGGCCTGCCGTCGAGCGGCAGGAACACGCTCAGGCAGATGATCGCTCCCGCGATCGCCCCGACGACGATACCGCCGAGGAAGACGACAGCTGGGTGATCCGAGATGTGCTCCTGCGCCCACCAGGCGCCGTAGCCTCCGGCCGCGAAGGTGACGCCGGCGGCGAGGTTGAGAAAACCGAGGCCGGCCCAGGTGAGCGAGATGCCGACGGCGATCAACCCGTAGACGGCGGCGAGATAGACGGTGCTGACGAGCTCGGTCACGCGTCGGTCTCCGGTCGCTCGCCGTCGATCGGCTCGCCGTCCCCGGTCGCGCGGCCCGGCTCGATGCCGACGATCCGCCCCCCGTGCATCTTGACGATCCTGTCGATCCAGCCCTCGAGCAGCGTCTGGTTCTGCTCGGCGAGGATGAGCGTCCCGCCTTCGAGATCGAGCTCCCTGAGCGTGGAGTAGAGGCCGGCGGCGATGCCCGGGGCGAGCCCGAGCGAAGGCTCGTCGATCAGGAAGACCCGGGCGTCCGACATCAGACCTCGCCCGAGCGAGCACATCCGCCGCTCCCCGCCCGAGAGCGTGCCCGCACTCTGTCGGAGCCGGTCGGCAAGGCGCGGGAAGAGCCGTAGCACCCGGTCGCGCCGCTTCCTCCGCTCCCGCCAGCCGGCCGCGAACGCCCCCGAGTCGAGGTTGTCCCTGACGGACAGGCCCGGGAAGAGCGCGTCGCCCTGGGGCATGAGTACGACCCCCGCCCGAGCGAGCCTGTGCGTCGGTGTCCGCATGATCGACTTCCCGTCCAGCTCGATCTCGCCCCGGCGCCAGTCGACGCGCCCCATGATCGAGAGTAGGAGAGTCGTCTTCCCGTGCCCGTTGAGGCCGACGAGGCCGACGCGCTCCCCGGCGACCACCGCGAGATCGATCTCGTGGAGCACGCGCAGCGGCCCGTAGCCGGCCGACAGTTTGCGCACCTCGAGGACGTTCGTCATGCGGCCTGCGGCACGTCGAAGTACGCGGCGCGCACGAGCAGGGTCCTCGAACACGGTCGCCGGCGGCCCTTCCGCGATCACCTTGCCCGCATCCATGACGGCGACTGTCTCCGCCACGGCTCGGAGCAGCTCGAGCCGGTGCTCGACGACGATCACCCCGATCCCCGTCTCGACCGTCATCTGGCGGATGATCGCATCCATCTCGTCGATCTCGTCCTGCATCAGTCCCGAGCAGGGCTCGTCGAGCAGCAGGACGCTCGGCTTGCGCATGAGCACGCACGTGAGCAGAAGCTTGCGGCGCTCCAGCGTGTCGAGCCCGCCGCAGTGAGCCTCGTCGGAGGTCGGGAACCGTGCGAGCTGGCGAGCCCTCCCGACGTCCGCGGGGTCGGCCTTCGGCGACCAGGCGATTCGCGCCGCTTCGAGCGTCTCGCCGACCGTCAGGTCGGTCGGCACGATCGGCGACTGGAACGTGCGGGCAAGGCCGAGGCGGACGCGTCGGTGAACGGCGAGCCGGGTGATGTCGGTTCCGTTCAGCTCGACGCGCCCGCCGCCGATGCCGTGATATCCGGAGAGGACGTCGAAGAGCGTCGTCTTGCCTGCCCCGTTCGGGCCCGCCACCCCGAGGATGTGCCCGCTCTCCACGGAGAGCGAGACACCGTCCACGGCGACGAAGCCGCCGTACAGCGCTCTCACGTCCGTGCACGCGAGCGACATGCCGCGCCCTGTTCTCCTCCCCTTTCGATCAGCCTCCTAGAAGCTCAGCCACGGCTGCTGTATGTACTCCGCCTGGATGTAGGGGGCCGGGTCGATGATCTGGTGTGAGAGCTCCCCGCTGTCGTCGGGCAGGATCTGGAAGAACAGGTGCGGATTCCCGAGCCCCGCATCCTGGATCTCGGCCGGGTAGGAGAGGCAGTAGTTCGCCGTGTCGTCGTGGCCGAACCAGTATCCGCCCGAGACGCCGCGGTAGATGTTGCGCCTGAGCTCGGCGATGTTGCCTGCGAAGTTCCGCGTGTCGCCCGTGATGCCCCAGGCGTGGGCGAGCAGGTAGACCTCGTCGTAGCCCGTCCCCGCGTTCGAGAAGCCGGCGGGCGCGTTGTTCTGCGCCTGGTAGCGCTCCTGGAAGGCCAGGCCGACGGGGTCGTTCATCGTGCCGAGGACCGTCGCCCAGACGGCGCCCTCCGCGGCGTCGCCGGCGAGTTCCAGGAACTCGGGCACCGACGCGCCGTACTGCAGGTAGACGAACGCGTCCGCCGGGTCGGCCACCCACGCCTTCATGAAGGCCGCGTGGTCGGGGGGGCTCCAGTGCGTGTTGAAGACCACGGTCGCGCCCGAGTCCTTCGCCTTGGAGATGAACGGCGCCCAGTCGGCCACCGGCGCCGTCCCGCCGGAGGTGTCGACCGGTTCGACGCCGACGATCTCCCAGCCGGCTTCGGGAGCCGCGTCCTGGCAAGCCTTCGAGATCGTCTGGCCGTAGACGATGTCCCCCTCGATGATGAAGATCGTTTTCGTCGGCGGCTTGAACATCCCCGCGGCGATCAGGGCCTCGAGGAACGGAGGGAAGCCGGTGCCGTACGTCACCTCTGTCGGGTCGCACTGGAAGATGTTCGCGTACTTCTGCGTATCCGACTTCATCGCCGTGACCTGAGCGATCGACGTCGACGCGTTCAGGAACGGCGCCCCGTAGGCCGCGGCGATGTCGTTCGGCTCGAACACGTTGTGGTACCCGAAGATGATCGCGTCGACCTCCTTGCTGACGATGTCGTTGAACCCGGCGGTGACGCTCGCGGCATCGAAGCTGTTCATGTCGACGATCTCGTGCTCTATCGGGCGTCCAGCGACCCCGCCCGCGGCGTTGATCTCCGCGATCGCGAGGCCGGAGCCTCCCACCATCTGCTCGGCGTCAGTCGGGGCGTTGACGGCTGGATAGGCCGAGCCGATCACGATCGGCTGCCCGTTGTTCGCGGACGTCTGGCCGGCAGGCGTCGTCGTGGAGGCCTCGGTCGTCGCCGCTGCAGTGGTCGCCGTGGTCTCGTCGGTGCTGCCCCCACCGCACGCGGCCAGGACGCCGGCGAGCGTCAGCCCTCCGATGCCTGCCGCCGCAACCGACCCGATGAACTTCCTGCGGCTGAGCCCTCCCTCGTCGAGATCGGGGGGATCGCCGGTCTCGGGCGGCTCGCTGCTGGTGGGCTCGCTGCTGGTGCCCGGCTCCTCCGTCATGTCCCGCTCCTTTCGGTCCGTAATCGCGAATACTCCGTATGACGACTGTTGTCCCGGACGGTTAGGGCTCGCTGGCGCGCAGAGCCTAACTTCTCGTCAGGCTGTGTCAAGTAGCAGTAGATTCCGCAAGTCACGGTAAACCGCTGGTCAGGAGCGCTCACCCGGCGACGAGACGGGAGAGCCCGGCCTCCGCGGCGGCGATCGCCTCGTCTTGATGGGGCTGGAGGTCCTGGCCGCCGAGGCCTTCGAAGATCGGAAGGAACGGATCCTCGATGCTGGACGTGACACCCGCGAGCTCCTCCACGACGGCGAGTCCGCAGAACGGCACGTAGGCGCTCGAGTAGCCGCCCTCGTGCTCGACGACGAGGCGCCCCTCGCAAAGCTCGTCCGCGGCGTCCATGAGCATTCGGGTCAGCCGCCGGTAGCCCGCGCTGTGCATCATCATGCGCGCCAGCGGATCCATCGCGTTCGCGTCGAGCCCGGAGGCGACGATGATCAGATCGGGTCGAAACGCCCGCAGGGCTGGAACGACAACGCGCTCGTAGGCGGCCAGGTAGGCACCCACGCCCGAGCCGGACGGAAGCGGGATGTTGACGCTGTACCCCTCGCCGTCTCCCTCCCCCACCTCGTGGAGATGACCCGAGTCGGGCGGGTAGTAGTTGTCCTGGTGGCTCGAGATCGCGAGCACGGTCGGGTCGGTCCAGAAGATCTTCTGCGTGCCGTTCCCGTGGTGCACGTCCCAGTCGACGATCGCGACCCGGTCGAGCCCGCGGGCCTCGCGCGCGTGCTTCGCGCCGATCGACGCGTTCGCGAAGATGCAGAACCCGCGTCCCAGGTCGGGCTCGGCGTGATGTCCGGGCGGCCGCGTGAGGGCGAAGACGTTGTCGACCGTGCCGTCGAGCACCGCGTCGATCGCCGTGATCACGCCGCCGGCAGCGAGCAGGGCGATCTCGTAGCTGCCCGGGCCGAACGGCGTCAGCTCGCCGGCCTCGCCGCCGTTCTCGGCCGAGAGCGTGCGGATTCGCTCGACGTACTCCGGCGTGTGGCAGCGGAGGACCTCCTCCTCGGTGGCCTGACGCGGCGCGATGTGCTCGAGCTGATCGAGCACGCCGCTCACGTCGAGCAGGTTCCGCAAGCGGCGCTTCGTGGCCGGGCTCTCCACATGTGCCTCGGGCTCGATCGCGCCGCCCGCGGGCATGAACCCTCCCGCAGACCTGGTGTCGTGCCAGAAGTATCGCTCGTGACAGACCCATCCAGTGGCCATTGCGCCTCCTCGTCTCCGGTTCGGACGGTCGAGGGTACTCTCCTCGTCGCCCTTCCTCAAGCGGGCTCCCGTTAGTCTTTACGGCCATGGCGCGAGGGTGCTTCTACTGCGGCAGCGAGCCGACCGAGCTCGAGTACGGCATTCCGCCCTGGGCGCCCGGCGTCGTCGGCCTCGAGGGCTTCGACATCGAGCATCTGACGACGAGCGCCGAGCCCGCGCCGCCGCCCGAGGACCCCACGCCCGACGCCCAGCTGCCGTTCTCGGTTCCCGCACACTCCGAGATCCGCGGAGACCAGCCGGTCGAGCGCCTCCACCAGGCGATCGACCGCGCGATCGACGAACGGACGAGCCTCGGCGTGGGCGAGTACTCGGTGCGGTCGCTCTGCGCTGCGTGCCGGGGCCGCGTCGAGGCGATCGACGCGGATGCTCGTCCGGTCGTGCTCAGGATGATCGAGGACGACGCCGTGCGCCTCGACACCGCGCAGCAGCTCGCCGTCGCGACCTGGGCCGCGCGGGCGGCCTACGCGGTGCTCTCGGTCGAGCGAAAGAGCCAGGGCGTGCCGCGCACGCACCGGCGCTCGCTGCTCGATGGGGCGCGCCCGCACGACAACGTCTTCGTCGGCTGTGGGCGATACCGATACGACCACGTCGGCGTTCTCGCCGCGAGGCAGCACACGGCGATCGATACAGGTGGGCGACCCGTCGAGGCGTACAACGTCCTCCTCGTCCTCGGCCATCTTGCGGTCAAGATCTTCGGCATCCACCGGCGTCCGGACGGCATCCGGGTCAAGCCGCAGGAGGGCGAGATGGCCCGCATCTGGCCGGCGCAGGACGGCCCGGTCTCGTGGCCGCCGATCTGGAGGCTGTCGGAGCAGACGCTCGAGCACGCCTTTCTGTACGAGCCGTTCTTCCGGCCGTACCGCTACAGCGAGGTCGCCTACCTCGGGCCGGGGAAGAAGATCAAGGCCAAGCGAAAGCGCACCGAGGGCCTCCGCGGCCGGAGCTGACTCGGGCTCCGGAGCTCGTTTCTAGAACCAGCCGTTTTCACCGCCGGGTAGCCGACCCGGGTGGGAGTGACCCGGATCAGGTCGGCGAGGCACGTCGACGTCTCGTCCGTTTCGCCGCCGCGACCGGCTTCGGGGGCTCCGGCCGGGTCGGGGTGGTTGGCCACTTGAGCTCGATCTCGAGTTCCGTCTCGTCATCCTTGATCTCGACTTCGAACTCGAGCTTCACCTCGTCCGCGACGTCGAGCGACAGTTTCTCGCCCTCCCGCTCCAGCTCGAACGAGCCGTCGGAGCCGAGCGCCTTGGCGATCGCCGAAAGCCAACCCGCCGCCTCCTTCCGGCTGAGGACTTCCTTCTTCTCGAACTTGAACTCCGGCACCACTTCCCCTTCCTCAATCAGGGCGACACGGCCGCGCCGCTCGTGGACTTGAAGGTCGCACCCACTCTAGTGAGACGACCGGGACATGCACCGCAGTCCGGCCTTTGCTCGCGATGACTCTCACATCGACCTGATCGCTCTCATTCCGTCACGACTGAAAATCTCACCCCTGATGCGCCGGCGCATCAAGGCGTTGCGGCACGGCTCGCCGGGATCGGTAGAAAGTTCCGGTAGAAAAAGCCCTTGAACGGGATGATTAGGGGGTTTCTGCTAGAACCAGCCGGTCTCGTCCGGGTTTGCGTACTGCATGAGCTCGACGAGCGCCCCGTCGACATTCGCGAACGCGACCTGGACGAACCCGGTTCCCGAGGCGTCGAACGGCCCGAGGATGATGTCGTGGCCCTCCATCGCCGCCTCGAGGTCGGGGACCCGGTAGGCGACGTGGGGCTCCGTCCGCAGCACGCCGGTCACCGGGCTGTCGGGCTCGAAACGGAGGAACTCGATGTTGAACGGGTGCTCGCGAGGGTTGGTCACCCACACGCGGGTCTCCTCGACCCAGCTCTCCTTCGGCTGCTTCCTCGTCGTGACGACTCCGATATGGTCGAACGTGGAACGGTCGGCCTGCTTCACCTGACTCCTCCCTCGAGAACACGTGAGAGGTCGGCTATACCATCCGCCCGGACGATGTTCAAGGTGAGTGCGTGCGCGTCCTAGCCGTCGGGGCCCATCCCGACGACCTCGAGATCCTCTGCGGCGGGACGCTGGCGCTCTACGCGGGCGCGGGACACGAAGTCGTCGCCTGCCACGCGACGACCGGTGACATGGGGAGCTTCGTCCACGGCCGCGAGGAGATCTCGAAGCTCCGCCTGGCCGAGGCCGAGGACGCCGCGCGCACGCATCGGCGCGGAGCACGTGACGCTGGGCCTCAGCGACGGCGAGGTGAACGCGTCCGACCCGGCCCAGAAGCGGCTCGTCGTCGAGCTCGTGCGGGAGGCGAGCCCGGACGTGATCCTCACCCACGATCCCGCCGACTACATGGGCGACCACAACGAGATCTCGAAGCTCGTCTTCGAGTGCAGCTTCTACGCGACGTTCCCGAACCTCGTGACGGACCGTCCGCGACACGATCGCGTCACGCCGATCTACTACATGGACACCGTCGCCGGGCTCGGGTTCGTCCCGACGGAGTACGTCGACATCACGCCGGTCATCGAGACGAAAGCGGCGATGCTCGCCGCCCACCGCACGCAGCTCGAGTGGCTACGCGACCACGACGGCGTCGACATCCTCGACGAGATGCGCACTGCGGCCCGCTACCGCGGACAGCAGTGCGGCGTTCGCTACGCGGAAGGCTTCCGTCAGTGCCTGACCTGGCTCCGGGGCACCACGGGCCGGCTGCTCCCCTGAAGGAGGTTCTCGATGAGCATGGAGTTCGAGTACGACCTCGCCCGATTCATCAGCTTCCGCGACGCGGACGCCTGCGCACGCGTCCGGGCGATCAGGCGCGAGGAGATCGCGACGCATGCCAATCCGGACTTCCGCATCTCGGTGATCGAGAGCGCCGACGCGTTCTACACGGCGTTCGCGGAGGACCTCGTCGGCAGGATCCGCACGGCTCGGGACGAGGGCCGCCACTTCGTCGCCATCCTTCCCGTGGGCCCGATGCCGCAGTACGAGATCGCGGCGCGGACGATCAACGCCGAGCGTCTCTCGCTCGCCCACGTCCACACCTTCAACATGGACGAGTACGCGAACGAGGACGGGCGGACGGCTCCGCTCTCGTGGCCGGGATCGTTCCAGCGTGCGATGTGGGAGCGGTTCTTCGACCTCGTCGATGCGGATCTGCGGCCCCCCGCCGAGCAGATCCACTTCCCGACGACCGAGGAAATCGACGACTACAGCGCGCGGATCGAGGATCTCGGCGGCGCCGACGTCTGCTACGGGGGCATCGGCTGGTGCGGCCACATCGCCTTCTGGGAGTCGCACCTCGGGTTCGAGTTCGAGGGGGATATCGACGCGTACAAGCAGGCCGGCGCCCGTCTCGTCGAGCTGCACCCGATGACGATCATGCAGAACGCCCTCCACTCCTTCGGCGGTGACTGGTCGTGGGTGCCACCGCGCGCGAACACGATCGGGCCACGGGAGATCCTCGGCGCCAAGCACCGGAGCTTCTGGCTCGACGGCGATCTCGGCCGCGGCGTGTCGTGGCAGCGGTTCATCGCGCGACTCGTCGCGCACGGGCCCGTGTCCGAGTTCGTGCCCGGCTCGATCCTGCAGACCGCGCGCACGGACTACACGATGCTCGGCGGCGTCGCGGACGACGTCGAGATCAACATGGCCTGACCTTGGCCGACCTCCTCAACGAGGAGACCGTGCTCGCCTTCCTCGCCGCGCACGGTCTGCCGGTGGAGGGCCCTGAGACGAGCGCCGAGGTCACGGAGCTCGGAGGCGGCGTCTCGAACATGGTCTTCGCCGTCCGGGGCGGGAGCCTCGACGTGGTCGTGAAGCAGTCCCTGCCGCGCCTCCGGGTCGAGCAGGAGTGGCTGGCGAAGCGCGAGCGGGTGCTGACGGAAGGTGAAGCTCTGCGGCTGACCGGCTCGCTGACGCCCGGGTCGGTTCCGGACGTGCTGCTGGTCGACGCCGAGTCGTGCGCGATCGTGATCGAGCGGGCGCCCGAGGGCTGGCACACCTGGAAGGACGCGCTCCTGACGGGCGACATCGACTCGTCGGTCGGGGCGCGGCTCGCCGCGGTCCTGGCCACCTGGCACCGGGATACCGAGGCCCGGCGAGACGTGGCGGAGCGCTTCTCGGATCACGAGGCGTTCGACCAGCTCCGGGTCGACCCCTACTACCGCGCGGTCATGCGTCGCTGGCCCGCCCTCGAGCGCCCCGTGGGCCGCTACGTCGAGCAGATGCTCGGAACCCGCGTCTGCCTCGTCCACGGCGACTTCTCGCCGAAGAACGTGCTCGTCGGCGACGACGGCCTCTGGGTCATCGACTTCGAGGTGGCGCATGTCGGCGAGCCGGTCTTCGACCTCGCCTTCATGACCAACCACCTCATGCTGAAGGCGATCCATCGGCCGGCGTCGGCGGCCCGGTACCGCGAGCCTGCCTCCTCTTCTACGACACGTATCGTGTCGGAGGCCGGCAGCGCCCTCGCCGTTCGAGCCGCCGTATCTCGTCGGTCACGCGGGCTGCCTGATGGTCGCCCGGGTCGACGGGAAGTCGCCGGCCGAGTACCTGACCGCAGACCGAGCGACTGCTCGCGCGCTCGCTCGGCACGCATCTCTTCTGGAGCCACCCGGGTCGCTCGCAGGCCGCGTGGGCCGAGCTCGAGCTGATGCTGAGTTGATGGAGACGGCGATCACCTCGGTCTTCGCCTGGGAGGCGCTCGACTCCCGCGGGACGCCGACCGTAGGCTGCGAGGTCGGTCTTCGCTGCGGCGCCCGCGGCGTCGCGTACACGTGCCCTCGGGCGCGTCGACGGGCACGCACGAGGCGCGCGAGCTGCGGGACGGAGGCGAACGCTACGGGGGGCAGGGCGTTCGGCGGGCCGTCGCGTCGGTCAACGACGTGCTCGGCCCGCAGGCTCTGGAGCTGGACGCGGCCGACCGGAGTCGCTCGACGCCGCCCTTCGTGCGCTCGATGGAACGCGAGTCGCTCGAGCGGCTCGGCGCCAACGCAGTGCTGGCCGTGTCGCTGGCCGCCACGCTCGCCGCCGCGGACGCTGCCCGGGAGCCGCTGTACCGGTACCTCCTCGCAGGAGCCGAGGCCGCTCCTGCCGCTGCCGATGGTGAACGTCGATCTCCGGCGGCGCGCACGCGCGCGGCAGCGGCGTCGACGTGCAGGACTTCCTCGTCGTCCCGGTCGGCGCCTCGACCTTCGCGGAGGCGATCGAGTGGTGCCGGCTGGTTCGCACGACGACCGAGGAGCGTGGCGATCGCGACGCGGCCACCCCGCGTCGCTCGTCGCTGACGAGGGCGGTCTCGGGCTTCCGCTGGCATCGAACCGCGCCGCGTCTCGAGCTCCTGCTCGCCGGCATCGAACGCGCCGGGCTCGCGCCGGGCGAGGAGGTCGGCGATCGCAGTCGACCTCGCCGCCGGCCAGCTCGCAGCCGAATCCGGCTCTACCGGCTGAGCACGGAGGATCTGGCGCTCACGGCAGACGAGCTCATCGACGAGCTCGAGCCTGGTGCAACGACTTCCCGATCGTCTCGCTCGAGGACCCGCTGGGCGAGGACGACTGGGCGGGCTGGGCGGCTCGCCACCGCTCGTCTGCAGGGCATCCAGGTCGTCGGCGACGACCTGTTCGCAACCCAGATCGCCCGCCTCGAGCGAGGCATTGCCGGCGGCGTCGCGAACGCCGTCCTCCTGAAGCCGAACCAGTGCGGGACGCTTCACGGGCGCGCGCGAGGCCCTCCTTCGCGCGCGCACCGCCGGATACGCGACCGTCGTCTCCGCGCGCTCGGGCGACACGGAGGACGCCTGGCTCGCCGACCTCGCAGTCGGCTGGCGCGCGGCCAGATCAAGGTCGGCTCCACCACCCGATCCGAGCGCACGGCGAAGTGGAACCGGCTGCTGCGGATCGAGGCCGAGGCGGGGACCGAGGCCGAGTTTGCCGGCCGGCAAGCGCTGGCGACGTGACGGATGTCGTCTGCCTCGGGCTGCTCGTCGCCGATGCGATCGCCCGGCCCTCGATTCGTCCTACACGTAGCGTCAGCCGTCGACCGCGAGCAGGCGGTACACGTCCCGGGGCTGCGGCACGTGCGGGATCTCGAGGTCGCCGGCGACCACCGTGCCGTAGCCGAGCGCGCGGCCCATCAGGCTCTGCTCTACCTCGACCGGCACCCCGTCGAGCATGACGCCGGCGACCCGTTCCCTGACGACGCCGTAGACGACGAAGAGCTTCTGCGACGTGAGCACGACGGACGTGCGATCCCACTGGAGGACGGTCGCGAACGCGAGCAGCGCCGCCAGCGCGACGACGACCGCGCCGAAGACCGCCAGCCAGACCGAGACGGGCATCCCGAGAATCACGCAGGTCGCACCCGCGAGCGCGCCGAGCACTGCCGTCGCGAGCGGTCGGACGAGCGCCGCGCCGTGCGGGCCGTGCGCTCAGCCTGACCTCTTCACCGGGCTCGAGATAGCGCGTCACGCCGAACGTGGTTCGGCGCGCGGACGCCGATCCTACGCGACGCGCGTTACAGCGTCAGGCGCGGCGCCAGCGACCGAACACGAGGCCGCCGGCCGCGAAGCCGAGCCCGAACGTACCGACGACGAAGCCGCCGACGGCGAGGCCCTTGCGCCACGGCAGAGAGCCGCTGCCAGTGGCCGAGCGCCTCCCGCTCCTCGGGCGAGAGCATCTCGCCGCGACGGCGCTTGCGGCCTGCGGCGCCGGCCCGGAGGCCGAGATACATGTCGTCGAAGACTTCTGCTGGCTCGTCGACCATGATTCTCACTGTAGCGATCACGTCCGCCGGCGTGGTCACGAGCGGTACTTCGCGCGGAAGGCGAGAACCCTCCCGACGTGCTCGTCGAGCGCTCCCCGCCGCGCTGCCGGGAGCAGCGCCCGGATCGCGCGCCGCGCTGCGTCGGGGCTCGAGAACAGGACGAGATCCGCTCCTGCCGATATCGCCCCGCGGGCGAGCCCGGCCGCATCCGAGCCGACGACACCGAGCTCGTCGGTGATCGCGACACCGTCGAAGCCCAGCTCGCGCAGGAGCCGTAGGCGCCACGTGAGAGCGACGCCGGCCGGCTCCCGAAGCGCACGTAGATCGCATGGCCGACCATGACGCAGGGGATCCCGGCTCGGACGGCCTGGCGGAAGCCCGCGACCTCGGAGGCGCGCACGATGCCGGTCACCGGCTGCCGGCTATCGGTCGTGACGGCGGTCGAGCCGAGGCCGGGGAAGTGCTTCGCACAGGCGCCGACCCCACCGGCGAGCGAGCCCCCTCGCCGAACGCGACCCCGAGCGCCTGGCGCACGAAATGCCGCGAGCCGAGCGGCCCGTCGGGCGCATCCAGGACCGGCGCCAGATCGACGTCGACGCCCACCTTCCGCAGTGCTGCTCCCGTCCGCCTGCCCGCCGCGAACGCACGCGGCGCGCGTTCGGTAGCCGGCGGCCGCCTGGAACGGCGGCAGGCCGGGAAACCGCTTGACGACACCGCCTTCCTGGTCGGTGTAGACGAGCGCACGTCGCGGCCGGGGCGCGTTCCGGTCGGCCTCGAACAGGATGACGCCGCCCACCCTGGGAGGAGCCGGAAGCCCCGAGACGACGAGCAACGCCGCCTTCTCGCGGGGCTGCAGCCCGTCGACGTACGCCGGCGCGCCCACGAAGGCGGCGACGACCGCCAGAAACGCTCCCAGCGCGCCCACCCGCATAGGCTACGCCGATGATGGCGCGCCTCCTGCACGTCTCCGATCTCCACGTCGGCGCCCACGACGAGGGGCGCCGCGAGATCGAGGCTGCCGTCCGGAGCTCGTCGAGCGCGAGCGGCCCGAGGTCGTGGTCGCCTCCGGCGATCTGAGCCACCGCAACCGGGCGGACCAGCACGAGCTCGCGGCGGCCTTCCTGCGCTCCCTTGGGGCCCCGATCGTCGCACTGTCCGGAAACCACGACCTCCCCCGCTCCCACCGGCGCGCCTGACGAGCCCACGTGCCCGCTTCGAGGCGGTCTGGGGCAGCTCCGAGGCCGAGTACCGCTCCGACGGTCTCGTCGTCTGCGGGCTCAACTCCGTCCGGCCCTGGAAGTACCAGCGCGGAGCCCTGGGCGACGACGACCTGACCCGTGTCTCCGAGTGCTTCCGGAACGTCCCCCAAGGCGCGCTCCGGGTCGTGGCGCTCCACCACCATCTCACGAGCCCGCCGTTGCGCTTCGGCAAGCGGCCCATCCCACGGCGCGCCAGCGTGCTCGCGGCCCTCGCTGACGCCGGGGCGGAGCTGGTGCTCTCCGGACACACGCACCAGAGCCTCGTCGTCGAGTCGCGGGAGTTTCTCTTCCGGGCAGAGGCTCCGGGCGGGCTCGTCCTCGCCGTGGCGCCCGGGCTCGGCCGGCCCAGGCCCACCCGTCACGCCGAGGCGCGCGGCTTCCATCTGTTCGAGGCCGAGGCCGAGACGCTGCGAGCCGTGACGTACGCCTGGACCTCAGCCGGGCTCGCCGAGATCGCCGACCGGACCTTCCGGCGCCACGTGTCGCGCTGACATCGGCACAGAAGCGACACGGTAGGGTCACGCGTCGCTGACTACCTTCGATCTCAGGCGGAGGGTCGAAATCCCGAGGTGGGATACACGGCTGACACCCGTTGTGATCGGCAAACCGCCGATTCCGGTTCGAGTCCGGCGCCCTCCGCCCACCACGACGCCGCTAGGATAGTGCTGTCAGCCGTGTGCGGGGCTATGCCCCGCTTCGACCTCGACGGCCCGCCCACACGGCGGGTCGTCGCTCGTCAGGCCGCGCTCTCGGCGAGCGCCTGGAGCTCCCGCCGCAGATCCTTGATCTCGTCGCGGAGCTTGGCCGCGTACTCGAAGCGCAGCTCCTCGGCGGCGACGTACATCTCCTCCTCGAGCGTCACCACCAGCCGCTCGATCTCCCCCTGCTCCATCCCCTCCACCTTGCGCCCGCCGCGCCGCCGCCGCGAGGGCACGTTCGGCGACTCGAGCGCCAGCAGCTCCGCGATATCCGACACGCCCTTCTGGATCGACTCCGGCGTGATCCCGTGCTCCTCGTTGTACGCGAGCTGAATCGCCCGGCGGCGATCCGTCTCGTCCATCGCCCCCTTGATCGCCTCCGTCAGCTTGTCCGCGTACAGCAGCACCCGGCCGTTGACGTTGCGGGCCGCCCGGCCGATCGTCTGCACAAGCGCCGTCTGACCGCGCAGGAATCCCTCCTTGTCCGCGTCCAGGATCGCGACCAGCGTCACCTCGGGCAGGTCCAGGCCCTCCCGCAGCAGATTCACTCCGACGAGGACGTCGTACTCGCCCAGACGCAGCTCGCGCACGATCTGGATCCGCTCGAGCGTGTCCACCTCCGAGTGCAGGTAGCGCGCCTTGACGTTCGCCTCGAGCAGGTAATCCGTCAGATCCTCCGCCATCTTCTTCGTCAGCGTCGTGATCAGCACCCGCTCCCCCGCCTCCTCCCGGCGGCGCACCTCGTTCAGCAGATCGTCGATCTGATTCTTCGTCGGTCGCAGCTCGACCTCGGGATCCACGATCCCCGTCGGCCGGATGATCTGCTCGGCCACCCGCACCGAGTGCCGCAGCTCGAACGGCCCCGGGGTGGCCGATACGAACGTCATCTGCGGTACCAGCTCGAGAAACTCGTCGAACCGGAGCGGCCGGTTGTCCATCGCCGACGGCAGCCGGAACCCGTACTCGACCAGCGTCTCCTTGCGCGACCGGTCGCCCTCGTACATGCCGCCGATCTGCGGCACCGTTTGATGCGACTCGTCGACGAAGAGGAGGAAGTCGCCCGGGAAGAAGTCGAGCAGGCAGTGCGGCCGCGAGCCGCGCGGGCGACCCTCCAGGAAGCGCGAGTAGTTCTCGATGCCGTTGCAGTACCCGAGCTCGGCCATCATCTCCATGTCGTACTCGGTCCGCTGGCGGATGCGGTGGGCCTCGAGCATCTTCCCCTGCGACTCGAACAGCGCCACCTGGTCCTCGAGCTCGGCGCGGATGTCGTCGAGCGCCGCCTCGATGGTCGGCTTGTCGGTCACGTACTGCGTCGCCGGGAAGACGGCGAGATGGTCGAGCCGCCCGTAGACCTCGCCCGTGAGCGGATCGAAGTGCGAGATCTGCTCGACCTCGTCGCCGAAGAACGAGATCCGGTAGGCGGACTCGAGCGCGGCCGGCTGGACCTCCACGACGTCGCCGCGCACGCGGAAGCGGCCGCGGCCGAGGAAGGAGTCGTTGCGCTGGTACTGGATGTCGACGAGCTTGCGGAGGACGTGATCGCGGTCGACCTCCTCGCCGACCGTGAGGAGCACCGTCTTCTGCTCGTACTCCGCCGGCGAGCCGAGGCCGTAGATGCACGACACCGAGGCGACGATCAGCACGTCGCGCCGCATGAGCAGGGCGCTCGTGGCCGCATGGCGCAGCCGGTCGATGTCGTCGTTGATCGACGCGTCCTTCTCGATGTACAGATCCGCCTGCGGTACGTAGGCCTCTGGCTGGTAGTAGTCGTAGTAGGAGACGAAGTACTCGACGGCGTTGTCCGGGAAGAACTCCCGGAACTCGTTGCAGAGCTGCGCGGCGAGCGTCTTGTTGTGAGCGATCACGAGCGCCGGCTTCTGCACCTGCTCGACGATCCAGGCCATCGTCGCCGTCTTGCCCGTGCCGGTCGCGCCGAGCAGCGTCTGGTAGACGTTGCCCTCGCGCACGCTGGCGGCGAGCGCCTCGATCGCCTGCGGTTGATCGCCGGTGGGCCGATAGGCGGCTGAGACGCGGAAATCGGGCACTGCCCGACAGCCTAGCCGCGGGCGCGGCTCGTCCCCTACTACGCCGAAGCCAGACGGGTCTAGCGGTACCGTCCTTCCATGCCTCGGCTCCTCGCGCTCCTGGCGGCAGGAATGACCGCGCTCGCTCTTGTGCCCTGGGGAGCCCACGCCGCAGCACGCCCGAACGCGCAGGAGCTCGTCGTCACCCTCGCGCCCGGATCCTCGGCCGCCGAGGGACGGCGGGCGGCGGCGGCCATGGGCGGCCGGGTGGTCGGGTCGATACCCCGCCTCGACGCCTTCCTGGTGCAGCTCGGGAGCCCCCTCCCGCCGCGCGTGCTCGACTCCGCCGTTCGTTCCGTCGAACCGAACACCGCCTACCGGGTCGACGCTCTCCCGTCCGACTCGCTCAGGCCGCTCCAGTGGTCGCTGACGACGATCGGGATCGACGAGCTCTGGGAGGCGACGCTCGGTGATCCGTCCGTGACGATCGCGATCGTGGACACGGGTGTCGACTACACCCACCCCGAGTTCGCCGGGAGGATCGTCCTGGGGCCCGACCTGGCAGACGGTGACGATGACCCGATCGACACGGAGGGACACGGAACGGCCGTCGCCGCTCTGGCGGCCGCGGCGGACGACGGGCAGGGCATCGTCGGGGCCTGTCCGCGGTGCAGCGTGATGGCGGTGAAGGTCGCTCCGGACGGCTCGGGCGCGATCACGAAGTTCGCGAGCGCTGCCGGCATCGTCTGGGCGGCGGATCACGGAGCCGACGTGATCAACCTCAGCTTCGGGGGCACGGACCCCGACGACGTCCAACGTGCGCGGTCGCGTACGCGCACGCCCGGGGAGCCATCGTCGTCGCCTCGGCCGGAAACCGCGGAAAGGGCGGGGTGCAGTATCCGGCTGCGTACGAGCAGGTGGTCGCAGTCGGGGCGAGCGACCGCAACGACCGCCCGACGCCCCTCACCAGCTACGGACCGTGGGTCGACCTCGCGGCACCCGGCGTGACGCTCCTCGCGCCCTCGCTCGCCGGCGGAGCGCTTCCCCGAACCGGGACGTCCTTCGCCGCACCGCTCGTGGCCGGGATCGCCGGCCTCGTCGCCTCGCTCAGGCCGAAAGCGACCCCGGCAGAGACGACGACGGCCGTTCTCGCCGGAACGGTGCCCTTGCGCCCTGCCCTCTACGGACGCGACCGGCCCATGGCCCGTGGCCGGTTGCACGTTCCGATGCTCCTCGCGAAGCTTGCTGCCCTCGGCTCGCCGACGCCGACGATCGCCCGGGTCGTCGTGCCGCTCGCCGTCTCGGGACGCCGGCTCACGGTTCGCGCGAGGGTGCTCCGCGACGACACAGGCAACCCGCTGGCGACGGGCAACCTGCACTGCAGCGGCCGTCTTGGCGAGCTGCAGCTCGCTACGGTGGCGGTCGGGCTCGAGAGCGGCTCGGCCCGTTGCACCTGGAGGCTCCCGGCCGGGTCGGGCGGCCGCACGCTGAGCGGCTCGCTCGCCATCGAGTCCGCGGGATTCACCGCGCGGCACGATTTCACCGCCCCGGTGCACCGATCCTGAGCCGTCCGTTCAGCCGCCGCCGAGCTCGTCCCCGTACGCCCGGCGGTAGATCCGCGCCAGCTCGCTCACGCGGTCGACGAACTCCCTGGTCTCCGCGAACTGGATCTCACTGCCCTCTCGGAGCCAGGTGTCGACGTTCGTCTGCCCCGCGTTGTACGCGGCGAGCGCCAGCCGGACGTCCTCGTACTTGCGCAACAGTAGCCGCAGGTAGAAGGAGCCGTAGCGAACGTTGATCTCCGGGTCGTAGAGGTCCTCCACCCGGAACTTCGAGCCTCCCGTGTACTGCGCTATGCCCCTCGCCGTGTCGGGCAGGAGCTGCATGAGCCCGATCGCGCCCGAGCTCGAGACGGCATCGGCGTCGAACTTGCTCTCCTGGTAGATGACCGCGGCGAGCAGCGCCGGATCGAGCTCGTAGTTCTTCGCGTGTCCGGTCACCAGGTGTTCGTACTCGAGCGGATACCGCATGCGGGCGTACCAGCCCGGCTTGGACGTCTCCGCGTAGGCGAAGACCCCGACGGCGGTCGCGAGCAACGCGGCGACGGCGACGGCGATCAGGAGTCTCACACGGACAGTGTGGCGACCACCCCGGCGACGAACGCATCGAGCTGTTCCAGCGTGCCGTCGTTGGCATAGGCGAAGTCGGCCCGGCGAAGTTTCTCCTCGTCCGGTATCAGCCTCTGCTCGCGCAGGGTGGGATCGCCCACGATCGTGCGCGACGTCCGTACGGCGGGCGCGGCGGTGATCGCCACCACGGCGTCGAAGCGAGCCTCGCCGCCGGTCTCGTAGAGCAGCGGCACCTCCGTCGCGCAGACAGCCGGCGGATCGGGCAGCCGGGCGAGCTCGTCGCGCCAGCGCAGGTACGTCGCGACGACACGGGGATGCAGCAGCTGCTCGAGCCAGGCGAGCTGCTTGCGGTCACCGAACACGATGCCCCCGACGCGCTTCCGGTCGATCTCTCCCGAGTCGTCGAGCACGCCCTGGCCGAGGCGCTCGACGACGGCGGCCTTGACGTCTGGATCGTCGCGCAGCAGGTGGTGAACGATCTCGTCGCTCGAGATCACAGCAGCTCCGTGCCGCTCGAACGCCTTCAGCGCCTCCGCTCTTCCCCGCTCCGATGCCGCCGGTGATGGCGACGGCCACCGGCCGCCGGCCGGCGCCGGGCACGCCGACTCCTACGGTGCGGGCTCGGAGTCGCCGTCCGCAGGGGACGGCTCGGCAGCTTCGACGACGGTGGCGGCATCGACGAGCTCCTCGACGGCTTCGGCCTCCGTCTCGACCTCCACGACGGCTTCGGCCTCCGTCTCGACCTCCTCGACAGCTTCGGCCTCCGTCTCGACCTCCTGCTCGTCGACGATCTCGTCGGCCGCCGCCACGCTCACGGCCTCCGCGGACTCGGGCTCGGCCTCGGCGAGCTCCAGGTCCTCGACGACGTCACCGGCCTCTTCTACCTCCGGCTCCACGGTGGGGACGAACGAGACGCCTCCGATCGGGGGCCGCACCTCGTCGGTCGGCTCGACCCGCTTCAAGGACAGCGAGAGCCGCCGGCGATCGGCGTCCATCTCGATGATCTTCACCTTGACGACCTCACCCTGGGACACGATCTCGCGAGGGTTCTCGACGTGGTGCTGGGCCAGCTCCGAGATGTGGACGAGGCCCTCGACACCCGGAAGGATCTCGATGAAGGCGCCGAAGGTGACGACCTTGGTCACGCGCCCCTCGACGACGTCGCCCTCCTGGTAGGCGTCGATCACCTGCTGCCAGGGATCCGACTGCGTCTGCTTCAGGCCGAGCGAGATCCGCTGCCGGTCACGGTCGATGTCGAGCACCTTGACGCTCACCGTCTGGCCGATGTCGAGCACCTCGGACGGATGGTTGACATGGCTCCAGGAGAGCTCCGAGATGTGGATCAGGCCGTCGATGCCCTCGAGATCGACGAACGCCCCGAAATCGACGATGTTCGAGATCGTGCCCTCGACCACGTCGCCCGGCGACAGCCGGTCGAGAATCGCCTGGCGCATCTCCTTGCGCTCGTCCTCGAGCACCGCGCGGCGCGAGAGGACGACGTTGTTGCGGCTGCGGTTGAGCTCGATGACCTTGCAGCGAAGCTTCGAGGCGAGAAACTCGTCGAGATTCTGAACCCGGCGGATGTCCACGAGCGAAGCGGGCAGGAAGCCACGCACGCCGAGATCGAGGATCAGGCCGCCCTTGACGACCTCGATCACGGTTCCCTCCACGGGCTCGCCGCTCTCGGCGGCGCCCTCGATGCGCTTCCACGCCATCTCGAACCGGGCCCGCTTCTTCGAGAGGATGAGGCGCCCTTCGGCGTCCTCCTTCGTCATGACGAGGGCGTCGATCTCGTCGCCGAGCTGCACCTCGTCGGCGGGGTTCACGGAGCGGCGAATCGAGAGCTCCGAGACGGGGATGACTCCCTCCGACTTGTAGCCGATGTCGACCAGGACCTCGTCCTTGTCGACTCGGACGACCGTGCCACGGACGACCTCCCCCTCGTTGATGACGGGGATCGTCGCGTCGTAGTCGGGGATCAGCGAACCGTCGTCGGCGCGAATCCAGCCGTCGTCGGTCGTATCTGCCTCGGCACTCGTCTCGGTCTCGTGGGCCATCCGGAAGGGCGTAGTCTAGCAATGGACGCTGGCAATGACGGGCCTCGCGCGCGGCCGGTAGCGTTCCCGCCGTGAGCCGGCCCCCTACCCTCGTCCCGCGCGAAGTGCTCTTCGGAAACCCCGAGCGAATCGCGCCTCGCATCTCGCCTGACGGCTCGCGACTCGCCTGGATCGCGCCGCGCGAGGGCGTCCTGAACGTGTGGGTGAGGACGGTCGGCCACGACGACGATCGCGTCGTCACCGACGACACGGACCGCGGGATCAGGCAGTTCTTCTGGGGCCCCGACAACCGCCGGATCCTCTACCTGCAGGATCGAGGCGGGGACGAGAACTGGCGCCTGTACGACGTCGACCTGGCGACCGGCGACAGCCGGGATCTGACGCCGTTCGAGGGCGTCCAGACGCGCGTCGAGCACGTGGACAAGGACTTCCCGGGCCGGATCCTGGTCGGACTGAACAGGGACCGGCCCGAGCTGCACGACGTCTACGCGCTCGAGCTCTCGAGCGGCGAGCTGACGAGGATCGTCGAGAACCCCGGTTTCGTCGGCTTCGTCACCGACGAGTCGTTCGAGGTGCGGGCTGCCGTGGCACCGCGCGAGGACGGCGGCCTGTCCGTCCTCGTGCGCGACACTCCGGACGCGCCTTGGCGGACGATCCTCGAAGCGGACCAGGAGGATGCGCTGACCACCCATCCACTGGCCTTCTCCGAGGACGGTCGCCGCCTCGTCGCTCTCTCGTCGGTCGGCGCCAACACGAGCCGGCTCGTCTGGCTCGACTGCGCCGACGGGTCCGAGACCGTGGTCGCCGAGGATCCCGTCTACGACGTCGCAGGCGTGCGACTCCATCCCGACACGAACGATCCGCAGATCGCGTTCGTGCGGCGGGAGCGGATGGACTACCTCGTGCTCGATCCGGCAGTCGCCGGCGACCTCGACCGTCTCCGCCGCCTCGATCGTGGAGACCTCGAGCTTGCGGGCCACGACGATGCCGACCGGATCTGGCTCGCCGGCTTCTCGACGGACGACGGCCCGATCCGCTACCACGCCTACGACCGGGAGTCCGGGCGCTCAACCTTCCTGTTCGAGCATCAGCCTGCTCTCTCACGGTACGAGCTCGCCGCCATGGAGCCGTTCTCGTTCACGGCAAGGGACGGGCTCGTCGTCCACGGCTACCTGACCTTCCCGGCCGGCGAGGAGCGGTCGGCCCTGCCCGCAGTCCTGAACGTGCACGGCGGGCCGTGGTTTCGCGACACCTGGGGTTTCGATCCCGAGGCCCAGTGGCTTGCAAACCGAGGCTACCTCTGCGTCCAGGTGAACTATCGAGGGTCGACCGGGTACGGCAAGGCGTTCGTGAGCGCAGGCGACGGCGAATGGGGTCGCAGGATGCACGACGACCTGATCGACGCCGTCCGGTGGGTGATCTCCGAGGGCTACGCCGACGCGGATCGGATCGGCATCTTCGGGGGCTCCTACGGCGGATACGCGGCGCTCGTCGGAGCCGCGTTCACGCCCGACGTCTTCCGCTGCGCAGTCGACATCGTTGGCCCGTCGAACCTGAAGACGCTGATCGAGTCGATCCCGCCGTACTGGGCGCCGCTCGTCGCGCAGTTCCACACCCGGATCGGCGACCCGGCGACCGATGCGGACCTCCTGTGGGAGCGCTCGCCTCTCTCACGCGTGGACGACATCCGCATTCCGCTCCTGATCGTCCAGGGCGCCAACGACCCGCGCGTGAAGCAGGCGGAGAGCGAGCAGATCGTCGCCGCGCTCCGCGAGAAGGCGATTCCACACGAGTACATGCTCTTCGAGGACGAAGGGCACGGCTTCGCGAAGCCCGAGAACCGTCTCCGCTTCTACGCCGCCGCCGAGCGCTTCCTCGCCGAGCACCTCGGCGGGCGCTTCGAGCCGTAGAACCGGGATCAGGCCTTCGCCTCGGTCCAGTCGTCGCCCGCGCCGACATCGACGACAAGCGGCGGATCGAGGGCGTAGGCGGCGCACATCTCCTCGCGGATCAGGTCGCGAACGGCGGACACCTCGGCCGCGGGCGCCTCGAGCAGGAGCTCGTCGTGAACCTGGAGAACGAGCCGCGCGGCGCGTCCCTCGGCGCGAAGGCGACGCTCGATCGCCACCATCGCGACCTTGATGATGTCCGCGGCCGTTCCCTGCATGACCGTGTTGACGGCCAGCCGCTCACCGAGCGACCGCGTCTGCCGGTTCCGCACCCGAAGCTCCGGAATCGGGCGGCGGCGGCCGAGCAGCGTCCGGACGTAGCCCTCTCGCTCGGCCTGCTCGATCGTCCGCTGGATGAAGTCCTGCACGTACGGGAACCGTGCGAGATACGTGTCGATATAGGCGCCCGCCTCCTCGCGGGAGATGTCGAGCTGGTCGGACAGGCCGAACGCGCTGATCCCGTAGATGATCCCGAAGTTGACGGCCTTGGCGCGGTTGCGCTCCTCCTTCGTGAGCGATGCCTGCTCCTTGCCCAGCACCTCGGCCGCGGTCGCCGCGTGGATGTCGTCACCCCGCTGGAACGCCTCACGCAGCTTGGGCTCGCCCGAGACGTGCGCGAGGATGCGCAGCTCGACCTGCGAGTAGTCCGCCGACAGGAGCTTCCGCCCGGGCTCGGCCACGAACGCGCTGCGAATCGAGCGCCCGAGCTCGGTGCGAATCGGGATCGACTGGAGGTTCGGGTTCGAGGTGGACAGGCGGCCGGTCGCGGCAACCGTCTGGTTGAAGTGCGTGTGGAGCCGGCCGTCGTCGGCCGAGATCAGGCTGGGTAGCGGACCGAGGTAGGTGTTGAGGAGCTTCGAGTACTCCCGCCACTCCTCGATCACGGGCACGATCGGATGTGCGTCACGCAAGCCGCGGAGCACGCGGGTATCGGTCGAATATCCGGTCTTTCCTTTCCGCCCAGGCTCGAGCCCCAGGGTCTCGAAGAGGATCCGAGCGACCTGCTGCGTGGAGCCGAGCAGAAACGGCTCGCCGGCCAGCTCCTGCGCCCGAGCCTCGAGCTCCTCCACCCGGTCGGCGAGCCGGGCGGTGATCTCGCCCATGCGATACGTGTCGATCCTGACACCGGCGTCCTCCATGCGGCGCAGGACGACCGCGAGCGGCAGCTCGACGTCTCGGTAGAGCTGCTCGAGCTCGAGCGACACGAGGCGCTCGCGGAGCGGCTCGACCAGGGCGAGGGTCGAGGCCGCTCCTCGCACGAGCGCGGCCGTGTCCTCCTCCGCCGGCGGGTCCGGGACGACCTCGACGCCGTACTCCGCCGCGAGGTCCTCGAGGGCGTACGTCGAACGTCCGGGCTCGATCAGGTAGGCGGCGATCTCCGTGTCCTCGGTCGGCTCGAGCCCGTGGCGCACGAGCTCCTGCGGGAGCGCGGCGAAGCCGTGGCAGACGAGTTGCGTGTCGCGGAGCCGCGCCGCCGCGAGCGGGCCGACGACCACCGGCACGCCGGGCCGCGCGACGGCTGCGGAACCGTCGGTGACGGCGACCGCGGCTGGTCCGGTGAGGCGATCGATCTCTCCTTCGACCCAGGGAGCGTGAGTCAGCTCGGTGGGAGCCCGCTCTACGGACGGCACCGCCGCGTCGAGCTCGTCGACCCGCCGCAGCAGGTTGCGGAACTCGAACCGGCGGAACATCTCTTTCAGCTCGGAGCGGTCCGGCGGCTCGAGCACGAGCGCTGCCGGGTCGAACTCGATGTCGAGGTCGCGCCGCATCGTCGCGAGCTGCTTGGAGAGGCGCGCCTGGTCCTCGTGCTCGCTGATCGCCTTCGCCCGCGCGGGCGACAGCTCGGCCGCGTGCGCGATGACCTCCTCCAGCGACCCGAACTGCGCGATCAGCTGCCCGGCCGTCTTGTCGCCGATTCCCGGGACGCCGGGGATGTTGTCCGAGGTGTCTCCCTTGAGGCCGATGAAGTCGGGCACCTGCGCCGGCGAGACTCCGTAACGGGCCTCGACCCGGTCAGGTGTGTACACCTGGACGTCCGCGACGCCTCGCGGCGTCATCATCAGGGACACGTTGTCCGAGCAGAGCTGGAACGCATCCCGGTCGGTCGAGACGACACAGGTCTTCACCTCGGCCGCGTCAGCGCGCGACGCGAGCGTCGCGATCACGTCGTCAGCCTCCCAGCCCTCGAACGCCAGGTTCCGGTAGCCGAACGCCTCGACGAGCGGACGGAAGTAGGGGAACTGCTCGCGCAGGAGGTCGGGCATGGGCCGCCGCTCGGCCTTGTACTCCTCGGCCGCCTCGAGCCGGTGCACGGGCCGCGTGTCCCAGGCGACGGCGACGCCCTTCGGCTGGTAGTCGACGAGCAGCTTGAAGAGCATGTTGACGAAGCCGAGGAGCGCGTTCGTGGGAAACCCCTCGGACGTGGCGAGCTCCTCGGGCAGCGCGAAGTACGCGCGGTAGGCGAGGTTGTTGCCGTCGACGAGGAACAGCTCGGCGTCGCGAGCCGGCCCGTCGTCGAGCTGGAGCTCTTCGCCGGTGAGCGTTTTCGGCACGAGCCGAGTCTACGGCGTCCGCGTCCAGGTCACGTCTCGTGCCTCGACGGGGAGCACGGCCAGCTCGCGCCCGGACGGCCACTCGACCACTGTCCGATCCAGGTGAGAGTGGCGGTAGGCTCCCGGATCACATGAGCGAGTTGCTGCAGCTCATCGCGAACGGGCTCGTGACGGGCTCGATCATCGCGATCGCGGCAATCGGGCTCTCCCTCGTCTACGGAATCCTCAAGATCGTGAACTTCGCCCACGGCGAGTACCTCACGTTCGGTGCCTACATGGCCTTCACCATCAACGTCACCCTTGGCGGTCCGATGGTCACCGCCGTCCTCTTCGCAATGGCGGCAACCGCCCTGCTCGGGATCGTGCTCGAGTTCATCCTCTGGCGACCGATGCGAGCGCGGGGGGCCGGAGTCGTCGGCCTCTTCATCGTCGCGATCGGGCTCGCGCTCGTGCTCCGGCACGTCATCTTCCTGGTCTGGGGGGCGAGCCCCCAGAAATACGACGTCGACGTCTTCCAGGTCTACGACCTCGGCGTCATCCGGCTCTCCCTGAGTCAGATCATCGCGGTTACGATCGCCTTCAGCGCGATCGTCCTCGTGGGGCTCATGCTTGCCAGGACGCGGCTCGGCAAGGCGATGCGGGCGGTCTCGGACAACCGCGAGCTCGCCGCGGTGGCCGGGATCGACATCGACCGGGTGATCGTCTACACCTGGATCCTCGGTTCCGCACTCGCCGGGCTCGGCGGCGTTCTGCTCGGACTCGTCCAGGGCGCTTTCACACCGAACATGGGCTTCGCGGTCCTGCTCCCGATCTTCGCCGCCGTCGTCCTCGGCGGGGTGGGAAGCGCCTACGGGGCCCTCGTCGGCGGCATCGCGCTCGGGCTCGTGATGGAAGTCTCGACCTGGGACACCTTGGCCGGCGGCGTCGAATCCGTCTACAAGCCGGTGGTCGCGTTCGCGGTTCTGATCGTCACGCTCCTCTTCCGCCCCCAGGGTGTCTTCGGGAAGGCCAGGTACGTGTGAGCGTCGTTCGTCTTCGCTTCGCCAGGCCAGAGGTCGGCCTGTGAGCACGCTCACGAGCCCCGGCTTCTGGGCGTTCGTGGGGGTCGTGGCGGGGATCTTCACGATCTTCGCCCTCGGACTGCAACTCCAGTTCGGCTTCACCGGCCTGCTCAATTTCGGTCAGGTGGCATTCATGGCGATCGGGGCGTACACGATGGCCATCCTCGTTGTGAGGGCGGAGATGCCCTTGTGGGCTGCCGCCCTGATCGCGATCGCCGTGGCCGCCGCCTTCGGTCTCCTCATCGGCCTGCCGACGCTCCGCCTGCGCGCGGACTACCTGGCGATCGTGACGATCGCCTTCGGGGAGATCGTCCGCTACGTCGCACTCAACGAACACGACCTCACGGGCGGGCCTCAGGGCACGGTCAACATCGGAGGGGCGGGCGACACCGGCCTCCTACAACGCCGACTGGCTCGCGTTCCAGCGCACGGTTCAGGATGCGCTCTCGAGCGTGTTCGGCGACGTCAGCAAGGACACGACCATGCTCGCGATCGTCTGGACCGTGGCGATCGTCCTCATCATCATCATGCAGGTGCTCGTCAAGGCACCCTGGGGACGGGTGCTGAGGTCGATTCGCGAGGACGAGGACGCCTCGTCGGCTCTCGGCAAGAACGTCTTCTCTTACAAGCTTCAGTCCCTGGCCGTGGGAGCTGCGCTCGGGGCGATCGCAGGGCTCTTCTTCGCCTTCCAGTTCTCGGTGTTCAGCCCGGCCGACTT
The DNA here is from genome assembly GCA_963797645.1 of uncultured Thermoleophilia bacterium. Taxonomy (GTDB): domain Bacteria; phylum Actinomycetota; class Thermoleophilia; order Gaiellales; family Gaiellaceae; genus CAWCQC01. Next base: position 327,591 of record CAWCQC010000016.1, on the reverse strand, counting down.
TGACCCTCTGACGACGTTCTTCGCCTACACGATCGTCATCCTCGGCGGGACGGCGAAGTACTGGGGCGTGCCCGTCGGGGCGATCATCTTCGGCGTCATCTTCGCCGGAACGAGGTTCTTCGACTTCCCGCCCTTCTCGTACTTCGACTCGGGCGAGCGGGCCTACCTGCGCCTGATCATCATCGGGCTCATCCTGATCGGCCTGATGGCGTTCCGCCCGCAGGGCATCTTCGGCAAGCGGGAGGAGATGGTCCTTGAGTAGGGACTCGCGGATCCTCGAGGTCGAGGGCGTGGTGCGGCACTTCGGCGGCGTCACCGCGCTCGCGGGCGCGACGCTGGACGTGAGAGAGGGATCGATCACCGCGCTGATCGGGCCGAACGGGGCCGGCAAGACCACCCTCTTCAACGTCATCTCGGGCTTCTATCGGTCCGAGCGCGGCACCATCCGATTCGAGGGCGCGCGAATCGACCGCAAGCCCCCCTACCGGATCGCCCAGCGGGGGCTCGTGCGAACGTTCCAGATCACGAAGGCCCTCGCGCGCATGACGGTGCTCGAGAACGTCATGCTTGCGGCGCGCGACCAGCCGGGCGAGCACATTCTGCGCGTGCTCGCGACTCCAAGGGCGGTGCGCTCGCGGGAGCACGAGGTGAGTCGGAGGGCCCACGGCCTGCTGGAGTTCGTCCGCCTCGACACGCTGGCAGACGAGTACGCCGGTACTCTCTCCGGCGGTCAGCGCAAGCTCCTCGAATTTGCACGGGCACTGATGTCGGACCCGACGATGGTCATGCTCGATGAGCCGATGGCCGGTGTGAACCCCTCGCTCGGCCTGCAGCTCCTCGAGCAGATGCGGAGTCTCCGCGACGACCTCGGGATGACGTTTCTCCTGATCGAGCACGACATGGAGGTGGTGATGACGGTCTCGGAGCGGGTGATCGTGATGAACGAGGGCGAGGTCATCGCCGACGGCCGTCCCGACGAGGTCCGCGCGAACGAGCGAGTGATCGAGGCCTACCTCGGCGCGCATCCGGGGGACCTGGGGGAGGCCGTGGAGGGACAGACGGCGTGAGCCCGGATGGGCTTCCGATCCTGGAGACCGCCGGTCTCGAGGCGGGCTACAGCGACGTGAACATCCTCCACGGGGTGTCGATCTCGGTGCCTCGGGGCAGCATCGTCTCGGTCATCGGCCCGAACGGCGCCGGGAAGTCGACCCTTCTGAAGACCCTTTACGGCTTCCTGAAGCCGCGCCAGGGGACGGTCGTGTTCCGGCCGGACGGGGCCGAGCACGACATCACGGGGCTCAAGCCGAACCGCATCACGGCTCTCGGGATGAACTACATCCCGCAGCTCGACAACGTCTTCCCGAGCATGTCAGTGCTCGAGAACCTCGAGCTGGGAGCCTTCCTCCGGCCTGATCGCACCCGCGAGCAGCTCGAAACGGTATTCGGGTGGTTCCCGCGGCTGCGCGAGCGCCGAAAGCAACGGGCAGGAACTCTCTCCGGCGGGGAGCGTCAGATGCTCGCCCTCGCCCGAGCGCTGATGGTCGACCCGGAGCTGCTCCTGCTCGACGAGCCGTCGGCCGGTCTCGCTCCCATCGTCGTGGATGCCATCTTCGAGAAGATCCAGGAGATCAACGAGTCGGGGATCTCGATGGTCATGATCGAGCAGAACGCGAGGCGCTCGCTCGCCTTGTCGCACTACGCCTACGTGCTCGACATGGGACGTAACCGCTTCTCGGGACCGGGCCGGGACCTCCTCCACGACGAGACCGTCGTCGACCTCTATCTCGGCGGGCGCGGCCGCCTTGCCGCAGCAGAGGCCCTTGCCGGGGAGGACTACGAGGCCCAGCCCGAGACCAGGTGAGCGAGCGCGGGGGCCCGGAAGGGCCCCCGCCACGTCTCAGCTCCTCTCGCTGCTGCCTACTCGAACGGATACGGGAAGGCTATCGATCGGGCACGAGCTTCCCGTTCTTGTACTCGAAGAACTGGTAGCTCGACCCTTCCGCGCCCGGATCGCCGTTCTCGTCCAGGTTGACCGACCCGGACGCGCCCTCGTAGTCGATGTCCTCCCCGGCCAGGATGGCGTTGATGGCGTCGTCGAGCTCCTCGAACGTGTACTGCGTCCCGGGCGGGCCGGACACGGCCTGGAGGTTGTCGCGGATCGCCGCCGGGTCCGACGAGCCGGCCTGCAGCGCCGCCAGGAACGCGAGCATGACCGCGTCGAAGGCCTGGGCGTCGAACGTCCCCCGGCCGATGCCCTCCGTGTCCCGCTCCAGGTACTCGGCGTCGAACGCGTCGGCGGCGGGTGCGGGCGTGACGCCCGGGTTCGGCCGCGTTCCCCGCATGCCCTCGGTCAGCTCCTTGCCCAGCTTCTTGACGTCCTTGGCGGCGAGCGCGAGACCGTCGGTCGTGAAGGTCCTCGTGATGTCCCACTCGCCCGTTCGGACGAGCGCGGGGCCGAACTTGGCATAGGTCTCGGGGAAGTCGACGATGAGCCAGGCGTCGGGGCTCTCGCTCGCGAGATCCTGGGCCTCGGTGTCGAACGTGGGTGCATCGGGGTTCCAGAGGATGGTTTTCCCGATCGTGCCGCCTCCCTCCTGCCAGAGGGCGCCGAACGCCTCCGCGAGGCCCGCGCCGTAGGCGTCGTTCCGGGCTCCGACGTTGATTGTCGCGTCGGGCCCGAACGCCTCCCCCATCAGCTTGACCAACAGCTGGGCCTGGATGGTGTCCGGCGTCGGCGTCCTCCAGACGAAGCCGTCGTCCTCGAGGCCGGTGAGCAGCGCCGAGGTCGAGGCCGGCGAGATCAGCACGATCTGGTTGGGTACGGCGACCGACTCGGCGATCGCGAGGCTCACCGTGCTCGCCAGCGCGCCGATGATCACCTGGACGCCGTCCGACTGGACGAGCTTGGTCGCCGCCTCCACGCCGGGCGCGGAGTCGGTCTGATCGTCCTCGGAGGCGACGATCTCGGCCGTGACTCCGGTCACGCCCACCCGCTCGAGCGACTCGTTGACGATGTCGGCGGCGATCCTCGCCCCCAGGTCGATCGGCGGCCCGTAGGGGGCCAGGTCGCCGGTGAACGACATCACGTTGCCGAGCTTGAGCTCGAATTCCGGCGCCGCGACAGGCGCGGCGGTCTCGGCGGGAGCGCCCGTGTCGGCGGGAGCGCCCGTCTCAGCCGGCTCCGCCGCCGTGGTAGGCGCCGCCCCCTCATCGCCACCGCCACAGCCCGCCGCGGCGAGCGCAAGCGCAGCGACGAAGAGCGCCAGGAATGCCAACAACCCTCGCTTTCTCACGACTCCTCCTCAGTTGTCGCCCTATCCATCTCCTGGACCCGCCGGCCGTCCCCAGGCCGCCGAGTTCCTGAGCCGGCGCTTTTCAGGCCGGCGACTCCCTCGAGTCGCGCATTCTCGCGCCCACTAGGGGAGTTTGCAAGGTGGTCGGAGCTATGCTGCAACCGCGCCGAAGTGGCGGAACTGGGAGACGCGCTGGACTCAAAATCCAGTGGGGCTTTGCCCCGTGCGGGTTCGATCCCCGCCTTCGGCATCGGGCTCGCCGACCTCCGCGGACCTCTCATGCAAGGCAGAGACGACGCCCGATACTTGAAGTTAGGGAGGAACGGCGTTCTGGGCGAGCCGAAGATGCGCCGCGCTGTCAGGCGGGATAACGGCCCGTCAGCTCGGCCAGCCCGGCCGGCAGCGGGCCCGCGAGCTCCTCGCTCAGGAGGACCGCATCGACTCCTGCGCGCTCGAGCTCGAGCACCTGCTCCCGGGTCGTCACTCTGCTCTCGGAGACGACGAGCTTCCCGACCGGGACGTCGGGCAGGAGCTCCAGCGTGCGCTCGAGCTCCGTCTCGCCCTTGTCCGGATCGCGCTCGGAAATGACGAGAATCTCCGGGTCGATCCGCTCGAGGACCTCTTCGAGCTGCTCCTCGTCACGAACGTCGAGCGCGCAATCGAGCCCGAGGTCGCCGGCCGCCAGAACCAGATCCTCGAGGACTCCGTTCTCGTCGGCGAGATCCTCGTAGACGAGCACGCACGCGTCGGCCCCCGCGCTGCGTAGGGCGGTGAGCGCGTCGAGATCGGCGACCACCTCACGCACGAGCAGTGGCAGATCGGTCACCTCGCGGAGAGCGTGGACATCCGTGATCGAATCGACTGCGATCGCCTCCGCGCCGGCCTGCTCGGCCGCCATCGCGAGCTGCGCGAGGTCACCGCGAAGCATGGGAATCACCGAGATTCCGTCGCCCTCGGAGATCGCCTGGCTGAATCGGCGCTCCGGCCAGTGTGCTTCGTCGGTGCTCATCGGGCTCGTCGCGGGTCGGCGAATCCCCGCATGATGGCGACGGCATGGGACGTGCCGATCCTTCCCGCTCCGGCAGCCACCATCGCCTCCGCATCCCCCGGCGTCTCGATCCCGCCGGAGGCCTTGACGCCGACGCTCTCCGGCAGGCAGTCCCGCAGGAGCTCCACGTCGCGGGCCGCCGCCCCTGCACCGCCGAATCCGGTCGACGTCTCGACGAAGTCCACGCCCGCGTCCTCCGCGATCTTGCAGACGAGCCGTTTCAGCTTGTCGTCGAGCACCGCACACTCGATGATGGCCTTCAGCAGGACGATTCCACGGCCGGCGTTCACGCTCTTCACGCGCACTGCGCGGACGACTGAGACGAGCTGGTCGCGCACGTAGCGGAAGTCTCCGGAGAGGAGGCCCGGCAGGCTGAGCACCGCTCCGAGCTCCTCGGCTCCGGCCTGGATCGCGTCCTCTGCGGCCGCCACCTTGGCCCTGGTCGAGTCGGCCCCGAACGGAAAACTGATGACGGCGCACACCTTCACGTCACAGCTGCGCAGCCCGTCGACCGCGTGAGGCACGTGGTACGGAAGCACGCACACCGAGGCGAAGTGGTGCTCTCTCGCCTCCTCGCACAGCTGGTCGACGTCGCCCACGGTCGCCGTCGGCCGCAGCAGCGTGTGATCGATCGTCTTGGCGAGCTCTTCGAGCCGAAGGGCCATGCGACGCCGGCAGTCTACGCAAAGCGGAGGCTCATCGACGCGAGCCGGGGGCTTCAGCCACCGTGCGGCGTCGACAGCTCGCCGACCAGCGGTCGGGTGTCGAGCGGGTCGTAGCCGATCCGCTCGGCGATCTGCTCACTCGACGGCTCGGTGCCCCGCCGGAACAGCTCGCGCAGCAGTGCTCCCGTCTCCGGCCTGCACCACCAGTCGTCTCCGATGTCGCGGCGAAGCACCGCCCGTACCTGCGCCGCCCGGATCCAGGCGCGCAGGTAGTCGGCCGAGTAGAAGCCGCCGTCCATGTCGGCGAGGTAGTTCTCCGGCGGGTAGCGGAATCCGCTGGCGCCCGATACGAGGCGCTCGTAGTCGCCGGCGTGCTCCTCGGCCCGAGCGAAATCGGCCCAGAAGCCGAGCTCGTAGGCCAGCTTCGCCGCGTACCTCCGGAACAGGAACGCGTCCAGGTAGCGCGTCGCCTCGGCCCGGTCGGCCCCACCAGCCGGATCGAGATCGAAGTGCCGTGCGTGCCAGGCCGGCTCATGGGTCAGCGACTCGACGAGGAAGGAATAGATCTCGGTCAGGGCGTGGTCGCGCGAGAGCTTGCGAAACGTGTACGCGAGCGTCGGGTCGCAGCCTGCGTAGTGGAGCGCATGCCCTGCCTCGTGCAGGAACGCCTGATAGTCGGACAGGCCGCCCTGAGCGCGTGTGATCAGGTGGACGACCCTCGGCGGGTCTGAGGCGATGACGCAGGCGCGCGGGTTCTTCTGGGGCCGGTCGTCGAGATCGGGCTTGATTCCCTCCTGCGCGTCGAGGTCGAAACCGAGCGCCTCGAGCGACGCGAGGCAGACCGGCACCGCACGCTCCTTCGTGTAGGTGCCCGCCAGCGGCGACATGCGGCGCACGTAGGCGACGTGGGCCGATGCGGGCGGGCGGCCGCGCTCCCCCCCGAGGATCCGGTCGAGCCAGCACTGGCTCAGTGAATCGAACGACTCGTCGATCGCCGCCGACGCCTGCGCGACGACCCGTTCCAGGCCGGCGAGATCGATCTGCTTGAGCTCGCTGCTCCGCCGGATCGGGTCGGGCTCGCCCGACAGATCCGCCTCGAGAGCCTCGGCGGCTCGCATGAGCTCGAGCCGGTCAGGGTTGAACGCCGCGGACGCGTCGACGACGACCTGCCCCAGCTGCTCCCTCTCGTCGTAACCGTCGAGCACCGCAAGGCGCGCCTGCGCCGAGCGGAGAGGAACCTGCTCGCCGTCGACCTCCACGCGGCTCGCGAGGATCGCGTTTTCGAGCGCGTCGGATCGCTCGGCGAGCTCGGCGGCGAGGATGCCTCCTTCGCACGCTTCGCGCAACCGGAAGAGCCGCTCTCGCTCGAGCTCGGCGAGCTCGGCCTCGCCGGCGTCACGCAGGGACGCGAGCTGCGCTCGCGTGAACAGGTCCGCGTAACGGGCCACGATGGCCGCCTGCTCGCTCGTCTCCTTCACTCCCACGCGTACCGCGCGCGCTTCCTCGGAGCGCTCGAACAGATAGCGCGCGAGGGTCGCCTCGAAGCCGTCCGCCGTCAGAACCTCCGTCACATCGTCCTCCGTCTCAGAGACCCAAGCGTTCCAGCAGCGCGTCGTCCCGCCGCCACTTGGGAGCCGTCTTCACTCGCAGGTCGAGGTACACCGGATGCCCGAGCAGGTGCTCGATCTCAGGTCTCGACCGTGTGCCGATCTCGCGAATCATGGCGCCTCCCTTGCCGACGAGGATCTGCTTCTGTGAACGCGTCTCGACGAGAATGACCGCGGTAACGCGCTTGGCCGAGACTTCCTCGACCTCGACCGCGATCGCGTGCGGTACCTCCTCGCGCGTAAGAGCGAGCGCCTTCTCACGGACGAGCTCGGCGATCCGGAGCTCGAGCGGAGCATCCGTCAGCCCCCCTTCCGGAAAGTACAACGGGCCCTCGGGAAGCAGCGCTGCGAGGTCGTCGAGGAGCGACGCCACCCCGGCGCCGGTCAGGGCGCTGACCGGATGGAGAGCGTGAAACTCGCCGAGCTCGGCTGCGACCGCGATCTGCGCTGCGATCTGCGCAGGTGCCCGCCGATCGACCTTGTTGAGGGCGATCACGACGGGCAGGTCGGTCCGGAAGACGCGCTCGGCGATGAAACGATCGCCGGCGCCGATCGCCTCGTCGGCCGCGAGGACGAAGAGCACCGCGTCGACATCGACCAGCGATCGGTCGACGCGGCCTTGCATCCGCTCCGTGAGCGCGTCCCGAGGACGCTGGAAGCCGGGCAGGTCGACGAGCACGAGCTGGTAGCCGTCTCCGCCCGCGACCCCGTGCACCCGGTGCCGGGTCGTCTGGGGCTTGTCCGAGACGATCGCGACCTTGCCGCCGCAGAGCGCGTTGACGAGCGTCGACTTCCCGACGTTCGGCCGGCCTGCGAGCGCCACGAACCCGCTCCTCACGACTCGATCTCGAACGCGTCGGGGAGGAGGTCGGCCGCCGGCGCCGTCACCATCGTCCCGCGCGCCGTCCGGTACACGACCTTGCCGACCCGGAACTCGACTATCCACTGCCGGCAGGCTCCGCACGGTGGAGCGGTCACCGCAAGGACGGTCACCTGTCCGGGCTGGATGCCCTCCGCGACGGCGCGGGCGAGCGCCGCGCGCTCGGCACACAGGGAGAGCCCGTAGGAGGCGTTCTCGACGTTCGCAGCGGAGACGACGCGCCCGTCGGCGAGAGCCAGCGCCGCGCCGACGGCCAGGCCGGAGTAGGGAGCGTACGCATGCGCGGCCGCGCCGTCGGCGAGCTCGAGGAGGTCCGCGTCGTCCACCGGCTATCCGAGCGCCTGGAAGAGCACGAGCGTTACGGCTGCCCCCAGGGCGGCCCCCGCCGCCACTTCGAACGTCGAATGGATCCCCGACTCGACGCGCGTCTGCGCGACGAGCAGTGCAAGGACGAAGGCAATCGCCGACACGAGCGCACGATGGCTGTAGCCCTCGGTCACGAACGTGATCGCCATCCAGCCCGCGAACGCGAGCGCCGCATGCCCTGACGGCAGCCCGCCGCGCATCGGCGTCCCGCGACCGATCACGGCCTTCACCGCGACCACGAGCAACATCACGACCAGCAGCGCGGTGACCGTGAGATACAGCGGCGCGTCGCGAATCCGTACGAGCAGGTCGTTCGTCGGCTCACCGAGCCGGTCCGCCAGGACCAGGTACCCGACCACGACCGCGTTCACCGAGGCGATCAGCACCGCCCCCGCCGCGAGGTCCTTGGCGAGCTTGGCGAGTGGATCGAAGGAGGTCGTGGCGATGTCGGTCGCCGCCTCGACGGCCGTGTTGATCATCTCCGTGGTGAGGACGAACGTGATTGCGAGCAGCAGCGCGACGAGCTCGAGCTTCGAGACGTCGTACGCGAACGCCAGGATCAGGACGACCGTCGCGATGGCGAAGTGGATCCGCATGTTGCGCTGGGTTCGCAGGACCCAGATCACGCCCTCGAAGGCGTAGTTGAAGCTCTGGATCAGGGACGGCGTGCCACGGCGGGCTGCCCGCTCCTCGGGCGGCGGCGGCTGGCGCCGGCGAAACGGCGACGCGCGCCGGGGCGGCGGCTTCGTCGTGCTCATTCGAGGAGGGAGGCCTCCCGCGCCTCCATCTCGTGGCCGTGGTCGTAGCCGAGCACGTGCAGCAGCCCGTGAACCAGCGGACGGCGCCAGGCCTCGCCGACCACCTGCGGGCAGAGGACGACGTCGCCGAGCTGTCGGGGGACGCCGGGAGGCACGTCGTCGCGTCCGTCGATCGGGAACGACAGTACGTCGGCTGGCTCGTCGATGCCGAGGTGCTCGCGCTTCAGGGATCGCACCTCGTCGGATCCGACGAGCGTCACTCCGAGGTCGCCGGAATCGATCCCCTCGGCGGCGAGCACCGTCCGGCACAGAGCGACGACGTCCGCAGTATCCACCTCGACACCGCTCCGATTGACGAGCTCGATCTCGACCACCATGCAAGCCGGTCACGCGGCCGGGACGAGTCCGGCCACGGTGCTGTCATACGGCACGGTCACCGGAGTACGTTCCGGGACAGGTCGGCCGGTCATCGGGTCAGCGCCGCCGTTCCGTTCCGGTTTCCACCGCATGGCGCTTGTACGCCTCGACGATGCGCTGGACGAGCTTGTGCCGGACGACGTCCTGGTTGCCGAACTCGATGAACGCGACGCCGTCGATCTCGCCGAGGATCTCTCGCACGTGGATGAGCCCGGACGCCTGGTCGCGCGGCAGGTCGATCTGCGTCACGTCGCCCGTGACGACGACCTTCGAGCCGAAGCCGAGCCGGGTCAGGAACATCTGCATCTGCTCGGGGCTCGTGTTCTGGGCCTCGTCGAGGATGATGAACGAGTCGTTGAGCGTCCTCCCGCGCATGAATGCGAGCGGCGCGACCTCGATCATCCCCTTTTCCATGTACGAGGTGAGCCGGTCGGCGTCCAGCATGTCGTAGAGCGCGTCGAACAGCGGCCGGAGGTAGGGATCGACCTTGGCGAGCATGTCGCCGGGCAGGAAGCCGAGCCGTTCGCCGGCCTCGACGGCAGGCCGCGTGAGGATGATGCGTCCGACCTCGCGATCGGCGAGAGCCGAGACGGCGAGCGCCATCGCCAGGTACGTCTTCCCGGTGCCCGCCGGTCCGATGCCGAACGTGATCGTGCACTCCCGGATCGCGTCGACATAGTGCTTCTGGTTGACCGTCTTGGGCGTGATCTTCTTGCCCCGGTGGCGCCAGACGACGTCCTCGAAGACATCCCGGACGTCAGCCGCCTCCTCCAGCGCGCCGAGTACCGCGTCGACCGTGCCGGGCCCGATCACGTGCCCTCCCTCGACGAGCTCGACGAGCTCCCCGAGCACCGTCCGCGCGCCCTCGACGTCATCCGCCGCGCCGTCGAGGGTGACCCGGTTCCCTCGCAACAGAATCGAGCATCCGAACCGATCGCGGAGCGCCTCGAGAATGCCGTCGTCGATACTCGCGAGCTCTGCCGCGACCTCGTTGGGTACGGAGAGGACGTCCTGCAAGAACCGAAGTCTAGAGGCCGCTGTGGGCGAGCTCGCCGATCCGCTCCCGTGCCTCGACCACGAGCTCCTCGACTATCTCGCCGGCGGGCTGGTCGAGTCGGAGCAATCGGACGGCCTGGCCCGAGTACAGCGAGTACAGGCCGGCGTCGTCTCGCTCTCTCGCCGCCTGATAGAGATCGAAGGCAGCGACCACCTGGAGCGGCCAGGCGAGCGGCGGAGGCCCGTCGGCCACGAACTCCTCGACGAGGCGGTTCCGGAGCGCGCGTGCGGGCCGGCCGGTGAAACACCTCGAGACCACGGTGTCCGTCTCGGTCGCAGCGACAAGGGCTTCTTTCCATGCGCGAAACGCCCCGGACTCGTGGGAGGCGAGGAACCGTGTGCCGAGCTGCGCACCGGCAGCCCCAAGGGCAAGCACCGCCGCCACCCCGCGCCCGTCGCCGATCCCGCCTGCTGCGACAACGGGGATGTCGACGGCGTCGACCACCTGGGGCACGAGGGCGAGCGTTCCGACCAGTGGCGGCTCGTCGAGAGGGCCCAGGTCGAGCGTGGACCGGTGACCGCCCGCCTCGGAGCCCTGCGCGACGACGATGTCGACGCCCGCAGCCGCGACGTGCTCGGCTTCGGCCACCGTCGTGACCATGGCCGTGATCGTCGACCCCGGCTTCCTTCGCACCCACCACGAACGGTGTGGGGTCGCCGAGAGCGAAGCTCACGACCGGAACCTGTTTCTCGACGACGACCGCGAGCGCTTGCTCGAAGTCGGCCGGGGGAAGCGTGACCTCGGGGCTCCCGGCCGGTAGATCGAGCTCGCTGCGGAACCGATCGAGGAAGCCCTGAACGGCTGTGGCGTCGGCCGTGAGCGCCTCCGGAGGGGCGATCAGGAAGTTCACGCCGAACGGGCGGTCCGTCAGCGCCCTGACTGCATCGAGCTGGAGCAGTAACTGGTCGGGCGGGAGTGACGATCCGGCGAGCATGCCGAGACCGCCCGCGTTCGAGACAGCAGCTACGAGCTCCGGGGTGGTGATACCGCCCGCCATCGGAGCCTGCACGAGCGGATGCTCGATGCCGACCAGGTCACAGAGCCGCGTGTGGGGCAGTGGGGCGTCCACCACCGCGGCAATCTATCGCCGGGCGGCCGAGCTCGGGCTACGCCAGCTTCTCACGCACGAGCTGGCTCACGGTCGAGCCGTCTGCCCTGCCTGCAACCTGAGGCATGACGTCGGCCATGACCCGGCCCAGATCGCGGAGCGACGTCGCGCCGGTCTCGGCGATCGCGTCGTCGACGATCGCCTCGAGGTCGTCCTCGGAGAGCTGCTCCGGCATCAACGTCTCGAGGACCTCGAGCTCGGCCTCCTCACGATCCGCTTGCTCCTCGCGTCCCGCATCCCGGAAAGCCCGCACCGACTCGGCCCGCCGCTTGCGCTCGCGCTGCAGGACCTGGAGCTCCTCATCCTCCTTCAGGGGCCGCTGGAGCTCCTTCTCGGAAGATCGCAACGCGGACAGCGTGAGGCGCAGCGTCGCGACGCGCACGTCGTCCCGCGCACGCATCGCGTCCTTGAGCTCGGTCTCGATTCTGATGATCACGGGAAGGGCAGCGCCTTTCCGCCGAGGATGTGCCAGTGGAGGTGGAAGACCGTCTGACCCGCCCTTGGCCCGACATTGACGATCACACGGTAGTCGTCCAGCCCGGCGACCGTCGCCGTCTCGGCGACGAAATCGAGCATGCGACCCGCTTCGTCGGCCGGAAGCACCCCGATTTCCCGAAACGTCGCGATGTGACGCTCGGGCAGGACGAGCACGTGCACCGGCGCCTTGGGCGAGGCATCCTCGATCGCAAGGAAGCCCGGAGCGCGGTGCACGACCGTCGCAGGAAGCTCGCCGGACACGATCCGGCAGAACACACACGCCTCGTCAGGCAGCGATGATCCCCTCCTCGGTCACCGCGGCACCCCTCACCGACACAAGCTGTCCGACCGGCGCATCGACGATCCACGGCGAGTAGTCGTCTCCGTAGCCGCGGCCGGTGCGGTCCACGAGAACGAGGTCTGCCTGTCCCAGCTTCCCACGCCAGTGAGCCGCGCACGCGGCAGCGGACGCCTCGCGAAGCATGGCACCCCGCTCCCGTTTCACCTCCGGCGGCACCGTGTCGGCCCGAGCAGTCGCGCGTGCCGGGCCGGGGAGAGTAGGGGAAGACGTGCACCTTGGTGACTCCGGCTTGCTCGACGACCGCGCAGCGTCCGCTCGAACGCCGCGTCGTCCTCACCGGGAAATCCGACGATCACGTCGGTCGTCAGGTTGAACCCCTCTGCCGCTTCCAGCCGCCGGAGGTAGCCGGACGCGTTGTACCGACGACCCATGGCGTCGAGCACGGCGTCATCGCCCGACTGGAGCGGGACATGGAGATGATGCGCCACGGTGGGTGTTTCCCGCATCGCAGCGAGGAGCTCGGCGTTCACGTGGTTCAGCTCGATGGAGGACAGTCGCAGGCGGGCGAGGCCCGGAGTCGAGCCGGCCTCGCGAATCAGCCGCGCGAGGCGGTAGCCGGCAGGCCGGTCCCGGTAACAGCCCAGGTTGATGCCGGTGAGGACGATCTCGCGGTGTCCCTGCTCGACCCGTCGACGAACCTCGCCGAGCGAGGCCTCCGCGCTCCGGCTGCGACTGGGCCCGCGTACCTGGGGGATCACGCAGAAGCTGCACGCGAAGCTGCATCCGTCCTGGATCTTGACGAACGCCCTGACGCGATCCGACCCGAAGGCCGCGTCGACACATCCCACCGCCCCGACGTCGCGGGCGACGAACGCGGCCGTCCGCTCGCTCCGCAACGGGACGACAGTGACGTTGTCGGGCAGACCGTCGAACGCCCCGGCGTGATTCGCCGCGCACCCGATCAGGTACACCCTGCCTGCGCTTCGGGCGTGTCGGCGAGCGGCCTTGCGAGACTTTGCGACCGCCTCGCCGGTGACGCAGCAGGTGCTCAGCACGGCGATGTCGGGCCGGCCGCCGCCTGGGACATGACCCTCCGCGACCAGGCGTTCGCCGACCTCCCGGGCATCGGAGTGCGAGACCTTGCAGCCGAGGAAGTCGACGGTAAACGTCGCCACGCGACGATCGTATCCGACTCCCCTGAGCGCCCCTGGAACGGGACGCGGCTCAGAGCGAGCGCTGAAAGAGCCCGGCGCCCCACCCCTCGTGTTCACGCCGGTCGAGCAGGATCCAGCCCGGAAGGGCGGGCTCGTCGCCGGCCAGGTAGCCCGAGGCGATCAGGAGTCGCGCCTCAACCCGCCGGGCAATGACCTCGACCACCCCACGCTCGATGTTCGCGAGGACGAGCGGAGCCCCTGGCAAGTCGTCCGCGAGCACGTCGGCGCGAGACACGTCGATCCTGACGCGGTTCGCGGCTGCGTTGCGCCGCGCCGCCGCGACAGCCTCGGGCTCCCGGTCGCAGGCGGCGACCGGTGCGAAGCCGAGCACCGCGGCCGCGATTGCGAGGACGCCGGATCCGCACCCGGCGTCGAGAACACCTTCGCGCGTCCGGTCGACGAGGAGCTCCAGGCAGAGCCGGGTCGTCGCGTGCGCTCCTGTCCCGAACGCCTGGCCAGGGTCGACGACGACCGGCAGCGCATCCGGGTCAGGCGTCAGCCAGGGCGGGCCGACCCAGAGCGGGCCGACCCGGACAGGCCGGTGGAAGTCGCGCCAGGCGCTCTCCCAGCCGGGGGCGACCTCCTCAGCCTCGGCGGACCCGAAAGCACGCCTGATCTGAGCCTCGCGGCTGGCGCCGACGTATGCCACGAGCTCGATGTCGCCGCCCTCCACACCCTCCTCGAAGCCCTCGGGGCAAAGCTCCAGGAGGATCGCCCGCGCCTCCTCGGCCCGAGCCGGGGTCACTCGGACCACGACGCGGCGGAGCGGCCTGCTCAGCGAAACGCGGCCTTCAACCGATCGAAGAAGCCTTCGCCCTCGTCGTAGGCGGACGGGTCGGCGTTCGCCGCGAAGTCCTCGAGCACGCGGCGCTGATCGTCCGAGAGGCGTCGAGGGATAACCACGTTGACGAGGACGCGTAGATTCCCTCTCGAGAACCCGCGCAGGGCAGGCATTCCCTTGCCTCGCAGGACGCGAACCTCACCCGGCTGCGTTCCGGGCTTGAATTCGAGCTCGAGGTCTTCGTCGAGGGTCGGTACCGTGATCCGCGCGCCGAGCGCCGCCTGGGTCATCGTGAGGTCGACGGTCGAGACGAGGTCGTCGCCGTCACGAGCGAACCGCGGGTCGTCGTTCACCCGGACGACCACGTACACGTCGCCTGCAGGGCCGCCCGGCAATCCCGCGTGCCCCTCACCCGTGAGCCTGATCTGCTGGCCGTCGTGGATTCCGGCCGGGATCTTCACGCTCAGCGTGCGCGACTCGGTCAAGCGACCCTCGCCACCACAGGTCGTGCACAGGTCGGTGACGATCGACCCGCCACCGCCGCAGCGCGGGCAGACCTGTGCCCGGACGAACTGGCCGAAGACGGTGTTCGAGACCTGTTGAAGGCGCCCGGCTCCACCGCACTGCGGACAGGTCTCGGGAGTCGAGCCCGGTTCGGCACCGCTGCCGTTGCAGGTGGAGCAGCCGACGGCGACGACGAGTGGGACCTCCCGCCGGGCTCCGCTGGCTGCATCGGCCAGCTCGATCGAGACTTCGACGCCGGCGTCGGCTCCCCGCCGCCGGCGAGCGCCTCCGCCCATTCCGAAGAGGTCGTCCCCGAAGAACGCCGAGAAGAGATCGGAGATGTTCCCGAAGTCGGTCGGACGGAAGCCGCCGGTCCTGAGCCCGTCATGGCCGTACCGGTCGTACTGCTCCCGGGTCTCCGGCTTGGAGAGCACCTCGTAGGCCTCGGCCACCTCGCGGAAGCGCTCCTCCGCCGAAGGGTCGTCGGACACGTCGGGGTGCAGCTCGCGGGCAAGCACACGGAAGGAGCGCTTGATCGTCGCGTCGTCGGCGTCGCGCGGAACGCCGAGCACCTCGTAGTAGTCACGTCGAGTAGCCGCCATCTCAGGGCCGTTTCGTGCCGCTCCCGGTCACTCCTCGTACAACTCCTCGACGAACCGCGAGAGCTGTGCCGCCGCAGACCGCACGGTGCCGATCGCCTTCCCGTAGTCCATCCTGGTCGGTCCGAGCAGGCTCACGATGCCGAGGTTGCGGTGAGAGAGCCCGTAGGGCGCCGCGACGAGCGACACCTTCGAGAAGGCAGGGTCGTCGAACTCGGAGCCGACCCGAACGAACGGCCGTTTCGAGTCGAGCGTGGCGCGCATCATGTCGAGCAGGGCGGCCCTGCGCTCGAGCGCCTCGAGCAGCGACCGAAAGGAGCTGATGTCCTCCGCGCGGAACTCGTCCATGAGGCCGGCCGTACCGCCTATGTACACGCTGGGCTCGCCCCCTTCGACGAGCTCTGTGAACGCCGGCTGCAGCTGAGTGAGGAACCCCCGCTCGCGAGGAGAGAGCCCCGAATCCTCGAAGCGGCTGCGGAGCAGCCACGCCCCGAGCGTGAGGCCTCCCACCTGCTCGTTGAGGTACTCGGCAGCCCAGTCCGCGAGTCCTGCATCGACCGGCGCGTCGAAGACGAAGAGCCTTTTCGTCACGCCCCCGGTCGACGTGATGATGACGACGACGACGACCTGCGGCTGAAGCAGCAGGACCTCGACGCGGCGGACGACCGTCGTCTCGAGCGGAGGCGCCGTCACGAGCGCCAGCAGGTGCGTCACCTGCGCCAGCGCATCTGTGGTTGCGCGCAGCGCGGTGTCGATCTCGTTCCGCGCCGCCGAGAAGTCGAGTGCCAGGTCTCTGACCCGAGCACCGCTCGAGGTAGCGAGAAGCTGGTCGACGTAGAACCGGTAACCGAGATCGGTCGGCACCCGTCCGGCGGACGTGTGCGGATGTGTGAGCAGTCCGAGCTCCTCGAGCTCGGCCAGGTCGTAGCGAACCGTCGACGCCGACACGTCCATGCCACGCCGCGCGGTGAGCGACTTGGAGCCGACCGGCTGGCCGTCGCCGACGTACTCCTCGACCACGTACTCGAGGATGATCCTCTGGCGCTGCGTCAGTTCGGGCGCTTCAGGGCTCACCCTTCGATAGTAGAGGCTAGCTGCGACGCGACCGTGCCGACTCGGGCCTTACGCAGGCTCGTCAACCGCCGAACCGATCGGCACCGGCTGATCTGAAGGCAGTTCCGCCAGCAGATCGGCGGTGACAGCCGCTCCGAGAAACCGGCCCCGTCGGCTCAGCGTCAAGCGCCCGCGGCCGTCCTGCTGGACAAGGCCGCGCGACGTAAGACGCTCCAGCGCATCGGGGTCGACGATCTGCTCAACGCCTTCAAGCTCGAGCGGCTCGTCCAGACGCAGACCGAGCATGAGTCGTTCGAACCGCTTCGTCTCGGGATCGAGGTGCTCGAGCTCTCGCTGCGGCGATTCCCCTCGGGCAAGCGCTCCGAGGTACCCGGGCAGGCTCGGCCGATTGCGCCACCGAAGCCCGCCGACTGTCGAGACGGCACCGATGCCGATTCCCAGATAGTCCCTCCCGCGCCAGTAGGCGAGGTTGTGGCGTGAGCGCAGGTCGCGCTGCGAGCGGCGTGGCCGACGGTGATCGTCGTTGCGCGCACAGCCGCCCTTGCGCTCCCCGAGTCGGCCGGGCTGCTGCGATTCAGCCCGCGCCCGCCGAGCAGGGAAGGGAACCGGAAGCTCCTCTCGCCGGCAGAAGTTCGCCGTCTCGTACCAGCGGTACCCAGCTGAGACGAGCGTCTCGACGACCTCTTCGAAGTACCCTTCCATCGCCTCGGCCTGTCGCCCCAGCTCGCCGCCGTGAGCATGAGCGAACCGCGTTCCGGGCCGCGCCTCGAGCTCGTAGCACGAGAGGTGCTCCGGTATCAGGTCGAGCGCGTGCTCGAGATCGGTCTTCAGAGCGGAGGGGCTCTGCCCCGGGATCCCGTACACGAGATCGAGCGAGATGTTGTCAAATCCGGCATCACGAAGATGGTAGAAGGCGCGCCGGACGTCGTCGTGATGGGCGCGTCGCTCGAGGACGGCAAGGAGCGCCGGGTCGAACGTCTGCGCGCCCAGCGATACGCGCGTCACCCCGTGCTCTCGCAGGAGCCGCGCAAGCGCCGGTGTCACGGTTTCCGGGTTCGCCTCGACCGTGACCTCGCCGGCCGGCGGCAACTCCGAGAGGAGCCGAGCGAGCTCCACGGGCGAAGTGAAGGTCGGCGTCCCGCCGCCGAGAAACACCGTCTCGAGCTCGGGGGCGAGCAACGTCCGCTCGAGGTCGAGCTCCGCGAGCAGCGGCGTCTACGTAGGCGGCGTGCGACTCGCCCTGCCCCACGACCGTCACGAAGTCGCAGTAGCCGCAGCGGTGGGAGCAGAACGGGAGGTGCACGTACAGGTGCCTGACCGACCCGCTCACCGGACTCCTCGATGACGAACGGCGCTCATCGAGGTCGGTCCGCGCCTCGGTCCCTGGTGTCACGGCTTCTTCTCGCCGTCGAGGTTGAGGACGGCGAGGAACGCCTCCTGCGGCACCTCGACCGCCCCGAGCTGGCGCATCCGCTTCTTGCCCTCTTTCTGCTTCTCGATCAGCTTCCGCTTGCGCGTCACGTCACCTCCGTAGCACTTTGCGAGAACGTCCTTGCGACGTGCCTTGATCGTCTCGCGAGCGATCACGCGCGAACCGATCGCCGCCTGCACGGGGACATCGAACATCTGGCGTGGGATCTCGGCTCGCAGGCGTTCGACGAGCGCCTTTCCTCGCGCGTACGCCCTGTCACGATGCACGATGAGGCTCAACGCGTCGACCGGATCCCCGGCCAGCATGATGTCGAGCTTCACGAGCTCGCCCGGCCTGAACCCAACGAGGTCGTAGTCGAAGCTGGCGTAGCCGCGCGTACGGCTCTTCAGCTGGTCGTAGAAGTCGAAGACCACCTCGGCGAGCGGGAGCTCGTACACGACCAGCACGCGCTCCTCGCTCAGATACTCCATGTGGTGGAACTCGCCGCGGCGCTCCTGGTTCAGCTCCATCACCGCGCCGACGTACTCCTTCGGGACGATGACGGAGGCGCGGATGCAAGGCTCGTCGACCTCGAGGGCCTCGCGCGGCATCTCGGACGGGTTGTGGACCTCGACCTCCTCGCCCGCCTTGGTGGTGACTCGGTAGGCCACCGTCGGCGCCGTCACGATCAGGTCGAGGTCGAATTCTCGCTCGAGGCGCTCGCGGACGATGTCCATGTGCAGCAGCCCGAGGAACCCGCAGCGGAAGCCAAACCCGAGCGCCTGGGACGTCTCCGGCTCATAGCTCAGGGAGGAGTCGTTGAGCTTGAGCTTCGCCAGGGCGTCGCGGAGCTCTGGATACGTGTCGGAGTCGCTCGGAAACAGGCCGGCGAAAACCATCGGCTTCACGTCCTTGTAGCCGGCGAGCGGCTCACGGGCGGGCTTCGCCTCGGAGGTGATCGTGTCACCGACGCGGAGCCGGCTGACGTCCTTCAGCCCGGTGATGACGTAGCCCACCTCACCTGCCGACAGGGAGCGCGTTGCTTCGCGCTCCGGCGAGAAGAAGCCGAGCTCCTCGGCCTCGAACGCCGTCCCCGTCGCCATCGTCCTCAGCGACTCCCGAGGACGGAACGCGCCGTCGACGGCACGGACGAAGGCGACGACGCCTCGGTACTGGTCGTACGTCGAGTCGAAGATGAGCGCACGTCCCGGCGCGGACGGCTCGCCCCGTGGCGCCGGGATCCGCGACACGATCGCATCGAGCACGGCCGCGACGCCGTCGCCCGTCTTCGCCGAGATGCGAAGAACGTCGCCGGGCTCGCAGCCCACCAGGTCGGCCAGCTCGGCCGCCGCGCCATCGGGATCGGCGGCGGGAAGATCGATCTTGTTCACGACCGGGACGATCTCGAGGTCGTTCTCGATCGCGAGGTAGGCATTCGCCACCGTCTGCGCCTGTATGCCCTGAGCGGCATCGACGAGAAGCACCGCGCCCTCGCAGGCCTGCAGCGCCCGCGACACCTCGTAGGTGAAGTCGACATGGCCTGGGGTGTCGATGAGGTTGAGCTGATGGCCCTGCCACTCGACCCGTACCGCCTGCGCCTTGATCGTGATACCCCGCTCGCGCTCGAGCTCCATCGAGTCGAGGACCTGGTCGCGCATCTCCCGGCCGGTGAGGGTCTCGGTCGCCTCGATGATCCGGTCGGCGAGCGTCGACTTCCCATGGTCGATGTGCGCGATGATCGAGAAGTTGCGAATGCGGTCGAGGCTCATCGTCGGCGGCGGCCGCCCGAGCGCCTCCCGGAGCCGCCGACCAACGATAGCAACGCGCCGAGCTCACGAATTCCCAGCAAACGGGCGAGTATGAGATACGCGACGGTCGCGGCGGCGATCGCGAACGTCGACGGTGACGAGCTGGGCGCCGAGCGAGCGTCCGATGAGTGCGTCGAGCCCCCACCAGACGGCGTAGGCGACGCCGGCGGTCAGCGCCGACGCGGCGACGATCCTCACATAGGACGACGCGACCGCTCCGCCGTCGATGCTCCCGACGCGCCGGCGCAGCACGGCGACGAGGGCGGCGGTGGCGCCGATGTTGACGACGGACGTCGCCAGCGGGATCCCCCAGACGCCGAACGAGGCGAACGCCCAGTCGAGCGCGACGTTCGCGGCGAGGGAGCCGAGGGCGATCCAGGTCGGGAGCCAGGGCTTCTGCATGCTGAAGAACGCCCTGTTGAGCATCAGCATCGCCCCGTTGAACGTGAGCCCGAGCGAGAACGCGGCGAACGCCTCGGCGACAACGACGGTCTGATCCGCCGTGAACGCCCCCCGCTCGTAGAGAAGACGGGTGATCGGGATGCAGAGTGCCGCGCCGACCGCGCTCGCTGGAACCAGGGTGAAGCCGATCTGGCGCAGGCCCAGAGAGACCGTGCTCCCGAACCCTTCGCGGTCGCGTCTGGCGGCGAGACGGGACAGAGCAGGGAAGAGCACGGTCGCGATCGCGACCGAGAAGATCCCCTGCGGGAGCATGTAGATCCGGAATGCGGCGTCGATCGAGGCCGGGGCAAGCTCACGATCCACGAAGCGAGCGGCGAAGAACGTGTCGACGACGAGGTTGAAATTGATCAGGCCGAGCCCGAGCGATACGGGCAGCATCAGGACGAAGATCCGGCGGACCGCCGGATCCCGCCAGTCGACGAGCATGCGCAGCTCGCCGTCGAGGCCGCGCAGCCAGGGCAGCGGGAGGAGCACCTGAACGACCGTGCCGACTACGATCGCGCCCGCGTACACGTAGAGCGCCGCGCTCTCCCCGTCCGCCAGCGGCACGCCGACGACGACGCCGACGATGATCACCAGATTCCAGGCGATCGGGCTCAATGCCGGAACGGTGAAGTGCTCGTAGCTGTTGAGGATCCCGACGATCACGCCGGACAGCCCGAGCAGGATCACAGTCGGGAACAGCAGGCAGGACAGCCCGACCAGCAGGTCCTCCTGCTCGCCCTCGTACCCGAACGGACGCATGATCCACGGGGCGAGCAGCACGAACAGTGCGGTCAGGCCGCCGAGGCCGAGGAAGAGGAGGTAGAAGACGCTCGACGCCACGCGCCAGGCACGAACACGGTCGCCCCGCTCGAGTAGCTCGCTGAAGACGGGCACGAACGCGGAGGAGAGCGCCTGATCGGCGACCAGAGACCGGATCAGGTTCGGTACCTGGAAGGCGACCGTGAAGACGTTGATCTCGCCGGCGACGCCGAAATACCGCCGGATCGACGATCTCGCGAACGAGCCCGACGACCCGTGATCCAGCGGTCGCGAGGGCGAAGATCGCGGTCGAGCGGGCGAGCCGACGCCGGTGAGCCGACTCCTCCGGGACCTCGGCTCCCGCCACGGCGAGCGAGTATATGAGCAAGGTCGGGCGCGCGCGAGCGCTGTTCCGCCGGTTCCTTGCTAGCATCCAGGAGCCCCGGACGTCCGGGGCGCTTCTACGCCTATGCCGAATATCAAGCAGCAGGAACGTCGCGTCGAGACCGCAGCCCGCCAGCGCCTCGAGAACCTCCGCTGGCGATCGACGGCGAAGACGCAGTTCAAACGCCTCGCGATCGCGGTCGAAGACGGCGACGATGCCGAGATCGCCGCGGAGCACAGCGCTCTCGTCCGGACCCTCGACCGCGCAGCCTCGAGGCGCGCGATCCACCCGAACAAGGCAGCTCGCAAGAAGGCGCAGGCGGCGCGCCTCGTCTCCACACGCGGCACCGCCTAGCCGGCCCGCCTCTCAGGAAAGCGCTACCAGCGCCACGCCGGCCACGATCAACGCTGCGCCGACCAGCCGCGGGCGTGACACGTGCTCGTGGAGCACCAGAAAGGCGAGCGCCGTCGCGATCAGCACGCTCGACTCGCGCACGGCCGCGACCGCGGCCGCCGGCGCGCGCTCGAGCGCTTCCAGCACGAGCAGATAGGCGACAAATCCGGCGATACCGGCGACAACCGCACGGGGTCGGACCTCGGCTCGGATGGCCCGAGCTCCGCGGACGGCGGCCGTTCCGGCCACGAACGGGATCGTCGCAATGACGGCGACCAGCTCGAAGTACGGCAGCGGCGCTGCGTGCTCGAGCCCCTGCTTGTCGATGATCGTGTACCCGGCGATGCACGCGCCCACGCCCACTGCGAGCAACACGCCGCGCAGGTCAGCGGCCCGGCGGACGCCGCGCACCAGGAGGACGCCTATGCCGACGACGACCACTCCGACGGCTTGCTGGGCTCCGGGTCGGACTGCGAGCGCGACGACGGTGACCACAAGAACCAGAACGGGCGCCAGCCCGCGGGCGATCGGATAGACGAGGCTCAGCTCGTACGTGCGATACGCCGTCGCGAGCAGGACGAAGTAGATCAGCTCGAACGCCGCGGAGGCGGCGATGTACGGGGCGGCCTGCCAGCTCACGTCCCAGGTGAGGACGGCGGCCGGGGCGAAAAGAACGATGCTCGTTCCGAGCATCGCCGCTGTGACGACCACAGGGTCCTTCGATCCGGCGACGAGCAGGTTCCAGAACGCGTGCAGTGCGGCCGCGCCGAGCGTCAGCAGGAGCGCCGAGGTCGGCACGGGGATCCGTCAGCGGAGCGACGCGTCGGGCTCAGGCTGACGACGGCATCCGTCACGCATCATGACGGGCGGTCACGTCGACGATCGCGCGCTCGAGCTCCAGGTCGGAGTCGAGCCTGCTGCCGCCCTTGACCGCGAGGTCGAGCAGGGCAAGGCGGACCACCGCGGCCTCGAGCTCGGCCCGGCTGAAGTTTGCGGCCTGGCCCGCCTGCTTGCGCGCGGGGAAGTCCTTCAGCCCGAGCCGCGCGGCGATCTCGCGCGGGCCGAGATCCTGCTCGACCAGCGCGTGCACCCGGCGGACCTTCGCCACGTAGTCGGCGAGACGAGCGACGATCGCGTACGTCTCCTCGCCCTTGCGGCGCATCCCCTCGCAGGCGGCGAGAGCCGCGCCGACGTTCCGGCTGCCCCAGCCGTCGACGAGCGCGAAGCTCGCGGTTTCGGCACCGGGAACGGCGAGCTCCTCGACGTCCTGCAGGCCGATCGGCTCTTCTCCCGCCCACGTGACGAGCTTCTCGACCTCGCTTCGAAGCGCGAAGCTGTCCTCTCCGACCAGCTCGACGAGCCGCTCGGCCGTCTCGTTGCCGACCCTGTGGCCGTGGCCCTCGAGCTCGTTCCGGACCCACGCGGGATAGTCCGGAACTTCACGCGTTCCCCGGCGCCGCATCGTCACGTCGAACCGCAGGATCGATCCTGCCGCCGCACAGGCGTCCGCAAGACCGGCCAGCTTGGAGGGATCACCGACGAGCGCGAGCGTCGAGCCCGGCGTCGGGCTGTCGAGGTAGGCGATCACCGCCTCGAGGTCCACACCTTTCCACCGCTCGATGCCTTCGACGACGACGAGCTTCTCTCCCGCGAGCAGCCCCATGGCGTTCAACGCCCCGACCGCGTCCAAACCGGTGGCCGACTCCGCGAACAGGTGGTCGACAGCTCCCTCGGCGAAGCGAGCTCGGAGCCGGCGGAGCGCGCGCGCGACCTTCGGAAGGTCCGTGCCCGTGATCAGATACACGGCAGCCAGCTCCCGCTCGGTCACGCCGCCAAGTGTAGAGCCGGCGCCCGAAGACCTCCTGACCGCTCACCGGCTCGTCCCCACCTCGAGGCGCCGGCCGTCGCTCGACACGGTCACGGCCCCGTCTCGATCCGTTCGATACACGCGCAGACCCGGGCGACGCAGTGCCCGGAGGGTCTCCGCCGTCGGGTGCCCGTAGTCGTTGTGCGAGCCGACGGAGATCACTGCGACTCGCGGTTGCAGACGCTCGAGAAGGGTGGCGAGCCCGCTGTCGGCGGAGCCGTGATGCGCAACCTTCAGGATCTCGACCGGTTGCAGCTCCAGGCGCCCGGTGACGTTCGACTCGGCGTCGGCTGTGAGCAGGACGTCGACGGCACCGTACGAGGCGAGCATGACGACAGCGTGGTCGTTCGGGTCAGCGCCGGGCGGGCCGGCGCTGTCGGGCCACAGCACTCGCAGCCTGAGCAGACCCAGACGGAACCGCTGCCCGGTTCGGGCAGTCACCACTCGAACGCCCCGCTCGGCTGCAACCTCGAGGGCCTCGTCCTCGTACGGGCTTTCCGCGGCTAGGCCGGCGTCGAGGATCGCGTCGACGCGCGCCGTCCTGATCACCTCGGCGGCGCCGCCGATGTGGTCGCGCTGCGGATGCGTCAGGACGACGGCCGCCAGCCGGCGTACGCCGAGTCGCCGTAGCTGATCCGCGACCCGAGCCTCCGGCGGCCCCTCGTCGACGAGCACCGCCCCTTCCGGCACCTGGATCAGCGCCGCGTCGCCCTGGCCGACGTCCAGGAAGGACACACGCAGACCATCCGGAGGCGGAAGCTCGGGGGCACCCGACCAGACCTTCCAGCCGGCACCGGCCGCCGCGACGCAGAGCACCACCACGATCGCGGGGCGGCGCAGGCGTGCAGGACCACGTAGCAGGAAGACGGCCAGGCACGCTGCCGCCGCAAGGCACGCGACGGCCAGGCCAGAGCTGATCTGGGCGAACGGCAGGCCACCGACGAGCCTGGCGCACCCGGCGAGGTACGCAGCTACCCAGCCATTCACCCAGGCGAGTGCCGCCGCAGCCTCCGGTAGTACCGGATCGACGGCGGACGCCGCCAGGCCGAGGCCGAGAATCGGCGCGACCGCAGGCTCCCCGAGCGCGTTCGCGACGACGGAGAGGATGGGAATCGAGCCGAAGTGGAGCCAGAGGATCGGCGCCGTTGCGACGCCGCAGGCGGTGGATATCGCGAGCACGGCACCGAGCGCGCGCGGAACCGGATATCCGACGAGCACCCGTTCGAGCCTCGGAACCGCGGCGAAGATGGCCGCCACAGCCGCGAAGGAGAGCTGGAAGCCGGGGTCGAGGAGGTTGTACGGATTCCAGGCAAGCAGGCCGAGCGCGCCGAGCAGCATGAAGTACCAGCGATCACGGGGTCTCGAGGCGAGCCAGGCGAGCGATGCGAGCGCGCCGGCGATTCCGGCCCGGACTACCGAAGGCTGCCAGCCGACGGCGGCGACGTAGCAGAGGATCGCGCCGATCGCGCCTGTCTGGGCCGCCCATCTCGGCACCCCGAGCAGCCAGCCGGCGAGAAGCACGCCTGCCACGACGTAGGCGACGTTCTGCCCCGAGACCGCGAGCACGTGGTACAGGCCCGATCTCCGGAAGGCTTCTCGCAGCTCGTCGGAAAGCCCTTCCTCCTCGCCGAGGACGATGCCGGCGACCAGCGCATGCCTCTCGCCGGTGAGCCCCGGAGCGCTCGACCCTGCCAGATGCTCTCGGATCCTGTCCGCGATGCCTGCCAGGCCGTCGCGCCGGCCGATGATGCGGTAGCTGTCGGCGTGCAGGACGGCGTGGATTCCCTTCCTGCCCAGGAAGGTGGCTTCGTCGTACGAGCTCCCGGGCTGCCGTTCCTGCGGCGCTTCGACCTCGACGACCAGCTCGAGTACCGCTCCCTGCGGCGGCGCGCGTTCCGAGGCGGGGATCTCGAGCTGTGCCCGCTCGTCGACGGCGCGGTCGTCATACCACTTGACCTGTACCGGAAGCCGCGTCGAGAAGCGGCCGGGGCGCCCGGGCGCCGTGACCTCGACTCGAGCAAGCGCGGCCGTGCCGATCTCACGGGCGAGCACGCTCCGGTCGACGGCGTCGAGGCGAACGCTTCCCCACCACCAGGCGGCCGCGAAGAGGCCGACTGCCAGGACGGGAAGCCGCCCGCGCCGGGCGACGATCGAGAGCGCTCCGAGGGCGCTCGCAGCAATAGGCACCGCGAAGCTCGGCTGCCGAACGACGAGTGCCCAGGCGACGCCGGCGCACAGGGCGGAGGCGAGCAGGTGGGGTCCAGGCGGGCCAATTGGCGCCCTCATGGCTCGACGAGATTCCGGAGCTGCTCGAGCCTGGCCGGACCGATTCCCGGCACTGCGTCGAGCTCGTCGACCGACGTGAACGGACCGTGCTGTTCGCGGTAGTCGAGAATCCGCTGCGCGGTGACCGGACCAACGCCCGGAAGGGTGTCGAGCTCCTCGAGGGTGGCCGTGCTCAGCCGGATTCTGGCCGGCACCGTCGCATCCGGGGCCACCGGCGAGCCGGGCGCGAGCTCGTGCTCATCCGAGTCACTCCTCGACGGGACCACGATCTGGACGCCGTCCGACACGGGCGAGGCGAGGTTGACGAGCTCGAGCCGGGCACGGCGGGTGGGCCCGCCGGCCTTGCGAATGGCGTCGTCGATGCGACTCCCCTCGGGTAGCCGGTAGAGGCCGGGTCGCCTGACCGCCCCCACGACATGGACGACGAGCTTCGCCGTGGCCGCGGTTGGCGGCGGGTCGGCGAGCACGTCGTCGGTCGCGCCTGTATCGGGCGCCAGCGTCTCGGCCGCTGCGATGCCGGCGCCGGGGGCGCCCGGTCCCTGTCCCTTCCCACCGAGCGCGTAGCGGCCGCCGAGCACGAGCACGCAGAGCGCCAGGAGCACGTAGAGGGCCGCGCGGGAACGAGAGATCGTCGGCATCCGCATGATGTCCAATCTGCCGACGTAGGACGCGCGTCTTCGCCACGGTCCGTGCCGAGATCGCGACGAGACCGCGCCAGATCGGAGGCACGCCGGGAACGGTCGGGATCAGGCGCGCGCGCCCGGGCCGTAGGCCAGGCGCAACGGCGCTCCGCGCTCGAACCTGTCAGGTGCGAGCGGGGACACGTCGATCTCCGGCGTCCGTCCGACGATCGCGTCGGCGACGACCTCCCCGACCGACGGAGCCAGCTTGAAACCATGCCCCGACCAGCCCAGCGCCAGGTAGAGCCCGTCGAGCCCTGGAGCCGGGCCGACGAGGGGATTCCAATCGGGCGTGTAGTCGTAGGCGCCGGCGAATCCGCCGGCCCATTCCGCCCCCGCATACGACGGCACCCGTGCGCGGAGGCCGGCTCGAATTGCCGATTCGTACTCGGGGCTGAGCTCACGAGGACAGTCGTCGCGGCGCTCGTACCGCACCTCCGGCTGGTACGCGACCACCCAGGCGAGTCCGGCTCGATCGGGCCGCATCACGACGTTGGAAGCCATGTCGGAGAACGTGACCTGCACCTGCGGCCGGTCCGCAGGCTGGCGCACGAACGCGACCTCGAGGCGTCGCAGCGAGATCGGCAGCTCGAGGGATGCGGTCTGTGCGAGCTCACGCCCCCAGCTTCCGGCGGCAAGAACGACGGTTCCAGCGTGAATCGGCCCAGCGTCCGTGTCGACGCCGTACGCCCGACCTCCGTCGACGAGGATCCGCGTGACCGTACGTCCGATCGCCGGCCGCACGCCGGCCTGAACGCCTGCCGCAAACCACCCGAGCGTCATCCTGTACCTGTCGGCGAATCCGCCGTCGGGCTCCCAGGCACCGGCGGAAATGCCTTCCAGCGAGAGCAACGGCTCGAGCGCCGTGATCTCGTCGAGGTCGACCACGCTCGTCTCGAGCCCCCAGCTGCGAAGCCGGGTCACGTTGTCGCGCAACGCCTCGACGCGATCAGGGGTTGCTGTGAGCAGGTAGCCGGTTCGCACGTAGCCCGAGTCTCCGGTGCCCACTTCCTCGGGCCAGTGCTTGATGATCTCGACGCCACGCATCGCGAGGCGGGCGACGGGCTCGTTCGAGTAGTGGCGGCGAATCATCGAGAACGAGACGCCCGAGTCGCCGGAGCAGACGGGCCCGCGCTCCACCAGCACGACGGAGCCGGCCCCTCTGCGGGCGAGCTGGAAGGCGATGCTCGTCCCGAAGAGGCCGGCTCCGACGACGACGACGTCGGCGGACTCGGCCATCGTCGGCGGCCGCCGGCGTCAGCGCACGACGAGCACGTCGCAGGCCGCATGGTGCACGACCTTCGTGCTCACCGAGCCGACGAGGTGACGCTTCCCGGTCCCGTGGCCGCGAGTGCCGACGACGATCAGGTCGGCCCCTGTCTGCTCGGCTGCCTCGACGATCACGTCGGCCGCGTCGCCCTCGCCCTCGATGCTGTGCGCATCGATCCCCTGCGTCTCGAGGTCGGCACGGGCCGAGTTGAGCATCTCGGCCGCCGCCTTCAGCTCGTCCTCGTTCAGGGCACCCATGGAGCGTCCGGCTGCGCGAGAGCCGATATCCACGGCAGTGACGATCGTCACTTTGGCGCCGGCGCGACCCAGCGAGGCAGCTCGGTCGAGCGCCCGTTTGGACTGCTCGGATCCGTCGTACCCGACGATCACGTTCTTCATTCTCGACCTCCCCTTGAAGGTGCCTAGCGCGAAGTCGTAGGCGGATCGCCAATCCTAGAACGCAACCGCGGCCGGCGCACGCGCGCGTAGCATCCGGTTAAGGTCACGGTCGCTGAGGATGACCTCCGAACGCGTTTTCCGCCGGGTGCTCGTCACCGGAGCCGCTTCAGGAATCGGCGCGGCGACCGCTGCCCGGCTGCGAGTCGGTGGTGCCGTCGTCGCGGGGGTAGACATCGACGCAGAGCGGCTCGAGCGGGCCGATCTGGACGCGCGCGCCGCCGCCGACGTTGCCGACGCTCGCTCGATCACAGCCGCCGTCGATCTGGCCGCGCAGGCACTCGGAGGCCTCGACGGGGTCGTTGCCTGCGCGGGCATCGCCGCTCGCGGAACAGCGGCGGACACGGAGCCTGACGGCTGGGAGCGAGTCTTCGCAGTCAACGTCCGAGGCGTCTACCTGACCGCGCGGGCGGCGCTACCGCATCTGCGCCGCTCGGGGGAGGCGGCCATCGTCAACGTCGCCTCGCAGCTCGGCCTCGTAGCGGCAGCGAACGCCGCCGCGTACTGCGCGTCGAAGGGCGCCGTCATCCAGCTGACCCGGGCGATGGCCCTCGATCATGCCGCCGAGGGGATCCGGGTCAACTGCGTCTGCCCTGGACCGACCGATACTCCGCTCCTCGAGCCCTACTTCGCGGGCGGCACCGATCCCGCAGCTGAGCGGCGCCGGTACGAGGAGGCCCAGCTGCACGGTCGCCTCGTCACACCCGAGGAGGTGGCGGAGGCGATCGCGTACCTGCTCTCGCCCGCCGCAGGATCGACGATCGGCGCCGCGGTCGTGGTGGACGGGGGCTACTCGATCCGCTGAGCAGCTCGCCTGGCGAACGCCGGTGCGTTCTAGCCGACGACGAGGTTCACGAGCTTCCCGGGCACGACGACGACGCGGCGAATGCGCTTGCCGTCGACCTGTGCCTGCACGCGCGGGAGCTCCTTGGCCTGCTCGACGAGGTCGTCCTCCGACAGGCCGACCGGAACGACCACACGATCGCGAACCTTCCCGTTCACCTGGACGACGAGCTCGAACGTCTCGTCCTCGAGCAGCGCGGGGTCTGCCTCCGGCCAGGGCTCCTCCCAGAGGCGAGATCGTCCGAGGCGATGCCAGAGCTCCTCGGCGATGTGCGGCGCGTAGGGCTGAACGAGGCTCACCGCGGTCTCGGTCGCGAACCGGACCGCCGCCGCCTGTCCGGGCTGTTCCTTTACGCGGTAGATCTCGTTGACGAGCTCGAACAGCGCGGCGATCGGCGTGTGAAACTGAAACCGGCGCTGGATGTCGTCCGAGACCCTCGCGATCGTCCGGTTGGCAGCACGAACGAGCTCACCGCCGGCGGGAGCTTCGACCGGGCCGGCTGCAGCCACCTCGAGGCCGAGGCGCCAGAGCCGGTCGAGCAACCGGGCGATGCCCTCGATGCCCGAGTCGTGCCATTCCTTGTCGGCTTCCGCCGGGCCCATGTACAGGATGTACAACCGGACGGCGTCGGCCCCGTAGCGCGCGACCATCTCGTCCGGGGAGACGACGTTGCCCTTCGACTTCGACATCTTCGCGCCGTGCCTCGTGATCATCCCCTGCGTGAAGAGCCGCAGGAACGGCTCCCGGAACCCGAGCAGGCCGAGGTCGTTCATCACCTTCGTGAAGAAGCGGGCGTAGAGCAGATGGAGAATCGCGTGCTCGATCCCGCCGATGTACTGCCGGACCGGTAGCCAGTAGTCGGCGATCTCACGGCCGAACGGCAGCCGCTCGTTGGCCGGGTCGGCGTAGCGGAGGTAGTACCACGACGAGTCGACGAACGTGTCCATCGTGTCGGTCTCGCGCGAGCGCCTCTCCTCCGCAGCCCGGACAGGTCGTGCGCACCCAGTCCTCGGCGGCCGCGAGCGGAGACCGCCCCTTCGGCTTGTAGTCCTCGACCTCCGGGCAGCAGCACCGGGAGCTGGTCGTCCGGCACGGGGACGAGACCGCAGCGTCTGACAGTGGACGATCGGGATCGGTGCGCCCCAGTAGCGCTGCCGAGAAAGAAGCCAGTCGCGCAGCCGGTAGCCGACGGTCGCCTTCCCGAGACCCTCTGAGCTCGAGCCATTCGACGATCGCGCGAATCGCATCCGGCGTGGCCAGGCCTGAGAACTGCGCCGGAGTGGACGGAGCGCGCGACCCCGCTCTTGTCGACGTACGGGAGCTCGACCGGCGAGCCGTCCGCCGGTTCGACCACCTGACGGATCTCGAGCCCGAACGCCTGCGCGAACTCGAAGTCGCGCTCGTCGTGGCCCGGAACGGCCATGATCGCGCCGGTGCCGTACTCCATGAGCACGTAGTCGGACGACCCAGACCGGCAGCCGCTCGCCGTTCACCGGGTTCGTCACGTACCGGCCGGTGAAGACACCCGTCTTCTCGCGTCTCCGGCGTCGGCGCGCTCGACCGCGGTCTTCGCCCCGCTGTGGGCGACGTAGTCGAGCACCTCGCGCTCCCGCTCGGTGCCCCGTACGAGGTCGCCGACCAGCGGGTGCTCGGGCGCGAGAACGAAGAAGGTCGCGCCGAACAGCGTGTCCGGCCGCGTCGTGAAGACCGGCAGCTCGACACCGGTCCCGTCGACCCGGAAGGTCGACCTCGGCTCCTTCCGAGCGCCCGATCCAGTTCCGCTGCATCGTCAGCACCCGTTCGGGCCAGGACTCGAGCAGCGACATCTCGTCGAGCAGCCGGTCGGCGTAATCGGTGATCCGGAAGAACCACTGCTCGAGGTTCTTGGCCACCACCTCCGAGCCGCAGCGCTCGCACCGTCCGTCGATCACCTGCTCGTTCGCGAGAACCGTCTGATCGACCGGGCACCACTTGACCGGCGCCTCGCGGCGGTAGGCGAGCCCTGCCTCGAAGAAGCGGAGGAAGAGCCATTGCGTCCACCGGTAGTACGAGGGATCGCTCGTCGAGAGCTCCCGCGTCCAGTCGATCGCCCAGCCCATTCGCCGCATCTGCCGCCGGATCGCGTCGATGTTCCGCTCGGTGATCGCCCGCGGATGGCCGCCCTCCCGGATCGCAGCGTTCTCGGCCGGCAGGCCGAACGCGTCGTAGCCCATCGGGCGCAGAACGGTGACTCCCTGCCGCCGACGGATGTGACCGAACACGTCGCCGAGCGTGTAGTTGAAGACGTGCCCCATGTGGAGCTCGCCCGAGGGGTACGGGAGCATCTCGAGGATGTACGTCCGGGGGCGGTCGTCGACGGCGGCCGCATCAGCGGGGTTGGGGACGACGAACGCCTGCTCGCTCTCCCACACCTCCTGCCACTTGCGCTCGATGGTCTCCGGGTCGTACCGCTCCATGGGAGCCATGATCGTACCGAGGCTCCTCGCGATACAGTGCCGCGGTGGTCTCACCCACATTCATGACGAGGCTCGGTGTCCCCTGGATCTGGGGCGGCGACGTCGAGAAGGGCTGGATCTTCATGCGCTTCAACGTCGTCCCGATCACGACGATGTGGATGGCGCCGGGATCCTGGGCGTACGGAACCGACCGCATCCCGCTCGAGGGCGGCGCGGTCCTCGCCGTCAACCATCTATCGGCGATCGATCCACCGCTCGTCGGCTCGTTCTCGAACCGGGCGATCTGGTACATGATGAAGCAGGAGCTGCTCGAGATCCCGGTCGTCGGCGAGGCGTTCGACGTGGTCCGGGGCGTTCCCGATCAAGCGCGGCGGGCAAGACCGTGAGGCCCTTCGCTACGCCCGGGAGCTCGTCCGCGAGGGCCACATCGTCGGCGTCTTCGTCGAGGGCACGCGCCAGCGCTTCGGCTACCCGGGAGAGATCCAGACCGGGCGCGCTGACCATTGCGATGAAAGACCGCGCGCCCGTGATCCCATGCGGGCTCGAGTCGTTCGGCTGGCGCCGGAAGAACAAGCGGCCCTGCTGCGTCGTCTACGGTGAGCCGATGACGTTCGACGGCATCCCGGCCAACGGCAAGGGCTACAAGGAAGCGGGCGAGATCCTGCGCCTCGAGATCCTGCGCCTGTGGCGCCAGGCGGCAGAAGCGGTCCGTGACGGATTCCCCGAGACGCTCCCCGACGGCGCGAAACGGTTCAGCTGGCCGCGGGCGCGCGAGTTTCACGCCGCGCCCACCCCACGCCGAGTCAGCGGTCTGGCCTGAGCAGGGTCGCGCGTCGGGCTGATCCCTGGACGTTCAGCGGACGAGCACGCCGTCAGCCAACCGCGTCTCGGCACGTATGTGTACGAGCGGCAGCTCGACGCGGAAGGTGGTTCCGACGCCCTCCTCGCTCGTCGCCGAGATCACGCCGCCGTGCGCGTCGACGATCGCCCTGGCGATGGTCAGCCCCAAGCCCGTGCCCTGGATCGCGTCTGACGCGGCCACGCTGAGGCCCAGGCCGATCACGAGCACGAGCACGGTGACCCGTCCTGGTCTCAGGGAGTGCGTGCCGTGCCACTGAGCATCGGTAGCGCTGGGTGTCGGACTTAGCGCCTCGCACCGGCGATGTACCCTTGCCCTCGAAGGAGGGACGTATGCGCAGATGCGCGCGCTGCGGCGAGACCGTGGAAAGCGCGTTCCGGTTCTGTCCGTGGTGCGCCGCGCCGCAGCGCCTGAAGGTCGTGGAGTTCTTTGCGGCACACCCGGGCACCGATCCCAGCAAGGCCCTGCGCGTCTCGTGCTACCTCGCTGACGACCCGAGCGAGCGCCATGCACGCTTCAGCATCTGGGACGTGAGCGGCACGGCCGAAGCTGCAGTGTCGCTCACCGAGTCGGAGGCCCGGCGGCTCGCACGCTTCGTGAACGAGTCTGCGGCGATCGATGCCCGCCGACACGACGAGGACGCCACTCAGCGTCTCGACTTCTCACCACCGCTCACCTGACGCCGCCGCGAGAATCGAAGTGGAGCCAACGGGATTCGAACCCGTGACCTTCTGGCTGCCAGCCAGACGCTCTCCCAGCTGAGCTATGGCCCCCCCGAAGTACGACGTCCAGTGTAGAGACTCCATCTCGAACTCGGAAGCCATGGTCACACCGGCCCGCTGGTTGTTTCTTGCCATTCGGGTCCGAAGCTGGACGACTTTTCGATCTCCAACCCAGGCGAACGGAATGAGGTAGCAACCCTCCACTGCCGGGCAGTAGGCAGCGATGGCGTCTACCTCGTCCGTTGTATAGGCGCGGCGGATCATTCCCTCTCTGCCGCGACGACAGGTGTGGCATCGAATCACCACTGCCTCCCGCCTGAGGGCAGCCCACTTGCACTGCACGCGGATCAGGCCAGGCCTGAGGTCGAGGACGAGATCGTATCGCTCGGCAGCGATCAACGGCTTGAGCACGCCCAGTCCAAGCCGCGTCGCAACCTGGACGATCACCGCCTCCGCAATCGCGCCCTTCTGATCAGTCGTCACCGTTGTCATTATAGACAACGTTGGCGGCGGTACTGCTAGGCGCCGGCTGCCACCTCGACGGACGGTACGTCGCCCCACAGGTCTTCGAGGCGGTAGTAGGCCCGCGCCTCCGGAGTGAAGACGTGGAGCACGACGTCGAGGTAGTCGGCCAGGATCCAGGTCGCCTCCTCGCGCACCGGAGACGTGACGCGGAATCATCCGCTCGTCGCGCTTCAGGACATCGTGGACCTCGTCGTGGATCGACTTGACCTGCCGCGGGCTCTGACCCGTGCAGACAACGAAGTAGTCCGTATAGGACACGACCGGCCGCATGTCCAGGATCACGACGTCTCTCGCCAGCTTCTCCTGTGCGAGATGAGCGATTCGTCGGGCTTGCTCGAGCGGTGTCAGCGGAGTCGTGGCCTCCTCGTCGTCCCCGGGTCAGGGTACCGAGCGCCGTGGACCGGGGTCAAGCCGAGTCACGGTACAGTCCGAGCTCCTCGATGAGCGCCGCCACGCGCGCAGGAACCAGGTTGTCGATCCGCTCGCCGCGCCTGACGCGGTCCCGGATGTCAGTCGACGAGATCGGAAGAGCGGGAATCGTGAACAGCTCGACTCGCTCCGGGCGCTCGAGCCCGGCCAGAACCTCGTCGAGCCGCCCACGCGGATAACCTGGCCGCGTGGCGACGCCGAGCCGCGCATGTTCGAGGACGCGGTCGGGCTCGTACCAGGTGAGGAAGCTCGCAAACTCATCGGCGCCGACGACGAACACCACGTCGCGGTAGCGCTCATCTGCCCACGCGACCGTGTTCACGGTGTACGAGGGCCCGTCGAGCTCGATCTCGTGGCGCGAGAGCTCGATCGAGCGCCGGTTCTCGAAGGCTGCCTGCGCCAGGCGGTACCGGGTGCGGGGGTCGGTCTCGACGGGCTTGTGCGGCGCCGAGCCGGTGGGAACGACGAGCAGCCGCTCCAGCCGGAAGTGCCGGATCGCTTCGTCGGCGAGGACGAGATGCCCGTCGTGCGGAGGATCGAACGCGCCGCCGAGCAGACCGGTCACGAAAGCTCGAACGAGTCGTCGCCGATTCGCACCTCAGCCCCCGAGCGGGCTCCGGCCTCGCGCAACGCCTGCTCGATCTCGGCCTCCGAGACGCTTTGCGCGCCTGCGCCCGTGACGACGAAGCCCCTGTCGGTGCGCAGCACGCGAAAGGATCGCCGGTGGGGTGGCCGAGGCCGGTAGACGAGGAAATCCGCGAGCTCGTCAGCGCCGCCGGCAGGCCCCGGAACCGGCTCCGGCGTCACCTCGAAGAGCACACGCACGAGCTCGTCCACGCCCGCTCCGGTCACGGTCGACGTGGCGACGACGGCACAGATCCGCGGGTCGGCGATTCCGAGCGACGGAGGCTCGGGGAGGAGATCGATCTTGTTCAGGACGACCAGCTGGGGTCGACCCGCCAGGCCCTCGCCGTACGCGGCCAGCTCACCGTCGATCGTCCGGAAGCGGTCGGCCGGATCTCCGTCGTGCACGTCGATGACGTGGATGAAGAGGCGTGCCCGCTCGAGATGAGCGAGGAACTCGTCACCGAGCCCGACTCCGTCGCTCGCGCCCTCGAGCAGGCCCGGAACGTCGGCGACGACGAGCTGACGTCCGTCGGGCGCCTCGACCGTGCCCAGCACCGGGGCGACTGTGGTGAACGGATACTCCGCGACCTTGGGCCTCGCGTTCGAGATCCGACGCAGCAGGGACGACTTCCCCGCATTCGGGAAGCCGAGCAGCGCCGCGTCGGCCAGCAGCTTGAGGCGGAGCTCGACAGCGGCCTCCTCTCCCGGCAAGCCCGGCTCGGCCACGCGTGGAGCCTGCCGAGTCGCACTCGCGAACCGTCGGTTACCGGCTCCGCCCCGACCGCCGCGTGCGAGCAGGACGCGGGCACCGGAATGGGCGAGGTCGGCGAGCAATCGCCCCTCGCCGTCGAAGACCTGCGTGCCGACCGGAACGTGCAGGACGACGTCTTCGCCGTCCCGCCCACGCCGGTTCGCCCCCTGACCGTGCCGGCCCCGCTCGGCGCGGAAGTGACCCTTGCCACGGAAGGACGAGAGGTCGCGGAGGTCGCGATCAGCGAGGAGCGCGACGCTTCCGCCGTGGCCGCCGTCGCCGCCGTCGGGGCCGCCCTTCGGCACGTACTTCTCGCGCCGGAAGCTGAGCGCGCCGTCGCCTCCTCGACCACCCTGAGCGACGAACGCGGCCCGATCGGAGAACATGGCGGCGGTATCGGCGGCCGAGTGCCGCTGCGGGCGCTCAGACCACCGACACGAAGCGGCGCTCGCCGCTCGCGCGGAAGTCGACCTTGCCGTCGCGCGTGGCGAAGATCGTGTCGTCGCGGCCCAGAGCAGCGCCCTGGCCGGGCCGGAAGCGCGTGCCGCGCTGACGCACGATGATCATCCCCGCGTTCACGGTCTGGCCTGCGAACACCTTGACGCCGAGCCGCTGCGCGGCGGAATCGCGGCCGTTCCTCGACGACCCCAGACCCTTCTTGTGCGCCACTACTCGTCAGCCCCCTTCGCCTGCGCCGCGGGCGTCGTCTTCTTCCGCGTCGAGCTGCGCGCGGGCTTCTTCGCCCCGATCGACTCGACCTCGATCTTCGAGAGGCTGGCGCGGAATCCGTTTCGCCGGCGGAAGCCCGTTCGCCGGCGATGCTTGCCGATCACGAGCTTCTTTCCCTTCACGTGCTCGGCGACCCGGACGCTCACGGACGTTCCCTTCAGGTCGTCACCGACGAGCGTCTCGCCGTCGCCACCGATCAGGAGCACCTCCGGCTTGAAGGTCTTGCCGGCCTCGATCGGCAGCCGGTCGACGAGCAGGTACTCGCCTTCGCGAACGCGATGCTGCTTGCCGCCGACTCTGATGATTGCGTAGCTCATACGTCCTCAAGCATGGACAAGCGGGCTCGAAGCCCGCTTCGACCGGCCATTCTAGCCTGCGTCGGTCTCGGCGGCAACCGGCTCGGTGACGGTATCTACCGAATCCGCAGGCGTCGTCGTGGGCTTCTTGCGATTGCGTCCGCCCCGTGTCCCGCGCCGCGTTTTCTTCTTCGGTGCATCGGCCGTGCCGTTCACCGATTCGACGACGTCCGCGAGCTCCGGGACGACCTCGCTCGCCTCGGCGACGGCTGTCGCAGCAGCCGCGGAAGCAGGCTTGCTCCGGCCCCGGCCGCCGCGCGTGCCGCGCCGCGTTCGCTTCTTCGGGGCTGCTTCTCCGTCGGGCGAAACCGCTGCGCCGTCACTCTCTGCCGCGATCGCGGGCGACGAGGACGGCTGCTCCTCGGCCACCGCTGTCTCTCCAGCATCCTCGGCCGTGGTCGCCCCAGCCGCCGCGGGCTTCTTCCGGCTCCGACCGCCTCGCGTGCCGCGCCGCGTTCGCTTCTTGGGAGCCGCACTCCCGTCGGCAGCAGCCGCTGCTCCATCGTCCTCGGTCGCGGACATAGCTTCCTCCGGGGCATCCTCGGCTGGAGGCGAGACGTCCGCCGGCGCCGCGGCCGCCGCTGTAACCGGCTTCTTCCGGCCTCGGCCTCCTCGCGTCCCGCGGCGCGTCTTCTTCTTCGGCGGCGCCTCGGGCTCCGGGCTGTCCGCCGCCCCGAGCAACGACGGAGCTTCCTCGGCTGGTCGGGCTCCGCCTCCGCTTCGCCGGTCGACTCCGCAGCCGCGACCGGCTTCTTTCGCCCGCGGCCCCCTCGCGTGCCGCGGCGCGTCGTTCGCTTCCGGAGCGTCTCGAGCGCCTCCTCTTCCCCCTCCTCGGCGACGACCCCGGCCTCGACCGGCTCCTCGGTTGCTTGTGCCTGGGCGAGCCTGGCGTACGCAACCGTCCTGGTGGCACGCTCGATCCGGACTCGGAGCGTCTCCCCGACCTGCGCTGCCGCGTCCGCGACCGCGATGACGTACCCGTCGAGCCGAGCGATCGCGTCCTCCGGATGGCGGAGGTGCACCTCCTCGAGCCGCACGTCCAGCTCGTCGCCCGCGGACACGGGCAGAGCCCGCGGCTCGATCTCCGACGCGGGCCCTTCGGCCAGCACGGCGAGGTGGTCGTCCGGCAGTCCGTCCTTCGTCTCGAAGGCGAACAGCTTCCCGGTCTCGGACTCGATCGCTGCGAGGCGGGAGCCGGCAGGGCCGATCAGGATCCCGGCCACGTCCGCGGGGAGCTCGACCAGGAACGCTTCGGCGCTCGAGGCGGCGGCCAGCCGGCGCAGCCTGCCGCTCGGCTTCGACCGCATGCGTCTCCTCGGAGACGACGATCCCGTCGCCGTGACAGACGGGACAGCGGGCGGTGAGGATCTCACGCGGCCCATCCGTGACGTTCTGCCGCGTCATCTCGACGAGGCCGAGAGGCGATATCTCGACGACGTAGGTCTTCGTCCGATCGCGCTCCAGCTCTCGTTTCAGCGCCTCCTCGACCTCGGCGCGATTCTTCGGGTTCGCCATGTCGATGAAGTCGATGACGATGATCCCGCCGATGTCCCTGCAGGCGGAGCTGGCGGACGATCTCCTTCGCGGCCTCGAGATTGTTCTTCGTGATCGTGTCCTCGAGCCTGGCTGCGGAGCCACGGCCTCGGGCCCCGACGAACCGGCCGGTGTTGACGTCGATCACCGTGAAGGCCTCGGCGTAGTCGAACACGAGGTAGCCGCCCGACGGGAGATCCACGCGCCGATCGAGCGTCGAACGCACTGCCGCATCGACGCCGGAGCGTCACCATCAGCGAATCGGCGTCGCGGTACCACTCGACCTTGCCGGCGAGCTCGGGAGACGTTCGCTTCAGGTACGAGACGATTCGGCGATACGTGCGCTCGTGGTCGACGGCGAGACGCTCGAAGTCGCGCAGGAAGAGGTCGCGGACGACCCGCAGCGGCAACTCCGCCTCGCGGTAGACGAGCGACGGCGCCTTTGCCCGCTCCGCCCGGCCCTGGATCGTCGCCCAGAGCTTTCGCAGGAACGCGAGGTCGCCCGAACAGCTCCTCCTCGGACGCGCCCTCGGCCGCGGTGCGGACGATGATGCCCCCCTCGGGGAGCTCGAGGCCCTTGCAGATCGCCTTCAGCCGCTCGCGCTCGTCGTCGTCGAGCCGGCGCGACACGCCGATCCCGTCGCCGAAGCGGCACGTAGACGAGGAACCGGCCGGGCAGCGAGATCTCGGTGGTGAGCCGCGCCCCCTTCGTGCCCATCGGATCCTTGACCGCCTGGACGAGCACCTCCTCGCCCCGCTTGATGAGATCCTGGATCTTCTTCCCGTGGCGCTTGCCCTCGAGCTCGGGCACGACGATCTCGTCGACGTAGAGGAAGCCGTTCTTCTCGAGGCCGATGTCGACGAACGACGCCTCCATCCCCGGCAGGATGTTGTCGACGACGCCCTTGTAGACGTTGCCCGGCGATCGACCGGCGACCTGGGCGCTCGAGGTAGACCTCGACCGGGCTGCCGTCCTCGAGGACCGCGACCCGCTGCTCGCCGACGTCGATCGAGACGAGCATCTGCTTCGCGACCCTCGGGAAGCGACGACTTCTTCGGCGTCGTCGTCCGTCGGCGGGTCGTCCGAGCCGGCTTCGGCTCCTCGGCTCCTACCGGCGCGCGCTTCGTCGCGCGCTTCTCGGCCGCCGGCTTGGCGTCGGATGCCGCTGCCGGCTCCGCCTCCGGCTTCTTCTTGCTCCTGCCGCCCCGGGTGCCTCGGCTACGGGGGGCAGGCTTGGTCTCAGGCTTTCCGCTCTTCTGCCTCGGCGGGTGCCTCTTCGATGTCTGGTTTCTTCGAGGCGGCTGCCTCGTCGGGCGCCTGCTCCGCTGACCTTGCGCCTTGCGGCGAAACCACGAGCGCACGCAGTCCTCCTCGCGCGCAACCGGTGACGGCGGTGGGATCCCGCTGAAGCTGTTCGGCTGATGTCACGGTAGGCGCCTCGTCTGTCGTTTCCGCCGAGATCCCGCTCGCCCGATCTGGGCCGGTGCTCTCGGATGTCGCTGGAAGCGTACCAGCGGCCTCCGCGGCCTGAGCCTCGAGAGCCGGAGGTACGTCCGGGCTACTTCTCGAGCCGCGCGATCGCCGCTCTGCCGATCGCCTGCGTCCCGCCGTAGGCGACCGCGGCCCTCACCGGAAGCGCGAACGGGACGATCCCGAGCGCGGTCCGGGCGATCGCCCGGAACCCCAGCCCGGCGCCCGCGACGCCGACGAGCATCAGGAAGCGCGCCTGCTGCTCCTCGACCCCGTACGCGTCGGCGATGCGCCGCACCATGCGCATCTGGTTCAGCGTCAGGACGGGAAGGTCGGCGCCCGGAATGAAGATCGCGGCGCCGATGCAACGCGTTCTTGCGAGCGTACGACCGGACGAGCGCCGCGCCACGTGGGGCCGCAGCACGGGCAGCTCCCGCGCGAGCGCGTATGCGCGCCTCTCCGGCCCGCGCCGCGATCCGCGCCGCCACCGCCGTCGACCGCAGCGCCCATCGAGCGTCGGCGCTGTACACGACGTCGGTCGGCCTTCACGTAGGGCAGGATCCGGCCGCTCCTTCGGGCGGCTCCCCGACGACGAGGCAGACGAGCGGGAGCAGTGCCCGATCTCCGGCGCGGAGCGACCTCCTCGTCGTCCGGTCCGAGCTCGCCCGCGACGACGTGCACGAGCGATCGACCCGTCTCCCGACTCCAGGTCGTCCTGGCCGGCCGTCACGGACGAGCCCGGGCGCCCCTCCCGCCCGAAGCGCGTCCGCGAGCTTCCCGGCCAGGGGCGCAGCACCCGACACGAGGATCGGCAGGGCTCCTCCGGCTCCGCGCGCGCCTCGCGAACCATCGCCGGCAGCGTCGCGAGCGCCCAGCGCGCGCCGGCCGCGAGCCTGCTCATCCGTTCCCCGAGAGGCGGCCCGCGCGCGTGGATCGCCTGGAGGAGCCCGATCATCGCGAGCATCGTGATCATCGAGCTGCCGCCGAAGCTGATGAACGGGAGCGTGATGCCGGTGATGGGAGCGATCCCGATCGTCATCCCGACGTTCAGGAACACCTGGAAGACGAGCACCGAGACGATCGCGCCCGGCGACGATGGCCGAGAAGAGGCTGTTCGCGACGGCGATCACCTTGATCCCGCGCCAGATGACGAGGGCGTAGAGGAGCAGCAGGATCGACGCGCCGAGGAAGCCGCGCTGCTCGGCGAGCGAGGCGAAGATGAAGTCGGTCGCGTGCTCGGGGAGGTAGTTGAGATTCGTCTGGGTGGCGCCCTCGACGCCGCGCCCGTCGAGACCGCCCGCGCCGACCGCGGTGATCGACTGGTTGACGTTGTAGGTGGTTCCGCTCGGGTCGGAGTCCGGATTGATGAAGCCGATCAGGCGATCCATCTGGTACGGCTTCAGCACCTCGATCCCCGCGATGCGGCAGGAACCAGAGCACGGCCACCGCGGCAGCCGCGGCGACGATGCCGAGCAGCGCCAGGTGAAGCCAGCGGACTCCGGCGAAGAACAGCAGGCCCGACGAGCGCGGCGCAGTAGACGAGAGCCGTGCCGAAGTCGGGCTCGAAGAACACGAGCAGGATCGGGCCCGGCGGCTATCCCGACGGCCGCGAGCACGACCCAGGCCTGCGTGATCTGGCGCGAACGGTCGGCGAGGAAGGCGCCGATGAAGACGATGAAGGCGATCTTCCCGAGCTCGGACGGCTGCAGCTGGAAGAAGCCGAGGTCGATCCAGCGCCGCGACCCGCGGATGTCCTCGCCGAGGGCGTACACGGCGAGGATGAGCGCGATCGTCACGGCGAAGAGCGGATAGCGCCAGCGGCGCAGCGAGCTCGGGGTCGACGGCGGTCATGGCGCGAGGGCGACGACCCCGATCCCGACGAAGATCCCCTGGCGGACGAGGAAGTAGTCCGGGTTGCCGGCGACGTCGTCACGTGTGACCGCCTGGACGATCCAGAGGCCGTAGCCGACGAGCCCCGCAACCGCCGCGAGCATGAGGTAGTCGAGGTGGCGGAGGTAGTGGCCGACGTCGGTGCCGAAGTGACGCCGGCGCGACGGCGCGTGCCAGATGCTGGGCTCGACGGCCATCAGTCGGATTCCACCTGGGTGATCTCGCCGGCCGGAGTCTGGAAGTGCTCCTCGAACACCTTGAGCGCCGCGGGAGCCGCGGTCTCGCCGCCGTGACCGCCGTTCTCGATGACGACGCACATCGCGATCGTCGGCTCGTCGGTCGGCCCGTAACCGCACCACCACGCCTGGTCCATCAGCCGCGCGAACGGCTTCTGGAGCCCGAGGTAGCCCGTCGGAAGCGTGACGTACTTCTCGGCGGTTCCCGTCTTGCCGGCGATCGGAATCGGGTAGTTGCCGAAGACACCGTACGACGTCCCGTAGTAGGCGTCGTGAGTCGCCTGGTAGAGGCCCTCCTGCACGGCCTGGATCGCGGACGCGGGCAGGCCGATGGCGCGAGGAGGCTCGCCCGCGAAGCTTCGCAGGACGACCGAGTCTTCGCCCTCGCCCGCGGGCTGCTCGATCGACTTCACCACGTGGGGCTCGACGAGGCTGCCGCCGTTGGCGATCAGCGAGTAGAGGCGGGTCATCTGGAGCGGCGTGACGAGGAGGTCGCCCTGCCCGATCGCGAGCTGCACGGACTGGCCGCTCGTCCACTGCTTGTCCCAGGCGGTGGTGTAGTGCCTCCTGCGCCACGCCGGAGTCGGCACGAGGCCGGCGTTCTCGGGACCGACGTCGATACCGCTCCGCTTGCCGAAGCCCATCTTGCGCGCCCACTCCTGCAAGGGGCTCCGCTTCTGCGCGTAGAAGATCTTCCCGAGCTCGTAGAAGTACGTGTCACACGAGTTCGCCAGAGCGGTGCGCAGGGTCATCGGCTCGTTCACGAACTGATCCCAGTTCTTGAACGTCTGGCCGTCGACGACGAGCTCGCCCTGGCACTGGAACACCTCGTCCGTGCCGATGAGCCCGTCTGCGAGCGCGGCGAGCGCCGTGACGGGCTTGAAGACCGACCCGGCCGGGTAGACGCCGTTGATCGCCCGGTCGAGCGTGGGGTAGTTGTTCGCCGCGCTCTCCTCCGGGTCGAACAGCTCGATCAGGCGTTTCGCGTCCGGCGTCCCGGCGAACGTCTTCGGATCGAAGTTCGGGGCGGACGCCGAGCGCGAGGATCTCGCCGTTGCGCGGGTTCATCGCCACGATCGCACCGCCGTTCGCCGCCCAGTTGCCGTTCGACCGGGCGAGTCGTATGCCGTACTGCAGGGCGTCCTCGGCCGCCCGCTGGAGATCGGCGTCGATGGTCAGGCGCACGGAGTAGCCGGCCTTCGGCAGCTTGCTCGGCTGCGGGTCGCTCTGGCGCCGCCCGAGCGCGTTGACCCGCATCTGACCGACACCCGGCTCGCCACGGAGGTAGCTGTCGTACGCCGCCTCGATCCCCGACTTGCCGATCCGGTCTCCCCCGGCATACGACGATCCGAGGCGCTTCAGCTCCGCCGGGGAGATCTCGCCGACGTACCCGAGCAGGTGGGAGGCGAGCGCGCCGTCCTCGTACCGGCGCAGCTGCGTATGCGTGATGAAGACGCCGGGAAACTCGGTCTGGTGCTCGGACAGGTACTCGGCCTTCGAGTCGCGGACGCTCGTCTTGACGATCACCGGCGTGAGCGGGTCGTTCTCGAGCGCCCGTACGTCGCGGCGCAGCTGCCGGAGCGGCACGTCGAGAACCTCGGCGAGCCGGGTCACGACCTCGTTGAGCCGGCCCTCGGGAACGTAGGCCGGCCAGAGCTGGACGACGGTGCCCGGCACGTTCGTCACCAGCGGCACCCCGCTCGCGTCCAGGATCGGCCCGCGCGGCGGCTGGAGGCGGAAGGTCCGGATCTGGTTGTCGCGTGCCTCCCGCTGGTAGTCGTTTCCGGAGATGACCTGGAGCGCCCAGAGCCGGAAGAAGAGGAGGGCGAAGACGGCGACCGCGATCACACCGAGCACGGCGATCCGGATCGCCATTTTCGGCGAGAAGCGATACGGCTCCTCGACCCTCGGGTCCGGCGGCAGAAAGCGCTCGGAGCCGTGCCAGTCGCCGCTAGACAAGCGCCACCTCGCGCTCGCGCCGCTCGGGCGGCGGGAAGATGACGCGGCACAGCGCGTAGACCGGCACTGCGAGGATCAGGTTGAGCGCGAGCGAAGGCAGGATCACGCGGCCCACCACGGTACCCACGGGCACCGACTCTCCGAGCAGCAGGTGCAGGACCATCGATCCGACGCCCACGCCGACCGTGAGCAGCGCGACCGCGATCAGGATGCGCGCGAGCTGATTTCGGTGGTTCGAGGTCGCTTCCCCGAACCTGCCCGCCCAGTACCCGGCCAGGGTGAGCAGGAGCGACGTCAGGCCGAGCGTCCCGAGCGTGCCGACGTCGACGATCAGCCCGGCGAAGAAGCCGCCGCAGGCACCGAAGATCGGGCCGCGGAGCAGAGCGATGGCGACGATGCAGAGGAGCACGATGTCGGCTCGTCCCTCGGCCAGCTCGAACCCGTTCGCGATCGAGATCTGGGCGACGGCTGCGACGGCAAGCAGAACGGCTGCCTTGACGACGTCGAGGATCATGACTTGCGGGCCAGGATCACGACCTCCGACAGGGAATCGAAGTCGACGAACGGCTCGACCTGGATGCGCTTGAACAGATCGATGTCCTGCTGGCCGACCGCCGTGACGAGCCCGATCGGGATGCCGCGGGGATAGAGGGACGCGAGATCGCCCTCCTGCCAGCCCGAGGTCACCACGGTGTCCCCGGCCTCCACCCGCTCGGCCTTGTCGACGTGGTCGAGCACCAGGCCGCCTCCGCTCGAGGGGGAGGGCTCGACGACCCCCCTCGCCTGGGTCGTCAGGTCGACCGCGGAGACGGCGATCGACTGGTCCGTGAGCAGCGTGACCTGCGACGCGTCCGGCGACACCTTCGTCACCCTGCCGACGAGGCCGTCGTTCGTGACGACAGGATCCTCGATACGCACCCCGTCCTTCGAGCCCGCCGCGACCAGAAGCTGCTGGTCATACGGGGTCGGCGGCTGGGCGATCACCCTGGTCGTGACGGCCGTGAAGTCCTCGGGGAAGCGTGGGCCGTCGACGAAGG
Organism: uncultured Thermoleophilia bacterium; assembly: GCA_963797645.1. Taxonomy (GTDB): domain Bacteria; phylum Actinomycetota; class Thermoleophilia; order Gaiellales; family Gaiellaceae; genus CAWCQC01. The sequence continues at coordinate 283,257 of CAWCQC010000016.1, read as the reverse complement.
CAAGCGTCTCGCGGAGACTCTGGTTCTCCTGCGCCGCCGTCCGGTAGAGGATCAGCTCGTCGCGCAGCGCCTGGATCTCGGCCTCGAGGTCGTCCCTGACCGACTTCGCGTCGACGAGGTCGGAGACATACCCGTACGCATCCTGGAACGGACGCGCGATCCGCTCGCCCGCGACCTGGAACGGCGTCAGCACGGCCAGGCCCAGCCGCTGTGCGCCGTGCAGCGCTCCGTCCTCCGACTCGCGCAGGTAGACGGTCAGCAGAGCGAGCGAGACGACGACGAGCGCAGCGGCGACGAGGCGTCGCGCCATGACGCCCTTCGCTCGGTGGGAGGAGCTCGGCGGCCGCGGAAACGCGCCCAGCCTGGAGATCCGTGCTGTTCGTTGCCGGGGCACGGGTGACTAAGTGTAGGCAAGGCCCCGGCGTTCGACGCGGGGGAACCATGGAATCGCGCGGCGCGTTACAGGAGGTTCGACTAGCGCCTGCGGTTGTAGCCGTTCTTCGTTCTCGCGCGCGCCGAGCGATGGATCGCCTCGAACTCCTCGAGACTTCGGCCCGACCCGACGGCGACGCACGTGAGCGGCGACTCGGCGACGTGCACCGGCATGTGCGTGTCGCCGCGGAGCTTCTGGTCGAGACCCTGGAGCAGCGCGCCGCCACCAGCCAGGACGATGCCCCGATCCATGATGTCCGCCGCGAGCTCGGGCGGTGTCTTGTCGAGCGTTCCCCGAATGGCGTCGAGGATCTGCGAGACCGGCTCGTCGAGCGCCCGCCTCACGTCTCCCGACCCGATGACGACCGTTTTCGGCAGCCCGCTCAGCATGTCGCGGCCGCGCACCTCCGCCTGTACCTCCTCGGGCAGCGGCCACGCCGAGCCGATCTCGAGCTTCACCTCTTCGGCCGTCTGCTGGCCGATCAGCAGCTTGTACTCCTTGCGGAGATGGTTCGTGATCGCCTCGTCCATCTCGTCGCCGCCGACGCGAATCGACTGCGACACGACGATGCCGCCGAGCGAGATGACTGCGACCTCGGTCGTGCCGCCGCCGATGTCCACGACCATGTTTCCGGTCGGCTCGGAGACGGGCAGCCCGGCGCCGATCGCCGCTGCCATCGGCTCCTCGATCAGGTAGGCCTGCCGCGCGCCCGCCGAGAGCGTGGCCTCCTCGACCGCGCGCTTCTCGACACCGGTGACGCCGCTGGGGACGCAGACGATGACGCGCGGGTGGGCGAAGCGGTTGCCGTTCGCCTTGTGGATGAAGTGGCGCAGCATCTGCTCCGTCACGTCGAAGTCGGCGATGACGCCGTCCTTCAGCGGGCGGATCGCGGTGATCGTCCCCGGTGTTCGCCCGAGCATCCGCTTCGCCTCGACGCCCACCGCATGCACTTCGCCGGTCCGCTGGTCGATGGCGACCACCGACGGCTCTGAGAGCACGATGCCGCGCCCGCGTACGTACACGAGCGTGTTCGCGGTTCCCAGGTCGACAGCCATGTCCCGGCCGCCCAGGCCGCCCAAATAGCCCAGAAATCCCATCAGAAGGCTCCAGTCAAGTGTAGAGCAGGGATTCGGGGCCGGTTCACGTTCTCCTCACAGCCGGGCCAGCAGGCGGAGAAGCAGGGCACCGGGCAGGCCCACGACGTTCAGGTAGTCGCCGTCGATACGCTCGACGAGCGCGGCGCCGCGGCCCTGGATCGCGTAACCGCCCGCGCGGCCCTCCCACTCCCCGGTGGCGACGTAGTCGGCGATCTCGGAAGCGCGGAGCGGCCGGAACGTCACGCGGGTCGTCTCGTGCTCGACGACCTCCCGTCCGCCGCTCACGAGGCACAGGCCCGAGACAACCTCGTGCGCCCTGCCGGCGAGCGCTGCCAGCATCGAACACGCTTCCGCGTCGTCCGCAGGCTTCCCGTAGATCGCCCCGTCGAGAACCACGGCGGTGTCGACTCCGAGAACCTGCCGCCCGGCCGCTTCGGCGATCACGGAGTGGGCCTTGCCGGCCGCATGCGCACGAACGGCTTCCGCCGGCGACAGGCCGGGCGGATCGTGCTCCTCGTAGTCCGGTGCGACCACGTCGAAGGCGATCCCGAGCTGCTCGAGGATCGCCCGCCTCTGCGGAGACGTGGACGCCAGCAACAGAGGGCGCGTCACGCCTCTTTGCGAAGCTTCCAGATCTGCTCGGACGGCCACCTGCGGGCCCAGTCGACGGTGACGAAGTCCCACTGGCCCGGGTCACCGCCCTCGGGCGCCTGGATCTCGATCAGATCCTCGACGGTGAGGCCGTTCTCGCGGAAGAGCCCGATCCATCTGCCGAACGGCAGGACGAACTCGACGCTGCCGTCGTCGGGCCAGTCGATGCGGTGCATGTCGAAGTAGTCACGCTGGAGCGCCTCGGAGGCCATCGAGCCGTCCAGCGGCGTGCAGAGGATGAGAACCGTGCTGTTGCCGAGGAAGATCAACTCGCCGCCCGGGCGGAGGAGCCGCGCGGCCTCGGGAATCCACCGGTACGGATCGCACCAGATAGCTGCCCCGTACTCGGAGAAGGCCAGGTCGAAGCTCGCATCCGGGTACGGCACCTCCTCGGCGCTCCCGTGCAGCAGCGTGAACTCGAGCTCGTGCTCGCGCTGCAACCGCCTGGCGGTCTCGAGCTGGTTCTCGGAGATGTCGATTCCGACCGGACGCGCGCCGCGCCGGGCGAGCCAGGCCGACCAGTACGCGGTCCCGCACCCGAGCTCGATGACGTCCATGCCGGCGACGTCGGGCAACACGCCGAGCCGGCGCTCGGGGATCCCCCAGATCCCCCAGGACGGCTCGTCGCTCGCCCAGTGGCGTTCCCCCGGCGCGACGTAGTCGTCCGCCCACCTGTTCCAAGCGGCCCGGTTGAGCTCGACGTGGTCAGACGAGCTCATCAGCCGTGAACCAGAGCGCGATCTCCCTCGCCGCCGACTCCGGGGAGTCCGAGCCGTGGACGAGGTTGTTCGGCATCGCCAGCGCGTAGTCGCCGCGGATCGTTCCAGGAGCAGCGTTGACGGGGTTCGTCGCGCCCATCGTCGTGCGGACGGCCTCGATGGCCGACTCGCCCTCGAGAACGAGCGCAAGCGTCGGCGACGAGGTGATGAACTCCGCGAGCTCGCCGAAGAACGGCTTCTCACGGTGCTCGGCATAGTGCTCCTCCGCAAGCTCGTCGTGGACGACCAGCAGCTTGGCGCCGACGATCGTCAGCCCGCGCTGCTCGAAACGGTCGAGGATGCGGCCGGCGAGACCGCGCTCGACGGCATCGGGCTTGATGAGGACGAGCGTGCGCTCGGACACTCCGTGCTCCCTTCGAGTGGTAGTTGATCAGGCGTAGGGCCCGGACATGCCGGGGCCGTCCATGAGGCGGGGCGGCTGCTCGATCGGCGTCTCGCAGTAGGGACAGACCTGCCACTCCGGGTCGAGCGGCCGGTTGCAGTGGCGACACGCCTGGCGCAGCCTCGTCGTGCAGATCGGGCAGACGAGAAAGCCTGCTCCCACGACCGACCGACACACCGGGCACTGCTCGGACTGGCCGACCGACTCCTCGAGAGCTTGCAGCTCGAGCTCGCGCTCGCGGACGTCGTCGAGGTATTCGGGCGGGCGGAAGAGCATGTAGATGAGCGGCCCGAGGAACGGCGGGAAGATCCCGAGCGCGACGGCGACCGCGATCAGCCACGGATCCTCGATCCGGCGCTTGGCGTCCTTGTAGACCCAGTACGCCGACGCGAGCCAAAAAGCGACGGCGAAGAAGATGGCGACATTTCGGACGACGAGCCAGACGTCGGAATCGAAGAAGTCCCGCACGCCGGCGAACAGGTCGTCGTTGGTGTCGGTCGGCGCGGTTGTCGTCTGGGCGAGCAGCGTCTCGATCATCCGGTTCAGTTCTGTCAGAGAAGGAGTTTTCCTAGCAGGTACCCGACGCCGAACGCGATCGCGAGGAGCGCCACGACGATGAACGCGACGAGCGCGAAGGCGCTGAGCCGGCCGCCCGTCCTCGTCATGGTACGCGCCCGGTGCGGTCGGCGTCCGCGAGGTCGGCGAGCAAGTAAAGCGAGCCGGTGACCAGGACCGGCGTCCCGAGGGTGTGGGCCAGCGCGACCGCTGCCGCCGGATCGGGCTCGACCTCGACGCGTGCGAAGGAACGACCTGCCCGATCGGCGAGCTCGTACGCCTCGAGGGCGTTCGGATGCGAGGAGGCGGTGGCCACGAAGACGCCGGCTTGTGAGGACAGCAGCGTCAACATGTCGTCGACGTCCTTGTCCGCCAGGATCGAGGCGACGACGGTGCCGAGCCGCGGGAGCTGCGCCAGAACGTAGCGGACTGCCGCAGCGGTGTGCGCCCCGTCCCGGATCTCGTCTCCACGCCACTCGAGCCGCCCCGGGAGGCTCACCTCCGCGGGCTCGGCCGGACGACCGAGGAACGCCGACGCGGCGGCACCTGCGAGAGACCGGTTGCCACCTGTCTCGACGACGACCCTGGACGCCCCGCCCGCCCGGGCGAGAGGCTCCCATTCGGGCTCGCCGAGCACGACGATCGAACCGGGCTGGACGACCGCCAGCTTCTCCGCCGCGATCGCCTGCCGGGTGGTCCCGAGCACCTGCGTGTGCTCCAGGGCGACGTTCGTCAGCACCTGAACCGGCGAGCGGAGGACGTTCGTCGCGTCGTGGCGCCCGCCGAGCCCTGCCTCGACGACGGCGACGTCGACCTCACGGGCTGCGAACTCGGCCAGCGCCGCCGCGGTGAGCGCCTCGAACTGGGTGGCGCCGAGATGCTCGGCGGCCGCCCGGATTCGCGCAACGGAGACCTCGAAGTCGGCTTCACGGCCACCGACGCGAATCCTCTCGGCCCAGCCCGTCACGTGCGGCGATGTGTACGCGCCAGTCAGAAGACCCTCGCGCGTCAGCGTCTCCTCGATCGTCCTCGTCGTCGTCCCCTTGCCGTTCGTCCCGACGACGTGGATCGACGGGAACGCGAGCTGCGGATCGCCGAGCCTCCCGAGCAGCGACCGCATGCGCTCCGTGCCGAACCCGTCGCGCGGCCACGGATCGAGGGACTCGATCCAGAATGCACCGGTGTCAGCCATCGCGATGAGTGTACGATCCGCCTGCGTGCCGTCGGGGGCGTCGTCCGGAGCTCCGACGGCGTCGAGTGAACCAGAGGCCTCTAGGCCTCGCTGAGCGCCTCGAGCTCGCGGCGATACCGGGCGAGCTTCGCACGCTCCCCCTCGACGACGTCCGCGGGCGCCCTGGCGACGAAACGCTCGTTCGCGAGCATGGCCTCCGCGCGGGCGATCTCCTTCTCGAGCCGGGCGCGCTCGGCGTCCGCGTCCCCGTCGACGCGGATGCGTTCGGGCCTGACGACCGCCTCGAAGATCGCCGTCTCGGCCTGGTTCAGCTCGAGACGGACGCCGCTGCGCCGGAACGTCGCCGCCGCTGACTTCACGAGCTCCATCGAGATCCCGGCGTCGTCCGTCGACCCGTCGGCGCCCGGCCAGGGCGACACGATCAACCGTCCCGCCCTGTCGGGGAGGTGGTCCCAGATCTCCTCGGTCACGTGCGGCATGACCGGATGGAGCAGGGCGAGCAGGCGCTCGAGTGCGTAGACCGCGGTCGCGGTCGCGTCCTCGTCCTTCTCGTAGAGCCTCGGCTTGATCGCCTCGGCGTACCAGTCGCAGAAGTCGTCGAACGTGAGGTGGTAGAGCCGCTCGACCGCGGCCGAGAAGCGAAAGGCGAACAGATCCGCCTCGACCTCGGCACGCACCGTGTCGAGGCGCGACAGGATCCAACGCTCGATCGGATCACGCGGCCGAGGGTCGGGCTCCGCCGCCGACGCGAGCAGGAGCCGCGAGGCGTTCCAGAGCTTGTTCGCAAGCCGGCGGCCCTCCTCGATCGTCCCGATCGAGAAGCGGACGTCCTGGGTCGAGGACATCTTGCAGAGGCCGTAGCGCGTCGCATCGGCTCCCTGCGCGTCGATCACCTCGAGCGGGTCGATGCCCGTGCCCAGGCTCTTCGACATCCGCCGCCCGTCCGTCGCGAGCACGGTCGAGTGGATGATCACGTCCTCGAACGGAACCTCGCCCATGAGCTCGATTCCGGCCATGATCATGCGCGCGACCCAGAGGAAGATGATCTCCCGCGCCGTCGAGTTGACGTGACCGGGGTAGAAGGCTCGGAGCTCGGGCGTATCGTCCGGCCACCCGAGGGTTGCGAACGGCCAGAGCGCCGACGAGAACCAGGTGTCGAGCACGTCGTCCTCCCGGCGGAGGTCCGGGTCGCCGCAGCCCTCGCAGTGGTCGGGCGTCGTCTCGCTCACGATCGTGGCGCCGCAGTCGCAGTACCAGACCGGCAGGCGGTGCCCCCACCAGAGCTGGCGCGAGATGCACCACGGACGGATGTTCTCCATCCAGTGCAGGTAGACCTCGCCCTGCTGCGGCGGGTGGAAGCGGACTCGGCCGTCCTTCACGGCCTGGATGGCGGGGGCGGCGAGGTCGGCCATTTCGCAGAACCACTGGAGCGAGATGAGCGGCTCGACGCGGGTGCCGCAGCGCTCACAGTGCCCGACCGAGTGGCGGTACGGCTCCTCCCGCTCGAGGAGCCCGAGGTCCTGCAGCTCGTCGCGGATCGCCCGGTCGGCCTCCTCCTGCGTCAGGCCCGCGAACCGGCCGGCGCCCTCGCTCATACGGCCGTCCAGCCCGATCACCATCGGCTCCGAGAGGCCGTGCTCGCGGCCGATCTCGAAGTCGACCGGGTCGTGCCCGGGTGTGATCTTCAGCGCGCCGGTGCCGAACTCGGCCTCGACCCGCTCGTCGGCGATGATCGGAACGCGGCGATCGACGAGCGGAACGATCGCCTCCTTCCCGACGAGCGAGGCGTAGCGGTCATCGCCGGGGCTCACGGCAACCGCGACGTCGGCCAGGATCGTCGGTGGACGGACGGTCGCGACGGTCACGTGTCCCGAGCCGTCGGCCAGCGGATAGCGGACGTAGGCGAGCACGTCGTCCACGTCGTGATGGACCACCTCGAGATCCGAGATCGCCGTGGCACAGCGAGGGCACCAGTTCACCATGCGGTTGTCCCGGTAGATCCAGCCCCGCGCGTAGAGATGCACGAAGAACTTCGTGACGGCGCGAACGTACGCGTCGTCCATCGTGAATCGCTCGCGGCGGTAGTCGAGTGACGCCCCGAGGCGCCGGTACTGGCCCATGATGATCCCGCCGTACTCCTCGAGCCAGGCCCAGACGCGCTCGACGAACGCCTCTCGCCCCAGATCGTCGCGCGTCAAGCCCTCCTTGGCCAGCTCCCGCTCGACCACGTTCTGGGTGGCGATGCCTGCGTGGTCGTAGCCCGGCTGCCAGAGCGTGTTCAGACCGCGCATGCGCTGCCAGCGGATGAGAATGTCCTGGAGCGTCCCGTTGAACGCATGCCCCATGTGGAGAGCGCCGGTCACGTTCGGAGGCGGCACGGCGATCACGTAGGACTCCCGGTCCTCGGCGGGATGGGCCTCGAAGAGGCCCTCCTGCTCCCAGGTACGCTGCCAGCGCTCCTCGACGAGCTCCGGGCGGTAGAGGCTGTCCACGGCGGGCATTCTACGGAGCGGCGTCTGCATCCCTTCCCGCGTACCGGGCCGAGACGGCCGAGGGTCAGCTGCCCGGGAACCTGAGCAGTCCGAGCGCCACCTGTGTCGCCATGTGCGGGTTCTCCTGGAGCCGCCGGAGCGAGTACTCGTACCAGCGGCGGCCGAACGGGACGTAGATCCGCACGCGATGGCCGTCGCGGGCGAGCCGGTTTGCGACCTCCGGGTGGACGCCGAGCAGCATCTGGAGCTCGTACTCCTCGGGGGCGAGCCCACGCGCCCGCACGAGCCGGAGCGTCTCCCGGATGAGAACCTCGTCATGCGTCGCGGCAGCGACGTACGCGCCGGCGTCGAGAAGCGCCTCGACGGTGAGGAGGAAGCTCGCCCGGATCTCGTCGCGCCGCTGAAACGCGATCTCCTCCGGCTCCATGTAGATGCCCTTGCAGACGCGCACGCTCGTCGCGATGGCCGCCAGGGCCACCGCGTCGTCGTGCGTTCGGTGCAGCATCGCCTGGAGCACGACGCCGACGTTGTCGTAGCCCTCGGCGTGGAGCGTCCGGTAGACGCGCAGCGTCGCGTCCGTAGTCGAGGAGTCCTCCATGTCGAGACGGACGAAGATCTCGCGCGCCCGGGCGGTGTCGAGCACCCGCCGCAGATTTCCGAGGCAGGCTTCCTCGTCGATCTCGAGCCCGAGCGCCGTCGGCTTGACGCTCAGGTTCGACGCGAGCCCGTCGCGGTCGATTCGCTCGAGGACGCCCACGTTCAGATCGGCGTACTGGGCCGCCTCCTCCACGCTCGCCACCTCTTCGCCGAGCAGGTCGAGCGTCGCGAGCTTGCCCTCCGCGTTCAGGCGGCGGACGACGACCACCGCGTCATCGAGGGTCTCGCCTGCGATGTAGCGGGAGGCGACCCGGCGGACGACCGCCCGTGGCACGTGAGGAAGCGTGCGAACGATGGCACGGTCGACCAGGGACATGCCCCGGGGAACCTACCGCAGTGTTCTTACGCCGTCTCTTCCTGAAGCTCGTCGAGCTCCAGGTTGAGACCGCCGCTCGTGACGAGCGTCGGCTTCAGGTTGCGCGTGATCGTCTCCTTCGTGATCACGCACTTCGAGACGTCCTTGCGGGAGGGCAGCTCGAACATGACGTCGAGCAGGGCCTGCTCGATGATCGAGCGAAGGCCGCGGGCTCCGGTCTCGCGCTCGAGCGCCTTGTCCGAGATCGACCAGAGCGCGTCCTCCGTGAAGACGAGCTCGATGGTGTCGTAGTTGAAGAAGCGCTGGAACTGCTTGACGAGGGCGTTTCGCGGCTCGAGGAGGATCTTGACGAGGTCCTCGCGCGTCAGCTGATGCACCGCCGAGACGACCGGCAGGCGCCCGATGAACTCGGGGATGAGGCCGTAGGCGAGCAGGTCCTCGGGCATGACCTGCGACAGCAGCTCGGCTCCCTCCACCGACCGCTTCGAGCGGATCTCGGCGCCGAATCCGACCTGGTTCTTGCCGATCCGGCGCGAGATGATCTTCTCGAGCCCGGCGAAGGAGCCGCCGCAGAGGAAGAGGATGTTCGTGGTGTCGATCGACAGGAACTCCTGGTGCGGGTGCTTCCGCCCGCCCTGCGGAGGCACGGACGCCACCGTGCCCTCGAGGATCTTGAGCAGCGCCTGCTGCACGCCCTCACCGGACACGTCGCGCGTGATCGACGGGTTGTCCGCCTTGCGGGCGATCTTGTCGACCTCGTCGATGTAGATGATCCCGGTCTCCGCCTTCTTGACGTCGAAGTCGGCGGCCTGGATCAGCTTCAGCAGAATGTTCTCGACGTCCTCGCCGACGTAGCCGGCCTCGGTGAGAGCGGTCGCGTCCGCGATCGCGAACGGAACGTTGAGGATCCGTGCGAGCGTCTGGGCGAGCAGCGTCTTGCCGCACCCCGTCGGGCCGAGCAGCAGGATGTTCGACTTCTGGAGCTCGACCTCCTCGGTGGAGTCGGCGGCCATCCGGACGCGCTTGTAGTGGTTGTAGACGGCGACCGACAGCGTCCGCTTGGCCTCCTCCTGGCCGACGACGTAGTCGTTCAGGACGCTGTAGATCTCTCTCGGCCTCGGCAAGTTGTCGAGATCGAGCTGGGTCGGAGCGGTCAGCTCCTCGTCGATGATCTCGTTACAGAGATCGATGCACTCGTCGCAGATGTAGACGCCCGGGCCGGCGATCAGCTTCTTCACCTGACGCTGGCTCTTGCCGCAGAAGCTGCAGAGCAGCTGCTCGTTGCCGTCGCTTGCTCGGGCCACGTTCCCTCTTTCTTTACACGGAATCCGTGCTCATCGCCAGCACCATCCGGGTCATCGGTGCGCGATCACCGTGTCGATGATCCCATATTCCTTTGCTTCCTCGGACGTCATGAAGTAGTCGCGCTCCATGTCCTGTGAAACCTTCTCGAGCGGCTGTTCGGAGTGCTTCGCGATGATCTCCTCCAGGCGGCGCTTGATCGAGATGACCTCGCGCGCCTGGATCTCGATATCCGTCGCCTGCCCCTGGAACCCGCTCGAGACCTGGTGGATCAGGATCTTCGCATTCGGCAGCGACATGCGCTTCCCTTTCGCACCGCCGCCGAGGAGCAGGGCGCCCATCGACATCGCGATGCCGACGCAGATCGTCTGCACGTCCGGCTTGATGAACTGGATCGTGTCGTAGATGGCGAGACCGGCGTAGACCGAGCCGCCCGGGGAGTTGACGTAGAGGGAGATGTCCTTGTCGGGCTCCTCCGACTCGAGATGGAGGAGCTGCGCGACGACGAGGTTGGCGATCTGGTCGTCGATCGGGGTGCCGAGGAAGATGATCCGCTCGTTCAGCAGGCGCGAGTAGATGTCGAAGGCGCGCTCGCCTCGAGACGTCTGCTCGATCACCATGGGAATCAGCGGGCTCATCCTCGGAGTGTCCATGCTCATTGTGATTGCCCCTCCTCGCTGCCGGGCGTCCATATCTTCATGCCGCTAGTACCCTTCTCCTTCTCGGGCGTCCAGAGTTTGTCGCGCGCGTGCGCAAGCTCGACCGAGATTCGCGTGACGCCGGCGGCGACGAGGTCCATCGCCTTGCGCATGCGCAGGTCTCCGCGAATCTGCTCGAAGCCCCCTCCCTCGCGCATCGCCTCGACCGCCTCGTCGGGATCCTGGTCTGTCGTCGCGGCCTCCTCCCGAACGAGCGCCTCGATCTCGTCGTCGGAGACCTCGATCGCCTCCTGGTCGGCCACAGCTTCGAGCACCAGCTCCCGCTTCACGGCCCGCTCGGCTTCCGCTCGCGCGTTCGCCTGGAGGGCTTCCGGCGTCTGGCCGGTCATCGTCAGGTAGGTCTCGGGGTCGACGCCGCGCTGCTGGAGCGAGCGGACGAGCGCGTTCAGGAGCGCCGCCGCACGCCGTTCGACGAGCGGGTCCACTCCGTCGATGGTCGACGCGTCGACGAGCGCGTCGAGGGCGTCCTGCCGGAAGCGGACGTCGAGCTCGCTCTCGAGCTGCTCGGTCAGCCGGCTCTCGATGTCGCTGCGAAGCTCCGCCAGCGTCTCGAACTCGCTGGCCGACCGCGCGAGCTCGTCGTCGAGCTCGGGCAGCACCTTCTCCTTGATCTCCTTCAACGTGACGGTCACCTTCCCGGACGGGTTGTCCTCGCCGAGATCGAGCGTGACCTCTCGCGTATCGCCCTCGACCATTCCCGGAATCTCCGCCTCGAGCTCGTCGGCGAGATACCCCGTCCCGAGCTCGACGACGTAGTCACGATGCTCGGACGGCTCGGCGCCCGGCTCCTCGGCGACGAGGTCGAGGACGACCGTGTCGCCCTGCTGCGACGAGCGGCCGGTGACCGGCACCAGCTCCGCAACCGAATCCCTGATCCGCTCGAGCTCCGCGTCGACGACGTCCGCCGGGACTTCGGGTCCGGCCCCGGAACCTCGAGGCTCGTCCAGTCCGCGAGCTCCGGCTTCGGTGCCACCGGGACGGTCGCCACGAAGCTGAACGTGTCGCCCTGCGCGGGCAGAACCTGCCACTCCACATCGGGCCCGGCCACCGGCCGGACTCCGGCCGTCGTCGCCGCGTCCCAGAACCAGCCTTCGATATGGCTGCGCACCGCCTCCTCGGCGACGGCGTCGCGTCCCACCCGCGCGACCACGACCGGAATCGGAACCTTCCCCTTGCGGAAGCCGGGAACCTTGATCGACCCGGCCAGATCCGAGGCCGCGTGCTCGAGCGCGTGCTCGACGGCGTCTTCGGGGACCTCGATCTCGAGGCGCACCTTGCTGTCCGGGAGTTCGTCGACCTTCGTCTTCACGAACTGCCCATTCAATCAGATGGGTGGCGGCCCGCCGGCCGCCAGGCACCGCAGCCGGGCCGGACCATGGAAGGCCCGGACCGAGATCGGTTCCCCGGGGCGCGCTGGCCGCCCGCGCGCCCCGGGGCATGAGGTCAGGCGGCGAACGCCGCCCGGCCGGTGTACGCGCCCTCGAACGCGCGCAATCGGCGGACACGCTCCTCCACCGGAGGATGCGTCGAGAAGAGAGCCGTGACTCCCCGCCCGCTCAGCGGGTTCATGATGTAGAGCGCCTCGGTCGCCGGGTTGACCGCCATCGGCGCGACCGCGACCTTCGCGTGGATCGACTCGAGCGCGTCGGCGAGCGGGCGTCCGTCTCCGAGAAGCTCGGCGCCGGTCCGGTCGGCGAGGTACTCCCGCTGGCGCGAGACACCGAGCTGGAGAAGCATGGCCGCCAGCGGCGCGATGATGATCGTGGCGAGCGCGCCGGCGAACCCGAGCGGGCTTTCGTCGTCGTCGCCGCCGCCGAAGATGAGAGAGAACTGGAGGAAGTTGGCGATCGCCGAGACCGCCCCCGCGATCACCGCGGCGATCGTCGAGACGAGCACGTCGCGGTTGCGGATGTGGGCGAGCTCGTGGGCGAGAACGCCGCGCATCTGCTCCCGCGGCAGCTGCTCGAGGAGCCCGTTCGTCACCGCCACCGCGGAGTGCACGGGATTCCGCCCCGTCGCGAACGCGTTCGGCTGCTCGGCCGGAATCACGTAGAGGCGCGGCATCGGGATGCCGGCACGCGCCGACAGCTCACGCACGTCCTCGTAGTACGCCGGCGCCTCCTCTTCCGAGACGGGCCGCGCCTTCGACATCTTCAGGGCGATCCGGTCCGAGAACCAGTACATCGCGACGTTCAGGACGACGACGAACGCGACGAACAGGTAGAGCGCGCTCCCGCCGATGACGGCGCCGATCGCGATCAGAAGGCCGGAGAGCCCCGCGATCAGGAGCCACGATCTGAGCCTGGTGGTGAAGCTGGTGGTCAACGAGAAACCTCCTGTCGAGTTCGATCGGAGGTCTCTCCCCGCCTTGGGGGCCGCTCCGCCGGGCCGCTGGCCGGAATGACGACGGAGCCGGATGGGATACTCCCCTCCTGTCACAGATGATAACGCGCGACGCGGGAGCTTCCTTCCCCACGGTGTTAGGCGACGGCGACGCTGCTGTTAAGGGTCGCGGCAGCCCGTTCATGCGGGCGAGAGGACTCGAACCTCCAAGGGCTTTCGCCCAACGGGACCTAAACCCGTCGCGTCTGCCAGTTCCGCCACGCCCGCGCGCACGAAGGATACTCCCGGGGTCTGGCTAGACTCGCCCGGAGGCCCCGTAGCTCAGCGGATAGAGCGGCAGACTTCGAATCTGCGCGCGGAGGTTCGACTCCTCCCGGGGCCATCACTTAACCAGCGGCTTTACGGCACATTGGCGCGGACCGGCCTCAACCTTTGAGGACGAGCAGGAGTCGGAGCCGGCAGCGGCGCCCTTCGGGACGATCCACTTCGCGAGGCTGACGGGGTCGCGCCACTCGGTACGGCGCGAGGCTACCAGTCTTCGAGGCCTGGGAAGGCGGCGTCGCCTCGCAGGCATGCGGCCGCGAGCAACGCGGCGCCGACGTCGCCGGTGAAGAGTGTGTAGCGGCCCCGGCCCTCGGCCGCCCGGAAGCGCGAAACCTGGTCGAGGGCGTGCATGGCGAACGCGCGCGCCCGCGCGAGCCAGCGCTCGTCGCCGGTGCGTTCGAGCAGCGCCAGGAACGCGAAGCCGTTCCCTGCGGTTCCGTGGCAGAGACCGGCGCTTCGCGCGAGAGGTCCGGCCTGCCAGACGAGTTCGCCGCCGGCCGCCATCAGCGCGCCGTGCGCGTCGTCGCCGGGCGCGACCGCGGCCAGCGACGCGACGACGCCGGCGGCGCCGTGGCACCACTGCACCCGCGTCAGCGGACCGGTCAGCGAGCCGGTCGCGAGCGGCGGCCAGTTCGCCTTGTCGCCGTCGACGAGCGCGAGCGCACGCGCCGAGGCAACAGCGCGTGCCTCGACGGCGGCCGGGTCGTCGAGCCACTCGGGAGCGCCTTGCAGCGCCAGGACGTCGCCCGCGAGGCCGTGCCCCGCGCCGACGAAGCGCCACCGGTCGCCATAAAGGTCTTGCGTCCAGCAGCCGTCCGGCTCCTGGCGGGCGAGCAGCGCGCGCGCGCTGGCGCGCCAGAGGTCGGCGAACCTCTCCTCGCCTGTGCGCGCGTGCATCGCGCGGGCCGCGAGCATCGTGCCAGGCGCGCCGAGCAGCAATTCGTTCGACGCGTGCTCCACGTGCGCGGCGATCGCCTCCGCGAGGGCGTCCGCGGTCACGGCCGACGGCACGAAGCGGTGCGCTACGAGCAGGATCCCGCTCGAACCCATGAACAGCGACGCGCCCGCACCATCCTCGTCGGGCGACGCGAGCGCGGCCTCGTGGAGGCCCACCGCGACCGCCGCGCCGTCGACGGTCGGGACGTGCAGGCCCGCCTCCGTGAGCCGTCCGAGCGCGTGGAGCATCCCTGCGGCGCCGGCGTAGACGCCGCGCAGGATCCCGTCCGCGGCCGTCCCTGGATCGTCGTCGCCGGGATGCAGCGGCCAGAGGCGCTCCGGGTCGAACGCCGACTCGGCGTCGCGGCAGATCGCAGCGATCGCGTCGCGGGCCCGCGACGGGCTCCACCCAATATCGGCAAGCGGCTCGTGACGCGCGGGGTCATACAGCGCCTTCATGCGGCGTGACTCTACGCCCACGCAGCCCGCTCCTTCCGTCCGAGGTTCCCGCGCTACCCGGTAGACGTGCGTGATCATCCGAGTCGTCAGGACTCTCGGCTGAGGCGGCTGATCCGGTTCTTCCGACCCCGACCGCCACGCGAGCATGTCCAGCCGGAAGACGGCGAGGGGATCGTGTCCCGACCGCCGAGGGCGGCCGCCAGTGGTACCCGTCGACCGTCCTCGCCGCCGGCTGGCCGCCTCGTCGAGCGCTGTCGCGGCACCCTCCATCCGGCGCATCGGTGCCGGGCGACTGCGCGGCCTCCTCGCAGAGCCACCGGTCGAGGTCTGAGCCTTGTCCCTTCTCCCCTTCGGGGCACGGCCCGCCAGGGAAGCGGATCACTTCCGGGTCAACAAGGCCCACCGAGATCGGCCGAGATCGCGAGCTGGCGGGGTCAGGGTAACGGCAGCGTTTCCCCTGCAAATCCATAGGATCGATCTATGAGGATCTCGGGCTGGGCCGATCTTCGAATCTGCGCGCGGAGGTTCGACTCCTCCCGGGCCATGCGGGTTTAGGGCCTCGACGCCGTGAGTAGCGTGGATAGAGGGCAGCCGACGTGACTCCGGGCCGTGTGTCGTCATATGCTCGCACGTCGCCGCACTGCCGGAGCCAGAGGAACCAGAAGCGGATCGCAGACGACTTTCGTATGTCGCTCCCGGACCGCACCGGTAGCTGCTAGCTAGGTGGCCCCTTGGGTCCTTCCGGGTAACCGCCGCGTGAACCAGAACGAGAGCACCGCGAGGAACGCGACTGCGAGGATCGACGTCTTCAGCGCGTTGATCTGGGCGTTGCTGTAGTCGTCCGTGACAGCGTCTGCCTCGGCCGGCGTCAGCCCGGCGTCGAGCAGCGCCTGGTGCGCCTGCTCGGTCGTGACGATGGGGATGCCTTCCTCGGTGGCGGCCGCGATCTGCGTCTTCACGTCGGACGACAACGCCGGGTTCTCCTGGATCCGCGAGTTGAACCCGTTCAGCAGCCCGAGCAGGAGCACGGAGCCGATCAGCGCGGTGCCGAGGGACGCGCCGAGGTTCTGCGCAGTCCCCTGCAGTCCCCCGGCCTCGTTCGTCTCCTCCGGAGGGGCGGAGGACATGATCACGTTGCCGAGCTGCGACATGAGGAGCCCGGCGCCGATCCCGAAGAAGATGAGCGACACCTTGAAGGTCGTCTCGTTCAGAGTCACGTCGATCGTCCCGACGAGCACGAGCGCAGCGATCGCCATTGCCCCGAGGCCGACCTGGACGACCGTCCGCGGCCCGACCCGCGCTGCCACCTTCGGCCCGGCGAGCGCAGCGACCAGCATCGAGATCGACATGGGGAAGAGCCGCTTGCCCGTCTCGAACGCGTCCAAGCCGAGCACGACCTGGAGGAACACCGGCAGGACGAAGAACGTGCCCATCACGATCAGCTGCTGCGCGGAAAGCGAGGACAGCCCGCCGCGCAGCGTCTTGATCTTCAGCAGCGCGCGGTTGAGGAGCGTGCTCCGGCCGAGCCGCTCGCGGCGCTCCTCCCAGGCGAGGAAGCAGCCGAGAACGACGAAGCCGCCGACGATCAGGAACGGCACCAGCGAGAAGCCGAGCGGCGTGATCTCGTGCCCGCTGATCGTCGGCGCGTCGATCGGCCTGATCCAACCCCAGGTGCTGCTCTTCAGGATCCCGAACACGATCAGTGCGAGCGCGACCGCCGAGAGCGCGGCGCCGCCGTAGTCCAGCTTCGGCGGCTGCTCCGGCTTGGGCGCGCGCTTCATGCGCCGGTGGACGATGAGCACCGCGATCATCACCACGACCTCGCCGACGAAGACGTACCGCCAACTCCAGGTCGTCGTCACGTAGCCGCCGATCAGCGGCCCGGCGGCGATCGCCGCACCCGCTGCGCCGCCGATCATCCCATAGGCGAGCGCGCGGTCCTTACCCTCGTAATTCGCGGCGGTCAGCGCGGCGATCGCCGGGATCACCAGCACCGCGCCGAGCCCCTCGATCCCCGACCAGCCGATCAGCAGCACCGTGAGGTTCGGGCTGAGCGCCGTGATCAACGAGCCGAGCCCGTACACGACCAAGCCGAGGCCGAAGGCCCGGTCACGCCCGAGGATGTCGCCGAGCTTCGCGCCAACGAGCATGAACGCCGCCATCACGAGTGTGTACATCGTGATCGCGCTCTGCACGCCAGTGACCGTCGTGTCCAGGTCGGCCACGATCTGCGAGATCGAGACGTTCATTACGCTCGAGTCCAGCACCATGACGAACTGGGCCGACGCGAGGATGACGAGCGGGAGCCACTTGCGCATCGCGCGACTCTAAAGGCTCGCAGCGCCGACCGAGTGCCTGGGCGGGCGCGGTGTCGCTTTGTACCGACGAGCGGCCAAGTACGCGAGGAGGGGGACGGCCCACGCTCGTCTCGTGCAGATGAGGCGCGAACCTAGTTCACGTTGAAACCGATGATCGTCACCGTCAGGAGACCCAGCGAGACCAGTCCACCAGAGAAAGCGGCCACCCGCAACAGACCCGATTCGCTTCGCGACCGGGCCGATCCGCAGGTCAATCTCGTCGCCATCAGGGAGGTCGAGCACAGGGAACTCGTTGCCTCGGGGAGCCCATCGACCTCGCGCGGAAACTGACCGGCTTCGGTATGGGTGCTGTGCTGGCTCATGTCAACCTCCTTCTTTCCCGACTGCTGCGGTGTCCCTCCGCTCCGGCTCGCGAGCGTGCTCAGCCCGGCGCGCACCGACTGTGATCTGTTCGGCGATGAACTGGGCGTCGTCTTTCACCCAGCCGATGAGCGCCGAGCCCCGCGTCCACTGCCATTCCAGGCCGACAAAGAACAGGCCCGGAACCTCGGTGACGCCACGCCGGTGCCGGGGCCGCCCTTGGTCATCGAAGATCGCGGCCTTGATCCACGAGTAGTCGTTTCGGTAGCCCGTCGCCCAGATCACGGCGTCCACGTCGAGCGTGCTTCCGTCGCTGAACGTGATCGTTCGCCCGGACGCGCCGGTCGCTCGCAGATGCAGCGTGACGCCGACTTCCTGGATCTTGCGGGGGCTTGAGCCGATGAGCGGCAACCGCTCCTTCAGCCGCTGTCCGATTCGCGTCTCGATCGTCTTGTTGAACACCCCGAGGGCTGACAGCCACCAGAAGATGTCGCGTCCGAGCAGGCGCTGCGGCAACGGCGCCGGCCGGGAGCCGACCGAGAGATGGACGTCCCGCACGGGTGCAAGCTCTTCGGCGATCTGGAAGCCCGTGTTGCCGCCCCCGACCACGAGGACGGCGCCGTCGGGGATGTCGTCGACGCGCCCGTACGCGGTGCTGTGCATCTGCACGACCTCGGGCGCCAGCTGATCGGCGAATGGCGGCACGTACGGTGTCTGGAATGCGCCTGTCGCGACAACGACCTGGTCGGCCGTTAGCGTCCGGCCGTCAACCTCGATCCGGAAACGCCCGTCCTCCGTCGCTAGCTCGCGTACCGGGCCATTCAGCTCGACGGGGAGCGAGAACTCCCTCGCATACCGCTCCAGGTATTGCGCCACCTCATCGCGACCCGCATACCAGTCCGGGTTACCGGGGAACGGAAGCCCCGGCAGCCCGCTGTACCGACGCGAGGTGAAGAGCTTGAGCGAATCCCAGCGACCACGCCACGCCGAGCCGAGCTGACTGCCCGCTTCCAGGATGACAAACTGAAGCCGCTGTCGAGCGAGGAAGTAGCCGACCGCGAGTCCGGCTTGCCCGGCTCCGACAACGACGACGTCGAAGTGACTGGTCGCGGGTTGGGGGGTCGGCGAAGATGCCATTGCGACCTCCTGTATCGATTCTCCCTCCTACTTGTGCCCAGCGACGAAAGCAGGTAAACGACTTCCCTGGCGATGCCGCGGGATGCGGCAGTGTTCGGTACGGATCCCTGACCTGGGCGGTTAAGCTCGGTCGCTCGAGGTCGCCGGGCGGCGACGGCGGAGGATCGAAGGTCGGCGCCCACCCAATCTGAGAGTGATGATGCGGATCGCCGGAGAGACAGCGAGCCTGCCCGCGACTCGATGAACGTCGCCACGACATCGGCTCGACGCGGTCTTTGGCTGGAGCTCAGTCCGGCAGCCGTGGACCTCTATTGGTTACCGCTGGGAGCCGGGGCGCCGAGCGGCAGTCGCCTCGTGCGCTTCAACGGAAAGGCGTACGAAGCGCTGAGCGCCGCATTCGAACGCCGCCAGCCGCTCGACCTCTACCATGCCGGTCTCGAGGTCCGCCTCGGCGACGGCTTCTTCGTCATCGAAGTTGCACCGTCACCCGATGCGTGGCGCGCGCGCCGGGGCGTCGTCGCCGAAGGCGCTGTCGGCAGCCGCTTCGCAGGTGCCCTACGACTCTTCCGCTACGAGGTCCGCTGCTGGTCGGGCGGAGCGATCCCAGACGTCGACGAAGCGGTCGCCAGCCCCGTGCGCGTGACTGATGATCCAGAGACCGCTCATCGCCTGCTCGAGCTCGTACCCACCGTCCCGACGCCCGTGTGGGGGCGAGACGAGCTCCAAACGGGCGACATGTGGAACTCGAACTCGGTCATCTCCTGGCTGATCGCGCGCGCCCGCCTGCCGGTCGATGAGGTCGCCCTTCCGCCCCATGGGCGGGCACCGGGCTGGGCTGCCGGGATTCGCGTAGCTCGGAGCAATCGATGTTCAAAAGCCGACGCGGGCAACGAAAGAGTCAGAACTACCGTTGAGCACAAATAAATTTCCGTCCCCGCTCGGGGGGGGTTGTCGCGCCCTCATTGATGGTCAGAACTGCCTATGACGAGTTCCGGCAGGGCGGGAAAGCGGCGTCGAAAGTTGGTCAGTCTGGGTCATGACGACCCGCCCCGCTGCGCGTAGCCTGGCCTCTCGACAAGTCGAGGGGTGCGCGAGCCGCTCTGCAGCCTGCGGCGCTGAGTGAGGCGCGCGCGGTGCCATCAGCGGCCAGGAGGGAGCGAACATGCCACGGGTCGACGTAGACGGACTCACGATCAACTACGACGTGCAGGGGGAGGGCGAGCCGCTGCTGCTGATCCCTTACCTCTCTGCGGACCACGCCTGCTGGGCGTTCCAGCTGCCTGCCTACACCGAGCAGTTCAGCTGCATCGCGATCGACCTTCCCGGCACCGGCGAGAGCGACAAGCCGCCCGGCCCGTATTCGACCGACGGCCATGCCGACCAGGTCGCCGCCTTCCTCGGCGCGATCGGGATCGAGCGGGCCCACGTCGCGGGCATGTCGTTTGGTGCCGCCGTCGGCCTCCACCTGGCGGCCAAGCATCCGCGTCGCGTGCGCTCGCTCTCCTTGCACAGTGGCTGGCACGCCAGCGACGACTATCTGAAGATCGTCGTCGAGCAGTGGCGGACGCTCGCGTCGACGCTGCCGACTGTCGCGGACGTCGTTATCCAGGGCATTTTCCCGTGGTGCTTCACGCCCGATATGTACGTGGAGCGGCCGGAGTTCGTCGACACGCTGGTGGACTTCGTGCGTGGCCGCCCCGCCCAGCCGGTGGACGCGTTCCTGGCCCAGACCGATGCGGTCATCGCCCACGACGCCAGCGCGGCACTAGGCGCCATTCATGTTCCGACGCTGATCACGTTCGGGGCGCGCGACCTCGTCTGCTCCACGCGCTTCGCCGAGCCGCTCAACAGCGGGATCGCCGGGAGCGAGCTGGTGGTCTTCGACCATCTGTCGCACGCCGGGCTGCACGAGGACCCCGAGACCTTCAACCGCGCGACGCTCGACTTTCTGCTGCGCCAGCGCGCGTGACGCCCACGACGCCACGCCAGGCCAACGCTCACGGGCCGGCGCAGTCGTAGCCCGATCAATCGTGGACGGCGATGAAGCTTTCGACGGGCTGACTCGCTCGGGTAAGCCGCATACGCTTCCTGTGTGATCACCTGCTCGAGCTGCGGCCAGGCTAACCCCGATGGCGCTCGCTTCTGCAACGCCTGCGGCGCCGAGCTGGGCGCGGCCGCGGCGCGAGAGGTGCGAAAGATCGTCACCGTCGTCTTCACGGACGTAACCGGCTCGACCGCGCTCGGCGAGCAGCTCGACCCCGAGTCGCTGCGCCGTGTGATGGCGCGCTTCTTCGAGGCGGCAAAGCGTTGCCTCGAGTCGCACGGCGGCACGGTCGAGAAGTTCATCGGCGATGCGGTGATGGCGGTCTTCGGCGTGCCGACGGTGCACGAGGACGACGCCTTGCGTGCGCTCCGCGCGGTCGCCGAGCTCGGGGGCTCGCTTGCCTCCCTCAACGACGAGCTCGAGCGCGACTACGGCGTGTCACTGCAACTCCGCACCGGCGTCAATACGGGAGAGGTCGTCGTCGGCACTGACGAGCGGCTGGCGACGGGCGACGCCGTCAACGTCGCCGCCCGTCTCGAGCAGGCTGCGCAACCGGGCGAGATCCTGATCGGTGAGCAGACGCGAAGCCTTTCCCGCGGGGCGATCGACGTCGAGCCTGTCGAGCCGCTGTCGCTCAAGGGGAAGGCGGAGTCCGTCGTCGCGTACCGCCTGCTGCGAGTGATCGAGGGTGCGCCCGCCTTCGGCCGGCGACTCGACGCACCGCTCGTTGGACGCCGCGACGAGCTCGCGCAGATGCGCGCCGCCTTCGACCGCTCCGTTTCCGAGCGAGGCTGCCGGCTCGTCACCGTCCTCGGGCCGCCGGGGATCGGCAAGTCGCGGCTTGCCCTCGAGCTCGTCGCGATGCTGGCCGACGAGGCGAGCGTCCTGTCCGGTCGCTGCCTCCCCTATGGCGAGGGCATCACCTACTGGCCACTCGTCGAGATCTTCCGCGAGGCCGACGCCGAGGACGAGCTCGCCGCCGCGCTTTCTGAAGTCGCACCGGAGGACGTCTTCTGGTCTGTCAGGAAGGCGCTCGAGGGTCGCGCACGCGAGCAGCCTGTCGCGCTCGTCGTCGAGGACATCCATTGGGCCGAGCCGACCCTGCTCGACCTCCTGGAGCATCTCGTGGACTGGACTCGCGACGCGCCGCTGCTGCTGCTGTGCCTCGCGCGTCCCGATCTGATCGACGTCCGCCCGACGTGGGGTGGGCGCTTGCAGGCGGAGACGATCACGCTCGAGCCGCTCTCGCCGGCCGAGTCGGACGAGTTGATCACGGAGCTCGTCAGTCACTCCCAGCTGTCCGTCGATACCCGAGCCAGGATCGGCGAGGTTGCTGCGGGGAATCCACTCTTCGTCGAGCAGTTGCTCGCGATGCTCGCGGAAGGAGGCGACCCTGAGCGTGTGCCCCCGACGATTCAGGCGCTTCTCGCGGCACGGCTCGATTCGCTCCCGGAGGAGGAGCGGGAGATACTCGAGCGCGCCTCCGTCGTCGGCCTCGAGTTCGAGTGGGAGGCGCTCGGAGAGTTGGCTTCCGACCGGCGTCGGCCCGCCGGGGCGCAGCTCGCGGCCCTCGTCCGCAAGGAACTGATCCGCCCGCACGAAGCGATCGAGGACACCTTCCGCTTCCGGCACATACTGATCCGCGACGCCGCGTACGAGCGCATCTCCAAGGAGCTCCGCTCCGAGCTGCACGAGCGCTTTGCCGGCTGGCTCGGGGGCAGAGGCGAGGAATTCGACGAGGTCATCGGCTACCACCTCGAGCAGGCCTACCGCAGTCTCATGGGACTCGGGCCGCCCGGCGAGAGAGGCTCGTGCCCTCGCCGCGCAAGCCGCCGAACGCCTCGCTGCGGCCGGACGTCGGGCGTACGCCCGCGCCGATTCACGGGCGGCTGTGAACCTGCTCGAACGGGCGGCCGATTGCTTGCGGTCGACGATCCGCTTCGTCTCAGCTTCTCACCGTCGCTCGGTCGAGCACTGAGAGAACAGGGCCAACTGGAGCGAGCGGACGCGGTGCTTTCCGAGGCAGTCCGCGAGGGACAGGCGGCGGGCGAGCGCGCGGTCGCGGCGGACGCAGGCATCGCGCTCGCTGATCTGCGCTCTCTCAGGTCCGCGCAGACCGGGGTCGAGTGGGAGGATGTCCTGCGCGAGGTCGACGCGGCGATCCAGGTGTTCGACGAGGTTGGCGACGAATCGGGGCTCACGCGCGCGCTCACGCTCCGCGGGAAGCACCGGTTCTGGAGCGGCGAGGCTGCGGCGGCGCTTCCGGATCTCGAGCGGGCCGCCCGGCGCGCACACGACGCGGGCGACCGGGCCGAGGAGGCCGAGAGCATCCAGTACCTCTGTGCGGCGATGCGTGTCGGCCCTACACCGGTGGAGGAAGCTCTGCGGCGACTGGATGAGTTCGGCTCACACGCCGCGATCACCGGGAGGCTCGAGATGGTGTTCCTCCTGATGCGCGCGCACCTCGGGGCCGCGCAGGGTCAATTCGACGCCGCGCGCCGCTTCGCTTCACAAGCACGAGCGTTGGCGGAGGAGCATGGACTTGACGACTCCCACCTACGTTTCGTTGCAGGCGACATCGAGCTGCTCGCAGGCGACGCCGTGGCGGCTGAGCGTCGAGCTGCGCCCGGTGTGCGAGCACTACGAGCAGGTTGGGGAGCTGGGCTTTCTTGCGAGTACCGCGCCGTACCTGGTCGAGGCGGTCCTCGCTCAGGGAGACGAGGAGGAGGCGCTGCTACTGACGGAACGGTGGCGCCCCGAGCGCCTCACGGCCCCCGAAGATCACGACGCGCAGGTCCACTGGCGCCGTGTGCGGGCGAAGGTCTTGGCACGGAAAGGCAAGCTCGACGAGGCCGAACGCGTCGGCCGCGAAGCGGTGGCGATCGCATCGGCAACCGACGTCCTCGAACTGCGAGCGCAGGCGCTTGCCGATCTCGGCGAGGTCCTACGCCTCGCCGGCCGCCCGCAGGAGTCTCGAGAGGCGCTCGAAGAGGGCCTCCGACTGTACGAAGACAAGGGCAACGTCGTCGAGGCCGGGCGACTGCGCGGCCTCCTCGCAGAGCCACCGGTCGAGGTCTGAGCCTGGTCCCGGCTCGAAACTGCGCGATTCGTGCAGGTCGAGGCCGAAGGCGTGGGGGTTCGCTCAGTCGTCGATCTCCTCCCAGACCGACTGCTCGTCGTGCTCCTCCCAGTCGGCGCCTGGCATCGCGATGGCCCAGCTCGTCCATGTCCCGACCGGCCGAGCCGGGGCGGTCCTGACTCTGGCGCGGACGACCATGCCGGGCGTGAGCTCCACGGGCCGGTGCAGCGGGGCCGTCGTCATCCCCCAGTGCGTCGGTGGGTCGCCGGGCCCGACGGACAGTGAGATGCCGGGTGCGAGCTCGGCGCTGAACCAGAGTGCGAGCGCGTTGGCCGTGCCGTGGTCGTGGACGTGCAGCAGCGTCTCGGCTTCGTGCGGCGACTGCGCGCGCTCGAGCGGGATCAGCTCCACGTTCGTCGTCCACAACCGGCTCGGCTCGGATCGCCTGTCACCGGCCGCCAGGTGGCGGAAGCCGCCGGAGTAGGAGATCTCGTTGACGGTCTTCTCGACCAGGTCGTCGAGGTCGAGGCCGTACGGGTTGTCCGCGTAGGAACTCCACCGTCTCCCCGAGGTAGCGGTCGTGCACCAGAGCTGCCCACGCCGTGACCGAGCGGGGAATCATGACTCCGCCCGGCTTGAGCCAGCGGTCACGGGCGGCGATGACCGGAACGAGCATCCCCTCGTCGATCCCGAACCCTCCGAGCCACTCCGAGACGATCACGTCGACTCGCTCCGGCGGCTCGATATCCATGACGTCGCCGTGGATCACCCTGACGATCTCCGCGACTCCGTTGGCGGCGGCCAGCTGCTGCGCCAGGACTGCGACCGAGGTCTGTTCCACCGCGTAGACGCGCGCAGCCCCCGCCCGCGCCGCGAACACGCTCAGGATGCCGCTTCCCGCCCCGATGTCGAGCACGGTGTCGCCAGAGCGCACCACCGAGTCGATCGCATGCTGGAAAGCCTCGGTGCGGACTCGGTCGCGGATCATCGAGCGGTGCACCTCGAACTCCGCGTACATCGGGTCCGGCGAGTGCTTGATCGGCGTCCGCACTTGTGTAATCTACCCGCGCTGGATTCGACTTCGGACGCTGCTTGCTGGCCGAGGTGTCGCAACGAAGGGAAGGAGTCCCCATGGGAATGAGGCGACGGACCAGGCGCCGCGCGCTCGTGGCCGGAGCAGTGGTCGGAGGAGCGGTCGCTCACCACGAGGCGAAGAAGAGGGACGAGCAACAACCGGCGGACGACGAGGCGCCCGCCGACGACTACCAGGAAGCGCCTCCTCCGGCAGCTCCGCCGCCAGCCGCGCCCCCTCCGGCAGCTCCGGCGCAGTATGCGCCGCCTCCGGCAGATCCGGCAGACCAGATCGAGCACCTCGCCAAGCTGCACGAGTCGGGCGCGCTGACGGACGACGAGTTCGCGGCGGCCAAGGCGAAGGCCCTGGGGATCTGAACGCACCTCGGATTGTCAGAAGACGTCGGCCGATCGATAACAGCCGGGACAGGGGGTTGCTATGAGCGAGTCGCGCAAGGACGTGCTACAGAAGGCGCTCGAGGCCGAGGTCGGCGGCGCATCGGTCGATCTGGGCACGCTGTTCACCGACGATGTCGTCGGGTGGTCGCCGCATCGCCTCCGTGTCGGGGCTGCCGGCACTCACCGAGCTCGCCGCTCTCCGCGAAGAGGCGTTCTCCAACGTCGTCCTCTCGTTCCGCGGAGTCGACGAAGTGGGCAACAAGGCCTTCGCCGAGTGGCTCGTCGAAGCCGATCACACGGGGCCGCTCGTCCTCGACGAGGGGGCGGTGTTGGAAGGAACAGGACGGCATGTCCAGCTGGCCGGTGTCACCGTGGCCGACTTCCGCGACGGGAAGATCAAGTCGTACCGGACGTACTTCGACGATGCCTCGCTCCTCGAGCAGATCGTCGGCGCCTGACCGGTTGGTCGCACCGGAGTTCCACGTCGAGGACGATCCGGATCCGCTCGACGTCGAATTCCTCGAAACGCAGATCCGTCATGAGGCGTCCGCCGCCACCGGGCTCGGTGACTCTGCCGAGCTGGCGATCTTCGTGCGCGACGCCGGCAGGATCGTAGCCGGCATCAGTGGCTGGACGTGGGGCGACTGCTGCGAGCTGCAGAACCTCTGGGTGGACCCGAGTCTCAGAGGTCGCTGGCTCGGGATTCGGCTCCTCGCCGCGGCCGAGGCCGAGGCGGCAGCGCGCGGATGCACGCAGACGGTCCACTTCACCTACGACTTTCAGTCCCGGCGCCTCTATCAGCGGGCCGGCTACGAGCTCGTGGGTCGAGTCGAGGACTTCCCGTCGGGCGCGGCCGTCCTCTGGTACCGCAAGCGTCTGAACCCACCGGCGTCATCGCAGAGCCGGCGCGCGCCTGTTCGTAGCTCGTGACTGCGCGACCGGGGCGACGGCTAGGCCGCCGTCGCCGCGGTCGGCGCGCAACGTCAGCAACACCAGCGACGCGCCGCTCGCGCCAACTTGGGAGAGGGCGCCTAGTCTGCCGCCAAGTACGGGAGCTTTCACGCTGTTTCTGATGCATCCTCATATCGTCTCCGGATGGAATCGAAGGGAGAGCCGCGATGGCTGAGATAACGGACGTCCTTGTTGCCGGTTACCAGGACATCGACGAGGCAACGAAGGACTTCGAGGCGCTCGTCGCGCTCGTCAAGGAGAAGAAGGTCTCGATCGAGGGCGTCATCCTCGTCACGCACGCGGAGGACGGCAGCGTCGCGGTGCAGCAGACCGGCGACAACCTCGGCCGTAAGGGGACGGGCTGGGGCGGCGGGGTCGGGCTCGCAGTCGGCCTGTTTGCGCCGCCGCTGCTCGCGTCGATCGCCGTCGGGGCGGTCGCGGGCAGGGTGGTCGGCCGATTCGCCGACCACCGAGTCGAGAACAAGATTCACGACAATATCGGCGAGAACCTGCCGCCAGGGTCGGCCGGGATCATCGCGATCTTCGACGACGAGCAGCGGCTCGGCGTCGAGCAGGCGCTCGCGGGCGCGCTGCTCCGGTCGCTTGTCCGGGGCGACAAGAAGGGCACCGGCGCATTGAAGGAGTCGCTCGCCGAAGCGATGGGGAAGTTCAGCCCGGACCGGACGGTGCTGCCCATCCCGGATCCGAACTTCGGCGGCGCGATCGGGCGAACGCTCGACGCGTCCGTCGCCGATTGGACGATCAACATGACGCCGTCGCTGCCCGAGGGCGCGCCGAACGTGCTGCTCGTGCTGATCGACGACGCGGGCTTCGGGAACCCGTCCACGTTCGGTGGGCCCGTCTCGACGCCGGCCATGACGCGCGTCGCCGACCAGGGCCTCAGGTACAACCGCTTCCACGTCACCGCGCTGTGCTCGCCCACCCGCGCCGCCCTGCTGACAGGCCGCAACCACCACACCGTCGGGTTCGGGTCGATCGGCGAGTTCCCGGGCCCATTTCCGGGCTACTCGGCGAGCGTGCCGAAGGACTGCGCTCCGTTCGTGCGGGCGCTCCAGGGCAACGGCTACTCGACCGCCGGGTTCGGCAAGTGGCACCTGACCCCGGATCACGTCCAGGGTGCGGCCGGGCCGTTCGACCGCTGGCCGAACGCGTGGGGATTCGATCACTTCTGGGGCATCCTCGGCGGCGAGGCGGGCCAGTACGACCCCCTGATCACGCAGGACAACACGACCCTCGGCGTCCCGGAGGGCGAGGACACCAAGGAGTACTACTGGCCGGATGACCTCACCGATCAGGCGGTCCGCTGGCTGCACCGGGTGCGCGCCCAGGACCAGGAAAAGCCGTGGTTCGTCTACTACTCAACCGGGTGCTCGCACGCGCCACACCAGGTCGCGCTCGAGTGGAGCGAGAAGTACCGCGGCAAGTTCGACCAGGGCTGGGACGTGCTCCGCGAGGAGACCTTCGAACGGCAGAAGACGCTGGGCGTGATCCCGCCGGATGCGGTGCTCACGCCGAGACCGGACGCGCTCCCCGCCTGGGACTCGCTCTCGGACAGCGAGAAGAAGCTGTACGCGCGGCAGATGGAGGTCTATGCCGGCTTCCAGGAGAACGCCGACTGGAACGTCGGCCGCCTGCTCGACGCGGTCGAGGAGCTGGGCGAGCTCGACAACACGCTCGTCATCTACATCTTCGGGGACAACGGCGCGAGCATGGAGGGAACGCTGACCGGATCGTTCAACGAGCTGACGATGCAGAACGGGATCGTCCTGACTCCCGAGCAGCAGCTCTCGCTGCTCGAGCAGTACGGCGGGCTCGACGCCTGGGGCACCGACGCGTTCGCGCCGCACTACGCGGCCGCGTGGGCGTGGGCCGGGAACGCGCCGTTCCAGTGGGGCAAGCAGGTCGCTTCCCACCTCGGCGGCTCGCGCAACGGCATGGTGATCTCCTGGCCGGACCGGATCGAGGACGCCGGCGGGTTGCGCACCCAGTTCACTCACTGCATCGACATCGGGCCGACGATCCTCGAAGCGGCCGGCATCCCCGAGCCCACGGTCGTGGACGGGACCGCCCAGAAGCCGATGGAGGGTACGAGCTTCCTCTACACCTTCGAGGACGCGAACGCCGCCGAGCGGCACACCGTCCAGTACTTCGAGATCTACGGCAACCGCGCGATCTACAAGGACGGGTGGTGGGCCGCCTGCAAGCTCGACCGCATCCCCTGGGACGTATCGGCGTCGACCATCGCGAGATTCGCACCCGGAACCTACGACCCGGAGCAGGACACCTGGGAGCTGTACTACCTGCCCGACGACTTCTCGCAGGCGAATGACCTCGCCGCGGAGAAGCCGGAGAAGCTGGCTGAACTCAGGGAGCTGTTCTGGGAGGAGGCCGAGAAGCACAACGTGTTGCCGCTGCTGGCCGGGTTCTCGTTCTTCTTCGGGATCCTGCCGCCGATGCCGACGATCACGACGCACACGTTCTACGGCGACGTCGAGAACATCGCCTCCGGGATGATCCCCCGCGTCTACGGGCGCTCCTACGCGATCGAAGCCGAGCTGATGGTCCCCGAGGACGGTGCCGAGGGCGTGATCGTCGCCGAGGCGGACGAGATGGGCGGCTTCTCGCTCTGGGTCGACGAGAACGGCCTGCTGCACCACAGCTACTCGATGATGGGCGTCGAGCAGTACGAGCAGGTCTCGACCGAGCCGATCCCGACCGGGGACGCCATGGTCCGCATGCAGTTCGACGCCGACCGGCAAGAACGGTCGGCCGGCGGAACGGTCTCTCTGTACGCGAACGACGAGAAGATCGGCGAGGGGCGGATGGAGAGGACAGTCTCCTTCCGCTTCTCCGCCTA
The DNA here is from genome assembly GCA_963797645.1 of uncultured Thermoleophilia bacterium. Lineage (GTDB taxonomy): Bacteria > Actinomycetota > Thermoleophilia > Gaiellales > Gaiellaceae > CAWCQC01. Next base: position 254,383 of record CAWCQC010000016.1, on the reverse strand, counting down.
CGCCGGCATGGACGTCGGCCGCGACAACGGCCTGCCCGTCGACCGCGCCTACGCGGCCAAATCGCCGTATCCCTTCACCGGCACGGTGAAAAAGGTCGTCTTCGACCTCAAGCCGGGCAGCCACGAGGACGAGAAGGCGCTGCATGAGGACCGGCGCGCACGTCGCCGCCGCCCACGGGATCAGCGCCTAGCGGCAGCGCGCCCCCAATCCTGCAGCAACGTGGTCGCGCCGGAATCATCCACATCGGACGACGCCCGCAATCCGACGGATCGGTAAGAATGGGCGCCTCGATGACGACTGCCGAGAACGAAGCGACTCCCGCCAAGCCCGCCGCCAAGTCGCGACCGGGCCGCGGGCGACGCATCCTCGTCAACGCGCTGATCGTCCTCGCCGCGCTCATGCTCTTCATCGCGGCCTGGGCCACGCTCATCACCCAGGGGATCCTGAACCCGGACAAGTGGTCGGAGACGAGCAAGGAGCTGCTCGAGAACGACGAGGTCCGCGCCGGGCTGTCGACGTACGTCGTCGGGCAGCTCTATAACCCGGAGGCCGTGGCACAGCAGCTCGAGGGGGCACTCCCGCCCGCGGCTGCCGGGCTCTCGAGCGCGATCGCCTCCGGCCTCGACCGAGTCGCGATCGAGGCGGTCGACCGGGTCCTGGCTCGCCCGCGGGTGCTGGACGTGTGGGCGGCCGCGAACAAGGCGACCATGGAGGCCGTGGACAGGCTGATCGACAACAAGGGCGAGTTCGTCTCGCTGCAGGGGAACGAGGTCGTTCTCGACGTCCGGACGCTCCTCGCCGAGGTTGGCGCCCAGCTCGGGGGCAGCGGGCAGCTCGTCGACCGGATCCCGCCCGACGCCGGCCAGATCGTCATTCTCCAGTCTGATCAGCTCGGGGCCCTCCAGAAGATCATCAAGGCGCTTCGAACCATCTCGTTCTGGTTCGCGATCGGGGGCGGGGTGCTCTTCGGACTGGCCGTCTACCTGGCCCGGGGCCGGCGCCGCGAAGCACTTCGGAGCGTCTCGATCTCGCTCATCGTCGTCGCGCTCCTCGTCCTGGTGCTCCGCCGCTTCGTCGGAGACGGCGTCATCGACTCGCTGGTCACAGACGCGACGTACAAGGCAGCGGCGCTCGGGACCTGGGCGATCGCCACGGAGGCCCTCAAAGCGGCGGCCCTCGGAGCCCTCGTGCTCGGGCTCATCGGCGTGCTCGTGACGGCGCTGCTCGGGCCGGCTCGATGGGCGACCTCCGCGCGGCGCCTGGCTCGCCCCGCACGTGGCCGCCCACCGCTGGATCGGCTACGTCGTCGTGCTGCTCGTCGGCCTGCTCTTCCTGCTCTGGTCTCCCTCGCAACGGACGAGCTGGGTCCCGGCGGTCGTCGTGATGGCGATCCTCGCCGCCGGCTACGAAGTCCTCGTGCGTCAGTGCGCTCGCGAGCACCCCGAGGCGAGCCTGCCCGACAAGGCTCCCCCCGCGACGCCGACCGGCGCCTAGCCGAGCAGTCAGGCGGACAGCGGCGTGCAGGGCGAAGGACAAGCCCTCCCGTCGGTGGATGAGCAGTACGCGGCCGGCCGCGCCCTGCGGCAGTCGTCGCCGCGCTCGAGCCAGGCAGCCTTCGATCCCGGCGAGGCGCGCGGTGACCCGATCGAGATCCTCGAGGCTCAGGCGACGACCCGCGTGCCGCAGCTCGTTCCATTCCGTTACGGCCGCATGGCGGCCTCGCCGTTCGCGTTCCTACGCGGATCCGCCGCGGTGATGGCCGCCGACCTCGGCTCGTCGCCGAGGAGCGGGATCGAGGTCGAGGCCTGCGGCGACTGCCACCTCTCGAACTTCGGGATCTTCGCCACCCCCGAGCGCAACCTCGTCTTCGACCTGAACGACTTCGACGAGACGCTGCCGGCGCCGTTCGAGTGGGACGTGAAGCGGCTCGCGGCGAGCATCGTCGTCGCGGCCCGCACGGCCGGGCTCTCCCGCAATGACTGCACGGGCGCAGCCCGCTCCTGTGTCGAGTCGTACCGGACGAAGATGCGCGGGTACGCGGGAATGGGGTACCTCGACATCTGGTACGCGCGCATCGACGTCGCCTCGCTGGAAGCGGTCATGGCCGTCTCCGACCGTGCGCGCAGGCGGCTCGGGAAGGCGATCGAGAAGGCGCGTGCCCGAACGAGCCTCGGTTCGCTCGCGCGATTCGCCGAGAAGATCGACGACACATACCGGATCAAGGACCATCCGCCGCTGATCCAGCACGTCGACGTGCCGGACCTCGATCGCGTCGTCGAGTCGGCCGTCACGCAGGTCAAGGCATCGATGTCCGACGAGCGCCGGCGGCTTCTCGACCGCTATGTGTTCGCCGACTTCGCCCTGAAGGTCGTCGGCATCGGCAGCGTCGGCACGCGGACGATGATGATCCTGATGATCGGCAAGGGCGACGGCGACCCGCTCTTCCTCCAGCTGAAGGAGGCTCAGGCGTCCGTGCTCGAGGCCTACGCCGGCGCGAGCCGGTATCCCCATCACGGCCAGCGCGTCGTCTGCGGCCAGCGGCTGAGCCAGGCGGCGAGCGACATCTTCCTCGGCTGGGTCAGCGGTCCCCTCGACAGCCGGATCCACTACTACGTCCGCCAGTTGCGCGACATGAAGGGCTCGTTCGAGGCGGAGGGAATGGTGCCCGCCGACTTCGCCCTCTACGCGCAGGTCTGCGGTGCCTCGCTCGCGCGAGCGCACGCCCGATCCGGCGATGCAGCGCTGATCGCGGGCTATCTCGGCGGTCGCGATACCTTCGACCGCGCGATCGTCGAGTTCGCCGAAGCGTACGCCGAGCAGACGGAACGCGATCACGCCGCGCTTGTCGAAGCGATCCGTTCCGGACGAGTGTCGGCCCGGGAGGGTATTTGAGCCGTTAGAGTCGGCGCCCGATGGAGGACGTGCAGTCGCGCTATCCGTCCGCCGACGACCAGTACGACGCCGGCCGCGCCCTACGGCGGACGACTCCTCGCTCGAGCCACTCGACGTTCGAAGCCGGTGCAGCCCGTCCCGACCCGATCGGCCTCCTCGAGCAGCAGGCGGAAACGCGAGTGCCCGAGCTCGTGCCGATCCGGTACGGCCGCATGGCGGCATCACCGTTCGCGTTCCTGCGCGGCTCCGCGGCCGTGATGGCCGCCGACCTCGCCGGAACGCCGTCGAGCGGGATCCGCGTGACCGCCTGCGGAGACTGCCACCTGTCGAACTTCGGCTTCTTTGCAACGCCGGAGCGGAACCTCGTGTTCGACGTCAACGACTTCGACGAGGTGCTGCCGGCGCCGTTCGAGTGGGACGTGAAGCGCCTCGCCGCCAGTCTCGTGGTCGCCGGCGACGACCTGGGGCTCGGACGCAAGCAAGCCCTGGCGGCGGCCGCGGCGTGCGTCAAGTTCTACCGAACCCACATCCATCGCTTTGCGCCGATGGGACACCTCGAGACGTGGTACGCCCGCCTCGACGTCACGATGGCGGACGAGCTCGTACGGCTGACTCCGAAGGCGAGGAAGCGCCTCGACAAGGCGATCGGCAAGGCTCAGCGCCGGACGAGTCTCCACGCGCTGGAGCGGTTCACCGAGAAAACGAACGGCGCCTACCGGATCAAGGACGACCCGCCGCTCATCCAGCATGTCGACTTGGGAGACCTCGATCGGCTCGTCACAGAGTCACTGACACAGATGCGAGGATCGATGGGCGTTCTCCGCCATCAGCTTCTCGACCGCTACGAGTTCGTCGACGTGGCGCTCAAGGTCGTCGGCGTCGGCAGCGTCGGAACCAGGGCGTACATGGTGCTCCTGCGCGGCAAGGGCGACGGCGATCCGCTGTTCCTCCAGTTCAAGCAGGCGGAAGCCTCTGTTCTCGAGCCGTATGCGGGCCCGAGCGAGTACCCGCACAGCGGCCAGCGCGTCGTCTACGGGCAGCGCCTCATGCAGGCGGCCAGCGACGTCTTCCTCGGCTGGATCACGAGCCCGATCGACGGAACGACGAACTTTTATTTCCGCCAGCTGCGCGATATGAAGGGCGGGATCGACGTCGCAAGGATCGCGCCGGAGAACTTCGTGATCTACGCCGAGGCGTGCGGAGCCGCCCTGGCACGCGCCCACGCCCGCTCGGGTGAGGCCGCGACCATTGCGGGATACCTCGGACAGAGCGATGCGTTCGACCGGGCGATCGTCGAGTTCGCCGGCGCCTATGCCGAACAGACAGAGCGGGACCACGCCACGCTCCTCGAAGCGATCCGCACCGGTCGCGTCGCGGCCCAGCATGGCATCTGAGCTGCCGCGCGCGGGCGAGCCACGCAACGACTCACGGGATGCAGTGCCTATACGCCCGCCTGTGCCTCCACCTTGCCGCTCTCGACCGCTTGTTGGAGCACTTCGTAGTCGCGCTCGTTCTGGTTCGCATACGACTCCGCGAACACCGCAAGCGCGCGGTCGAACGCATCGCTCGAGCCCAGATAGCTGGCGATCGCGACCGCGTCGCCCGAACGGGCATGCGCGCGGGCGAGCTCGGCTCCACACACCTTGGCGTACATCGTCATCTGGTGGGGATCCATCACCTCGATCATGGCCGACCCCTTCGCGTCCCAGAGCTGGCGGACATAGAAGTCCCGTGCCCGTCCGTCGAGCCCCTCATCGACGCGGATCCAGCCGAGCATGATGTCGCTCGCGGCCTGGGTCAGCCGCTGGCCCTCGACGACTCGCCGGCCGCAGTTCGCGAACTCGCTCTTGCCGAGAAACGGCTCGAGGACGGAGGCCTGCGCTTCCTTGTACTGGAGGAACAGCGGGTCGTCTCCGTCCCGCCCGAGCAGCAGCATGATGTAGGCCCGCGTTCCGACGCTTCCGACGCCGACAACTTTCCGGGCGCCGTCGACATACCGGTACTCCTCCATCAGGCGGCGGCGATCCCGCGGGAGCGTTCCCCGATACGACCGGATCACGCCGGCCACGTATTCCTCCCAGCGCGGGAGCTCGTCCGCGGGGATGAGCTGGTCGATCGGCACGACGATCGGCGGATCGCTCTTGATGCGAGGCTCGCCGTCGACGATCTCGGTGAGCTTGGTGAAGGCCTTGAGGCTGTCCTTCGAACGGGCCTTGGCAACGTTGCGCTCGAACTGCTTGCGGTCCTTCTTCGTCGCCTGCGCTCGGAACTGCTCGGCCACCTCCTCGACGTCGAGACGCACGTACCAGAGATCGAGGTTCGGCATCGCGGCGAATTTCCGCATCCACTCCCGATACGCCTGCACGACCAGGCGGTTGATCGCCTGACGGTCGGCCTCATCGAAGCCGCGGTCTCTCCCCGCGATCTCGAAGCTCGCGACGAGGCGCTTCACGTCCCACTCGAACGGGCCCGGCAACGTCTCGTCGAAGTCGTTGATGCTGAACACCAGCCGCCGGTCGGGTGCGGCGAACATCCCGAAGTTGGAGAGGTGCGCGTCACCGCAGAGCTGCACGTGGAGACCGGTGCGCGGCATCCCTGCGAGATCGGCGGCCATGAGGTAGGCCCCTCCCCGGTAGAACGTGAAGGGCGAGACGAGCATGCGCCCGTAGCGGATCGGGACGAGCTCGGGCACCCTCGTCTGCGCCTGCTCCTCGAGCAGATCGACGGGCGAGCGTCGCTGTGCCGGTCGGCTCCCACGCGGCATGCGCGGAGCGAGGGATCTCGGCGCGCGCCGCCTTGCCCCTCGCCGCGCGCTCGGCAGGCGTGAAATGCTCGACCCGACGCGCGCGAGCCGTACCTACCTCGTGCACCTTGGTATCCGTTGGAGTGACGTCGGTAGTCATGGTGAGACCCCTCTTTCTGCCACCGCGCCGGTCGCAGCGTCGCCCGTCTCCTGGGTCGGACGCGACGAGAGCAACTTAGCGGTGAGGTAGGCGATGACGACTGACACGATGATGAGCGGTGAGGTGCCCAGCCCCGATCCGGACACGAAGATCAGGACGATGATCGTGCACGACAGGGGAAGCAATAGCACGGCGACGGCCGCGGCGGCCATACCGACGGCCACCGCCGGCGTCTCCGAGAACCCGGGAAGGTGCGCGGCCAGCAGACCTCCCACGGCGCCGAGAAACAGCGCCGGGAACGTGGGGCCGCCGCGGAAGCTCCCGAGCGAGAGCGCCCAGGCGAGGCCCTTGAACGCGAGCAGCAAGGCGAGCGTCGAGAGTGCCAGGTCCGCGCCGGGGCCGACCAGCGCGCCGAAGGCGTCCTGACCCGAGAACAGGACCGTGTTCTCCGACTCGTCGGTCGCCTGGGAGTAGGCGATCGCAAGGCCGCCGACCGCAAGCGCAGCGGCGATCGTGAGGACGAGCGGCCGCTTGTCGACCACGTGCTTGACGGCGCGGGCAAGCCGGATCACGGCGACGGTCGCCACGGCGACGACGACGGCGAGCAGGATCGTCCAGCCGAAGTCGGCGAGGCTGGGAGTCGAGAACGTGGCGAGCTCGAGCGGCTCGATGGCGTAGTCGCTGGTCGGGAGCCCGGTCCACGAGCCGATGCCGATGAATACCAGCGATCCGATGCCGGCCGCCAGCAATCCCGGGAGGAGGATGAGCGGGAGCATGGCGCCGCCGAGGCCCGCGGCCTCGATGATGACCACCGCGCCGACGACGGGTGAGCCGAAGAGCGACGCGATCGCCGCGAAGCTCCCCGCAGCCGCCATCATCCCGAGCGCCTGCTGGGGCACGTCCTTTCTGACCAGGCGGATCGCCAGGATCCCGAGACCCGTACCGAGCGCGATCAGCGGTGCCTCGGGCCCCAGCACGAGCCCCAGGCCGATCGTCGCGAGGGCCGCCAGCAGCACGCCCGGTAGATCGATCGGCTGCGGCGGCGCACCGCCCACCGCGAGGCCGTCCGCTGGGACGTGGCCGCCCCGGCCCGGGAGCCGCTGGATCGCGAAGGTGACCAGCGCTCCCGCCAGGGCCAGCCACGGAAGCGGCCACCACCAGGGAACGCTGTCGAATCCCAGATCCGGCGGGAGATCGTCGTAGACGCCGTGCTGGATGTAGTAGATGGCCTCGAGGAAGCCCCAGGCCGCGAGCGACACGAGCAGGCCGATCACCGCCGCGATCACCAGCAGCGCCTGATACTGCCTGCTCCGGAGGAGCGAGCCTGGATCGGTCGGCGGGGTCGGGTCCGGATCCGTCACGGGCGCGCATCCTACGCCAGCCCGCTTTCTGATCGCCTGTTCGGGGGCTTCGTGTCAGACGACGCCCTCCCCCCCGACGTTCGGCCTCGCGATCATGTACGTGAGCACGCCCAGCAGCGGGAAGAAGATGATGAAGAGCGTCCAGGCAGCCTTCGCGCCGCCGCCGTGGTCGTGTCGCCGGAAGTTGTCGGCCAGGCACATGATCACGACCCAGACGTACATCACGAACAGCGCGAAGATGAGCATCGTCCAGAGGATGTCCAGGAACGGGTAGTCGGCTGCCAGGGTCACGTCGGACCTCCTTGTTCGTTCTTACGCCGGGGGCCGATCCCCGGCCGGTCGGCGGATTGTCAGACCGCCCGGCATAGATTCCATCGTGTCGAACCGGATGAAGGCTCAGAATCGCTCGGCGCGCCCGGCGACGGCGGGACACAGACTCGTGGGCGCCGACCGGGCGCCCACGAGTCGATCGGTTCTCAGCGGCGGCGGGCCACGCGGCGCGACGTGCGCCGGGCCACCCTGCGAGATCCCATCATCTCGAACCTCCTGCTCGTCGTTTCCTTCCTGAAGGCTAACCGTTCGGGGCTACGCGCTCCGGGCCGTGTTCATGTCGTGCAGCTGCTGCGCCTCCTCGGCGGTCACGAGCCCGATCGCAACCAGGTCGAGCGGGCTGATGAAGCCGTCCGAGATCCGGAACCCGCCTGCGCGCGCGATCGCGTCGCGCAGCGGGACGGCCCAGTGGTGCTCGAGCAGGATCAACGCAGCCGCCGAGTCGTTCGGGATCTCCTCGATCACGTCCCAGGCGTCCTCGTCCGAGAACGCCTGGATCCCGTCGGCCGCCGCTTCCGCTCCGGCAACCGCGCCGGCCTCGGCGCCCTCCTCGCCCTCGATTCCGAGCCCGATGAGCGCGCCGACCTTGCTGCCGAGCTCGATCGCCTCGTCCTTGGACAGGTTGCTCAGATGGGCGACCTCGATCTCGCCGCCCGCGTCCTTGTGCACCGCGAGCGCGTCGATGACGCGAACGGTGTCGCTCTCACGGAGCCTCTCGAGCTCCTCGATGATCTCACCGTGGAACTCCGGATGATCGAAGCCCAGGACGATGAGCTGGACGGGTCCAATTGCCATAGTGCTCTCCTTCTGTTAGCAGCTTGCGAATCCCGAGTCAGGCAGCGGCCTTGCCGTGGAGCGCTTCCTGGAGCTCCTGCTCGTCCTCCTTCGAGAGCGAGGTCTTGAGCACGTTTCCGCCGTAGGCGCTGAGCGCCTCGACGGCCCTGTCGGGCGTGACCTTCTCGACCACGAGGAAGAGCGCCGACGTGCCCGGCTTCAGCATGTCGCGCACCTGCTCCTGGAACTCCTTGTCGATGCTCGACTTCGTGACCTTGCCCATCAGCGCCCCGAGCCCCGCCCCCACGGCCATGCCGAGGACCGGGACGAAGAAGAGCATGCCGAAGAGCAGGCCCCAGAACATGCCCCACACCGAGCCCGTCCCGACCTCGTGGTGGTTCGTGGTGACGCGGAACTTGCCGTCCTCCTTGCAGACGATCGCCGCCGCGGCGTCGGCCTCGATCAGGAGATCGCCGCGCAGCCGGTCGACCTCGTCGAGCGCATGAGCCGCCGTGTCCATGTCGTCGTACCCGATCGCGATCAGGTCCGCCATTCGCTACCTCCCTCGTTGCCGTTGAGCCGATCAGATCCTACTGCGGCGCAGCCTGCATCGTCCGCCCGGGATGAAACGCGCAGCGGAGCTCAGGCGGTCTTGCCGTTCAGCGCCAGCCGCCAGCCCCTCAGCACGCCGTGAACCGCAGCGGCGCCGACGATCTGCTCGGCCGGCAGCGGGAGCGCCACGGGCGAGAGGATGAACGGCTGCGTCTGCGGGCCGCCGATCCCTCCGTGGAACGAGATGAGCTCCTCGAACGCGCAGCCCTCGTCCAGCTCGGGATCGTAGAAGCTGCCGACCATGATGTCGGCGACGTGCCGGAACCCGTCCGTCCGCAAGAGGTGCTGGGCCGCGGTCGGCGAGAACGTCGCGAGAGGATCCTCGCCCTCGATCCGGCCGTCCGCCAGGTAGCGCGTCCCGGCCCTGCCGAGCACGAGCGGGCCGCGCTGGCTCGAGCGGACGAGCAGCCAACCGACGTGAGGATGCTCGCGCAGCGCGGGAATAAGTCGTGGATGGCGCTCGTCGATCTCCTCGAGCGTCAAGCGGCGCCGCTCCTCCATCAGGTAGACGAGCCCGAGGTTTCCCGACCCGAGGACGACCACCTGCTTGTCCGAGACGTCGTTCTTCGCCCGCTTCTCTCTTCTTGCCCGTCGCCTCGTTCAGGGCGTGGCCGACCATCGAGCTCTGCTCGTCGCCGCCGGCGATCTCGGTGACGTTGCCGCTCGCGAGCGAGCGCTGCACGAGGTCGTCGAGCCCGTAGCCGTTGCGCTGCTTGAACGTCGCGCCCTGCGTCTGGCCGTGGTCCGACAGCACCACGATCTCGTATGGACGCGCGGCGTAGCGGCGGGCGCGATCGATGCGCGCGAAGTGCTCGTCGAGCTTGCGCAAGGCCTCGAGCGTGTCCGCGCGCTCGAGCCCTGAGTGGTGGGCTACCTCGTCGTAGCTCGAGAACGTCGCGTAGACCGCGGGCCGGCCCTTCATCATGTCGGTCAGGACGCCGTACACGATGAGATCCCGGATGAAGACGCACAGGACGGCGCGCAGCAGGGGATAGATGCCGCCGCGATGCCCGCGCGGACGCACGTCGCGGCTCTTCTGCCGCGAGGCCGCGAGCATCTCGAGGACGACCTCCCAGAAGATCAGGACGAGGATCCTCGTCACGTTGAACCCGTTCGCGAGGAACGCCCGGTACCCCGGATTCGACTGCTTCTCGGCCTCGATCTTGCTGACCGTCAGGATCATGTGGTCGGCCTCCCCCGAGAGGAGGTTGCCGCGGCTCGCCCCCTCGTCGATCAGGAGGCCGATCCCGGTGGCGTGCCGGCGCTCGATCTCGGCGCAGTCGGGCGGCGCCGAGCAGGTCATGAGCGTTGCCGTCTCCTTCTCGACCCAGCGGAAGGCGGGAATGTCCTCGTTGGAGCCGAGCAGGATCCCGGCCTGGGACGCCCCCGTCTGGGATGAGAGGTCGGTCTCCCACTCGGTGAGCCGGTGGGAGCCGTCGGCGAGCCAGCCGGCCATCGTCGGGGCGCTTCCGTCGCGCATCGCTCGGCGAAGCACGGGCAGCGCGAGCCCGTCGATCTCGAGGAAGACGACTCCGGGCGCATCGGTACGCACCCGCTCGCCCGAGCGACGGGCGATCCGCTGAGTCACGCGGAACGTGTAGGTATCGTCGTCGTTCGTCCCCAGGACCACGTCGAGGGCTACGCCGACCGCGGACGCTACGAGCGCGACAAGGAGTGCAGACCCGAACGAGTCCACCGAGAAGTCGCCGCCGGTGATGGCGTCGGCAGCGAGCAGCATCAGCGCGTCGAGCACGAGCACGAGCACGAACCCGACCAGCAGCATGAGCGGCAGGCGCATCGCCGCGATCAGCGGCGGGAGGAGCGCGTTCAGGATCGCGATCACGAGGGCCGCGAGGAGCGCCCCGCCGAACCCGTTCACCTCGGCGCCGGGGACGATCCACGCTGCGAACATCAGCGACGCGGCCGCCGCGAGCCACGAGAGCACGACGCGCGGGGCGCTGAGGCGTGGACGCGCCGGAGTCCACGCCGGCGCCTCGCCGTAGGTCCGGCTCGGCCGGCTCCGTCATCTCACGGCTCCCTTTGCCATCGTCGCTCGCATTCTCCTAGAAGAACGTCCTCCTAGAAGAAGCGTGTCACTCCGTCGGATCACGAACAGAAGGCCGACAACCGCCGTCGAGTAGAGCCCGAGGTCGTTCTGATGCTCCGTGAGCCAGGCCTCCGTCGCCTCGACCCAGCCCTCCGCCCGGCGCCCCGCCACGACGTAGATACCGACCGGGACGAGCACCGGGATGCTCGCAACCGCGATAAACAGCACGATCAGCGCCGCCTCCTCGATCACCAGCAGCGACGCGACGTTGATCTGTGCGACGGCGAGCAAGGTGATGCAGGAGCCGCTTCGGACCGACGCCGAACAGCAGGCCGAGCGAGAGCGAGAGCCCGGGCCGCAGATGCTGGAGCCTCGTGGCGAGATCGAGCTTGGCCTTCACCGCGTCGAGCCTCGGCCGCGGACGACGCGGGCGACGGAGCTCGGGATGCCGGTGCTGGCGCCATGCCGCGCGTGAGCAGCGCCACTCCGAGCACGACCTCGAGGACGCCGAGGATCCTGGCCTTGCCGCTGAACGGTCTCCGAGGTCGCCGCCGCGCCGAGCGCGAAGCCGATGCCACAGACGATCAGCTCTGGCGGCGAGGAAGCCGACGGCGAACGTGATCCCGTTCAGCCGGCCCCGTCCGCTCAGAAGCACCGTCAGCGTGGTGACGAGGACGATCGGGCTGAAGGCCGCGACCAGCGCGTAGAGCAGGATCTGGAGCGTCAGCGGCATTGGCGGGTACGCACCGGCTCACGGCAGCTCACTCGCCGTGTTCGAGGCGATCTTCGGCAGCCTGTACTTGATCGCCGTGGTGAGCGTGGTCATCTCGAGATGGGCCAGGGGCCGTCACGCGAGGACGTCAAGAAGCTCGTGCGGGAGGCGATCCGCGAGGAGCGGACGCCTCCCGACGAGTAGGTACGCGGCACGCTACTTCTGATCGCGCTCGGTCTGATCGCGCTCGGCCTCGAGCTCCCCGATGCGGCCCTGCGCGGCGGCTCTGGCGCTCGCGGCCCCCGCCTGGCCCGCGCAGGATCCACGCGAACGCGACGGCGATCAGCGCGCCGGCGAGCGGCCCGACGATGTAGACCCAGTAGTTCGAGAAGTCGCCGTTGGCAGCATCCGGGCCGAACGACCTGGCCGGGTTCATCGAGGCGCCGCTGATCGGGCTCGACCAGAAGCCGGCGAGGATGATGTATCCGCCGACCGCCGAGCGCGCCGAACACGCCCGACGTTCTGGGCGCCCGAAGCCGTGCCGAGGATCGTGCTGACGAGCCCGAGCGTGAGCAGCAGCTCGAAGAGCATCGCCTCCCAGTCGCTGACCCCTGCACCGGGCTCCGTCGCCCCGAGCTCGCCGATCTTGCCGAGGATGGCCCACAGAATGAGGCACGCGAGTGTCGCACCGAGGAGCTGCACGATGATGTAGCCCGGCACGCGGCGCCACGGGAAGTCGCCGCGGGCCGCGAACGCGATGCTGACGGCGGGATTCAGGTGGGCGCCCGAGACCGCGCCCATGAAGAGGATGATCGCCATGACCATGAGGCCCGGGGCAGCCACCGCGGTGGCCCGGCCGATCGCCCCGCCGGACTGCGCTCCGACGACGGCGCCGCCCGCCCCGACGAGGACGAGGAAGAACGTCCCGAGGAGCTCGGAGAACAGGCGCCGCCACTCGTGGCGCGGGTCGTCGAAATCCCCCGGGTCCCCGAAATGCTTGAACTCGAACTCGAGCCAGCCCCTCGTCCGTTCCTCCTCTTGCTGTCTCGCCTGCTCCGCGCTCATGTCCCCTCCGCTCGTATCGCTTGTCGCATCGCCGTTCGTCTCAGCGGGGATTCAATCCCGCCGCGCGATACCCTCCATCGCCCCGGTGGGATGATTCAGCCCGGAAGGGCAGCGTCCGGCCGGGACGAACTCAGGCGCATGGCCGCACCGTCCCCACGGGTTGCAAGCAGATCCCTGCAGCCGCGCCACGCCGTGCGCGCGCTTCGCCGCGCGCTCGTCTTCATCGCGATCGCGATCGGCGTTGTCGTCATCACCGCCGGCCTCATCATGTGGGCCGTCGACCGCGAGAACTTCCCGGACCCGGGCGAGGGGATGTGGTGGGCCGTGCAGACGGCGACGACGATCGGCTACGGCGACGTCGTCCCGACGACGGCGGCGGGCCGGGCCGTGGCCAGCCTCGTGATGATCCTCGGAGTGGCGTTCGTCTCGATCCTGACCGCGTTCATCGTGTCCGACCTCGTCGCACGGCACGCCGAGCGGCAGCAGAAGGAGATCGAGCAGGAGGAGCTCGACATCACCGCGGCGATCGCACGGCTCGACGAGCGGCTCGACGAGCGGCTCGCCCGCATCGAGGGCGCGCTCGGCGCGGGCCCTCCTCAGGAGCCGCGGAGCCCGAGCACGTAGCGGCGGAACTCGTCCGCCGGCGCGACGTCGCCGCGAATCTGGAAGAGGCCCCGAAGATAGGCCGTCGCGGCGTTCTGCTCCCCGTGGACGATTCGCATCAGAACCTCGAGCCGAGCGCGGATCAGGCCGCGCTGCGCATGTCACCGTCCTGCGCCGGCACGAGGAGGATGCGCTCCGCCTGCGCGTCTGCGACGTAGTCGGCGGTGTAGGGGCCGAGCACCACGAGCTTCTCGTCCGGGAACACACTCTCGACTTCCGCTGTCGGGACCACGAGTACGATGATCCGGCCCGCGCGGACTGCGAGCGCCCGCGGGAGGCCGGTAGCGACTTCGAGGTCGATCGTCTCGACGAAGCCGAGATGGCCCTCGGGGGAACGCACTCGAAAGCCCTCGCACTGCTTGAGCCAGGCGTCCACCTCGTCTGCGGGGCAGGGCTTCGTCTTCGGGTCGAGGCCGTGGCCGCGGTCCGTGGAGACCGACATGCTGTCCTCCTTGTTGCTCGGGTGATCCGACCCGAAGCGTTGCGACCCCTTGGCCGCCCGGCCATCGTCCGATCGGACGACTCGCCGGACGATTCCGGCTCCGACTCGTACGGTCGGTCGTTCGAACGGAGGATGTCTCCCCCGTGACACGGCGCGTACGTTCGTGACGAAGCACTCGATTTCCCTCAGAAGGAGGTGCGGAGATGACACGGAAACGGTCCGTGGCCATGTGCGTCGCCGCCGTCGCCGCAGTGACAGGGAGGCGATCATGACCCGGCGAGCCTTTCTCGAGTCGTCTCACGAGGAGCGCTACGCGGCGCACCTGATTCGAGAGCACCACCTGGGCCGGCCGATCGAACGAATTCTGGACGACCCCTACCTTCGGAACCGCCTGGTCGAGGCAGAACGGAAGCGGCTCATCGAGCGGCCTGACGTGATCCGTGCGGTCGCCAACGACACAGCCACGGCTCGGTGTCGGGCCGGAATGAGACACGGACCAGGTAGCCCGTAACATCCTCCGCGCGATCCTCCAGAAGGCGGATGGTGGGCTTTCGCCCTCCGCGCGAAGGTATAGCCATGACGGCTGGTAACCAGCGGCCGCAGCAGCGAGGCTGCCGGCGTGCCGCGAGCCCACCCCCCACAGCATCCCGGGCTCGCCCCACCGCATCGCGCCGGCATCTGATCACGTGCGCGCTCTGCGGCCGCCCCGCCGTCGTGCCGGCAGGTGTTACGACCTGCCCGGCCTGCTGGACAGGCCCCTAGAAGCCGCCGAGGCCGGATGAGGGACGAGCCGATCCTTCGGCTCGCCCTTCGATTGCGGGCTCGGCACACTGCGGCCCGGCGAGTCGGCCGCACGATCGTGCAAACGGATGACGTCCGAGGCACCCGGACCAGCGATCATGAAGGCAGAGAAGGCGTCACCCATGCTCGACAACCACTGGATCTGGCTCCTCATGGCAATCGGATTCGCGGGCGTGATCGTCGCCGGCTGCACGCTCGTCGCCTGCGCCCTGCTCGCGATCGTCCTCAGGGCGACCGCTGCGCTCCGCCCTCCAGCGGAAGGCGTACCTCGACCGTCGTCCCCGAGCTCGTCGAGGAAACCTCGAACTCGCCGCCGGCGCTCGTGACACGTTCTCGCTGCGAGGCGAGCCCGATGTGCCCGTCCGCGAGCCGGTCACCCATGGTCGAGAGGTCGAAGCCACGCCCGTCGTCCCGCACCGAGAGGACGGCGCTGGTGCCCTCCCGGCCCAGACGAACCCAGACATTCCGCGCCTCGGCATGCTCCACGACGTTCGCAAGAAGCTCGCGGGCCACCGCGACCAGCAGGCGATCGTGCCGGTACCGGTCGGACTCGTCGAGATCGACGTGAAGACGGAATCCGGCGCGGCGAGCTGCTCGCTGCCCCATGGCGCGCAATGCAGCCGCCAGCCCCGCTTCCTCGAGGACATAGGGGTGCAGCTCGAAGATAGCCTCGCGGAGGTCGCCGATCGTGCTGCCGATCGCCTCGTCGGCACGCTGCAACGGTGGGCTCGAACGCTCCTCGGCGGCCTCCTCGAGGTCGTGTCTGGCCGAGAGCAGGTTCTGGATCGCGTGGTCGTGGAGTCCTTCGGCGAGCGCCTTTCGCTCGCGCTCCTCGGCAGTTAGCGCCTCGGCCATGAGCCGTTGCCGCGCGACGGCAAGCTCGGTCACGCGGCGTGTCCGCCGTCCGAGAACGTAGGACAAGAGGCAGGCGGCCAGGCCGACCCACGCCAGGTAGCCCGCATACACAGCGATGAACCGGCCGGCGTTCGGACGGCTTGCGGCCGGGTCGGCCAGGGCCTGGGCAAGGTACGCGACGATCACGGCGACCGACGCGAGCGCGGTGAACACCGGACGGAACCTGAACGCCACCGCGATGGGGACGAGAAGGTACGCGAGGCGTGCCTGCGAGAAGGCGCCGCCTGAGAGCAGCGCCAGCGCGGTGATTGCGGCCACGTCGACGATCGTCGAGACGAGAGCGAACCTCGCAGTCACCGGACGAACATGCACCCAGACGAGTGCGACCACGCTCCAGGCCGAGAAAGCTGCGATCGCTTCGATGAAGCCCTCTTCCGTGGGACTGGACGCCTCGAGCCCCTGCCCCGCGCCGATGAGGGCGATCGCGAGGACGCGAAGCCACCCGACGAGACGCTCCGTCTCCCCGGCTGCAACCCCTGGGAAGCCGGCCGGCTCGCCGTGCCTGCCCACGGAACTCCTCACGTGAAGGCGCCTACTCGATGAGACCTCGTCTCATCGCCTCGGCTACCGCTGCGGCTCGATCGGATACGCCGAGCTTCTCGTAGAGATGCTGGACATGTGTCTTCACCGTCGTTACGCCGAGGTAGAGCTGCTTCGCGATGTCGGGCAGGGTGTTGCCCGCCGCAATGAGACGGAGGATCTCGCTCTCGCGCTCGGTGAGCACCGGCGCGTCGTTCTCGGAGCGTAAACGGATCTCCGAGACGAGGCCGGCGGTGAGATCCGGCGCGATCACGGATTCGCCGCGCGCGCACGCAAGCACCGCGTCGACGATCTGCTCGCGGCGCGCCTCCTTCGGCAGGTAACCGACCGCGCCGGTCTGGAGCGCTTTGTACACGAGGCCGCTGTCCGTGAATGCGGACAGGAGCAGCACCCGAGTGGGCAGACCGTCGCGCACGACAGCGTGGGTGAGTGCGACACCGTCGAGCCCCGGCAGCTTGTAGTCGATGAGCGCGACGTCGGGGCGGTGCTCCTGAATCGCGGCGAGCGCGGCGCGGCCTGCCGACTCCTGAGCGACGACATCAACCTGCCCGCTCGCCGATAGCGCCCGCACGACGCCCTCGCGGTAGAGGGGATGGTCGTCCGCGACCACCACGCGCACCTTGCCACCCTGCGCTGCAGACTTCGCCTTGCCAGCCACGACAACCCCCATGGTAGGCGCCGTCACGGCGTCAGACGCGGTCGGGTCGAAATGACGAGTCATGGGTTGGCCGGGACGTTCCCGAGCACGACGGTGACGGTCCGTGCAGTTCCGCCGCGAACGATGCCGAGCCTGATCGTGTCCCCGGGCCGGTGGGCCGCAACCCCGGCGACGAGCGTTGCAGCCGAGTCGACCGGTGCCCCGTCGAGCGACACGATCGCGTCGCCGCCGACGACCGCGCTCTCCCCGTCGAGCGTCACCTGTCGCTCCCCGCCCCGGAGACCAGCCTTCGCGCCAGGGCTTCCCGGAGCCACGGCCTCGATGAGTGCGCCGGCATGGGGGAGGCCCCTTGCCGCGGCGGCGATGGCGGGGTCGATGTCGGCGACCTGAACGCCGAGCCAGGCGTGGTCGGCGCGACCGTGGGCGATCAGCTGTGCCACGACGGATCGCGCAGTGTCCGCAGGGATCGCGAAGCCGACCCCGACGTTCCCCTGCGACGTGCCCCCGGTGTCGATCTGCGCGGTCACGCCGATGACACGGCCGTAGCGGTCGATCAGGGGGCCGCCCGAGTTGCCGTGGTTGATGGCGGCATCGGTCTGGATCGCGTGATCGATGGACAGCCCGTTCGGAGCCTGGATGGTCCGTCCCGTGGCGCTGACGATCCCGGTCGTGAACGTGCGGTCGAGACCGAAGGGGTTCCCGATCGCGTACACCGGATCACCGACCTCCGCCGTGCGGCCTGCGCTCAGGGCGAGCGGGCGAAGCGCCGCGGGGGGTGCGTCGACGCGGACCACCGCGATATCCGTGGACGGGTCGTCTCCGACGACCGAGGCCGGATACGTCGCGCCGCCCGAGAACCCGACACGAACTGCCGTCGCCCCCTGCACCACATGGTCGTTCGTGACGATGTCGCCCTTGCGGTCGATCACGAAGCCGGAGCCGAGCACCTGCACACGCTGCGCCTGCGGTCCACCGAAGAAGGTCGCCGGCAGCTGTTGCGTCTGGGTGTCCGTGATGACGACGACACCGGGAGCGTCGTGCCGGTAGACCTCCTCGGGGGTCAGGCCCACGGGCGAGCGGTTCGCCGCAGGGACAGGAGCGGGAGCTACCACGACCGTCGAGCTGCCCCGGTCCTGGTCCCTGCGGACGATGAGCGCCCCCGTCGCGCCGCCGGCGACCCCGGCACACGCGGCGACGGCGACGAGAGCTGCGATCCGTGTCACTGACGGTCTCATGGCTACTGCGCAGAGACTGCCGCCTGGATCCCAGCTCGGTCATCCAGCGTCGGCACGATTCTCAGGCCGACGCGTCACCGGACGAGGATGGCGCGAACATCCCCCGCGCTGTCATCCGATCGGTGGATGCACGCTGCACGCCGGTGAATTCCAACCCGCGTGCGCCGCCCACGTCACCGGGCGGCTACCCGTCAGTCTGCGTTCTCGCGGGGAGGGCGCAGGCGACCGGCGACTGCGTCGATCAGCGCGACGATCGCGAGCGCGGGCGCGACGAAGGCGACGGCGGGAACGCGAAGGACGACCACCGGGCCGTCGGCGGAGAAGAACCCGTAGCGGCGGGCGAAGGAGAACGCCAGTGGGAGGCTGACCGCCCAGACGACCGCCACCCAGAGCCAGGCCGGCATCAGCGTTCGACCTCGACCGCGTCGCCCTCGGCGATCCCGGCCTGCCCGAACGCTCCCCGGTTCACCTCGAGCGCGCTGACGTAGGTGACGTGCGGGTCGTAGACGGGACAGGGCTCGGCCCGGCACGGCTCCATGTCGAGGATGCGGAGCACGCGGCCCTCGGCGTCGAGGAACGCGATCGAGAGCGGAATCTGCGTGTCCTTCATCCAGAACCGGCTGGCGACCGGCTCTCCGAACGCGAACAGCATGCCGCCGTCCGCGGCGAGCTCGTCCCGTCCGGCGAGGCCCGTTGCCCGCTCCTCGGGCGAATCGGCGACCTCGACGTCGAAGACCGCCGCGCCGTCTGCCGTCCGGATCGTCGCGGTCTCCGGCGCGGCGCCTCCGCAGGCGCTCAACGAGGCGGTGACGAGGAGGGTAGCGGCGCCGATCCGGGAGGTACGCATCCCGCACAGGATCGCACCGCCGCGCCGCCTGGCGCCGGTTCAGTCCGTGTTCGCCGCCTCCGCGTAGCGGTCGACGACCAGCGTCCAGCCTCCCGCGCTCGCGTACGAGGCGAAGACCTCGTCGGCGCGCGCGCCGAGCCGTTCCCAGCCGCGGTGCTCGAGCTCGACGCGGGTCGCATCGCCGTCCGCGGAGAAGCGGATGTCGACCTCCGTGGGAGCTGCGGCCTCGCGATTCGGCTTCCACGAGAAGGCCACCCGCGCCGGCGGCTCCCAGACCGTGACCCGTCCCCACTCACATTCGGTGCCGTCGTCCCAGCGCTCGTAGATCCGCCCGCCGACGCCGGCTTCGAAGACCACCTCCTGCGCACGGCCCTCGCCGACCGAGTGCGAGTCGAGCGGCCACCACGTTCCGATTCCGCTCGTGAAGGTGCGAAAGGCGTGCTCGACCGAACACCTCGCCGTCACCGTCTTGCGGACGGCGAGCTCCTGCGTTTCGCGCGCCTCCATCGTGCCTCCCCTGTGGACTGCCATCATGTCTCCTCTCCGTCGTGCTCCGCGGCCTCCTTGAAACCCGCCAGAGCCGTATCCCACAGCTCTTCGACGTAGGCCCTCACCCCTGCGAGCCCGGCCGGGTCGATGCGATAGAGCCGTCGCGTGCCCGCCCGCTCGTCGGTGACGAGCCCGGCGTCCTTCAGCACGCGTAGGTGCTGCGACACGGCCGGCCGGCTGATCGGCAGGCCGTCCGCCAGCTCGCCGACCGCGCGAGGGCCGTCTCTCAGACCGTCGACGATCGCACGACGGGTCGGGTCGCCCAGAGCGTCGAACGAGTTACCGTAAGTTTCCACTTACCGTAAGAGTAGACTTACGGATGCTGGATGTCAAGACCGGTCTGCCGGACGGCGGGAAGGCAGAACGTGACGGGTAGCCTTGGGACATGGCTGCTGCCGACGCCTCGCACGTCGTCATCCATCTGGAGCGACTACATCTGACCGTTCTGCTACGTCGGCCTCGAGCGGGCGACGTGGCTGGAGCGCCGGTTCGGCGCCGAGATCGAGTGGCTCCCTTTCGACCTGCATCCCGAGTACCCGCCCGAGGGCATCACGCGGGCCGAGCTGAACGCGCGCTACGGCGACGAGCATCGTACGCAGGTGAAGGCGATGGTCGAGGCCTGCGGGTACACGTACAACCCGCCCCCGGACGTCGTCCCGAACTCCCGTGGCGCGCTCGAGGTGACCGAGCTCGCGCGGGACGCCGGCCTGCACGAGCCGGTTCACACCCGACTCATGGACGCGTACTGGTCGGAGGCTCGCGACATCGGCGACACGCAGACGCTGCTCGACCTCGTGGCCGAAGCGGGCCTCGACCGGACGGAGGCCGCGGACACGCTGGCCGACGGGCGCTACCGGGAACGCATCGCGCAATCCACTCGCGAGGCGAACATGGTCGGCATCAACGCGATCCCGGCGTTCGTGCTCGACGCGCGGCTCCTGCTCGTCGGCGCGTATCCTCATGAGGCGTTCGAGCGCGCGTTCGCGCAGCTCGAGACGATGAAGGAGAGCTGACGTGGGACGGATCAAGCTGATCCTGCTCGGCGCGAAGATGGCCAAGCAGACGTGGGACAACCTCCCTCCCGAGCACAGGACGAGGCTCGTCGAGGGTGCCAAGACGACCGTCAAGACGCACGGACCGATCGTTGCGAAGAAGGTCGCGGACACGACGCGCGTATACGGCCCGGTGGCGGCCAAGAAGGCAAGCGATGCGGCCGCGAAGGCGGTCGAGATCGTCAAGTCCCGCAAGGGCCCGTAGCACCGCGTGCTCACCTGGCTCGTCGTCGTCCACCTGCTCGCGGCTGCGGTCTGGGTGGGCGGGACGGTGGCGCTCGTCTTCGCCACGGTCCCGGTGCTCCGCAGGCTTCCGCGCGAGCAGCGCGCCGACAGCGTCCGCGCGCTCGGCCGGCGCTGGAAGCCGATCGGGTGGAGCGCTCTCGCGCGTGCTCGGCGCGACCGGGATCTGGCTCGCGTTCGGCTACTGGGGACGCCGATGATCCCGACGTCCTGTTCGACACACGCTCGGGTCACATCATCGTTGCGAAGGCCGTGCTGTACCTCGTGCTCGTCGCCTCGGCCGCGCTCCACGACTTCGTGCTCGGCCCGCGCCTCAACCGTCAGATCCGCGAAGGTCGGCCGCGCACGCTGCTGCGCCCGATGCAGGTCGTCGGCTGGATCAGCTTCGCGGCGACGCTCGCGCTTCCGATCCTCGGCGTCCTGCTGACGACCTGAACCGACGGCCTGGACGGTCGCCCGGTTCGCGCTCGAACCAGCCGCGCCGGCGGAAGTACACGAAGAGGATCCCGAAGGCGATGAGCTGAGTCCCGACCCCGAGCAAGAGGAACGACGGCAGCCCGACGACGTGACTGACCATCCAGCCGAAGTTCTGGCCGAAGAAGCCGGTGATGAACGTGAGCGGGAGGAAGATCGTCGCGATGAGGGTGAGTTGCTTCATGACGCCGTTCATGCGGTTCGAGACCGTGGACAGGTACAAATCCATCAGGCTGGTCAGCAGGTCGCGGTAGCTGTCCAGGGCGTCGACGAGCCGGATCAGGTGGTCGTACACGTCCCGGAACAGCCGCTCGTGCTCGAGGTCTACGCCGGGAAGCTCGGCGACGCCGTTCGCGACGCTCGCGATCACGTCGCGTTCGGGCACGATCACGCGGCGCAGCGCGGTCAGGCGCCGCTTGGTCTGGAAGATGCGGCGCACCTGCTCCTCCGACGGTCGCTCGAGGACGCCGCGTTCGACCGCATCGACGAAGTCGTCCAGGTCGCTGAGGATCGGGAAGAAGCTGTCGACCAGGCCGTCGATCACGCGGTAGAGCGCGCGCGCCGGGTCGATGTCTCGCTCCGGACGGCGTGAGGCTCGCTCGCGCGCGTCGGCGAACGCGGGGCGGAGTCGCGGCGCACGGTGACGAGGAAGTCCGTGCTGTAGAAGCAGTGCACCTCGACGAGATTGTCCTCGTCGTGTACCGCGCCGAAGACGACGAGGAAGACGTAGTGGTCGTACTCCTCGAGCTTTGGCCGCTGGCCGAACGACATCGCGTCCTCGATCGAGAGCGGATGGAAGTCGAACGCCTCGCCGAGATCCCGGATCTGCTCCTTCGTCGCTCCGTGGAGATCGAGCCAGAAGAAGTCGCGCCGCCGCGCAGCAAGCTCGCCGAAGAGCGCCGCCTGGGGCTCGATCTCGCGCGCGCCGTCCGCATCGATCAGATGGCTCGCCACAGCACCATCGTCGCGCCCGAGCCGGACAGCGGCTCTGGCTACGCTGAACTCGTGACCTCCTCCATCAATCTGCTCACGATCCGCGGGATCCGGATCGGGATCAACTGGAGCTGGCTCGTCATCTTCGGCGCTGATCGTGTGGACGCTCGCGACGGCCGTCTTTCCGAACCGCAACGAGGGGCTCTCGGACGGGACGTACCTCGCCATGGCGCTCGTCGCCGCCGGGCTCTTCTTCCTCTCGCTCCTCGCGCACGAGCTCGGACACGCCTTCCAGGCCCAGCACGAGGGGATGGAGATCGACGGGATCACGCTCTGGCTGTTCGGCGGCGTGGCGAAGTTCAAGGGGATGTTCCGGTCGGCCGGCGCCGAGTTCCGGATCGCGATCGCCGGCCCGCTGGTCTCGCTGGCGATCGGGCTCGGGTGCGCGCTCGTGGCGTGGGCGTTCGACCTGCCCGACGTCGTCGACGGCGTGGTCGCCTGGCTCGGCTACATCAACCTGCTGCTGCTCGTGTTCAACCTCCTCCCGGCGCTGCCGCTCGACGGCGGCCGGGTCCTGCGCTCCGCGCTCTGGAAGGCGAAGGGAAGCTTCGGCTGGGCGACCACGGTCTCCGCCAACATCGGCCGCGGGATCGGCGTCCTCATGATCGGCGCGGGCGTCTTCATGCTGATCTTCCGCGAGCAGTACGGGGGCGCGTGGTTCATCCTGATCGGCTGGTTCCTCGTCTCGGCCGCGTCGTCCGAGCTGCGCTACCTCACGGTGCGCGACGCGTTCGGGGAGCTGCGCGTGCGCGACGTCATGACCCGAGAGCCGCTCACCGCCCGCCCGGACATGACGCTCCGCGAGCTGGCCAACGAGGTGATCGCGTTCGGCTACCACAGCGCCTACCCCGTCGTCCGGAACGGCCTGGCCGCCGGGCTCGTTTCGCGAGAGCGCGTCGCCTCGACGCCGCGGGACGCGTGGGACTCCGTTCGCGTATCCGACCTGATGGTTCCGCTCGATCGGGCGATCGTGCTTCGTGAGGACACGCTGGCGGTGGACGCCGCCGCCGAGATCGCCGACGACGACGGCGGACCGGCCCTCGTCGTCGCCGACGGGAGGCTCGTTGGGCGTCGTGTCGCTGGCTGACGTGGCGCGCGTGCTCGACGTGCGCCTGCCTCCGAAGCCCGCCGTGTAGCATCGAACGCATGTCCGCAAGTGCTGATCCGGTCGTGCTGGTGAGCGGCGTCCGCACCGCGATCGGGCGCTTCGGCGGCGGCCTCAAGGACGTCGACGCGCTACGAGCTCGGGGCGGCCTGCATCCGCGAGGCGCTCGTGCGTGGTGGCGTCGACGCGGGTGACGTGGACGAGGTCGTCATGGGGCAGGTCGGGCCAGGTCGGCGCCGACGCCTACAACGCGCGGCGCTGTGCGATCGCCGCCGGCATTCCGGCAGGGGCGACCGCGATGAACGTCAACCGGCTCTGCTCGTCGGGGCTTCAGGCGATCGTCACCGGCTGCCCAGGAGCTCCTCACCGGACAGGCGGACGTCGTCGTTGCCGGCGGAGACGAGTCGATGAGCCGCCAGCCCTTCCTCGAATACGGCGCGCGGGACGGCTGGCGGCTCGGCGAGCGTCGCCTGGTCGACGGAACGCTTTCGCTCGTCACCGACCCCTTCGAGGGCTATCCGATGGGCCAGACCGCCGAGCTCGTCGCCGAGCGCTACGGCGTCTCACGCGAGGTGCAGGACTCGTTCGCCGCACTGAGCCAGCAACGGGCTGCGGCAGCGATCGAGGCCGGCCACTTCGATACGGAGATCGTGCCGATCCCGGTTCCGCGCGCTGACGAGCCGTTCGCCCGCGACGAGCACCCCCGCCCCGGGACGACGGTCGAGGGCCTCGCGAAGCTGAAGCCGGTGTTTGCGAAGGACGGCACGGTCACCGCCGGGAACTCGGCCGGGATCAACGACGGCGCCGCTGCCCTCGTCCTGATGCGCGAGTCCGAGGCGGCGCGCCGGGGCCTGGCACCGCGACTGCGGCTCCGCTCGTTCGCCGTGAGCGGGATCGAGCCGGAGATCATGGGCTACGCCCCCGCGCTCGCGATCCCGAAGGCGCTCGAGAAGGCCGGCCTGTCGCTCGCGGACATCGACCTCGTCGAGCTGAACGAGGCGTTCGCGGCTCAGGCGGCAGCCGTGGTGCGGGACGTCGGGCTCGACCCGGAGATCGTCAACGTCTCGGGCGGCGCGATCGCGCTCGGGCATCCGATAGGGGCGACCGGCGCGATCCTCACCGTCAAGCTCATGCACGCGCTCGAGCGCCTCGAGAAGCAGCGCGGCATCGTGACGATGTGCATCGGCGGCGGCCAGGGCATGGCAGCCGTCTTCGAGCGCCCCTAGACGGTCAGCACAGGCCGCGGCAGCGGGCCACGCGCCGCCTCCAGTGCTGCTCCGGCGGCGAGCACGAACCCGTCCTCGAAACGCCGCCCGACGAGCTGAACGCCGATCGGAAGCCCTTCGCCGCTCAGCGTGAACGGGAGCGAGAGCGCCGGTGAGCCGGTGAGGTCGAAGGGAATCGTCGCGCGCATCGCCGAGCGGGCGGGCCGCGGCTCTCCCCGGATGACCACCTCGGCCGCGCGGTGCGGATGCGCGGTGGTGAGGACGGTCGGGCAGAGGAGCAGGTCGGCCGAGCGCAGCGCGCCGGCCACCCCGGACCGCAGCGCCTCCACCGCGATCTCGGCATGGACGTAGTCGTCGAGGGAGGGCACCACGCGCTCCGCGAGACGCGTGCGGATCGCCGGATATAGCTCGTCCGCGCGCTCGCCGATCACGTCGGCGAAGAACGGCCCGCCTTCGGCGCCGTACAGCACGATCGTCAACAGGTTCCAGTCCTCCGCGTCGAGCGCAGGCACGCGAAGCGCCTCGACGGTCGCGCCGAGCCCGGCGAACGCCTCGCCGGCGGCGCTCACGGCCGCGAGAACGTCGTCGTCGACCGGCCCGAACCCCTCCACCACGACGCCGACGCGCACGCCTGCGAGATCGGCGTGCCCGCCGGATAGGGGCTCGACGCGTGCCGGGACGCAGTGCCAGTCCCGACCGTCGGGGCCGGCCACCACCGAGAGCGCGAGCGCGATGTCCCGCGACGAGCGCGCGAGCGGGCCCGCGTGCATGAAGCGCAGGACGGTCGGCGGCCAGTGGCCCGTGAGCGGGACGAGACCGTGGGTCGGCTTGAGCCCGGCGACGCCGCAGTAGCTCGCCGGCAACCGGATCGAGCCGCCGAGGTCGCTGCCGATCCCGAGCGGTGAGAGCCCAGCTGCGATTGCCGCTGCCTCTCCCCCGCTCGAGCCGCCGGCGGTGCGTTCTGGGTTCCACGGATTCCGCGTCATCCCGAAGACGAGGTTGTCCGTTTCCCACCACAGCACGAACTCCGGCACGTTGGTCTTCCCGAGTGGTATCGCACCGCCCGCGAGCAGCCGCTCGTAGACGGCAGCGTCCGTGTCGGGCACGTGGTCGGCGAACAGACGGGAACCGCGCACCGTGCGCACCCCGGCGGTGTCGAAGGAGTCCTTGATCGTGAACGGCACGCCGTGGAGTGGGCCGACCGCGTCGCCTCGCCGCACCGCACGCTCCGCCTCGACGGCAAGCCCTTCCGCGGCTTCGATGGGCGTGACGATCGCGTTCAGCGCCGGGTTCAGCACCTCGGCGCGGTTCCGGTGGCTCTGGAGCACCTCCACCGGCGAGACATCGCCCGCGCGGATGAGCTGGGCGAGCTCGCAGGCGCCGAGTGCCGTCAGGTCGTCCATGGCCGGCCGGACGCTACCAGCCCGCGCTCAGCGCCACGACAACGTGAACGCCTCCAGGGGCAAGCGAAACACCGGCTCGTCGCGCGCGATGCCGTAGACATCGATCTCGTCGTCGCCGGCGAGCGCCAGCCAGGTGCCGTCGGGCGACCAGCTGAAACCGAGCTGCCTGGTCGGCGGAAGCACCGCCCGCCCGGAACGCACGTCGAGGACGACGAGCGGCGTCCCGAGCCTCGAGGCCGTGACGGCGACCTCGTGTCCACCGGGGCTGAAGTCGACCAGGTCGCCGAAGCGGGCCTGGCTGTCGTCGTAGGGAACAGTGGGAAGCGCGATCACCCGGTCGAGCGACGTCCCGCGCCAGAGCTGGAGACGGAGGAGCGGAGGCGTCTTCGCCGCGCTCCGCGCGAGCGCCCCGAAGGGCCCCGGCTGGATCGGTTCGTCGGACCGGGCCGTCGAGGCCGCCGGCCGAAGCGGCGTCGCTGCGACGGCGACTGCAAGCACGCCGTCAGCGCGCTGGTCGAGCCCGAGCGGCTGCACGGGCCCGTCGAGGTCTCGTACGAACCCCGATTCCAGCTGGGCCTCGGCGAGCACGACGTCTCCGTTTCGCAGAACCGCCCTCCGGTCGGCGTCGTCGACGATGGTGAGGACGTCGCCCGCGCCGGTGAAGGCGGGCCGGCAGCCCGGATAGCGCTCGATCGAGCCTGTCGCCCGGCGGAGGACGTTCGTCGTCCGGTCCTCGCCGCACCACGCGACCCGACCGCCGTCGGGTGACCAGCTGACGGTGCCCCGGGCGATTCCCAGCTGACGGACGAGCTCCGAGGGCACGCCGAGGTCTGCGAGCCACGCGTTCGGGCCGTTCGCGAACCGCCCAGGCGACCGGCCGACGACGGCGCTTCGCCCGTCGGGCGACACCCACACGTTGCACGTCGTCTCGATCGTCTCGTGCCGGACCCGGAGTGTCGCGAGGTCGAGCGTGGCGAGGCGACAGCCGTCGGCGCCGGCGAGCAGGATCGTGCCCGTGAGAGCGCCCGCCGCCGGGACGTCGGGGCCGGCGAGGGGCGGCGCCGCAACCGGGCCGGAGCTCGTCGTCGAGTCCCGGCCGACCAACGCCTGAAGTGCGGCGGCGAGCGCGAGGCCTGCGATCCCGGCCGCGAGCAGCCATCCGAGGGCTCGGCGCACGGGTCGAACCCTAGATGAACCGGCTAGCCGGCGATCTCCAGCACGAGCTTCCCGAAATGGGCGCAGCTCTCCATCCGCTGGTGGGCGGCGGCGGCTTCGGCAAGCGGCCGGACGCTGTCGATCACCGGCCGCCATCCGGGCGCCTCGATCGTGCGGAGCAGGCCCGCGAAGTCACGGGGGCTTCCCATCGTCGTCCCGAGGATCGAGATCTGCCCGAAGTACACCGGCCGCAGCTCGAGCTCGACACTGGCGCCGCTGGTCGCTCCGAAGACGACGAGCCGCCCACCCGGCCTCAGACAGCGTACGGAGTCGGGCCAGGTCGACCCGGCCGAGTCGAGCACGACGTCCACCCCGCCGCTCGTATGCTCCTGGACGGCGTCGGCCCAGTCTCCGCCCGAGTAGTCGAATCCGGCCTCGGCACCGAGCTCGCGGGCCCGCTCGAGCTTCTCGGCGCTCGACGACGTCACGAGCACCCGTGCGCCGGCGCGGTACGCGAGCGACACCGCGAAGGTGGACACGCCGCTCCCTGCACCGAGCACGAGAACCGTCTCACCCGGCTGGAGCCTCGCGCGGCAGAAGAGCGCACGGTAGGCCGTCAGCCCTGCGAGCGGAAAGGCTGCTGCCTCGGCCCAGGAGAGCTTTCGCGGCTTCGGATACAGGTACTCCGCCGGTATCGAGATCAACTCGGCGTACGTGCCGTCGTCGGGCCCGCCGAGGATCCGGAACCCCGGCGCCGGCGCCTCCTCCCGGTCGCCCCAGCCGAGCGAGGGCAGGATGACGACCTCCTCGCCCGTGTCCCGGCGGATCCCGGCGCCGTCCGAGCCGGGGATCAGCGGCAGCGCGAACGGGTAGAAGCCCGAGCGAACGAGCGTGTCACGGCGGTTGAGCGCAGCCGCTCGGAGCTCGACGACCACCTCCCCCGGCTTCGGAGTCGGATCCGGGTACTCCTCGACGCGGAGCGCCGGCGGAGCGCCCGGCTCGCGCAGGACGACGGCCTGCATGGCCCGCTAGCGAAGCGACGCCCAGGGCTCCTCGCCGGCGACGTCGACGAGCTCGTAGCCTCCCTCGCCCGCGCTCGGCCCGAGGATCACCTGGAGATGAGCGTCCTCGTCGCCGTCGTTGAACGACGCGTGCACGACGTCCGCGTCGATGTAGACGGAGTCGCCGGCCTCGAGCATCTGTTTCTCACGCTCGATCCACTGTTCGACCTGCGCCGGCCTTGACGATGATCATCTCCTCCTGGTCCGACGTGCCTGTGGAACGCGTGGCCTCCACCGGGCGCTGAGCTTCACGTCGAGGACGGTGATCGCGCTTCGGCGCCCGTCAGCCTCGGCACGCAACGCCAGTCGACCGACGCCCCAGTCGAACTCCTCGTGGTCGAGGTCGCTCTTCAGCACGAACCTGCTCATCGCTCCGCTCCTTTCCGTCGGATTACGGGAATTGCCTTGAATCGCCTCATGTTCTCGGTCATCGCCACCTCGGTCGGCAGCCGCTCCATGCTGGACGCGCCGAAGAAGCCGACGACCCCGCTCGTCCGCTCGAGGACGTAGGCGGCGTCCTCCGGCTCGGCGATCGGCCCGCCGTGGCAGAGCACCAGGATCGTCGGGGTTCACCGCCTTCGCCGCGTCGTGCATCGCCTGGACGAGCTCGACGCTCTCGTCGAGCGTCCTCGCCGTGTGCGCGCCGATCGTCCCCTTCGTCGTCAGGCCCATGTGCGGCACGAGCACGTCTGCGCCCGCCTCGGCCATCGCCGTCGCCTCGTCCGCGGTGAACACGTACGGGCACGTCAGCAGGTCGAGCTCGCTGCGCTGCGCGGATCATCTCGACCTCCAGCCCGTAGCCCATCCCGGTCTCCTCGAGGTTCTGGCGGAACAGGCCGTCGATCAGGCCGACGGTCGGGAAGTTCTGGACGCCGGTGAAGCCGATCTCCCGGAGCTGGCGCAGGAACACCGGCATGAGCCGGAACGGGTCGGTGCCGCAGACGCCGGCCAGCACGGGCGTCTCCCGCACGATCGGCAGCACCTCGGCCGCCATCTCGACGACGATCGCGTTCGCGTCGCCGTAGGGCATCATGCCCGGCCAGCGAGCCGCGGCCGGCCATCCGGTAGCGGCCCGAGTTGTAGATGATGATCAGGTCGCCGCCGCCCGCCTCGGCGCACTTCGCCGAGAGCCCGGTGCCGGCGCCGGCGCCGATGATCGGCCGGCCCTGCGGCCATCTGGGCGCGCAGCCGCTCGAGCGCCTCCTCCCGCGTCATCGCCGCCACGCCACTCGCGGTAGAGCTCGTCGAGCCGGTTGGCCATCGCGAGCGCGAACTCCGGGTCGTTGACGTCCAGTGTCCAGCTCGTGCAGCTCGACGCGCGGCGAGACGTGCTCGCGCAGCGCCGCCGATCAGCGCCTCGTCGGCCGCGGGGTCGTGGAACGACCTGGCCCTCGGCCGCGATCATCGACACGCCGCGAAGCGGCACGAAGAGCGCGGTCGGGCCCGTCGCCGCGTTCGAGCTTCGTCGCGATCCGCCGGCCGAGCTCGGCGCACTCCTCGGGTGTCGTCCGCATCAGCGTGACCGTCGGGTTGTGGACGTACAGGTTCCGCCCGCGGAACCGCTCGGGCACCGTCTCGATCGGGCCGAAGTTGACCATGTCGAGCGCGCCGAGCGAGACGACCTGCGGGATGCCCGAGCTCGCCGGCCGCCTCGAGCCGGTTCGGGCCGGCCGAGAAGACGCCGCCGACGAGCTCGTCGGCGAGCTCGGTCGTCGTCACGTCGAGCTCGCCGGACGAAGCCGCCGCGATCGAGCTCCTCCATCGACTGCCCGCCGGTGCCGGTCTGGTGGAAGACGAGCACCTCGTAGCCGAGCTCCTCGAGCCGCTCGCGCGCCGCCGTCACACACGGCGTCGTCACGCCGAACATCGACGCGCCGACGAGCGGCTTCGCGTCCGTGCGACGCCGGGACGGTCGCCTTCGCCATGCCCGGCGATCGCGCCCGGCGGCGTTCGAGAGGATCCGCTCCGAGATCCGGTTGATCCCGGCGATGTCGACGACCGAGTACATCATCGTCACGTCGACGGCGCCGACGTACGGCCGCGTGTCGCCCGAGGCCACGGTCGAGACCATCAGCTTCGGCACGCCGACCGGCAGCCGCGCGCATCGCGTGCGTGGCGATCGCCGAGCCGCCGGAGCCGCCGAGGCCGGCGATCGCGTCGAGCCTGCCCTCGGCGTGGAGGCGCCCGACGATCTCTGCCGCGCCCCGCGCCATCGTCTCGACCGCGGCCCCGCGGTCGCCGGCCGCGGCGAGCGCCGCCACGTCGGCGCCGGCGGCCGCGGCGACCTCCTCGCGCGTGATGTCCGGCTCAACCAGCGGCTCGCCGACGATGCCGGCGTCGACGAGGACGACGTCGCACGCCGTGCTCGCGGAGACGGTCGCGCAGGTACGCGTACTCGACGCCCTTCGTGTCGAGCGTCCCGACGAGGACGACGGTCGCCATGGCGGCGGAGCCTACTCGCGCGTGCTCGACCCGGGTGACGCCGAGGAAGCGCTGCTGGAGCTCGGGGTCGGTCTGGAGCGCGGTCGCCGTCGTCTCGGTGAAGATGCGGCCGGCGACCATGACGAGCTGCCGCTCTGCGACCGCGGTCGCGACGCCGAGGTTCTGCTCGATCAGGAGCAGTCCGACCCCTCGGCGACGAGCGTCCTCAGCGTCTCGATCATCCCCTCGACGATCGTCGGAGCGAGCCCCTCCGACGGCTCGTCCATGATCAGGAGGCGTCGGGTTCGTCAGCAGCGCGCGGCCGATCGCGAGCATCTGCTGCTCGCCGCCCGAGAGCTGGGTCCCGCCGACCTTCTTGCGCTCGGCGAGCCGCGGGAAGAGCTCGTAGATCCGCGTCGACTCGTCCAGCGCCGCCGCCGTTCGTGCTCTGCACCATCCGCAGGTGCTCGTCGACGGAGAGCGACGGGAAGAGCCGGCGCCCCTGCGGGACGTAGCCGATGCCGGCGCCCGCGATCTTGTACGACGGCTTGCCCGACCAGCTCCTCGCCGCGGAAGCGGATCGAGCCCTCGCGCGGCCGGGGCGCGATGCCCATGATCGCCCTGCAGAGCGTCGTCTTGCCCATGCCGTTGCGCCCGATGATCGCGACGGGCTCTCCGCGAGCTCGAACTCGACCCCCTGGAGGACGTGCGCGCGCCGTAGAAGGCGTCGAGGCCCCTGACCGCGAGCACGGGCTCACTCGTCGCCATAGTGACCCTTGCCCGAGGTACAGGTCGTGGACGAGCTGGTTCGCGCGGATCTCGGCCGGCGTGCCTTCGACGATCACCCGGCCGTCGTGCATCATCGTCACGTACTCGGCGACCGTCAGCGCGACGTCCATGTCGTGCTCGATCAGGATCAGCGTGATCGACGCGGTCGAGCGCAACGAGCATCTCGCGTCAGGCTCGACCCGCTCCGCGCGCGAGAGCCCGGCCGCCGGCTCGTCGAGCATCATCAGCTTCGGCTCGCCCGGCGAGCGCCATCCCGACCTCGAGCTGGCGCTGCTCGCCGTGCGAGAGGTCGCGGACGAGCGACGGCGAGCCGCTCCGCCGAGTCCCACCCGCTCGGCGGCTCGCGCGCCTGCGCGCGCATCCGCCGTCGCGGCCGCGCAGGCGCGACCGGCCGCAGGTGCCCGCCCTCGACGCCGACGACCGAAGGTAGAGGTTGTCCTCGACCGACAGGCCGAGGAAGAGTCGCGACGTCTGGTACGTGCGGGTCAAGCCCGAGCCCGACGCGGCTGCGGGCCGGCAGGACGGTGACGTCGTGCCCGAACAGCTCGATCGTCCCCGTCGCTCGGCGGGAACTCGCCCGCGATCACGTTGAAGAGCGTGGTCTTCCCGGCCCCGTTCGGGCCGAGGATCGCCCGGCGCTCGCCGTGCGCGACGTCGAGGTCGACGTCGCGCACGGCCTGCACGCCGCCGAAGCGCCGGCCGACCCCCCGCAAGCGGAGGATCGGCTCGGCGCTTTCGGTTGCCGGTGCGGCTACGGACCGACGTCACGGCGCTCGGGCCGCTACCCGCGGTCTCCTTCGTACTCCACGGTGGACGTTCAGCTGCCTCGGCGACGCACGCCGGGTTCTCGCGGTCGGGAGTCGGCGTCGTCACGGTGAAGTTGCCGCCGAACGTCTGGTCGACGTTCGGGATCGTCGTCAGCGTCTTGTTGACGATCGTGCCGTCGTCCTGCTCCGTCGCCTGGATGAGTAGTTGTTGCCGATCGCCTGGCGGTTCTCGTCGAGCTTGATCGGGCCCTCGACGGACGTCGAAGCCGTCGTTGCCGATCTGGAGCAGCGCCTCGCGGTAGGCCTCGCCGCCGTCCGAGAGATCGCCGTTGACCGTCCTCGAGCGCCTGCGCGATCGCCTCGGCGCCGTTCGCCTAGTTGGCACCGAAGAGCCCCTTGCCGACCGGGACGATCAGCTCGTCGCCGAGTCGGGCCAGCTGTCCGTGATCGTCTCGACGTACTGCGTGTATTCGGGCGTCGTCGAGTCCTCGTCGGTCGAGGAGCCCGTGACGACGCCCACCATGCGCGGGCCGACGTCCGGGTCGGCGAGCACGCTCGGGTCGATCGCGATGACGCCGCCGATGATCTTGTCGCGCCAGATCGCCCTTGAGCTGGTTGTACTGCTTCACGAACGCCACCGTGCCGGTGCCGCCGACGCGAGGATAGAAGCCGTCGACGTCGTCCGGGATCTGGGCGATGTAGGAGGTGTAGTCCTCCTCGCCGAGCGGCGGCCAGATGCCGCTCCTGATCTTGCCGCCGAGCGCGCAGAACTCGGCCACGAAGCCCGCCGTCTGCGTGTACGGGAAGTCGTAGTCGTCGCCGATCGTGACGGCGTTGCCGCCAGCCGAGGGTGTTGTAGGCGTACGCGCCGAGACCGGCCATCCACTGCGCGCCGTCCGTGTGGAAGCGGAAGAAGTTCGGCGCACTGGACCTTGAGCGTCGTGTCCTGTGCGCCGGACGTGCCGTTCAGGAACGTGACGTCCGGCTTCTCCTTCGAGTAGTTCGCGACCGCGATGCCCTCGCTAGCCCGACAGCGGGCCGTGAGGATCTGGACGCCCTCCTGCTCGACGAGGCGCCTGGCCTCCGCGAGCGCCTTCTCGGGCGTGGCGTCGGAGCAGCCGTAGACGATCTCGATCGGGTGCCCGCCGACCTCCCACTCGACGCCGTCGCTCGGCTCCGGGCCGACCGTGGTCGCCCCGTGCTCGATGTACGGCGCGAGCGCGCCGCGACCGTCGCCTCGTAGACGCCGGCGAACGGGCCCTCGCAGTTCGAGAGGATGCCGATCTTGATCGGCTCGCCCGTCCCCCTCGCTCGTCTCGGCGGCCCCGCCGGTGTCGGCCGGAGCGCCCGTGTCGGCGGGCGCGGTCGTCGCCGCGGCGGTCGTCGTCTCGCCTCCGTCGTCGCCGCCGCCGCACCCGGCGGCGACTGCAGCGAGGGCGAGGGACGAGGAGCGGCGAGCAGGAGCCACGAGCCTGCTGCGGCCTGCCCTTCGATGTCCTGTCGCTCATTCGATTCCCCCTTTCCTCCTCGTCACGGTTGACCGAGACCGGCTGCGGCCACGGTCGCGGACTGCGCCGATGTAGGACGCCCCGCGTTCGCGCTCGGTCTAGACGCTCGGCCGCGCACGCTCGGCTACGTCCGCTCCGCCTCGGCTCCCGAGCGGTCGCCGGCGGGGGGAGCCTGCCCGCCGCCGCGGCGCCGCTGACGGCGCCGATCGACGAGCCGATGCCCATGATGCCCGCCCGGCGAGAGGAGCACGATCAGCGAGGAAGATCCGCCGATCACGGTGTTGAACCGCTGCGCGCCGATGAAGCTCCAATCTCGTGCGGGTCGTAGTTGTCGAGCAGCGCGAAGACGAGCGCGCCGACCCAGGCGCCCTCCGAGGCGGAAGAGGCCGCCGACGACGGCGATGATCGAGGACGTCGATCGTCGCGCCGAGGTCGATCGAGCCCGGGCGAGATCTGCAGGTTCCACCAGACCGAGAGAATCCCGGCCAGCGCGGCGATGAAGGCGCCGAAGGCGAAGGCGAGCGTCCGGTGAAGCGCGACGTTGTAGCCGAGCGCCCGCATCCGGGTCGGCTCGTCTCTGATCCCCTGGAGCGCGATGCCGAACGGCGTCCGGATCAGGTAGCGGATCAGCAGGTAGACGAGGACCGCGACGACGAGCGTCGATGTAGTAGAGAGCGGTTCGGATCCTGACGCGCGGGTTCCGAGGAAGCCCGGGCGACGTCGACCTGGTTCAGGCCGCCGAAGCCGGAGAGGTCGTTCACCTGGCCGAAGAAGTAGAAGGCGAGGATCGCCGAGCGCGAGCGTGAGCATGAGGAAGTAGATGCCCTCGCTGCGGCTCGCGATCGCGCCGA
The DNA here is from genome assembly GCA_963797645.1 of uncultured Thermoleophilia bacterium. Classification (GTDB taxonomy): domain Bacteria; phylum Actinomycetota; class Thermoleophilia; order Gaiellales; family Gaiellaceae; genus CAWCQC01. Next base: position 219,988 of record CAWCQC010000016.1, on the reverse strand, counting down.
AGACGAGCCCGACGACGACCGCGACGAGCGATGCCGACGATCGACGCCGACCCACGGGTTCCAGCGCAGATCGCGAGCCTCCCTCGGACTGTGACGAGGTTCGCCATCGTGAAGCCCGCGATGCCGTACAGTGCCGTCTGGGCGAGCGACACCATCCCGCCGTAGCCCGCGAGGAACGTGAGGCTCGACAGCGGCGATCCCGAGCCACAGCGCCTTGGTGAGGATCTGGCTGAGATAGTAGTCGGTGAAGATGAGCGGCGCCGAGCGCGAGCGATGACGATCGCCGACCGCCGATCGCGAGGCCGATGCCCGAGCCGCGACGGCCCGCGTCACGCCGGCCTCCCGAACAGCCCGAGCGGCCGCACCGCGAGCACGACCACGAGCAGGACGAACGTCAGGAGGATCGAGTAGTTCGTGTAGTTCTGAGTCGCCGAAGACGAGGTAGATGTCCGACGTAGGCGTTCGACCAGCCCGAGCAGGAGCGCGCCGATCGCGGCGCCGCCGAGCGAGCCCATCCCGCCGATGATCACGACGATCAGCGAGTTGATCGAGGAAGCGTTCACGTCCTCGCCCTGACCGACCGAGATCAGCGAGCCGCCGAGCACGCCGCCGAAGCCCGGCGAGCGCCGCGCCGACGGTGAACGCGAGCGCGAAGATCGAGCTGGATGTTGACCCCGAGCGCCGAGACCATCTGGCGGTCGTCGACGCCGGCCCGGATGACCATCCCGATGCGCGTCTTCTTGAGCCAGAGCCAGAGGCCGAGCGCCGATCGCGATCGCGCAGAAGAGGATGAAGAAGCGGACGAACGGGTAGCTGAGCCCGTAGAAGTCGAGCGGCGACGGACTGTCGAGGACGTCCGGCCAGCGCGACGCTCCGCGGCGACGCCGCCGAAGTGGGAGAGGATCTGGTCGGCGATGATCACCGAGATCGCGATCGTGATCAGCGCCTGGCGGAGATCCTGGCCCTGGTTCCAGCGCAGGAACAGCTGCTGCATGACCAGCCCGACACGCGGCGAGCGACGCGCAGTCGACCGCGAGTCAGGCCCGAGCGCCCCGACTCGCCCGGTCGACTGCTGGACGTGGTAGCGCGATCCAGCCGCCGAGCAGGTAGAGCGACTCCGTGCGCCATGTTGACGACGCGCATCAGCCCGAAGATGAGCGTGAAGCCGCTCGCGACGACGAAGTAGAGCCCAGCCGAGCGTGAGGCCGTTCAGGCTGACGGTGAAGAAGATCGGGACGTTCTGCGACGCCTTGTAGCCGATCCAGCCGAGGATCAGGCCGATCACGACGAGCAGCAGGCCGCGTCACGAGGTACCGGCCGTCTGAGCCAGCGCGGCCGCCAGCCGGCCAGCCTGCGGCGGCCCGCGGGAACCGCGCCGCCTGCGGAGCCCTCGCAGGAACCGGTTACCCTGCCATGCGCGCCGACGTATCACGTCGCTCCCGACCCGTTCAATCGATTCTCCGGGCGGACGAGCTGCGGCGGCGTTCGAGCCGACATCGCCCCTCTGCGCCGCCCCGATCACGCGCCTGCAGCTCCTCGCTGAGCGCCGCGTCGGATCGAGGCTCCACTCGGCCCGTCACCGGGCGCAGGCACCTCCTATCATGGCTCGCAGTCGAGCCGGACGAACGCGGCCGGCCGGGAAGGAGGGCTCCATGCCCGAGATGCGCGGCACCGACCTCGTCGTCGAGTACCTGGTCCAGGAGCAGGTCGCCGTACCTGTTCGGCTACGCCGGCCACGGCGCCGTCGGGCTCCTCGACGGCGTCTACGACCGCCAGGACGAGATCAAGGTGGTGTTCCCGCGGATCGAGTCGGGCGCCGGCTACATGGCCGACGCCTACTACCGCGCCTCCGGGCAGTGATCCCCGTCTACACGTCCACCGGGCCCGGGCCGATGCTGCTCACCGTCGCGATCGGCGAACGCGTTCTACGACTCGTCGGCGTTCATCGCGATCACCGGCCAGGTCGCGACGAGCCAGTACGACTCGGGCGCGCTCCAGGAGGAGTACCGCCACCACCAGGCCGACTTCCCGACGATCGCCAAGCTGATCACGAAGCGCAGCTTCCAGGCGCACTCGGTCGAGGACCTCGCGAAGTTCCTCCCGAAGGCCTTCAAGCTCGCCCGCACAGGCCGCCCGGGCCCGGTCCACATCGACATCCCGTACGACCTCTGGATCCGCACCGGCGACGTCGAGGTGCCGGAGCCGGAGGAGCGCTCGCCGATGCTGAACTGGCGCACGCCCGGCTCGCCCGAGGCCGTCGAGCAGCGCGCTCGACCTGCTCCTGCAGGCGCGGCGGCCGCTCGATCCTCGCCGGCGGCGGCGTGATCTGCTCCGACGCGAGCGTCGAGCTCGCCGCGTTCGCCGAGCACGTGAACGTCCCGGTCTACTCGAGCTTCATGGGCAAGGGCGCGCTCTCGGCGCGAGCACCCGCTCCACCTCGGGCATCGCCGGCTGCTGGGGCGAGTACCCGGCCACCGAGGCGGCCCGCAACGCCGACGTGATCCTCGCGCTCGGCTGCCGCTTCTCCGACATCCACTGCTCGTCCTGGGTGCCGGGCTACACGTACAACATCCCGCCGACGAAGCTGATCCACGTCGACATCGACCCGCAGGAGATCGGCCGGAACTACCCGACCGAGCTCGGGATCGTCGGCGACGCCCGCGAGGTCCTGCGGCAGCTGCTCGGAGCTCGCCGAGCAGCGCGGCGCCGAAGCGCGAGCGCTCGCCCTGGCACGACCAGGTCGAGGGCTACAAGGAGGAGTGGACGAACTTCATCGAGCCCGAGAAGGCCTCGAGCGACGGTGCCGATCGACCCGCGGCGGGTGATCGGAGAGCTGCGCAAGGCGGCGCCGGAGGACACGCTGATGATCACCGACACCGGCAACCATCAGACCTGGGTCGAGCAGTACTGGGATGCCTACGAGCCGCGCTCGGTCTTCACGCCGGGCGGCTTCGCCGGCATGGGCTTCGGCACCTACGGCGTGCTCGGCCTGAAGCTCGCGAAGCCCGAGCGCCCGGCCATCTGCGTCACCAGCGACGGCAGCTTCATGATGTTCCCGGGCGCCGTCGCGACCGCGAACGAGTACGACATCCCGGCCGTCTGGGTGATCCTCAACAACTACACGATCGGCGTCATCCGCGACCTGCAGCGCTTCTACATGGACGGCCGCGAGATCGGGACGAGCTTCATCAAGCACTCGACCGGCGAGTTCTGGAACCCCGACTTCGCGAAGATGGCCGAGGCGATGGGCGCCGGCGGCATCACGGTCGAGCAGCCCGGCGATCTCGCCGACGCGTTCGCGACGGCGCTCGCACGCCGGCAAGCCCTACGTCGTCGACGTCCGCGTCAACCGCGACACTGCCGTGCCGCTGATCGGCACGTGGCAGTTCCCGCCGATCCAGCAGGCCGAGCCGACCTTCGGGAAGCGGCTGTGCTCACCTAGAGCTGCGCTACTACCCCTTCACCGCGATCGTCGACCAGGAGCGCCTCGAGCGGGCGCTCCTCTCAACGCCGTCAACCCGGCGATCGGCGGCCTCCTGTCGAGGGGCCGAGCGGAACCGGGAAGTCGACCGCCGTCCGCGGCGCTCGCCGAGCTCCTGCCGGAGATCGAGGTCGTCGCCGACTGCCCGTTCGCCTGCGACCCGCCGATCCGTGCGCCGTCTGCCGCGAGCGGATGGCACGCGGCGAGACGCTGCCGTCGCGCACGGCGCCGGTCCGGATCGTCGACCTGCCGCTGAACGCCACCGAGGACCGCGTCGCCGGGACGATCGACATCGCGCGGGCGCTCTCGGAGGGCGTGCAGCGCGCTCGAGCCCGGCCTGCTCGCCGAGGCGAACCGGGGGATCCTCTACGTCGACGAGATCAACCTGCTCGACGACCATCTCGGCGACGTCCTGCTCGACGCGGCGGCGCTCGGCGTCAACATCGTCGAGCGCGAGGGGATCTCGATCGCCCATCCGGCGCGCTTCCTGCTCGTCGGCACGATGAACCCGGAGGAGGGCGAGCTGCGGCCGCAGCTCGCCGACCGCTCGGGCTCGACGTCGAGGTCGAGCCCCTGGTCGACCTCCGGCGGCGCGGGCCGAGATGATCCGCCGCCGCGAGGCGTTCACCGCGCGACCCGGACGGCGTTCCAGCGCGGCCTTCGCAGCCGACGCAGGACGGCTCGCGCGGGCGAGCTCGCACGCGCGCCGCAGGCTCACTCGCCGCCGTGCGCGTTCCCGAGCGACTCTACGAGCGCCATCGCGGGCCTGGTCCTGCGGCGTCGGCGTCGCGAGCCACCGCGCCGACGTGACGGTGCTCCAGTGCGCGAAGGCGCTCGCCGCGCTCGCCGGGCCGCGACGACGCGTCGAGCCGGGCGACGTCGTCGACGCCGGCGAGCTCGCTCTCGGCCACCGGCTGCCAGCTCGATCCGTTCGCCCCGCGTCAGAGCTCGACGCGGCTCGAGCTCGAGCGGCGCTCGAGGACGCGCTCGACGATCGGGGTCGACGGAAAAAAAGCGCGCGGGGCGGCGAGCCCGGGACGCTCGACCGACCGTCGACCTGATCGAGCGGAACGCCGGCCGTCGCCGAGCGTCGACGCGTGACCGCGGCTGCGTCTTCGGACGACCGCGCCGGCGCGACTCGGTCGAGCGAGCCGCGATCGGACGGCGCGCGCGCTCGCTCGTCAGCCGCGCGCAAGGGCAAGTACGCGCGCCATCGCCTCGGCGGTCGCGCGACGCGATCTCGCCGTCGACGCGACCCTCCGCGCGGCGGCCGCGCTGCGGCGGCCGGACGACGATCGAGGTGCCCGGAGGATCTCCGCCGCAAGATCCGCGAGCACCGCTCGCCGTTCGCGGTCTGCTTCGTCGTCGACAACAGCTACTCGGTCCAGGCCGACCGACTGGTCGAGAAGGTGAAGGGGCTCGACACTGCGGCTGCTCGAGGACGCCGCCCACCGTGGCGACCGCGTCGCGCTCGTCGCCTTCAAGGGAGGTGTTCCCGAGGCGACCGTCGCGCTCCCGTTCACGCGCAGCCTCGTGCCGCGCCGTGAGGCAGCTCGAGCGGATTCCGCTGTCAGGCCGCACGCCGCTCGCCGACGCGCTCGTCCGCTCCCGGCGCCTGCTCCGCCAGGAGCTGGTCAGGCACCCGAACGCCTTTCCGCTCGTCGTCTGCGTGACCGACGGGCTCCCGACCGTGCCGCTCAGGATGGGCGGCGATCCCGCTCGAGGACGCGCTCGCCGAGGCTCGTGCGCTCCGCCGGGCCCGAATCGGGCTGCGTCGTGGCGATGCGACCTCGCGCCGAGGACCATGCGAAGAGCTGCGGTCCCGCTCTCGCCGCAGCCGCCGGCGGGCTCCATCTCGACTTCGACGAGCTGACGAGCGGTGCGCTCCAGGCGCTCATGGCAGATCGAGTGACCGCGGACGCGCTGGCCGCCGTCGAGCGGCTTGCCACTGAGGGACAGCGCGAGGTGCTCGCTGCGCTCGAAGCCCATGCAGATCCCCGCATCGAGCTCGTCCCGACCGGGGCATCCAGGATGCTCCTCGAACGCGAAGGTCTGCTGGCGCTGCCGGCCGAGGAGGTTCGCGCAGCCCTCGCGCAGCTCACGGCCGACGAGACAATCGAGTGGGCGAGCCAGACCGTGACGTGGGGAGCGGTTCTCAGCCGTTTCGCCAGTCACTGCCGTGACGAGCTCGACGACGTCGACGTGGTCGAGGAGGATCGAGCGCGGCTCGTTGCGCGCTGGAGGCGCGAGACCAGCCTGCTCGAGCTGCGAACGGGTTTCGTCGAGTGCGCCAGGCTCGCCACGGAGACGCCGACGATGCTCCTCGGCGACATCGACCGAGATCTCGACAGCCTCGTCGAGGCGTTCGCCTCGTGACGTGGGCCTCCGGAGCCGGCTCGCGCGTGATCGACCTCGGCCGCCTCGAGAAGATCAACGCCGTCAGGTCGAGTGTCTTCGTCTACTTCGAGTGGTTCCTGCGCGACGCCTACGGCGTCAAGCTCCTGCCCGCCCCGGCTTTCACGCAGGGCCTGATCGACCGCGGCATCATCTCGCTCGGCTTCGGCTAGCCGCTCCCGTCGCAGAGCGCCAGGCCGCGTCCCAGCGCCAGGCGTCGCGCCCTGGAGGCGAACGCCGCCGAGCCAGCGGTCGATCCCGTTCAGTCGCACCGCGTCGCGCCGTCCCGCCAGAACGTCCTCCCCGGCCGCCGTCAGCTCGACGTCGTCGCCCTCTTCGGTCAGCAGCGGCACGCGCCCGTCGAGAAGACGGTCGAGATGGAGCCAGACCGCGCTGTCGCCCATGAACGGCCGCTCCTCGCGCTCGGCCTGATGCCGCGAAGACCTCGGCACGTGTCCGCGACCCTGCCGCGACGGCCTCGAGGATCGTCCGCTCGGTGCGCGACAGGCCGTCGTCGACGGCGGGGAACTGCTCGAGGTGACGGATGAGCGCAGCCCCGAGGAACGGGAGGCCGGCCGGGCCGGCCGCGATCACGGCTTCCACCGCAGTCGGGTCGGACGAGCGGAACGCCGCCCACGCAGTCCGACCGAGCTTGCCTGCGCGGATGAGACGGGTCTCGGCTCGGCATCGAGGTCGGGCGAGCCCGCCGGCTCGCCCGAGGTCGACCAGCGCCGCAGGGCGGCGGCCGAGCCGGTCGAGCACCTGCAGGAGCTGGAGCTGGTCGTAGAGGTCGCGCTCGAACCAGAGAACCAGCTCCCCGGCGTCGCGAAGCGCCTCGTCGCGGTCGCGCATGTCGGCGAGGGCCGCTCCTCGTCGACCCAGCAGCACTCGGCCAGGAAGCGCGCCCTGACGACCCGCAGGCCGGCAGACGAGAGCTCCCCGGAACGGGCCCCTCGTGGAGGACGTCACGCCAGGCGAGGACCGGCTCGGCGTCGATCAGCCCCGCCACCACGTCACCGTTCGTGACGTGGAGCGGCGGCGCCGGCGTCACGCCTGCTGTGCCGCCCTCAGCGCGAGGAAGAGCGTCGCCCGCTGGTTCTCCTCGCCCTGCGGGAAGATCTCGTCGAGCTTCTTCAACCGGCTGCCGAACAGGGAGCGATCCAGCGCCGAGACATCAGGGTGGTCGATCTCGATCAGGTTTCCTCCTGGATCGCGGAAGTAGAGCTGCACCGCCCCATCCGGCATCTCGTACATCGACGCGAAGAACCCGTCGTCCTCGAACAGGCCGAGCTCGTCGAGCCGGCGGTAGACGTCTTCGAAGTCGTCGACCTCGATCCCGATGTGGTGGTTCCCCCCGACCGGAGTTCCCGTCTGGAAGAGGTGGAGCTGGAGCTCGCCCAGCCGCAGCCAGTAGACGGGGAAGCCGAAGTTCGGGGTCGGCAGGCGCTCCATCCCGAGCACGTCCTGGTAGAAGCGCCCGGAGGCCTCGATGTCGTCGGCCTGGATGCTCACGTGGTTCAGCCGCGTGGCCCGCATCGGAGCAATGATAGTGGGCTCCGAAGGCCTGGTCGTCCGCGTGAATTTCGCGTCCGGAGACCGTGATGAGACGATGGTGTATCGTGGAGCGACCGTGGGAGGCTGCCGGCTTCCCGTGAGACCTGGCGGAGCAGATTCTCGATGGTCGACCAGCCAGCCAGACGTCGTGACCGCCGCTCCGCCGCTGCCACCGGCTCCGCGTGATTGCGGGCCATATGAAAAGGAGCAGCGATGACAGGTGACAATCTCTACCTCGTAGTCGGGTCGTACGCCGATGCCGGGGCAGCGGACGACGACTTCAACGCACTGAAAGCCGGACAGGACGCCGGCGAGTACAAGGTCGGCGAGGCGGTCGTGATGAATCGCGACGCGAGCGGCAAGGTCGACGTGAAGGAGCACGGCGACAAGCACGTCGGCCATGGCGCCGCCTGGGGCGCAGGCGCCGGGCTCGTCGTCGGCCTGTTCGCGCCGCCGCTGCTGGCAGCGACGGCGGTCGGCGCCGGGGTCGGGGCCGGGATCGGCGCGCTCAAGAAGCGCCACGAAGAGAAGAAGCTCGGCGTCGACGTCGACGAGTATCTGCCGCCGGGGTCCTCGGCGGTCGTAGCGGTCGTCGACGACGTCTATGCCGACAGGGTCGAGAAAGCCCTGGTCAAGTCGGACAAGCGGATCAACAAGGCGATCGACAAGGGCGACTACGACGAGCTGCAGAAGGCGATCTCGAAGTCGTCCGACGAGGTGTCGGACGCGATCACCTCGTAGGTCGCCGGGGCGGAGGGCCGGCACACACGTCGGCCCCTCCGGGCCCCGCACGAGGAGCGATCGGCAACGGCCGCTCCTCCGGACTTGGCCGTTGGTGCCGGGCGAACGTCTCGCTCGAAACTCGTGGCCGCGTTACCGAAGCTCGCCTACCTCGCCGACGGCGGGCTCTGGGGCAACCTCGGTTCCCAGGTCCTCCCTGAGGACGGATTCATTGGCAGTCACGCCGCATGGGACACTGGCTGTCCTATCGTTGAGAATGCGGGGTTAGCCAATGATCGAGCTACCCGACCAGCTCCCGCTCGCCGCGCTGAGCGATTCCCGGACGCTGTTCGAGGCTGGGCTGATCATCGTGCTGGCGGCTGCGGCGCCGCTGATCGCCCAGGTGCTCAGGGTGCCCTCGATCCTGCTCCTGCTGGCGTTGGGCTTCGGGGCCGGGGCGATCGGGGCGCTCGATCCCAACGCGCTGCTCGGCGAAGCGGTGGTCTCCGCGGTCGTCTCGATCTCGGTCGGGGTCATCCTCTTCGACAGCGGCCTCGACCTGAAGCTCAGCGACTTGCGGGGAGGAGCGGTGGGCCGCGTCTCCCGGCGGTTGGTGACGCTCGGGATCCTCGTCACCTGGGCGGTCGGCACCGTCGCGTCCTATCTGTTGTTCGACCTCGCCTGGGAGGTCGCGCTGGTGCTCGGGGCGGTGCTCGTCGTCTCGGGGCCGACGGTGGTCGGGCCGCTGCTCGACTTCATCCGTCCCTCGAAGACGGTCGGCAGGGTCCTGAAGTGGGAGGGGACGCTGGCCGATCCGATCGGCGCGACGCTTGGCGTCGTCGTCTACCAGGCGGTCCTCGCCGGCCAGGCGACAGCGGGTAGGGAGATCCTCGACTTCCTCTTGAACGTCGGCGTCGGCGTCGGCCTGGGACTGGTCGGGGCCGCCCTGGCGATCGGGTGGGCGCGTTGGTTCCGACCCAATCAGGGTCAGGCGGTCACCGGGATCCTGATGATCGTGGTCGCTTCGGTGGTTGCCGCCGACCTGCTTCGCGATGACTCGGGGCTGCTGACCGGCCTTGTGATCGGCGCCGTCTTGGTCAACCGGGCGCCCGGCCGGATCGAGCCCCGGGGATTCCGCATCGAGTCCGCCAAGCTCGTTCGGGCTTGGCGTGCGCGGATCGCCACCCTCGCCACCTTCCTCATCGGGATCCTGTTCATCATCCTCTCGGCCAGGGTCTCCCCCGAGGACATCCGCGACCTCGGCTGGGTCAGCATCGCGTTCGTCGCCGTCCTGGTTATCGTCGCCAGACCCCTGGCGGTGGCGCTTTCGGCGCTCGGCTCGGCCCTGAAGAACAACGAGCGGGCGTTCATCGCCTGGATGGCCCCGCGAGGGATCGTTGCCGCAGCAACGTCATCGACGTTCGCGCTGGGACTCAGCCAGGCGGGCGTCGGCGGCGGGTCGGAGAAGCTGATCCCGATCACCTTCGTGGTGATCGTCGCCACGGCACTGATATACGGGCTCAGCGGCGCCCCGGTGGCGAAGGCGCTTGGCGTCTCCAGCACCGGACCTGGCGGGGTGCTGATCATCGGCGCCTCACGCGTAGCGCGGGCGATCGCCCGGGCGCTGAACGAACGGGGGGTGACCGCAGTGATCTGGACCAGCAATCACGAGCTCGAGAAGGCCGCCGGCGACGAGGGCCTGACCGTCTACCGCGGCGACCCGACCGCGGTCGACTCCCCGGTTCCCCCGCCCGAGCTCGACGACGTCGAGAGCGCCCTGCTGATGACCGATGACGACGGGTTGAACGGGATGCTGGCTGCCGACCTCGGCCAGTACTTCGGGCACGATCGCGTCTACCAGCTTGCGCCGAGCGGGGGCGACGACACCGACTTCTACGTGCGATCCCGGGTGCTGTTCGACGAGTCCGCGACCCACGATGAGCTGGAGGCGCGTCTCGAGCAGGGGGCCGTGGTCGACGCCTTGAAGGTGGGCTTGGAGGGCCACGCCGAGGTGGGCGAAGGCGCGATCGCGATGTTCGTCCTCTCGCCCGACAAACTCCGTGTCCTCACAGCGGGCGATGCGCCGAAGCCGGATCCGGGCGACGAGTTGATCGGGCTAGCCACACCGCCGCGCTGAGGCAGGCTCGATAAAGCTGGGGATCCGGGCTGCCTCCTCTTTGTGACTGAGCGGCTCCCTACGTCGTCGCATGCGCGGGCTTGCCCCGCTTGCGCGCCAGGGACATGAGCACGCCGGATCCAGAGACGGCGAGGTACGCCGTGAGCACCGCGACGGCGACCGGCGCGATCTGCAGCGTGCCGATCTGGGTCGTGAGGGCGCCGAGCAGGATCAGCGAGAAGGGGGCGGCGACGAGCGACCCAGGGAGGGCGGCGAACATCGCTGTGAACGCGAGGCCCTCCGGCAGCCCCGGGATCAGCACGTGGGCGGTCATCCCGGCCGTGCCGCCGATGAACAGCATCACGAGGAACGGCCCACCGATGAAGCCGGTGGCCTCACAGAGCGCGAACACGAGGATCTTCGCGAACACGACCGCGATCAACAGGCCGGCGCCGAGCGCCGCCCCGTCGTGGATCACGGTCGTGAGCTGATCGGTTCCGGTGAACAGCGTCAGCGGCAGCGCGACGCCGACGAGCCCGAAGGCGATTCCGCCGATGACCGGCCGCAGGACGGTGAACTTCGCGAGCGGAGCCATGAGTTTCGTCATGACCCCGATCGCGACGGCTGTGATCAGCGCGAGCGCGCCGGCGACGAGGCCGAGGGGAACGGCCGCGAGCAACTGCCAGTCCTCATACTCGTACGACGGCAGCGCGTAGATCCCGACGAACGTCGACCCCGCGATCGGAAAGTACACCGCGAACGCGACCGAGGACGCCAGCAGACCTGCGACCAGCGTGTCGGCGAAGCGTGCCGCCTTTGGACGCGCAATCTCGAGCGTGAGAATCGACGCCAAGATCGGAGATGACAACAGGCCCCCGTACGCCGCGGACATCCCACTGAGCGTGTTCGTCGCGCGCACGTCCTCGCTGAGCTTCTGCCGCTCCGAGACCCAGGTTCCCAGCCCGCCCCCCATCTTCCCCAGTGCGTCCTCGGGCCCGAGGCTCGCCCCACCCGCCAGCGACACCAGCGAGACGGCAACCGCCCCCGGCACCGTGGAGGGCTCGACCCGCTGGTCCTTGAGCTCCTTGACCGTGCCCGCCAGCTTGACCGGGACGCGAAAGAAGCGCCGCAGCACGCCGACGACCACCCCGGCGCCCGCGGTCACCGCCACCCACCAGAGGCTCCCGTCGAGCCATCCGGGGTCTTCGGGAAGCGTGAACCAGAGGTCGGTGCCGCCCTCCACCAATCCCAGAAACGCCAGCCCGACAAAGGCGAGCACGACGCCGAACACGACGGCGTAGCGCACGATCACCCAGAACCCGGGTGACCGCGTCAGGGCGACGTCATCCGAGCCTGGATGCGAGTCCTCGCCAGTCCCGCGTGTGCTCATCGGATCCCTAGACCTCGAGCGAGGCTCCGCGCGCCGCGGGGTTGAGCGCACGATCAGGCTCTGCGCGCATGCCTCCGCCTGGCCGAATTGGCAATTCCTGGGGAAGAACCATCTCCTCCATCGCCCCCTCCTCAGCTCCGAACGGATCGGCTGATGTCGGTCAGAAGGCTAATCGGAGAGCCGCATTGCGTGTAGGCCGGCCGGTCGAGTCCGAGTCCGAGCCAGGGGATTGCCGCCGCTCAGCGGGTACGTCGACGACTCACTCGATGAGACGGACGGCCACGCGGTCGAGCTCGCCCTCAGCCCGCTCCTGAGGGCCCGAGGTGCGCTCCGCCTCCTCGCTCGAGCCCGAGCGGGCGGGTCCCGGCGCGGCCCGAATCCGGGGGTAGCCCCGGGGCAGCACCGCGCGCGCAACACGGGCACACCTGACACACCTGACCCGTGGAGGAATGCGGGTTTCCGCTCACCCATGAGGCCCGCGATGGACCGTGCTAGCCTCACGACGACGGCGACTCCGCGAGGGGGAACGATGACCGAGACGTACCGAGCGATCATTCCGTACGAGTCACTCGATCCGCTGACGATCGGAGCGTCGGGCGACGACGAGAAGGTCAACCGGGATCAGCTCGAGCTCGAGATTCCGGCGGCGAACCTGCTCGCCGCGATCTACCCGGACGAGCCGACTCCGGTCGCGAACGCGACCGACGCCGCGCGCGCTGCGCTCGAGTCGCCGGTTGCAGGGCCTCGCTTCTCGGAGCTTCTCTCCTCCGCAGACAGCGTCGCGATCGTCATCGACAACCAGTTCCGGCCGACGCCTCAGTCGAAGCTGCTGCCTGCCGTCTTCGACGCGCTCGACGCCGCCGGGATCAAGGATGCGTGTGTCATCTGTGCGAACGGCAAGGTCTTTCCGATGTCCGAGTCGGACATCGAGCAGAAGATCGGTGCCGAGAACCTGGCTCGGATGGAGCGCAGCGGAATTCCGTTCTTCCAGAACGAGCCTCGCAACGCCGAGGCCTACACGTACGTCGGGGTTTCCTCCCGCGGGACACCGGTCTGGCTGCACAACGAGGTTGCCAAGCGCGACCTCACGATCACGATCGGCCAGGCGCAGGCGAACCACTGGGGTGCGGGCGGCGGGGGCAAGCTCATACTCCCGGGAGTCGTCTCGGACGAGACGATCGAGGCGAATCACTGCAATCTCGTGCCTTCGCCCCAGACGCACTACGGCGCGTACGCCGGGCCGATGCGGTCCGACATCGACGAAGTCGCCACGATGTGCGGCCTCGACTGCACGATGAACGTCGTGCTCGACACGCACGGACGCGTCATCGAGTGCATCTTCGGCTCGCATCCGGCAGCGCATGTCGAGGCGATCGAGCGCTTCAACGAGGTCTACGCCTATGACAACCCCGTGGCCGAAAAGGGCCCCGCGGACATCGCGATCTGCGGCGTGTTCGCGCCGACCGACCACCTGTTCTTCCATACCGGCTGGGGCTGCATGTCGGCCGACCTGGTCGTACGCGAGGGCGGCACGATCATCTATGCGAGCCCGTCACCCGGGGTGTCCACCGCGGTCGGGGACTTTCCGGGTCTCGCGCTCATGGATCTGATGAAGCCGTACATGCCGCCGACGAGGGAGAACTACGAGCGTGTGCTGAGAGACATCCACGCGCGCACGATTCAGATGTGGGCCGGGTGCATCTGGGTACCGATCTACGAGGTGATGAGCCGCAAGCGGCTGACGATGGTGACGCTCGAGGAGAACCTCGAGATGGCCGCGGACATCGGCATCGAGGCGACGACCTCGCTCGACGAGGCGTTCGCGCAGGCCATGGAGCGCCACGGGCCTGACGCAAAGGTCATCGTGTTGCCGTTCGCCCGCTATCAGCTCCCTCGAAACGCGATCCGCATGCACGCCGAGGAGGTCACCGTCCTCGAAGAGGTGAGGCTCTAACACGCTCCGCGCATGGTTCCCATTCGTCCAAGACACGGCCGGGACGGCCGCGTAGGTTCGTGAGAAACGACCGAACGGAGGGATGCCATGACACAGGTGACTCAGACACAGCAGACCGTGTTTCCCGGCCTGCAGTACCGGGACGCCCGGGCGGCGATCCAGTGGCTCGGCGACGCCTTCGGATTCGTGCCCCACGAAGTGCACCAGAGCGAGGACGGCACCGTTGTCCATGCCGAGCTGCTTGCCGGCTCGAGCATCGTGATGCTCGGATCCGAGCCGGACGACGGCGATCACCCCCTCGGCCGCCATGCGGGGCAAGGCTGGGTCTATGTGGCCGTCGACGACCCCGACGCTCTGTTCGAGCGGGCGCGCGGTGCAGGCGCGACGATCGTCATGGAGCTCACGGACACCGACTACGGCTCGCGGGACTTCAGCGCGAGAGATCCGGAGGGCAATCTGTGGAGCTTCGGCACGTACCGGCCTACCCTGTAGGCATGGCGCCCGCGCCGAGCGAGGGTGAGATCCGCGGCTCGATGACCATCGTCGAGCTTCTCCGCCGCTACCCGAACGGTGAGGCGGCACGTCTCATGTCACGCCTCGCCTGGCCCTGCGCCCACTGCGGCGGCGCGTTCCACGAGCCGCTGACGCTGGCCGCGAAGCGGCACAAGAACTCGCCGCGCGCAGTACTCGCTGCGTTTCGCACGCTGGACGAGCCGGGCGGCCCGAGCGACGAGCTGGTCGCTCGGGCCGCCGAGAAACACCGGTAGCTCGGGCGTTACTTCCCGAGCAGCTTCCCGAGCGCGTCGTCGAGCCCACCCGCATCAGGCAGCTTGCCGTTGGGCGTGAGCTTGTCGATCAGCTTCGGCAGCGACTCCGCAAGGCCCGTGGCCGCTTCGTCCTCGGAGACGCCCGTCTTCTGAGCCACCTGAGCCACTTCGTCCGGCCCGAGCGCCTTCTTTACTTCGTCACCCGAGATCGACGCGTTGTCACCGGTCCCGATCCAGGACTGGAGCTTGTCGTCGAGCCCCGCCGCCTGCAGCTTGCTCATGACGCCGTCGAGCCCGCCGACCGAGCCGAGCAGCCCTTCGACCTGGCCGAACAGCCCCGAGACGTCGCCTCCCTTGCCTCCGAGCAAACCCGTGATCTGATCGAGAAGTCCCATCGCTCCTCCTCTCTTCACCGCCTGGCCGAGGTACGGACGTGAATCATGACACCGCACGCCCGCTTCACGCAGCATCGCGTGCGTACGATCCCTGAGTGAGGCTTCACGGCGTTCTCTTCGACCTCGACGGCACGCTCGCCGACACGGCGGGCGCCGAGAAGCAGACCTGGCCGGCACTTGCAGCCGTCATCGCCCGGCACATGCCGGAGGTCGACCACGAGGAGCTCCGTTTTCGCTACGACAGTGTCTTCGAGCCGCACTGGGCGGACTTCCTCGAAGGACGCATCGACTTCGGCGAGTACCGTCGGAACCGCCTGCGCGAGGCCGTCGCGCCCTGGGGCGACCTCGACGAGGCGCTGTTCGAGGCCTACCGCGAGGAGAAGCGGCGCAGCGTCGACCGCCTGCGGCCGTTCGACGACGCCGTCTCGACGATCAGGACGCTCCGGGCCGCCGGGCTCAAGATCGGGCTCCTGACCAACGGGCCCTCCGCGCTCCAGCGACGGAAGCTGGACGTCACCGGCCTCGAGCGAGAGCTCGACGCCGTCGCCATCTCGGAGGAGATCGGCGTCGCGAAACCCGATCGGGAGGCGTTTCGCTACGCGGCAGCGATGCTCGGAGTCAGCCCCGAGCGGGTCGCAATGGTCGGTGACTCACCGGTCTACGACATCGCCGGCGCACTCGACGCGGGGCTCGCTGCTGCCGTGCTGATCGGCGAGCTCGGGCTCGAGTCCGACGGCGCGATCGCTGTCCGGACGCTCGCGGAGGTACCCGCCGCGCTCGGCATCACGGGCTCGCGCTGAGTCGCCCGACGAACTGGGCGGTGAGCGAGCCCGAGCGAAACGGCTTCTCGTCGATCTCTACCTCCTCGTAGCCGGCTGCGCGGACGGCGGCAAGCGCCTCCTGCCGGCCCTCCGGCGTCAGCGCTCGCGCCAGCTCGGCACGATCGAGCTCCACCCGGCCGAGCGATCCGTGGTGCCGCACGCGAAGCACCCGGTAGCCGAGCGCCTTCAGCGCACGCTCGGCCCGGTCGACCTGTGCCAGAGCGGCCGGCTCGACGGGCGTGCCGTGCGGCAGACGTGAGGCGAGGCAGGGAGAGGCGGGCTTGTCCGAGCTCGGCAGGCCGAGCTCCCGCGCGAGACGCCGCACCTCGCTCTTGCCGACCCCCGCCTCGAGCAGAGGGTGGACGACCCCGTGCTCGGCGGCGGCGACGAGACCGGGCCGCCAATCGCCGAGATCGTCGGCGTTGGCTCCCGAGAGCACGGCCGCATAGCCCCGGCGCGCCGCGACCGCGGTCAGGCAGTCGTACAGCTCGGTCTTGCAGTGGTAGCAGCGATCTGGGCCGTTCAACCGATAGCCCTCCCGGAGGAGCTCGGCGGTTGCGATCTCCTCGTGGTCGATGCCGATCGCAGATGCCACGCCGCGAGCCAGCTCGAGCTCGCCGGCCGCGAGCGCCGGCGAGACGGCCGTGACGGCGAGAGCCCGCGGGCCGAGCGTCCGGGCGGCGAGCGCGGCCACGAGCGACGAGTCGACACCGCCCGAGAAGGCGACGACGGCGCTGCCGAGCCCCGCGATCCGCGCCTCGAGCTGCTCGGTCGGGGTCATGGTTCCATCGCTCGTGTCAGCGCCTCCGTCCAGACCGACTGTACCGGCCTGCCCGAGGCTCGGGCGGCCGAGGCGCAGTCGTCGTGCTCGGGCGCGACGTTCACGATCCGGCCGTCCAGCAGGCCGAGCTTGACGCGGATCGCGTGGCTGCCGATCTCGACGATCCGCTCCTCGCGCTCGAGCTCGTAGCGATCAAGCCGCGACACCCTGACGCCCAGGGCCGTCGTTTCCTCGAGAATCGCGAGAGCCACGTCCCGCTCGGCACCCGGCCGGGCCAGAGCCGAGAGCACGATCCCGGGACGCCCCTTCTTCATCTGCACCGGTGCCGTCCACACGTCCAGCGCACCGGCGGCGAAACACCGTTCGGCCGCGTCCGGAACGAGCTCGGGATTCAGGTCGTCGAGGTTCGTCTCCAGCAGGACGACCGCGCCGGCGACCTCGAGCTGGAGACGTCCCACGAGCACCCGTAGGAGGTTCGGCCGCTCCGGGAAGTCGGCCGTTCCGGCCCCATAGCCGACCCGCTCGAGCACGTGCGGCGGAGGCGGGCCGAACTCGTCGGCGAGCGCGGCAACGAGCGCAGCGCCGGTAGGCGTCACGAGCTCCGAGCGGAGATCGACTCCCTCGAGCGGCGCGCCTCGCAGGAGCTCGAGCGTCGCCGGGCTGGGAACGGGGAGCGTCCCGTGAGAGCTGGCCACCAGTCCGCGCGGGTATGGCAGCGGCGAGCACGCGACACGGTCCGCGGCGAGCGACATGACGAGCACTGCCGCGCCGCAGACGTCCACGAGCGTGTCGACCCCGCCCAACTCGTGAAAGTGAACGTCGTCGACGGGAGCTCCGTGCACATGAGCCTCCGCCTCGGCGAGTCGACGGAAGGCGTCCAGCGCTACATCCCGCGCCGGCGCCGGGAGGGCACCGTCCTCGATGATCCGGCGCATCGCACCCCAGGTCCGGGGCGGCGGTCCCGGCGGCTCCACCACCTCGACGTGGAAGGCGCCTACGCCGTGTCGCTCGACTCGGGTCACGTCAACCGTCACCGGCCCGATTCCAAGGAGCTCCGGAACGGCGTCGAGGGCCGCGCGGTCGGCTCCCGCGTCGAGCAGTGCGGCGAGCAGCATGTCGCCGGCGACACCCCCGATGACGTCCAGGTAGAGGAGCCGCCTCACGCACCCTCCCCGCCGGCGGCGCGGGCGATCCGCGCCGCGATCGTTCCGGCACCGAAGCCGTCGTCGATTCCGACGACCGCCAGGCCGGCGGCGCACGAGCAGAGCATGGCGTTCAGCGCGGTTTCGCCACCCCGCGCGGAGCCGTAGCCGACGCTCGTCGGCACGCCGATCACGGGCGCGGCCGCGAGGCCGCCGACGACGCTCGCGAGGGCCCCGTCCATGCCCGCCACCACGATCACGCAATCGGCCGTCGCGAGATCCGGAAGGACGGCCTCGAGCCGGTGGATGCCGGCCACTCCCACGTCCTCGTGCACCGTGACGTGGGCGCCCAGCAGCTCAGCCCGGATCCGTGCCTCGTGAGCCACCGGCCCGTCCGACGTGCCCGCCGAGACGATGACGACACGGCCGCGCGGCTCCGGCACGCTTCGCCTGATCCAGACGGCTCGGGCCCGGGCGTCCTCCTCCGCGTCGGAGGCAGCCTCGCGAACAGTCGCGCGTACGACCTCGTCCGCGCGGGTGACCAGCACGCTCCCGGCGCCGCCGGCGACCAGCGCGCGGACGATGGCGGCCACCTGCTCGGGCGTCTTCCCTTCGGCGAGCACCGCTTCCGGCGCTCCCTGTCTCAGCTCGCGGTGGAGATCGACGCGGGCGAAGCCGAGATCCCGGTACGGAAGCTCGGCAAGGCGCGCGAGCGCAGCGTCAGGCTCGACCTCGCCGGCACGTACCGCTTCGAGCAGCGCCTCGATGTCGCCGCGGAGCCCCGGCATGCTGCCGCCTGGGGAGCCGAGGCTCAGCGGCTGGCGCCGAGCAGGTTCAGGATCAGGAGGAAGATGTTCAGGACGTCGACGAAGATCGAGGCTGCCAGGTAGACCGCGTCGTCGGGGTTGTTCGACCGGCGGAGCCGCTGGAAGTCGTACATCGTGTACCCGGCGAAGATGACGAGGCCGACGATCGAGTAGATGACGTACCCGCCCGGGATGCTCACGAAGATCATCACGATCCCGAACGCGATCAGTGCAAGCAGTGCCCAGAACAGGTACCGCACGAGGGGTGCGAGATCCCGGCGAGTCGCGTAGCCCCAGGTACCGAAGGCGGCCACGAACAGCGCCGTCGCTCCCGCCGCCTGAGCTACGACCTCAGCTCCGAATGCGTCCGCATACGCCTGGACGGTCGGGCCGATCCCGAGCCCGAGCGCCGCGCCGACCACGAACAGGAGCGTCAGCGCGAGGGTGTGGTTCTTGCGGACGAACTGGAGGCCGATGAGGGCGGCGAACCCGACGATGAAGAAGCCGATCGCCCACCCGAACGACAGGTCCTTGCCCGCCCAGGCGCCGAACGCGCAGACGCCGACGGTCGCCGCGACGAGGAACATCGTCCTCCCGAGGACCTCGCGGCTGCGATCCTGGGTGACGGCGGCGTCCTGCGCCTGCTCGGGAAGCCTGGTCTCGTTCTCGAAGCTGGACATGCGCGAAGCATGCCAGAAGCTCCGGCAGGCCGGATCCGGGCGTATCCTCGCCGCGTGGCCGCGACTATGCTCGCGCCGATGGGCTCGCCTACAAGCGGTGGGTCGGACGCCCCGTCGAGCGGCTCGAGGACGAGGCGCTTCTGCGCGGCGCCGGCACGGTTTCTCGACGATCTCGACCCCGTTGCGAACACCCATCATGCGGCCGTCCTGCGCGCCCAGGTAGCGCACGCGCGGATCACGCGGTTGGATCCGGCGGCGGCCCTCGACCTCCCCGGCGTCACCGGCATCCTGACCGGCGCCGACGTGGCCGCGATGTCGAAACCCTTCCCAGCCGGGGTGGACAGCCCGATTCCCTATCGGCGCGCCGCCCACGAGGTCTGCCGGTACGTCGGAGAGCCGCTCGCGGTGGTCGTCGCCCGAGACCGCTACGTCGCGGAGGACGCACTCGAGCTGATCCAGGTGGACTACGAGCCGCTCGAGCCGGTGATGGACCCGCTCGTGGCAGCCGCCGATCCGGGCCTGCTGGCCTCCGACCGGTCGTTTCGCTACGGCGATCCCGAGCGGGCGTTCGCGAACGCCGATCTCGTCGTGTCGGAACGCTTCTCGTTCCCACGCTGGAGCGGCATGCCCGTCGAGTGCTACGCGGTCGTCGCCGAATGGGACGCCGCGGCGGGGAGCCTGTCCGCGTGGGCGAACTTCCAGGGCCCGTTCACCCTTCACTCGGTCGCTGCGGCCTCCCTCGGCCTCGCCGGCTCCAAGCTGCGGCTCGTCACACCGCCCGACTCCGGCGGCAGCTACGGCATCAAGTCGACGGTCTACGTCTACGTCGTCCTCATGGGGCTCGCCGCGATGAAGCTCGGCGTGCCCGTGCGCTGGATCGAAGACCGGCTCGAGCACCTGGGTGGGAGCTCCGGCGCGACGGCGCGAATCACGGAGGTGGAGGCTGCCTTCACCGCCGACGGCGAACTAACGGCCGTTCGCTACGACGTCGTGGAGGATGTCGGAGCCTACGTCCGAGCGCCCGAGCCGGCCACGCTCTACCGCATGCACGGCTCGCTCTCGGGCGCGTACCGTGTGCAACACGCCGCGGCCCGGAACCGCATCGTCCTGACCAACCGCTGCCCGACCGGCCTCAACCGAGGCTTCGGCGGTCCCCAGCTCTACTTCGCGCTGGAACGCACCATGGCGATCGCTGCCCGTCGGCTCGAGCTCGACCCGGTGCGAGTGATCCGCCGGAACCTCTCTGCAGGCCGACGAGTTCCCGTACCGGACGCCGTCCGGCGGCATCTACGACTCGGGCGACTACGAAGCGTGCCTCGACGACGCGCTGCGCCTCGTGCGCTACGACGAGCGCCGGGCCGAGCAGGAACGCGATCGGGCCGAAGGACGGCTCGTCGGCATCGGACTGGCGTGCGTCGTCGAGCCGTCGATCTCGAACATGGGCTATATCACGCTCGCGCACACGGCCGACGAGCGGGCGCGTGAGCTCCCGAAGTCGGGGAATGCCGAGGGCGCCTCCGTGAGCGTGAGTGCGCTCGGCGGGATCACCGTTCGTGTCGCCACCACGCCGCAGGGCCAGGGCCACCGCACCGTCTGTGCCCAGATCGTCGCGGACGAGCTCGGCGTCCATCTCGGCGATGTCGACGTGCTCACGGACGTCGATACATCGACGAGCGCCTGGACGGTGGCGTCGGGCAACTACTCGTCCCGCTTCTCGGGCGTAGGGGCCGGAGCGGTGCTGCGAGCCGCCGAGCAGGTGGGCGCGAAGGCGAGGAAGATCGCCGCTCACCAGCTCGAGTGTGCCCCGGAGGACATCGAGCTGCGCGACGGCCGCGCGTCGGTAGCGGGGCGCCCGGACACCGGCATCTCGCTGCGACGGATAGCCGGCGCAGCGCACTGGAGCCCCGAGTCGCTTCCTCCGGGCATGGAGCCGGGGCTTCAGGCGACGGCGTTCTACGCGGTCGACGGCCTCGGCCCGCCGGACGCGAGCGATCGCGTCGCCTCCTCGGCGGCGCACGGGTTCCTCGCAGACGTGGCCGTCGTCGAGATCGACCGCGGTACCGGCGAGGTGACGGTGCTCGACTACGTGACCGTGCACGATGCGGGGCGGCTGCTCAATCCGCTGCTCGTCGAGGGGCAGGTCCGAGGCGGGTTCGCGCACGGCGTCGCCGCGGCGCTCTTCGAACGCACGGTCTACGACGAGGACGGCAACCTGCTTCACCCCATGGACTATCTGTGCCCGACCGCGCCCGACCTCCCACCGCTCACGTCCGCCCACCGGGAAACGCCCTCTCCGATCACCGCTCTCGGCGGCCAAGGGCCTCGGCGAGGGCAACCGATGAGCGCGCCGGCCGCGATCGCGAACGCCGCCGCGGATGCCCTCGGCCGGGACGGCGTCGAGCTGCCGCTGACCCCACCCAGGGTGTGGGCGCTGGTCGCGGAGGACACACCGTGAAGCCGCCGCCGTTCGAGTACGCGCGCCCGGGCTCGCTCGACGAGGTGCTGGGCCTGCTCGCCGAGCACGGCGACGACGCGAAGGTGCTGGCGGGCGGGCAAAGCCTCGTCCCGCTGCTCTCCATGCGCCTGGCGCGTCCGGCGCTCCTGGTAGACATCAACCATGTTCTCTCGCTTGACAACGTTTCTCGCGTCGGCGGTTCGACTCGTGTCGGGGCACTCGTTCGCCAGGCGGCCTTCGCCGGGTGCTCGGCGCTCGGCGATCGCTGCCTGCCGTACGTCGGGCATTTCGTCACGCGGAACCGGGGTACGGTCGCCGGGTCGATCGCCCACGCCGACGCGAGCGCCGAGCTCCCGGTCGCGCTCGTCGCATCGGGCGGAAGCGTCGTCGCCTCGTCGAAGTCGGGCACGCGAGAGATCGCCGCCGAGGATTTCTTCGTCACGCATTTCACGACGGCGCTCGATCCCACCGAGCTGCTCGTCGAGACGTGCTGGCCGGACGGCGGCCGCGGCGGATGGCTACGGCTGCGGGTTCGCCGAGTTCGCGCTGCGCGCCGGCGACTATGCCCTCGCGATGGCCGCTTGCGTCATGCGAGTGCGCGCCGGCGTGGCCGCCGACACCCGGATCGCGGTCGGATCGGTGGTCGACCGGCCGACGCTTCTGGCCGAGGCAGCGGCGATCATCGACGGCCGCCCGGTTGCGCGGGACGTCGCCCGGGAGGCCGGATCGGCGGCGCGCGCCGCGGTGTATCCGCCCGACGCGCTCCACGCGAGCGGCGAGTACCGGCGCAACCTGACCGGGGTGATGGTCGAGCGGGCCGTCCTCGACGCGTGGCACGACGCGACCGGAGCGGCTGCGTGAACGAGGTCGAGGTCGAGGTCAACGGTCGGCGGTACCGCGAGTCGGTCTCCCCCCGGCTGCTGCTCACCGACTTCCTCCGCCACACGCTGGGACTGACCGGGACCCACGTCGGTTGTGAGCACGGCGTCTGCGGCGCGTGCACGGTGATCATGGACGGCGTCTCGGTGCGCGGCTGCCTGCTGCTTGCGGTGCAGGCCGACGGCACCGAGCTCCGGACCGTGGAGGGTCTCGCGGCCGCGGGCGACCTGAACCCGCTCCAGCTGGCGTTCCGTCAACACCACGCGTTGCAATGCGGCTTCTGCACACCCGGAATCCTGATGGCGGCGACCGATCTGCTGGAGCGCCATCCGGCGCCGGCCCGCGAGCAGGTCGTCGACATGCTCTCCGGGCACCTCTGCCGATGCACGGGCTACGAGCCGATCGTCCAGGCGATCCTGAGCGCCGCGGGAGAGGGCGGCGCGTGAACCTCGCGCTGACGCTTCTCGCCGCGGCCGAGCGGACACCGGGCGCCGAGGCGGTCGTGGACGGTCGGCGCCGCCTGACGTATGCGGAGCTCCGCGTGAGGGCGGCTCGGATCGCGGGAGGCCTCGCCGATCGCGCCGTGAGACCCGGCGACCGTGTGGCTGCGATCACCCGGAACCGCCTCGAGTCGGTCGAGCTGCTCTGGGCCTGCCAGTGGCTCGGCGCCGTCTTCGTGCCGCTCTCGCACCGCGCGTCCCGGGATGACGTCGAGTACTGCATAACGGACTCCGGCGCCGTGCTCGTCCTCGAGGCCGACACCGACCTCGAGCCCTATGTCGGAGACGAACACCCCGCTGCCTTCGACCTCGCGGACGAGTCGCCCGCGATCATGCTCTACACCTCCGGCACGACCGGGCGTCCGAAGGGCGTACCGCGCTCACATCGCGCCGAGCGCGCCGGAGCTCTGGCCCAGGTCGTTCAGCACGGCTATGCCTACGGCGACCGCACCCTCGGCGCGATGCCCCTCTACCACACGATGGGCGACCATTCGCTGCTCGCGATGTCGCTGATCGGCGGCTGCTACGTCTGCCAGCCGGACTGGGATGCCGCGGCGGCGCTCGCGCTGGTCGAGGGGGAGCGCATCACCTCGCTCTACCTCGCGCCCACGCTCTTCCACGATCTGGTCACCGAGCCGGGTGTCCAGGACTGCGACGTTTCCTCGGTGGAGGCGATCGGGTATGCGGGTGCGGCCATGACGGGCGCTCTCGCGCACCGTGTCGAGGAGACGTTCAGGCCGCGCATCTTCGTGAACCACTACGGCTCGACCGAGATCTACACGTTCTCGATCCACCGTGACCAGCCCGCGAAGCCCGGGTGTGCGGGCAGAGCCGCGCTGAACGCCCGGCTGCGCCTCGTCGCCGCCGAGCCCGGCGCGGGCCCCGACGACCTCGCCCGCCGCGGCGACGAGGGCCAGATCATCTGCCATCTCTCGTCGGACGAGGCCTTCACGGGCTACTGGAACCGGCCGGACGCCGACGCGAAGGCGCTCAAGGGAGGCTGGTACTTCACCGGAGACCTCGGCCGCCTCGACGACGAAGGTGAGCTCTGGCTGGTCGGCCGGGTGGACGACATGATCAACTCGGGCGGTGAGAACATCCATCCGCTCGAGGTCGAGGACGTGCTCTCCGACGCCCCCGGTGTCCACGAGGTGGCCGTGATCGGCACGCCGGACGACCGCTGGGGGCAGCGCGTCGTCGCCTGCGTCGTCGCCGACCCTGGCGTCACGGGCGAGCAGCTCGATGCGTTCTGCCTCGGCTCGGAGCGCCTCGCCCGCTTCAAGCGGCCGCGCGAGTACCGGTTCGTGACCGCGCTGCCGAAGAGCCCGTCCGGCAAGATTCTCCGCCGGCGACTACGCGACGACGAAGGAGCTTCCACGTGACCGCGAGAACCGAGTACGACGGCTTCCGTGTCGACCGCGGCGACGAGCGAGGCGTGGCGAGAATCACGCTCGACGTCCCGGAGAAGATGAACCGGGTCTCCATGCCGGCGCGCGAGCAGCTCGCGGCCGTGTTCGGCGAGCTCGGCGACGACGGCGACGTACGCGTGATCGTGATGACCGGCGCCGGCGAGCGGGCGTTCACTGCCGGCGGCGACATCGCCGGCTTCCTCGAGCGCAGTCCGGAGCACGTGTCGAGGCTGGCGTGGAACGTCGCGGCGGCCGAGCGGTGCCCGAAGCCCGTCATCGCCGCCATCCACGGCTACTGCCTCGGGGTCGGCCTGGAGCTGGCGCTCGCCTGCGACTTCCGCATCGCGGCGGACGACGCCGAGCTCGGCCTCCCCGAGGTAGGCCTCGGCATGATCCCCGGCTCGGGCGGGACGCAGCGTCTCGCCCGGCTCATCGGCCTGGGCCGCGCGAAGGACGTGATCATGCGCCGCAAGCGGATCTCCGCCTCCGACGCCCTCGCCTGGGGGCTGGTGTCCGAGCTCGTCCCACGCGACGATCTCGAGCGCGCCGTGGACGCCGTGATCGACGAGCTCGTCGAGCTGTCCCCGCTCGCCCTGGCCATGGCCAAGCGCGTGCTCAACCACGCCTACGACGGACCCCTGCCGATCGGCCTCGAGCTCGAGGGGCTCGCGTACGGGCTCCTTCGCTCCACCGACGACTTTCGCGAGGGGGTCGAGGCCTTCGGCGAGAAGCGCACGCCGCGGTTCACCGGCCGGTAGTGCTATAGCCTTCGCTCGACCTGACTTCGAGGCGCGATGGGGGGTGTGGCGATGACGAGGGGACGCAAGGCGCGATCGGCCAGGCCCGCGCATGACGAGCGGGATCCCGTTGCCGGCATCGGCCCGCGGATCCGGGCCTACCGGCTCGAGCGTGGAATGACGCTCAAGCAGCTCGGCGCGGCGACGGGGCTGTCCCACCCGTTCCTCAGCCAGGTCGAGCGCGGCCTTGCCCGGCCGAGCGTCAGGTCGATCGCCGGCATCGCGCGGGCGCTGCAGGTCCCGCCCGAGGCGCTCTGGACCGACCTGGACGCGCCCCGTACCCGGTACGTGGATGTCATCCGCCGCTCGGAGGCCCCCGTACTCGGCTTGACCGAGCTTGCCGACGAGGGTAGCGCCCGCGTGCTCTCGGACGAGAACCAGCCGTTCTTCGTGCTCGAGCTGACCGGAGGAAGCAAGGAGTTCGCGGATCCGCCGCGGCCGCGCTACTCCGGAGACTGCATGCTGTACGTCGTCCGCGGCGCCGTCGAAGCGAGCCTCGACGGCAAGGCGCACGACCTCGCCGAAGGCGACACGATCGTGTTCTCCGGGATCATCCCGAGTGCCTTCCGCAACACCGGCGGGAATGCCACCCGCGCGCTCTTCGTGGCCGCGCGGCGCCTGCGTTGACGATTGACCCCGTTCCGCCACTCCGGCTAACGTCACCGCCTCGACGCCCCCGCTGAGGGAGGCCGCGTGGGGAACGACGATCGCAAGGCAGCCGCGCACGGACGCTATCCGCCGGGCAGCCACACCCCGGACGGACGGTCCGGCCTGCGCGCCTACCTGGGCAGGCGCGGGCTCTTCCACCTCGGCGTCTCCTGGGTTCTGACCGCCGTCGCGCTTCACACGGTGCGCGACGGACGTTCGACCATCCGGGAATCGGCTTCCTGCTCGTCCGCTCCGACCGGGACGGTGCAATGGCCGTCGGTGCGCGTGGGACGAACTTCCTCGATCGCGGCCGGATCGACGGAGATGACCCCCTCGCGCCGTTCGGACCGGGCGCCGTGGCGCACGTCAAGCGCACGGACGGCTTCGAGCACTGCGCCGACATCATGGTCAACAGCACCTACTGGACCCAGACGAACGAGGTGGCCGCCTTCGAGGAGCTGTGCGGCTCCCACGGCGGCCTGGGCGGCGAGCAGGCGTATCCCTTCGCGCTCGTCCCCAGCGCCTTCCGACTGCCCGAGACCCGGATCGTCGGAGCCGAGGAGATGCACCGCTGGCTGCGGCGCTGGCTCGCCGACGCCGGGCAGGCAGCCTACGGAGACTCGCGCGGGGTCGCAGCGGACACGCGTGCGCCGCTAGCATCCGGCTCCCCCGCGGTGGGAGCACAACCGTGAATCTCTTCTACGGAATCCTGATCACGCTCGGCGTGACGGCCGTCACGGTGACCGCCATGCTGCTCGTCCGCCGCCGAGCGCCCGAGGGGAGCTACTTCTCCGACGGCGACCGTGCGTCGGGCGTCTTCGGAGTCCTGGCAACGGGCTTCTCCGTGCTGCTCGGCTTCATCATCTTTCTCGCCTTCAGCAGCTATGACCAATCGCGCTCGGGGGCGGAGGCCGAGGCGCTCGCACTCAGCCAGCAGATCGAGACGGCCCAGTTCTTTCCCGACCGGGTCGTGGGCACCCTCAACGGCGAGCTGATCTGTTACGGGCGCTCCGTCGCGGGCGGCGAATGGGAGCGAATGGAGCGCGGGACGCAGGGAGATGCGATCAACCCGTGGGCGGTCGCTCTGTTCCGCACGGTGAGAGGCGTCGAGCCCGCGACCGCCAGCGAGCAGTCCGCGTACGACAAGTGGTTCGACCTTACGTCGGCGCGCGAGGAAGGACGCCGTGACCGCATCCACGGCGCCGCCGGGGTGACCCCGACGCCGCTGTGGATCGTGCTGTTCCTCATCGCAGGGGTCATCTTCGTGTACATGCTGTTCTTCGCCGACCGCGGCGAGCGCGCGGTGACGCAGGGCATGCTCATGGGCTCGGTGACGTCGGTCATCGTCTTGATGTTGCTGCTGCTCGGCTTCCTCGACAAGCCGTTCCAGACCGGTGTCGGCGGCCTGCGACCGGTCGCCATGGAGCGGACGTTGAGGATCGCCCAGGATGCGTTCACGGCGATCGGAGCGGAGGTTCGCATCCCTTGCGACGCGCAGGGTGAGCCGCTATGAGCGCCGACGCGGGCCACCAGACCGACCGGGTCGAGGTCGCCGCAGCCGTGCTCCTCGCGGTGGCGACGGTCGCCACCGCGTGGAGCGGCTACCAGGCCAGCCGCTGGAACGGCGAGCAGGCAAAAGCATTCAGCCGCGCCAGCGCGGCACGCGTCGAGTCCACTCGCGCGTCCGATCTCGCGAACGCGCAGACTCAGATCGACGTGGCGACGTTCACGCAGTGGGTCGACGCGTACGCGCAGGAGCAGACCGAGCTGGCCGACTTCTACTTTGCGCGCTTCCGCCCGGAGTTCCAGCCTGCCCTCGACGCCTGGATCGCCACGAGACCGCTCAAGAACCCCGACGCGCCGCTGACGCCGTTTGCCATGCCCGAGTACAAGCTCGCTGCTCGAGCGGAGGCGGAGCAGCTCGAGCTGGAAGCGGACGCGGTAGCCGCCGAAGCCCGCACCGACGTGCAGCGTGCCACGAACTACGTGCTCTGCGTCGTGCTCTTCGCGGCCGTGCTCTTCTTCGCCGGAATGAGCGCGAAGCTGCGTACGCGACGCATCCAGATCGCGCTGCTCACGTTCGGGCTCGTCCTCTTCCTCGGCGCGGTCGCCTGGATCGCTACATTCCCGGTCAGCGTCACGGTCTAGCCAGGCGAATCGGTACCTGCGATGGACAGCTCCACGAACACGCCCAAGAGGCCGAGCCCCACCGTGGTCGTCCTCGCCCTGCTCGTCGCCGCCTGTCTCAGCGCCCTCTTCGCGGCCACCTACGTCCTGAGCCTCGGCAATCCGAAGCCGCGGGACATTCCGATCGCGGTCGTCGGCGTGGGCGCAGCCGCCGAGCGTGCCGCAGCCGCGCTCGAGCAGTCGGGCGCCTTCGAGGCGAAGCTCGTGCCGACCACTGCCGCGGCCCGCCGGGCGATCGACGATCGGGAGGCCTATGCGGCTCTCGTCCCGGCCGAGGGCCGGTTGATCGTCTCTCAGGCAGCCGGCTTCGCGACGCACGCGCTCATCTCGACCGCGATCCCGGCGGCGGCCGCCGAGGCCGGACAGACGCTGTCGGTCGAGACCGTGCACCCGCTGCCGGAGGACGACCCGCGCGGCGCGGTGATGAGCTTCTACGTGCTCGCGCTCGTCGTCGGAGGCTATATCGGTGCCACGGTCCTCACGGCTCTGGCAGGTGCAGCGCCGGCCAGCCTTCGCAACGGCTGGCGCCGGGTCGTCGCGCTGGCCCTCTATGCGATCGTCGCCGGCTCGCTGACGACGATCGTGACAGGGGTCGGCCTGGGGCATTTCGCAGGGCACCGCCTCGAGCTCACCGGACTGGCGATCTTCGTCGTCTTCTCGGTCGCCGCCTTCATCGCCGCGCTTCAGATCGCGATCGGGATCCTCGGCTCGCTCGTCGCCATGGTCGTGCTCGTCTGGCTCGGCTCCCAGGGCTCGAGCGGGGTGGTCTCCTGGGAGCTTCTTCCGTTCGTCACCCGCACCACGGGGCCCTATCTCCCGGCCGGCGCGGGGGTCGATACGGCTCGCGCCGTCCTGTACTTCGACGGCGCCGCGGTCACGCGCAACCTCCTGGTGCTCACGGGGTACGCCGTCGTCGGCACGGTCGTCGTGCTGCTCACCGGCCGCCGGCGGGGCCGAGCACTCAACGCCGAGGCTCAGGCGGCCGCAGCGGCGGTAGTCGCCTGAGCGCCGATTTCCGACTACGCTTTGGCGGATGCGGATCCTCTACGGGGTTGCAGGCGAGGGGATGGGCCACGCGACGCGTTCCCGCGTCGTCGTCGACGACCTCATCGAGGAGCACGATCTGCGCCTCGTCGCGTCGAGCGACGCCCACACCTACCTCGCCGGGCACTTTCCGGCCGCGCACGACGTCTGGGACCTCAGCCTCTACGACGACGCCCACGACTGGGAGCGCGCAGTCAGCGATCTCACCGCGACGGTGAGCACGTGGCCGAGCACCGTTCGCGACCTGTACCGGCTCGCCGAGGAGTTCGCCCCGGACGTGGTCGTCACGGACTGCGAGTCCTTCGTCACGCTGTTCGCGCTGCGCCACTCGCTGCCGCTGATCTCGATCGACCACGTCCACGCGATCGACCGCTGCCGGCACGATCCAGGGCTGCTCCGCGGCCACGAAGGCGAGCTGTGGCAGAACCGCCAGATAGTCGGCACGAAGGTCCCGAACGCCACGCACTACGTCATCAGCACGTTCTTCTACCCGCTCCTGCTCGAGCCGAGAACGACGCTGGTGCCTCCCATCCTGCGCCCCGATGTCCTGGCCGCCCGGCCCGAGCGCGGCGAGCACCTGCTCGGCTACCTCCCCTCGGAGGGCGACATGCAGCTGATCCGGCTCCTGGCCGAAAGCGGGATCCCGTGCCGCATCTACGGGCACCGGCCCGGCATCGCGACAGACGTCGTCGAAGAGGCGATCGTGTACCGCCCGTTCAGCGAGGCCGGTTTCATCGAGGACCTCCGCACCGCGCGCGGCGTGATCGCCGGAGGCAACTTCACGCTGTTGAGCGAGGCGGTGTACCTCGGCAAGCCGACGCTCGCCTGCCCGTCGGACGGCCACTTCGGGCACCTCCTGAACGCCCTCTACCTCGATCGCATGGGATACGGGCTCTATGCTTCCGAGCCGACTCGGGCGGCGCTCGACGCGTTCCTCGCCGCCGAGCCGGCGTACCGGGCCGAGCTCAGCACGTACGCCCAGGACGCGAACCTCGTCTCGACGTCCACGATCCGCCGGGTCGTGGCCGAGGCGGCAGGGGCCCGCAGCGTGCGGCCCGGTCGCCGCGTGCACAAGACTCGGCGCTAGGCGTCCGCGACCGCGTCCGCCGCGCGCTGTGCGCGTTTCCGGGCGATCAACTCGTGGGCGAGGACGACCTCGAGCAGGCCCACCGTCGCGAGAATCAGCACCGCCGTCGCCGTGTTGAGAAGCAGGCTGGAGACGAACTGGCGCTCCCAGACGACGGCATGGATCAAGTCCTCGATCGACGATCTCGAAGATCACAGGCACGGTCACGACCCAGAACGCGAGCCAGAAGCGTGGGCGAACCAGCCGGGCAGTCTCCCGGAACCCCCGGATGACGCCGTAGCCCTCGATGTTGATCACTGGACCGACGATGCAGAAGAGCGTGAAGAACGCGATGGCCGGCAGGATCAGGAGAATCAGCCCGACCACTGTCACTACGACGAGAAGATAGGTCGGCGACGATCAGCTTCCGGTACGGCAGCGTGCGGAGCACGTGCCGGATGCTCGGATCCTCGTGCCCGAACAGATGGGCGCCCACGAGCCGGTCGAGAAGGCCCGCGTAGAACACGAGCGCCAGGGTGCTGAAGATCGTGGAGAACAGGAGGAGGACATTGAGACCGATGTCCTCCAGGTCGCCGTACGACGCGTCCGCGATTGTCCCTGACCTCGCGGATCACGGTCTCGAGGACCGCGAACGGCACGAGAACGCAGACGGCCGGTATCGCGACGCGCCAGAACTGGGCCCGGTACGTCGTGAACGCCTTCCGGACGACGAGCCGGGCGGTCAGGCGCGGGAAGTCTTCCACCGCAGCGGGGTCGGTACCGGTCACCGACGCAGACGCTATCCGGGCTCGGTGGAGGGCGGCTCCCCACTCCCCGTCTTGGCCGCAGGCGAGTGAACACCACGCCGCGCGCCTGGCCCAGGCGACGCAGGCGGCGATGCTAACGTCGCCTGCCGATGAGCGAGCGTGCCCTGCAGACGTCTCCGAGCCGGACCTGCTGACCCATGCGGATCACCTGGGTCGGTCACAGCACCGTCGTCGTCGCGGCCGGGGAAACCCGTGTCATCACCGATCCCGTGCTGCGAAGGCGGGTCACGCACCTCCGGCGCGTCGGCGCCGTCAGGCCGGACCAGGTCGCACGGATCGACGCCGCCCTCATCACGCACCTGCATTACGACCACCTCGATCTTCCCTCGCTCGCCCGTCTCGGCCGCGCGACCCAGCTCGTGGTCCCAGCCGGTGCGGCGCCGATGCTCCGGCGTAAGGGCTTCACGCAGATCGCCCAGGTCGATGTCGACGACGAGGTCGCCCTCGGCGAGATCACTGTCCGCGCAACCTTCGCGGCGCACGGCGGAAACCGTCCGCTGTTCGGGGCGAAGGCCCCCGCCCTCGGATACGTCCTCGAGTCGAGATCCGCCCGCGCCTACTTCGCCGGCGACACCGATCTCTTCGCCGGAATGGCCGACCTCTCACCCGGCCTCGACGTCGCATTGCTCCCGATCTGGGGCTGGGGGCCAAAGCTCGGCCCAGGGCACCTCGACCCGCGCAGAGCCGCCGAGGCGCTCGTGCTGCTGCAGCCTCGCATCGCCGTGCCGATTCACTGGGGCACGTACTACCCCATCCGTCTGTGGGGCGGCCGGCCCGAGTTCATCACGCGGCCCGTCGAGTCATTTCGCCGCCACGCGGCCGAGCTCGCTCCCTCCGTGGATGTCAGGATCCTCGGTCTCGGCGATACCCTCGACGTCGACTGACCCGTAGCGGCGGCGGAACCGCCAGTATGCGATCGGTCCCAGCGGCAGCGGCAACCAGAACGAGACGAGGCGGTAGGCGAGCGTTGCGACGGCCGCCGAGGCCCCGGGCACCCCTGCGAGAGCGAGCGTGCCGGTCAAGCCGGCCTCCACGAAGCCGAGCCCACCGGGCGTCAGCGGGATCATGCCGAGGAAGCACGCCACGAAGTACGCGATCAGGACGAGGGCCGGGTTGATCCTCGCTCCCACGGCCCCGAGCGCGGCGATCAGCGCGAGGTAGTCGAGCGCCCACTTGCCGACCGCGGCGAGGACGGCTTCCCACCAGCGGTCGCCGAACGTCTTCGCCATCTGGTCGCGCTCCGCCTTCAGCTTCGCAGCGACCCCCGTCGTCGGAGGGCGCTTGCGCCTGAGGCGGTTCAGAACCCACTCCACGGCGCGGGCGATGAGCTCGAGCGGGCGGTCGTACCGGAAGAAGACGAAGCCGGCGCCGACCATCAGGACGAAGACGATCCCTCCCACCCAGACCGCCTGTTCGAGGTTCTTGTCGACCGGGGTCCCGCCGATCATGGCCGGCACCGCGAGGAACGGCAGAACGAGGAGCGTCGCGAACAGGATCAAGGACGACGACGTGAGCCCCGACGCGACGGCCGTGCTCGGGATTCCGGCCCGGGTCAGCATCTGGTACTGGAGCGCACCGGCGGTCGCCATCCCGCCGGGAACGATCCGGCCGAACGCGTTCCCGGCGAGCTGCGACTCGGCGACCGCACGCCAGTCCTTCGTTCGCATCGCAACGCGCTGGAGCACCCAGACACACACGAAGCTGCCGGCCTCGAACACGACCATCAACCCGACCCAGACCGGGCTGAGATCGAGGAGGCGCCGCCACGAGGAGAACACCTCGAGCAAGCTCGGAAAGAGGAGGTAGAGGGACACGGCCGTGACGATCAGGAGAAGCCCGCGTATCACGAGCTTCTTGTGCAGCTGCTTTCGCTCGTCGTCGGCCGCCACTCGGCGTGAAATGCTACTCCGGTGGCAGGAGGAGACAGAAGGCTCGGGGAGGCTGCGGCGCGATCGTTCGCGTGCGCCGCGCTGCGCGCTGCCGGGTTCGGGAGCGAGGACGCCGATGCATGCGCCGACCTGCTGGTCGAGACCTCTCTGCGCGGAATCGACTCCCACGGTGTCGTCACCCTGCTTCCCGTGTTCGCGGAGCAAGCCCTGCACGGCGTCGGACGGGCCGGCTCGGCGCCCGTCGTGACCGAGCGGCGAGGGGCGGTCGCCGTGGTCGAGGGGCGGGGCGCGTCCGGGCCCCGCACCGCCCGCTTCGCCCTCGAGGCGGCTGCCGATCAGGCGCGTGACCTCGGCGTCGGAGCAGCCGTGGCGCGGCAAGTCGGCTACTTCGGCGCGCTCTGGTGGAGCGTGGCGCCGGCGGCCGATCGCGGCCTGGTCGCCGTCTCGATGGTCAACGCAATGGCGGTCGTCGCGCCGGCAGGCGGTAGCGAGGCGCTCCACGGGACGAACCCGATCGCCGTAGCCGTCCCCGGAGAGCCCGATCCGACCATCCTCGACATGCGTACGAACATCTTTCAGATGGCCGACTACTGGGAGAGCATCCGCACGGGTGACCCGCTCCCGGAGGGCGGCCTGGTACGCGCAGACGGCTCGTCCGTGACCGATCCGTCCGAGATCGACGATGCCGTCTACCTGCCGCTCGCAGGCGCAAAGGGCTACGGCCTGGCGCTCGTGGTCGACGTCCTCACCGCGGCTCTCGCAGGCGCTCCGATCGGGCGCGAGGTGGTCTGGGAGACCGAACGCGACGGGCTGGCGGGGTTCTTCCTCGTGATCGACCCCGCATTCTTCGGCCCGCCGGAGCGCTTCGCGGACGGTGTCAGGCGCCTGGCCGAGCAGGCTCACGCGACGGTTCCGGTCGACGAGGAGAGCCCCGTTCGCCTGCCGGGCGAGCGCGGAGCCGCTGAGCGCCGGGAACGCCTCGCACACGGCATCCCGGTTGATCCCGTGCTCTGGCGGCACCTCGAACAGCGGCTGGCCGCGCTCGGTCTCGACGTAGCGCTGCCGGCGCTCGCCTGACGGGTCCGCGATGATCGATCGGACTTTGCCCCTGAGCGTCTAGCGCTCGAGCGGGGCCATCGTCAGCCCGCGGCCGCCGAGCTCCTCGCGGTAGTGCTCGGCGCGCTCTCTGTGACCCGACCAGACGATCGCGCGACCCGTGTTGTGGATGCGATTCGCGAACGCGAGCCCCCGGTCATAGGTGACACCCGGGATGACGGACGCGAGCGCGAACGCGACTCCCTGGAACGTGTTGTGGTTGTCGTTCAGGACGACGACGTGCCAGGGATCGCCGACGTCGCTCCCCGACCCACGGTCGAGTCGCTCCTTCGGCGGCGTGACGGTTTGCGGCGCCATCCTCTACACCTACCACATGCAAACACGCTCGGGGCCGGCCGTCAGCGTCATCGTTCCCGCGCTCGACGAGGAGCAAACGCTGACCGCCACCCTCGACCGGCTCGCGTTGCTTCCGGGAGACGTCGAGGTCGTCGTGGCCGACGGCGGCTCCCGGGACGGGACCCTCGCTGCAGCCCGCGGCCATCCTTCGCGGCCGCTCGTTCTGCCGACCTCGCCCCCGGGACGAGGAAGAGGAGCAGACCTGAACGTCGCAGCGCGACTGGCGCGCGGCCAGGTACTCCTGTTTCTCCATGCCGACACGCGTCTGCCGTTGAGCGCCGCCGCGACCCTCGCGGCCGCGCTGCTCGAGCCCGCGGTCGTGGGCGGGAACTTCGAGGTTCGGTTCGAGGGGCGGGATCGTCTCTCGTGCGCCCTGACACGGCTCTACGCAGTGCTCCGTGGGACGGGCATCTACTACGGCGACTCAGCGATCTTCGTCCGCGCGCACGTTTTCCGGCGCCTCGGAGGCTTCCGTGAGCTTCCGGTCATGGAGGATTACGACTTCGTCCGGCGCCTGGAGAAGGCGGGCCGCACGGTGTGCCTCCCCGGGCCGGTCGTGCCGTCCTCCCGGCGCTGGCTGGCAAACGGCGCGGTCAGAACGGTCGGCGCCTGGCTGCTGATCCAGACGCTGTTCACCGCCGGTGTTCCGGCGCAGCGACTGGCCGCCCTCTACCCGCCGGCGCGCTGAGGCCCCAGAGCGAGGCGCGGGCACTCCGGCCCGCGCCTCGCTCCCGGGGATGACGGCCTGGTCAGGCGGTGACGGGTGTGTCGGGCGTGCGGGGACGACGCCCGGTCACGAGCGATCGCAAGCCCGCCCGCGAGCAGCAGGCAGCCGATGATCGCACCACCGATGGCTCCGTCGTTCCAGCCGGACCCGCCGGGCGTGTCCACCAGATCGCCGGGGAAGCGGCGAACGGGCGGTGTCGTGGGCTCGGTCCGCACGTCGGCCAGACCCGGTGCGGGCCGCGACTGGACGAACTTCTCGGCGACGAGCGGCACGATCGGTACCTGCGCGCCCGCAAGCGCATCTGCCTGCGGCGGCGGGACCGGGGCGGAAACCGCAAGCGCATTCGCCTGCGGCGGCGGGACATGGGCGGAAGCCGCCGTGACGCCCATGACCGACACGCCGAGCAGCGCGACCACTGTCACGGCGAGACCGAGGATGAGAGCCCGGATCCGCCTGCGGCGCCTGAATGTCATGGTGAACATCGTTCCTCCCTCTCTCTGGAAAGCGCCCTTGCGCGTTCTCATGGGCGGAGCGTCCCGAAAAACGCTTTCGAACCGCTAAGAGCCCGCTTACAGACCCTTTCTGGCCCGCGCCGCCACGGCCGGGCCGGTCCGTGCTACGTTCCGCCGGCCAGGGGGCACACGATGGACTACCGCATCCTCGGCCCGCTCCGGGTGATCGACGGCGACCGCCCGATCCCGCTCAGCGGGGCCAAGCAGCGCGCGCTGCTCGCGATGCTCCTGCTCGAGGCGAACCACGTCGTCTCGAGCGACCGCCTGATCGACCGGCTCTGGGGCGACGAGCCGCCCGAGACGGCGACGACCGCGCTTCAGGTCTACATCTCGCGGCTGCGAACGGCTCTCGAGCCAGATCGCTCGCCCGGCGACGCCGGGACGATCATCGTCACCCAGCCGCCCGGCTACATCCTGCGCGCCGGGCCCGACGAGCTCGACCTCGCGCGATTCGAGCGTCTCACGGCCGAGGCCGAGGCAGCGCGGCTCGACGGCGATCCCCGCAGAGCGGCCGAGCTGCTACGAGAGGCGCTCGATCTCTGGGACGGCACTGCGCTCGCCGACCTCGCGTTCGAGACGTTCGCCCAGGCGGAGATCGCACGTCTCGAGGCGCTGCGGCTCGTCGCGATCGAAGATCGCATCGACGCGGAGCTGGAGCTGGGGCGCCACGCCCACCTCGTCGGTGAGCTCGAAGGCCTCGTCGCAGAGCACCCGCTCCGCGAGCGCCTCCGCTGCCTGCTGATCCTCGCTCTCTACCGCTCCGGCCGCCAGGCGGAGGCGCTCGACGCGTACAACGAGGCGAAGCGCGACGCTGCTCGACGAGCTCGGCATCGAGCCGAGCCCCGCCCTGGCCAGGCTCGAGCGCGCGATCCTCGTCCAGGACCCTGCGCTCGACCCTCCCGCCGCAGCCGAGGCGCCGCGCCTGCGGCTCGCGTCGTCGTGCCCGAGGCTCAGCCACCCGCGGAGGAGACTCAGCCGTCGCCGGCCGGGCCGCACGAGACCCGGAAGATCGTCACGGTGGTCTTCACCGACATCGCCGAGTCGACGTCTCTCGGCGAGGCCCTCGATCCCGAGCGTCTGCGCCGCGTCATGGGGCGGTACTTCGACACGGTGTCTCGACGCGCTCGAACGGCACGGCGGCACCGTCGAGAAGTTCATCGGCGACGCCGTTCTCGCAGTCTTCGGGATCCCCTACCTCCACGAGGACGACGCGCTACGCGCCGTTCGCGCAGCCGTCGAGGCGCGAGGCGCGCTCGATCTCCTGAACGAGGAGCTCGAGCGCGACTGGGGGGTCCGGATCCAGACGCGGACCGGCGTGAACACCGGCGAGGTCGTCGCCGCGAACGGTTCACCGGGGGGTCGTTCGTCACCGGCCGAGCCGTGAACGTCGCCGCGCGCCTCGAGCAGACCGCCCCCGTCGGCACGATCCTGATCGGCGAGGATACGTACCGTCTCGTTCGGGACGCCGTCGAGGTCGAGCAGCTCGAGCCCGCTCGAGCTGAAGGGCCTCTCCGGAGCCGTCCCGGCGTTCCTCCTGCTCGACGTGTTCCCGGATCGCCTCGGCCGCACGCGCCGGCGGGACGCCCCTCTCATCGGTCGCGAGCGGGAGCTACGGCTGATCGACGACGCGCTCGGACGCGCGGCTTCGGACCGGGCCTCCCACATGTTCACCGTGCTCGGAACGGCCGGCGTCGGCAAGTCACGGCTCGTCGAGGAGTTCACCCGGGGGCTCGGCTCCGACACCGTGGTCGTTCGCGGCCGCTGCCTGCCGTACGGGGAGGGCATCACGTTCTGGCCCCTCGCCGAGATCGTCGGCGCAGCCGCAGGCCTGGCAGAAGCGGACTCTCCGGCGGACGCCACACGGAAGGTCGAGCTTCTGCTCGAGGGCGAGCCCGACGCCGCAGAGGTTGCCGGCCAGCTGGCCGAGATCGTCGGGTTGGCCGAGGGCGAGCTGACAACCGCCCAGAGCTTCCGCACAGCCCGCCGGCTGCTCGAGACGCTCGCGCGGGCAGATCCGCTCGTCGTCGTGCTGGATGACATCCACTGGGCCGAGCCCACCTTTCTCGACCTGATCGAGCACGTCGCGGAACGGGCGCGCGAGTCGACGATCCTGCTGCTCTGCCTGGCCCGGCCCGAGCTTCTCGAAATCCGGCCCGGCTGGGCGGGCGGGAAGTCGAACGCGACCACGATCCTGCTCGAGCCGCTGTCCGAGCGCGAGTGCGAGCGCCTCGTGGAAGCGCTGTTCGCAGACGAGGCGCTTCCTCCGCGGCACGCTCGAGCGCATCGCGGCAGCCGCCGAGGGAAACCCGCTGTTCGTCGAGCAGCTCATCGCCCTGTTTCTCGAGGTCGGCCCGGAAGCCGACTACGTGACGATCCCGCCGACCGTGCACGCGCTGCTTGCGGCGCGACTCGACCATCTTCCCGCCGATGAGCGGTCGCTGCTCGAGTGCGCCGCCGTCATCGGCAAGGTGTTCGAGCCGGACGAGCTGGAGGCGATCGCGGACGCCGGAGACGGACTCGCCGATCTCGTCGTCTCCCTCGTTCGCAAGGAGCTCGTTCGCCCGGGACGCGCCAGCTACCCGGGCTCGGAGGCGCACCGCTTCCGGCACCTCCTGATCCGGGACGCGGCCTACGAGGCCATTCCGAAGGAGCGGCGCTCGCGGCTCCACGAGCGGTACGCAACCTGGCTCGAGCGCAGCACCGGTGAGCGCCTGCGCGAGCTCGAGGAGATCGTCGGCTACCACCTCGAGCAGGCGTTCCGCTACCGATCGGAGCTCGGGCCCGCCACCACGAACGACCTGGTGCTCGCCGGACGGGCCGCTGCCAGGCTCGCATCGGCGGGCACCCGCGCGTTCGCGCGTCACGACACACCGGCCGCGGTGAGTCTCCTCGGTCGCTCGGTCGACCTGCTCCCGCCCGACGAGCCGCAGCGTGTCGGGCTTCTTCCGGACCTCGGCCGGGCGCTGCTCGAGGCGGGAGAGCTCGCCCGCGCGGACGGGGTGCTGGCCGAGGCGATCGCGGCGGCGGAGGTGTCCGGAGACGATCGCGTCCGCTGGCAGGCGGTCATCGAGCGCGCCGCGTTGCGCTTCCAGATCGACGAAACGGGATCGGCCGAGGAGCTGGTCCGGGTTGCCGAGGAGGCGATTCCCGAGCTCGAACGGCTCCAGGACTCGCTCGGCCTCGCACACGCCTGGCACCTCGTCAGCGACGCCCACTGGAGCGCGTGCCGCTTCGGTGCCAGCGGCGAAGCGCTCGAACGAGCGCTGGGCTACGCTCGACGAGCCGGCGACCGTCACATCGAGGCCGAGATCCTCGGTGGTCTCGCGGCGGCGCTGTTCTTCGGGCCGACGCCCGTGCCGGAGGCGATCGGGCGCTGCGAAGCGCTCCTCGACGAAGCCCGAGGCGACCCAGGGGCGGAGCCCACCGTCCTCGTCACGCTGGCGGGCCTCCAGGCGATGGCAGGCGAGCTGGACGCCGCGCGTCAGCTGTACGCGCGCGGGCGGGCGATTCTCGAGGAGCTCGGTCTTCGCCTGCGCCTCGCCTGGATCACGTACGTTGCCGGCAGCATCGAGCTTCTCGCAGACGATCCTCTCGCGGCCGAGCTCAATCTCCGCCTCGGGCTCGAGATGCTCGAGGAGATGGGCGAGAGAGACGCGCTGCCGACACAGGCGGCAGGGCTCGCGGAGGCCCTGTACGAGCAAGGTCGCGACGAGGAGGCCGAGCAGCTCACCGTGTTCAGCGAGCAGACCGCAGCCCCGGAGGACAACGGATCACAGGTGATGTGGCGACTGACACGCGCCAGAATCAGCGCGCGAAGGGGAGATCAGGCCGGCGCCGAGCAACTCGCCGCCGAGGCGGTCGAGCTCGCCGGGTGCACGGACAGCATCGACCTGCAGGCACGCGCCCTCCACTGCCGGGCGGACGTGCTCGCGCACGGCGGCTCCTCGGAGGAGGCGGCGAGGGCGTATCGTGAGGCGACACGCCTGTACCGGGACAAGGGAAACGTCGTGCTCGCCGCAAGGCTCGAGGCAGCCGGCGTCCATACGGAGTGAGGAGGCTGACGTGGCGAGAAGAGCGCTTTGCGTGGGCATCGACACCTATCGCCTGCCGGACCGGCTCGAGGAGCTGGCCGGTGCAGATGTGGCCCTGCGCGGATCGGTCAACGACGCGCTCGCCTGGGCCGACGTGTTCGGACGGGAGTACGGATTCGACAGGATTCTCGTGCTGCTCGACGGAGAAGCGACGAAGTCTGCAGTGGTGGGCGCGCTCGAGCAGCTGCTCGGCGACTCACGCGACGGGCGACGTGCTCGCCTTTGCGTTCTCGGGCCACGGCACCTACGTCGTCGATCGGACCGGCGACGGCGACGAGCGCTACGACGAGGCGATGGTGACCCACGACGACCTCCTCACCGACGACGAGTTCGCCGGGTTGCTGGACGGCCTGAACTCAGGGGCGCGGCTCACCGTGATCTCGGACAGTTGCTTCGCCGCCGGCGTCCTCGACATCGAGGAGGAGGACACGAAGCCGCGGGGAGGGGATCGCGCGAAGGGGTTCCGGCCGAAGGGATTCCGGCCGAAGGGATTCCGGCCGAAGGGATTCCGGCCGAAGTACCTGCCGCCGGACGTGTTCGAGCGGGAGGCGTACGCCCCGCCGCCGCCCGACAAGCCGTACCCGAGGCGCCGTATCGAGGAGCGCGGCATGCGGGAGCTGCTGCTCGCGGCGGCCGGGCCCGGAAGGATCGCCTTCGACGACGACTTCGACGGCGCTCCACAAGGGGTGTTGACGCACTACGCCCTGCAGGCGATGAACGAAGCTCGCTACGTACCTCACGTACGAGCAGCTCCTGCAGCGGCTGTTGCGCTGATTCCGCCCGCCTTCGACCAGGTCCCGCTGCTCGAAGGAGCCGGCAAGGGACGCACGGTCTTCACCTGAGGCTCCTACCGGGCCGGTACCCGCGCGACGGCCTCCACCTCGATCTTGATCCCCGGGATCGCGAGCCGGCTCACCTCGACGAGCGTGCTCGCCGGGCGGGTCTCGCCGAAGAACTCCTTGCGCACCGGGTTGATCGCCGGGCGGTCGTCCACGTCGGTCAGATAGACGGTCACCTTCGCCACGTCCTCGAAGCCCGCGCCCGCCGCGGCGAGGATCTCGCCGATGTTCTCGAACACCTTCCGTGCCTGGGCCGCCACGTCGTCGCCCCCGACGACGTTTCCGGCCGGGTCGGTCGGGACGCAGCCCGAGACGAACAGCAGCTCGCCGACCCGGACAGCATCCGTGTAGTGACTGATGGGCTCCCCCAGCCCGGGAAGCCTGATCTCCTCGCGATCCGCCATGGCGCTCCTCTCGTTGGTGACGGCGTGACGGTATCGGGTGCCGCGCGCCGGATGTCGGACCCTGAGGCTCTCCGCTACGCGGCGATCCGGCGGCTCCGGCGCGCCTCCCGGGCGCGTTCGCGCTCGAGGGCCGAGCGCTCCCGGTGGCGCCTGCGACGGCTTCGCTCACGCTTGGCCGCCGCCGCCTGCGCGGCGCCGTCGCGCATCTCCTGGAGCAGAAGGCCGAGGAGGGTGGGAAGCACGCAGGCTGCACCGACCAGGAAGGGGTCGTTCGTGATCGCATTCGCGACGAGCGCGGCCAGGACGCCGCCGGCCGCGAAGAGCGCGGCGACGGGTCGCTGCCTCAGGATCCCCGGCTTCACGAGGACCAGCGTGAACAGGACGAGCGCGACGACGGCGACGATGATCACGGTGGGCTGCTTTCACGCTAGAGGCCGGACCGGACGGACACGGTCCAGGAGGAAACCGCCTCGGCCACGGGGCGCCGCATACTAGGGACCGGTCAGGACGGAGTGGTCTGAGCGGCCTCGAAGAGCTGCTCCCAGCGCGCGAGCAGGTGCTGCAGCTCGTCACGCTCACGCCTGTGAGCTGCGATCGCGTCGACGTCCGACCAGTCGTCGGCGAGCGCTCGCTCGAGCGCGGCGATCCGCTCCTCCCGCGCGCCTATCTCCGCTTCGAGCCGAGCAAGCTCGCTCGGCTCCGCGCGCCTGCGCGGCTCCGGCGCCGGCTTGCGCGGCTCCCTGGGTGGAGGCGCCGGCGGTGCCTCCACCGTCTCACGCCGTCGAGAGAGCTCAGCCCAGCCGCCGTCGTACGAGGCAAGCGACTGATCCTCGATCGCGAGGATCCGCGTCGCGACTCCGTCGAGAAGCGCCCGGTCGTGCGTGACGAGCAGCACCGTGCCCGGAAAGGCGTCGAGCGCGGCCTCGAGGGTCTCGCGGCTCTCGAGATCGAGATGGTTCGTCGGCTCGTCGAGGACGAGGAAGTTCGCCCCCGACGCGACCACGGTCGCGAGCACGAGACGCCTGCGCTCGCCGCCCGAGAGCGTGGCGACCGACTTCTCGTGCGCCTCCCAGCCCGAGAACAGGAAGCGGCCGAGCAGAGCCTGTGCCTGCGGGCGCGGAAGCCCGGTCGCCGCCTGGGCGCTCTGGAGCACCGTGTGGCGCCCGTCGAGCTCGACGTCGTGCTGCGAGAAGTATGCGGGCACGACGCTGTGGCCCAGCCTGGAAGACCCGGCCGCCGCCGGGCGATGCCCGAGAACGGTCTCGAGCAGGGTGGTCTTGCCGCTCCCGTTCGGGCCGACGAGGCCGACGTGCTCGCCGCGCTCGATCGCAAACGACACGCCGGCGAGGAGGTGCTTGTCGCCGGCGTCGACTGACAGGCCGTCCACCTCGAGCACGGTGCGCCCGCTGCGGGCGGGCTGGAGAAACTCGAATCCCAGCCGCTTCGAGCTCCGTGTCAGCAGGGCCGCGTCGGCTGCAGCCGCGCTTCGCTCCTTCTCGAGCCGCCCGATCTGCGTCAGCTTCGCCTGCGCCTGCTTCGCCTTGGCCTTCTTCGCGCGGAAGCGCTCGACGAACCGCTCCAGCCGGGCGATGTCCACGGCGACCCGCGCAGCTGTCTTCTGCGCGTAGAGCGCTCGTTCGGCCTTCTCCCGCCGCCACATGTGCCACGGGCCGGCGAAGAACGTCGAGGCCCCAGCTTCCAGTTCGAGCACGGCGGTGGTCGTCGCCTCCAGGAACCAGCGGTCGTGCGCGACGAGGATGACGCCTGCGTCGCGCGAGGAGAGCTCCTCCTCGAGCCATTCCAGGCTGTCCGTATCGAGGTGGTTGGTCGGCTCGTCGAGCAGCAGGATGTCAGGGTCGCCGGCGAGAGCGCGCGCGAGCGAGGCCCGCGTCAGCTCACCGCCCGAGAACGTCGAGAGGGGCCTCGCGAGGTCGGAGTCCGTGAACCCGAGGCCGCGCAGCGTGCTCGACACCCGCTCGCGCCAGCCGTACCCTCCCGCGTGGTCGAGCCGCGCCTGGGCGTCGGCATAGCGCTGGAGCGTGGCGCGTGCGTGGTCGCCGCCCGCCATCGCCTCCTCGAGCTTGCGGAGATCCTCCTCGGCTGCGAGCCCGGCTGAGCCGGAGAGGGCGTAGTCGCTGAGCGGTACGTCCGTGTACCTCGGCGGCCGCTGGTCGTGCAGGGCCACGCGCGCCCCCTTTTCGAACGCGAGCTCGCCTCCGTGGACCTCGGTCTCCCCGGTCAGCATGCGGAGAAGCGTCGTCTTGCCGGCACCGTTCGGCCCGGCGAGCGCGATCCGGTCGCGCCGCTCGAGCTTGAACGACACACCGTCGAACAGGAGCGTTCCCGCGAGCTCCTTCCTCAGATTGGAGGCGATGAGAACGGCCACGACCTCGTAGGGTAGTGGCCGCCGGCCGGTCAGCCGAGCCCGTAGACGGCGCCTACCTTCTGCTCCAGGTAGGAGAGATAGGGCTCC
Organism: uncultured Thermoleophilia bacterium; assembly: GCA_963797645.1. Taxonomy (GTDB): domain Bacteria; phylum Actinomycetota; class Thermoleophilia; order Gaiellales; family Gaiellaceae; genus CAWCQC01. The sequence goes on along the minus strand of CAWCQC010000016.1, from coordinate 176,788 downwards.
GGGTCGAGCGGCCCGCCGGCGACGCGCGCGAGCGTCTCTCCGGGGGCGAACTTCCGGCCGTGCCGGTGCAGGTTCTCGCGAAGCCATTCCCTGAGCGTCTCGAAGTCACCGGCCTCGATCCGGCTCTCGAGATCGGGGATCGCCCGAAGCGCCGCCTCCCAGATCTGAACGGACATCACGTTGCCGAGCGTGTAGGTCGGGAAGTAGCCGAACGACCCACCCGCCCAGTGGATGTCCTGCAGGACCCCGCGCGCGTCGTCCGGGACGTCGACCCCCAGGTAGTCCTTCATGCGAGCATTCCACGCTTCCGGGAGCTCGCGCAGCTCGACGGTGCCGCCGATGATCTCCTGCTCGAGCTCGAAGCGCAGGATGACGTGCAGGTTGTAGGTCGCCTCGTCGGCCTCGACGCGGATCAGCGACGGGCGCACCTGGTTGATCGCCCGGTAGAACGCTTCTTCGTCCACGGCGCCGAGCGCCTCCGGGAAGGCGTCCCGCAGCTCGGGATAGAAGCGGTGCCAGAAGGGCCGCCCGCGGCCGACGAGGTTCTCCCACAGGCGGCTCTGCGATTCGTGGAGACCGAGCGACACGCCGCCGGCCAGCGGCGTGCGCTCGAGCGTCGGGCTGGCTCCGTACTCGTAGAGGCCGTGGCCGCACTCGTGCATCGCGGCGAACAGACCGGTGAGGCTGTCCGGTGCGTACCGCGTCGTGATGCGAATGTCCTTCACGGAGAAGTTCGTCGCGAACGGATGCGCGGCGAGGTCGATCCGCCAGGAGGACGTGTCGTACCCGAAGGGCTCGATGACCGCGACGACGAACGCCTTCTGGCGCTCGATCGGGAACTCCGCGTCGAGGCACGAGGCGTCAACCGAGCCCGCGTTCTCGACAGCAGCGGCGATCAGCGGTACCTGCCGCTCCTTGAGACGGTCGAACGTCGCCCGCACCTCGGCGGTCTTCATGCCCTGCTCGTAGTCGTCGAGCAGGATGTCGTAGGGCTCCTCCGCCGGCTCGAAGCAGTCGATGTAGGCGTGCGTGAGCTCGACGTTCCGCTCGAGGTAGGGCAGGAATCGCGCGAAGTCGGACTCGGCGCGCGCCTCGATCCAGGCCGACTGCGCGATCGACGCGGAGCGCGTGATCTCGGCGTGGAGGTCGGGAGGGACCTGGAGCGCCTTCTCGAAATCGCGGCGCGCGACGCGGATCAGGCTGGCCTCGTCGGAATCCGGGTCGAGGCTCTCCTCGTACGGGCGCAGCTCTTCGAGCAGGTCGCCGATCCCGTCCTGCGTGAACCGCTCGTGGGCGATGCGGTCGAGCGTCGCGAGCTGCTCGGCCCGTGCCTGCGCCCCGCCCCGGGGCATCATCGTCTGCTGGTCCCAGCCGAGCAGGCGCGTTGCCCGGCCCAGGTCGCAGACCTGTGCCAGCCGTGTCTTCAGATCCTCGTAGTGCTCTTCCATGGCGTCCGCCCACAGGCGGCCCGAACATGGTAGACGCGTCCCGGCAGCACCGCCGGAGAGGGGCTCGCTACCGGGTAAGCCGCTCGACGATCGCCGGGAACGACCCGTCGGCGAGCTCACGGAGCTCATCGCGGGAGCGAAGCTGTACGGGATGGGCGACGAACACCATGCGCAGGTCGGGCATCCCGAGGACACGGGCCTGCTCGAGCGCCTCGTCGAGGAACGGCTGGGTGCCGACGCCGGCAGCCGGGATCCCCCGCCGCTCGAGTCGAACCAGGTCGTGCACACTGCACGACACGCACGAACCTCAGTCGGCGAGGCCCTCCACAGCGAGATCGCCGTGGAGCGCGACCTCCTCGATCACCTCCACCGGCGCGGGTCTCGAGAACAGCGGCTTGGCGAAGCGCCGGGTGGCGGCTCCGTGTTCGCAGAGCAGCTCCTCCACACGATCGAGGAACTCGGCACCGCGCGCTTTCGAGATGTCGAGCAGCGCGACGCGCTTTCCTCGCAGATCGCCGGGGCGGACGGCAAGCGGCTCAGGCTCCTGCGCGCGCATGTCGATCGGGCTCACGTAGTCCACACGACCTCCTTCGTCAGCACTGCGGCGTCCATGCCGAGGCTCGGCCCGAGCACGGCGGAGAACCGGCCGGCCTCCCCTCCCGCGACCACGATCAGGATCCGCTCCGGCGCCGTCCACTTGCGGACACGGTCGCCGTCGGATGCGGCGAGAACGTGCGGCGTCGTCTCTCCCCGCCGAAGCTCGGCCGCCGGGCGCTCGGCCGCGTCGAAGATCGCCCGGCGCACGTCGGCCTTCGTCCAGCCCGCGCCGGCGAACAGCGCAGCGTGCTCGGGGCAGATCACGAACAGCGAGTCGGCATCCATCGGCCACCAGAACGGGCTCCATTGGGCCGAAGCTGCCCACCCGAGCGTGGCGGCGAGCTCCTCCGGTGCACGGCTGCGGTGATCCGACACCGAGAGCGGCACATCCGCGGCAAGCACGGTCACTGTCGACGCCTGGGCCGAGAACCCCCGCTCGACGTGGAAGGGCTCCCACGGTGAGAGCTCCTCGGCTTCGGCGACGCAGAACCCGGTCTTGCCGGGATGGCCGAGCGTCGCCCGATCGAGCGTTCCGGGGGCGCCGCCTCCGGTGAGCGTAACGAGCAGCCGCACCGCACGGCCGATCGTCGCGTTCGCGCGCCGCCCGGGGCCGAGCGCGCCCATGCCCGCGTTCATACCGATTCGCGTCCGCGCCGGCCCGTTCACGATCAGGACCTGTCCCGGCGGCGACGTCGTCACCGCCTGCCCGTTCAGGTTGAACGCCGGGTCGAGAACAGCCTCGGCCGCCGCCAGCACGACGGGGAAGTAGTCGGCCCGGCACCCCGCGAGCACCGCGCACGCCGCGACCCGCTCGAGCGTTGCCTCGCCGAGGCCCGGCGGCACGAGCCCGAGCGAGTCGTCCGGGTCCCGCCCGCCGAGCATCGCCTCGACGCGCTCCGGTGTCGGCGGGACGACCGGCAGGCCGTCCGTCCAGCCGCGTTCGAACATGTCCTCGTACTCGTCGAACGAAGAGAGGCCTGCGAGAAGCTCTGCGTCCAGCACCGAGCGCGACTCGCAGCCCGGCTTCCAGCGCGGCTCGCCCTCTGGCAGCCGGACCGCGAGCGCACGCTCGTACGCGTCCGCGTCCCAGCCGACCAGCGTCTCCAGCTCGTGACCGTCGGCCAGCAGCACGCCGGTCGGGACCGTCGCGACGCCGTACGCCGCCGACGTCTCGTACGGCGCCGGCTCGGCGAGCATCCGCCCGCGCAAGCCACTCCTGCGGGCCAGGCGCGCGGCCACCTCGGCCCGCTCCTGTGCGATGCAGACGAGCTCGACACCGGCGCTCGCCAGGGCGTCCTCGGCCGCCGCCAGGCGTTCGAGCGCGAGGAGCGACGTCCGGCAGTCGGCGTGGACGAAGAGGAGCAGAACGCTCCGAACGGACGTGGTCGACACCAGCTCGGACAGCCGCACCGGCCCGCCGTCGACGCTCGGGAGCGTGAAGTCCGAAGCAACTCCACCCACGGCTGGAAAGGCTACCGAGGCGGCTATGCTCACGCGGTGCGCCGGCCGTCCTGGTCGCTCGTCTTGACCGTTGCGGTCGCCGCCGCAGTCGCAGTCGCGTTCGCAGACTCGTCGATCGTCGTCCTCGCGCTTCCTGAGCTCTACGCCGACTTCGACACGACCATCGTCGGCGTCTCGCTGGTGATCACGTCCTACAACCTCGTGGTCGCGGTCGTCGCGCTGGCGATCATTCCTCTCGTGGGGCGCATCCGGGCCGAGGTCGTCTTGAGCGCCGGTCTGATCGTGTTCCTGGGCGCGTCGATTGCCTGCGCGGTCGCGGACAGTCTGACGTGGCTGATCGCCTCGCGGTGCGTGCAGGGACTGGGTGGGGCGCTCCTCCTCGCAGGCTCTCTGAACGTGCTCGTCGCGCTGACCCGCTCGCACAGGGCCGGGGCACACGTGTGGACGCTGGCCGGCACGTTCGGCGCAGCGCTCGGCCCCGCACTCGGCGGCGCGCTGACGCAGGCGTTCAACTGGCGGGCGATCTTCGTGGTTCAGGCGCCGATCGCCGGTGTCGCGCTGCTCGCGGCTTTCGGCTCGCACGTCCGGTCGCCGACGCTCGATCCGTACTCTGGGCCACTCCGGCGGACCTATCCGGCCAACGCCGCGCTCGCGCTCGTCTTCGGCGCCCTCGTCGGAGCGCTCTTCCTCGCGGTCCTGCTCTTCGTCACCGCCTGGGGATATTCGCCTCTCGGCGGGGCCGCGATCGTCTCCACCCTGCCGGCCGGCGCGGTGCTCGCTCACCCGCTCTCGACGCGGCTGTCGAGCATCATGGGCGCAGCCGGAGGCGCGCTCCTGCTCGGCCTCGGCCTGATCGGGCTCGCGCTGCTCCCGTCGAGCAACGTTGCCTACGCCGGGCTATCCCTCTTGCTCTGCGGCTTCGGCCTCGGCCTCGCCGTTCCACCGCTGACGAGGGCCGCGCTGCGCGTCGAATCCGGGCTCACGCGCAGCGGGACGCTCACGATCGGGGCCCGGCACCTCGGCCTCGTCGTCGCGCTGGTCCTGATCGCTCCCCTGCTGGCGCGCGACCTCGAGCCGGCAGGTGAGCGCGCCACGCTGAATGCGACAGCCGTCATCCTCGAGGGTGAGATCCCGTTGACGAAGAAGATCCCGCTCGCGCTCGACATGAGCGAGGTCTTCGGCCAGGCGCGCCGCGGGGAGATCCCCGATCTGACCGGGCCGTTCGACAAGCAGGGCGCGGCGACGGACGAGAGTGTCGCCGACCTGAGAGACGACCTGATCGGGACGATCGAGGCCGCCATCACGCGCGGCTTCCGCAACTCGTTCTTCCTCTCGGCCCTCTTCGCCCTGCTCGCGCTCGTCCCGATCCTCGTGTTCCGCAGGAGATCCGTGGCGTGAGGAGAACCTGGGTCGGCCTCGCCGGGCTCGGCGCGCTCGTCGTGCTCGCGGTCGTGCTGATCGCGGTCGAGCTCTCTCGCGGCGCGCTCGACTACGGCGAGCAGACGGTCGCGCCGGCGTGCGTCGACCGCCCGACCTTCCCCGGCAGCGGCGTCGACGCGACCATCCAGCGAATCGTTCTCGACGGGCTCGACGGCGCCGCTTGTGAGCTCGGCGTGACGCGCGAGCAGCTGGTGCTCTCCCTCGACGAGCGCTCGGGCTACACGATCGACTGGGACAAGGAGACGATCGAGAAGGCTGTTCGCGCCGGGCTGTTGAAGTCGGTCGACGAGGCCGAGAACCGCGGCAGCATCCCGGGACTGCTCGGAACCGTGGTCAAGGAGATCATCGAGCGCGCCCCGATCGCCTGGCTGATCGAGGGCGGCGGGCAGATCGCCGGCCTGCTGAACTGAGCGGCCCAGCCTTCCCTCGCGGCCGGCGGGCACTGCGCTACGATCGCCGCGCGTGGCCGAGACGATCCTCACGACCTGCCCGCGCGACTGCTACGACGCCTGCGGCATCGCGGTCGTGAGGGAGAACGGCCGCATCAAGCACGTCCGCGGGGATCCGGATCACGCCGTCAGCCGCGGGCGCCTCTGCCGGAAGTGCTCGATCGGCTACAACGGCGCGTTCCTCGATCCCGCCGCGCGTCTGCTGACGCCGCTCCGGCGCACCGGGCCGAAGGGAGACGGACGGTTCGAGCCCCTCTCGTGGGACGGCGCACTGAGCGCGATCGCCGGCCGCCTCGGCGAGATCGCTGCCGGGCCGGGCGCGGCGACGATCCTCAACACGCACTACACGGGAACGCTCTCACTGCTCGCGTACGCCTTCCCGATGCGGTTCTTCAACAGGCTCGGCGCCACGGAGATCGACCCGGACACGGTCTGCAACAAGGCCGGCCACGTCGCGCTCGACTACGTCTACGGCGCGTCGGAGACGGGCTTCGATCCGAGGACCGCCCGCGATGCCGCCTGCGTTCTGGTCTGGGGAGCCAATCCGTCTGCCTCGGCGCCGCACGTCGACGAGCACTGGCTCACCGAGCTGCCCGGGGAACTGATCGTCGTCGACCCGATCCGGACGCCCACCGCCGCCCGCGCCGACCTGCACCTGCAGCCGTTTCCGGGCAGCGACGCTGCGCTCGCCTTCGCGTTCCTCTCCGTGATCCGGCGCGAGGGGCTGCTCGACAGAGCATTCCTCGGCGAGCACACCGTCGGATGGGAGGAGCTCGAGCCGCTCCTCGACGGTCTGGACGCCGGCTGGGGCGAGGCGATCACGGGCGTCCCGGCGGAGCTGATCGAGGAGGCGGCGCTCCTCTACGCGCGGGGCCCGTCGCTCCTCTGGCTCGGCCAGGGCCTCCAGCGGCAGCGGACAGGCGGCAACGTCATGCGTGCCTGCGCCGTCCTCCCTGCGGCGACAGGCAACCTCGGGCGGCCGGGAACCGGCTTCCTCTACCTGAACGGCTCGGACTCCCGCGGCATCGACTTCGACTACCTGACGGGCGCCCACCTGGCAGAGGCCACGCCGTCCCCGATCAGCCAGATGGACCTCGCGGAGACGCTCGAGGATCCAGCGCGCGCACAGGCGCTCGTCGCCTGGAACATCAACATCGCAGCGTCGAACCCGGACCAGGCACGACTCCACCGGGCGCTCGCGCGCGAGGACCTGTTCACGGTCGTCGTCGACCTGTTCCAGACCGACACCGTGCGCTTCGCCGACGTCGTCCTGCCGGCGGCGAGCTTCCTCGAGTTCGACGACCTGGTGTGCTCCTACTTCGACCTGACGCTGTCCGCTCAGGTGAAGGCGTCGGAGCCGCTCGGCGAGTCCCTCCCGAACCAGGAGATCTTTCGGCGGCTCGCGAGTGCGATCGGCTATACGGATCCCGAGCTGCACGAGCCGGACGCGGCCGTGATCGAGACGTTGCTGAAGGGGACCGGCACGGGGCTCGATTTCGCCGGTCTCGCCGCCCGGGGAACGGTGCCGATCGGCGGCGAGCCCCTCGTCCAGTTCGAGAGCCTCGACTTCCCGACGCCGTGCGGGCGGGTCGAGATCGCATCGGACCGCGCCGAGGCGGACGGCCTGCCGCGCACCCCGCTTCCGCTCGCCGACCCGCGGCCGGCCGGCGGGCAGGCTCAGGCTCCTCTCTCCCGCCTCGGCCTGGCTTCTGAACGACAGCTTCGGAACGACGCGAAGATCGGTCGGCGCATCGGCGCGGCGACCGTCGCGCTGCATCCCGGCCGACGCGGCCGAGCGCGGCCTCGCGGCAGGGCGACGACGTCCTGCTCGCGAACGAGCACCGGCGCGCTTACGGCTGCGGCTCGAGCTCTCGGACGCGGTTCCGCGCGGCGTCGCGCTCTCCCACAAGGGTCGCTGGCCGGGGCTCGAGCCGACCGGAGCGAACGTCAACGTGCTCAACCCCGGCGTAGAAGGCCGACATGGGCGAGAGCACGGCCGTGCACGGCGTCGAGGTCTCGGTCACCGCTGCCGCCTGAGGCCAGACGCGTGGCCACCGATCCCGACCTCGCGCGAGCGATCGCGTTCATGCGCTCGCTCCACCTTCGAACCGCGACCCGGGTCGAAGAGCTTCCCTACGGCCTCGCGTTCTTCGAGCCTGACCTCCCGGCCGTCTGGGATCTCAACCTGATCTGGATCGACGAGCTTCCGAGCGAGATGACGGCCGCGGAGCTCGCAGCCGACGCGGAGCGGGTACAGGGGCCCGCGGGGCTCGCCCACCGGCGGATCGAGCTGAACACGGAGGGCGACAGGCTGGCGGAGGGGTTCGCCGCGATCGGGTGGAAGCACGACCGCCTGGTCGTCATGGCTCACCGGGCGCCACCCGACCGGCAGCCCGGCGACGTCGTTGTGAAAGAGATCGACGCCGAGGCGGCGCGGAGCTTCTCCGCCGTCCAACTGCGCGCCGATCCAGAGGGCTTCTCCGACGACGTCATCCGCCAGATCGCGGAGCACCCGGTGATCTACGCGCGCGCAGGCGCGCGCTTCTTCGGCATCGAGGCGGACGGCGAGATCGTGTCGACGCTCGACCTCTACCTCGACGGCCCCGTCGCGCAGCTCGAGTCGATCCTCACGCTCGAGGCCTATCGAAGCCGCGGCTACGCCAGTGCACTCATGCTCCATGGGCTCGGCGAGGCGGTCGCCTGCGGTGCGTCTCTCGTCTTCATCCAGGCCGAGGAGGACGACTGGCCGAAGGCGCTCTACACCAAGCTCGGCTGGGTGCCGATCGGCCGCACGTCGACATTCACCCGGCATCCGCCGGCGTAGCGACGCGCCGGGCTACCAGGGAATCGGCTTGCGATCTCGGAAGAAGCCGCCGGTCGGGCCGTCGTCGGGCAGGGTGGCGAGCCAGACGGGCGTGTCGGCCCCCTCCTCGACCGTCCGCTGCGCGTGCGGACCGCCCATGTCGGTCTCGACCCAGCCGGGGCAGCAGCAGTTCACGAGGATGCCCGTCCCTGCGAGCTCGTGCGCGAGGATCCTCGTCATCGCGTTGAGCGAGGTCTTCGAGACGCGGTAGCCGGGCGAGCCGCCCCACATGTCGTCCAGCTGACCGGAGCCGCTCGAGACGTTGACGATGCGCCCGTAGCCGCCCCGGCGCATCAGCGGCAGCAGCGCCGCCGTGACCCGCCAGGCACCGAACAGGTTCGTCTCGAGAGTCGCGCGGATCAGGTCGAAGTCCGGCTCCACCCCGGACGCGCCTTCGTCGATGCTCACGCCCGCGTTGTTCACGAGGATGTCGAGCCGCCCGGGCTGGCCGGCAAGGTCCTCCGCCAGGCGCGTCGACGCTCCCCTGGTCGGTCACATCGAGGCGCCGAGCCATGACCGGCAGCCCCTCCCGCTCGAGTGCGAGCGCGGCGATCTCGCCTTTGCCGAGGTCTCGAGCGGTCAGCACGGTCGTGACGCCGCCCGACGCGAGCTGCCGCGCTATCTCGAGCCCGATCCCGCGGTTCGCTCCGGTGACCACGGCGAAGCGCGCGTCAGTCGTCATCGCCGCCGACCTTCAAGCCGGTTCGTCGTGACCGAATCCGGTCCATGTCTGCCACCAGACTACCGCCCTTGACACCAACGCCTCACGTCGCGCGGAATGAAAACCCTCGGACGAGATCGCCGAGAGTCGGCAGCCATTTTGTGAGCATCTGGTAACGATCAGGTGTCGAACTTGCATCCAGGTTAGACTGCTGCGGCCCTTCCGGTTGCGCGGCGAGGGTACTCCGGATAGAACCGAATCCGTGGCCGAGATGTCACCCAGCACTCGTCGGCTCACCAACCGCTCCGATCCCACCGAGCAGTTCTTCGAGGAACTCGGGAGCCGCGCCCACGAGCCGCTGCTGGCCCAGGCACACGGGAGCGCGCGGTTCGACCTCGTCGACGGCGGCCGGACCGCTCGCTGGCTCGTCACCGTCGACCGTGGAGATATCACGGTGTCACGCAGGAATTCGCGCGCCGACTGCGTCGTACGAGCGAGCAAGGCCCTCTTCGACCGTATTGCCAGCGGGAAAGCGAACGCAATGGCGGCGTTCCTACGCGGCGAGCTCGTCGTCGAGGGCGATCCCGAGCTCCTCATGCTCATCCAGAGGCTCTTTCCGGGCCCGCGCGCAACGGAGAAGCGGTCGTGACCGACGACCTCGTCAGGATTCTCGAAGGGAACACCTTCGTCGTCAGCGATGCGCGGGGCGACATCGAGGCGTCCCTTACCGATCCGACCGGTCTCTTCTCCTTCGACACGCGTTTCCTGTCGAGGTGGGTGCTGACCGTGAACGATCAGCGCCTGAACGCGCTCTCGACCGACGACCTCCACTACTACGAAACGCGCTTCTTTCTCGTCCCGGGAACCGGAACCGTGTACGTGGACGCCAAGCTCTCCGTCATCCGCCAGCGAGCCGTGGGCGGCGGCTTCGAAGAGCAGCTGACGATCATGAACCACGACGAGAAGGCGGCGAAGCTCACGGTGCGCATCGAGGCAGGCTCGGACTTCGCCGATCTGTTCGAGGTCAAGGACGCCCTCAAGAAGAAAGGGGCATACTCGACGAGGATCGAGGCAGGCCGCCGTCTGGTGCTCTGCTACGAGCGCGAGACATTCAGGCGCGAGACGTCGATCTCCGCTACGGGCTCGCCGAAGATCGATGACAAGGGCCTGACGTTTACCGTCTCTCTCCAGCCGCACGCCAGCTGGACGACCGAGCTGCGCATCGTCACTTCGCTGCAGGAGCTGGCACGAGCCGCGGCCCGAGGCGCGGGCGCGCGCGCAGCGAAGCGTCCCGCCAGCAAGCAGAAGAACCTGGAACGGTGGCTAGCCGACGCGCCTCGCCTCGAGTGCGACTGGGAGCCGCTGAACGCCACCTACCACCGTAGCCTCGTCGATCTCGCGGCGCTGCGCTTCTCCCCGGTCACGGCCGGCGGGAGGAGCCTTCCCGCCGCGGGCCTGCCCTGGTTCATGACGATGTTCGGCCGCGACAGCATCTTCACCAGCCTGCAGGCGCTTCCCTTCACGCCGGAGCTCGCCGCCACGACGCTCCGAGAGCTCGGCGCGCGTCAGGGAACCCGGGTGGACGACTTTCGCGATGAGGATCCGGGCCGGATCCTGCACGAGATGCGCTACGGCGAGATGACTGCCTTCGAGGAGCGGCCGCACTCACCCTACTACGGCTGCGCAGACGCCACGCCCCTGTTCGTCGTCCTCCTCGACGAGTACGAGCGCTGGACAGCCGACACTCGGCTCGTCCGCGATCTCGAGTACGAGGCGCGTGCGGCGCTGCGCTGGATCGACCGAGTACGCCGACCTCATGGGCAACGGCTACGTCTCGTACCAGCGTCGCAACGAGAAGACGGGGCTCGAGAACCAGTGCTGGAAGGACTCCTGGGACTCGATCTCGTACCGCGACGGCAGGCTTCCCGGATTCCCGCGGGCGACGTGCGAGCTCCAGGGATACGCATATGACGCAAAGGTGCGCGGCGCCCGACTCGCGCGGCTCGTGTGGAAGGATCCGGCGCTGGCCGCCGAGCTCGAGAAAGAGGCGGCCGACCTCAAGCGCCGGTTCAATCGCGACTTCTGGGTCGCCGACGGCGAGTACTTCGCCCTCGGGCTCGATCCCGAGGGCAATCAGGTCGACGCGCTGGCCTCGAACAACGGTCAGCTGCTCTGGAGCGGCATCGTCGACAAGTCCAAGGCCAAGGCGGTCGCCCGTCACCTCGTTGGGTCAAAGCTCTTCTCCGGCTGGGGCGTGCGAACGTTGGCGGAGGGAGAGGCGCGCTACAACCCGATCGGCTACCACGTCGGAACCGTCTGGCCCTTCGACAACTCGTTCATCGCCTGGGGCCTTCGCCGATACGGATTCAAGGACGAGGCCGCACTCATTGCCGCAGGGATCCTGGACGCGGCGGAGTTCTTCGACGGGCGCCTGCCGGAGGCGTTCGGGGGCTACCACCGGAAGCTGACGAAGTACCCGGTGCAGTACCCGACGGCGTGCAGTCCGCAGGCCTGGTCGACGGGCGCGCCGCTCCTGTTCCTGCGAACGATGCTCGGCCTCGAGCCGCTGGGCGATCATCTCGTCGTCGACCCCGCGCTTCCGGCGAGCGTCGGTCGCCTCGAGCTGCTCGACATCCCCGGTCGCTGGGGCCGGATCGACGCTTTCGGGCGCGGCCGCGTACACATCGACAAGAACGGGAGAAGCTGACATGGCAAACGCCGACGTACTCGTCATCTTCGGGATCACGGGCGATCTGGCGAAGGTGATGACGTTCCGGTCCCTGTACCGACTCGAGCGGCGCGGGCTGCTCGAGTGCCCGATCGTCGGCGTCGCAGTGGACGACTGGACCGTGGACCAGCTGGTCGAGCGTGCACGTGATTCGATCGTGGGAACCGGAGAGCAGCTCGATGCAGGGGTGTTCGACCGCCTCGCGGCCCGCTTCTCCTACGTTCAGGGCGACTTCGCGGACGCTTCCACCTACGACCGCGTGGGCACGGCGATCAAGGGCACCGAGAGCCCCGTCTTCTATCTCGAGATCCCGCCGTTCCTCTTCGGCCGGGTCATCAAGGGCCTGTCGGAGGCGGGTCTCACCAAGGCGGCCCGGGTGGTCGTCGAGAAGCCCTTTGGCCACGACCAGGCCTCGGCTACCGCGCTCGCCGCAGAGATCCACCAGTACATCGATGAGTCCCAGCTCTACCGGATCGACCACTTCCTCGGGAAGATGGGCCTCGAGGAGATCCTGTACCTGCGTTTCGCGAACACCATGCTCGAGCCGGTCTGGAACCGGAACTACGTCGAGTGCGTCGAGATCACGATGGCCGAGGACTTCGGCGTCGAGGATCGTGGCCACTTCTACGACCCGGTCGGCGCGCTCCGCGACGTGGTCGTGAACCACATGATGCAGGTCGTCGGCGCCACGGCGATGGAGCCTCCCTCGGGTGGCGATCCCGAAACGCTCAAGGACGGGATCGTCGCCCTGTTTCGCGCGATCGGCCAGGCGGACCCGGCCCACTACGTCCGAGGTCAGTACGACGGCTACCTCGCCATCGACGGGGTCGCTGACGACTCGACCACCGAGACGTATGCGGCCCTCCGCCTCGACATCGACAACTGGCGCTGGTCGGGCGTGCCGTTTTTCCTTCGCACGGGCAAACGCCTGCCCGTGACGCAGACCGAGGTCAGACTCGTCTTCAAGCACCCGCCTGGGCTCGGCTTTGCGGCCTTCGGAAGGGATCCGGAGCCCGACCAGTTCGCGGTCAAGCTCGATCCCTCGACCGGGGTCCAAGCTGCTCCTCGAAGCGCATCGGGCGGATGCACCCAAGGCCGAGTCGATCACACTCGACATGGAGTTCGCCGAGGAGGGCGGGGAAGGGCCAACCCCCTACGAAGTGCTGCTGCACGCCGCCATGGTCGGCCAGAGCACCCGTTTCACCCGCCAGGACGGCGTTGACCAGGCATGGCGAATCATGCAGCCGCTGCTCGACTCGCCGCCGCCGGTCCAACCGTACGCGCCGGGCTCGTGGGGTCCCGCTGCGGCCGACAAGCTCGTCGCGGGACATGGCCGCTGGCACGGTCCGTGGATCGAGCAATGAGCGACGCCAAGCCCAAGCCCAAGCCCCTCCCGCAAAGCGCGGCGGCTCCGTCCCCGTTTCCGCCGATCGCCGACTACGCGTTCCTTTCCGACTGTCATACCGGCGCGCTCGTTGCGCCCGACGGGTCGATCGACTGGCTCTGCATCCCCTGCTTCGACGCGCCGAGTGTCTTCGGCAGCCTCCTCGACCGCGAGGCGGGCTCCTTCCGGTTGGGGCCGTTCGGTTTCGAGCACCCCACTGCGCGCATGTACGAGCCGGGAACGAACATCCTGGCGACCACGTGGCACACGCCGACCGGGTGGGTGCTCGTCCGCGACGCGCTGACACTGGGCCCACGACAGGGTGAGGACACGATCACACCTCACACCCGCCCACCCGCGGACGCCGATGCGGATCACCTGCTCGTACGAACCGTCGAATGCCTGGAGGGTCGAGTCGAGATCGACCTCGTGTGCGAGCCGGTCTTCGACTACGGGCGGACACCCGCCGAGTGGACACTCGTCGACGGGAGCCGTCATGCGGCCGATGCGGCCGGCGCGGACGCGACGTTCCGGCTGCAAACGGACATGGAGCTCGGAATCGAGGGCAATCGGGCCCGGGCGAGGCATGCGCTCGAGCACGGGGACCGGGTCTTCTGCTCGCTTTCCTGGGCCGAGGGTCTGGCTTCCCCTGAGACGAGCGACCAGGCCGACGCCCGCCTGGCCGCCACCTCACGCTACTGGCGCAACTGGCTTGCGGGCTCTCGGATCCCCGATCATCCGTGGCTCGAGCGAATCCAACGGTCGACTCTGACGATCAAGGGGCTGACCTACATGCCGACCGGGGCAACCGTTGCCGCGCTCACGACGTCGTTGCCGGAGACACCCGGTGGCGAGCGCAACTGGGACTACCGCTACACCTGGATGCGCGATTCCACTTTCACACTCCAGGCGCTGCACTGGCTGAACCTCGACTGGGAGGCGGACGAGTTCATGCAGTTCGTCGCCGACCTCGAGGCCAACGAGGACGGCGGGCTGCAGATCATGTACGGCATCGACGGGCGGCGTGACCTGACAGAGTCGACCCGCGACGACCTCTCGGGCTACGCCGGCGCCCGCCCCGTGCGAATCGGCAACGGCGCCTTCGACCAGCGCCAGAACGACGTCTACGGCGCCGTGCTCGACTCGATCCTCCTGCACACCCGGCGCAGCGAGCGACTACCGAGAAGGTTGTGGCCGATCGTGCGGGCCCAGGCGGAGTGCGCGAGCCGGGTCTGGCGCGAGCCCGACCAGGGGATCTGGGAGGCCCGCGGCAAGCCGCAGCACTATGTCTCCTCCAAGCTCATGTGCTGGGTCGCCCTCGATCGCGCCGGGAAGCTGGCGGAGATCCGAGGCGACCCGGAGCTGAGCGCGACCTGGCACGCGACCGCAGACGAGATCCGGTCTGACATCCTCGAGCACGGCGTCAGTGACCGGGGCGTCCTGCGCCAGCACTACGGAAGCGATGCCCTCGACGCCTCGGTGCTCCTCGCGGCGATGTTCGGGTTCCTGCCCGCTGACGACGAGCGTCTGCGCGCGACCGTTCTGACGATCGCCGAGGAGCTCACCGAGGACGGCTTCGTCCTGCGTTACCACACGGACCAGACCGACGACGGTCTGTCTGGGAAGGAGGGTACGTTCCTCATCTGCTCGTTCTGGCTCGTCTCCGCGCTGGCGGTCGTTCGCGAGATGCAGCGAGCCCGGGACCTGATGGAGCGCCTGTTGCGGATCGCCTCGCCGCTCGGCCTGTACGCGGAGGAGTTCGACGCCGGCACGGGTCGCCACCTCGGGAACTTCCCGCAGGCCTTCTCCCACCTGGCGCTGATCGAAGCCGCAGCGCAGATCATTCTCGCCGAGCGACTGAAGGAGCTGTCAGCGTGAGCGACTATGACGTGATCATCATCGGAACCGGTGCCGGCGGCGGCACGCTCGCCCGGCACCTTGCGCCCACGGGCAAGAGCATCCTCCTGCTCGAGCGGGGAGATTGGCTCCCGCGCGAGCCGGAGAACTGGCTCGCGCAGGACGTCTTCGCCGAGAACCGCTACGTCTCGCCGGATACCTGGTACGACGACGGGGGCAAGCCGTTCCAGCCGCAGATCCACTACTTCGTCGGCGGAGCGACCAAGCTCTACGGTGCCGCCCTCTACCGCCTCCGCGCGGAGGATTTCGGCGAGCTGCGGCACCACGACGGCATCTCGCCCGCCTGGCCGATCTCCTACGACGAGCTCGAGCCCTACTACACCAAGGCCGAACAGGTCTATCAGGTGCACGGCGCCCGCGGCGAGGATCCGACCGAGCCTCACACGAGCGCCCCCTACCCCTTCCCGGCGCTCTCCCACGAGCCCCGGATCCAGCAACTCTCCGACGACCTCGCCGCCGCGGGCTACCACCCCTTCCACGCGCCGTGCGGCGTGATGCTCGACGAGTCGAACATGCCGTACAGCACCTGCGTGCGCTGTGCGAACTGCGACGGCTTTCCCTGCCTGGTTCACGCGAAGTCGGATGCCGAGGTCTTGGGTGTACGGCCCGCACTCGAGCACGCGAACGTCACGCTGCTCACCAACGCGAGGGCAGTCCGGCTCGAGACGAATCAAGCCGGTACGGCGGTCACGGGCGTCGTTGTGGAGCACGACGACGAGACCCGAACGTTCCGCGGCGACCTCGTCGCCGTCGCGTGCGGGGCTGCCAACACCGCCAAGCTCCTGCTCATGTCGGCGACCGACAAGCACCCGAACGGCCTGGCCAACGGCTCGGATCAGGTCGGTCGCAACTACATGTTTCACGCGAGCCGCGCGGTGCTGGCACTCTCGCGTGAGGAGAACCCCACCGTCTACCAGAAGACGCTGGGGCTCAACGACTTCTACTTCGGCGACGATGACGACGGCGTCGACTATCCGCTCGGGAACATCCAGATGGTCGGAAAGTCACAGCCGCCGATGTTCCGGGGCGAGAAACCGAAAGAGACCAGGCTGGCACCGCACTGGACGCTCGAGGACGTCGCGAAGCATGCCATCGACTTCTGGCTCTCGACGGAGGATCTGCCTCGAGCCGACAACCGGGTAACCGTCGACGGCCAGGGCAGGCTCACACTGAGCTACACGCCGACGAACGAGGTCCCGAAGCAGAAGCTGTACGAGAAGCTCGAGTCGCTCCTCGGGAAGCTGGACATGAATACCAACCACCTGATTCATCGCTTCGCCTACATGAAGAACGACATCCCGGTGGCCGGTGTGGCTCACCAGGCGGGCACCTGCAGGTTCGGTGACGACCCGACTACCTCCGTCCTGAACAGGGACTGCCGCGCCAACGAGCTCGACAACCTCTATGTCGTCGACACGAGCGTCTTCCCCAGTATCGGCGCGGTCAATCCCGCTTTGACGGCGATGGCGAACTCGCTCCGTGTAGGCGATCACCTGGTCGAGCGTCTAGGGTGACGACCGGGGCGACCGGCGCACATCGGGTCGTGATCGTGGGCGCGGGGTTCGGCGGCCTGTTCGCGGCGAAGTTCCTGCGTCGCGCGCCGGTCGAGGTGACGCTCGTCGACCGCACCAATTATCACCTGTTCCAGCCGCTGCTCTATCAGGTGGCAACCGGGATCCTCTCCCCCGGCGAGATCGCTCCGGCGACCCGTGACGTCCTGCGCAAGCACGCCAACGTCTCGGTCGAGCTCGGCGACGTGACCGGCTTCGACCTGGAGGCGAGGCGCGTGTCAGTCGTACGGCCGGATGAATCGCAGGTCACGCTTCCGTACGACAGCCTGATCGTCGCAGCCGGCGTGGGGCAATCGTATTTCGGCAACGATCAGTTCGAACAGTGGGCGCCCGGGATGAAGTCGCTCGCCGATGCGCTCGACCACCGGGACAGTATTTTCGGGGCGTTCGAGATGGCCGAGCTCGAAGATGATCCCGACGCACAGCGCGCATGGCTCACCTTCGTCGTGGTCGGCGGAGGCCCGACCGGTGTCGAGACGGCCGGCCAGATCGCCGAGCTCGCGAGGAGGGCGCTACGGGGCCGCTTCAGGCGGATCGACCCGGCTGCCGCGCGGGTGATTCTGTTCGACGGCGGCAAGGAGATCCTGGCGACCTTCGGCAAGCTCTCCGAGGTGGGAACCCGCGAGCTCGAGCGTACGGGAGTCGAGATCCACGTCAGGTCGATCGTGACCGGTGTGGACGCAGACGGCGTAGAGGTGAAGGGACCGGACGGCTCGATCGAGCGCTACCCGGCCAAGACGAAGATCTGGGCGGCCGGCGTCGCAGCCTCTCCCCTCGCCAGGCAGCTGGCCGACGCAAGCGGCGCCGAGTGCGACCGCGCCGGGCGCGTCAAGGTGCTCCCGGACTGCTCGCTTCCAGGCCATCCGGAGGCCTTCGTCGTCGGAGACATGATGAACCTGGACGATCTCCCCGGCGTCGCCGAAGTCGCGATTCAGACGGGCATCCACGCCGCGAGGACGATCAAGAAGCGGGTTAAAGACGGCAAGGGGTCGGCTCCGTTCAAGTACCGCGATCTCGGCAGCATGGCGGCCGTCTCACGCCGACGGGCAATCGTCAGCTTCCATGGGCTGCGGATCTCGGGGTGGCTGGGCTGGTTGATGTGGCTGGTCGTCCACCTCACGTTCATGACCACTTTCAAGAGCCGCTTCACCACGATCCTCAGCTGGCTGTTCAGCTTTCTCGGCCGTGGCCGCAACGAGCGCGAGATCCTGACCCCGATCCAGGCGGATCGCCGTTGAGCAAGTACCCCGACCTCGCTGAGATGCTCGTGTCTCGGCGGAGGCGGTAGCGTCCGCTCATGACGATCGTCGCAGACGTGCTCGAGCTCGCGCGCTGGCAGTTCGCGCTGACGACGCTCTACCACTTCATCTTCGTGCCGCTGACGCTCGGGCTCGCGCCGTTCGTGGCGATCATGCAGACGCTCTGGTATCGCAAGCGCGACGAGAAGTGGCTGCGCCTGTCCCGCTTCTTCGGAACGCTGTTCCTGATCAACTTTGCGATCGGCGCCGCGACCGGGCTGGTGATGGAGTTCCAGTTCGGGATGAACTGGTCGTCGTTCTCGAGCTTCGTCGGCGACGTCTTCGGCTCGCCGCTCGCGCTCGAGGGGCTCGGGGCGTTCATGCTCGAGTCGACGTTCATCGGCCTCTGGATCTTCGGCCGCGACCGCCTCAGTCCGAGGCTGCACCTCGTGACGATCTACCTGGTCTGGATCGGAAGCTGGCTGTCCGCGTATTTCATCATCGCCGCGAACTCGTGGATGCAGCACCCCGTCGGCTACACGGTCAATCAGCAGACGGGCAGAGCGCAGGCGAACGACGTCTTCGAGGTCCTCTTCCAGAAGTTCGCACTCGTTGCGTGGGGGCACATCATCCTGGCCGGGCTGCTGACGGGCGGGTTCGTCGTTCTCGGCGTCGCCTGCTGGCACCTGAGGCGAGGGAGGAACGTCGGGCTGTTTCGCGGCGCGGCCACCCTGGCGGTCATCGTCGTGCTGCCCGTGTCCTTCATCCAGCTGATCTTCGGCAGCGAGTTCGGCGTCGTCGTCACCGACGCGCAGCCGATGAAGATCGCCGCCACCGAGGCGCTGTGGAACACGGAGGAGCCGGCGGCCTTCTCGCTGTTCCAGATCGGAGGCTTCTCCGAGGACGACCAGACGCCGTCGTTCGAAGTCGAGATCCCGGGCCTGCTCTCCTTCCTGGCGACGAACTCGTTCAGCGGCCAGGTCGTGGGCATGAACCAGCTCCAGGCCCAGTACGAGCAGCAGTACGGGCCCGGCAACTACATCCCCGACATCGGGCTCGTCTACTGGAGCATGCGCGTCATGGCCTACCTCGCGACTCTGTCCGCGTTCCTCGCGCTCTGGGGAGGCTGGCTGCTCTGGCGGAAGAGGCTGGAGGAATCGAAATGGTTCCAGCGAGCCGCCATCGCCGGGATCGCCTTCCCGTTCTTCTCGCAACTTCGCCGGCTGGATCCTGACCGAGGCCGGGCGCCAGCCGTGGGTCGTCTACGGGGTGCTGCGGACGGAGGACGCCGTCTCCCCGTCGGTCAGCACGGCGACGGTCGCCCTCAGCCTCGGCGCCTTCATGCTCCTGTACACGATTCTGGAGTCGTCGACTTCGGCTGATGCGCCGCTATGCCCGGCTCGACCCGCCCGAGCTCGAGCCCGACGATGAGGAGGAGAGGCGCTTCCGGCGCCGAGCTACTGATGGGTCTCGAGATCACCTGGTTCTGCCTGCTGGCCGTCCTCTGGACCGGCTACTTCGTGCTCGAAGGCTTCGACTTCGGCGTCGGCATGCTCCTGCCCGTGCTCGGCAAGAGCGAGGACGACCGGCGAACGATGTTCAGCTCGATCGGGCCGTTCTGGGACGGCAACGAGGTCTGGCTGGTCGTCGCCGGCGGTGCCACCTTCGCCGCGTTCCCGGTCTGGTACGCGACCATGTTCTCGGGCTTCTACATCGCGCTCCTGCTCATTCTCGTGCTGCTCATCGTGCGCGTGCTGTCGTTCGAGTGGCGCAGCAAAGCCGACAGCCCGCGCTGGAAATCGATCTGGGCGTGGTCGAACACGGTCGGATCAGTAGGCGCTCCGCTCCTCTGGGGAATCGCGCTCGCGAGCCTCCTCCACGGCGTTCCGATCGACTCCGACCAGGGCTGGGCGGGTGACTTCGGCGACCTCTTCAGCGGCTACACGGTGCTAGCGGGAATCGCCTTATGCCTGGTCTTCGCCGCTCACGGGGCCGTCTACCTCACACTCCGGACCGTCGGCGACCTCCGAGCTCGGGCAGGCAAGGCGGCCCGGCGCCTCACGCCGGCGGCAGGCGTCGTCGGCGCCGGCTTCCTCGTCTGGACGCTCGTCGTCGCGAACGACTCGAACGACAAGGGCGTCTTCCCCGGCATCCTTCCGGTCGGGGTGGCCGCCGTCGCCGCGCTGGCTGCGATCTGGCTCCTGCGAGCGGGACGCGACGCATCGGCGTTCGCCGCGACGGCGCTGGTCATCGTCAGCGTGGTCGTGACGCTCTTCGTCAGCCTCTATCCGCGAGTCATGGTCTCCGATCCGGAGTTCGCGAACAGCCTGACGATCGAGAACGCCGCATCGGGCGGCTACACCCTCAAGGTGATGACGATCGCCGCGGGCATCTTCTTGCCGATCGTGCTTCTCTACCAGGCGTGGAGCTACCACGTCCTTCGCGCTCGTCTCGGCGGGACGCCGGTGGGTACCCCGGCCGACGTGATCGCGCGAAAGCCCCTCGAGTAGTGGGAATCGAGCGGCGCCTGCTGCGCCGAGCCCGGGCAGCGCGCGTCGCCCTCGGCGCCGACGTCATACTTGGGGTCGCCGCCGCGCTCCTCGTCCTCGCCCAGGCCGTCCTGATCGCGCGCGTCGCCGCCCGGGCCTTCGACGGCGCGTCGCTGTCGGATGTGGCCACCCCGCTCGTGCTTCTGGTCCTCGTCGTCGCCGGGCGGGCACTGGCAGCCTGGGGCTTCGAGACCGTCGGGAGACGAGCCGCCGTGGGCGTCCTCTCGGCGTTGCGGCTCGACCTCGTCGAGCGGCGCCTGCAGGGCCAGCCGGCCGCCCTCGACGGCGTCGAGAGCGCCGAGGTGGCGACGACCGCCGTCGCGGGCGTCGACGCGCTCGAGACCGCCTATGCCCGCTACCTGCCGCAGGTCGTGCTCGCCGTCGTCGTCCCGGTTGCCGTCCTCGCGCTCGTGGCCTCGCTCGACCTCGTCTCGGCCGGGCTCATGCTGCTCACGCTGCCGCTCGTCCCGGTCTTCATGTGGCTCGTCGGGCGCTACACGGAGAACCGAACGCGTCAGCGCTGGCAGGCGCTGATGCTCCTGTCGACCCACTTCCTCGACGTCGTCCGCGGGTTGCCGACGCTGCGTGCGTTCAACCGCGGCGAGGCCCAGGCCGACCAGATCGCGGCGGTCAGCGACCGCTATCGCCGCACGACGATGGGAACGCTGCGAATCGCCTTCCTCTCGGGAGCGGTGCTCGAGCTTGCGGCGACGCTCGGGATCGCGCTCGTCGCGGTCACGGTCGGCGTCCGGCTCGTGAACGGAGGGATTGGCTTCGAGACCGCCCTCACCGTGCTCGTTCTCGCCCCCGAGCTCTACCTGCCGCTGCGGAACCTCGCGGCGCAGTGGCACGCGAGCGCCGACGGCCTGGCGGTTGCCGGACGCCTTCTCGATCTCGTCGAAGCTCCGGCGGTCGTCACCGCCGGCCTGGACGAGCCGCCGAGCGTTCGGGAGACGGCAGTCCGGCTCGAGGACGTTTCGTTCGCGTATCCGGCACGGCCCGGCGCGGTGCTCGCGGGCGTCACCCTCGAGCTGGCCCCCCGCGAGACGGTCGCGCTCGTCGGCCCGAGCGGCGGCGGCAAGAGCACCGTTGCCGCTCTCCTCCTGCGCCTCGTCGAGCCCAGCCGGGGACGGCTGACGGTCGGCGCGACCGACCTTGCCACCTGCGATCTGGCCGCGTGGCGCCGACAGCTTGCCTGGGTTCCTCAGCGCCCGACGCTGTTCCACGGCACGGTCACCGAGAACATCCGCCTGGGGAACCCGGACGCCGCCGAGGCGGACGTGCGCGAGGCCGGCGTCCTGGCGGGCGCCGATGCGTTCGTATCGGAGCTGCCCGACGGGTACGAGACGCTCGTCGGAGACGGAGCGCGCCCGCTGTCAGCGGGGCAGCGGCAGCGCATCGCGCTCGCTCGCGCCTTCCTTCGTGACGCGCCGCTCGTGATCCTCGACGAGCCGACCGCGAACCTCGACCCGCTGAGCGCCGAGCTGGTCGGGGAGGCCGTCGAGCGGCTGCGGCGAGATCGTACCGTGCTCCTGCTCGTCCACAGCCGCTCGCTCGCCGAGCGCGCCGACCGGATCGTACGGCTCGACCGGGGGCGGATCGTCGACGTCGCGGAGGCGGCCGCGTGATTTCGACCGTGCGGCGACTGGTGGCGTTCTCAGGCGTGCCGGGTTGGAGCTTCGCGCTGTCGATCAGCCTCGGTGCCGTAACCGTTTGCCTGGGCGTCGCCCTCATGGCGACGGCCGGGTACCTCATCTCCCGGGCGGCCGAGCAGCCTCCGATTCTCTCGCTCACGGTGACGATCGTCGCCGTCCGCTTCTTCGCCCTCTCACGGCCGCTCGCCCGCTACCTCGAGCGCCTCGCGTCCCACGATCTCGCCTTCCGGGCTCTCCAGCGGATCCGCACGCGCTTCTACCGGCTGATCGAGCCGCTCGCGCCGGGGCAGCTCGAGGGCTACCGGCGCGGGGAGCTCCTGACGCGGATGGTCGGCGACGTCGACGCGCTCCAGGGCCTGTACCTGCGAGCCGTCGACCCGCCCCTCGTCGCGATCCTCGCGGCAGCGGCCTGTATCGGAGCCGCGGCGGCGTTCTTGCCCATGGCAGCAGCCGTGCTCGCAGTCGGGCTGATCGCGGGCGGCGTCGCCGTCCCCGCGTTGGCGGGTGGCTTGGGACGCCGCGTCGGACGCCGCCAGGCCGACGCCCGAGGGGAGCTGACCGCCGAGCTGGTCGAGCTGCTTCGCGGCGCACCGGAGCTCGTCGTCTTCGGCCGCGAGCAGGAGGTGCTCGACCGCATCCGGGCGACCGACCGCGTGCTCAGCCGCCTGGCTCGCCGGGATGCGCTCGTGGCGGGGCTCGGGGACGCACTCTCGATCCTCGTGGCGGGTGTGACCGCTGCCGGCGTCCTCGCGCTCGCCGTTACGGCTCACGACGCCGGGACGCTCGACCGCGTGTTCGTCGCCATGCTCGCCCTGCTCGCCCTCTCCGCGTTCGACGCCGTGGCCCCGTTGCCCTCGGCCGCGCGCGAGCTCTCCGGCCTGCTCCGCGCCGGACGCCGCGTCCTCGAGGTGGCCGACCGCGAGCCGAGCGTCCGCGATCCCGCTGAGCCGCTGCCCGCGCCGGCGCGCCCCACGCTGGTCGCCCTCGAAGCGGTCACTGCGCGCTACGAGCCCACCGAGCCGCCCGTGCTTCGCGATTTCGACCTACGGCTCGAGCCGGGCAGCCGCGTAGCGCTCCTCGGCCGGAGCGGCGCCGGGAAGACGACGGTGACGAACCTCCTGCTGCGCTTCCTCGATCCCGAGGAAGGCCGCGTGACCATCGCCGGGCGTGACGCCCGTGACTACCGGCAGGAGGATGTGCGGGCGACGTTCGCGCTCGCCGGCCAGGAAGCCCACCTCTTCAACTCGACGATCAGGGCGAATCTCGCCCTCGCCCGGCCCGGGGCGACAGACGCGGAGCTCCGCGGCGCTCTCGCCAGGGCGCGAATCGGCGAGTGGGTCGACTCGCTCCCGGACGGGCTCGACACGCTCGTCGGCGAGGAAGGCGCGCAGCTGTCAGGCGGACAGCGGCAGCGGCTCACGATCGCGAGGGCGCTCGTATCGGAGGCTCCGGTGCTCGTGCTGGACGAGCCGACGGCCCACCTCGACCCCCCCACGGCCGAGGCGCTGATCGACGACGTGCTCGATGCAGCCGACGGACGGGCCGTCCTCCTGATCACCCACCGACCCGAGGGCCTGGCTCGAATGGACGAGATCGTCGCGCTCGGCGCCTAGCCGGTCGACCCCACGTCTGTCATGCCGACCCGCTCGTAGAGACGGCGGGCGTCGTGGTTGGACGCGAGCACCTTGAGCGACACCCGATCGACTCCACGGGCGGCGAACTCGCAGAAGGCGTGCCGGAGAAGCGCCTCGCCCAAACCGCGCCGGCGAGCCGCGGGGAGCACCGCGAGGTCTTTCAGGAATCCGCCCCGCCAGGCGAGCGCGACGCCGACGAGGGCCCCGTGCTCCTCGGCGAGGAACCACGCCGCCGGGTCGAACTCGGGATCCGTGGTCATCGTCTCGTGCCACTCGCCGAACGGCAGGATCTCCTCGGGAGCGCCGGCGAAGGCGTCGACGAGGAGCCGGTGGACGGCGGATGCGTCCTCGGGGCGGAACGTTCGCAGGCTGACGCCCGCCAGCCACGCCGGCGTCTCGATCCACCCGTCGAGCTCGATGCGCATGAGCACGACCTCGTCCGGCAGCCGGATCGTTCCGGGAGCTCCGAAGGACGCGACGGGCATCAGCGGCGGCCCTTCCCGGCGACCCGGTACCGCCGGCGTTGCTCGACCGACACGGCGCGCCAGCGTCGACGCTCTTCGGCGGCGGCACGCTTGTTCTGCTTCCGCTCGACGAAGGCGAGCTCACGCTGGAGCTTGTCGTAGCTGGCGACGCGTTCGGGGTCGAGAGTGCCGGCGTCGAGGGCAGCACGGACCGCGCAGCCCGGCTCCGTCTCGTGGCCGCAGTCGGAGAAGCGGCAGCGCGCGGCCGCCTCCTCCACGTCCGCGAACGCGCCCGAGACGCCCTCACCCGCGTCCCAGAGTTCGAGCGCCCGCATCCCGGGCGTATCGAGCAGGAGACCGCCCGACGGCACCACGAGGAGCTCGCGGTGGGTCGTCGTGTGACGTCCGCGGCCGTCCTCGCGGATCTCCTTGACATCCTGCCTCTCCTCGCCGAGGAGCCTGTTGGCGAGGCTCGACTTCCCGACTCCCGATGAGCCGAGCAGAGCGACCGTCCGGCCTTTCGTGAGCCAGCCGCGCAGCCCGTCCACGCCCTCGCCGGTGAGGTTCGAGATCGGGAGGAGTGGAACGCCGACCGAAACAGCCTCGAGCTCGACCAGCCGCGCCGGGACGTCGTCGTAGAGATCGGTTTTCGTGACGACCACGACCGGGTCGGCACCGCTTTCCCAGGCGGTCGCCAGGTACCGCTCGAGGCGTCGTGGGTTCAGGTCGTGGCCGAGCGCGGTCACGATGAAGGCGGTGTCGACGTTCGCCGCGAGGATCTGCTCCTCTGTGACGGCGACGCCGGTGCGCGAGAAGCACGTCCGGCGGGGAGGACAGCGTGGATCGCCGCGTGGCCGTCGCCGTCCGGCAGCCGGAACGCAACCCAGTCACCGGCAGCGGGCAGATCGGCAGGGGCGAGCGCCTCGTGCCGGAGCCGGCCCGAGATCTCCGCCCGGCAGTCACCGGCCTTCGTGTAGAGGACGTACGCGCCGCGGTATTGCGCGCCGACGCGGCCGGGCGCCAGCCCGCTGTCGGCATGTGGCTGAAATTCGTCTTCGAGCTCCGGCGTCCAGCCGAGGCCGTCGAGATCGTATTCGTGCAAGGTCACCTGGTACTCCCTGAGTCGTCGGATCATGAAAACGGCGGGGCGGGCGCGGGCCCGCGCCTCTCAGGAAGCGCCTGTGCTCGTCGCTAGAGCGCTACGAGCGGGCCGGCCCGCGCACGCAGGAGGCGGGAATCTGATTCATCTGTCGTCCTCCTTCCGTCGCGGGACACGGACAGCCGTGCAGGGTAGAGCAAGCGGCGGACGGCGTCAAGAGGACGGGATGACGAAGAACGCCACGACCGCGTACTGACACACGACAGCGGCGATGACGAGCGCGTGGAACAGCTCGTGGTATCCGAAGACCCTCGGCGCGAGCCTCGGCCACTTGCAGGCGTAGAAGACGCCGCCCGCCGTGTAGAGGACGCCGCCGGCCACGAGAAGCAGCACTCCGCCGAGACCGATGTGGTCGAGCGCCTGGGGCAGGAGCAGCAGGCTCACCCAGCCGATCGCGACACCGAACGTCGCGGCCAACCAGCCCGGCGCCGTCACCCAGGCGAAGCGTGTGACGATGGCGGCGAGCACGCCGGTCCACACGACCGCGAGCATCGCAGCCTGCCAGGCGCCGGAGAGCACGATCAGCAGGAACGGCATGTACGAGCCGGCGATCATCAGATAGATGCCGGCGTGGTCGACGCGCCGCATCCAGCGCCGCTGCGCGGGGTTCCAGCGGACGCGGTGGTAGAGCGCGCTGGCGCCGAACATCACGGCCGTACAGACCGCGAAGACGGCCGCGGCGACGGTACCGCGGGTGTCGTGGGCGCCGGCCACGAGGACGGCGCCCACGACGATCGATACGAAGAAGGCGGCCAGGTGCGAGATGCCGCGCAGGCTCGGCTTCGACTCGAAGCCGGTCTCGACCGCTTCTGCTCGGACGGAGACGGTCGTCTCCTAGCCGGCTACCTGCACGACGCCGGTGGCCTCGGGGCCCTTCTGGCCTGCGCGAGGCTCGAACTCCACGCGCGCGCCTTCGGAAAGGCTCTTGAAGCCCTCCCCCTCGATGTTCGAGTGGTGGACGAACAGATCCTTGCCGCCGTCGTCGGGCGTGATGAAGCCGTAGCCCTTCGCGTCGTTGAACCACTTCACGGTTCCGGTTGCCATAGTCAGATCACCTCCCTCACCTTGTTCGAACGGGTAAGGAACAGCGCCTGACGGCACCACACCGGTACTCGCTCTCGATTGGTCGGCCGCAGTGTAGCCGATCCGGGCCCTGGTTTACAGCGCTCGGGCGGCCAGGACCATGAGCGCGGCCGCATCGGCGTCTGTGAGGCCCTCGCGCCGCGCGAGCGAACGCCACGTCTCGAACTCGAGCGCATGGCCGATCGCAGCGCGGAGGAGCGTGCGCCGGCGGCCCCGCGCGTCCCAGCCCCTGTCGAGAATCTCGCGGACACCGGCCCAGTACTCGACCATGGGCGCTGCGACGGTCTGTATCGCCTCGACCTCGGGCCGATCGCGGAGGACGAGCGCGGTCATGTCCTCGGTCGAGCGAAAGTAGGCGTAGATCTCTCGGAGCGCCTCACCCAGTCGCTCCTCCGGATCGGCGATGGCGGCCCAGCGGCCGGCGTCCGGTAGCGGATGCTCCGACCGCCACTGGCCCGAGCAGGCCCTGAACAGCGACAGCTCGTCGGGGAAGTGGCGATACACGGTGAGCCGCTGTACCCCGGCCCGCTCGGCGATTGCGCTGATCGTCGTACGTGCCGGGCCGAGGGTCCCGTGAAGGTCGACGGCGGCCTGCACGATCCTCTCGCGTGTCTCCGCCTGCCGGCGTGCCCGCTCCTTCAACTCGTACTTCCTCGGCATTTTAAGTGAACACTCTCGTTCTTTGGATTTGACGAACCACGTCAGATCGGGTACCGTGCCCGATCATCATACACATCTGTTCACCGATTTAGGAGGTACATCATGGCTACTCGGACCGGAGAGATCTCGATCGCCCCGGACAACCCCGACAGGTGCGATCTGGGCGGGATCGGCGTCGTCTGGAAGATCGAGGGCGAGAGGTCCGGCGACCGCTTCTCGGTCGTTCATCACCCGCTCGCCCCGCGGGCCCTCGCTGCCCCGCTCCACCGCCACCACCGCGAGGACGAGTACTCGTACGTGATCACCGGAACGCTCGGCGCACTGCTCGGCGAGGAGGTCGTGACCGCCGGCCCGGGCACGTGGGTCTTCAAGCCTCGCGAGCAGTGGCACACGTTCTGGAACGCAGGTGACACGCCGTGCGAGATCGTCGAGATCATCTCGCCCGCCGGTTTCGAGAACTTCTTCCGCGCCCTCGCCGAGCTTTACTCGGCTCCCGGCGGCCTGGACCCGCAGCGTTTCATGGAGCTCTGCGGCCGCTACGAGCTCGACATGGATCCCAGCACCGTCCCCGGGCTCTGCGAGCGCTTCGGGCTCACGCATCCGCTCGCGTGAGACCGGCTGCCCACGACCGGGCGGCGGCGAGCCGTTCGGGCGGCGTCGGGTGGGAGAACAGCGCCAGGTAGACCGGCCGCGGCGGATCCAGGTCGGACAGGTTCGAGCGGGCGAGGGCGAGATGCGCTCGCTCGAACGCGGCCGGGTCGCCGGTCAGCTCGAGCGACACCCGGTCGGCAACCCGCTCCCAGCGGCGCGAGAGCGTCGCTCCGAACGGGAGGGCGAGGAGCTCGAGCACTGACGCCACGAGTAAGGCAAACGGCGCGATGCGCGGATCGTCAGGGCCCGAGACGCCGACGGCCTCCAGCACCTCGGGCACGCTGAGCAAGGCCCAGAGCACGAGGACGTACGACGCGGCGCCGAGGGCTCCGAGCGCAGTTCCCTTCGCTACGTGGCGCTCGCGCCTGTGCGCGAGCTCGTGTGCGGTGACGAGCCGGATCTCCGCCCGGTCGCTGTCGCGCACCAGCGTGTCGTAGAGGACGACGCGCCGCGTGCGCCCGATTCCGGACACGTAGGCGTTCGCCTTCGTCGTGCGGCGACTCGCGTCGGCGACGAGCACTTGCTCGACCGGAACACCGGCCCTCATGGACAGTGATCGGAGATCGGCGACCAGGTCCGGGTCTGCCAGCGGCGTGAAGCGATTGAAGAGCGGCTCGAGGAGGACCGGGGCAACGAAGCCGAGCACGATCGACGAGCAGCGCCGCGCCCGGGGCGGCGACCGCCGGCCATGCGTCGGGGAGCGCCCGCGCGAGCGCGACGAGCCCGGCCAGCGCCGACGAGGTCAGCACGATCGCGACGGCCAGGCCCTTCGCCCGGTCTCCCAGCCAGCCGCGCGCGCTCTGCGTGGAGAAGCCGTAGCGCCGCTCGCGCAGGTAGCCCCGCCAGAAGGCGAGCGGGAGGCGGAGAAGCGAGAGGAGCGCCACGACGAGCGCCGGATAGGTGAGTGCCTCGCCCCACCAGGGGAGGCCGTCGACTACCTCGAAGAGGCGGCTGCCGGCCGGCGAGAACGAGAGCACCGCGAGCACCGCGAGCGTCAGCCCGAGGTCGGCCGCAAACGCGCCGGTAGAGCGGCCGGTGGTACCGCCGGGCCCGCTCGATCTCGGCCGGCGTAAAGTCCGCAGGCAGGTTTGCCATCATCTGTCGGGAATTATCCGACTGCCTGTGAGTCGGCAGAGCACAGTCGCGCTGGCTGGGATCCTCGGCGCCCTCGTGGGGCTCGCCGCGCTCGCGGTTGCCGTCTGGATCCTCGAGAGCAGCACCGGAGGCGGCGACGAGACCGACCGGCGGCGCCGACCGACACCGGGCTCGTCGACACGACGCCCCAGCGAGCCACGCCCACCCAGCCTCCGCCGGAGGAGCGCACACGGACGATCGAGGTCGGTGGCTTCCCGAACGCGGTCGCGGTCGGCGAGAAAGGCGTCTGGATCCTGCGCGACGGCCGGCGCGTGCTGCGCCTCGATCCGGCAACGGCAGAGGTGGTCGGACGAGTCGGAGCCGGCGACGAGCTCGGCAGCGAGCGCGGCTGCGGCATCGCGGTCGGAGGCGGCGCGGTGTGGGTGACGACGATCTCGGGGCAGGTCGCGCGCCTCAACCCGGAGACGAATCGCGTCGCACGGCTGATCGCGGTCGAGGACGCGGCCTGCATCGCCGCCGGGGCGCGGGGGATCTGGGTCACGAGCCCGAACCTCGGCAGTCGTCACGCGAATCGATCCGGCGACGAACGAGGTCGTGGCCGAGATCCCGGTCGACGGCTTCCCGGAGGGAATCGACGACCGGGTTCGGCTCCGTCTGGGTCGCGAACGCCGATCCCCCCGAAGGCGCGGCCGGCACGGTGTCGCGAATCAACCCGCAGACGGACGAGGTTGCGGTCACGATCGACGTCCCGAACGGGCCGCAATATCGTCGCGACGGGCGCCGGCAGCATCTGGGCGAGCTCGAACAACGGCACGATCGTCCGGATCGACCCCAAGGCGAACGAGCTCGACGGGAGGCCGATCGCGATCGCCGAGGCAGGCGCGCACGAACGTGACCGTCGGCGGCGGAGCGGTGTGGGCAATCGTGATCCAGAGTGACGGCGCGGCCGGCGCGGCGATCGAGATCGACCCGGCCACCGGCGACGTAGTCGATCCGCCGATACCGGTCGGCGAGGGCCCGCTCGGCCTGGCCTTCGGCCTCCGGTCGCTGTGGGTGACGAACTACGACGACGGATCCGTCACCAGGTACTCACCCTGAGCTGAGGGCGGTCAGGCGTTCGGGGCTTGGCGCAGGTGGCTCCAGCGGGGAAGCTCCAGCACCTCGGAGTTCACCACCGAGCCGGGCCGTCGTCCCGAGAGGATCGCGGCGACGTTCTCCGCGGCGCGCACCTCGAGCTCCAGGATCGACTCCTCGGAGTAGAAGGCGACGTGTGGCGTCGCGATCAGCCCCGGCTCGGCGAGCAGAGGGTGGTCGGGCGGCAGCCGCTCGGGATCGAAGACGTCGAGCCCGGCACCGGCGATCCGCCCCTCGCGCAGCGCGTCGGCGAGGGCCTCCTGATCGACGATCGCACCGCGGGCGGCGTTGACGAGGAACGCGGTCGGCTTCATCGCGCCGAGGAACGCAGCATCGACGAGGCCGCGGGTTTCTCCGGTCAGGGGCGCATGGATGCTCACGTAGTCGGAGAGCGCGGCCAGCTCCCCGAGTGAGACGCGCCGGACGCCCGCCGCAGCCAGCTCCTCCTCGGGCGCGGTCGGATCGGACACCACGATCTGTAGCCCGAGACCGCCTGCTTTCTCCGCGAGCGCCCGCCCGATGCGGCCGAAGCCGACGATGCCCAGCGTCTTCCCGGCCACGCGCCGCATCGGCAGCCCACGCGAGAGCGCCCAGTCGCCCTCGCGGACCGCCCCGCCGAAGCGCAGGAGGCCCCGCTCGTGGGCGAGCACGAGCGCCAGCGCGTGCTCTGCGACTTCGTCCACGCAGTACGCAGGGACGTTCGTCACCGGGATGCCGAGGCGTGTCGCCTCGTCGACCGCGATGTTGTCGACCCCGATGCCGTAGCGGCCGATGACCTGCAGCCGCGATCCCGCGCGGACGACCGCAGGTGTGACCTGTGCGAAGCACGTCAGGATCCCTTCCGCCGCCCGGACGAGCTCGATCAGCTCGTCCTCTGCCCCGGTCTCCGCCACCAGGAGCTCCGCGCCGACTCCGGCGAGCACCGCCGCCTCGGGCTCCAGCGAGGGCCACGTGTAGTCGGTGACCAGAACGCGGAGGCTCACCTCCGCGGCTTGAGCAGACGAACGATCTCCTGGTGGTGGTTCTCGATCGGCGAAGTCGAGCGGGCGTGAGCGGTCGTCGCTCTGCGGCGCGCGCTTCGCCCCGCGCTTCAGCAACGCCTTGCAGAGCACCAGGTCACCGTTCGCCGCCGCCTGGTGGAGGGGCGTCCAGCCACCGGGCTGGACGACGTTCGGGTCGGCGCCCCGGTCGAGCAGGAGTACCGCCACCGCGGTCTGGCGCCCCGCCGCCGCGCTGTGGAGCGGGGTGACGTTGCGCAGCCGCGAGTTCGTCGACCTCGCCTCGATGTCCGCGCCACGGTCGAGCAGCAGCTCGGCGGCGTCGAGACGACCGAAGTAAGCGGCGAGATGGAGCGGCGCAAATCCGTCCTCCGAGAAGGCGTTCGCCCGCTTCGCACTGCGGCCGAGCGCCCGTCTCAGCGCCTCGACGTCACCGATCGCCGCGGCATCGAATGTGTCGAGAGCCGGGCCGCGCTCGAGGATGAGGCTCGCCAGCTCGTCATTGCCCGAGTAGAGAGACCGCCTGAGGGGCGTCAGGCCTTCGTCGTCGCGGGCGTCGATCGACTCGGGCTCCCGCGCGAGCTTGCGCTTGACCCGCCCCGCGTCACCCGTGGCGATCGCGTCGAAGATCGTGGTGCGTGCGATTGTCGTTCCCTTCCGAGGGTTCAGGTGCGAGCCGGACGATAGCTACGGCGAGGCTGTGCTTGCCCCCGGAGGGGCAGCTCGTACGGCGCGGTGCGCGTCCCGCATCTCTGCCGCCACGCCTCCGACTTCGAGCACGACGCCCGGCTCGTGCGCGTACTCGACCGGCGCCGCCGCGGCCGCGAAGACCCCGACCACCCGAAGCGTGCCGCGACCGACGTTCTCGAACGAGTGCCAGGTGTGCGCCGGCACCCGCATCGCCTCGCCCGCCTCGACACGGCGGCGCTCGTCGCCCAGCACGACCTCGGCCTCGCCCTCGCGAAAGAGGAGCACCTCCTCGACGTCGTGATGGGTGTGGAGCGGAGCGCCCTGGCCCGGGTCGCACCACTGCTCGATCACGCAGAGCTGGGCCGCGCCCGTTGACGCCCCACAGTGCAGCCGCGTCACGACTCCGGAGCGCCACTCGACGAGCTCGCCGCTCATCCGCGCTTCGGCAGGACGTAGGTGCGGTAGAGCTCCTCGCAGGCAGGGCCGCAGAAGCGATGCTCCTCCCCGCCGACCTCGGCGAGCCACAACCTGCGCGCGACCACCTGGCCGCAGCAGTCGCACGGCGTCACGTTGACCTCCCAGATCTGGGTGGTGATCGGCTGCCAGCGACCTCCGCTCATGAGAGATCGACGTCGCCGACGACGTCGTAGATGCTGCGCATCATCAGACGCTCCCCTCCCCGGGCAGGCCGTAGAGCTCGCGTGCCTGCTCCGCCGACACGAAGCCCTGGTGCACGTCCCGCTCGACCAGGTCCCGGTCCCGGTCGCCGGGATCCCCGTAACCGCCGCCGCCGGGCGAGTCGATCAGCACCTCGTCGCCGGGCTCGAGGGTCACGTTCGTGAACTTCGAGGGCGAGGCGGTGCCGAAGACCTCCGAGAACGTCCGGAACTCGGTGTCGCCGCGGCGCTTGACCCGGATCGCTCCCGGCCCCCCGAGCCCGCCGCCCTCGAGGCCCCACGCGCCGAAGCCGGGCTTCGTCCGGTCGAGCACGGCGTTGGCGGTGATCTCGGCGCCCTCCGTGACGCGTACGATCCGCCTCGTGCCGAGCCCTCCGCGCATCGTCCCCGCCCCGCCCGAGTCGGGGATCAGCGAATACTCGAGCGTCCTCAGCGGGTAGCGCGTCTCGAAGATCTCGACCGGGGTGTTCCGGCAGTTCCCGTTCTTGACGATGATGGCGTCGTTTCCGTCGCCGTAGGAGGTCGCTCCCCAGCCGCCGCCCTCGAGGTGGTAGTTCGCGTAGTACTCGCCGGTCTTCGGGTGGATGCCGCCGAAGAGGAAGTTGCACGCCGTGCCTCCCTCCGCCGCTGCGACGCGGTCGGGAAGCGCGGGGGCGAGCGCGGCAATGACCATGTCGGCGAGCTTCGGGTGCGACTCGGTGTTCCCGGCCACGCACGGGCGAGGGTAGACCACGTTCACCGCGCTGCCGGGCGGTGCGATGATTCGAATCGGGCGGTAGGCGCCGGCGTTCTTGGGGATGTTCGCGTTCGTCAGGTGGAAGATCGCGTTGTACACCGCGCCCGCGATGACGCCGTAGGTCGCGTTGATCGGGCCTCGTGTCTGGGGGTCGGTTCCCGTCCAGTCGACAACGAGCTGCTCCCCGTCGACCGTGACCTCGACGTGGTAGGTGACGGGCTCGTCGGTGATCCCATCGTCCTCCTGCTGGCCGGTGAACGAGTAGGAGCCGTCCGGGATGGCCGCGATCTCGCTCCGCATCCAGCGCTCGGAGTAGTCGATCAGCTCGCGCGCCGCCTGCTCGACGAGCTCGCGCCCGTAGCGGTCGAGGAGGGCGATCGTGCTGCGCTCGGCGACGCGGAGCGACCCGATCTGCGCGTTGATGTCTCCCCAGGTGTTCCGCGGTGTGCGGTGGTTCGTCATGATCAGCCGCCAGAGCTCCATGTCGTGTTCGTCCCGCTTGACGATCTTGACGGGCGGAATCCGGAGCCCCTCCTGGAAGATCTCGGTCGCGTCGGCCGCGAAGCCGCCGACCGCCTTGCCGCCGATCTCGGCCAGGTGGCCGATGTTCGCGAGGAATCCGAACAGCTCT
Source organism: uncultured Thermoleophilia bacterium (assembly GCA_963797645.1). Classification (GTDB taxonomy): domain Bacteria; phylum Actinomycetota; class Thermoleophilia; order Gaiellales; family Gaiellaceae; genus CAWCQC01. The sequence continues at coordinate 143,215 of CAWCQC010000016.1, read as the reverse complement.
CCCTCGTAGAAGACCGGACGGAGCAGAAGGTGCTCGGGCATGTGGGTGCCGCCCCGATACGGATCGTTGTGGAGCACCACGTCTCCGGGCTCGAACGCGTCGACGCCGAGCTCCTCGACCGTCCAGCGCCCGGCGAAGATGGCTGCTGCGATCTGGGCAGGACAGAACTCGCCCTGGCCGATCACGTTGGCGTCCCGATCGAACATCACGCACGAGAAGTCGAGGCCCTCGTTGAAGATCGGCGAGAAGGCGGTGCGCATCATCGTGATGCCCATCTCGCGGCAGATGTTCACGAAGCTGTTCGAGAGGAGCGTGAGCGTGACGGGATCGATCACGCGTCCACCTCCTGTCGGCCGAGCTCGAGCATCCCGTCCTCCCGGACGGCGAGCGACCAGTGCGGGGGCACGACCACGGTCGAATCCATCGACTCGACGACCAGCGGGCCGGCTCGCACCTCCCCCGGACGGAGCTGCTCACGGTGGAGGATCGGCGTCGGCTGGAAGCCTCCTTGCGGAAAGAAGACGTCTCGCGTCTCGGGCTCTCCCGGCGGCCCGGAGCCGTTGGGAGTGAACGGCGGCAGGCTCGCCGCGGGCGCGGTCGCAACGACGGCGAGCCGAACGAGCTCGATCGGAATCCCCTCCAGCCGATAGCCGTAGAACTCCTCGTAGAGGCGGTTGTAGTCCGCGTAGACGCCCGCGAGAGACTGCGCGTCGATCGCCTGGGGCACCGTGATCTCCTGCTCGTAGTTCTGCCCCTGGTAGCGCATTGCGATCGACCGCCGGATCAGGGGATCAGTACCCGACGCTCCCTGCGCGGCGAAGTCGCGCCGTGCCTGCGCCTCGAGCTCGTCGAAGAGCACGGCGATTTCGGCCGCGTCCGTTCCCGCGTCCGTCAGGAAGACGCTTCTGATCGCATCCACGCGCACCTGCGCGGCCATTGCGCCGAAGGCCGAGCAGAGACCCGGATTTGGCGGCACGAAGACCCGGCGGATGCCGATCGCGTCGGCGATCTCGGCACCGTGGGTCGCACCGGCACCGCCGAAGGCAAGGAGCACGAAGTCACGCGGGTCGATCCCCTGCTCAACGGTCAGGATGCGAATCGCATTCGCCATGTTCTCGTTCGTGATGCGCACCATGGCCTCGGCGACCGCGACCGAGTCGAGGTCGAGCCGCTCGCCCAGCCGCTCGAGCGCGGCCCGCGCGCGGCCCGGGTCGACCTCCAGCCTGCCGCCGAGGAAGTACGCGGGATCGAGCCGGCCGAGGACGAGATCGGCGTCCGTCACAGTCGCCTCCTCGCCGCCCCGGCCGTAGCACGCCGGGCCGGGGTCGGCGCCCGCACTGTCCGGGCCCACCTGCAGGAAGCCGCCGGGATCGATCCAGCCGATCGATCCTCCGCCGGCACCGATCGTCCGCGTCGACACGCTCTGGACGCTGACCGGGAAGCCGAACTCGATCTCGAAGTCGGAGGAGTAGTGAGGCTCGCCGCCCTGAATCAGGCAGACGTCGCAGCTCGTGCCCCCCATGTCGAGGCAGATCCCCTGCTCCGCGCCGCCAGCGCGCGCGAAGTGCGCCCCGCCGATGGCACCGCCCGCGATCCCGGACAGGAGTACGTGAGAGGGACGCTCCTGCGCTTCGTGCGCGAGCGCATGGCCTCCGTTCGACTTGAGCAGCCCCCACGGGGCTCGTACTCCCTCCTCGGCGAGCGCATCCGAGAGGCCGCCGACGTAGCTCCCGAGTGCCGGCTTCAGGTACGCGTCGACGATCGCCGTATTGCCCCGCTCGTACTCGCGCCAGATCGGCGCGACGTCGTGCGACAGCGACACCGGAACGCCCGGGAGCGCGTCGGCGACCACATCTCGGGCGCGGAGCTCGTGCTCGGGATTCAGGTACGAGAACAGCGTGCATACGGCAACCGCGGTCGGCGCGGCTCCCGGTGCGAGCTCGGCAAGCGACTCGCGGAGCGCCTCCGCGTCGAGCTCGACCTCGACCTCGCCCTCCTCGTCCAGACGCTCGACGACGCCGACGCAGTCGGGTCGCTCGACGAGCGGCACCGGCTTGCGCCAGGTGAAGTCGTAGTGGTACTTGCGGTTGATCCGCTGGATGAACGGGATGTCCTCGAAGCCCTTCGTCGTCAGGTAGACGACCCGCGCTCCGGTCCGGGTGAGCACCGCGTTGATCCCGATCGTCGTCCCGACGACGACGGCCGAGACGTCCGCCGCGGCGAACTCCGCGCCATGCAGGGCAGCCGCGACGGCCGCGACCGGGTTCTCCGGGTTCGAGGGCACCTTGGCGACGTACCACCGGCCCGACTCCTCGTCGACTGCCACCAGGTCGGTGAACGTCCCCCCGGTGTCGATTCCGACGCGGACGCCCACGCGTCAGGAGGGGTCGTCGACCACGAACAGCCGCGTCACCTTCGGCTGGTGGTTGTATCCGCGATGCGCCTGGCCTGCGGGCAGAAAGAAGCCGTGGCCGGCGGTGAGGGCGAGCGGCTCCTGGCCGTCGTCGAACTCGTAGTGGATGGCGCCGGACACGACGTATCCCCGGTGCCCCTCGACACACCACTCGGGCCGACCGCAGCCCGGCTCGTACTCGACGAGCGCCCACCGGGCGCCGGCGACGGTGACCACCTTCGCCCGGACGCCCGGGGCCTCGTCGACCCACTCGGCGAGATCGAACCATGCGCCTGCTGCTTTCTCCATGTCACTCCTTCCGGCGTCGTGCCACGACCTTGTCAGCGGATCTTCGCTTCCGTCAGCGCCGCCGCCTCTCGGTAGGGCGCCTCCTCACGGCGGATCAGATCCGGGTTCACTCCGGCGAGGTCGACGAGCGCGAGCGTGAGCTGCTGCAGCGCCAGCGCCGTTGCCGTCAGCGACGAGACCGGCGCCGAGGCCTCGGTTAAGTCGGGCACGACGATCCTCCCCGCTGTGACGAGCTCCGCGTCGACGAATGCCGCGACATCGGCAGTAGCGATCAGCGCAGTACGCAGTCCGAGCCGGCGGCATGCGCGGAAGGCCGTCGCAGCGCGCTCCGCCCGTCGCTCGCGTTCGCGCCGGTCGGCGACGATCAGGATCGCGCTCGTCGAGTCGTCCGCCGGCACGAGGTGACCGTGCTGCAGAGTCTCGAGCCCTCGCATGGCGGCCGGGACGCGAACCGCCTCCTCGATCTTCAGCGACAGCTCGCGCGCGGCGGGCGCATCCGCGCCGCTTCCCGCCGTCAGGTGGAGCACCGCGCCGTGCAAGCTCCCTGCCATCGCCGCAGCCGCCCGCCGAGTGGCGTGCGCCTCCTCGAGGTGGCGTTCGAGCGCTGCGCGGTCGACGGGCCTGCCGGTGATGCTCGCCGCGACGGCCGTCGCGACCAGGATCGGCGACAGGTAGCCGATCGTGTGGCAGAACGACGCGTCCGCGACGGGGAGGTCCACGCGGAGGTCGGTAGCGTGCGCGACCGGCGTGTCCGGCCCGGCGGCCGTGATCAGCACCGTCCCCGCGCCGGCCGCGCGGGCGGTCTCGAGCGCGCCGACGGCTACCCGGGAGCGGCCGCCGTGGGAGACCGCGATCAGCACACCTGCGCGCGGGTCGGCCGACGAGTCGAAGGATTCCCGCGCCAAGACGATCCCGCCGGGCGCACCGACCGCCCTCAGAGCATCGTCGAGGATCTCGGCAACCGCCTGGGCGGCGTACTCGCTCGTCCCCGAGCCGGTGACGGTGACCGGCTCGCCGCGTTCCCAGGCCTGACGGACGAGGCCCGCGATCTCGCCGGCGGGATCGGATAGCTCGTCGACGATGCGGGCGAGCGCAGGTTCGGAGTCCACCATGTCTTCGGTGACCCAGGGCGGCCCGTCCCGGAGCTCCGGGAAGTACGGCTGATACCAGTCCGGTAGCCCGCTCATGCCAGCGAGATTATCCGGTGTCAGCCCGCGAACGTGACGAGGACGCGGCCGGGCTCCCCGCCGAGACTCGCGCGAACGGCATCCTCGGCACGCTCCAGAGGGAAGCTCGGGCCGACCACCGACGCGAGCTCGAGGCGGCCCTCGCGCGTCCTCACTTCTTGGCCGCCGCCCTCCTCGGCTTCGCCGCTGCGCGCCGGCGCGTCGTCTTCTTGGGAACGGCCTTCGCCTTCAGCGCCGCGACGACATCGGCCGTCGGAACTCGTTCCGCGATGTTCGTCAGGGCGTAGTCGAGCGCGGCGTGCTGCCACTCGTCGTTCATCGTCGATGTGGCGTCGGTGACCACGATCGCCCGGTAACCGGCGTCGGCGGCGTGCCGCGCCGTGTGCTCGATCGAGAAGTTCGTCCAGGCGCCGGTGATGACGACGCTCTCGACTCCGAGCCCCTTGAGGAGCGTCTCGAGGTTCGTGTCCTGGAAGGCATTCATGCGCATCTTCTCGACGATGAGGTCGCCGCGTTTCGGCTCGAGGCCGGGAGCCGGCGCCGCGCCCCAGGACCCACGCACGAGGGCCCCGCCGCGGCCACCGCCTGGAAGAGCGGCGCGTTCAGCTTCAGGCCCGGGGCGCCCTTGTCGACGACGTACCAGACGTGGATCACCGGCATGCCCGCTGCGCGGGCGGCGGCCGCGATCGCCTTCGCGTGGGCCACGACCTTCTGGCTCTGCGCATGCTCCGCGGGGCCGGGGCCGTCGCTCTTCGTGAACGCCCCGCCGGGCATGATCACGTCGTTCTGGAGGTCCTGGATGATCAGGGCCGACTTCTTCGGGTCGAGACTGAGGGCCATGATGGGTTCTCCTCGCGTGGTGGGGTCGCTAGCGCATATAGGCGACGGGGTTCCCGCGCACCTTCGTCGGGAAGCGGTAGACCGACGTCGACGAGGGGACGTAGAGGACGTTCCAGTCCTCGCCGCCCCAGTTGACGTTGCCGGTGTGCTCGGGGACCTCGACCGTTCCGAGGTGCTCGCCGTCGGGAGAGACGACCCAGACTCCGCCCGGGCCGGTGACCCAGATGTTCCCCTGCTCGTCGCACTTCATCCCGTCGCAGATGCCCCCGTCGAAGTCGTCCGGCGACCCGATTCCGTCGAGGATCACCTCGCCGCCCGAGATCGTCCCGTCGGCGTTCACGGAGTAGCGGCGGACATGCAGGATGCCCGAGTCGTTGACGTACAGGGTCGACTCGTCCGGCGAGAAACAGAGCCCGTTCGGCTGCTGGAAGTCGTCGGCGAGGCGCTGGAGCCCCCCACCGCCGGGCGGGATCCGGTACACGCCCTGGACGTCCATCTGCAGTTCCCGCGGGTTGCCGTAGACGTCCATCCGCCCGTATGTCGGGTCGGAGAAGTAGATCGATCCGTCCGATTTGACCACGACGTCGTTCGGGGAGTTGAGCTCCTCATCGCCGTAATGCGAGGCGATCACCTCGCGGCTGGCCTCCGTACCGTCCGGGTTCAGGGCGGCGCGCACGACGTGGCTCGTCCAGTGCTCGCAGACGATCAGGTTCAGGTCGGCGTCGAGCGTCATCCCGTTGCACTTGTTCGCCGGCTTCATCACCTCGACGATCCCCTCCGCCTCCGTCCACTTCCGGCGCACGTCCGCGGGCATGTCGCTGAAGAGGAGATACCCGTCCGGATGCCAGATCGGGCCCTCCGTGAACCAGAAGCCCGTCGCGATCTTCTCGACCTGCACGCTCGACGCGACCAGGTCGTACACCTTCGGGTTGTTGGCGAGAACGCCCATCGTGCGTGAGCTCCTTTCAAGTGTGCGAGCGCGCAGAAGCCTACAAGCGGGTCGCTACCGCCGTCACTCGGCGAGCCGTCCCGATGAAAGGACGGCGGGCGACGCTATCCTGGTTCAATCGACCCGCATAGCCCCAGGGAGGGATCCTCATGAGCACGACGTTGCCTCGCACCGAGGCCGAAGGCACGGGGGAATCCGTGACCCGCATCGGCCACTGGATCGCCGGCGCCCCCGTACCCGGTACGTCTGGACGGAGCGGCCCGGTGTTCAACCCGGCCACCGGACGGCAGAGCGGCGAGGTCGCCTTTGCCTCCGTCGAGGAGATCGACGCCGCGATCGCAGCTGCGAAGGCCGCCTTCCCGGCCTGGCGTGCCCTGTCGATCGCGAAGCGGGCAGAGCTCTTCTTCCGGATCCGCGAGCTCGTCAACGAGCATCGCGAGGACATCGCGCGCATCCTGACAGCCGAGCACGGCAAGGTTCTCTCGGACGCGTTGGGCGAGGTCGCGCGCGGGCTCGAGGTGATCGAATACGCATGCGGCATTCCGACCTTGCTCAAGGGCGGGTTCTCCGAGCAGGCCTCGACCGGCGTCGACGTCTATTCGATCCGCCAGCCGATCGGCGTCGTCGCGGGCATCACGCCCTTCAACTTTCCCGCCATGGTGCCCATGTGGATGTGGGCGCCGGCGCTCGCCTGCGGCAACTGCTTCGTCCTGAAGCCTTCCGAGAAGGATCCGAGCGCGTCGCTCTACGTCGCGGAGCTGCTCGCAGAGGCCGGTGTGCCGGACGGCGTGTTCACGGTCCTGAACGGCGACAAGGTCGCCGTTGACCGGCTGCTCGAGCATCCCGACGTGTCCGCCGCGAGCTTCGTCGGCTCGACGCCGATCGCGCGCTACATCTACGAGACCGGCTCGAAGAACGGCAAGCGGGTGCAGGCTCTCGGCGGCGCGAAGAACCACATGGTGGTGCTACCGGACGCCGACATCGACATGGCGGCAGACGCCGCGGTCAGCGCCGGCTACGGCTCCGCCGGCGAGCGCTGCATGGCCGTGTCGGTCGTGGTGGCGGTCGGTGACGTCGCCGACCCGCTCGTCGGTGCGATCAAGGACCGCCTCCCGAAGGTCAAGGTCGGGCCCGGCCTCGAGCCGGACTCGGAGATGGGCCCGCTCATCACGCAGGCCCACCGCGACAAGGTCGCGTCCTACCTCGAGAGCGGGGCCGAGCAGGGCGCCAGTGTGGTCGCGGACGGCCGCGAGCTCGACGTCGACGGCGACGGCTTCTTCCTCGGCGTCTCGCTCATCGACGGCGTCACGCCCGAGATGGACTGCTACCGGGACGAGATCTTCGGCCCGGTGCTCTCCGTGGTTCGGGTGGACACCTACGACGAGGCGCTCGGTCTCGTCAACGAAAACCCCTACGGAAACGGCACCGCGATCTTCACGCGCGACGGCGGCGTCGCACGCCAGTTCCAGTTCGAGTGCAACGCCGGCATGGTCGGCGTCAACGTGCCGATTCCCGTCCCGGTTGCGTACTACTCGTTCGGCGGCTGGAAGGCATCGTTGTTCGGCGACTCGCACGCGTACGGCCCCGAGTCGATCCACTTCTACACGCGCGGCAAGGTCGTCACGAGCCGCTGGCCAGACCCGGCTACGAGCAAGGTCGACCTGGGCTTCCCCCAGACGCGGTAAGCCCCGGGCGGCGAGGCCGGACGCGACCCTTCGAGGGGCCGGATACCGCCGGCCCCTCGACGTCAGCCTCGGCCGACGCACAGCGGCGGCCCGGGCCTACGCCGTCTCGATCGCTTCGGCCTCCTCGAGCCCCAGCTCGGCGACCGAGATCTCGCGCATCTTGAACTTCTGGATCTTGCCGGTCACCGTCATCGGGAAACTGTCGGTGAACCGCCAGTAGCTGGGGATCTTGAACGTGGCGATCCGGCCACGGCACGCCGCGGCCAGCTCGTCGCCGGTCAACGCGAAGCCGTCGGCGACCTTCACCCAGGCCATGACCTCCTCGCCGTAGCGCTCGCTCGGTACGCCGACGACGTAGGCCTCGCGGAGGCCCGGAATCGTGAGCAGGAACTCCTCGATCTCCCGCGGGTAGATGTTCTCGCCGCCCCTGATGATCATGTCCTTGAGCCGCCCGACGATCTGCAGGTATCCCTCGGCGTCCATCACCGCCAGGTCGCCGGTGTGTATCCACCCGTCGGCGTCGAGGGTGGCGCGGGTCGCGTCCTCGTCGCCCCAGTAGCCGAGCATGACGCTGTAGCCCCGCGTGCACTGCTCGCCGGCCGTTCCCCTCGGCAGCGTCTCGCCGGTGACCGGGTCGACGATCTTGACCTCCACGTGCGGGTGGACTCGACCGACCGTCGCCACCCGCTTCTCCACGGGGTCGTCGGCGGCGGTCTGCGTCGAGACAGGAGACGTCTCGGTCATGCCGCAGGCGATCGTCACCTCCTCCATGTGCATGAGCTCCCTGACCTTCTTCATCGTCTCGATCGGGCACGGCGAGCCGGACATCACGCCGGTCCGTAGGCTGGAGAGATCGAACTCGGCGAAGCGCGGCTCCTCGAGCTCGGCGATGAACATCGTCGGGACGCCGAGGAGCGAGGTACAGCGCTCGGACTCGACCGCCTCGAGCACGGCGACGGGCTCGAACGACTCTGACGGGACGACGACGCACGCACCCTGGGTCATGCACGCGAGGTTTCCGACCACCATCCCGAAGCAGTGGTAGAAGGGCACCGGGACGCAGACCCGGTCCTGCTCCGTGTAGCGGAGGGTCCGCGCGATGAAGTAGCCGTTGTTCAGGACGTTCGTGTGGGAGAGCGTCGCTCCCTTCGGCAAGCCGGTCGTGCCCGAGGTGTACTGGATGTTGATCGGGTCGGAGGCCGCGAGCGCGGCCTCGCGCACGTCGAGGTCGGCGACCCCGACGCCGGCCGCCGCTGCCAGCAGCTCGTCCCAGTCGTCCTCGAGAACGAGCGCGCGCCGCAGATCGGGGCAGTGGTCTCGCACCTCGGCGAGCATCCCCGCGTAGTCGGCCTGCCGGAAGCCCTTCGCGAGCACGAGCAGGCCGATCCCGGATTGCGTCAGCGCGTACTCGAGCTCGGTGGTCTTGTACGCAGGGTTGACGTTGACGAGGACGGCGCCGATCCGGGCGGTCGCGTACTGGATCACGACCCACTCGAAGCGGTTCGGCGCCCAGATGCCGACGCGGTCGCCCCTCTCGACCCCTAGCGCCATCAGGCCCCGGGCGGCCACGCCGGCCTGATCCTGCAGCTCGGCGTACGTGGCGCGGAAGCCCTGGTGGCGCACGACCAGCGCCTCGTGGTCACCGAACTCCGCCGAGGCGCGTCGCAGCGCCTCGCCGATCGTCCCGTCGAGGAGCGGGACATCGGTCGGGCCCTGCGCATACGAGAGGGCGCTCATCGTCCGGCAGCGGAAGGCTACCGTACTCCGCCGTGTCCGAGAACGACCCGGATCCCCAGGAGCCGACCCGGATCGGCCCCCTGCCGCCGGTGCAGGAGCCGGGCGGGCGCCGCCTTCGCCACGTCGCGATCGACATCCGGCCCCTGCGGCGACACCGCGACTTCCGGCTGCTCTTCGCCGGCCAATCGGTGTCCTTTCTCGGCTCGATGGTCACCTTCGTGGCCATCCCCTTCCAGGTGTACGAGCTCACGGGCTCGACACTCGCGGTCGGGTTGCTGGCAGCGGTAGAGCTCGTTCCGATCCTGGCGGCGGCACTCCTGGGCGGGGCCCTTGCCGACGCGTACGATCGTCGCCGGCTCGTCATTCTCAGCGAAGCGGGGCTCATGGTGTGCGCCGGCGCGCTCCTCGCGAACGCGCTCCTCACCGAGCCGAGGGTGTGGGTCCTGTTCGTCGTGTCGGCAGCGATGGCGGGGCTCGACAGCATTCACCGCCCTGCACTCGAGGCGATGGCGCCGCGACTCGTCGACCGCGACGAGCTCACGGCGGAGGCTGCGCTCTCGAGCCTGCGGATGAATGTCGGCATGGTCGTCGGGCCCGCCTTCGCCGGCCTCCTGATCGCCGGCGTCGGCCTTCCGTCCACCTACGGAGTCGACGTCGGCACCTACACGGTCTCGCTCGCCCTCCTCGCCTTCATGCGTGCGATGCCGCCGCCCGAGCGGGCGCAGCGGCCGAGCCTCGCCGGCATCGTCGAGGGCTTCCGGTACGCCGCCAGCCGCCCGGTCCTGATCGGGACGTACGTGGTCGACATCGTGGCGATGGTCTTCGGCATGTCGGAGGCGCTCTTCCCCGCGTTCGCCGACGAGTTCGGAGGACCGGCGATGCTCGGGCTGCTCTTTACGGCACCGGCGGTCGGGGCCATCCTGGCCACGCTGACGAGCGGCTGGACGAGCCGGATCCATCGGCACGGCCTCGCAGTCATCCTGGCTGCGGCCGGATGGGGAGTCGCCGTCATCGGCTTCGGCCTCGCGCCCGGAGTCGTGGTTGCGCTCGTCTGCCTGGCGCTGGCGGGGGCATCCGACATGATCAGCGGTATCTTCCGCAGCACGATCTGGAACCAGACGATCCCCGATCATCTCCGTGGGCGGCTCGCCGGCATCGAGCTGATCAGCTACTCCTCCGGGCCGCTGCTCGGCAACATCGAATCGGGTGCCGTTGCAGCAGGGTTCGGTGTCCGCGCCTCTGCGGTCTCGGGCGGCATCCTCTGCGTGCTCGGCGTCGGCGGCGTGGCCGCTGCCCTGCCGCGGTTCCGTCGCTACGACTCGCGTGTCGACGAGTGAGCGCGCGCCCGCACCGGCTGGCCGACCTCCGCGACCTCACCGGTGCCGACCTGGGTACGTCCGACTGGCTCGAGATCTCGCAGTCGCGCATCGACGCGTTCGCCGACACGACCGAGGATCACCAGTGGATCCACGTCGATCACGCACGCGCCGCGGCAGGGCCACTCGGCGGTACCGTCGCGCACGGGATGCTCACGATCTCGCTCGCCGTGGGCCGCCTGCTCGACGAGCTCCTTGTCGTCGAGGACGCGGAGGTCGTGCTCAACTACGGCCTCGACCGGATCCGCTTTCCGGCGCCCGTGCCGGCCGGGTCCCGCGTCCGCCTGCGGGCCTCGGTGACGGGGGTCGAGGAGCGGGCAAGCGGGCTGCAGGTCACGGTCGCCCTGACCGTGGAGCTCGAGGGCTCGCAGAAGCCGTGCTGCGTAGCCGAGGAGATCCTCCTCTACCGCTAGAGCGTTCGGACCACACCAGGCCCTCTAGGTGCCTGGCCGAAGCTCCTTCTCCCACGTCACGAACCGCGGATGAGCGGTCATTCCCACTCGTTCGTAGAGACGTGTCGCCCCCGTCAGGGAATCCGCATCCACGTGGAGGTCGCAGCCTTTCTGCCCGCGGTCGTGCAGCGCTCGGAAAGTCCGCCGGAGGAGCGCCTCTCCGATGCCGCGTCGCCGGTAGGGGGCGAGGACGCCGAGGAGGCCGACATACCCCAGTTCCGGGTCGTCGTCGCCGCTCAGCCGGGCCCCGACGTAACCCGCGAGCCTGTCGCCGTCGTGGGCGACCCACCAGAACGCGGGATCGAACGTCGGGTCGGCGTACACGTGATGCGCGAAATCCTCGTATGTCTCGGTGCCCTCGCCCCAATGGTCGGAGAAGGCGGCGATGTGGGTCTCGTAGACGGTGCGCTCGTCGCCCGGCAGGAACCCGCGCACCTCGATGCCGGGGATCGGGGCCGGCGCGCACGGCGCGCCGTCGAACACGGTGCGCATCAGCTCGAACCGGCGTACCTCCTCGTAGCCGGCAGCCGTGAAGAGGGCGTTCGTTGCCGGTAGCCCCGCCAGAGTGCCGGCGTGGACGACGACCCGTCGCTCGGGCGGCGCCAACTCGACGAACCGCCCGGCGCGGCGCTCGTTGTCGGCGACGATCGCTGCCCCGATGCCCCGCCCCTGGTAGGGCAGACCGACGAACCCGATCGCGAACACGCTCACGAAGGGCGGCTCGCCGATCACGAACAGGCATCCGGCAACGCGGCCGTCCGGCGCCTCGACGACGGCGACGTCACGTTCCCTGTCGACGGACGGCGCCGTCCAGAAGCGACGGAGTCGATCCTCGGTGAAGTTCGCGAATCCGAGGAGGCGGCGCGATTCCTCGTTCGCCAGCGCGGAAGCCGGTGCCGCATCCTCGTCGCGGGCAGACCGGAAACGGAAGCCGGGCGGCAGGCTCATGGCCGCAGTCTGCCCGATTCACCGGCCGGTCACAGCCCGGCCAGGCTCCTGGCGTAGGCGACCGCATCGGTCGGGTCGTACGAGCGGGAGATCATCAGCTTCTCGGCTTCGAGGGAGCCCTCGGCGTGCACCGCGAGGACGCTCTGGTAGCCGGCGTACTCCCGGGCGAGCAGGTCGCTCGCCAGGTTGAGAAGGGCCAGTCGCTCGGCTGCGGGTGTGGCCCCGACGAGGTACTTCTCGAGGTAGGGCCTGATCTCGTCCGACCGCCAGTCCTGGCCCGCCGGGCCGGTGACCAGCAGCCCGCCGGCGATGTCGACGAGGTGCTCCGCAGCCTTGTGGTAGTCACGGGCGAACGTCCACTTGGCGATGTTCGTGGTCATCGGATCCGGGAAGGCGATGCCTGTCGGCGGATCGACGCGGCAGCGATCGGCGGCGAGATGCGTCATTCCGCGCACGGTCTCCGCGTACCCGACGAGAGCGACCAGCTTGTCGCGGACGTGCGATGCGCGTGCGATGCCATTCGCCTCCGCCAGAGCGATGCCGCAGCCCGACGAACGCATCGACGAGGGGGAGCTTGTACGAGACGGCCGTGAAGCGGTGGTACTCGACGAACGTCAGCGCGAGCCGGCCTGCGCCTGCGGTGTCGCCGTCAGGAACACCCGCTCCCAGGGCACGAACACGTCGTCGAACACGGTCAGCGTCTCGATCATCTTGTGCTGCGACGAGACCGGCCGGGTCCACGGATCGGCGTCCGAGTGGAGGAAGTCCGAGCAGAAGAGCTTGACCCCCGGCGTCGCGACAGGGCACTGCGAACGCGACCGCCCAGTCCTCCTCGCCCTCTGCGAGCGCGCGAGTCGGGATCACGATCACCTCGTCGACGTTCGGGGTGCAGGAGGTGTGTACCTTGGCGCCGCGGACGACGATGCCGTCGGGGAGCCGATCGACGATACGGACGTACAGGTCCGGGTCCGCCTGGCCGGACGGCCCCTTCGAGCGATCACCCTTGACGTCGGTCTGAGCGGTCGCGAGCGCGAGGTCGTGCTCGCGGCAGTGACCGAAGTAGTCGACGACGCGGTCGTACGCGTCCGTACCGTGCGTGACGCGATGGAGCGCGAACAGCGCGTCCGTTCCGATCTCCTTGACGAGGATGACCAGCGTGCCCGCGAACGCTGTTGCCTGCTCGATCAGCGACGAGCGTCGGCGGAGGTCGGCGGCCGTCCTCGGCAGGTGGTAGTACGCGGAATGGCCGTCGACGACCGCCACCTCGCGATGGCGCTGCTCCTCGGCAAAGGCGTAGTCGAGGGCGGCATGCCGCGCCGCGATACCGAGCTCCGGATGCTCGACGACGTCGGCCACCCGCTCGCCGCGGTAGTACACCTCCCGTCCGTCCCGCAAACCGTCCAGATACTCCTGCGGCGTACGCACCTCCTACCTCCCTCGTAGTCCGTTGAACAGCAGATCGAAGAAGAACGCCGCGATCTCACCGCTGTCGAGCGGCCCGTCGGGCCGGTACCACTGGTAGGCCCAGTTGCACATCCCGAAGACCGCCAGCGTCGTCAGACGCGGATCGACCTCGCGAAACTCGCCCGTCTCGACGCCGCGCGCCACGACGTCCTCGACCATCCGGCGGTAGGCGTCGCGCTTCGCCTCGATGGTTTCCTGATCGTCGGCGGAAAGCTCCCGGTGGTGCTCGAAGAACACGCGCACGTGCCCGCGGTGGGTCCGCATCAGATCGAGCACGTCACCGATGATCGCGAGCAGCGTCTCGCCCGCCGAGCGGCACTCCCGTGCGCGCTGCTTCTCGATCAACAGGTCGATGAACTCCTCGTGGATCCAGAACAGGATCTCGTCCTTGCCCGAGAAGTAGTGATAGAGGGTCGGCTTGCGGATGCCGGCGGCCTCGGCGACCGCCGCGACGCTCGTCGTGTGGTACCCGGCGCGATCGAACAGCTCGGCCGCCTGCGCGATGACCTCACGGCGCTTGACGTCAGCGTTGACACGGGAGGGCACGGCGCAATATTATCGACCGACCGGTCGGTCGACAAGAGCACGAAAGGAGCTCCTCGATGCCCTACGAGATCCGGATCCTCGAGCTCTCGGGTCCCGACGAGATCCTGCCCGGAATCGTGTGCGAGGCGGCCGGCGGGCACACGGAGGGGTCGATGAACGTCAACGTCGAGACAGCCGCGATCAAGAAGGCGCTGAATTCGGGTACGTTCGTGCTGCCGATCCACGACTGGCCGGCCCGGGTCGAGAGCGGGCGAATCGCCTCACGGCTCGTCGGTGGCTCGGTTCCTGGGCCAGAGCAGCCGGTCGACCACAGGACGACGGCCGAAACGGGCGCAATGGGTCTGGGCGCCGAGCGGTTCTGGGTGTGAGCAGGGAGCGCCGCTTCGAGGGCCACGTCTGCGTCGTCACCGGCGGGGGGCGTGGCATCGGCCGCGGGATCGCGCTCGCCCTGGCGGCCGAGGGGGCGGCGGTCGCCGTCGTCGCGCGCACCCGCGAGCAGTGCGATGCCGTGGCCGGCGAGATGGGCGAGCGAGGTCTCGCCGTCCCGGCGGACGTGACCGATTCCGCCGCATGCGAGGCCGTCGTGACAGAAGTCGCCGATCGGCTGGGCCGAATCTCGGTGCTCGTCAACGCGGCGGGGATCTCACCCGTTCGTCAGCGGGCCGAGCTGCACGACGTGGACGCCTGGCGTCGCATTCTCGACGTGAACCTCACCGGCGCGTTCCTGATGAGCCGCGCAGCCGCTCCCGCGCTGCTCGACGGGGGCGGAGCCGTGGTCATGGTCTCGAGCGTGACGGGTGCGGTTTCGAGCCCGCGGCTTGCCGCCTACGGAGCGTCGAAGGCCGGGCTGACGCAACTGACTCGCACACTCGCCCGGGAGTGGGCCGACCGCGGCGTCCGGGTCAACGCGGTCTCACCCGGCTACGTCGAGACCGAGATGACGGAAGGCATGCTCGCCGTCGAGCGGCTGCGGGCAGAGGTCGTCGGCGCCACCCCCCTCGGCCGCATCGGGCGGATCGAGGAGATCATCGCGCCGGCTCTCTTTCTCGCCTCGGACGAAGCCTCGTACATCACCGGTGCAGAGCTTCTCGTCGACGGCGGGATGGCCGCCTGACGACCAACGCGGGCGGGACCCGTCCCCCCGATTCCGAGGGGCCACCCCGCGCCTCCTCCCGACTTGATCGTATCGGGGTAGGGCGCGCGGATGGTTCGCGTATCGTGACGAGGCCGTGCCGAGGACGTCACGAGACTCCGCGGAGGACGCTTCCGAATGAGCGCGGAGGTCACCTACCTCGAGGCGATTCGGGAGGCGCTCGCGGGCGCCCTGCGCGACGACGAGCGCGTGTTTCTGCTCGGCGAGGACATCGGTCACTTCGGCGGGGCGTTCGGCGTCACGAAAGGCCTCTTCGAGGAGTTCGGCGAAAGCCGGGTCATGGATACGCCGATCTCCGAGGAGGGCTTCGTCGGCGCTGCGATCGGCGCCGCCTGGATGGGTGAGAGGCCGGTCGTCGAGCTGCAGTTCGCCGACTTCATCAGCTGCCCGTTCGACGCGATCGTCACGGTCGCCGCGAAGACGCACTGGCGCTCCGGGGCGAGGATCCCGCTCGTCATCCGGGCGCCGTACGGAGGCGGGGTCCGCGGCGGCCCGTTCCACTCGCAGTGCCCCGAGGGCTGGTTCGTCGGCCAGCCGGGGCTCAAGGTCGTCTGCCCCGGCTCGGTCGAGGACGCGTACGGCCTGCTTCGCGCGGCGATCGAGGACGACGACCCCGTCCTCTACTTCGAACACAAGGCGCTCTACAGACGGCTTCGGAACGAGCTCCCGGAGGCAGCCCACCGCACGCCTATCGGCCGTGCACACGCCGTGCAAACCGGAGGCGACGCGACCGTCGTCACGTACGGGGCCTGCGTCGCGCTTGCCGTCGAGGCAGCCGAAGGGCTCGACGTCGAGGTCGTCGACCTTCGCACGCTGTGGCCGCTCGACGGCCGGGCGATCCTCGACTCCGTGCGCAAGACCTCGCGCCTGCTCGTGCTCCAGGAGGCGACGCGCTCGACCGGAGTCGCCGGGCTCGTCTTCTCACTTGTCAGCCGAGAGGGCTACGAGCTCCTCGACGCTCCCCCGGTGCTCGTCGCGCCGCCCGATACTCCGGTGCCGTTCGCACCCGAGCTCGAGGACGGGTTCCGGCCCTCGGCAGCCTCGGTCCGGCGTGCTCTGGAGGAGCTACTTGCCTACTGAGACCGATGTGACGCCGGCGGTCGCGGCACCGGAGGTGTCGAGCGAGACCAGGCTCGGACTGTTCCGGCTGATGCTCCTCCACCGCCTGACGGAGGACCGGATCATCACGCTCTACCGCCAGGGGCGGATCGCCGGCAGCGTCTACACCGGATTCATGCAGGAGGCCGTCGCCGCCGGCGCCGGTCTGGCGCTCGGGCCCGACGACGTCGTCGCCCCGCTCAACCGGGAGCTCGCCTGCCACTTCGCGCGCGGTGTCACGGTCGCCGATGCGTTCAAGAACTTCCTCGGCAAGGCCGACGGCCCGACTCGGGGCCGTGACGGGAACATGCACTTCGGCCGGCCGGAGATCGGCGTCTTTCCGCTCGTCTCGATGCTCGGCGACCTCTGCCCGCTCGTCGTCGGGGCAGCGCTCGCCTTCAAGCGTCGTGGCGAAGCCCGGGTCGCGATGACGTTCCTGGGCGACGGCGCCATGTCGACGGGCGACGTCCACGAAGGGCTGAATCTCGCGGGCGTCTGGCACGTGCCCGTCGTCGTCGTCGTCCAGAACAACCACTTCGCCTACTCGACGCCGACGGAACGCCAGATGGTGAACACCAACATCTGCGAACGGATCGAAGGGGGCTGGAGCATCTCGTGCGCCCGCGTCGACGGCACTGATGTGCTCGCGGTCTACGAGACCGTTCGCGCGGCGGTCGAGCGGGCCCGAGCCGGCGCGGGACCGCAGGCGGTCGAGGCTCTCACCCTCCGGGGACACGGCCACGCGGCGCACGACGACGCACGCTACGTTCCGGCCGAGCTGCGCGCCCGGTACGGCGACCCGATCGAGCGCCTTGCTGCGCGCCTGCAGCTCGACGGGGTACCCCCCGAGGCCGTCGCCGATCACCGCCGTGCTGCCGCCGAGGAGGTCGCGGCCGGCCTGGCCGAGGCCGAAGGCGCACCTGCTCCCGATCCGTCCACGCTCGAGCACGGCGTCTACGCGTCTCCGGTTCCCGAGTGAGCCCCCAGGCGGACATCGGCCTCGTCGGGCTGGCCGTCATGGGTCAGAACCTCGTCCTCAACATGGCCGACCACGGCTACCGCGTCGCCGTCTTCAACCGGACGACCGAGAAGGTCGATGCCTTCCTCGCCGGCCCTGCGGCCGGAACGAGCGTAGCCGGCACGCATTCGCTGGCCGAGCTCGCTGCAAGTCTGCGACGGCCCCGCGTGGCGATGCTGATGGTGCAGGCGGGCGAGGCGGTGGACGCCACCATCTCACAGCTCGTTCCCCACCTCGAGCCTGGCGACGTGATCGTCGACGGCGGCAACTCGAACTTCGAGGACTCGATCCGCCGGGAGCGGGAGCTCCGCGAGCGCGGGCTTCTCTTCGTCGGCACGGGCATCTCGGGCGGCGAGGAAGGAGCACGCCACGGCCCTTCCATCATGCCGGGAGGCAATCCCGAGGCCTGGCCTCATGTCAGGGAGATCTTCCAGGGGATCGCGGCCAAGGTGGACGGCGGCACGCCGTGCTGCGACTGGGTCGGCGAGGGCGGTGCCGGCCACTACGTGAAGATGGTCCACAACGGGATCGAGTACGGCGACATGCAGGTCATCGCCGAGGCCTACGACCTCCTCCGAACCGCTGGCCGGGCTCGGCTACGACGAGCTGCACGACGTCTTCGCCGACTGGAACCGCGGCAAGCTCGACTCGCTACCTCGTCGAGATCACGCGCCGAGATCATGGCCTTCCGGGACGACCGATGGCGAGCCTCTCGTCGAGCGGATCCTCGACGCCGCCGGCCAGAAAGGCACCGGCAAGTGGACGGCCATCTCGTCCCTCGAGCTCGGCGTTCCCATGAGCCTCGTCGCCGAGGCGGTCTACGCGCGAATCCTGTCCGCGCTGGCCGAGGAGCGGCGCGCCGCAGCCCGCGTCCTGGGCGCGCCGGGATCACCGCCAAGCCGGGCGACGGCTTCGTCGAGGCCGTCCGCGACGCGCTCTACGCGTCGAAGATCGTCTCCTACGCGCAGGGCTTCATGCTCTTCAGGGAGGCGGCCGGCGAGTACGGCTGGAACCTCAACTACGGCGGGATCGCGCTCATGTGGCGCGGCGGGTGCATCATCAGGTCGGCATTCCTCGGCCGGATCAAGGAGGCCTTCGACCGGGACCCGGCGCTGCCGAACCTCCTGCTCGACCCGTACTTCCGAGAGCGAGCTCGCGGCCGCCGAGCCAGGCTGGCGGCGGACGGTCACGACCGCCGTCGACACGGCCGTTCCGGTGCCCGCGTACTCGGCCGCGCTCGCCTTCTTCGACGGTTACCGGCGCGAGCGGCTCCCCGCCAACCTGTCCAGGCCCAGCGCGACTATTTCGGCGCGCACACGTACGAGCGGATCGACCGCCGGCGCGGAGAGCGTTTCCACACGAACTGGACCGGGCGCGGCGGCGAGACCGCCTCCGGCGCATACGACGCCTAGCCTCGAGGCTTATCGCCGCTTGACGGCCTCCGGGTCGTCCTTCCCGGCGGCGATGCGCCGCTCGAGATCGTCCGGGTCCACCAGCTGGCCGTCACGGCCGACGTACCCGTCCTTGCCGCCGACGATGACGAGCACGAGGTCGTCCTCACCCGCGTTCCAGACCTGGCGAGCCGTCGCCGCCTCCACGTGGCAAAGACCTCCCGGGCCGAGCTCGAACGTCTCGCCGTCGACGTCGAAGCCGGCGCGGCCTCGCTGCACGACGTAGAGCTCATCCTGCCGCTCGTGGCGGTGGTTGAACCACTCGGTACCCGCCGGCAGAACGAGCGCGTTGACCCCGAACGCCGTGACACCGAGCGGCTCGCGCACCTTGCGCATGAACCCGTCGCCCAGCTCGTCGATCGTCGCCGCTCGATACCCCATGCCTACGCCTCCATCTATGCCGATTGCGACGTGGGCCGCACGAGGATCTCGTTCACGTCGACGTGCCGCGGCCGGCCGAGTGCGAACATGACGGCCTCGGCAACGTCGTCCGCGGTCAGCGGCCCCGAGTCGCCGACCGGGTTGTCGAAGAACGGCGTGTCGACCATCCCCGGCTCGACGACCGTCACGCGGACGCCCGTGCCGTCGACCTCCTGGCGCAGTGACTCACCCATGGCGGTCACGGCCCACTTCGTCGCCGAGTACAGGGAGCCCGGGAGCGCCTTGCGGCCTGCGACCGACCCCGTCAGGACGACATGGCCAGAAGACTTCTTCAGTGCCGTCAGCGTCGCGCGGATCGTCAGCGCGACCCCGTAGATGTTCGTCAGCACCATGCTCCGCCAGTGCTCGGGTGTCGACTCGAGGAAGCCGCGTGCCGCCCCGAAGCCCGCGTTCGCGAACACGGCGTCGATGCGACCGAACGCGTCGAGCGCCGCGCGGGCGAGGCGCTGCTGGTCGTCCCACTCGGTGACGTCGGACGGCACGGCGAGCGCGCGCTCGTCCCCGCCGAGCTCGCGCGCGAGCGCCTCGAGCTCCTCCTGCCGCCGGGCGGCGAGGACGAGACGGTAGCCGGCGGCCGCCGCATGCCGTGCGGTGGCGGCGCCGATGCCCGACGAGGCGCCTGTGATCAGGAGCACCGGCTCGGCCATCTACGAACGCTCGCTCGCGTCGAAGATGCGCACCGGGATATCGGCAAGCGGCTCGCCGCCGTCCGCGCCGACGCGCCAGGTGTCCTGCATGTACAGACACTCGCGGCCGTCCTGCGTGATCGCGTGAGGGTGCATCGAGAGGATCATGTTCTCACGCAGCACGGTCTCGACGCCCTCGCCTACCTTCGGATGCTCGATCATCGTCATGCCGATCGAGTGCCCCGTCACGTGGCCGAGGCGGTAGCCCCGGTCGACGAAGCCCTTCGAGACGGCCCGGTGCACGTCATGCGCGGTGGCGCCGTCCCTCATGACCGCCCGCGCCGCGCCGAAGTACTCGGCATAGGCCTCCTCCATCCGCCGCGAGTCCGCGCTGGGCTCGCCACCGGCAGTGATCGGGCGCGAGACCTCGACCCAGTGGCCGCCGGGGCCGGCGACCTCGAGCGACGGGAGGACCAGGTCGCCCGGGCGGATGCTGCGTGCAGTGCTCGCAATGCGGAACTCGGGCGTGGCGGCCCCGTTCTCGCCCACCAGCACCATGTCCATGGTCAGCCGTCCGCAGCCCTGCTCGACGAAGTAGCGCTCGCACGGCGCCAGGATCTCGGCCTCGGTGCGCCCGGCCTCGAAGGCCTCGAGGAAGAGCCAGAAGCCTTCGCTGTTGATCCTCACGCTGTCGCGCACGGACTCGAGCTCCGCCTCGCTCTTGACCGCACGCGCGTGGTCGAGCTCGACGTCCCAGGGAACGAGCACGACGTGCCCATCGAGCGCCCGGTAGTCGCGCACGGTCATGACGTAGTCGAGCCCGTACACGCCGACGCGCTTCCAGCCGCGGTCGCGGATCCGTTCGCGCAGCCAGTCTCCGGGCCTCTCGACGAACACCTGCTCGTCGACCCACGTCGTGCCGTGCTCGCCGACGTAGCGGGCCTCGCTCGGGAAGACGATCGACGGTTCCCCCTCGAGGGGAAGCAGGACGTAGGCGTAGCGATGGACGATCAGGAAGCCGGACAGGTACGTCACCACTCCCTCGAAGCCGGTGTACTCGTTCCCGGCGGCGACGACGGCGTCGAGCCCGTCGGCGGCCGCCGCCTCCCGGATCAACCCGTAACGCCTGTCGATCTCGTCCTTCGTCACGCGTTCCTCCCCGTCTGGTGGGTCCACGTCCTCTCGATGCCCCTGACCAGCGCCCAGACCGCCTCGTTCAGCGGTGTCGCGACTCCGAGCTCCGCGCCGAAACGGACGATACCGCCGTTCAGGTAGTCGATCTCCGTCTTCCTCCGCGCCTCGACGTCCTGGAGCATGCTCGCCTTGTGGTCGTAGGCGACCTCGGGGCGGGCCGCGTAGTCGATCAGCTCCTCGGGGTCGGCATCGAGCTCGACGCCCTGGGCGGCGGCCACGGCCTTCCCTTCGTTCACGAGGCCGGTGACGAACCGCCGCAGCGACGGATCCTCACAGACGCGCCCGTGTGTGAGCCCCGTGATCGCGCCGACCGGATTCGTCGAGGCGTTGAAGATCACCTTCCGCCACTGCGGCCCGCGCGCGTCGGGGAGGGCCGTCGTCGGCATCCCGCCGCGCGTGCACGCGTCCGCCAGCCGCGCGATCTCGTCGAGCGGCGCCGGGCTCGGCTCGAACGGCCCGATCGTCGTGTCACCCTTCACGTCCCAGCGGACGTGCCCTGGCTCGAGCAGGTGACCGGCCGGAAACGTCGTTCCACGGATGACACGCGCGACGTGAACGGCGATCGCCTCCTCGTTGCCGATCCCGTTCTGTACCGAGCAGACGGCGCCGTCGCGGAACGCGTGAGCAGCCGCCTCGACGGCTGCCTCCGTGTGCATCGCCTTCGTCGCGACGAGGCCGAAATCGCACGGCGGCAGCTCCGCGGCCTCCGCGGTTGCTCGCAGGTGTGCGACGACGTCGCCCGCTCCCGACAGACGCAGCCCGCCCGTGTTGATCGCGTCCACGTGAGCCCGGTCGAGGTCGTAGGCCCACACCTCGACGTCGTCGAGCCCGGCGAGGTTCGCGGCAAACAGCGACCCGACCGCACCGCAACCGATCACGCAGATCCTCAGGATCCCTCTCCCTGGCTCGTCTGCAGCGGCTGGCCCGGCCGGCGCGGCCGGGGCAGTTTCCAGGAGAGCGAGAACTCGCGGCCGCCGGTGATGCCCTGCGGACGGAAGAGGAGGATCAGCGCCATCAGCGCTCCTATCGTGACGAGGCGCGTGCCGGTCGGCAGGTCGACCGAGCCGAGGCCGTTCTCCGCCTCGTTCAAGAGGGAGTTGAGACCGCTGACGAGCAGCGCGCCGACGGTGGCTCCCCAGAGGCTCCCCACGCCGCCGATGATCAGCATCGCCAGCGTCGTGAAGGTGAGATCGAGGTAGACCTGCTCGGTGGTGATCGACCCCAGCAGGTGGACGAGCAGTCCGCCGGCGAACCCGGCGAGCGCACCCGAGATCGTGAACGCGAGCAAGCGCTGACGATGGATGTTGATACCGGAGCCGGTCGCGGCCACCGGCTCCTCGCGGGTGGCCCGGAGCATCCTCCCGTACCGGCTTCGCTGGTACGCGTACGCGATCGCGCAGGCGGCGACGGCACCGATCGTGGCCTGCCACAACGTTGTCGTCTCGGGGACCAGCGAGAGCGTCTTTGCTCCCGGGCCGATCCTCGGCCAGTTCCGCAGCACGTTGTGGACGATCTCGAGCACGGCAAACGTGGCGATACCGGCAGCCAGGCCCGAGAGCCTCATCAGCGGCACTCCGAAGAGAAACGCGAAGACACCGCCAACCAGCGCCGCGATCACGAGCGACAGCCAGTTGTCGACCTGGGCGCTCGCGATGAAGCCGAACAGTTCCGGGCTCACCGAGAGCTTCAGAGCCTCCTGCACGCTGACCAGCCCCGCAGCCATCGCTCCGAGCGCGACGAAGCTCACCTGACCGAACGAGAGGACTCCCGAGTTGCCGATGAAGACGTAGAGGGCGATCACGATCACCGTGGTGACGAGCGCGGAGCGGAACTGCAGCGCGATCGCCGCAGACATGAAGCTGCCGACCACCGCGACGGCCACGATCAGCAGCACGGGCGCGGACAGCTCGCGAAGAGCGATGCCGAGCCGGCTCATACGCGTTCCGCCGCAGTCCGCCGCCGGGAGAAGAGCCCGTTCGGGCGCAGGAGCAGCACGACGATGACCAGTCCGAAGACGACGGAGGTGAGAAAGACGCGGGCGCTGCCGGGGAGGACGTCCGCGAGCACAGCGGTCGCGAATCCGAGCGCGAAGCCGCCGGCCGTGCCCGTGATCAGCCGGTCGAGGCCGCCGACGACCACGCCGACGAGCGCGGGGATCGCGACCTGGAATCCGAAGATCGGCGTGACGAGCGGCCGCTGGACGACGAGCAGGATGGTCGCCGCCGCCGCGAGGACGCCACCGATGACGAAGGCGAGCGTGATCACCTTTCCCGCGCGGATGCCCAGGATGCGCGCCGTCCGGAAGTCGTTTGCCGCCGCCCGCATTTGCAGCCCGACCGTCGTCCGGTTCAGGAAGAGCACGGTGCCTGTGAGCAGGATCGCGCCCACCCCGATCGAGGCGACGGTCACCCAGCGGATTCGCAGGTCGCCGACCGAGAAGGCCCTGTTCAGCTCGGAGAGGAACTTCGCGTTGTCTCCCTGCGCGCCCCAGACGAGCAGAAAGATGCTCTGGAGCAGGAAGCTGAAGGCGAACGTCGTGACGAGCAGCGTCGCCGGAGAGGCGTTGCGCAAGGGCCGGAGGCCGAACTCGGTGGCCAGCGAGAAGAGGATCACGGTCGCGACCAGGACGACGATCCGCACGGCAACCGGCTGGCCCAGCGTAACGATGAGCGAGTAGGCGCCCGCGGTGAGGAGCTCGCCTTGCGCGAAGTTGACGAGGCGCATGACCCCGAAGATCAGGCTGATCCCCATCGCGACGAGCGCGAAGATCGAGCCGAGCGCCACCGCGTCGATGATCGTCTGGAGCGCGTTCATCCGCTGAAGTAGGCGGCCGTCATGAGCTCGGTGTTGTCGGCGTCCGCAGGCGTCAGGGTGAGGCGGAGCTCGCCGTTCGCGAGCACGTAGGTGCGGTCGGCGAACGCCACGGCGAGCTGTGCCCGCTGCTCGACGACGAGGAGCGTGACGCCCGTTCGGCGGATCTCGTCCAGCGCGTCGAAGACGGAGTCGACGACGGCCGGCGCCAGGCCGAGCGACGGCTCGTCGAGGAGCAGGACATCGGGCGACGCGACGAGAGCCCGTGCGATCGCGAGCTGCTGCTGCTGGCCGCCGGACAGGACACCCGCCTGGCGGCGGCGGGATTCCGCGACCGCCGGGAAGAGTGCATAGACCTTCTCGAGATCGTCGGCCGTTCCCTCCGCAGTACGCCGGGCGGTCAGGCCCAGCCTCAGGTTCTCCTCGACGGTGAAGCCGGCGTAGATGTGACGGCCCTCCGGGACGAGCGCGATCCCTTCTCGAGCGATGCGATCCGGCGGCGACCCGGCGATCGACCGAGCGTGCAGCCTGATGTCGCCTCCCGCCGGCGGCACGACCCCCATGATCGCGTGCAGCGTGGACGATTTCCCCGCGCCGTTCGGCCCGACGAGCCCGACGCACTCGCCTGCCGCAACGCTCAGAGTCAGGCCGCGAACGGCGGGGACCCGCCCGTACCTCACCTCGAGGTCGACGACCTCGAGCACCGGGGGCGCCGGGTCAGGCATCCGGCCCTCCCCCGCCGTGCCCTCGTCGTCCGAGATAGGCGATCGACACGTCGAGATTCACCCTGATCTCCGCCGGCGTGCCGGCCGCGAGCGTCCTCCCTTCGTCGAGAACGTGGATCCGGTCGCACACCTCGAGGATCAATCCGATGTTGTGGTCGATGATCAGCACGCCGGCGCCGCGCTCGTCGCGAACGCGGTGGATGACGCCGGCGAACTCCTCGACCTCGCCCTCGTGAAGTCCGGCCGCCGGCTCGTCGAGGAGGACGAACCGCGGCTTCGTGGCGAGCGCACGCGCCACACCGAGCTTGCGCTCGTCGCCGTGCGGAAGGATCGACGCCGGCGCACCGGCGCGGTCTGCCAGGCCCAGCATGGCCAGCAGCTCCGACGCGATCTGCCGGGCGTCGGAGGGGCTCGACCCGACGCCGAGCGCGGCCACCTCGACGTTCTCCCGCACGCTGAGGCCGCCGAACAGGTGGCCGTGCTGGAACGTACGGGCCAGGCCGGTTCGCGCCCGGCGGCGCGCCGGCCACGCCGTGATGTCGACGTCGTCGAGCTCGACCATCCCGGCGCTCGGGCGGTCGAAGCCGGTGAGGACGTTCACGAGCGTCGTCTTGCCTGCGCCGTTCGGCCCGATCAGCCCCACCACCTCGTGCCGGTGGAGCTCGAGGCTCACGTCGTCGAGCGCGTGGACGCCCTCGAAGTGGCGTGACACGGCAGCGGCCCGGAGAAGTCCTCCGGGCCGCTCTGCAGAGGTGGCCGTGAGGCCGTCGCTCATCGCTTCGCGACTACCCCCCGATGTCCGCCGGCGACGTGGCCGCCCGCGTCTCCACCAGGCTCAGCTCGCCGTTCTGGATCTGCATCACGCGATAGTCGCGACCCGAGACGGCGTGGAGCTCGGGCGTGAAGCTGATCGGCCCCAGGATCGTCGGCACGTCCTGGAAGGTCTCCATCGTGGTCGCGAGCGCGTCGCCGTCCGTGCTCCCGGTCTGCTCGATCGCAGCCTTGAGCGCGTCGATCGTGGCGGCGCCCTGCACGAAGCCCCCTGTCGTGATCAGCGCCGGATCCTGGGCGGCGAGCGCGTCGGCCAGCGCCTGGACGTCGGGGTTCGGGTCGTCGCCGGAGACGGACGCGTACGTCACGAGGTAGAAGTTCGAGAGCCCTTCGGGGTTCCAGTACGTTCCGTCGCACGCCCAGGAGCAGATGATCGGCGTCTCGCTGCCGAGGCTCCGGATGCCGTCCACGAGCGCCGGCAGGTCGGCGAAGGCCGTGGAGGTCGCGATGACGTCCACGTTGGCCTCGGCGAGCGCGCTCGCCACGTTACCGACCGTCCCGTCCCCGTTCGTCCAGGACTCCTTGACCGTCACCTTGCCGCCGAGCTCCTCGAACCGGTTCGTGAATGCGGCCGTGACGTCCTGGAAGTAGACGATGACGTTGTCCGTTGCCGTCGCGGCCGTCTTCCAGCCCTGATCCCAGGCGAACTCTGCCATCGCCGCGCCCTCGTCCTGGGCGGCGTTGCCCATGGTGAACGCCAGCTTGCCCGCCTCCCCGAACCGCTGCGGGCCCATCTGGTCTGTCCCGATACACATCGAGACAGCGAGGACGCCGCGGTTGATCGCCTCCTGTACGGCCGGAGTCGCGAAGTCCACGTCGCATGTCACGAGCAGGATCTGCGCGCCCTGATTGTCGATCAGGTCGATCGCAGCGGCCTTGGTCTGCTCGGGATCGAGCTGGGTGTCGATATAGGTCAGCTCGACCGGCTGGCCGTTGATGCCGCCGGCGGCGTTCAGCTGGTCGATCTGGTACTGCGCCGAGGCGAGCGCCGGACCGTCGAACGGCGCCATGTTGCCGGTCAGGTCGATCGCGGCGCCGATCACGATCGGCTCGCCGGCCGCGGCGCCGCCGCCCGTGTCAGCCGGTGGGGCGCCGGTGTCGGCCGGCGCGCTCGTGTCGGCAGGCGGCGCTGCCTCCGTCGTAGCGCCGTCGCCGCCGCCGCCGCACGCCGCCGCGGTGACCGCCAGCGCCAGGACGACCAGCGCGAGAATCCAGAGTCTCTTTCGTTTCATCCCTACCCTCCTCGAACGGGCTCGTCCTTGACTCGGCCGAGCCGGGCTGTCCGTGTGCCTCGCCGTTCATGCCTGAGCTGCGTTCAGGGGCTCACCAGGACGCCTCCTTCCCCTTCACGAGCCGATACATCGTCAGGTGCAGCGGCACGTCCACCCCGACCGCTGCGGCCTCGCGCACCAGCGCTCCCGTGATGAAGTCCACCTCGGTGCGCCGCTTCGCGAGCACGTCCTCGAGCATCGACGGCAGGTGTGCGTAATCGCTTGCTGCGGTCTCGCCACGCGACACGGCGTGGACGTTCATCTCCCACGGGTCCTCGTGGAGCTCGACGCCTCGCGCAGCAGCGACCCGCTTGCCCTCCTCGACGAGGTGGCTGACGAGGTGGCCGAGGTCGGTCGGCTCGCCGCGGGCCGCGAACGAGGCGACGTGCGGCAGCTCGGTGAGCGCGGAGACCGTATTGACGGACGCGTTGAAGATCAACTTCGACCATTGAGCCGGCAGGAGGTCGGGGAAGGAGCGCGCCCGCAGACCGGATCGGAGGAGCATCGCCTCCACCTCGGCAACCGACTCGTACGGCGTTCCTCTTTCCGCCCACGGGCCGAGCCAGGTTTCCGTGTCGAGCTCGTACTCGACGTGCGTGTCGGAGCGGCGGATCCCGCTCATGAAGGTCACCGCCGAGATGAGCGGCCAGTCCCCGTAGCGGGAGACGATCTCCTCGGCGCCGAGCCCGTTCTGGATGGTCATGATCGTCGCGCCCGGGAAGCGGCCGCCGAGCGCAACGGCCGCTTCCTCGAGCTGCGTCGCCTTGGTGGCCAGGATGACCAGGTCGCATTCCGGGACCGTGGTCCGGGTCGGTCGCCGCGAACAGGGCCGCCGTAAGAGCCGACTTCCCGGAGATCCGAAGCCCCTCGTCGTTCAGGCCACGAGCCTGCTCGGGCCGGCGCACGAGCACGCTCACGTCCGCCACCTGCGCGAGGTGAGCCGCGTACAGGCTGCCGATGGCTCCAGCTCCGATCACGAGGACCCGCCGCACGAGCTCCGCCGGTCAGGCGTACGCCGCCTCCGCGACGCCTGACGGCCTGAAGTGCGGGATCACGAGGTCGGCGAACAGCTCCTGCGCCTTGATCGCCTGCCAGTGGGCGAACCCGCCGGGGTTGACCGTGATCGCGACCTCGGCCAGGCCCTCGCAGACCTCGCGCACCGCCTCGATGCGCTCGATGACGTCCTCGGGCGTGCCCACCCAGACGATGTCGCCCTTCAGCATCTCGCTCGTACGGCGTCTCGGCCAGCTTCTCGAGGATGCCCGAGGCGTAGAAGCCGTAGCCCGCGCGCTCCAGCACGTCGGCGGGAGGCAGGCGGTCGCCGCCGGTCAGCGGCGAGGCGTTGCCCGCCAGGAACTGCCGCATTCCCTGCTCCGCCTCGCGCACGGCCGTGGCCCGGTCCTCGTCGAGGTAGCAGGCATGGATCCAGACGATGTACGGGTCGTGGCCGTGGTCGGCGCACGTCTCGCGGTAGATGTCGAGCTGGCGGCGCATCGCCTCGTACGGCAGCAGCGGCGGCACCGTCACGCCCCAACCGTTCTCGCCCGCCATCTCGTAGGTCTTGTCGCTCGTGCCGCCGAGGAAGATGCTGAAACGGCTCGAGATCGGGCGCGGCACCACCTGCGCGTCGTCGATCTTGTAGTACTTGCCGTCGTAGGAGAACCGCTCCTCGCCGAGCGCCTTCAGGACGATCTCGAGCGACTCGTCGTAGATGCCTCGCGTCTCCTCGATCGGCACACCGGCCTTGGGCGGGTGCCACCCGTGCCCGCGGACGAGGCCGAGCTCGTAGCGGCCCTCGAAGAGGATGTCCGCGGCGGCGATCTGCGATGCCAGCATCATCGGGTTGTGCAACGGCAAGACGTGCCCAAGCGTCCGGAAGTGGATCTGGCGCGTCCGCTCCATGCATTTGGCATAGAGCGCGAAGGGGTTCGTCGAGATCGAGAACTTGGGAAAGAACGGGTGCTCGATGATCGCGTAGCAGTCGTAGCCGAGGCGGTCCGCGTGGACGACCTGCTCGACCACCTCCTCGTAGGCCCGCGCGGGCGACTTGCCCCCCCAGTACTGGAGCTCGGAGTAGATCGAGAACTTCATGCGCCAACCTCCTTCAAGGACACGCCTCTCCCCGCCCGATCGCTGCGAGCGGCAGCCACGTTGACCGATAGTTGATCAGATGTCAAACCGCCGAAATCACCTGCCTCTCCCCTTCAGACGTCACCGCCGGCCGCCCAGTTTGAGAGCCCGCCCGACGAGGCCGGGCGAGAGGAGCTCCCGGGCGACGAGCGTGCCGGAGCCCGCTCCCAGCCCGGGGCCCGGATGCGTGCTCGCGCCGATCTGATACAGGCCGGGGATCACGGTGCGGTGCCCCGGCTGGCGGGGGCTGGGCCGCCAGAGGAGGTTCTGGTCGAGCGCGCAGGAGCCGCTGTAGATGTCCCCTCCGACCATGTTCATGTTCGCAGCCTCGATGTCGGCGGGCGAGAGGACGACCCGCCGCAGGAGGGCGGCCTCGAGGTTGGGGATGTGACGTGCGAGCCGGGCCTGGATCCGGTCCGCGTAGCGCTCGCGCAGCGCCTCGGTCCAGGTTCCGTCGCCGGTGTCGATCTCGCCCGCTGCGTCGCCCTTCACCCGTGAAGGCAGCTCCTGGAGCTGGATCCAGACGATCCAGGACCCCTCGGGCGCCCGCGAGGGGTCGACGGCCAGCGGCTGGCCGACCACGATCGTCGCCTCGGCCGGGAGGAGGCCGCGCTCGGCCTCGTTGACGGCCCGCGAGACGCCGTCGAGGCCCGGCGTCAGGTGGACGATCGCCGTCCGCCCGAGCCGTTCGTCCCCCTCCCAGCGCGGGCGCTCGGACAGGGCCATGTGGATCTGCATGCCGGCTCTGCCGTAGCGGTAGCGCCGGCCCACCTCGGACACCGACGCGGCCAGCCGGACCTCGGTCAGCAGGCGCCCGTAGAGCTGGGTCGGCGTCACGTTCGCGACGACGGCCTCACCGGCGTCGATCCTTCGCCCGCCGGCCAGCCGCACCCCGGCTGCGCGGCCGCCCCGGACGACCACCTGCTCGACGTCCGCCGAGCTCTCGAGCTCGCCGCCTCCGTCTCGGACGATCCCCGCGAGGGCCTCGACGAGCCGGACGCCGCCTCCTCGCGGGACGGGCATGCCGCCCAGCTCGACGCCAACCGCGATCACCCGGGTCATGAAGCCCGACGACGCCGCGTCTGGCCCCAGCCCGGTGTGCAGCACCCACGGTGCCAGCAGGGCGTGCGCCTGCGGTGATGCGAAGGTCTCGCTCGCCCAGTCGCGACAGCTCGCGAGAACCCCGCCGGTGAACTCGAGCGCCCCGCGCTTGCCGAGACGCCGCAGGGCGCCTCCCGCGAGTTTGAGGCCGGCCGCCGACCAGAGCTCGGTCGTAAGGACGCCGAACGAGAGGTCGGCGTTCGGCATGAACTCGGCCACGGTCCGCTCCCACGCCTCGCCGTCGCCGGGCGCGTGGCGCTCGAGCTCGGCGGCGTTGGCCTCGCGTGAGGTGGTCAGAAAGGCGCTCGATCCGTCCTCGAGCAGCGTCCCGGTCGGAAGCTCGGTGTTCAGGTACTCGAGCCCGCGAGCGTGCAGGTCGTCCTTCAGCTCCTCGTAGGCCGCGGAGCCGGCGAACAGGGGGTGCCAGGACGAGAAGACCTCGTGCACGAAGCCGGGCTCCGTGATCTCGCCCGTGCGGATCGCGCCGCCGAGGTAGTCGTTTCGCTCGAGCACGACCACACGCTTGCCGCCGCGGGCGAGCAGCGCGGCGCAGGCGAGCGAGTTGATGCCGCTGCCGACGACGACCACGTCGAACGTCACGCGATCGCCCTACCGAGGGTGAAGAAGGTGCGGTTGAAGTAGAGGAGCGGGCCGCCGAGATCGTCCTCGGCGTCCGCTCCGGCGATCGCCGTCTCGACGGCCCCGACGATCAGCGTGTGGTCGCTGACCTCGAACACCTGCTCCACCCGGCAATCGAGGTGGTAGAGGGCGCCTGCGAGCATCGTCGCCGTCGCCTCGCCCCGGCGCTCGCAGAACGCGTCGACGTGCTTCGGGCCGCCCGGAACCGCCCCGAGCTCGGCGAGTGGTTTCTGGTGTCCTCGCAGGATGCTGACGCCGAAGCGGCCGGTTTCGAGGACGACGGGCCGGGCGCTGGCCCCGTGGTCGAGCGAGATCAGGATCTGCGGCGGGCCGGCCGAGATCGAGCAGCAGGAGCTGATGGTCAGGCCCCAGACGCGATCCTCCGCCCGTGCGGTCACCATCACCACGCCGCCTGCGAGTACCCGCATCGCGGCGAGGAACGACTCGGTGTCCACACCGGAGGGCTCCTCGGCCGTGGGCGCGAACTCGCTGTCGGCCTCGATCTCGCCGAAGAGGACGTTCGGGTCGAGCCGGAGATCCGCGTAGTCGCTCATCCGTCTGTCACCGCCGTGCACTCGATCTCGATCAGGAGGCCGGGGACGGCGAGCCCGGTGACGCCCAGGATCGTCTGGGCCGGATGAGCAGCGCCGCCGGTGACCTCGTCGATCGCGGCCGTGATCGTCTCGTACTCGGTCGGCTGGAGCGTGTAGATCGTGCGCCGCACCACGTCGTCCCATCCGGCGCCGGCCGCCTCCAGAGCCAGTCCGACGTTTCGCATGGCCGCCTTCGTCTGCTCGCCGAGGTCGTCTCCCCCGACGAGGCCGAAACCGGTGTCGAGTGCCACCTGCCCGGCCACGAAGACTTGCCGGCCTCCCGTCGCCACGGCGACGTGGCTGAAGCCCGGCGCCGGATGCAGCTCCGGGGGATTGATGAGCTCACGCGGCACGACCGCACACCACCTTTCTGAAGTCGTCAGGGAACGAGCACAGCTTCTCGTTCCCGTTGCCGGAGACGAAGAAGTTGTCCTCGACGCGAAGACCGCCGCCGCCCTCCCAGTAGATCCCGGGCTCGATCGCGAGCACCATGCCCTCGCGGATCGTGCCGCCGCCGGCCTGATGCGCGTAGGGAGGCTCGTGCGCTCGCGCGCCGACGCCGTGCGCCACCGGGTGGGAGGGCTGCCCCGGGTAGCCGCCCTCGGCGATCCGGGCGCGGATCAGCCGGTCGAGCTCCGGCAGGCTCGCCCCGTCGACCGAGTGGGCGCGAGCCTCTTCGAAGACGCCGAGCAGGAGCTCGAGGAGCTCCACATACTCGGCGCGGAGCTCGCCCGGGCAGAGGTTCTTCGTGTGGTCGCACCAGTAGCCGTCGGCGCAGACCCAGATCTCGAACAGCGTCGGTTCGTCCGCCTGCACGGGCCGGTGGCCGGTTGCGGTGAACGTCCGGATGCCCGGTCCCGGACCAGACGAGCGAGTAGCCCCGCGCGTGCTCCACCATGCCCTCGTAGCCGGTGCCGATCGCGTGCACCGCGCCCTCCCAGAGGGCCGCCGCCTCGCATTCCGCCATACCCGGCCGGAGGCGCTCGGCGACGTGCTCCATGGCGAGCGCGGCGATCTCGTTCGCCAGGCGCATGCGCTCGATCTCCTGTGCCGTCTTCAGCGAACGGGCCTCGGCCAGGAGCGGGGAGGCATCGACTCGCTCCGGAAACGCCTCGAAGAACCCGCTGGTCGGAACGGTGGGCTCGCCGACCATCAGGTCGGCCGTCTGCGTGCCCTGGGAGAGCTCGAGCCCGATGCGGTCGAGCCCGAGCTCGTCCTTCACCGCGAGCGCCGCCTCGAGCGAGCGCGCAGTCGGGGGCCGAGGATCGTCCCCGTCGTAGCCGCGAAAGAGCCGGATGTCGCCCGTCCAGGCCGTTTCCGCCGCTACCTCCGCCTGCGGCTCGAGCACGATCAGCACCGGCTCGCCCTCGCGCGGGAAGACGAGCAGGTCGTAGCCCTTCATCGAGAGGTAGTTCGAGAGGTAGAGGACGTTGTCCGGGGCGCGCACGACGAGCGCGTCCAGCTCCTGGTCGGCCATCAGGGAGCGTACGCGCGAGAGCTTCTCGTCGTCGCGCGGCCAGGGCACCCCGTCATCCCTCCCGGTGCTGCGGTCGCCCGCCGTGGGCCTCCTGCCAGGAGACGACCGGGTTTCGCAGCACGCCGATCCGCTCGATCTCGCACTCCATGACGTCTCCGGCCCTCAGGTAGAGCGACGCGGCATCCTCGCTGAACCCTGCTACACCCGAGACCGTTCCGGTCGAGAGCACGTCCCCGGCGGAGTACCCGAGCGGGGAGTAGTGGGCGATGATCTCCGGAATCGTGACGGACATGTTGCCGGAGTGCGACACCTGGCGGGGCTCGCCGTTGACCCGGAGCTCCATCCGCAGGTCGTGCGGGTTCGGGACCTCGTCGGGCGTGACGATCCAGGGGCCGAGCGGGCAGAACGTGTCGATCGCCTTGCAGAACGAGAACACCCCCGAGCGCATCTCGCGCCGCTGGATGTCGCGCGCCGTGATGTCGTTGAAGATCACGTAGCCGCCGACGTAGTCCATCGCCTCCTCGGCGGAGAACCACTTCCCGCTCTTCGCGATCACCACGGCCAGCTCGAGCTCGTAGTCGAGCTCCTGGGTCAGGTGCTCCGGATACACGACGGCCTCGTCCGGGCCGACGATCGCATCGACGTTCTGGAAGAACACGATCCACGGAGCGATCTCGTGCGCCCAGCCGACCCGCTTCGACTCCTCCTCGTGCTCCCGGAAGTTGCCGGCCGTGTGGAAGAACTTCTTCGGCGAGATCGGGGCGCGCAGGCGAGCGGTGTCCAGGGGCACCCGCTCGCCGGTCTCGTCCGCTCCGCCGCGTTCGAAGTACGTCCGCAGGTCGCGAACGTCGAGGACGGCGACCTCTTCGCCGTCGACCCAGCCGACCCGCCCAGCGTCAAAGGTGACCAGCTTCATTCCGCAACCCCGCAGATTCGTGCGGCGGCCAGTGCGTACACGGTCGCCGTCTTCACGAGCCCGTCGATCTCGAGGTTCTCGCCTTTCTCGGTGTCGAGCAGTCCGGTCGAGGTCCCGTAGTTCAGGGTCGGGATCCCGTAGCGCGTCAGCGCCGAGGCGTCCGAGAACCAGCGCGTTACGTCGCGCTCGGGAAGCGAGCCGAACACCTCCTCGTGGCATGCGCCGACCGCCGCGACGAGCGGGTGGTCCTCGGCGATCTCGGCCCCCGGCGCGGTGACGTAGACCTCCGCCTCGATTCCGTGATCGGGAAAGCGCTCTGCGAGGGCGCGGACCATGTCGAGCACCTGCCGGCGCGCGACCGGCATCGGCTTGGTCGGCGGAACGCGGACGTCCAGGAACAGGTCGGTCCGGTGCGGCGTGCGGCTCACCCGCCACCCGAATCCGCCCTGGATCGCCCCGACGTTGACGATCGCCTTCGCCCCGCCGTAGGCGTTCTCGGGGTCGTTCTCCCACTCGGGCATCCACTCGACGACTGCCTCGAGCACGTCGCGCATGCGCAGGATCGAGTTGAGCTCGCCCTTCCCCTCCGTGAAGGCGGTGTGCACGAACGGCCCCCGGGTCGAGATCCGCAACCACAGCGAGCCGAAGTGGCCGAGGACGAGCTTGGACTCGGTCGGCTCGCCGAGGATGCACATGTCGGCGACGCCGCCGTGCGTGACGAGGTATCGGGTTCCGGTTGCATAGCCCCGGTACTCGGCTCCCTGCGCGTCCCCGTACTGCGTCTTTTCGATCTCGCCGCACACCGCGGCGACCAGCACGTCGCCGCGGAGCCGGACGCCCGCGTCGGCCAAGGCTCGCAGGGCCTCGACGTAGCAGGCGAGCGCGCCCTTCATGTTCGAGATCCCGAGCCCGTACAGCCTTCCGTCCTCGACGAACGCGCTCGGCTGGAAGCCCGGCACGTGGGCGAGCCACGGCTCCCGGCCCGAGTACGAGGTGTCCACGTGGCCGTTGAACATGAGCGACGGGCCGCCGCCCATCCCCTCGAGCGTCCCGAGCACGTTCGCGCGGCCGTCCTCGACCTGCTGCCACTGCACACGCAGGCCCATCCCTGCGAACGTCTCGGCTACGAGCTCGGCCATCGCCTCCTCCGAGCCCGTGAAGCTCGGTGTGCCGATCGCGCGCGACGCCCAGTCGACGAGCCGGTCGCGGTCGATATGAATCGCATTCACGAGGTCTTCCTTCCGCTCGCGATCATGACCGAGGCGGGGACGGCGTACAGCTCCCCGCGCCGCCACGGCTCGAGCCTGGCCACCAGCGACTCGCGAAGGCTCCGTTGCTGAGCGTCCCCGGCCGCACGCAGAAGCGAACCGGTTCGAACGGTGCCCTCTGCGAGGGCGACGATGAGCTCGTCGGCGGAGCGGAGCGTCACGTCGAACACGGTCTCGCCGACGCTGACATCTCGAAAGCCCGCGTCGGCGAGGAGAGCTGCGAACACCGCCTCGTCCGCGAACTGAAAGAACGACGGACCGGGCGGGATCTCAGTCGGTGGAGGGACCTCGGCGTCGGCGACCGCTCCGAGGATCGCGGCGAAGAACGGCGACCGTTCCGGTACATCCCACGTGGACAGCGCGACGCCTCCTGTCGGAACCAGCACGCGCGCAAGCTCGCGGACAGCTCGCTCAGGCTCGCCGATGTGCTGGATGACGATGTTCCCGACGGCCGCGTCGAACGACCCGTTTGCGAACGGCAGCTGCGTGACGGAGGCGCGTACGAACGTCGCGGCCGGATGGCGCCCGGCCGCAATCGCGATCATGGCGGCGGCTGCGTCTACCCCGGTCGCCTCCGCTCCGCGCCCGGCTATCCGGCCGGCCGCATCTCCCGCTCCGGTGCCGACGTCGATGACTCGCATTCCCGCGCCGACGGCCGCTGCGTCGAGGAGCGGGTCGATCGCCTGGGACGTGGTCGTGCTCCAGAAGCCGTCGTAGGCAGCGGCGACCGCCTCCCAGCCGGAAGCCTCGTATGCGTCGAAGGCTGCCGGGTCGTAGTCGCTCACGACCTGATGTGCGGTAGGACCTTGTCGCCGAAGAGCCGGATCTGGTCGTGGCGGTTCTCGCCCCAGAGCTCCAGCATGACGTGTGTGCAGCCCGCGTCGCGGTACTCTTCGATCGCCTCGATGCAGTCCGCCGGTGTGCCTGCGATCGGCTGGCACTTGTCGAGGATCGCGTCGCTCACCTTCGCCTTGGCGGCCAGACGACCCCCCTCCTCCATGGCCTCCGCCACGGGGCGGATCTCGTCCTGGTCGAGCCCCGCCAAGTCGAGCAGCGTGTCGGCCGCACCCTTGATGTTCTGCACCTTGTTCGCCAGGTACATGCCCGCGATCTCGCGTGCCCCGTCCCGGCCTTCGTCCCGGTCCTCGGCGATGGACGCGACGACGGTGCAGCCGATGTCGATGTCCGCCTCCACGTTGTCGCGCGTGTAGCGCACGAACGCAGGCGTCGTGATCGACGGAGTGAGGCAGCCGTCCGCGATCTCGCCCGCCAGTGCCTGCATCTTCGGAGCCGTCGCAGCCACGTACACGGGCGGCACCTCGCGCGGCGTATCGGCTTCGTCGCGAAGACCGGGAACCGAGGCGCTCCACGTCTCGCCTTCGTAGTCGAACGGCTTCCCCGCCAGGCAGCCGCGCACGATTGCGACTGCGTCGCGCATCGGCCCGAGCGTCCGGCTCGTCTGGATGCGCGCGTTGTTCAGGAAGATCTTCGACGTCCCGAAGCCGAGGATGAAGCGGCCAGGCCCGGCGGCCTCCTGGACGACCCGCGCGTCCATCGCGACCTGGACGGGATGGCGTGTGAACGGCGAGATGATCCCCCAGCCGATCGTCAGCTGCGACGTCTCCTTCGCCATCAGCACGGAGACGACGGTCGACGACCGCGCCTCCATGCCGTGCTTCCGCCACCACGGATACGCCTCGGCGAGCCACACGGTGTCCATCCCCGCCTCGTCCATCGCCCGCGCGCTCGCGAGCATCTCGTCGAGCGGCTCCATCGTCAGCTGCATCACCCCGATGCGAAACGGAGCAGCCACCCGTCAGGAGTCGGTCGACGTCGTCGGGCCTGCCTGCACCTCGCGGTCGAGCGCGGCCAGCACGTTCTCGACCTGCTGGTTGACGATCGGCTGGAGCACTCGCTGGCCCATCGAGCCGACCTGTCCGAGGACGTTCACGTCCGCGACCCAGTCCATCGACGTGCGCCGGCCCTCGTCGCTCAACTCGAAGTGGGTCTCCATCGACACGATGGCCCCGACGCCCTTGCCCTTGGCCCTCAGCGAGGCGTGCTCGGGCGGCCGTTCGTCGAGCTTCTCGAAGGCGAAGCCGAGCTTCAGCCCGCCCATCCCGAGGGGGACCCTGACCTTCGCCGACCAGTGCGTCTCGTCCTCCACCTCGAATCCATCCACGCCGGGGAGGAGCTTCGCGAGCCGTGCGGGATCCATGAGGACATCCCAGACAGCCTCTCGCGGAGCGTCGAGGAGCTTCGTTCCCTCGACCTTCATCGCGGCGTCACGGTGATCCGTGCTCGGCTCTCGTCGGGGTGCTCCATGAGCCGGTAGACGCGCTCGGGCGGGTTGTGGGAGTCGGTCACGATGCCTCCTCCCGCGCCGCGCAACGCGTCCTGGATGGCGGCGCAGATCGCGTGGATGGCGGCGCCTCCACCCTCGCCCATGCCTTTGGCGCCGAGCGGCGTGAACGGCGACGGGGATTCGATCGACGCGGTCTTCAGCTCGGGCAGATCGAGCGCATGCGGTACGTGGTAGTCATAGAAGTTCGCGGTCAGGAGGCTTCCGTTCTCGTCGTAGGCGAAGACCTCCCAGAGCGCGGCGCCGATGCCGTGCACCGTCGCGCCGAGCACCTGTCCCTCCACGATCTGGGGGTTGATGCGCGTCCCGCAGTCGTCCACGGCCGCGTAGTCGACGAGCTCGACCTCGCCCGTCTCCTTGTCGATCTCGATGACACACGCATGGATCTGAGTCGCGTACGTCAGCGTGAGGTTGCCGTACTTTCGCTCCACGTCCGGCACCTCGAAGGGCGGCCGGTAGACGTAGCGGCAGTTCATCGTGATGTCTTCGGTCTCGGGCGGGAGCCCCGCGTTGTTCGCGTTGACGATCGCACCGAGGGCCATGAACGGGAGCGCCGCCTCCGGGTTGTCCGCCCGCTTCGCCATCGACTCCTCGAGCACGATGTTGTCCGGGGTCGTGCCGAGCACCACGGCCGCGAGCCGGCGCATCTGGCCTGCGAGCTGGTCGGCGGCGCCCTTGACGGCGCCGAGCCCGGTCACGGCGAACTGGCTGGCGTAGGTCCCGGAGAAGCCCGCGTGCGAATTCCAGTAGCTGTCGTGCCCGGGCCTGACGTTCACGTCGTCGGGCGAGCAGCCGATGATGTCGGCGACGACCTGCGACGCGGTCGTCTCGTGTCCCTGGCCCTGCGGCGTCGTCCCGAGCGTGACGACGACCTCCCCGAAGATGTCCAGCTTGACCGAGGCGACCTCGTTGTTGCCCGAGAACTGGAGCTCGGGGTTCAGGAGACGCGACTGCCCGAAGTTGTTGGTGCCCGAGTCGAGGGTGGAGCCGATCCCGACGCCGACGAGTTTGCCGCGAGCCTCCGCGTCGGCACGCCGCGCGTCGATCCCCTCGTAGTCGATCAGCCGCAGCGCATCGTCCAGGCAGCGTGCGTAGTCACCGGAGTCGTACACGCACCCGTTGGGGGTCGTATACGGCATCTCGTCGCTGCGGATGTAGTTGCGCTTCCGGATCTCGACCGGGTCGAGCTCGAGCTCGTGCGCGACGATGTCGACGATCCGCTCGGTCAGCCAGAGATGCTGCATCCGCGAGTAGCCGCGGTTCGGTGACACTGGCGCCTTGTTGGTCATGACCTGCGTGTAGTCGACGCGGATGTTCCGCCAGCGGTACAGGCCGGGAGTGACCTGGGCCCAGATCACGCCGCCGAGAGGCTCGTAACGCAGAAACGCGCCGGCGTCGTCGAGCGCCGTGCAGCGGAAGCCGAGCAGCGTTCCGTCCGCCTTCACGGCCACCTCGACGTCATGGAACCAGCGCTCGTTCCCGTGCGACATCGACTGGTGGAAGTCCGTGCGCCACTCGGTCCACTGGACGGGCCGGCCGAGCTTGCGGGCGAGCAGGCAGAGGGCAACGAGCTGAGGGTGCGACGTGATCTTGTTGCCGAAGCCGCCGCCGATGTCCTGGGTGACGAAGCGCAGCTTGTCGAGGCCGACCCGCAGCGCCGGGCCCATCATGATCGCCGCGAACCCCGGGAACTGGTTGTTCGTGTGGATCGTCCACTGCCCCGTGCCGCGGTTGTACTCGACCAGCGCGCCGTCGCACTCGATCGGCGTCGAGTTGAAGCGGTTGAAGTGGAGCTCGTCGATCCGCACCACGTGGTCGGCCTCGTCGAACGCGGCGCCGAGGTCGCCCCACTCGTAGACGCCTGTCCAGGAGAGATTCGAGCCGACCTCCTCGTGCAGCACCGGCGCCTCCTCGTCCAGCGAGACCCGCGCGTCGACGATGACCGGAAGCGGGTCGTAGTCGACCTCGACCACGTCGGCGGCGTCCCGGGCGAGCTCCCGCGTCGCTGCGGCCACGGCGACCACGGCCTCGCCCGCGTAGCGAACCTTGCCGACCGCGAGCGCGAAATCGCGCACGTGCGCCCCGGGGGGCGTCGTGATCTGGAAGAACGGGTCGGTCGAGATGGCGACCTCGTCGCCCGTCAGCGTGCCGAAAACACCCGGCAGCTCGAGCGCAGCCGAGACGTCGATCGAGAGGATCTTCGCGTGCGCGTACGGGGAACGCACGAAGTGCACGTACCCCATGCCGTGCCGCCGGACATCGTCGACGAAGACGCCCTGGCCCTGGACGAGGCGCTTGTCCTCCTTGCGCGGAATCGACTGTCCCTTGTAGGCGCCGCGCTCGAGCTCGACCCGCTCCGGCGCAGTCGTCGTCATGCGCTCACCTCACCTCGTGAGACAGCGAGGATCGCCTCGACGATCCCGGCGTAGCCCGTGCAGCGGCAGATGTTTCCCTGGATCGCGCGGCGCACGTCGTGCTCCGTCGGGCTCGGGTTCCGCTCGAGCAGCTGCTTCGCGCTCATCAGCATCCCGGGCGTGCAGTAGCCGCACTGGAGCCCGTGGTGCTCGGAGAACGCGCGCTGCAGCGGATGAAGTTCCCCGTCCTCCCCGGCGAGGGACTCGACGGTCTCGATCGTGGCCCCGTCGGCCTGGACGGCGAGCAGCATGCAGGACTTGACGGCCATCCCGTCGAGGATCACCGTGCAGGCGCCGCAGTTGCCCGTGTCGCAGCCGACATGCGTGCCGGTCAGCCCGCAGTCGTCGCGGATGAAGTGGACGAGAAGCCGTCGTGACTCGACCGTGAGCTCGTACGTGTCCCCGTTCAGCTCGACGGACACGCGCCGCTCCGACTGCGGCTCGGGTGTCAACGTATCGCCTCCTCGATCGCCGCCAGCGTCGCCCGCACCGCCATGACCTCCGCCAGGTGGCACCGGTAGCCGGCCGACGCATGGACGTCGGAGGGCGGGTCGAGCCCCGAGCCGAGCCCTTCGGCGGCCACGCGAACGTTCGCCTCGGTCGGCAGCGATCCCTCGAGAGCCGCTTCCATCGCCGGCGCGCGAACGGGAACCGCTGCGACGCAGCCGACGACGACCCGGGGCTCCGCGATGGTTCCGTTGACACACACCCGAGCGGCGACGTTGACGATGCCGGTGCCCTCCTTGCCGATCGTCATCGACCCGAAGCCGGCGCCCTCGCCGCCGACAGGGGGCGGGAACGTCACACGGGTGAGCACCTCGCCGGGCTCGACGGCGGTCAGGTAGACGCCCTGGAAGAAGTCCTCCGCCGGCACGGCGCGCTCGCCGTCTCGGCCGGCGATCGTCATCGAAGCCCCGAGCGCGACGACGAGCGGAGGTAGGTGGTTCGTGGGATCGTTCGAGCAGAGGTTGCCGCCGATCGTGCCCCGGTTTCGCACCTGCTGGTCGGCGATGACCGAAGCAACCCGGCCGATGACCGGCCTCGCCTCGGCCAGCCGCTCGTCGTGCTCGAGCGCGTCGTAGGTCACCATCGCTCCGAGCTCCACGCCCCCGTCCGGCCGGACGGCGATCTGATCGAGCCCCTCGATCCCGCCGATGTCAACCAGCACGTCCGGCGTCGCAAAGCGCAGCTTCATCACGTTCACGAGCGTCTGGCCGCCGGCGATGGGCCGAGCGTTGTCATGCTCGGACAGGAGCTCGACGGCCTCCTCGACGCTCGTGGGCCGCGCGTAGGCCACGCGGGAAAGCAGCATCAGCCTTCCTCTTCCTTGATAGGTGATAGTTGATAACACTCGCAGAGAGCCGGGTCAAGCAAGGGATGCGCCCTCATCGCCGCGGAAAGAGCTCGCCGCCGCCCATCGCCCCCGCAAGCAGGTTGGCCGTCAGAGCAAGGTGGTTCCACATCGCCGCAGCAGCGACCTTCGGCTTGCGCCGTATGCACGCCTCGAGGATCGCCTCGTGCTCGGCCTGGCGCTCGCTCAGGCTGCGCTGCACGTCCGGCGATGCCCGCCGGTAGCGCTCGCTCGTCTCCCAGAGCGGCGTGATCAGGCGCAGGAGCCAGCGTGAGCCCGCTTCCTCGTAGAGCGCGAAATGGAACGCCGTGTGTGCTGTCCAGATCTCGCCGGCGTCTCCTCGCCGGCGGGCCTCGACGTACCGCGCGAGGCTCGCCGAGGCTGCCGAGCCCGCCTCTTCCGAGAACCTGCGCGCCGCAAGCTCCACGGCCAGCGGCTCGAGCGCGAGCCGAGCCTGGTAGACGTCCTCGAGATCGACGAGCGAGAGCTCGGTCACCCTCGTCGCCTTGTGTGGCGAAAGCTCAACGAGCCCGGCCGCGTCGAGCCGGCGGATCGCCTCTCGGATCGGCATCGGGCTCATGTCGAGGTGCTCGGCGAGCTGCTCGATACGGAGCCGCTCGCCTGGTGCGAGCTCCCCGCTGAGGATCGCGTCGTGCAGCGACGCATACGCCTTCTCGGCAAGCGTCCGGTGGCCGCCGGAGGGAGTCCGCAGCGTTTGCACGGCCGACCCGTCGGGCGTCATCGTCGATATTTGATCATGGATCCCGAGCCCGCGCCGGGCGCTTGGTACCACCTGGGCGCACCCCGGCAGGAGGCCGACGTTAGAATCGCCGCGCCAACTCCCGATGAGAGGAAACGAGCTGATGGCCCCGGAGGTTCTCCTCCCAGGATCGACCGACGAGGCGATCGCCGCCTTCGGCGACGGCGACGGCATCACCGTCGTCGGCGGCGGGACGATCCTGATGCCCGCAGATCACCGAGGGGCGTCTCGAGACCACCCGGGTGCTGATGCTTCCGGCCGGCGAGCTCGGCGGCATCGCACGGGCGGACGGCGAGGTCGTGATCGGCGCAGCCACGCGCATCGACGAGCTGCTTGCGGGCGACGAACCGCTTGCCTCGGCAGCGTCGCTCGTCGCGGACCCGGAGATCCGGGCGCAGGCGACCCTG
Source organism: uncultured Thermoleophilia bacterium (assembly GCA_963797645.1). Classification (GTDB taxonomy): domain Bacteria; phylum Actinomycetota; class Thermoleophilia; order Gaiellales; family Gaiellaceae; genus CAWCQC01. Next base: position 101,293 of record CAWCQC010000016.1, on the reverse strand, counting down.
GCGGGCAACCTGTGCGCGGACCCGGGCAGCGAGATGCCGCGTGGTGACCTGCAGGCGCCGCTGCTCGCGCTCGGTGCCCGCGTTCGCTCGACCGGAGCCGGAGGCGAGCGCATGGACGACCTCGAGGCGTTCCTCGCGAACGGCACATCCGGACGACTCGTTCTCGACGTCCGCTATCCGGACCGCAAGCACCGGGCGGCCTTCGCCTCGGTCCATCGTCCTCATAGCCACCACTACACGATCATGGCCGTGTCCGCAGTCCGGACTGGGGCCGGCACGACGATCGCGGCCGCCGGGGCCGCGCCGCACGCCGTCCGCCTGCGGTCGGCTGAAGAGGCGCTCGCCGCGGGCGAGCCAGCCGCGGTCGCATCGCACAAGAGCCTCGACGACGTGGAGCCTCGCGACGACGCCCTCGCGTCCGCCTGGTACCGGCGCCGCGTTCTTCCGACGATCGTTGCCCGGGCGCTCGAGAGCCTCGAGAAGGAGACCGCATGAAGCTCACCGTCAACGGCGTCGAGCGCGACGTCGAGAGCCCGCCGCTCACGTCGCTTCTGGCGGTCCTTCGCGAAGAGCTCGGGATCACGAGCCCCAAGGCCGGCTGTCAGCAGGGTGGTTGCGGCACGTGCACGGTTCTGGTCGACGGCAAGGCGCGCCGGGCGTGCCTCGTGCCGGTCGTCGCGCTGGACGGCGCCGAGATCCTCACCGTGGAGGGCCTGGGGACGCCCGAGCGGCTGTCTCCGGTCCAGGCAGCCTTCGATGCGCACTATGCGGCCCAATGTGGCTACTGCACGTCGGGCATGCTGATGGCCGCGGAGGGGCTGCTGCGGACGAACGCGACGCCCTCCCGGAGCGACATCGAGGAGGCGCTCTCCGGCCACGTCTGCCGCTGTACCGGCTACGTGAAGATCATCGAGGCAGTCGAGGGGGTCGGCGCAGGGGAGTCGCTCGACCTCGACCGAAACCTCCCTCGAGACCAGCAGGAACCCGACGTCGAGATCAGAGGAGCTCCCGCATGAAGGCAGTAGGCGCCCGTCTTCCTCGCTACGACGGCGTCGCGCACGTGACCGGACGCACCCGGTACGTCGACGACGTCCGCGTCCCCGGCATGCTCTGGGCGAAGGCGCTTCGCTCGCCGATCCACCGCGGGGACATCACCCGCCTCGACACCCGGAAGGCGGAGCAGCATCCGGGTGTGCGCGCCGTCGTCACGCACGAGGACGTGCCGAAGAACGTCTACGGTCACCTGGAGGCGCTCGGCGTGCCGGCCGACGAGCCCCTGCTCGCAGTGGACGAGGTCCGCTTCAAGGGCCAGCCGATCGCGGTGGTCGCCGCCGAGGACGAGGAGACGGCCCGCGAGGCAGCGGAGCTGATCGATCTGGAGCTCGACGAGCAGGAGCCGCTCCTCGACGTTCGCAAGGCGTTCGACCCCGATGCGCCGCAGATCCACCCCTGGGGCAACTGGTACCCACACTACGAGGATGAGCGGGACAGGCGGCAGATCCGGAAAGGTGACGTCGACCGAGCCTTCGACGAGGCCGACGTGATCGTGCAAGGCGTCTACCGGCCGGCGGCGATCGAGCATGCGCCGCTCGAGACACAGATCTCGCTGAGCGTCCCGGAGCCGGACGGCCGCCTCACGATCTACTCCTGCACCCAGGCGATGTACTTCTCGCTGGGCGTGGTCGCGGCTCACCTCCAGGTGCCCCTGAACCGGCTCAAGCTCGTCGGCGGGACCGTCGGCGGCGGTTTCGGCGGCAAGGTCGACTCGGCCACGGAGACGCTCACCGCGCTGCTCGCGCTCAAGTCCGGGCTGCCGGTCAAGTGGCGCTTCACGCGCGAGGAGGAGTTCCTGTGCTCCTCGACGCGCGCGGCCTGGCACATCGAGATTGCGGATGCGCTGACGAAGGACGGCTGGATCCTCGGGCGGAAGACGCTCACGCTCCACGACTCCGGCGCCTACGCGCGCTTCTCGCCGTACGGCCTGACCAAGCACTCCTTCCACCACGTCGGCGCGTACACGGTCCCGAACGTCCACTTCGACGGCTACGTCGTCTTCACGAACCGGGTGCCGACGACCGCGATGCGCGGCTTCGGCGTGACGTCGGTGTCGTTCGCAGTCGAGACCCACATGAGTCGCATCGCGAAGGTGCTGGACATCGACCCGTTCGAGCTACGCCTCAAGAACGCGAACCGTGTCGGCGACACGACGCCCAACACCGTCGTGCTCGGAGATCCGTCGAGCGTGCCGGTGATCCAGGCGGTCGCAGAGGCCGCCGGCGTCGAGCTCGCCTCCGGGTTGCGCGAGATGACGAGCCTGCCGCGCGAGGGTGATCTCCTGCCGGAGCACCTGGCCGCGCAGCAGGTCCTGAACGGAGGGAGCGACTGATGGCCAGGCATCGCGGGCGAGGCCTCTCCTCGATCGAGTACCCGACAGGCATGAACCAGAACGGCGACCCCAGTCAGGCCTGGGTGAAGCTGAAGCCGGACGGCCGGGTCGACGTGTTCGCGGGCACGGTGGACGTCGGCCAGGGCTCGCGCACCGTCCACACGCAGATCGTGGCGGACACGCTCGGCGTGCCGTACGACTGGGTGACGATGGACAACACGAACACCGACTCCTCCCCGGTCTGCACCGGGACGTTCGCCTCACGCGGGACGTTCATCGGCGGCAACGCCGTCCGCTACGCAGCCGAGAAGGCACGCGAGCGCGTGCTCGACATCGCTTCGCGCCAGCTCGAGGCGGACGCCGCCGACCTCGAGATCGCCGACGGCGTCGTCACCGTCAAGGGCGCCCCCGACCGAAGCATCGGCGTCAACGACGTCGCCGCGGTCGCCACCTGGGTCGAGGGAGAGCTGATCACAGGGACCGGAGCCGCGCTCAAGCCATTTGCGACCCTCGATCCCGAGACCGGAGCGGTGGACATCGACCCGCACTCGGCGATCTCGTACGCCGCGTCGGTCGCCGAGGTCGAGGTCGACGACGAGACCGGCGAGGTCACGGTGGTGAAGCTGATCGAGGCCTACGACGTCGGCCGCGCGATCAACCCGACTCTGGTCGAGGGCCAGATCCACGGAGGCGCGATGATGGGCCTCGGTCTCGGCCTGCTCGAGAGCGCCTATCCGTACTACCCGTCGGTCGATCATCGCGGCGCCGAGTTCGGCGCATATCTGGCTCCGGGCATCGAGGAGCTGCCGGACATCGTCCCGGTGATCCTCGAGAACCCGTCACACGACGGCCCGTTCGGAGCCAAGGCGATCGGGGAGATGGCCAACAACGCCCAGTCTCCGGCGATCGTCGCCGCCGTCTACGACGCCGTCGGCGTCTGGATCACAGAGCTGCCCGTGACCCCGGAGCGCGTGCTCCGCGCGCTGGACGCGAAGGCGGCGGGAGCGCCCGAATGGCAAACCGACGGCAAGCGAGTGATCTTCGACGAGGAGATCTCCGTCAACACCGTCGGAGCCGGATCGGTTCGGTTCGAGATCGATGGCTGAGGCACGCGAGCCCTCTCCGCCGTTTCGCACGTGGAACGGCATCGAGCCGCACGAGTTCGTGGACGGCGTCACGCCTGACGGCCATCGGCGGCGAGCAGGTGCTCCTCTGCCGGGTCACGTACGAGCCGGGCAAGCGCGTGCCTCTCCATGCACACGACGACACCGAGCAGGTGATGGTCATCGTCGGCGGCTCGGTCGACATGGCGATCGAGGGCGAGTGGCGGACGCTCGGCGCCGGCGACGTCGTCGTCGTGAACCGCGGCCTCGAGCACGAGCTCCACTCGGAGACGGGAGTGACGTTCTTCGAGGCGCTGTCGCCCGTGCCGCTCGACCATGTCCCGGACTACGAGCGCGACCTCGTGCTGGGCCCGGACGGCGGCGCCGGCCACGTCGAGCGCTGATCAACGCCGACTAGCCGGATCGAGCCCGGCACCGCGCGGCCGGCCGTCACGTCACCTGACGGCCGATTCTCGAACCGAGCGCCGCCACCGCGTCGCGTGCCTTCGTCACGAGCTCGCGCCCGTTCAGCCCGACGAGCTTGCCGTCGCGCTTCTTGGCCACCCCGTCGATCCAGACGGAGTCGACGTTGTGCGGCTGAGCAGCGAGCACGATCTGCCCATCCGGGACGTTCAGCGGGCCGATGTTGAGATCGTCCGTTCTCACCAGGATCACGTCTGCCAGCTTGCCCGGGGTGAGCGAACCGGTGACGTCGCCCAGCCCCAGGGCGGTGGCGCCGTCGATCGTCGCCTGGCGGAGAACCTGGTCGGGCTGGTAACAGGTCGCGTCCTCGTGTCGTCCCCGCTCGACGCACATCTGTGCGCGCATGCCCGCGAACATGTCCGAGTTGTCGGACGCCGCCATGGTGTCGAGTGAGAGGTTGATCGCCACGCCCGCTCGCATCATCTCGACCACGGGCGGGATTCCCATGCCGGTGCGGAGCTCTGACCAGATTGAGACCGACAGCGGCGTGGCGCTGTCCGCGAGCGCCCGGATCTCCTCCTCGTTGGCGTGAACTGCATGCACGAGGAGGTGATCGGGACCGAGAAAGCCTCCGTCGCGATACGCCAGGATCGGCCGCGGCTGCGCAGGGTCCGGCCTGGTGAACGTCGTGTGAGTGGTGAATGGGAGGCCCTGCTCACGGGCCCAGGCGTACTCCTTCTGCCAGATCTCGGGCTTCGAGAACTCGACCCCGCGGCAGGCGATGCCGAGGTGGAGTAGGTCGCTGTCGCGGGCGAACTCCCCGCGCTTCAGCTCCAGCACGTGCTCGAGATCGATCGTTTCCGATCCCTGCGCGAACGAGCTCCCGGCTTCGGGGTCGCTCGACGGGCCATAGGAGAAACGGCCGCGCAGGCCGGAGTCGCGCATGGCCTGGATCGCTGCCCGCGCGTGATCGCGCGTCTGTAGGTTGTGCTCCCAGGCATGCATCGTCGTGATGCCCGTGGCGACGGACTCGGCCAGCCCCAGGCGGATCGACGTGTAGGTGTCGTCGGGCGTGAAGTTCGCGCCGTAGGTGAAGACCACGTCGTGGAAGTACTGCCCGAGATCGCCGTAGCAGGCGCAGCCACGCAGCATCGCACCCCACATGTGCCGGTGCGTGTCGACGAAGCCGGGCAGGCAGATGGTGTCGGTTCCGTCGATCACGTCGGCTCCGTTGGCGTCGAGCCCGGTGCCGACGGCAGCGATCCGGTCACCCTCGATGAGGACGTCTCCTTCCGGTATCGCCCCGAGTCGCGTCGTCCATCGTCAGGACATGGGCTCCGCGAATGAGGGTCGCTGTCATTGGGCACTCCTCTCTGCTGTCTCTCGGATTTCGGTCAACGACGCGCGCGGGGTGATCGCTTCGGGGTCGACACGCAGCTCGATCACTGAGGGCAAGCCGGACGCGAGTGCGCGCTCGAAGGCGTCGGCAAAGTCCTCGGTTCGCTCGACCACGTCGCCGTGGGCTCCGAACGCGCGTGCGTACGCGGCGAAATCGGGGTTGACCAGGTCGGTGCCGTACGGGCGCCCGGGGAACTGCCGCTCCTGGTGCATTCGGATCGTCCCGTACATCCCGTTGTTCACGATCACGACGACGATCGGGAGCGAATACTGGACGGCCGTCGCGAGCTCCTGGCCGTTCATCAGGAAGTCGCCGTCGCCGGAGAGGCAGACGACAGTCCGCTCGGGGTGGACGACCTTCGCGGCGACCGCCGCCGGCACCCCGTAGCCCATCGCGCCGCTCGTCGGGGCCAGCTGGGTCCGGTAGCGGCGGAAGCGGTAGAAGCGGTGCGCCCAGACCGTGAAGTTGCCGGCGCCGCTCGTGAAGATCGGCGTCCTCCGGCAGCCGATCGGACAGGTACCCGACGATCTCGCTCACGTTCACCGGCCCGGGTGCCGGCAGCGGCGCCGAGTGTGCGAGGTAGTCCGCGCGGGCCGCGTCGGCCCAGGCCGCCCAGCGCGTGCCGTCGACGGGCTCGAGCGCCCGCAGGGCCGCGCAGAGCTCCGGCAGGCCCGAGGCGATCGCCAGGTCGGCCTGGTACACGCGCCCGAGCTCCTCGACACCGGGATGAACGTGGACGAGCCGCTGCAGCGGCCGCGGGACGTCGACGAGCGTGTAGCCCGAGGTGGTCGACTCGCCGAGGCGCGTGCCGAGCGCGAGCAGCAGATCGGCGTCCTTTACCCGCCGCGCGAGCGCCGGGTTGATCGCCAGGCCGACATCCCCGACGTAGCGCTCCGAGCGGTTGTCGAGGTAGTCCTGGCAGCGAAACGAGGCGCCGGTCGGCAGGCCGTTCGCCTCCGCGAACGCCCGGAGGTCGGCCGAGGCCTGCTCGGTCCAGCCACCACCACCGACGATCGCGAGCGGACGCTCCGCCGTGGCGAGCAGCTCCTGCAAGCGGGCCAGGTCCTGCGCGCCCGGATGCGCCTGCACGGGGCGGTACGGGGCAGCGTCGGCGGCGACGCACGCCTCGGCGAGCATGTCCTCGGGCAGCGCGAGCGCCACCGGCCCGGGACGGCCCGAGGTCGCTGTCGAGAACGCACGGGCCACGAGCTCCGGGAGCCGCGCCGGCGTCGTCGATCTCGGCCGCCCACTTCGTCTGCCCGTCGAAGATGCGGTCGACGTCCACCTCCTGGAACGCCTCTCGCCCGCGCGAGCCGCGCGCCACCTGGCCCATCAGGAGCAGGAGCGGCGTCGAGTCCTGGAAGGCCGTGTGCACGCCGATCGACGCGTTGGTCGCTCCCGGCCCGCGGGTCACGAAGCAGACGCCGGGCCGCCCGGTGAGCTTGCCGTACGCCTCGGCCATGTTTGCCGCGCCCCCCTCCTGGCGACACGATGATCAGGCGGATCTCGTCCCTGGCCCCGCCGAGCGCGTCGAGCGCCGCGATGTAGCTCTCGCCCGGCACGCAGAAGACCGTGTCGGCGCCGTGGACACGGAGCTGGTCGACGAGGATCTGTCCGCCCGTGCGGGTCACGGGAGCTCGACGTGTCGCTCGAGGAAGACGGTGACCCGCTGAGTCTTCGGCCTCTCTGCGTCGGCCGGGCTCGACGTAGCGGATCGTCCGCTTCCCCTCCCACTCGCGTGGCAGGAGCATGACGCGGACGAATGCGGTGTCCTCCTTCGCAGACGCCGCCGCAAAGACGGGCTCAGGCCCTGACTCGAACCAGGCGCCAAAAGGCCCGTGCGTCGCCGACGTGCACCCGGTGTCGATCCGGATCTCGCCGGCGAGAAGGCAGCGGATTCCCGGCCCGGGATGGGTATGGCGGTAGGCAACCCCGCCCGGAGGGAAAGTCGACGCGGTCACAGCGCACGAGCCAGGCGAGCGCGGGATCGAGCTCGACGTCCTCCGAGATCAGCGCATCGTCTCCACTCCCATCGAACGACCAGACGAGCGCGTGCCCGTCGGCTCGGGCTGTGCCGAAATGCGCTTCCCCTCGCGCGACGTCGTAGACGACCGCCGGCTCCTCAGCGGTCCACGCATCGCCGCGATAGTCGTGAACCGAGAACCTCAATGGAAGGTCTGGCCGCCGGTGACGATCGCCACCTTCCGTCGAGCGCCGGCATCCGTCAGCGAATCGGCGAGAACGGCGCCGGGACCAGAATCCGGTTCTCCTGCCGAGAACGAACGGCCGCACCTTCTCGACGTACGCTTTCCAGCCCTCGTTCGCGACCAGCTCGGCGCGCCGGCGCGTCCGCTCCTCGTAGCTCTCGTAGCCCCACATGTGCACGATCAGGTTGAGGTCACCGATCTCGCTCGAGAAGTAGCCGATCAGGTTGCCGAGAATCGGCTGCTGGATCGCGAGGCCCTCCTGCTCGTAGAGGCGAAGGTACTCGGGCGCCTTGCCGACCTCGAGCGTGTAGATCCGCTCCTCGACGATCATGCGATTCCCGCCAGGGCCAGGTACTTCAGCTCGAGCCACTCGTCGATCCCGTACGAAGAGCCTTCACGGCCGATGCCGGACTCCTTGACGCCGCCGAACGGCGCCACCTCGGTCGAGATGAAGCCGGTGTTGACGCCGACGATGCCGGTCTCGAGCGCCTCCGCCACCCGCCAGATGCGACCGACGTCACGGGCGTAGAAGTAGCCGGCGAGCCCGAACGGCGTGTCGTTTGCGATCCGGACGGCCTCGTCCTCGTTCGTGAAGCGGATCAGCCCCGCGACGGGCCCGAACGTCTCCTCGCAGGACATGGCCATCACGGGAGTCACCCCGGTCAGCACGGTCGGCTCGAAGAACGTGCTAGCCGAGAGCGTGGCTGCTGCCGCCGACGAGCACGTCGGCGCCGCGCGCCGTGGCGTCAGCAACGTGCCGCTCGACCTTCTCGAGCCCCTGCTCGTCGATGAGCGGGCCGATCTGGGCGCCGTCGTCGACTCCAGGGGCGACCTTGAGAGCGCCGCGGCGGCTGCGAGCCGCTCGGCGAACACGTCGTAGACGGGCTCCTGGACGAGGATCCGGTTGGCGGAGATGCAGGTCTGGCCCGAGTTTCGGAACTTGCAGAAGAGCGCTCCGGCGACCGCCTCGTCCAGGTCGGCGTCGTCGAAGACGATGAACGGCGCGTTGCCTCCGAGCTCGAGCGACACCTTCTTCACCTGCTGCGCGCACTGCTCCATGAGCAGCTTTCCGACGGCCGTCGAGCCCGTGAACCCGAGCTTGCGAACGACCGGGTTCGAGGTCAGCTCGCGGCCGATCTCGGGAGCGCCCGCGGCATCGGTCGTGACGATGCTGAGAACGCCCGGCGGCAGTCCGGCACGCTCGGCCAGCTCGCAGAGCGCGAGCGCCGACAGCGGCGTCTGCTCTGCAGGCTTGAGGACCATCGTGCAGCCCGCGGCGAGGGCCGGGGCCGCCTTGCGGGTGACCATCGCCGACGGGAAGTTCCAGGGCGTGATGCCGGCAGTGACTCCCACCGGCTGCTTGAGGACGAGAACGCGCCGGTCGGGCAGCGGCGGCGGGAATCGTGTCGCCGTAGACTCGCTTGCCCTCCTCGCCGAACCACTCGAGGAACGAGGCCGCGTAGAGGATCTCGGCACGCGCCTCCGCGAGCGGCTTGCCCTGCTCGAGCACCATCAGGAGGGCGAGGTCGTCGGCATGCGCGACCACCAGGTCGGCGAAGCGGCGCAGGATCGCGGCGCGCTCCTTGGCGAGCAGGTTTCGCCAGGCGGGATAGGCCCGCTCGGCCGCGTCGATCGCCGTCCGCACGTCCTGGGAGCCCATCCGCGGGACGGAGGCGATCACCTCGCCCGTCGCCGGGTCGACGACCGGAAAGGTCTCGCCGGAGACCGCCTCGACCCACTCACCGTCGACGTAGGCGCGCTCACGAAGAAGCGAGCCGTCCCGAAGCGCAGGACGGCTCGTCTCGGCTCGATCCCGGGTGCTGCTCACGCTCGTGAGTCTAGAGGGTCGGTGTGAGACGAACCCATGCCCGTCTCACACCAGGACTTACGGCGCGGGAGCTCCCTTCGACATCCAGAAGCGGTTCAGCTGGCCCTGCACCTTGATGAACCAGACGAACCAGCCGAAGATCAGCCAGCTTCCGAGCCACCAGAGGCCCGTCGTGCCGCTCACCGAGGACTCCTCGCCGTCGGCCTCCATCATCGTCCTTGATCTCAGACGGGATCAGGAACCACGTGATCACGCCCGCCAGACCGAGGGTCAGGGTGAAGACGATCCAGATGACGAGGCCGAGCCAGCCGCCGACGCCCTTCCCCGAGTACTCCTGGATCTCCTTGTGAGTCCGGTATACCCAGATGAACGAGTAGATCCCGAGGGTGAGGATGAACCAGAGGATGCTCAGGCCCACCGAGCGTGTGCTTCCGACCGGGCCCCGTGCCGCCTCGGGTTGGGCCACCGCCTCGCTCACGGGGCCGGCGCCCCCTTCGACATCCAGAAGTCGTTCAGGGCCCCCTGCACCGGGATGAACCAGAAGAACGGGCCGATGATCGGGAGCAGGACCCAGAGGCCGCGCCACGGCCCGACCGGTGACGTCTTCCCGTCACGCTCGTACATGCTCTTGATCTCCGCGGGAACGAGGAACCAGGTGATCGGAGCGAAGACCAAGTAGATGATGAACCCGAGCCAGCTGCCCACGCCGTCTCCGGTGTACTCCTTCATCTCGTGGTGGGTCCTGAAGACCCAGATGTACGTGTAGATCCCGAGCGTGAGGATCGCCCAGAGGATCGACAGGCCGACGGATCGGGTGTTGCCGACCGGCCCGCCTGCCGCGGCAGCGGGCGGGGCCGACGGCTGCTCAGCCGGCAGCGCCGGCTCCTCGGCCGGTACCTGCGTTTCGTTCGGGGGCGTTTCGTTCGGGGGTTCTTGTTCGCTCATGCGGCTACCTCCCAAGGCATCGCGATGCGGTTGCGTGGAGACTATCGGCGCGGGCTGACGGCTCGCTGAGGCGCCACGTTCTGATAGACAAGGCGCCGATGGTCACCTACGACTTCACCGGGCGCGTGGCGCTCGTGACGGGCGGTGCGAGCGGCATCGGGCGCGCGGTCGCCGAGCGCATGCTCGCGAGCGGCGGACAGGTAGCCGTCCTCGATCTGCGCGCCGATGCCGCCGAGGCCACCGCGAGGGAGCTCGGGTCCGGCAGCCTCGCCGTGGCTGCGAACGTCGCCAGGTCGGAAGAGGTCGAAGCGGGGGTCGCCCGCGTCGAGTCGGAGCTCGGACGGCTCGACGTGCTCGTCTGCTGCGCCGGCGTCAGCGGCGACTCGCTTCGCACGACTGATGTCCCGGATACGGAGTGGGAGCGCGTCTTCGCGGTCAACTGCCACGGAGTCTTCTAGTGCAACCGCGCGGTCATCCCGGGCATGACGAAACGCGGCTTCGGGCGCATCGTCAACATCGCGTCGATCGCCGGCAAGGAGGGCAACCCGATGGCCGCGGCCTATTCGGCGAGCAAGGCGGCCGTGATCGCGATGACGAAGGCGATCGGCAAGGATCTCGTCGACACGGGCATCCGCGTCAGCTCGATCGCGCCGGCGGTCGTCGAGACCCCGATGCTGGCAGACATGACGCAGGAGCACGTCGACTACATGGTCTCGAAGATCCCGCTCGGACGGCTGGGCCGCTCCGAGGAGGTGGCGAGCCTGGCGTGCTTCCTGGCGAGCGAGGACACCGACTTCACGACCGGCGCCTGCTTCGACCTCTCGGGCGGCCGGGCAGTGTATTGAGCGCCGAGCGCTTCCTGGTCACCGGCGTCCTCGGTTGCCTCGGCGCCTGGACGGCTCGGACGCTGCTCGAGGACGGTGCGGAGGTGGTCGGGCTCGACCTCGGCTCGGACCCGCGCCGCCTCCACGAGATCATGGACGCCGGGCAGGTCGCCCGGCTGGCGATGGTGCAGGGCGACGTGACCGAGAAGCGCGATCTCGAAGCCGCGCTCGACGACCACGAGATCACGCACGTGATCCACCTCGCCGCGCTGCAGATCCCGTTCTGCCGCACCGATCCGGCGCTCGGCGCCGCGGTCAACGTCCTCGGCACGGTGAACGTGTTCGAGGCGGTCAAGGGCACGTCGCGACGCGGATCTCGGGGCCGATCGTGTTCGCGAGCTCGGCGGCGCTGTTCGGGCCACCCGATGCCGAGCGTGCGACACACGACGAAGGCGCGGACGCCCACCCCGCAACGCACTACGGCGTGTACAAGCAGGCGAACGAGGGAAACGCGCGGATCTACTGGCAGGACGAGCAGCTGCCGTCGCTCGGTCTCCGTCCCTACAACGTCTACGGCCCGGCGCGCGACCAGGGGGTCACGGCGGAACCGACGCACGCGATGGCGGCGGCGGCGCGCGGAGAGGGCTACCACATCGACTACGGCGGCCGGCTGATGTTCAACTACACGGCCGACGTGGCGCGCGCGCTCGTCGCCATGAGCCGCTCGGGCTACGAGGGCGCATCCGTGTTCAACATGCCGGGCTCTCTCGCCCACATGCGCGACGTGGTCAGCGCGATCGAGGCGGCCGCGCCCGCCGTGGCGGGAAAGATCACGTTCGCGGACACGCCGCTGCCGCTCCCCGAGGAGCTGGCGACCGGGGGACTGGCCGAGGTCGTCGGCCCGGTCGAGGTGACGCCGCTCGCGGACGCCGTCCGCGAGACCGTCGAGCACTTCCGGCGTCACGGAGCAACCGGCTAGCGCCGGGCGTCTACCTCGGCGCCCCTCGCACGATCCATCGGGATGCCGAGCAACGCGACACGTCGCGCATGTGCCATGAGAAGGAAACCCCTCGTCGAGATGCCGGCCGACTGGTGACGCCGACTATGGAAGGCAGCCTCGTTCACAGCGAGGCCGGCTGCTCCGCGACGCCGCGGTGGAGACGCTCACGGGTCAGTGTCGTGCAGAGCACGAGGAGCAGCGCGGCCGCGCCGGCAATCACCCAGAGAGCGGCCGTGAAGCTCCCGGTCGCGTCCCGTGCGACACCCAGCACGAACGGCGAGAGCGCAGCGAGGCAGTAGCCGGCCCCGAGCATGAGACCGGCGACGGCACCCACGCCGGCCGGCGTGTCCGCCACATCCAGCGGCAGCGTCATCACGAGCGCGAACATGACCCCGTTCACAGCCCCGAACAGGATCACCCACAGCCAGGCGCCGTCCGGCAATAGCACGATGCCCAGTAGGCAGACCAGCTGGGTCGCAGCGCCGGTGACGAGGTAGAAGCGGCGCGAGCCGTGCCTGTCCGCGAGCCAGGAGACGGCGAAACCGGCCGGGATCGCCGCACTGTTCAGCACGGCGACCAGCGCGCCTGCGCTCTCCTCGCTCCAGCCACGCTCGACGTAGGAGTCCGGCAGCCAGGCGTTGAGCCCGTAGTACCCCGTCCCGAGCAGGGCGAAGACGGCCACGAGCGTCCAGGCGGTGCGGCTGCGCAACGGCAGCCGTGGCGGGCGGAACGTCGTGCGGACATGGCGGGGCTCCCGCCGCGTCTGGAGCGCCCAGATCACCGCCAGCCCCACCGTCACGGCCGAGAATGCGACCAGCGCGCCCCGCCACCCGCCGGCGACAGCTGCGATCGGAACGGCCAGGGCGGACGCGAGCGCGGAGCCGACGTTGATGCCGGTCGTGTAGACGCCGGTCGAGAAGGCAGGTCGATCGGTAAACCGCTCCTTGACGGCGACCGGCAAGATCGCGCCGGCCAGACCGATCCCGATCCCGACCGGCAACGTGAGGAGCACGAGCAGAAAGGCGTCCGGCGCCTCGGCCCGGGCAAGCCCCACGCACCCGATCAGCGCGAGGCTGAACCCGATCGCCAGGCGCGTACCGATGCGGCCGCTCAGATAGGGAGCCGGCGGGGCAAAGACACCCATGCAGAGGACCGGGATCGTGCCCAGGAGCCCGGCGACGGCGTGCGACATGTCGAGGTCGTCCTGGATCTCGGGCAGCAGCGGACCGATCCCGACGATCTGCGGGCGCAGCGCGACGGCACCGAGAAAGAGTGCTGCGAGGAGACCCGTGCGGCGTTGGCTCACGGTCGCTGAGTCTCTCAGGTCGCAGGGGGCCGGCGGCGCTCGCGTAAGCTACGGCCGGGCTCGGCCTCCCTGCTCGAGCTCCCGAAGCGATGGACGAGGGACGCCGAATCGACCACACCGAGGTCCTGGCAGGGGCGACGTCCGCGATCGTCGCGGACGTGCTCGATCACATCGGTCATCGAGAGCAGACGCTCGACGCCGCGATCCGGCCGCTGTGGTCCGGGGCACGTCTGGCCGGCAGGATCGTTCCCGTCCGCGTGGAGGCGAGCGACGAGATACCCGACCTGCCCTATGACGGGGAGATGGCCGCGCTGGACGCGCTCACGCCCGGCGACGTGCCGCTGTACTCGGTCGACGCGCAGACCCGCGCCGCCACCTGGGGAGAGCTGTTCTCCTGCGGCGCTCTGGGACGCGGCGCCCGCGGCGCGATCGTGGACGGCCTCGTTCGCGACGCCGCGCAGATCGAGGAGCTCGCCTTCCCTGTATTCGCGCGGGGCTGCTCCCCGCTCGACACGCTGGGACGCGCGCAGGTCACCGCGTGGGGCGTCGAGGCCGTGTGCGGCGGCGTCGCCGTGCGCCCCGGCGACTTCGTCGTCGCAGACGTCGACGGGATCGTCGTGGTTCCCGCCGGACGGATCGACGACGTGCTCGAGGCGGTGAAGGTCAAGTCCCGGCTCGAGGCCGGAGCCCGCGACGACCTGCTCTCAGGGATGGGCGTGCGAGAGGTCTGGGACAAGTACGGCGTTTTCTGAGGGCTACAGGTCCCAGGTCTCGTAGAAGGCCCGCGAGCGCTCCTCGAGCCGCGGGATGGCATCCCCGAATCCGTGCTGCTTGAAATGGTCCGACTCGACGTGCGCCTCGTAGGCGGCCTTGTCGGCGTACTGCTCGTAGAAGAAGAAGACCTGTGGGTTCTCGGGATCGCGGTGCGCCTGGTACAGGAGCACCCCCGGCTCCGCCCTGGACGGCGGAGCCAGGTTGCGGACAGCGGCCGCAACGTTGTCGGCCTCCCCCTCCTTCGCGATCCACGTTGCACAGACGACGTAGGCCATGAGCCGTGCTCCTCTCAGTTGGGTGCGAGCCTGTCGAAGTAGCGCCTGATGCCAGCGTAGGTGAGGTCGAATCCGGGCAGCTGGCGGTACAGGTCGACGGTCGGCCCGGCCTCGGCCTGCAGCTCCGCCTCCGCCCGCGCGACGAACTCGTCCTGGGAAAGCCCGGACTCGACCCAACTGGCCCATTCCTCGAGACGGGCGCGCATGCGCCGCAGGTGGCCGAGGGCGTCGGCCACCTCACCGAAGTGCGGAAGCCGCAGACTGCTCGGCGCGCGGGCTTCGATGCTCTCGAGCGAGGCTTCCCAGGCAACCAGGTCGATCTCGGGCGGCGCAGCGGCCGGGTAGAGAAAGGAGCCGGGCGGGATCAGGCACCCGACGGCATCGCCCGCGTAGCAGGCCCCGTCATCAGCGAGGAACGACACGTGGTGCGAGGCGTGGCCGGGCGTCGGAAACACCTCGAGGCCGGCGATCTGACGGCCGAAGACATGCACGTTGGCGGCGGGGACGGGAACGATCTCACCGAAGAGGCGGTCGAAATCGTCCGCATAGAGTCGCCGGGCGCTTCGCTCGAGCCGGCTCGGGTCGACGAGATGCGGCGCCCCGATCTCGCTCACGTGCACCTGGAGCCGCGGGTTGCGGCGGACGAGCGCGCCGGCCCCACCGGCGTGGTCGGGATGGATGTGGGTGAGGAGCAGGTCATCGACGTCACCGAGGCGCAGGCCGTGCTCGGCGAGACCGGCCTCCAACGCGTCGACGCAGACGGAGGGACCGCAATCGACGAGCGCGTGGCGGCTGCCCGGCAGCAGATAGCTCGCGATGACGTGTGCGCGCCCGAGGTGGAGGAGGTCGATGAGCGCTGCCACGTCGGTCATCCGGCGTCTGCGCTGACCGTCAGCCCGATCGATCATCCGAGATCAGCTCCGCTGCTCGCCGGACGGCATCGGTGATCTTGACGTAGCAACCGCACCGGCAGAGGTTGCCGGCGAGCGCGAGCCTGATCTCCTCGTCCGTCGGCTGCGGGCGCTCCTCGAGGAGCGCGGCCGTCGTCAGCACCATGCCCGGCGTGCAGAAGCCGCACTGGAAGGCGTGCGCCTCCGCGAACGCTCGCTGCACAGGATGGTCGCCCTCTCCGAGCCCCTCGGCCGTGGTGACCGCAGCCCCATCGGCGAGCGGCGCGAGCAGCAGGCAGGCGGAGATCGGGTCGCCGTCGACGAGGACGGTGCATGCTCCGCATACGCCGATTCCGCACGTCTCGCGAACGGACAGGATCCCGAACGAGCGCCGGAGCATCGTGAGCAGGGTCTGCCCGCCCCGGCCTCCACCTCGACGGGAGCCCCGTTCAGCGTGAAGGCGACTCTCACGACACTCCCGCCACGCTCTCGCCACGTTCCGCGCACCACACGCGCGCCTTACCTCGATAGGCTGAAGCCGGAGGGAGGAAAGCGGCGGTCCCCGGGCTCATTCTGCTTCCCCGGAGTCGCGGCGATCGGTCGCCTCGAGCACCCGCTCGGCGGTGATCGGCAGCTCCGTCACGTGGATCCCGAGCGACCCGAGCGCGTTTCCGATCGCGGCCGGAATCGGCGGTACCGCTGTCTCGCCCAGCCCGTGTACCTCGGCCCCGGCTTCCTCGACCAGCTCGTGTGACAGCTCGGGCATGTCCGCGATCGACGGAATCTCGTAGTCGGACAGGTTCGCGTTCGTGACCTGTCCGTCGGCGAACGCCACCGCCTCGTAGAGCGCGCTCGCCGAGCCCCATGATCATCGACCCCTCGTTCTGGAGCTCGGCTCCCGGGAGGTTGACGACGCGACCGGCGTAGATTGCGGCGTGCAGCCGGACGACCTCGACCTTGCCCGTCTCCTCGTCGACGCTGACCTCGGCCGCCCCGGCGCCCTGGTGCCAGTGAGACGAGGCGAGGCCCTGGCCGGTATCGGGGTCGAGCCCCCCCTCGTTCCGGACCTCGCCGTAGCCGCGCGTGCCGTTGCGCCGAAGGTCGCGGACGGCCTCCTCGATCGCGCGACTCATCATGTAGGTCGAGCGACTCGACGTCGCGCGGGTGTCGTACGGGACGAGGCTCGTGTCGGGATCGGGAAACCTCACCTCCTCGGGCGTGACTCCGAGCAGCTCTGCGGCGACCAGCGACAGCGCGCGCCGCGAGCCCTGGCCCATCTCGGCCGTCGCGCAGCGGAGCGTGTAGGTCCCGTCGCCGTCCGCCTCGATCGCGATCGACGCCCGACTCGGCGTCTGCATCCCCTTGAGGAGCACGCAGAGCCCCTTGCCGCGTCGGTCCTCACGCCAGCCGATCGCCGCGGCCGCGCGCTCGAGACAGTCGGCGAAGTGCACGTCGTGCACCTGCTCGCCCGTGCAGAACGTGTCCCCGTCGCGGAGGAGGTTTCGGAGCCGGAGCTCGAACGGATCCATGCCGAGCCGATCGGCGAGCCTGTCCATGAGGCGACTCGGAGGCCCACACGGCCTGCGTCGCGCCGAAACCGCGGTAGGCCCCGCTGGGCGGCAGGTTCGTGTACACGCAGCGCGACTCGACGTGCACGTTCGGGATGCGGTAGGGGCCGACTGCCGAGTAGCCGATCTTGACCGCGACACCAGGGCCGCAGTCGGCGTAGGCACCCGTGTCGATCCAGGATTCGATCTGCTTCGCGACGAGCGTGCCGTCCCTTCGCGCGCCGACTCGGATGCGGATCAGGGAGGGATGCCGGTTGTTCGTCACCCACTCCTCGGAGCGGGGTAGCACGATCCGTACCGGTCGGCCGGCCTTCCGCGCGAGCGCGGCAGTGACCGCTTCGAGCTGGACGAACGTCTTCGCGCCGAACGAGCCCCCCATGGGCGGGCAGACGATTCGGACCTGCTCCTCCGGCAGACCGAAGACACCGGCCAGGTCCTCGCGGACGTTGAACGGCGTATGCGTTCCGGTCCACACGTCGAGCCGATCACCGTCCCAGGCAGCCAGCGTGGCGTGCGGCTCCATCGGCGCGTGCTGCGCGGCCGCCGTGCGGTACTCGCCCTCGACGACGACCTCCGCGTCTTCGAAGCCTGCTCCCGCGTCACCATGGACGATCCGGAACCGGTGGCAGACGTTCGTCCCCTGCTCGGGACGGATCCCGAAGTAGGCGGCGTCGTTGTCGGAGACCTGTATCCGCTCGTGGACGAGGGTCCGCCCCGTGAGCGCTTCGTCGATTCCGACCACCGCCGGCAGCTCCTCGTACTCGACGTCGATCGACGCGAGGGCCTCCTCCGCAGCCTCCTCCGTCTCGGCCGCGACGGCCGCGACCGCGTCGCCCGCGAACCGGGCACGCTCGATGGCCAGCACGGTCTGATCCTTGATTTGACAGCCGTACCGTCCGAGCTCTCGAACGTCGTCCGGCGTCAGGACGGCGACACCGGCCGGGAGCGCGGCAACATCGACGCGCACGATTCTCGCGTGCGGATAGGGGGAGCGGAGAATCCGGCCGTGGAGCATCCCCGGGAGCTCCTGATCCTGTGCGTAGCGCAGCGTTCCGCGCACGACCGCTGCCGCATGGCGAGAGACCGTCATCGCGACAGGCCCTCGAGGGCTCGCCGCACCTCGACCGCGATCACCCGCCGCCGGTATGCGGCCGAGCCGCGCACGTCGGAGATCGGGTCGATCGCCTCCGCGTAGGCGTGGCCGATTTCGGCCGCGTCTTCGAGGCGCGCAGAGCTCCGGGAAGATCTGCGGTCGGTCCGCGACCGCGCCGACGACCACCGTCAGTTCGCCGGCGCTGCGGACGGCCGCGACCGACACGCAGGGGCGGTCCTCGTGGGAGCGGGAGCGAAACTTGCGGTACACGGCTGCTCCGTCGACTCGTGGAACGCGGACGTCGACGATCAGCTCGTCGGGCCCGAGCGCCGTCTCGTAGTAACCGGTGATCAGCTCCTCGACGGGAAGCTCACGCTCGCCGCGCGACGCTTCGCACGACGGCCCGCGCACCGAGCGCGCACAGCATCGCCGGTGGATCCGACGCGTAGTCCGCGTCCGCGAGCACACCCCCGACGGTCGCCTGATTGCGCACGCGCGGGCTCGCGACGACCGAGAAGGCATCTGCCAGCGCCGGCCAGCCGTCGCGCACCTCCGACGAGCGCTCGACCGCGCGGTGGCGCGCCATCGCGCCGAGCCGCAGGCCGCCGTCCGACCCTCGATCCGTCGAGGCCCGGCACGTCGCGGAGACTGAGCAGGCACGAGGGCTCGAGCAGACCCTGGTTCATCAGGATCGTCGAGGAACGTCCCGCCGGCGAGCACGGTTGCCTCGTCGCCGCGCTCCGCCTTGAGTGCGAGCGCCTCGTCGAGCGAGCGAGGCCGGAGGAGCTCAGGCTGCATCGACTGTCGCGAGGGCCTGCTCGTACAGCGGGCGGGCGAGCTCGGTGGCCCGCTCGACCCTGATCCGGTCGAACATGTACGGCGAGCTGCTCCTTCGCGCGCTCACGGCTGCAGCGGCCGTCGATGAACCAGCGCGGCGACGAGCTCGCCGTTCACCTCGAGAAACGAGAGCGAGTCGGCCGCCTGGAGCAGGTCCTCGTCCGGCGATCCCGCCGACCTCGTGGCGAGAACCAGGCGCTCGACCTCGGCGACGAGCGCCTCCGCGGCGCCCTGGCCAGCGCAGCCACTCGCCCACGATCCGGGCAGACCGCTCGGAATGGGCTCTTCCGGTAGGCCGGGTCGTCGGGCGGCATCGTCGCGGGGTCCATCGACGGGCCGCCCGGGAAAGTGGCGCTCCATGTCGTGGGTCAGCGCGGCGATCACGAGCGCATCGCCGGCGTTCGGCGTCGAGCACGAGCAGCCAGTCGCGGGTGCGCTCGAGGTGACGGGCGTTCCAGTACGGCCCGATCCACTCCTCGGCGCAGGTGCGACGAGCGCTCACAGCGTCGTCACCGGGCCGCGACTGGAGGAGGAAGACCTGCCCTCTCGCGATCGCCCACTCGACGTCCTGGGGCGCCGCCGAAGTGCTGCTCGAGACGGATGCCGAGCTCGGCCAGGTCGCGGAGCTCCGCTTCGTCGAGCACGCCGCCGTTCGGGAGGTTCGAGCGCTTGCCTTCCCGGCTCGGTCGGTGACGTAGTGGTCGGGCGTGACCTCGCCCGACACCACCTGCTCGCCGAGCCCGCGGACACCCTCGATCAGCATCTGGTCGCGCCGGCGCTGTACCGGGTCGACGGTGAACAGAACGCCGGCCTTGTCGGCGTCGACCATCCTCTGGACGACCACGGCCATCCCGAGATCCTCGAGCGAGCCCTTGTGCCCCCGGTAGAAGAGCGCCCGCTCGCTGAAGAACGACGCCCAGCAGTCGACGACGCGGTCGCAGACGCTGTCTGCCCCTTCGACGTTCAGGTAGGTCTCCTGCTGACCGGCGAAGCTCGCCGCTTCGGAGTCCTCGGCCGTGGCCGACGAGCGAACGGCGACGCGGCCCAGCCCGAGGCGCGCGTACGCCTCGGCGATGGCTCTCGCGGGGCGGCTCCGCCGAGAGCACGAGCGCGTGCGCGTCCGCGTGCGAGCGACCGACCGCGAGTGCTCGCAGCCGGTCCGCGTCGACGGAACGTTCGAGCACGCCGGCCGGCACGACGAACCCGGGCGGAACCGGCAGGCCGGCACCGGTCATCGCGGCGAGGCTCGCACCCTTCCCGCCGGCAACGGCCACGTCCTCGCAAGCCGCCTCGTCGAACCAGACCAGGCGAACCCATTCAGTCTTCGACGATCGCGACCGCACGCACCGGCGCGGCCGTCGTGCCCATCCACTTGATCGGGAACACGGACAGCTTGAACCCATGGGCCGGAAGCTGCTCGAGGTTCATCAGGTTCTCGAGGTGCCAGTAGTCCTCGTCCATCATCACGCGGTGCGCTTCCCAGAAGTGCTTGCCCTCGAACATCGCCCAGACCGGCGGGTCGAAGGTGATCGCGTCGATGCCCATGAGACGAACGCCGTTCGCGATCAGGTGTCGCGTGGCCTCGGCCGTCATCCCGCAGTGGTCGGTCCGGTACCGCTCCTCGGTGTTGTACGCGCCCGGCGCCCGTGTGGATGAGCACGATGTCACGCTCCTTGAGCGTGTAGCCGATCGCCTCGAGCGCCTCGTCGATATCAGCCACGGTGATCCGGTAACCGGACTCGCGGTCGGTGAAGTCGAGCCGAACCCCGTCCGAGAAGCAGAACTCGAGCGGGATGCCCTCGACGCCCGGGGCGTCGGGCCCGCGCAGGTGCTTCACCGCGTCGCAGTGGGTGCCGACGTGGTCGTTCTGGATGACGAGGTAGCTGGCGGTGAGCCAATCCGCGCCGTGCTCGGCGGCGCCGATTCGTTCCGCGAACTCCTGCCAGCTCTCGTACATGAGTAGCGTCGGGGGCGGTACTCGGGGAAACGTCAGCATGTCGCGATGGACGGGCATGGACAGATCGACGAGCCGTGTCACGGGCGTCCTCCTCTCAGGACGAGCTCTCCGAACTCCTCGATGTGCCGGCGGATCGCCTGCCCCGCGCGCTCGGGATCGCGCTCCGCGAGCGCGGCGAGCACGGGCTCGTGCGTCTCGGCGAGCTCGTGGTGGTCGATACCGGTCTTGAGCGCGGTGATGATCGTACGGGCCTCCACGCGGAGGGACGTCCAGACGTCTAGCAGGATCGTGTTGCCCGACGCCTCGACGATCACGCGGTGGAAGCGAACGTCGTGTTCGACGAGGGCATGCAGGTCGGTTTCGTCGGCGGCCGCTCGCATCGCCGCGAGCTCGTCCTCGAGCTCGCCTACCTCGCCGTCGAGACGCTCGGCCGCCCAGCGAGCAGCGAGCTCCTCGACGGCGGCGCGAACGGGATAGATCTCGGCCAGTTCCGCCCCGGAGATCGCCCGAACTCGAGCGCCGCGAAACGGCTCCGATTCGACGAAGCGAAGCACCTCGAGGTCGCGCAGTGCCTCTCGCACGGGCGCCTGACTCATGCCGAGCTCCTGCGCGATGCGCGTCTCGACGAGCCGATCGCCCGGTCGGTAGTCGCCGGCAAGAATCCGCTCGAGCAGCAGTTCCTTCACCTGCTCGCGGAGAACGGTACGGGTCACCAGGCTCACCCGCGCACGCCCTCCGACCGGGGCCTCCCGCGTGCCTCCTCCCAGCTCGAGCGTAGCCGTGGGGAACGCGCGAGTGGCGCACGGTTCGTGCCGGAGGCGGCTCGGAGTGGAGCCGGAATCGTCACGACAGGATCTCGACGATGCCCGTCGAGCCGTTGACCCGCACCCGGTCGCCGGTCTTGATCCGCTCGGTTGCGTCCGACGTGCCGACGACCGCGGGAATGCCGAACTCCCGTGACACGACCGCCGGATGGGCCGCCACCCCGCCCGCATCCGTGACGAGCCCGGCGATCTTCGTGAACAGCACGACCCAGGCCGGGTTCGTCATGCGGCAGACGAGAATCTCGCCCTCCCGCACCTGGTCGAACTCGTCGAGCGACGCCACGTGCCGGGCGACCCCCTCGGCGATACCCGGGCGACGCCGCCAGCCCCATGACCTCGGCGGCTGAGGTCGGGGGCGGGCGGTGGAACTTCTCCGGGAAGCCCCACAGGGTGTAGTAGGGGAAGTCGAGCTGGGACTGCGTGGCGGTGCCGACCCAGTCGGGCGGCCGCAGCGCGAACGAGGCCTCGCGCTCGTCCCGCCTGTCGGAGACGAGCGAACGCGCGGCGAACGCCTCCGGGCTCGCCGTCAGGAGCCGGAGCTCGTTGTAGCGGAGGAACATCACGTCCTCGGGATCGTCGATCACGCCCTCCTCCACCAGTCGCCGGCCGATTGCGACGAGAACCAGCCGCACGCGGGCGTTCGTCCCCTGGTCGATGAAGAAATGGTGGTCCGGCGTCAGCGGGTTCATGCGCAGCGACAGGTCGAGGGCAGCCTGAAGCCGCTCTCGGCCCTCTCCGGGAGCGACGCCGTCCATGAGGTCGTGGACAGCCCCCTCCAGGTCGTCCTTGACCGCCGTGAGCTCGCCGGCGAAGTCGTAATCCGATTCGAGGTAGCCGCGCACTGCCTCGACGATCGGAGCGGGGTTCTCACGCCAGGTCGGATAGACGAACTCGTGTGACCAGATCGCCTTCGTCCCGAACTCGAGCTGGTACGGGCGCAGCCGCTCCTCCAGAAAGCGGCGGCCCCGCTCGGATCCGGCGAGCGCGTCCATGACCGCCGCGGCAGTGTCGCCCGCCTTGAACGCGGCCTCGAGGTCGGAGTCGCCCCTGACCTCTTCCTTCATCCGCCAGAGCGCCTCGATCGAATCCCAGTTCCGATCGTCGACGGAGCTCTGAAGGCGTCCGACGAGACCGGGATCGACCTCCCCCTTGACCTCCTGGATCGTCGCGTTGAGGGCCATGGTCGCCGAGAACTGCGCGAAGTTCAGCATCCAGTGGATCTTCCAGTGGCGATCGTGGATGTCGATCGCATCCTCGAGCAGCACTGCGAGCTCCACGAGCGTCGCGTCCTCCATGTCGTAGCCGTCGAGGTACTCGAAGTTCTGCTCGATCTCCGGCCGCAGCCGTTCGCGCCACCAGTCGAGGAAGTGGAGCGCGTAGTGCGGCAGGACGAAGCCGAGATAGGCACCCATGCTGGCCGCGTACCCGGGATCGCGCGGCACGCGTGGGACGTAGCGCGCCTCGTATTCGGTCGCCTCTGCAGCGAGGCCTGGATCAGCCGGGATCGCCGCCATGTAGGCGTACCCGTTGATCCTCTTCATGATCCAGTCGCTGGCGAACGGGGTTGCGAACCGTCGGAACATGTGGTCGCACGTCAGCCACCAGCCGCCGATGTCGAAGAACATCGGCGACACGGGGTTGGGGCAGTGAAGGTCGTCGAGGATCCAGAGGAGCTCTCTCTCCCCCTCGGCCCACTCGATCGGAAACTCGTCAGAGCCGTGGAAGCTGCCGAGAACCTCCTCATCAGGCGTCATGTCGCTCCTCCTCTCGAGCCGGGTGACGGTCTTCCGAACGCGCGATCATCGATGATCGATCATCCCTCGTCAAGCGTTAGGCTGGGAGACGGTGGCGGCCGACATCATCCTGCTCGCGCCCTGATGCCGGTGCTCGAGGTCGAGCAGTCGTTCCCGCTTCCGCGCGAGGAGGTATTTCGCTTCTTCGCCAACGCCCACAACCTCGAGGCGATCACGCCGCCGTGGCTTCGCTTCCGAATCCTTACGCCGCCACCGGTAGACATGCGACAGGGCGCTCTGATCGACTACACGCTCCGGCTCCGCGGCCTGCCTGTCCGGTGGACGAGCGAGATAACCGAGTGGGAGCCTCCGTACCGCTTCGTCGACGAGCAACGCCGGGGCCCGTACCGCCGCTGGATTCACGAGCACACCTTCGTCGAGGAGAACGGCGCCACGCTCGTGTGCGACCGGGTCGACTACGCCGTCCCCGGAGGCAGGCTCGTGAACAGGCTGCTCGTCGAGCGTGACCTCGCGCGGATCTTCGCCTACCGCAGAACGGCGCTCGCCGAGCTCCTGGCCGCGCCGCTCGAGGGGTGACCGGAGGGACTCGAACCCTCGACCACCGGGACCACAACCCGGGGCTCTACCAACTGAGCTACGGCCACCGTGACGGACTCACGATAGCCGAGACCGAAGCGAAAGCCCCGGAGGCGCGGTGCTACGCTCGGCGCGGGCGCCTGTAGCTCAGTGGACAGAGCGACGGCCTTCTAAGCCGTTGGTCGCAGGTTCGAATCCTGCCAGGCGCATAGCAACGCCGTTTAGGTCACGTCGGGCCAGATGGGACCAGACGGGGCCCGTATCTCGCTTCAGCACAGACGTTGCGCGATGTTCCGAGCGTCGGAGCCGCAGAGCCGCACGGATTCGCAGACGAGCTGTTTCGGGGCCGCTGAGTCACGAATCTGAGTCACGAACGGTCCGTGACTCAGGACCGTCGCAGCGCACGTCGAGGGCCGTCACGATGCCCTCGTGGCGGGGCTACTCCCCCGCCGCCACGCCCCCGGACGTTTGCGACGTCGCGGGGGAGCGGCATGTCTAAGATCCCAGCGAGCTTTGCGATGCCGATGGTCAGCGTCAACGGTGCCGAGATCTACCACGAGGTCCGCGGCAGCGGTCCGCCTGTTCTTTTGATCATGGGGGCGACCGGCGACGGCGGTCATTTCGACACGCTCGCCGATCTCCTGGCCGCCGAGTTCACGGTCATCACTTACGACCGGCGTGGGAACGGCCGGAGTCCGGCTCCGGCAATGTGGACGACGACGTCGGCCGTGGAGCAGGCCGATGATGCGGCGGCCCTGGTCGATTCGTTGGCGGTCGGCCCGCTGGCGGTCTTCGGAACGAGCAGCGGTGGGAACTTCGCGCTCTGGATGTTGACCCGCCACCCCGCGATGGTGCGCGGTGCCGTCCTGCACGAACCAGGGGTGTACGCGGTCCTCGACGACTTCGACGTGGTCCGAGCCCCACTGCAAGGAGTCGTCCGGCAGTCGATGGCCGAAGGCGGACATCACTTGGCGGTGGAGCGGTTCTGGCAATACATCTGCGGAGACGACGCGTGGACACAGCTTTCCCCCGCACTCCGGGAACGGATCTGTGCCAGCGCCAGCACTCTCTTCGACGTCGAGCTCGGCACCTATGAGAGGTCCATGCCGGATGACCAGGCGCTAGCCGCCATCGCCGTCCCCGTGGTGCTGGTCGTGAGCGCGGACAGCCACGACTTCTTCGCCGAGGTCGCCGGGCGGCTCAGCAAGCGACTCGGCGCAGATGTAGTGACCACGCCGGGCGCGCACGGGGCCTACCACGACCGCCCCAGGGAACTCGCCGAGACGATACGGCCGTTCCTGCGCGAAGTCAGTCGGTCGTGAACGGCAGGCCGACGAGTAGGTGCGTCGGCGTGAGTCACGACGTGAGTCACGAACCCTCGGTTTGCAGGGCTTCTTGCATATCAGGCGCATCGAGGGAAAGCGCCGCAGGAGAGCCAATCCGCTCCAGACACGGCTTCGTGGGAAAGGCCTGTAGCGGTGTGAGTGGCAGCTGATCGCGAAGAAGCTCCACAAAGCGTCCGCTACTTCCTAGCACGGGAGCACCCGGTCGAGTTCCGCGGAGCGGCGGGGGAAGGCCGCGGGGTCGAAAGCCCAGGCAGCCGACGAAAACTGCTCCCGCAACATCGGGTCAGAAGAGCTCCACGAGAACCACCCGGTCTAGGGCTCTTGGTGTCTGGTGCGCCGAAGCGCGCCACCCAAGGAAAGGATGATGAAGCCGATGCCCGAGAGGAGGAGTGCGACCGCGACCACGATTCCGAAGAGTGCAGTGCTCTCGGCCAGGAAGGACACGTTGAGCGCTGTCGCCAGTGCCGTCTCGGTCACCCAGGTGTTCCGGGCGCCGTTCGAGATCGGCTGGCCGTTCTCGTCCTTCGCCGCGGCGGCTTCGTCGTTGGTGCCCTTCGCGTCTTCGGGGTTCGCGGCCGACTGATACCGGCCCATCTCGGCGTACGTCAGTCCGTCCGTCGACTCGAGCGCGTGGACGCGCATGTAGCTCGCAAAGCACTTGGCCTCCGAGCCCGTGTCGATTTCCTCGTTAGCGACGCTGCAACTCGGCAGGTCGACGCTAGCCGGGAGGCCTGCGTCTTGCGCCTCCTGTGAGATCGCCTCCGGCGTCATGTCCGGCGAGCCGACGATCTTCTCCTGCGTGAGCTGCGAGCGAACCTCGTTGTGGCCACCGATTGCAAGGACGAGCGAAGCAATCCCGAACGCGATCAGCACCACACCCGCGGCGACGCCGCCCCACTCCAGCAGTTTTCGTGCACTCACCTCCGCTCCTTTCGTCTCGTCCTCGAGGGCCACCCAAGAATCCCACACCGAACTAGCGCCGCCAAAGATTCGAACCGATTCCTGCGTCGCGTGTCAACGATCTGTCAACGCGAGCGTGGCGTGGCAGGCGCACCCGCCGCACGCGTTGCGCCTGGGGCGGTCGCCGCGCCGCCGCTCTCTCGTTCGAAGATCATCTCGTAGTACTTCGCGGCCCCGAACGCGGCGATGCCTGGGGCGAAGATCTGCACGAGCCGCCAGCCGTTCTGCGCGTGCTGGCGCACCACCTTCTCGTAGCCCTCCCGCGCCTTGTCCTGGACCCCGAACAACGCCGACCCGCGATACTCTCCGATGCGGACGAACTTGTACTCGTAGGTCTTCATGCCCGGAGGATCGCAACCGGGGCAATGGGCCGCATCAGGGCTCGCGCTGATTTCGCTGCGGCGATCTACTGAGGTCAGCCGGTTCCGGCCGCTGCGGGCCTTACATTGACCGCAGGGACGAACGGCACCAAACATTCGGCGGCTCGGCCGCTAAGGCAGCTCCGCCGCCGTGGCTGCCGAGCGGAGTTGAGGCCCTAAGTGGTTGGTTTCTGCCGGAGCGGCTAGCGTCTTACGGGCAGACGCCGCTTTCTTGACGGGGCGTCAGAAAGCTCCCACCAAGCGCTCGCGCCGCTCTCCGGTGTTTCGCGCCGATCCGACAGGAAGTCGTCTCGGTGACGGTCTTCGATCACGTGGTAGCGGGCCGTGCCAGGGGTAGAGAACGGAGCCAGCAGAGCCACCATGCGCTCGGCGTAGTGGCGGGCGCGGTCTGCGCCCTGCCATTCGTAGATGCCCGCATAGACACCGGTGCGAACGTCATCGGCCCATGGTTTCGAGCGGAATCCCGGAAACCCGGCAAATAACGGGGTGTGCAGGACGCATTCACGGCGGAAGGCCGCGTGCAGGGTCGGGTTACTGCCAAGGAACGCGAGGCGGAACTGAATCACGATCACCGACGGGTCGTCGGTGGTTGCTGCCCGCCGTGCCGTCTCGCGGAAAACGAAGGGAGACGTGCCGTCCTGGAACTGAAGCTCCACCCCGACCCACTCCTTGGGCGACGTGAGCTGTCCCTTGGTCGTTAGATCGCCCCATGCCTTTGCGCACTGCGCGAAGTCACGAAATGCCGACGACCGCCGCTCAGCCAATCCGCGTTGACCATATGTGGCCCGTGCAACGGGGTCAAACACAAGCGATGCGTCGCACGAGAAAGGTATGTAGCGTCCCTTTTGGGCAAGACGGCGCGGAATTGTGAAAGGACGCTCCCATGAAACGTCTCGCCGCGTTCCTCGGTGTGCTCTCAGCCATTCTGTCCGCGCTGGTGGTGCGCCCGGTCAACAGTTATCAGGGCTTCATTGGCAAGTCGACAGCTACCGCGCAGACGCCCGCGCTGACCGTCCTCGGGGCACTCACAGCCGCCCTCGGCGCCATGCACCGCTCACGATTCGCCATGATCACCGGCGTACTCGGCGCAACCGTCGGAACGTACTACATCACCCGGGTGACCACCTCCCACGATGGTCACGAGCGGGCGTTCGGGCCGGACTGGAAGCAGCCGATCCGTCCCGACGCCGAGCGGCGGATGCTCCAGCATCGCCGGTCGATGCGCCTGCCCCGCGTGCCGGCGCCACGCTGGACGCGCGAAGTGCCCTTCTGGACCATCCCCGGCACCGACCGCCAGCTCCTAGCGGACATCTGGGAGCCGGCGGCGAGCGTCGAGCGTACCGGCACGGCCATCGTCTACCTGTACGGCGGCTCGTGGCACTTCTTCGACAAGGACGTCCTCACGCGCCCACTCTTCCGACAGCTCACCGCACAGGGCCACGTCGTCATGGACGCCGCGCACCGGAGCTGCCCCGAGACGGACGTGATCGGCATGGTGGGCGACGTGCATCGCGCGGTTGCCTGGATCAAGGCGAATGCCGAGCACTACGGGATCGATCCCAGGCGGGTGGTCGTGATGGGCGGGTCGTCCGGCGCCCACATCGCGCTCCTGGCCGCCTACGCGCCGCACGAGCCCAAGCTGGTCCCGGAGGAGCTGCATGGCGCGGATACGTCGGTGATGGCGGTGGTCTCCTGGTACGGCATCCCGGAGATGGCATCCGCCGTCGAGCGGTGGCTTGAACAACAGGCTGCAACCCCATCGCCCCAGGTCTGGGATAGGAAGGAGCCCGGCAAGGTCGCCAACCACCTCAACATCTTGATGATGGGGCGACCGCTGACCGCCACGCAATCCCCGCCCGCACCGCCCGTGCGCCAGCTGGTCCGGAACCTGCTGGGCGTCGAGCCTGACGAATCCGCCAGAGCGATGTATGACCTGGCGTCGCCGATCCACCACGTGAATCCAGCCTGCCCGCCGACGCTCATGTTCCAGGGAACCCATGACGCGGTGGTACCGCTCGAAGCTGCCCGACGGCTGCACCGATCACTGGAGGCAGCCTGCGTCCCGGTCGTCTACGTCGAGTACATCTGGACCGAGCACGCCTTCGATCTGATGTACCCGCCGCTCGCCAACCCTGCTGCCAAGGCGGCGCTGTACGACCTGGAACGCTTCCTGGTCTCTGTCGCGAATACCGTGTTGCATCGTGGGTGATGCCGATCTCGCTCAGGAGTTTTCCGCAGGCCGGCGTCACGTGCGGGCTCCGTCCTCGTCATCGGCGAGACGCCTGAGGAGTGGCGTGACGAGCAGCACGGGTAGGGCCACCACCACCCACATGGCCGCGTAGCCATCCGTCGCCTCCAACGCTGATTCACTGAGGTCGATCGCGAGACCCACGATCGGAGGTCCTGCAAGAAGGCCGATCCCTCTCGTCACGATCGCCAGGCTCGACGTCGCTCCCTGATCGTGGTCGGGCATGAGCTTGAAGAGAAGTCCCCAAGCAAGCGTCATGACCGAGCCTCCGGCGATAGCCACGATCCCGACCACGACGTAGTACCACGAATGCCAGGTGGTCGCGAAGACGGGGATGAGCAGCCCGAGACCGTAGGCGAGGGACACCCAGAAGAGCGTACGGCCGAGACCGAGACGATCGACGAACGGGCCAAGGAGGGCGGCGGCGATCACGTATCCGACAGTGACGAGTGCCAGGACGGCCGAGGAGACATAGAGCGGCTGATCCAAGCCGACAGTGATGTAGAGGACGACGAAGGTACGCATACCGGCGAACGTGGTCTCCCACGCTGTGTTCACGATCAGGAACCGACGAACTGCTTGGTCGCGGCGGATGATTCGCAGCGGGATCGCGAAGCGTGCGCGCAGACGCCGGCTCGGACGCCGACGGATCGAGGTCTCACGAACGAGAACAGGGACAAGCAGGCACGCCGTCGCTGTGACGAGGCCGCCGACCACGAATGGCAGCGGCTGCCAGGCGGCGAGGGCGATGCCCCCTCCGACCAGTGCGCCGGCCATGGCAACGCCGCGAAGCACGTGTGAAGCGCCTTGGGCGCGACCCGCTACGTGAGGAGGCAAGAGGTCGGCATAGAGCCCGCGCCAGGGCGGCTCATAGAGGTAGTTCCCGAAAAAGAAGATCAGCAGTGCAGCAGTGGTCACCGCGAGCGAAGGCAAGGAGCCCAGGAGCGCGACCGCTATCGCCATAGGGGGCACAGCGATCAACAGGTAGGGACGGCGACGACCCCAGGGAGTCACGGTCGCGTCGCTCAGCGGGCCGACGATGAGCGGAAGCGTAAGAGCGAACACGCCCTCGGTCGCCAGGATCAGGCCGATGATCGCGTCCGATGTCGTGAACTCGCTGAGAACGGACGGAAGGTAGGCAGCGACGGTCGCCGTGGGCCAGGCAAGGCCGAGCGCTCCGAGCCCGAGTGTCCAAATCAGGCGCTCCTCCGGTGGACGAGCGGTCGCCTCTTCAGCCGCGAGCGGAGCGAGCTCCGCGTCCCGGGCCCTTCCGGAGCTGCGCCGTCCAGCGGATCTGGGGTGGCGACCCTTCGTCCTGCCCCGGCATCATCGACCTGGCTCACAGTGTCCCGTTGGTCGGGCTGTCCAGGTGAGTCTGGAAGAAGGCGATGATGCGGCAGCGCGCATCACGGGCCGACGGCTCGTGATAGCTGGCGGCCGCGAGCTTCGCGATCGCCTTGACCCAGAGCGGTAGCTCGGTGGGCTCGTGGTCGTTGAGAAAGCCATGGCCCGCGTCGGGATAGACCTTGATGTCATGGTCGACGCCTGCCGCACTCAGCATCGCCTCGAGGCGATCGGGTACACGGCGCAATCCCGGCCACCGATCCTTTGCTCCGTAGCTGCCGACGATGGGGCAGACCTCGGGCAGGGCACGCTCGAGGTCCTCTGTGGCAGCGCCGTAGTTGACGCTCGCCGCAGAGAAGCCGGGGCGGGGCGCCATCATGAGTGCGAAGTCGCCGCCCATGCAGAAGCCGATCACGCCGACCTTGCCGGTGCAGCGGTCGTGCGCGGACAGCCATCGGCGCATGGCGTCCAGGTCACCGAGTGGTTCCTCGCCGAGGCGAACCGTCGAGATCAGGCACCTGATCTCGCGCCCCCAGTAGTAGAGGTCTGGCGCGGCCGCAAGATATCCCTTACCCGCCAGCCAGTCCGCCTGACGACGAACGTCGGTGCTCATGCCGAGGGCGTCGTGGATGACCACGACGCCCGGCCATTGACCGTCGCCG
Source organism: uncultured Thermoleophilia bacterium (assembly GCA_963797645.1). Lineage (GTDB taxonomy): Bacteria > Actinomycetota > Thermoleophilia > Gaiellales > Gaiellaceae > CAWCQC01. Next base: position 70,384 of record CAWCQC010000016.1, on the reverse strand, counting down.
GCCGGCGTGGCGAGATAGACGGGCATCTGGCCGCGAGCGGTGGGAATTTTCAGTTCGGTCGCGGTCACCCGTTGTGTTCCGCGCGCCGTTTGATTCCACGGAGCATTTGGCTGGCGTTGACGAAGTCGCCTGGAGCCGATGAGCAACTCGACGAACGGCCACGCCCACCAGGGAGCGAACCAGGCCCGCGCACGGACGATCAGCCGTGTTTGCCCCGACGAAGTGGCCGCACTACGAAGGCCCAGCTGAACCTGATCGAGCGGACTGGACTCAAGGAGATGGCGGGTCGAGTAGAGGACCAGCACTTCGTCTGGCTCGGACGGCGACGACCGTAAAGAACACTGAACCGTCCTCGCTGTCCAGGACGGTGTCACCGACTTCGAGCCGCTGGAGCTCGGGGACGATTTCCTCGGCGCTGCGGGTATCGATCCGCCACATCAGCCGGTCGAGCCAAGAGGGCGTGTACCAACCGGCGCGGTGCGAGGGGAAGCCCATCTGAACGATCCACGGCCAAACGTCTGCTGGTGCCTTCTCGACGGTGATGGCCCGGGTCGAGCGCCACATCGCCTGGGGCACGAGCTCGTCGCCAGGCAGCGCCTGTCTAGTCTCGGCGGACGTCGCACCCGACTGCCGCCCAAGACGATGGATCACATAGCCGGCCGCAAGCAAGGCGGCTACGCCGGTTGCGACGCGCACCTCACGTTGACCCATCCGCCGCGGCAAGTCACGAGCGACTCGAGTCGGCGCGGCGAAGAGCGGGACAAGCTCCTCGCTCCAGACGGCAATCGCCTTCCAGTCTCGCCAATCACCCTCCGGCATGGAGCTGAAAGGGAACCGAAGCTTGCTGGAATCGATCACGCCGCCGAACAAGCCAATCTGCGACCGGCTTGACGTTGGGCGTCTTTGCCAGCGCCCCTTCGAGCTGCTTCATCGGCCCGGGCCGGTCCTCGGGTTTGTCACTGAGCGGCCCAAGCGCGAAGACCGCCGTCGGCTTCGTATGGAGGGCGGCCTGGTGTCGCTTGAGAAAGCGACGGGCGTTCCGCTCCCACCGGCCCATGTAGAGGGGAGCACCAAGAACGACGGCGTCGTAATTCGTCGAGATTCTCGACCTCCCCAGCGGGACGCAGCTCAACACTCAAGCCACGCTGCTGCAAGGTTTCAGCGATGGCGCCCGCGACCTCCCCGGTCGAGCCATGCTTCGTCGTGTATGCGATGAGGACGTGAGACATTGCGCTTCTCTCACCTACGTGTGGGACATGTGGCGCGCACCTGCCGTGGCGGCCACCCTGTCAGCGAACGTCTCTGCGAAGCGTCGGACCGCGTCGTAGTCCGTGTAGTCGTGATCGTGAGACGTGTCGCGCTCCTCGGCGGGCCGATGGAGGGCGCGGAGGATCAGCTTGAGGAGCAGGCGCGTGAAGAAGTCGTACTGAGACCACGCGAGCTTGCCCGCGAACGTCTCCACCGTTTCCGGCTGCCAGCCTGTCGACTGCACGAACGCGTCGACGAGAGCCTGCGTCTGCTGCGCAGACTCCGGACTAGGATCCGCTGCCGTCAAGCAGACCTGGAAGAACGCCGACGGAAGCGCCGAAAGGCGGTCGCGATTCTCGACCACGAAATCGTTGACCTCGGCCTGGTACTTCGTCTTGTGGACGGAGGCGCCGACGATCACGCCGTCGATGTCCGCCGGTATCTCGGATGGCTGTTCGCCGGCCTGCTCGACCTGAACGTCGAAGCCTCGACCGGCGATCGACTCACGCATCCGCTCCACGAGGGTCGCGGTATGGCCTTCGGTTGTGCCGTAAACGATCAGGATCTTCATGGCCCCTCCGTTTCGAGTCGTGTCGGTTCGCCGCGGCCGAGGAGCGCGTTGTCAAACCGGCGAGGTGCGATCTTGGCCACCATAGCGCTCGAGCGACGAGGGCGGGGCAGATCTGCATGCCTCAATGAGAACCATTCCTGTGGCAGCGGCACCATCCGCGAATCCGCCGAACCCCATCCGTGATTCCCCGCATCCGCGGCGGGCGCGACCCCGGAGGGGATCAGCTCATTCGGCGGCCTCGACCGACAGCTAATCCTGACCTGCGCCGAGGGCTGCTCCTCGAGCCTCGCCGCCGCCATCGCGCACGATCTCGGCCACCAACGGGCGACCGATCTCGACGGCGGCTTCGCAGCCTGGAAAGCGGCCGGCCTCCCCGTCCGCCCCCCGACCCGGATCAGGTCGAACGCGAGACCCGACCCGGCCTCGGAGCGCCCGAACCGACAGCGACACCAACCACAAGGAGGCCCCGCATGGCTATCCGAGTAGACATCGACGTCCAGCGGCTACCCACCGCAGCTCCTCGCACACGACCCGACAGCGCAGCCGAGTCGTTCCCGGCGTAGCGCACCCGTTCGTCCTGGGCCCGCTCGAGCCAGGCGCACGCATCCTCGACATCGGCTCAGGTGCAGACGTCAGGTGGGACCCGTCGCCCCGAGATTTCCCAGGCGGGAGGGGGTGGCGTTGATCGGTGGCAAGAGCGAGCCCGCCCTACTGAACCCTTTTCGCGCCCCGTGCCCAGCAGATCGCGCGAGGGGCGCCATCCGGCCGGAGGAAGGCTCGCGCATGGTTACACAGGCACGCGTGCGAGGCGAACCGCTCCCACTCATCCCGGCTTGACGCGGCGCCGGCGATCATCTCGACGCGCTCGCGCGCCGCCGGGAGCGTCTCCTCACGCCGTGCCGTCAGCCTGACCGAGCAGCCCGCGCGCGCGAGCACCGCGGCCATGCCGGCTCCCATCGTTCCGGCACCCGCGACGGTGACGCACGAGGGCAGGCGGGCTCGGCTCATGTCAGGCCTCCTTGACGACCACGAACCAGATGCGCTCGGCGACGTCGATCAGCAGCTCGGAGAGGCGCGACATGCGACGGTACAGCTCGCGCTTGGACGCGACAAGGCGGAGGTCGTCGACCTCGAGCAGCGCGGCGCTCGCCCGCCGGTAGGCCCGCTCGAGCTTCCGCTGGCTCTTGACCGCCGCGTCCGCCGCAGCGGTCGCGGCGTTCGAGTCGGCCGTGAGCCCCTCGACAGCGACCGCGAGCTCGCGCATTCCGTCCGCGAGCAACACGGCCATCTCGGCGATCGGCTCGTCGGGTGGAATCGCCATGACCTCGGCTTCCCGCACCGTGTTCTTCGCACCGTTCAAGAGCGCGTCGATCCCGCGCGAGAGCTCGAACAAGTCCTCGGGCTCCACCGGGGTCGAGAACGCCGTGCGCAGGATCGCGCGGAGCTCGCGCTTGTGATCGTCCGCCTCGTGCTCGAGCCGGCCGACGTTCTCGGCCTGAGTCGCATCACCTGCGGCCCACGCCGCGAAGGCCGCGAGCCCCCGCACCGTGATTGTCGCCTGCGTCCGGAGCATGCCCAGGACATCGGGCGACTCGGGCAGGAACCAGCGACTCGCTCTCACGTGAACGCCCTCCAGAGCGGGAGAAAGGCGGCCGCGAGGAGGGCCGCACCCGGGATCGTCGTGACCCAGGCAACGCCAATGTTCTCCACGACTTGCCAGCGTACGTGATGGATTCGGCCCCGGCCAATGCCGATGCCGACGACGGATGACGCGACCACCTGCGTCGTGCTTACCGGGCCGCCGACCAACGAGGCGCTGAGGATGACCGCTGTAGAGCTCGTCTGGCTCGCGAGCCCGTCGATCGGCTGGAGCCGGAAGATCCGCCGTCCGACCGTCTTCACGATCCGCCAACCGCCGAGCGCCGTTCCGAGCGTGAGGACCGCGCCGCACGACACCTTGACCCACAACGGCACCGCGAACGAGTCGATCTTCCCGGCGGCCAGGAGCAGCGCGGCGATGACGCCCATCGCCTTCTGGGCGTCGTTCGCCCCGTGGCTGAGCGAGAGTCCGGCCGACATCACCCACTCGGCTCCGCGAACCGGCCCGTGGACCCGTCGTGTAGCTCGTCGGAACCCGCGGCGCAGAAGGAGGATCGCTGCGACCCCTCCCACGAGGCCGAGCACCGGTGAGACCGCGAGGACGATCAGGGTGCCGAAGAGCCCGACCGGGTGCCAGCCGTCGAGCCCGCCCCAGTTGATCGCGTCGACGCCTCCGTCGAGTAGCGCCGCCCCGACCAGGCCTCCCACCAGCGCGTGCCCGGAGCTCGACGGGAGCCCGAACCACCAGGTGAGGAGGTTCCAGAGCACGGCCGCGGTGAGGCCTGCTCCGATGACCGCCACCTCCTGGCCCGGCGGGACGTCGACGATTCCGGCGATCGTGTTCGCAACGGCCGTGCCGAGAACGAGCGCCCCGACCATGTTGAAGACCGAGGCGAGGATGATGGCGTCCCGGGGCGACGCCCCCCTCGTCGTGACCAGGGTCGCGATCGCGTTCGACGCGTCGTGGAAGCCGTTGGTGAGCGCGAACGCGAGCGCCATCGCGATCGCGAGGTAAAGGCCCGCTTCGATGGCCTACCCTATGCCCGCCTCCAGGTGCTGCGTCGCATCCGCGGATCCGCCGAACCCCATCCGTGATTCCCCGCATTTGCGGCGGGCGCGACCCCGGAGGGGATCAGCTCAGCATGGCGAACCCGCTCTGCGTGGCCGACGCACGAGAGACGAGCTTTCCCTCCGGGAGCCTCGATGCTCTGCCGCCACCGACGATGGCGCGGCGGGCAGAGGACGTTGGAAGAGCGAAGGCCGAGATGGGAACGGCCAATCTGCTCGCCCTCAGCGGCTTGGCCGGAGCATTCATCGCGATGGGCGCAGTTTTCGCGACGACCGTCACGGCCGGAGCCGACGATCTCCCGTTCGGCGTCGTACGCCTGCTGGCCGGACTCGCGTTCTCCCTTGGTCTCATCCTCGTCCTTGTCGCCGGAGCGGAGCTCTTCACCGGCAACAACCTGATCGGGATGGCGTGGGCGAGCAGGCGCATCTCGACGGCCCGCCTGCTCCGCAACTGGGTCCTCGTCTACTGCGGCAACTTCGCCGGCGCGCTCGCGACCGTTGGGCTCGTCTACGCGGCTCGCCAGTACACCTTCGGCGGCGGCTCGGTCGGCGTGCAGGCGGTTGCAATCGCTGAGGCGAAGGTGGGTCTTGGCTTCGGCCAGGCTGTCGCCTTGGGAATCCTGTGCAACGCGCTCGTGTGCATGGCCGTTTGGCTGTGTTACAGCGCGCGGACTACGACCGACCGGATTCTCGCAATCGTGCCTCCGATCACGGCCTTCGTCGCCGCCGGCTTCGAGCACAGTGTCGCGAACATGTACTTTGTGCCGATTGGCATCGCGATCAAGAACGACGCTGACTTCACCGCCTCCTTGGCTGGCACGCCCGATCTTTCGAACCTGACATGGGGAGCGTTCTTCCTCGACAACCTGCTGCCGGTGACGATCGGGAACGTGATCGGCGGAACGCTCCTCGTCGGAGCGGTGTACTGGTTCGTCTACCTCCGGCCCAAGACCGTAGCCCCGAGCGGCTGAAAGACCTTCGGCTCACACCCACCGGCGCGGTTCGCTTCGGTAATTCTCCGAAGTGGGATCCGGAACATTCTCTGATGACAGTGCGCGGCCTCGCCGCGACGATGGCGCAATGAGCATGAAAGCGTCGACGCGGCGCCCGAGTCATCGGCCGGGATGCCGCCGCCACGGTGGAATGCCGCCGTCAGCCTGAACGTGGCCATTCGCGATGTCATCCTCCGCGACGGTGAGACGCTTCGGCTCCGCCCGCCCGTTTCGGAGGACGCGGATCGTCTGCTCGCCTTCTTCGCCGGTCTCACGCCGGACAGCCTGCGCTTCCGCTTCCACGGCATGAGGGCGGTTGTACCCGATCTCGTAACCCCGTTCCTGACGACCGACGGGAACGATCGCGGCGGTCTGATCGCGACGACTGCGGACGACGGTGGCGAGGAGGTTGTCGCCGTGGCGAGCTGGGCGCGGCTCCGCGATCCTGTCTGTGCTGAAGTGGCGTTCGCTGTCGCGGACGAGTTCCAGGGCAGGGGCGTCGGGACACGGCTCGTCGAACAGCTCGCGGCCGTCGCCGGCGCCACGGGCGTGGAGACGTTCGTCGCAGAGGTGATGCCCGACAACCGCGCGATGCTTCGCGTCTTCGAGGACGCTGGGTTCGACATCACCCGGGAAATCGAAGGCGGCACGGTCGAGGTGCGCTTCTCCATCGAGCCGACCGAGCGGTACCGCGAACGGGTCGACGAGCGCGACCACGTCGCAGTCGTCGCCTCCCTGCGGCCGTTTTTCGAGCCGTCGAGCGTCGCCGTCATCGGCGCGTCCGCCCGGCCCGGCTCGATTGGTGGAACCGTCTTTCGGAATATCCGCGCCGGCGGCTTCACGGGCCGCTCCTACGCTGTCAACCGCTCCGGCGAGCCGGTTGGCGGGCGTGCCCGCCGTCCGATCGTTGAGCGAGATCCCCGAGCCGATCGACCTCGCGGTCATCTGCGTGCCTGCCGACCGTGTCCTCGACGCCGCCCAGGAGGCGCTGCACGCCGGAACGAATGCCCTGTGCGTCATTTCAGCCGGCTTCGCCGAGACCGGGCCGGAGGGTGCGGCCCGTCAGGAACGGCTCCTTGCGCTCGTGCGAGCGCACCGCGCGCGGTTGATCGGCCCCAACTGCCTCGGCCTCGCCGTCACCGGCTCCAGGCTCAACGCGACATTCGCACGCACCGGTTTCCCTGTCGGCTCGATCGGTTTCGGTTCACAGAGCGGGGCCCTCGGGCTGGCGTTGCTCGAAGCGGCGGAAGGCCGCGGAATCGGCTTCTCCAGCTTCGTCTCGATCGGGAACAAAGCGGACGTCTCGTCGAACGACCTGCTCGAGTGGTGGACGGATGATGCCCGAACCGAGCTCGTCATCCTGTACCTCGAATCCTTTGGAAACCCACGCAAGTTCGCGCGGATCGCCCGGCGCCTCGCACGCCAGAAGCCGCTGCTCGCGCTGAAGAGCGGAGCCTCCGCGGCCGGAGCGAAGAGCCGCCAGCTCGCATACCGCAGCCCTCGCCGGCTCGGAGACCGCGGTCGACGCGCTCTTCCACCAGGCAGGCGTGATCCGTGCCGAGACCCTTGAAGAGCTTCTGGACGTCGCGGCGCTCTACGCTGGCCGGGGCCAGCTCCTCGCGGTCCGCAGGTCGCCGTGCTGACCAATGCGGGCGGCCTCGGCATCCTCTGCGCCGACGCCTGCGCGGCTGCGGGGCTGGAACTATCGCCGCTCAGCTCGGCAACCCACGCCGCACTCGCAACACAGTTGCCGGCCGAGGCAGGACTCGGGAACCCGGTCGACATGCTCGGCTCGGCTACCGCCGCCAGCTACGAGGCGACGCTTCCGCTTCTCCTCGACGATCCCCATGTTGACGCCGTGATCGTGCTGTTCGTGCCGGCGGCCACCGTCGAGGCGATCGACGTCGCCGCCGCCATCGCCCGCGCCCGAGAGAACGCAGCCAGCGACAAGCCGCTCCTCTCGGTCGTCATGAGCGCCGAAGGCATCCCACCCCAACTCCGTCATGCCGCCGGGATCGCATCCTTTTCGTACCCAGAGTCCGCCGCGCGAGCGCTGGGCCGGGCAGCCGCCCGCGCTCGCTGGCTTCGCCGGCGAGCCGGCACCGTCCCGACCATTGTCGACGTCGACCATCAGACGGCGCGGAAGATCATCGCCGAGGCGCTGACCAACGCCGAATCGCACTGGCTCACTCCCAAGGAAACGCACCTCGTCCTCCAGGCATACGGCATCCCACTCGTCGAGGAACGAATCGTGGAATCGGCCGATGCCGCCGCAGCAGCCGCCGCAGAACTCGGATACCCCGTGGCCATAAAGACCGCGACGCCCGGGATTCACAAGACCGAGGTCGCCGGCGTCGAGCTCGGGCTCGGAAACGAGGAGACGGTCCGGCTCGCCGCATCCCGCATCGGTCCGCCCCTCCTGGTTCAGCCAATGGTGCAAGGCGGAACCGAGCTGCTCGCCGGACTCGTCCAGGACCCGCTCTTCGGCCCTCTCGTCGCATTCGGCCCCGGCGGAATGCTTGCCGAGCTGATCGGCGAAGCCACGTTCCGGATCGCCCCGTTGACCGACGTCGACGCCGAAGAACTCGTCCTCGAGGGGAAAGCGGGGCGCCTCGTCGGAGGGTTCCGCGGCATGGCACCTGCGAGCGTCCGGTTGCTCACTGACGTGCTGCATCGCTTGTCGCGGCTCGGTGTCGAGCTGCCCGAGGTGGCAGAGCTGGATCTGAACCCCGTGCTCGCTTTCCCCGACCGCTGCGTCGTCGTCGACGCTCGCCTTCGTGTCGCCCGCACGGCGACCGGCATGCAAACGAAGACCTGGTAGGGCAGGATTCTGCGCCCGACGAGCTCATGCGCCGGCGGGAACGTGCAGCGACCGAGATCGCACACCAGGCGCGGCCTTGACTCCGCGTCGTCCCAGCGTCGTCGAGCGGAGTACATCCGAACGCCTCGTTGCTATCGGCGTGCTGGTCGCGATCGCCGCCGGCGGGTTCCTGCACCTGGCCGGGGCGTCGCGGGCCGGGGACGTCGTCTGGGCCGTGGGGATCATGGTCACGCTCGTCCCGCTCACGTGGTCGGTCCTCAAGTCGCTGCTTCGGCGCGACGTTGGCGTCGACGCGATCGCGCTCGTCGCCATGGTGGGCGCGCTAGCGCTTGGCGAGTACCTGGCCGGGATCGTCGTCGCCCTCATGCTTGCTGGCGGCAATGCGCTCGAGGCGTCCGCCGGAAAGAGGGCACGCCGCGAGCTGACCGCGCTGGTGCAGCGCGCGCCACGTACCGGCCGTCGCCGTCGCGGAGACACGATCGAGGAGGTGCCGGCGGACGCACTTGTTGTCGGGGACAGTGTGCTCGTCCGCGCGGGGGAAGTGGTACCGGTCGACGGCCTGGTCGTCTCCGATGAGGCCGTGCTTGACGAATCCGCCCTGACCGGTGAGGCGCTGCCTGTTGTCGTCCGCAAAGGCGGTCCAGTCCGCAGCGGCACAGCGAATGCCGGCGAGGCATTCGAACTCCGGGCTACCCGGGCCGCGGCCGACAGCGCGTACGCCGCTCTCGTTCGACTCGTTAGGGCAGCGGAGGCGGAACGCGCGCCCTTTGTCAGACTCGCCGATCGCTACGCCGCGATCTTCCTTCCGATCACCATCGCCGTCGCCGGGCTCGCCTGGGGCCTCTCCGGCGAGTCGGTCCGGGCACTCGCCGTGCTTGTGGTCGCGACACCGTGTCCGTTGATCCTCGCCGCCCCCATCGCGATCCTCTCAGGTGTTTCGCGTGCCGCCCGCGCCGGCATCGTGGTCAAGGGCGGCGGCCCAGTCGAGAAGCTCGGCGAAGCGAGAACCGTGCTTCTCGACAAGACCGGGACGCTTACGCTGGGGACACCACGAGTCGAGCAGATCCTCGCGTTCGACTCCGTCAGGCCCGACGAAATTCTTCGGCTCGCGGCCTCGATCGATCAGCTCTCAGCCCACGGGCTCGGAGCCGCCCTCGTCCGCGAAGCGCACGACCGAAACCTCGAGCTCTCGATCCCGACGGATGCTACGGAGGGCCTTGGCCAGGGCATCGAGGGGGTACTCGACGGTAGCTCCGTGGCGGTAGGGAGCCTAGACTGGCTGACCGCACGAGGCTACGGCGGCGCGACCACGTCGGTCGCAGCCGCGCTGGACCAGACCGAATCCGCCGGTCAGGCCAAGATCCTCGTGGGGGTAGACGGCCGGCTCATCGGGGCGATCGTCATGGCAGATCACGTCCGAGCCGATGCGGCCGGCGCCGTCACGGCGCTCCGCGAGGCAGGCGTCAGGGAGATAGCGATGGTCACCGGTGATCGCGGCTCCATCGCGGACGAGATCGGGAGCCTCGTGGGCGTTGATCGTGTGTACGCAGACCAGTCGCCAGAGGACAAGGTCGACGTTGTCCGCTCGATTCAGCTCCGACCTGACCTGCGGCCCGTCGTCATGGTCGGGGACGGCATCAACGACGCTCCCGCGCTCGCGCTGGCCGACGTAGGGATCGCAATGGGCTCCGCAGGCGCCACGATCTCGTCCGAGACAGCCGATGCGGTCATCATGGTCGATCGCATCGACCGCGTCGCCACCGCGGTCGGAATCGGGCGGCGCTCACTCCGCATCGCACGCCAGAGCGTGCTTTTCGGGATCGGGCTCAGCTTCGTCGCGATGGGATTCGCCGCCTTCGGGTTCATACCCCCTGTTGGCGGCGCCCTCCTGCAAGAAGCGATCGACGTCGCCGTGATCCTGAACGCACTGCGCGCCCTTCGCTGAGCCAATCAGCGGTCCTCCGCGCCAAGACTGCGGCCTTTCCGCAATCAAGCTCAGCGCCGTCACCGATGTTGGCATCGCGCTGGCAGACGAGCATGACGGCGAAGGCTTCCGCACAGGCGAGGCCGCAACAGGGAGGGACAACGATGAAAGCGATCGTGGTCGGATACGACGGATCGGGATGCGCGAAGCGCGCACTCGAACGAGCAGCGGGACTCTGCACCAACGGCGAAGTGCTTCACGTCGTCGCCGCCGAGCCCCTCATGCCCCAGGGCAAAGGATCGGTCACCGCTGTCGATCCGATCGAGGTCGAGGAGTGCAAGCGGGCACTCAACGAAGCAGGGACGATGCTGAGCGAGCGTCACATCACTGCCAAGCTGGTTGAGGTCCGGGGGGACCCTGCCAAGGCACTGGTCAACGAGGCCGAAGCAGCAAACGCCGGGCTGCTCGTCGTCGGCACACACGGACGGGGCCCAATCGGGAGATCGCTGCTCGGGTCGGTCAGCACGGACGTCGTACATCACGCGCCCTGTGACGTGCTCGTCGTACGGTAGTGGCACTCGAGGGAAGGGCAGGCGGGCTCACATTCTTCTCGACGAGGCGCGTGTCGCGGGTTCGGGGGATTCCGCGGCCAGTAGCCGCCGACGCGACGTACCGCTCGTTTCCTATCGCCAGCCCAGAGCGTCAATACCGTTGGCTCGCGCACGTCGCGTGCTGACGGCTCCTCAGCTGCACGATGTCGTAATCGCGATCTACCAGGAAGGCCTCGGTACAGATCCGCCGGATGCAGGGGTCCCTAGCGTTCCGCTCGCTCCTTGATCCCCAGCAGCATCTTCCGCTCCATCACGAAGTGCGGAAGCTCGAGCAGGACCGCGTAGGCGAGGCTCCCGAGGCCCCTGGGGACTCGACCCCGGGCGATAAGTCGCGTCCGTCCGTCCGCCGGCTCGAGTGCGAAGTACCAGCCGGCCTCGAACGCGAGCGCGCGGTTCGGATCGAAGCGAGCCAGCTTCAACCCGCTGGCCGGATGCAAGAGAATGGTCTCGCCGACCTCGCGATGCTGCCACTCCGGATGAATTCGATGCGCATTGCGCAGCCGGCAGCCCGCGAGGTTCTCAAGCCACGCGTAGCTGTAGAACCCACCCCGATCCTGACCGATCTGCGCGAGCCAGGGCCAAACCTCCTCGACCGGCGCGTCAACCGTCACGGCACGCGTCGTCTGGAAACCAGGATCCTCGACCGTTTCGTCACCAGGGAGTGCCATAGCTCGTTCGGCCGGCGTGGAACCCCAGTTCCTGAGCCACGGACGCGCCACGACAACGTAGCCGGCGAGACCAGCTATGCCCGCAGCGGCCCGCGATGAGGGCAGGTGCCCGTCCGCCAGTGCCCGCAACGTTGCACGGACGCTCCAAGCAGCCGCCCCAAAGAGCAACAGTGGACCGCCGAGCATCACACCAAATGCACGCACGGCGTCCAAACCCGAACCCTTCTCTTCGCGCATGTCCGAAGGCTAATGGCTGCTCAGCAGAGCTAACCGGCGACGCCCACGTTGACGGGGACGGCGCCGTCACGATGAGCACCCGGACGAGTGCGGGTTTCCCGCAGTTCTGATCAGCGCTCGTCCCGATGCCGTCGCACACTCGTGGCCCGAAGATGAATGACGTGCCGACGACCTACGCAGCCATCTGGCGCTACGAGCTCGGGCCCGTCTGCGCCGGTCAACTCGTGATCACACCGGACGGCCTCTACCTCGACGGAGCGGATCGGTCCGGTAGGACGAGATCCGCAAACGCTCGCATCGACGAGATCAGTTCTCTCAGGATCGGCCGGACTCCTGCAGAACGAATTGACGGCCGGTCGTCCGTGATCGTCGACCTCTCCGGGGGCGACCGGCTCCTCATCTCGAGCGCCTCGGGACTGGGGCAAACGCGTGAGATCGCCGACCGCGTCAGCCACATCGCGAAAGTCGGTCACCGCCCGTGAAGTCGGTTCGTCGTCGTCGCGCCCCTTCGCGAGAGCATGCGAGACCAGGCCCGCGTCCTGATCGAGCAGGGTCCTCCTTTCGATCTCACACAGACGACCCTCGCGAGCCATGAAGTATTCCTGACTGCCCGCGAGGCTGTCTTCGTCTTCGAGGGAGCCGTCGGCCAAAGACGCAGTAGAGCAGCTGATTGGCGAGCCCGGTGTCTGGAGATCGGCGGCGGCTTGGACCGAATGCCTCGCCGGCAGACCGCGATTAGCTGAGGAGAAGTTCTCCTGGATCCGGCCCGACGAGAACTGACCTACCGGCGCGGGTGGGTCGCAGCCGGATCTGCCAATCTTCCTGGGTGATCGGCCAGGAAGGTCGTCTCCGCTTGCTCGTCGAGACGGGGATCGCACTGAGCTCGGAACTCTCGCTCGACGCCGTCCTCCAACGGCTCGTCGAGGCCGCCGCTGCGATCACCGGCGCACAATACGCGGCACTCGGCGTAATCGACCGGGCCGGTCGCGGGCTCGAACAATTCAGGACGACAGGTCTCAGCCAGGATCTGATCGAGGAGATCGGCGACCTACCCGTTGGTCGTGGCATTCTCGGTGTCCTGATCAAAGAGGCGCAGCCGCTTCGCCTACATGACTTGAGCGAGCATCCACGCTCGGTCGGGTTCCCGCCAAATCATCCACCTATGAGGACGTTCCTCGGCGTGCAGGTGGCTCTCCGGGGCGTCGCGTACGGCAACCTGTACCTGACCGAGAAGGAAGGCGGCGAGGACTTCAGCGAGGAGGACGAGGAGCTCGTCCAGCTGCTCGCAGCCCAGGCGGCCGTCGCGATCGAGAACGCGCGCCTCTACGAGTCGGCGCGGCGGTGGTCGCGACAGCTCGAGTCGATGACCGAGGTCGGGAACGCGATCGCACACGAGACCGACCTCTCCGCCTTGCTCGAGCTGATCACCAAGCGTCTACGCGAGCTGATCCGCTGCCCGGCTCGTCTTCATTGCGCTACCGGCGGGAGAGGGCACTCTTCGCATCGAGGCGAGCGACCATGACGGTGCGTGCCAAGGGACTCGGCGTCGAGCTCTCTCGGAGCGAGTCGAAGAGCGGTCGCGTTCTCGAGCGGCGCCGCCCAGAGCGGGTCGACTCTCTGATCGACGACGTCGAGTTCGATCGCCGCACCATGCGGCACTTCTGCGAGCTGAGCGGGTTACCGGTCCCCTCCACCGGCGTCTTCGTGCCGCTGCTCGTCCAAGAGTCAGGCGATCGGCGTCATTTCGATTCACGACAAAGCCGGCACTGACGAGCACGATCTGCGCTTCACCGACGAGGACATGCGCCTGGCCGAGTGGTTTGCCCAGCGTGCCGCCGTCGCTGTCGACCTCTCCCAACGGGTACAGCGCGACGCCCTGCGCCGAGTCGTTGCCGCACAGGAGCTCGAGCGCAAACGCCTCGCACGCGAACTCCACGATGAGACCGGGCAGGCGCTGACCTCGATCCTTCTCGGCCTGCGTTCTCTCGAGGAGGCGCCTTCACTCGAGGACGTCCGCTCATCCGCAGAAGCGCTACGAGAGGTCACGGTCCAGACCCTCCAAGACGTCCGCCGCCTGGCGGTCGAGCTGCCGTCCGAGCGCCCTCGACGATTTCGGTCTCGTGCCCGCGCTCGAGCGACTCGTCGAAGGGTTCCGCGAGCAAACCGGGCTCACCGTTCAACTCGAAGCGAAAATCGATGAGCGGTTGCCATCCGAAGTCGAGACAGCGCTCTACCGGATCGTCCAAGAAGCGCTGACGAATGTAATCAAGCACGCGCGGGCGCGCAACGTCAGCATTCTCCTCACACGAAAGGGCTCGACGGTCGCCGTCCTGATCGAGGACGACGGTCGCGGGTTCTCCCCGGCAGAGACGGGTGACGATCGCCTCGGATTGACCGGCATGCGCGAGCGCCTTGAGCTCCTCGACGGCACGCTGAAGATCGAATCCTCGCCCGGTGCCGGAACGACGATCGTGGCCGAGGCGCGGGTCTCGTGATCCGCGTTCTCATCGTCGACGACCATGCAGTCGTCCGCGCAGGCCTCCGTCTGCTGCTCGAGCGAGAAGACGACATCGAATGTGCCGGAGAAGCCGGCAACGCCAACGACGCCGTCCGCGAAGCCCGCTACCTGAAACCAGATGTCATCGTCCTCGACGTCACGATGCCCGACCAATCGGGAATCGATGCACTCCCAGCAATCCAGGCCGCCGCCCCCGACGCAAAGGTGCTCGTGCTCTCCATGCACGACGATCCGAGCTACGTGCATGAAGCCTTCGCGGCCGGCGCGCTCGGCTACGTGCTCAAGGAGGCGGCGGATGCAGAGGTCGTCACTGCCGTGCGCGAGATCGCCTCAAACGGCCGCTACGTCCACCCCACGCTCGGTGCCCGACTTGTCGCAGCAGAAGCAGAAGCGAGATCCCGTGCCACGGACGACCCTCTCTCTGAACGCGAGCGAGAAGTCCTTCGACTGCTCGCACTCGGCCACACCAACCAGGAGATCGCGAAGATGCTCTACATCTCCGTGCGAACTGCCGAAACACACCGGGCGCACATCATGCAGAAGCTCCGCCTCACGACCCGTGCCGAACTCGTTCGCTACGCGATCGCCAACGGCATGCTCGATGAGTAACTGATCCGAGCGCGCAGGTAACGCGCCATCGGCGAGCGTCCTCGGCCGCTTATGGCAAGAGCACGAGCTTTCCCTTCGCCGCCGAGCTCTCCAGCATCTCGTGCGCGCGGCGCGCCTCCGTCAGCGGCAGGCGCTCTGCCACGACCGGGTGGACCTTGTCCTCGCGGAGCAGCTCGAGCAGCGCGCGAAAGTCCTCGCGGAACCACTCCGGGTCGCGGGGACCTCCACCCACGGGAAGCGCTCGGCGACGCGAAGCCACGGGTAGCAGCTGGTGGCCCTCGCGCAGCTTCTGGATCCGGTAGGCGAGCACCCGCCGACGAGGCGAGAGCAGCCCCCAGAGTGCGACCGTCGCGGTGGCCGCGTACCACTCGATCCACCCTCGCCAGCTCTTGTGCCCGTGCGAGATCGTGGCCGAGTGGCCGTAGATGACAAGCCTTCCGCCGGGCCGCAGCGCGCGGAAGGAGCGAAGCGACATCTTGCCGCCGAGCCCGTCGAGCACGACGTCCACGCCCTTGCCGGGCAGCTCGCGCACCCGCGCCAGGAAGTCCTCGTCGCGGTAGTCGATCGCCACCGCACCGAGCCGCTCGACCGCGGCCCGATCGCGAGCCGAGCAGGTCCCGTAGAGGCGAAGCCCGGCCACCGCTGCCGAGCTCGAGCACCGCGGTGCCCACCCTGCCGGCCGCGCCGTGCACGAGCACCGTCTCGCCGCGCTCCACCTTGGCCGTGCGGTGCAGCAGCTGGTAGGCGGTCATGTACGTGAACACGAGGCTCACGACCTCGGCCGGGTCGAGGTCCTCGGGCACCTCGACCGCGTTCGCCTCCGGCACGCAGACGCGCTCCGCGTCGGCGCCCCACACCGTCAGCGCGCCGATACGGTCTCCCACCTTGCAGCCTCGAGCAGCCCGTGCCCAGCTCCTCGACGACGCCGACGAGCTCGTAGCCGGGCGTGAACGGCGGCTTCGGCACGCCGAGATACGTGCCGGCGCGCAGCATGGCGTCGGTGTACGAGACCCCGGCGGCCAGAACCCGGACGCGGACCTCGCCCGGCCCCGGCTGGGGAACGTCGTCCTCCACCACCCTCAAGACCTCGGGCCCACCGAAGTGATCGACGACGACACGCTGCATCGTCTTCTGTTCGTCTGCAGAAGCGGTCATGAATAGGCTCCTTTCCCTGCCATCTCTGGACGGTCCATGCGGCGACGTGGGCCGGCTTGACCTCTTGCCGGGGCTCGGTCGTGGGTCGGGCTCGAACGCTCGAGCCTAGAGCGGCGAGTCGCGAGCTCCCGTGGCAGTCGCGTGTTGCCGATCCCCCGCTCGCCCACCAGCTCGATCGCACCCGGCCGGCCTCGCTCGAGCTCGTCGAGGATTTGCTCGAGCGAATCCAGTTCGTCGGCGCGCCCTACGAAGGGATCGTGCTGGCGCGCTGGTCGCGTTGCCACGCCGAGCGTCATCGCGCCTCCTTCAGCCGGTTGGGGGACATTTGCGCGAGCATGGCCCGCGCGTCATCGGTGGAAGGACGGATCGCGGTCAGTGTTTTCTACGGATTTTCAGCGGCTCTACCGTGCTCCGCCCGCCGGGCGCGAGCGCGAGCTCCGGGACGGCCGACCGCGAGCGGGACGCGACGGCCCGTTTCTCTGCAAGTCGACCTCATACGACGGTGACCTCTATCCGCGCTGGGAGAGATCAGCGACGCCTAGACAAGGCGCCGATCGACGGTCGTTTTGACCGATGTCAGGATCCGGTCTGGCCGAACTGCTGCTGGAGCTGCTGGCAGTCCTGGGAGTTCTGAAGGGCAGCGTTCAGCTGGCCCTCCGGGTCGAGTCCCTGGAGGGTGTTGTAGGTCGTCGTGATCTGATCCTGCATGGTCGCGATTGTCGCCGTGGCGGTCGATACCGCTGCGGGCAATTCGCTGACGCCGGATGCACCCTCGAAGGCGGCCCTGATCTCCTCGACATCCGCTTCAAGGTCATCCGCGAGGGTGGTCACCGAGTCCTGGGCCTCCTGACCGTCCGACGTGTCGGGTGCGCCGAGACCCTGCAGATCCGATTTGAGGGTATCGGTCGCGCCCTTGACGTCGTCGATCGCCGTCGAGACGGAGTCCATCGTGATGCCTCCGCTCGTCAACGAATCGACGCTCGTCTGCAATTGATTACCCCACGTCGTGAGCGAGGAGCAGAAACCGTTCGCCCAAGCGGCAGCCGGGTCACTCTCGGTGCCGCCTCCGCAGGCGGCGGCGAGTGCCAAGACGAGGATCGACGCTGCGAGGCCCGCCCGGATCCTGCGAAGCATCGCGTGATCATAGCGCGGGGCATAGGAGGGTGGCTCAGCCGCACTGAGCGCGAGCAGCAGCAGCGATGGCGGCTGTTCTTGCAGCTCGCTAGCTTCGGACGTCCACGACGACCTTCCCTGAGACTGACCGCTCGGCGATCGGCCGCAGTCCATCCTCGACGACTGCCCCCAGGGGGATCACGCGATCGACGATCGTCGGAGCGAGGTTGCCGCCCGCGAGCATCGCGAGCGCATGCGGCAGGTCGGTGTCGCAGACGTGAGCAACGCTCGGGACGAGCTCGATCTCGGCGAGCGTGAGGGCGAGCAGATCGATCTCATCGGGAGCGTGCTGCAGGCCGAGCAGGACGATGCGTCCTCCCCGTCGGGTCGCAGCGACCGCGGTCGCCGGTGCGGCGGCGGTGCCGGACGCCTCGACGACCATGTCTGCACCCTCGCCGTCCGTTGCCGCGCGGATGGCAGCTGCCGGCGATTCCGAGCGCGCGTCCACGAGGTCGCTGGCGCCAAGCAGGCGGGCCGTCTCGAGCCGCTGCTCGTTCACGTCCACGGCGATGACCGGCGACATCCCGGCACCGACTCCGCAGGCGATGACGAAGCTCCCGATGCCGCCCACTCCGATCACGGCGAGCGCCTCGCCCGAACGCGGAGCGCCACGGGCTAGCGCGTGGCGCGCGACGGCGAGCGGCTGCGCGATGGCCGCCGAGACGTCGTCGCATGCGTCGGGGACAGGCACGCAGATATTTGCCGGCGTCGTGACGAGCTCTGCCAAGCCGCCGTCGACTTGAAGGCCGAGCGTGTAGTAGCGCTCGCACAGATTCGTCCGTCCCGACCGGCACCAGCTGCATGCTCCGCAGGACACGCCGGCTCCCGAGACGACGCGGTCACCGACGTGCAGGTTCGCGACCTCAGCGCCGACGGACGCGACCTCCCCGACGAACTCGTGGCCGAGCACGACAGGCCCTGCATTTCCGGTCACTGCATGTGTCTTCGACAGCGAGACGAGGTGAGGGCCGTCCCACCACTCCGCCGCGTCCGTGCCGCAGATCGAGGCGTGACTCACGTGTAGCACGACCTCGTCTGGGCCCGGGGGAGGCGGATCGGCAACCGACTCCACCGCGACGTTTCGCGCCCCCCGATAGACGGCCGCCCTCACCGATCGCGCCTCAGGCCGGCAAGCGTACGCCAGACCCAGCGTTCGAGCAGGTCGATCTCGTCCTGGGCCGCCCGTAATGCCTCCTCGGGATCGCCGCGTCGAATCGCGTCCACCAGCGCATTGAGAATCGATCCGGACACCGGGCAGGCACGGGCTCGCCTGGTGATCCCGTCCGCGTCGTGCATCCGGCGTCGAAGGCGAGCCGACACCGCCGCGAGGTGGCGGTTGTGGGCTGCGCGCGCGATCGTGCACCGAAGCCGCTCGTCCGCGGCCTCGAAGCGTCGCCGTGGGCCAGGCGCCTCCGTCGATGCTCTGGTGACGGCGGCAATCAAGCGGATCACGTGCGAGAGCTCGTCGATGTCGTCCGCGCAGCGGCGCTGTGCAGCCAGTGCGCACAGCTCTGCGTCCACGATGCGACGCGCCTCCATGTAGGCGGCGATCGCGTCGCGGCCGCGCGGCTGGTCGAGCTCGGGGAAGACGGCTGGTGCGAGGAGGTGCCACGACTCCTGATCGGCCACCCGCATCCCGGAGCGGTCGACTGTCACGAGGCCCAGCTCTTGAAGCTCGGCCGTGACGAGGCGCAAGGCCGCGGTCGAGACCTCATACCGCGTGGCAAGCCTGCTCCAGCCATCAAGTGCGAAGGGCCCGAGGAGCTCTCCTGAGACGATGTCGGCGATGAGGACCGACCGGAGGTCGCCGATCACGTGACCTCGCGGGCCTGCAGGCCGGATCAGCGTCACCTCCACCACGGTGCTAGACGACGGCGATCGGATCGATCAGCGATCCCGTGGCGCCCCGGATCGAGAGCGGAAGGGCGACGAACAGGAACTCGGTGACGCCGGCTGCCGCGAGCTCTTCGAGGTCGAGCAGCTCCATGAGGTAGATGCCCTGCTCGACGAGCAGGAACGTGTGGACGGGCTGCGGGTTCCAGGGCTCGAGGGAGTCCACCGCCGGCTGCACTTCATAGGTCTCGGTGTCGCTGCCCGTGGCGATCACGCCGCGCTCGTGTAGCCAGCGTGCTGCGCTCAGGTCGGGGCCCGGTCCGCGGTTCGCCTGCATCCGCACCGGGTCGGGCCAGTGCCGCATGTAGCCGGTGCGAACGAGCGCAACGTCGCCGGGCTCGACCGAGACGCCGGCGCGATCGGCGATGGCCTGAAGATCCGCGCTCGTGACCGGCTCGCCGGCTCCGAGGAATTCGACACCGCGGTGAGCGGGCACGTCGAACAGCACCCCGCGTGTCCAGATCGGGAACAGCTCCTCGGCACCACCCTTCAACGGTCCGAAGTCGCCAAGGTCCGTGCGTGCCGACCCTCCGTGCCAGCGCTGCTCGTCACCGACGGTGATATGGGCGAGCGCGTCGATGTGCGCGCCCGAGTGTGCGCTGCCTATGAGGAGCTCGCTGATATAGGCGAGCCCTACCTCGTTCCGCGGTCCCCATGGCTGGTCTCCCGCGGCGCAGATGCCCTGTGGGCTTCGGTAGGTCAACACCTGGAACGGAGGATGTCCAGGGAAAAGCGGCATGCCAGGGAACCGCTCACGGGCGAGCGAGAAGATCCGGCCTTCCCGTACGAGCTGCGCTGCCCGGACGACCGCGCCTGGATCGATGCGGGGCATCGCCACTAGCGCGCCTCGGCGTGGCGTCCCGCCTCGAGCATCTCGACGATGCGCTCCGGCGTCGCCGGCAGGTCACGGACGCGGACGCCGAACGGTTCCAGCGCGTCGTCGATGGCGGCCGCGATCGCGGCAGGTGATTGCATCCGGCCGCCTTCCCCGCCTCCCTTCGCCCCATACGGCGTGAACGGCGACGGCGTCTCCACGTGGCCGATCGTGACGTCGGGAACCTCCATCGCGGACGGGATCAGGTAGTCGAGATAGCTTGACGTGAGAAGCTGCCCATCGGGGCTGTAGACGAACTGCTCGAGCAGCGTCTGTCCCACGCCCTGAGCGAGCCCACCGACGATGTGGCCCGCGAGCGAGCGCGGATTGATCAGCGTGCCGCAGTCGTGCACCGCCACGTATTGCAGGAAACTGACCTCTCCCGTCTCGACATCGACCTCGACGACCGGGATGTGGCAGGCGTGGCCCATCATCGGATAGAAGATCCCGAGGTCGGAGCGGTCTTCGGTGGTAAGGGTCGTGTACGGATGGTCGAAGACCATGTGCGCTTCGAAGCCGCTGTCGATGTCGTCCGGAAGGCTGTGCTTGAACAGACGCGGCATGATCGCGATCTCCGCGAGCGACTTCCGGGTATCCGGGTTGCCGCGCACCTGGACTCCGCCGGACACGAACTCGAGGTCGTCCGGGCTGGCCTCGAGCATGTGAGCGGCCACCTTGATCGCCTTCTCTCGTATCTGTTGCGCGGCCCCCTGAACCGCGCCGGCGATCATGACGGTGAATCTGCTGCCGCCCGGGCCGCTGGCCGGGAGACCGGTCCTCGTTCCCGCGTAGACGATGCTCACGCCTTCCGGCTCCACGCCGATCTCTTCGGCGACGCACTGGGCCACGACCGTTTCAGGGCTGTTACCCCAGAAGGCGGTCGAGTACAGCGTCGCCGTGATGCCGCCGGTGGCGTCGACGCTGAGCGTAATGCTCTCGGGGACGCTCGAGACGAAGGTGCCCTTGCCGCGATCGAAGAACCACCATTCGTTCGCCGCGTAGACGCTGCGCTCCTGGCACGTGACCAGACCGATGCCGATGTGGCGACCTTCCTTGCGGAGACGTTCCTGCTCGCGCCGCCAGTGTGGAAGGTCGGCGAGCTCGAGCGCCTTGTCGAGCACCGCCTCGTAGTCGCCGCTGTCGTACTCGTTGCCGCCGGGGATCTTGTAGGGGAACTGCTCGGGGCGGATGAAGTTGCGCCGGCGCAGCTCGACCGGGTCCTCGCCGAGCTCGCGGGCCGCGAGATCGACGATGCGCTCGAGCACGAAGTTGTGCACCTCCGACCCGAATCCCCGGTACGCGCCCTGCTGGCACTTGTTCGTGAAGACGCCGCGTGCCCGGTATTCGATCGCTTCGATCCGGTACGGGCCGATGACCTGCGCCATGGCGTTGCCGTGCGTGCCCAACCCGAATTGGATGTAGGCGCCGTAGTCGTCGACCACGTCCAGCCGAAGCCCCGTGAAGGTACCGTCGGCGGCGACCGCAAGCTCGATGTCGTAGGACCGTTCGGAGCCGTGGTGGTCGCAGCAGGAGAGATTGTCGAGGCGATCCTCCACGTACTTCACCGGGCGGCCAACGACCTTGCTCAGCATCCCGGCGAGCACGTTGACCCGCACCGCCCAGAACTTCGATCCGAAGCTCCCGCCCGCAGGATGCGGATGGAGGTCCAGCTTGTTCGCGGGAATCTTCATCGCCTTCGCGAGCAGGAACAGGAAGTTCGTGAGGGCGACCGAGTTCGAGTGGATCGTCATCAGGCCGGTCGCCGGGTCGTAGCTCGCGACGGCACCAACGGTCTCGAGCGGCTGACCGCCCGTCCGGCCCCAGTACAAGTGGTCGCGGACCACGAGGGCCGCGTTGGCGAACGCCGCATCGAGGTCGCCGTAGCTGAGCGTCGAGTCGATCGCCACGTTGGAGCTCAGGCCCTCGTGCACGAGCGGAGCGGAGGGTTCCATCGCGCCCTGCGCGTCGACGACAGGCTCGAGGATGTCGTATTCGACCTCGATGAGATCGCGCGCGTCCTCGGCGACGTAGCGGCTCGACGCGACGATCGCGGCTACAGGCTCTCCGACGAAGCGCACCTTGTCGGACGCCATGCATCGCCACGCGTGCAGCTCGGGAGCCGGGCCGAAATCCGGCATCGGGTCGCACAGCTCCATGGCCTCGAGGCACGTCACGACCGCGGCGACACCGGGCAGCCCGCGAGCCCGCTCGGCGTCGATGCTGAGAATGCGCGCGTGCGCGTGCGGGCTTCGCAGCATCGCGGCATGGAGCATGCCCGGTACCGAAAGGTCATCGACGTAGTTGCCGCGGCCGAGCAAGAACTTCCGATCCTCGACCTTCGGGATCGACTTGCCGATCCAGCGGTGCGGTGCATCCACGGTCATCGTCATTCGTGCGCGCCCGCACTGACGCCCATCACGTCGTCCGGCGCGGCCTGGAGCCGAGAAGCGGCGTCGAGGAGCGCGTCGACGATGAACTGGTAGCCGGTACAGCGGCACAGGTTGCTCGCGATCGCCTCGCGCGCCTCGGCCCGTGTGGGGGCGGGGTTCTCACGCAGGAACTCGGTCGCGCGAAGCAGCATCCCCGGCGTGCAGTACCCGCATTGCAGGCCGTGGTTCTCCAGGAACGCCTCCTGGAGCGGGTTCAGCCGTCCGTGCGGAGCAAGGCCCTCGACCGTCGTGATCGACGACCCATCCACTTCCACCGCGAACGCGATGCACGAGCGTGCGCTCCTCCCGTCGAGAAGCACTGTGCACGTCCCACACACGCCGTGCTCGCAGCCGACGTGCACGCCGACGAGCCCGAGGTCGTAGCGCAAGAAGTCCACGAGCAGGCGCCTCGACTCGACGGTCGCTTCTACCGGCTCCCCGTTCACCTCGAGCGCTATCCGATGTTCGCTCATCCCGACTCCTCCTCCGCTCGGGCTATGGCACGAAGCAATGACCGCTTGACGTAAACGCGGGCAAGGCGTCGGCGATACGAAGCCGACCCGTGGATGTCCGCGATCGTCTCGATTCCGTCGGCTGCCCGGGCCGCTACCTCGGCGACGAGGTCCTCAGTCACTACCTCGCCCTCGAGAAGGGCGGCTGCGGCGTCGACCCGAGTCGGGCGGGGACATGCCCCGAAGACCACGATCGCGACATTCCGCGCACGGCGGGCCCCGTCGAGACGGAGCACCGAAACAGCCCCGGCGAGCGCGAAGTTCCCGTGAGTTCTCGCGCACTCGAGGATCGCGTGACCGTTACCACGATCGAGGGGAAAGCGGACCTCGGCGAGCAACTCGTCGGGGGCGAGCGCGGTCATGAATGCGCCCTGGAAGAAGTCACGGGCCGGTACGAGTCGCTCCCCGGCCGCGCTCCGAGCAACGAGCGTCGCCCCGAGCGCAAGAGCCACGGCAGGAAGCTCGGACGCAGGATCAGCGTGCGCGAGGCTCCCGCACACGGTTCCGCGATGCCTGATGGGCGGATGGGCCACCAGCCCTAGCGCCTCGACGAGCAGCGGCAGCTGCTCGTGAACGGTGCCGTCGTGCTCGACGTCCGCCTGACGCGCAGCGGCGCCAACCGCCAGCTCCTCGCCTTCGACGCGAGCGTACCGAAGCTCCTCGATGCCGGCGATCGCCACCAGGTGCGCCGGCTGCGAGAGGCGGAAGTTCATGAGCGGGATCAGGCTCTGCCCGCCCGCGAGAACCCGAGCGTCGTCGCCGAGATCCCGCAGTATCGCGAGCGCTTCAGCGCAGTCTCGCACCGGGTGGTACTCGAAGCTCACGGGCTTCATGGTGTTTGCGAGTGTAAACACCATGGGAGATCGGTGTCAAGCACACCGCCGAGTAAACGCCACAACTGGCTTGAATACGGCTGCAGTCCGGTGCGGAGCCAGCGTTTTTGTCTGTTCACTGACAGGAACGGGTGCGCTCGTTCTGCAATACTTCGCCCATGAACCGTACCGTGGCTCGGTCGCAGGATGCCCGTGCGTACCTCGGGACGAGGCTCCGCGAAGCACGGCTCCGCCAGGACATCGGGGTCCGTGAGCTTGCCCGCCGGGTCGGCGTCTCGCCGGCGCACATCTCGCAGATCGAGAAAGGTAAGGCCGATCCGTCGGCGACGACGCTGTTCGCGATTGCGAGCGAGCTCCGTCTCTCGCTGAGCGAGATCGCCTTCGCCGGCCCAGCGTCGAGCGCTCAGGCCCCGATTCCGGACGAACAGCCGCCCGCCTCGCCGGACGGAGTCGTACAGCACCCGGAGAACCGGCCGAAGATCGAGCTCGGGAGCGGAGTCAGCTGGGAGCGCCTGGCGCCGAAACCCGATCCCAACATCGACTTCCTCTACCTCATCTACGGCGTCGGAGGAGAGTCGACACCGGCGAACGCCCTGTTGCGCCACAGCGGCCAGGAGTTCGGATACGTGCTGTCCGGCCGCCTCCAGGTGACGATCGGCTTCAACACCTACGAGCTCGGACCAGGCGACTCGATCGGGTTCGAGTGCACGACCCCTCACCGGTTCGCGAACGTCGGGGACGAGCCCGTCCACGCGATCTGGTTCGTGGTCGGCCGGCACGAGCCAGCCGTGTCGTAGCGCAGTCTCGCCTGCGCGTTCCTTGTGTGGCATGACCTCATGCCGCCTCGGTCGAGCTGGAGCGCGATCCCTGCTCCCAGACCAGCAGTTCTCAGCGTGTCCTGGGGCAATGCGGCCCAGGTACCGACGCGGCCGTCTTCGGCAGGGGTGTACCGCTCACACCGCGACCGTGACGCGCAGGAACGTTGCGGGAATGGAGGTGGCATCCTTGCTCCCGCTTGCGTTCTGGCCGTTGAAGAGGGCTTCCAACTCGGCCTGCAGCTCGGCCTCGCGGCCGTTAGCGGCAGCGGCTGCGAAGGCGTTCATTGTCGGCCCGTAGTACGTCCTGAACTCCGTCAGATACTCCGACGGCGCGCCCGGGAAGTTGAACCAATACGTGTCCCGCTCGCACGAGATCCGCTCTTCCGGCACGCCCGCGCTCGCGAAGCGGTCGATCACGTTCTCCTCCATCCCCCACGTCATCGGGCTGACGAATCCTTCCGGAGGCGGCGGCGAGTAGGCGGCGCTGATTCTCAGGATCTGGGCGACGAGCGTCGGGTCGTTGGGGATCCAGTTGCCCATGACGATCCGACCGCCGGGCCGCGTCACGCGGACCATCTCCTTGGCCACGTCGAATGGCTTCGGAGCGAACATCGCTCCGAAGATGCTGACCACGAGGTCGAAGCTGTCATCCTCGAGCTCGTTCAGATCGGACGCATCGCCTTCCTGGAACCTGCAGTTGGTGAGGCCGAGACTCTGCGCCCGTGCGTTGCCGGCCTCGACAAGGTTCCTGGCGATGTCGACACCCAGCACATTCGCCCCGAGCCTCGCCGCCGGCAGGGCCGTGGTCCCGTCGCCGCAGCCGAGGTCCAGAACGTCCAGCTCTCTGGTGATTCCCAGTCCGTCGACGAGCGTCTCCCCACTCTCTCTCATGGTCGCCGCGATGCGAGTGAAATCGCCCTTTTCCCAGAGCGCCTTGTTCGGATTCATGGGGCTTGGCTCCTCTCGTCTGTTCGCCGTTTGCTGGCAGCAACCGAAACCCCCGAGAACCTTAGTGAGGTTCGAGCCTGCCAGGCGCATCGACGAGCGAGCTGCAGATCGCGGGATCAGGCGACTATGCGGAGGTGGCCGCCGAGCTCAACAGCTGTCAGGCGGAGCTGCGTCGTATCAGGAGAGCCGACCGGGGTGAACTGCCAGCGCAGGCGGAGCACCGCCCCGTCCCACAGCGCCTTCGACCCGGCCGCGACGGCCGGAAGCGAGACGTTTGCGATCGTCGTCCAGGCCGACACGCCGGGATTCGTGGCGAGAAGAGCCTCGGCGGTCAGCGGCGTGACCCCGTCCGCCGCAAGCACCTGCGCGTAGAGTGCGGTCGCATCGTCGATCCGGCCGGTCGTTCTCGCGCGAACGGAGACGCTGATCGCCGTCATGCTCGCGAAGCCGGCTGGTGTGTCCGAGAGACGGGCCGTGTAGGAGCCGCTCTGTCTATTGTCATTGCGGACGTACGAGGTCCCGTCGTCCGCGGCCGCAACCCGCTCGTCGATGGACGAGAACAGCGAGAGGACGCCGCCGCTCTTGTCCCTGACGGTCGGACCGCGCGCGACATCGCCGTCGGGGAGGAGCGTCAGGCTCCCGCCTCCTCCACCGCCGCCCGCTGGCGCGATCGTCACCGACACGGACGCGACGTTCGAAGCGAGTGTCCCGTCGAGGGCACGGTAGGTGAACGTGTCGCCTCCGGTCGCCCCAGGACTGGGCTGGTAGCGGAGAAGCCCACCGACCACGGACGCTACGCCCTTTGCTCCTTGCGAGACGATCTCGAAGGTCAGCGGATCGAGGTCAGCATCGGAGCAAGCCGGAGTCGCCTCACCAGGCGTGTCCTGCGGCGTGCTCAGCGTCACGGCCGAGCACACCGGGGCAGTGTTTCCGCTCCCCGTGCCGCCACGGGTTCGGGCGTGTGTCCAGTCGGTCCACCCCATCGTCTTGCCGATGGCAGCCGGGCTCGTCGGGAAGCTCGTGCCGTACGCGAAATTGACGAACCAGGGTTGCCACGCGTCGTCACCCGTCGCCCACCAGCCCCCGAACTGGAGGTCGAGGTCGCGCAGGAACTGCACGGCG
Organism: uncultured Thermoleophilia bacterium; assembly: GCA_963797645.1. Lineage (GTDB taxonomy): Bacteria > Actinomycetota > Thermoleophilia > Gaiellales > Gaiellaceae > CAWCQC01. The sequence continues at coordinate 43,761 of CAWCQC010000016.1, read as the reverse complement.
CGGCGCAACGCCCGGCTTCGCCAGCTCGAAGGCGTCGTAGCCTCGGCGGAACAGGATCTCGGCCTCGACCAGGGCTCCCTGGAGCGCGCCCCAGGGGTACCGCGTCAGGCAGGGCGGCCAGCGGAACGAGCATCCACGGCGCATCTCCCTCGGGAAGCGCTCCGTCGATCGTATGACCGTCCTTGACTCGCCCACCGGATCGACGCCGACCGGGTTCGAGGGATCGACTTGCCACGAGAGGTCGCTGTTCCACTTCGAATCCGGCGTACGCCGCTCGATCGCCGAGGAAGCCCTGGAACACCTGGGCGGTTCGAGCGAGGTCGCCGACGTCGTTCAGGTACGCAGCGACGGCTGCCCGGCTTGCACCCGCAACCCTGCCGTGGTTGTTTGCGCGCTGCTCGTCGTTCGAGACGAGCGACCCGTCGGAGAAGACCTCGCGGCGTAGCGCCGTCCGAGCCAGGAACGGAACTGGCCTTCGCGGACAGGGTCGAACGCCTGGAAGTCGATCAGGTCGGCGGCGGCGACGTACGAGACGAGTTCCAGCCGAGGGTGACGGCCTGGCCTCCGTCCTCGGTGCCGATTGCGCTTCATGATCGCGTCCACGGCCTTCTCGCGATAGGCCGGATCGCTCGTGCGCACGTAGGCAAGCGCGACGGCCAGGGTCCTCACGTCGTGATTCGAGTTGTAGTCGGCCAGGTCCGGGGCTCCGAGGCTACCGTCGGCTGCCGCCTTGACGGCGTTCCAGGCGCTGCCGCTCGTGGGGAGCGCCTCGGATCTCGGCCGCCGTCAGCCAGATGCCTCCCATCGGCGGCACGCCCAGAGGCGCAAACGCCAAGCACGAGCGACATTACGACCGCGACTCCGACGAGCCTCCGCAGCACAGCCCCCCTTGGTCGGGGCATCCTCTCACAAGGCGGAGTCGGCGTCTATCGGCGCTGACGTGAGCCGCCCGGTGTCACCACCTAACGCGCGACCAGGGATAGAGCCCGGTAGCGGGCATCCCTCGGCCGCGCGTTGACTCGGCGACGGCTACACCCGATGATTGGTCGGGCGTTTTCACGCAACCAAGGGAGGGATGACGTGAAGGTCGAGAAACCAAGGCGAGGAGCAAGGAGGCTTCTGCTCTTCTTCGTGCTGGTCGGCGCGTTTGTCGCGACGCTCGCCGCTTCGCCAGCCGCGAATGCAGGCTTCTTCACCGACGAGAGCACGCTCAACATCAACCTGGCCGGCACCGGCGGCGGTCAGGTGAACTTCTTGGACAACGGGGACGTCCTGCGCACGTGTACGCCGACGTGCACCGAGGAGTACACGTGGTTCATCTTCTTGCCCTTCGCGGACACGCCTGAGCTGACGGCCATCGCGGCTGCCGGTTCGACGTTCACCGGCTGGACTGTCGAGCCGGCCGGGGCGATCGTGAGCGGCTGCGACGCACTGTCGATCACGTGCGTTGTCAACATGGGCTTCGACAACCCGATCACGGCCACGGCGAACTTCGCCCCGGCCCCGAACACGTTCCCGCTCGCGGTGTTGAAGGCGGGAACCGGCCAGGGGACGGTCACGAGTGCCCCGCCGGGGATCGACTGCGGCGCGGACTGCGGCGAGAGCTACACGCAGGGAAGCGTCGTAACGCTCACCGCCACGCCGGCCACCGGATCGACGTTTACCGGCTGGAGCGGCGCCTGCACGGGCACGGGGAGCTGCGTCGTGACCATGAACGCGGCGCAGTCCGTGACTGCGACGTTCGACACGCAGACGTTCCCGCTCACCGTCACCCTGTCCGGGAACGGGACAGGCGGCGTCTCGTCCAGCCCCACCGGCATCGCGTGCCCCGGCACGTGCACCGCGAGCTTCCCGCAGGGAACGGTCGTGACGCTGACGGCGCAGGCGGCTCCGGGAACCGTGTTCCAGGGCTGGACCGGCGCGGGGTGCGCCGGCACCGGCACCTGCGTGGTCACGATGAGTGCGGCCCAGGCCGTGACGGGGACGTTCGTGTCGGCGCAGGTTCAGGCATCGGTCGTCAGTACGAGCATCCGGAAGACCGGGCCGCCGCGCGCGATACGCCAACTGCGCGTACGGGTCGACGCCCAGGAGGATCTCGCCCGGATCGTCCTGCGCGTTCGCCGGAACGGCGTGACGATCCAGTCCCGCACCATCCGCAACTTCGACGCGGACACGGCAGTGCTTCGCATGAATCTCCGCAACGGCATCGCCCGCGGGCCGGCGCAGCTCCAGGTGGCATTCGTCAACCTGGCCGGCACGCAGAAGATCCAGAACAGGGGAATCAGGATCCCGAGGCTCTGAGGCACGCCTCGAGCGAGAACGTGAGTCCGGGCCCGCAAGGGCCCGGACTCGTTAGCGCGTCCACGGTGGCGGGTTGAGCAAGCCGCTCCACACGACCGTCGGCGCTAGGCGGCTCAGGACGTCGAGGTCGGCACGACACGCCGCCGTCGACGGCCGATCACCAACGCCGCGAGCCCGACGCCGGCCACGAGCGCACCAAGGAGTGCCGGCACGACTGTCCCGACGCCGCGTGTGGAGCTCTGTGCCGCCGCCGCCGCTTGCGTTTCAGTCGCCCTCTCCACGGCCGGTCGCGCGCCGTCGGGCTGCTCCGCCGCGCGCGGCTCGGAGACATCGAACGTCTGCGCATCGATGAGCGCGAGCGGCTCGTTCGCCCTCGTCACGCTGACAATCCGACCGTCTGCGCTGACCGCGAGCCGAAGCTCGTAGAGGTCGGCTCGGGCCGCCAGCGCGTCCAGGTCGATGCATGCTGCGGACCGCGCCTCGGTGTCGAGCGCGTGGACGAACGGCCCGTGTCCGGCGCCGTCGTAGAGCGTGTACTCGAAGCGGCCGTCCGGGCTCGTCACCCTCGTGATCGGATAGCCGCGCATCCGCTCGTCGGGCTCACGCGGGTCGACGATCGGCTCCGGCAGGAGCCTGCCCGCGACCGCGTCGTACGCACGGACGCGATACCGGGTGGGATCTGTCCGAGACGTGTACTCGATCAGGTACAGCGAACTCGCCGTCGGGTGAGACGGCGTCGAAGCTGAAGTCGCCGCGGAGCGTGACCCGCTCGCGTGTTCGCAAGGAGCCGGTCGCGACGACGGCGAACGTCGTGCTCGCACGCGGGAACGCGGCCCGCGGCCTGATCAGGACGAGAGTCGATCCGTCCGCGGAAACCCCTCCGGGCGTGCCGTCGAAGGCGACGACGGGAACGGCGAGCGTCCCGCGCATGAGCACGGAGGTGGCGACGTTGCCGCCCTCCTGCTCGATCTTCGCGAGGACCGTGTCCGGACCGGCCCGAAGCGTGACGTACCGGACATCGCCGGACCGTGCCGGCACACCGCCGGGGCCCGCGTCGATGCCGATCACCGGCAGCCCGTCGGCATGCGCGAGGCCGGGAACCGCGCAGAGCACGGCGAGCAGCCCGGCGACGAAGACAGCGAGACGGCGTGCCCGGCACATGACCCCTCCTTCGTCGAGAACGTGTGCGGAAGGGATACGGGCGCCGGGCGCCGCGGAGTCCGCTACGGCCGGATGTTCTGATTCAGCCGGAAGAGGTTTTCGGGGTCGTAACGCCGCTTGAGCTCGACGAGCCGCTCGTAGTTCGGTCCGTACGCGGCCCGTACAGCCTGCTCGTCCTCGTCGTCTCCAAGGTAGTTGAGCCAGCGGCGGCCGGCGAAGTACGGCTCGGCGGCAGCGAACGTCTCGCGCGTCCAGGTCATGTTCGCCTGATTGTCCGCCGGGTCCGGCCAGAGCGAAGCCAGCACCATGTTGAAGCCCGGCTCCCGATGGGGAACCGCTGTTGCCGAAACGGGAATCCGCGTGACCCGGCCGTGAAAGACCTCGAAGATGATTGCGGACATCGGCGACGGGCAAGCGGCGAACCGCTTGACGAGCTCGTCGATCAGGTCGTCCGGCACCTCGGTCAGGAAGCTCGACTTCCAGTAGTTCTGGGCACCCTCGGCGAACCCGCCGTCGAGCATCGCGTTCAGCGCCTCGTACGGCATCGGACCGACGTGCACCTCGAGAGGCTCGCCGAACTCGAGCAGCGGCTGGAGATCGGCGCTCGCCTGCTCGGGCGGCCCTGTATGGCAGACGGCGAAGCCCGCAACGGGCGTCCCCGAGCCGTCGGGCGCATGCGGCATTGCCCCGAAGACGGTCAACTCGTCCGGCATGTCTGCGGCAAAATCGCGATAGAAGCGGAGGACGTCGCGGGCGGCGTCGAAGGGATGGATCACCATCCCGCCGGTGATCATCGGCCCGACCTCGTGCAGCCGGAACTCGAACCACGGCACCACGCCGAAGTTCCCGCCGCCGCCTCGGAGGCCCCAGAAGAGGTCGGCGTTCTCGCTCTCGCTCGCGGTGAGGACGCGCCCGTCGGCCGTCACGACCTCGGCGGAGACGAGGTTGTCGGCCGCGAGACCGTACTGGCTCATCAGCCACCCGAGGCCGCCTCCGAGCGTCAGCCCGGCGACGCCGGTCGTCGAGATCGCGCCGCCGGTCACGGCGAGGCCGTGAAGCTGCGTCTCGCGGTTCACGTCGCCCCAGGTCGCGCCGCCCTGGACGCGGGCGCGGCGCGCCGCCGGATCGACCTGAACGGCTTCATCGCCGACAGGTCGATCATGAGGCCGCCCTCGGTGACCGCCCGTCCCGCGACGTTGTGGCCGCCGCCGCGGACGGACACCTCGAGGCCGTGCTCACGGGCCAGATTCACCGCTGCGACGACGTCCGCGCGTTCCCCGGCAGCGCACGATGAGGCCCGGCCGCTTGTCGATCATGGCGTTGTGGATCCGGCGAGCCTCGTCGTAGCCGTCGTCGGCCGGGCGGAGCAGGTCGCCGCGTACGCCCTCGAGCTCGCTCAGCAGATCGTCGGCGATCGCCGCCATGGCACTCCTCCTCTGTCGGATCGATCATTTGATTCATGGCGGACGGGCAACTGTCAAGTCACCGCCTCGGTCAACGGGAGTCCCGAGGCACGCCAAGCGTCGACGCCGCCGATCACGTCGTCGGCCCGCGCGAAGCCGATCGCACGCAGCCAGGATGCGGCCAGGCTCGACGAGTATCCCTCGCGGCAGAGCAGAATCACGTGCGCGTCGAGCGGCAGCTTCGCGTTCTGCGTCGGGCAGTCGGGATCGAGCCGCCACGCCACCACGGACAACGGATGGTGAAGCGCCCCCGGGATGCGCACCGCTTGCCGTCGCTGCTCGTCGGCCGAGCGGACGTCGACGAGGACGGCCCCGGCCCGAGCAGCGACGAAGGCTTCCTCGGGCGTCAGGCGCTCGATCCCCTCGCGCGCCTCCGCCAGCAGGTGGTCCATGGTTCGCCGGCGCATCTCGACTCGCATTGGACGGATCGTAGAGGGCGCCTGGGGCGAGAACCTTACGAGCCGGTGAAATCAGAGCGGCCGGTCGGCCTCGGCCTTCGCCGCGCGCTCGCGGCGCGCTTCGAGGTACTCGCGCAGGATCACCTGGATGGCGCCCGGCGATCGGGATCGCCCCGAGCGCGCCGATGATCCCGGCGAGCTCGGCGCCGATCAGCACCGCGGCGAGGACGACGAGCGGCGAGAGCTGCACCGTGCGCCCGTAGATCAGCGGCTGGAGCACGTGGTTCTCGAACTGCTGGTACACGAGGAAGAAGACACCGACGATGAGGCCGATGACCCACCCCTTCGTGATCGTCGCAACGGTCACGAGGATGACGGCCGCGATGGTCGCTCCTGCGAGCGGGACGAGATCGAACACCCCGGCCACGAGTGCGAGCGGCACCGAGTACGGGACGCCGGTCGCGAGCAGGATCACGAGCGCGCCGATGAACGCGATGAAGCTGATCAGCAGGTTGCCCGAGACGTAGCCCCCGACCGTCTTGTAGATGCCATGAGCCATGCGCTCCCAGCGGGCCCGCGGGCCCTCGGGGAGGAGGTCCGACGATCGACCGGTGCAGACGTGGGCCGTCGATGAGCATGAACAGCGTGAGGAAGACGATCGCGACGACGCCGACCACCGCCGTTACGACGCTCTGCGCGATCGAGAGCGCCGGCGTCGTCAGACCGAGGACGCTTCCGAGGCCACGATCCTGGAGCGCCGCGCGGATCCGCTCGACGATCTGGTAGTCGCGCTCGAGGAACCCGAGCGGGCCTTCGCCGCGGGTGAGCTCCTGCACCAGCCCGGGAACGGCGTCGACGAACTCCGCGATCTGGTCGATGAGCGGCGGCAGCACGAGGTAGAGGAAGCCCCCGATCACGGCGACCGCCAGGACGAGCACGATCAGCGCGGCGAAGACGCGCCGCATCCCCCGCCGCTCGAAGAACTCGACCGCCGGGTTGAAAGCCATCGCGAGAAACAGCGCGATCAGGATCCACGTGATGATCCGCCAGCTCGAGTAGACGAGAAACACCAGGGCCGCGACGAGCAGGGCGAGGCCCGAGCACGCCCAGCACCGTGCGCGGGCGCACGCGGAGGATCCGCTCGGGTGTCGCCATCGAGGTCAGCATCGCGGACGCCCCGGACGACGAGCCGGCGCGGTGCTAGCCGCCGAGAGCGGCGATTCCCGTGACTGCGACGATCACGAGCACGATCCCGGCGACCTGGCGAGGCAGAGGGCGTTCACCCGAGATCAAGCCGGCGAAGACGGCTACGGTCGCGAACTGTGCGGCAAGGACGCTCGCCACGGCCGCCGGCCCGCGGTCGGCGGCCGCAACGTACAGCAGGTACGCAGCCGAGTCGCCGACACCCCAGGCGGCGACCTTCCAGAAATCCCTCGTCCAGGAGGTGACGGCGCCCGCGGCAATCGCCATCGGCAGCGCCGTGGCGAGGGCGCTCGCGCGGATGAGGAGGAAGCCCCAGTAGACACCGAGGTCGTCGGCCACCGGGACGCTCAGGGCGAGGATCACTCCCCACATGAGCGCCGCGGCGACCGCCGGTAGCACGGCCGCCCGGCCTCCACCCCGCCCCATCGCGGCCAGGATGACCCCGACCACCGCGATCGGCAGGAACACCGCGGCGACGGTCGGCACGTCCTCGCCGGCCGCGATGGCGATGACCGCCGCGACCGCACCCTCACAGGCGATGATCGGCGCGACCACCGAGACCGCACCGTCCCGAAACGCCGAGAAGCCGATGCGGTAGGCGAACGCAGACAGCACGCCCACGAGCACCGCGAGCCCGACACCGCGCGCCGTCCAGTCCGGGGTGTCGACGAAGAAGGCGCCCGGCAGGATCGAGGCAGAACCCGATCAGGATCGAGCCGAAGCAGAACGGCGACCGTCCCGACGCTTCGCGTCGCCCGGGCGAGCCAGACGTCGGGAGCCCCCCAGCAGACGGCGCTCGCGATCCCCAGCAGGACGGTGATCGTCACTGCCGCGCACCGTAGCTACGCACCGGACGCTGCAGGCTGAGGGCGACGACGCTCGCGACGATCAGGACCCCGCCGACGAGCTGCAGCGCGGTGAGCGACTCGTCCAGCACGGCATACGCGAGCAGGACGCTGACGAGCGGCTCGGCGACCGAGAGCAAACCCGCTGTTCCGGCTCCCACGCGGCGGATACCGCTGTAGAAGAGCCCGATCGGGATCACCGCCCCGACGACGACCGACGCGACCGCCCAGGCCCATGCCTCACCCGAGAGGTCGAAGTCCGCAGCCCGCGCGGGCAATGTCAGGGCGAGCACGATTGCCGGGCTCGTGAACATGAGTCCGCCGAGCATCGAGCGGCGTGAGCGGGTAGCGCAGACATCAGGTGGCGGCTCGAGAGAATCAGCGCCGCGACGCACAGCCCGGCCGCGAGCCCGAGCACGATCCCGACCCACGTCGCCGACTCCGGCGCGCCGATCGTGAGCGCGACGCCCGCCAGGGCGACGACGAGGATCAGGGCGCGCCTGCACCCGAGCTCCTCGTGGAAGAGCAGCGCCGCCCCGACCACGGTGATCAGCGGGTAGGCGAAGTAGAGGAGCGTGACGAGCGCCACCGGGGCGCGTTCGAAGCCCTCGAAGAGCGCGATCGCGACCCCGAGCTGAAACACGCCGAGGGAGGCTCCGAGTACGGCCGCCTTGCGCCCCGGCCAGGGATTGCGGAGCGAGGTAGGCGAGCAGCGCGAGTACCGGCCCGGTGACCGCAAAGCGCAGGAAGAGAAGGGTGTATGCGTCACCGCCGGCGTCGTAGAAGAGCTTCGAGAAGACCCCGAGCGTCCCGAAGCAGGACGCCGAGACGAGGACGAGCGCATATCCGCGCGCCGGCGCAGGCATGCGGGGGACTCTCTCAGAGTGGGCCTGCCCCGCGGAGCTCCTACAACGGTCGGCTGCCGGGGTGGCTCTGAGAAAACCTGAGCCGGGCGCCTGCGGCAGCACCCGGCCCAGTCGCTGAAGAAGCGCATCGCTGCGCTTGAAGCAGATCTACCCTATCGGATCTCCTGTGAAACACGCTGCAGGGACGCGAACGGGCCGACCGCGAGCCCGGGCAGGGCAAGCGTATGTCGTCGAACGCCGGCCGACCCTCTAGCGTTCATAGCCGAATTTCCGGGATCTCCTCGAGGACATCGAGACGCAAGGCAGATGCGGGCGGGGCGAAGAGCGGCATTCGGCGGCGTTGCACCCACAGCACCGGCTCGCCGTCGGTTCGCCGACCGAGGACGTGGCGCCGTTCCAGGCGAAGGCCGGCCCGGGGGATGGTGTCGGGCAGGATCTCGTGCGCTGGGTCGGCCGGGCCGGCGGCCGGGTCGCGAAGTAGACGACTCGTCGGGCCTGGCCGGGGCGTCACCGGCCTGGCGTTGAGGTCGGCCAGGCGACCCTGCACGTAGCGCCGCACGTTGCCGACGTCCGAGGACAGGTACGGGTGCCAGAGGCGGGGAACCGTCGTCGCCGGGACGTAGCGGTACCGGCGGGCTCCCGTGACGACGACCTGACCGGGCGGAGCCTCGGTTGGCGTCGCGGGGACAGGCTCGTCCGGCTCGACGAGCTCCGTGCCGTCGACGCGCTGCTCGATCGCCCACAGCACGTTGGCATCCTCGTCCACGCCCAGCAACACCTCGTCGAGCGCGCTCGTACCCGTCAGCGGATTGGCGATCGTCGGCCAGATCAGCAGCTCGCCGGGCCGCCGTCCGCTGACGTGGAACAGTGACCAGTCGTCCACCGGGCGGTTCGTCGAAGTCAGTCCCATCACGTCTTCGACTTGCATGCGCGTGACGGCCACGAGCGTGCCGGTCGGACTGAGCACCGGCGCCGTGAACCAGTCGTCGCCGTGCGAGGCGGTCACGTGGATCAGCATCAGCGCCGCGAGATGCGTGCGATGCGGGGCAACAGCGCCGGGATCGTAGCGGTGATCCTCGATCTGCCACCACCTCGGATGGGGCGACCCGTCGTAGGCAACGCGCGTCGGGTAGCTCGTACGCACGACCGGAGGCGATGCGGGAGGCGGAGCGGGACCGGTGGCTGTAGCGGAGTACCAGTCGACGTCGCCTCCGTCGTGACGCGGGATCGTCAACGTCGTCGGCCCTGCGGTGAACGTCGCCGAGTACGCGAGCTCCGAAGGCCGCCAGTCGTCTTCCGGCTCGGCGCCCGGCATCCCCTGTGCCGTGAACAGGGCGTCGGACAGACCGAGGTCTGCTCGCGCACGGTACAACGCCAGACCGTCGAGGACCCGACCGTTCAGCCGATCGTACGGCGCTCCCAAGCCGCCAACAAGCAGAGTCGCATCACGTCGCCGTGCCGGCGGGACGGCACTGCGGAGCGCACGACCGACTCGTACCCTTCGCCCCACGGTCCACCATTGCTCGGGCTCGGACTCGATAATCGCCTCGGGTGGCGTGATCCGCGGGTCCTCCTCCGGCGCGTTGGATCGGCCGGCAACCGGCGTCTCGGTCACCGTCAGGTGGACGAGGGCGGGCGACGCGGCGTCGCGGCCGAGATGCTCGCCAAGCTGCCACTGCCGGGCGAGGAACCACACCGGGTCGTGCACCTGTGCCCGCAACGCGGCCCGCAGGGCCAGCGGGTCATGCGGGGTGTGGATTGCCTCGAGACGGACGTGGAGATCGAAGCGGTACGGCATCAGCCGGCCCCCAGCTCGACGCCCGCACGTCCGCTCGCGGGCACCGCCGCGAGGTGTAAGGAACCGGTGGCAGGTCCCAGCTCCGAGGCGTCCGCCATCCGGGCCCTGGCAAGCGCGCGAACCTCCGCAACGATGTCGACGAGCACCGCGGCCGTCAGCTCCTCGTCCACGTCGGGCGGTACCGCCAGCACGACAGCTTGCGGCGCTCGCGCCGTCGGCACGTCGTGCGGGAATGCGACCGAGCTGACGTGCTCCGTGTCGGGAACACTCTCCGCGAAGCGGTCGATCACGGCGGCGGCCACGGTCCCCGGCGTCGTCGCGACCGGCCGCGACGGCAAGGCAGCTCGAGGGCCGAAGGTCGCGACGAGCCGTGACGGGCGCACGACGGCGATGTCCGAGGGTGGTTCGGCGATCGTCTGCCATGGATCACCGCGACGGTTCGTCCATGCACGAAGCGGCCGGCCGCCGGATGCGATGCGCTGGCCGAGCTGAACCGCCTCGAGACGTGCGAGCGCCGGGCGAACCGTCGCCACCATCTCCAACCATTCAGGATCCAGACGTGGCGCGGGACCGGCGGTGGTCGGCTCGATGCGCAAGCCGTCGAACGCGGCCGCCGGCAGGCGGGCGAACACGGGCCACGGGCCCTCCGGTGCGACGAGCGCACCGATGGCCGTCGCGAGCTCGGAAACGGTCTCGTCGCCGCTCATCGTCGCGGGCGAGTCGTCGATGCGGCGTTCGAGCACCTCGGCTGCGCGGCGCACGCGGTCGACCAGTGCCCCGACGGTCGGGTCGTCGGTATCCGCGGCGAGGGGCGTGATCCCCCACCGGGCGATCCGCCCGAGCGCGGCTCGCCGTACGCCCTCGGTGGCGGCGGGGGCGGCCGCCAGCCGCGTGTCGGCGGCCGCGGCAACGGCCGCGTTGCGCAGCGCCGCGTAGCGTTGCCGAAGCTCGACCACCGCGGCGCCGGAAGGATCGGGCGGCCTGCCCACGTCTTCCGGGAGCGCCGGCACTCCGGCCAGGGCGGCCGCGAGAGCCCGAACGATGGCGTGTCCCGACGGATCCGCCGGGCCCAGGCCGGCCGCGCCGCTGACGTCGAGCACGACGTCCCGGAGGTTGGCGCTGCCGAGACCGACGGTGTCGCACGGACGCAGGCCGATGCCGGCGAGCGTCACCTTGCCGACCGGCTCGCCTGCGGCGTCGAGGGCTGCCCATTCCCACGCCGCACCCGCAGGGTCTCCGGAGCGGTCGTCGAGATAGCTGGCGACCGCTGCGTCGGCGACGGCCGCGGGACTGGGCCGCGCTCCGGTAGGTGCTGCGGCGCTCGGCAGGACGACCAGCGCGACGGTGTTGACGACCCGGCCTCCTCTCGGCGTGCGCACAACGTCGAAATCGGGGGGTGGCCCTTGGCCGGCAGCTGCGCTCGTCGCCGCCGACGCGACGGCCGTGCGCCCCTTGACGACGCCGAGTGCAGCCTCGGCGACGTGGAGGTCTGCGAGGGCGTCGACCGCGGCCGCCAGCTCGGCGAGCGCCGTGAGCTGTGCGGGGCGCACGCCGAGCTGGCTGAGCTCTGCGGGTCGGTTCTCGGCTGCATCGAGGACGGAAATGCCGTCGCACACACGGCGCATGCGCAGGTCAGCCCGGGTAAGACCGAAGCCGACGGTCGATGGGAACGCAGCGCGCAAGCGGTCGATGACGTCCGGACGGTTCACGATGGCCTCCACCCTTCGACCCAGCGACTCGGCCGGGTGGCTGCCCTCTCGTGTCTCACCCGCAAGCCGCAAGGCTCCGCGGATGGCGTCGGAGGTGAGATCCATCTGCCACCGATCTGCGTCCGGATCTCGGAGTGCCCGGTCACGGAGCACCGCTGCGACGGAGGCCTGCTCGGTCGACGGAGCAAGCACGTAACGGTGGTCGCCGCCGGACAGGCGCGGCCGGAGGGCGTCGACCCAGGCGTACACGCCAAGCGTCCGTGGGGCAGCGGCGAGGTCCTGCAGCCGGCGCCAGGCGATGGCCGTTGCCCACGGGTCGAGCCGATGGGTGGCCGTGTCGAGCGCCGCACGCAGTCCGCGGTCGATGTCGGCCACCGCCTCGCCGGCGAGTGCCTGCAGCCCCTCGACCACGTTGCGGCGAACACCGATCGACGGATCGCCGCGCCGGCGCATGTCGGCGGGCCTCAGGCGCGCCGCCCACGTCTCGGTCTCCGTCGCCGACCGCCGGTCGACGCTGACCGGCTCGACGAGTGCACGAGGTTGGCCGGCCGCGCGGCGGGCTACAGCCGCCGCGCTTGCGAGCAGCGAGTGCCGGGCGAGCTCGGTCAGCGTGCTCGTACCCCACGGCGGTGAACCACGCACGCCGCCGGGTGCAGGTCCGGCGGCGAGGAGCTCGGCCACCGACGCCGCCGCGAGACGGGACAAACCCTCGCCGGTATCGGTGCCGGCGGGAAGGTCGTCCGGCTCGACCAGGCGGAGCTCGACTTCGTGGCCCCATCCCACCGACACGAGCTGGCGCGCCGGAGTTGCGGCCGGGTCGAGCCGCGGAGTTTGCTCGGCCTGACGCGTCCACCATGCCTGGAGGTCGGCGGCCGGCACCGGCTGGTTGAAGCGGAACGACGCGGCGTGGGCCAACGTCGTCGGCATCATCCACCGCCACTCATAGCGTGTCGCTGTCGGGTTCCGGACCAGGTCGGCCAGTGCGTCTGCCTGACTCTGAGCCGCCTGCCGCTCTGCGGCTGCTGCCCACGCGCCCACGAGCTCGCGCACCAGGGGCACGAGACGCCCTTCGATCGCCGGATCACCGGTAGCGGAGCGCCAGCGGCGCAGCGACGTGGCCGGCAGCAGGCCGTACGGCTGGTTCTCGATACGCATGGACGGCAGAGGGCCCTCAGGCACGAGGTTTGCCGCGGCCCACAGGCCGAGCTCGTCGGCTTCGGTCGCGTAATCCCAGACGTTGGCCAGTGAGTGACCCCAGAGCGCGGGCCACAGCGCGCCGATGATGGCACGGTTGAGCGGGCGATGATCGGAATCGCCGCCGACCACCCCGTGCATCACCGGAGAGCCGGCGAGCGCGGTGGAGACGGCAACGGTGCCCGACTGTGCCGCGGTTTCGACCGGCACGAGTCGTCGCCACGTATCGGCATCGCCCAGCGAGAGGGCCGCGTCGCCGTTGACGCTGCTGGTCGCCGAGCCGGGGGCGACGATGCCCAGGCGGCCGCCGTTCGCCTGCGCCGCCAGCAGGGGCCCCGGATCGCCGCCGCCGATGCCGACGACGTAGATCGCATCGATATCGACCGGCCGTGCTGTACCGAGGTCGATCTCGGCCGCGAGACCTACGCGCACCGCCTCCGGAAACGACGTCCACCACGGTTGGCTCGCGCTGTTCGGGTCGTCGAGATCGAGGTCGATCTCGTCGGCGAGCACGGCCAGCGTCGCCGCCGGTAACGGCTGCCGCCCGCCGCGGGCGATCCAGATCTCCATCGTCGGCGGCAGCCCCATCACGCGCGGGGCGCGCATCTCCGTCCGCGTCTCGTTTGGACGGGCGATCGTGATCAGTCCGTCCGACCCCGTGACCGGCGGGAACGTGCGTGCGAGCCACGCCGCGCGCTCGGGACCAACAGCGGCCGCGAGCGCGCGCCACGCGCGGCGTCCCTCGGGAGACTCGAGCCCCGGTCCGCCTGCAGCGCGCCACATCGCCTCGACCGCGTCGAGCTCGACCGTGGATGGAACGTCGTCGTGGTTCGTGATCGAGACCGCGTCTGGCACCACACGCACACGGAGGCGCCAGCGCCCGCTCTGGCGACGGGGAGCGACGAAACGGGTCTCGAGCCGAACGGGCAGGAGCACGCCGATCTCGGGAGCGCTCACGGCTGGACTCCACCGAGGAGGACGTCCCCGCGGATCAGCACGCGCCGTGGTGGGCTGACCGTTTCGCGGGCGAGGTCGGCGCCGTTGCCTGCCGCGCTCGGTCTCGTCGCGGCATTGAAGAAGCGTCGTCCGTTCACGGTCTCCTCCAGCACGACCCACCGCTCGGCGCCGAGCGCGGGGTCGAGATCGAATCCGAAGAAGGTCTGGTCGAGCGAGATCCGTCCCTGGAAGGTGGGGAACTGACGGGAATCGAAGTTCGGGCGACTCGCCCAGTCCAGCGCTCCGCCCGCGTCCCGCAGCGCGGGCACCAGATAGACGAGAGTGCCCGGGTATTCGCGAAACAGCGGCGTATTGAACAGCACAACCAGGTCAGCGCTCGACGCGGACGGCGTCTGGTGGCTGGCCGCACCGAACGGCGAGTCCGGTGGCCAGGTGCGGATGTCGACGATGTCGTCGTCGACCTCGCCGGTCGCGGCGTTGGCGCGATCCCAGAAGGTGCGCACCGGCGTCCACGCGGGGATCAGCGGGTAGTTGCGGAATCGCAGTTCGGCGACGACCTGGGCGTTCAGCCCGAGAAGGAATGCGTCGACAAACGCGGGGTTGGTGGTCAAGGCGACTACGGTGTCCTCGGGTAGCGTGCCCGCGCCGGGCAAGAGCCACTCGGGCGCGTCGTCGCGCAGGAACCGCCACGCCGGAAGATCGAGATCGGGGGTCAGCTCGACCGGGGCCGTCGGGTTTTCGTCCACCGAGCCAACCGCGTCGAGGACTCCATCCAGCACGCGGTCGACGATCGTCGGGCGCGCGATCGTCGGGTCGAACGCGGCCGAGATCTCCGTGCTGGCACGGTCGAGGTCGAGCGCGGTCGCGATCGGCTGGCCGGGGCGCCGTGCCACCATCGCTCCCAGCGCCGCGAGATCGTCAGAGTCCGGCTCCGCGTCGAGAGCCGAGGCGAGAACCCGCACTCGCTCGCGTGACAGCCGTCCGGCGCTGTCGACAAGACGGAGCAGAGGCAGGATCGGCGCGGGTAGGCCGGCGCCGAACCGGTCGACGACGGTTCGCAGCCGGCTGTCGAGGAACCGCACCGTGTCAGGATCGAGCTGGCGTCGATCGAGTGCCGCGCTCAGCCGGGCTGCGGTCGCCCGCAGCCGGCTCGGGTCCGGCACCCTGCCGCCGAGTGCGTCGTCCAGCGCGGTGCGGCTCGCTTCGCGCGCGAAGGCGTCCATATGGACCGCGTGGGGAGCGCTGCGCACGCGCCGCGGCGGCGCCGCCGCGGCGAGTCGCAGGGTGGCGCCGATATCCGACGGGGCCGGGACATTCGGGGAGGTGGATACAGCGCTGCGCGCTCCACGCCGACGCAGTGCTCGTTGCGCGGCCGACGAGAACAGGCTGCGGTCGAGCGCGCGATCTCTGTGCTCCATCGCCTCGGCGATCGGGCCGGTCGAGGTGAGCACGTCCCGCAGCGCGGGCCCGAGCACACCGAGCCGGCGAGCGCCGTCCACCGGGACACGCCGCTTCCACAGCGAACGAGACGCGAGGAGTCCCAGGGTCAGCCGACGGAGCCGGTCGGCGGCCTCCTCGTAGGCTCCGGCGAGGCGGCCTGCTTCACGGGCGAGGAGCTCCTGGTTGACGATCCCTGCCTCGGTGCCGAGCCCGGCGACGGCCCTGACGCGGTAGTCCTCGCGCAGCTCGTCACGCCAACCGGGCTGCACGGGGACCGGTGGTTCGGGTGGCCAGGGTCCGGCGTGGTCGGGTAGGCCGAGGACTGGATGGGCAGCGTCGCCGAGCGGCGCGGTCAGGGCGGCGACGTCCGCAGCCACTTCCTGCGAGACAGCCGCCGCCGGCGGGGCGGTCGTGGAGACCAGCGCTCCTTTCACCGGCATCGCAGGGACTGCGGGGAGTGGGCCGTACTCGACGTCGGACGATCCGAGGTCGGGGCCGGCCGGGCGGAGCTTCAAGCGGCGCGCGAGCGTGGCGAAGTCGCCTCCCGCGCGGGTGTGGAAGGTCCAGTGATGGTACGTGGCGAGCTCGATCGGCCCAGGTGCCGGAGTGATCCACGCGGGCGCTCCGGCCGCGGTGAACCCGGGCACGATCACCGCAACGTGATCGCGGTCGGGCGACAACGCTCGTGGCGAGATCAGTCGGCCGATCGTGCGACTCGCCGCGTCCTGTTCGACGTGAGCGCCGCGGGCCGTGTCTACCAGAGGATGGGCGTCCAGAACCGACGGCTGTAAGCGAACCGTCTTCCCGGACACCTCGATCTCGTTGCTCGTTCCGACGAGGAGCACCAGCCACGGGCGTAGTGCCTTCCCTTGCGGCAGGACGACCGTGTGGCGCCACGGCGAGGTCCGGCGCGCCCAGCTCGACGTACACGGCCTTGTCGATCTCGACGTTGCGGGCCCCGGGCGACGGGTAGGTGTGGACCACCGCGCCAGGCGCGAGCCCGGTGACGTCGCCGGGCCCGAACAGGTCGTAGGTGGCCGTGCGGGTGACCGAATCGGTCGGGTTGTCGAGATCGCTCGCGGTCAGCTGGAGTGAGGCCGAGAGTCGTCCGGCGGTCATCGTGCCCGACGAGATCGCGGCTGCCCCCGGTGGCCGCCACCACCCGAAGAACGTGATCGTCGCCATCAGACCGTCACCGTCACGAGACGATCGGCCGCGTGCTGACTGGAGCCTCGCCCGCCGCGGCCGGCGAGATGAGCCATGACCGCGCCGACGTCCGTGGCCAGCACCGTTCCCGGTTGCGCCTCGACGCTGAACCGGTCGTCGAGCACATCGAAGCGAGCGGGGCGCGGCCGGATGGACGCCGGCGCGGCCACCGCCTCCATCCGTTCGAGCACATGAGCCGGGATGACGAAGCCGGGGACGACGCGTCTGATGCTCGGCAGTTGGATCTCGTCGAAGTCGACATCGGTCGATGCTCCGGTCGACCGGGTGATGTCGAGAGATGCGACGACGCCGGCTTGATGGCGCTCGAACGCGGGCAGTGCCAGCGCCTCGGCTTCGGTCAGCTCGACGAACGATCCGGGGCTGAACCAGTCGGCGTGTGGCGTGGTGGGAACCGACGCGCGCACGTCGAGCCGCTGCGGGGTGTCGAGTTTGCCGTCCTCGAACGTCTCGACGGCGAGCCCGAGTGGCACCCGGTTCTGACTCCACGTCGGCGCGCCCAGGGGGCTCAGCACGACGCGCGCCGATTCGTCGTGTCGGGTCAGGAGCACCAGGTCGTCGTCGCCGTCGGTGACGACGAGGTTGGACACGTTCGTCAGCTCGTCTGCGAGCACGGGCACGAGGCTGGTGAACGCCGCGCCGACGATCGCGCCCGGCCGGCCGAGCTCGAAGCTGTCGCTCCAGCACGCGTCGAAGAACAGCAACGAGACGCACACCTCGCCGCGCAGCACGAGCGGAGAGGGACCGCTCAAGCCTCCCTTGAACTTCACCCCGATCAGGTTGTGCCCGCGGTACTTCACGTGCACGCCGCCCTTCAGCGTGACGTCGAAGTAGAACGGCAGCCTGATCAGCGCATCGCCGCCGATCTTGCCCTCGATCTTCCAGTTACCGGCCTTGATCGCGGCCGTGAACTCGGCGCCGAACTGGATCGTGTTCGACGTCACGGCCACGTAGCCCGACGCGCTCAGCTCCACGGCGTCGGGCAGCACGTCGTCGTCGACGGTGATCAGGATGCGCTTCAGCTTGGGGAAGACGGCCGGCTCGGGATGGAAGTCGGGATGGAAGCCGCCGAGGGTGGCCATCAGGTACGGCGTGTCGCCCCAGCTCGCGCGGAGCCCACCGTCGCCGGTCAGCTTGAACAGGCCCATCACGAGGCCACGGCGGATGGTGGCGTCGATCTCCAGCGTGCGGCGGACGGGGTCGAGCACGCCGACGAGATCGACCTGCACGTCGATGACGCGCTTCAGCTCGGGGTTGTCGAGGCGCAACGAGCCGAGCAGGATCACCTTGGTGAGCCCGTTGTCCCTGTCGAACTCGACGATCACGCCGACCGCCAGCCGGGCGAAGTATTCGTTCTGGAGCGGGATCCACCCGAGCTGCATGGTGAGCCCGAGCACGTAGACGTCCGATTTCGGTGGGAACAGCGCCGCGAGATCGCCGAGGAGCACCGGCGCGTTCCGCACCGGATCGTCCGCGAACAGGATGTTGCCGACCGCACCCGCCGTCAGCCGTTCGCGCAGAGCGTCGGTGTCCGCCCGCCGGTTGATGCCGACGATACCGCCCGCGCCGATCCAGAAGATCCCGTACGCGAGGTGCCGACCAGGACGGAACGACGCGCCGATCACGAGCACGAACGTCCTGTCGCGATCCACGTCGGTGGGAGAGCCGGTCAGCTCGTGAATGCCGAAGGCCGTGACGGTCGTGCGAGACAGCCCCTTCGGCGGACCGATCGTCAAGGTGAGCAGCCCGCCGTAGCGGTCGTTTGGACCACCGGTGAAGTCGACGAATCCACCTCCGGTCACGCCCGGAAGCTCGAGCTGCAGTCCAACCCCCGTCGGTGGCAGGAGACCGATGCACTCCTTCGGACCGCCGGGCTGCTCGGCCCACCAACCAACCCACCCACCGGCGCCGTCCATCACGAGCGTGACGGGGCCGACCGTCGCCGACCAGTGCGCTCGCACCTCGCCGCGGACGTCGAAATGATCCTGATCCGCACGGATCGGCACGGTGAACAGGAGCGAGTGCACCCTCAGCTTGAGCACCTTGAGCTTGAACTCCTTGTCGATCTGGAGCCGTGCCGTGAGGGCACCTTCGGCAGCGAAGCTGAAGCCTGTGCCTTCGGTCAACCGGGCCTCGAGGTCGACATCGAATCTCAGCCCCTCGCGCAGGCTCGATTCGCTCTCGCCCAGTGACCTGAACCAGCGGTTCGTCAGGACGAGGCCGAAGCCCTCGACACGGCCCGCCACCTCGACGCTCGGCTCGCCCTGCTCGCGTAGACGCACGTCGAGGCCGAGGTCGCGTGCGACGACCCGCGTGTCGTACGGCGGCCCGAAGAGGAGATCGGGAACGCCTTCGGCAGTCTCGCGCAGGATCCGGAGAACCGCCTCGTTGGTAGTCGCGGGGATTGGCGAGCCCGGCGGGGGGCGTGGCCGGACGGCGGCGTTCCAGGTTCCCGCCCCTCCGTCATAGCCGAGGCCGACTCGCACCCCCGGCTCGAGGCGGCTCACGAAGCCGGCTCCCTGAGCGCAGCTGGTGGAATTCAGCGTCGCTGCTCGGCTCGAGCCACATCTCGAAGTCGGTCACGAGCCGTCCCCCCACGGTTCGTCGCTGCGAGCGGATCAGCAGGCTGATCGCCACCTCGGGATCGAAGCTGCCGCGCAGGTCGGGGAAGGGGGCGACGACGAGCCGGTCATCCTCGGGACGCAGCGGGTCATCCTCGAGACGCAGAGGGAACGTGATCGGGACCCAGCCGGTGCTGTTCGCGCGCAGGCTCGCCCATGCCGGAGACGCCTCCGGGGACGTCGGCGGTGGCTCCAGAGGCGCGATCCGCAACTCACCCGCGTTCAGGGCGCTGAGGGTCTCCGGGGCGACGATCAGCAGCGCTGCGAGCAGCGCCGGCATTCGACCGGTGGTGTCCATGTCGGCCGTGCCGAACAGGTCGTCCCAAAACGTCTCGTCGACGAGCTCGGGCGTGACGAGCATGAAGTCGCGCAGCTTCTCCCAGTCGATGCGCGACCCGAGGCCCGGGTCCTCGACGATCGCGCCGGCGAGGCTGAGCATCGATGCCAGGCGCGGAAACTTGAAGCGCAGGAACTCGATTGCGAGCGCCTCCAGCAGCTCGGAGGCCACGACGCCCGCGGCGGCCACCGGCGTCAGCGCGATTGTGGCGAGCTGGAGCAGATCGTCTCCCCACGCGCGCATCGCGTTGCAGAAGTCCTCGTGGCTGCGAGCGTTGAGCGTCAGCGCCGCGTCGGCGGCGAGCTCCTGCAGGATCTGGGCAAGCTGGATCGGATTGGCGGCTGCGAGGCCGGCTTCGAGGATCGGCGACACGGTGACGAAGCCGGATTGCGTCGTCTCGAGCACCTCGTCGGCGACTGTCGTCAGCGGCAGGAAGACGGGGCGCGCAAGCTCGCTCACGTCAGCGTCACCTCGGTCCTGACGACGTGGCGGTCGGTCGCCGGAGGGCCCGGCTCGATGCTGCCGACCGGACAGCGGAGCTCGTGGTGCACGGTCACCGACGCGCCGGCGATCGTGAAGGTCACCACGGCCAGCTGCGGCAACCCGACGAACACGCGCGCGAAGCGCTCGAGGTCGGCCTCCTGCAGGGCTGCCGTCATGCGCAGCGACTTGGCTGGATCCCACCCGGGCCAGGGCGGATCGACGGCCGGCGCGGCGAACGTCTTCATCGGATCGTCGACGGGCTCGGTCACGTACGTCCACCCGGGGGCCGGCAGGCCGTAGGCCTCGGCGACCGGAGTCGGCATCGCAGTCGGCGTCGACGCTCCCTCCCGCGCGATTCGACCGAGCAGCACATCGACGGTGTCGTCCCATGCGAGCCGCGTGCCTGCCGGCGGCGCGTCCAGCAGCTTCGTCCTGTCGGCGTTCGACAGCGACGCGAAGCCGGACGTCTCCCGTACACGTTCCAGAGCGAGGCGCATGGCCAGTTCGCTGAACAGGCTGATCGCTGCGTTCTTGATCTCGATGTTCTTCGCGGCGGATGCCGTCAGCTGAGCGACCCGCGTCGTTACGCCGGCCTCGGTGCGGGTGAGCCGCGTGGTGAATCCGTAGTGGACGTCGCCCGAGAGGACGACGACGGGATGGTGCGCGGCGAGGCGGGCAAGAAGGTCCTGATGATTGGCGCGGACGGCGGACCACGACTCGAAGTCGGCGAAGCGCGCCTCGCCTAGCACGTCGAACAACGGCTGGATCACGTCCTCGACGAGCTCGCTGCCGACGATCGGCGCCGACGCGACGACGATCGTGAACGGCACGGAGCTCGGCGGCGGCGGAAGCTGCACAGCGAGGGCGGCGCGGGAGATACGCGCGCCGCGGCTGTCGGCGCGCGGGTACTCGCGAATGGTCCGCTCGTCCAGCAGGACGATGCGGACCGGCCAGCCCTCGTCCGGTCCGATCATGAGGTCGTACCGGATCGCTCCGGCGGCGGTCAGGTCGCGGAGTGCCTGCGCGGGCGGCGCCGCGGGCAGCGGACCGGCGGGGATGCCGAGAAGCGGGCGACAGGCCTCCGCCGGGCTCGTCGGCGGAACCGTGGACACGGACGCCGACACCCTCTCGAGCAGCCTCTGCTCCGGTGCCCCGGGCGTCGTGAACGCGGCCGGCTTGTTTCCCCAGTGCTGGCACAGCGCGTAGGCGAGCACGCCGTTCGTGACCGCTCGCCGTCCGCCCGCCTTGTCGTAGACGCTGTTGACCCAGGAGTGATCGAGGTTCCAGTCGTCCGTGATCTCGTGGTCGTCGAAGATCATCAGCGACGGGACGTTCGCCAGTACGCGGCGCACCTCGGGCAGCACGGCGCGAAACAGCTCGACGTTTCCCAGTTCGTCGTCCCACGATTCCTTGCTGACGTCGGGATCCACGTCTGGTGGGATCACGGGGTTCGTGGGGAAGTCCGGCAGCGTTGCGGGCCACAGCACCGGCGACCAGGCCAGCAGGTACATCGCCAGGAACTCGCCGTAGGTCCAGAGGTGGTTGGCCGTCGCGCCCGTGTAACCGAGCGCCCTGGTGCCCGGTCCTCGCCCGCCGATCGGCGGCGGCGGTCCAAACACATTCGTCTCGTCGATGCCGACGAGATCGCGCGCGACGCGCAGCACGCGGGGCATCAACGGGTGCCCGACCTCGTCCGCGTAGATCTGGTCGCCCGACAGCACCAACAGGTGCGGCTGCGGCGGAGGCGCGGCGTCGAACCGCGCCGACAGCTCCGTCATCGCGAGCGCCATCCCGTCGCGGCCGCCGCCGTGGGGCTTGCGGCACGACGTGTGGAGCACTACGAGCTCGGCGGCCGTGGCCGGCGGGGCGAGGAACGTCGGACGCGTCGCCGCCGGTAGCGAGAGCTCGTTCCACGGGATGGCGCCGCGCGTCGCCTCCCATTGAGCGGTCAGGTCGTACTCGTAGACATCGCCGGCCACGAACGTTCCACCGGGAGCGCCGGCTGTGAGCACGGTCATCCAGAGGTTCGCTCCGACCCGGGTCGGTTGCGCCGTCACCGTGGTCGGCGGGGGCCCGCCCCCGCCGTGACGACGAACGGTGAGCGTGATCGCCTCCGGGGCGACGCACGCCGCCCAGACGCTGACCGCGTCTCGAGTCAGGCGACGGAGCACTGGGCCCGCCACCATGCCCGGCAGTGACGGCAACGAAAGTGGGATGGAGTCGAGCGGCACGACCCTCCGCGCAGGCGAGTCCCGAGTCTGACCTGACGATGTGTCGAGGTCAAGGAGCCCGCGGTCCGCGCCCCCCCATATGAGGCATGTGGCCCACTGATGGGCCGCAGACGCTAGGTCCCGCGAGTGTCGGATCATCCGCAACGCCGCAGCACGCGGGCCCACAGCCCATCCGAGGGGGGAGATCAACGGCGCATAATGGTCGGATGGATACTGAGGATTACCGGCGCACCAGTTACGAGGTCTGGAAGGCGATGGCACCGGGATGGGAGCGGTGGCGGGCGATGCTGGAGACGTCGCTGGCCCCGGTGCGCGAGTGGATGGTCAAGAAGCTCGCCTTGCTACCCGGCAACGCGGTGCTCGAGCTCTCGGCCGGCCCGGGCGACACCGGATTCGCAGCGGCCGCGATCGTCGGCGAGCGTGGCCGACTGATCTCGACCGACTTCGCCCCGGACATGGTTGAGGTCGCCCGCCGCCGCAGCGCCGAACTCGAGCTTCGGAATGTGGAACATCGGGTGATGGACGCTGAGCGGATCGAGCTCGAAGCCGACTCGGTCGATGGCGTCCTCTGCCGCTTCGGATTCATGCTGATGGCAGACCCAGCCGCAGCACTCTCCGAGACGCGCCGTGTGCTGCGCCCCGGCAGGCGCTTGACGTTGGCGGTGTGGGGACCTCCCGAACGCAACCCGTGGGCCGCAATCGGCGCTCAGATGCTCATCCAGCGTGGCCACATGCCGCCACCGGAACCCGGGCACCCGGGGCCCTTCAGTATGGCCAGCGAGGAGCGCACGCGGGCCCTGCTCGAGAGCGCGGGCTTCACCGCCGTGCACACGGAGGAGGTGCCGGTGCGCTTCAAATTCCCGGACGTGGACGAATATGTGAGCTGGGCAACCGACACGGCCGGCCCATTCGCCCTGGTGATCCGCGGGTTGCCTGAGGGCGAGCGCGAGGTGATCAAGGCGCAACTCGAAGAGGCATTCGCCCCGTTCATGGCAGACGGAGGCTACGAGCTTCCTGGCGTCGCTCTCACAGCAGTTGCGAGCTGAACGGCCCGTCTCCTTACAGCCATGCGGGTTTTTGGCGCACTCGTTCCCCGCTAGGCCGCCTGGCTCCACACGGGTGTTTCGCGACTTTGGGTTACTAGTGGGCGACGACCCGCCGCTGACCTGATCGGCTCCCCCCTGACGGCGCTGTGTCGTTGGATCATTGCGCTGATCGGGTAGGCCCAACGTGGGCTAGGCCGGGGAGTTGGCGCGTCGGCTTAGCGAGGTGAGAAGGGGCAGAACGCGACCGGCGGTTCTACGCCGACACGCGTGCATTCTCCGGCTGGATCACGAGGCAGACATCCGCGAGTTCGGCCAGCGGTGCCTCTTCGACCTTGTAGACATCCGGGATTGTCCTGGCAAGCTCCGTCTGCCGGAAGTCCATCAGCGCCTTCTCCGATTCCCAGACGTAGACCGCGCCGAACTCTCCGCTCTCGCGGAAGCGGAGATAGATTTTCTCCACGAGGCCCGGCACGTTGCGGTAGCGATCGGCCCGTTCCTCGAACGTCGCCTGTACGGCGTCATCGGAGAGTTTCGACTTGAAGCGAACGAGCGAGACGATCATGCACATCACCTCCGATCGATTCACTCAGGATGTTGGACTAACGCACGACCGTCGGCAAGGTGTCGGAGAACGGATAGCGGTGGTGGGGGCTCGCTCAGTGTCGGCGCTCCTGGACACTGTGGACTAGGCGAATGGCCTCGTCTAGGTGTTCGAAGGGCGCGGTGTGGCCTCCCTCCACGAACGTCGCGTGAGATCGGGGCAGCGCCTCGGCGACGTATCTGGCCAACGCTGCAGGCACGTTGTGGTCGTCCTCTCCGTGCCAGAGATGGACGTCGAGATCGATGTCTTCCAGGGAAAATCCCCACGGCCGGGAGTAGAGCGCCAGCTCCTCGACGAGACCTCGCGTGCCGGGTCCTAGGACTGCCTCGTCGATGTCGGTGAGCAGGGCCGGCCGCGCGGCCGGGTCTCCGAAGAGGTCGAGCGGGCCGGGAGGCTCTTCCTCCTTCGCGGGTCGCCGCAGGCTGCGCGCCATCGTCTTGAACATCGCCCACGAGACCGCGCGCACCAGCCAGGACGCACGTCCGCTGAGTCCATACATGAGCCGGTTTACGGCGGCCATACCCTGGCGTGCCTCAGGCCGGCCCACCGGCCCCATTCCGCTCAGGATCAGTGCGGCGGTCAAACGCTCAGGAAGCTTGTACGCGCACGCGAGGACGTAGCCACCGCCTCCTGAGAGCCCGAGGACGGCGAACCGATCGATGCCGAGGTGATCGGCAACGGCCGCGACGTCGTCGGGCCAGTCGAGGAAGCAGCGACCGCGCTGCAAGCTCGAGCGGCCGTAACCGGGCCGGTCGAGGGCGACCAGCCTGACTCCTCGGAGCAATCCTTCGCGGCCATGGAATACGGCGGCCGGCTCGAGCCGCGAGCCGGGAGTGAAATGGAAGTAGAAGCAGGGCGACCCTGCGGGGTGGCCGTACTCCGTGTAGGCAAGTCGACGCCCGCCGGGCCTGATTAGCTCGCCGTATCCCGGGCCGTATCCGACGTACGAAGACATCGCAAAGGCAGTGGCTGCAACACTATTCGCCCCCGCCACTCCCTCGCTCCGCTCTCAGTGTCGAAGCCGTCGGTGCCATGCCGAGGCTGCGCGTCCACAAGATTCAAGCAAGGTGTCACGAAGTGGGATCTAAGGAGGCGAGTTGGCGCGGCAGAACTCTCTCACGGCCTCGTTGACCCGCTCAGGCTGCTCGAGGTTGCTGACATGACCGCACTGGGGAATCACGACCAGCTTCGTGTCGGGGATCGCCCGATCGAACTGGCGCGCGACGCTGAGCGATGAACGCACGTCCTGCTCGCCCCAGATCAGCAGCGTCGGCACGGTGATACGAGGCAGCAGGTCGCGCTGGTCTGCGTCGGCCATCACGAACAGCTGGACGCGGAGACTCTCTGGGCGGACGTCGGCGGCCATGTCCTCGAGGAGCGGGACGAACCTGGCCGGCGGGTCGCCGGCGAACAAGCCCGGAAGGGTGGGATCGAACTCCTCGGCGGGCGCCGCCAGCATCTGACGCACGCCCTCGACCCGGGCACGCACTTCCTCCTCGGGCAGCGACCCTTTCCAGCCCGCGTAGGTGTCGATGAGAATCAGCGTCGCGACGAGCCCGGGATGGTGGCGGTAGAGCTCCAGTACGACGGTGCCACCCCAGGAGAGCCCGGCGACGTGCGCCGGGCCAAGCGAAACCGCTTCGATCAGCGCCGCAAGGCAGTTCGCGTAGTCCGGGAGGCCGAAATCCGCGGGCACGTCGGAGGAGCGGCCCGCCCCCGGCTCATCCCAGGCGACCACCGTGAACTCGTCCGCCAAGGCGGCCAGCTGCGGCTGCCACATCCGACCGTCCACGGCGGCACCGTGTACGAACACCAGTGGCGGGCCCTCGCCGGCACGCTCATAGGCGATCTCGAGCCCGTTCGCCCGTACGACCTTCATCGCCGCAACCTACATCCCGACTCCGGCCAATGGGGCCCACTGTGGACGACATGTGCGGGTCGTTCAGGAGATCGTTGGAGAGCCAAGGCTAGTGAAGCGTCTGCCCTTCTCCTCGCGCGTGTACCTGTGTAAGCGTATGCTGACACCGCGACGCGGGTGGCGCAGTTGGAGGAGTCGAGCGCATGGACGACCGAGCCGAGGTAGAGTCGAACCCCAAGCCGGAAGGAGGCGTGCCCATGCCCCAGTACCTCATCGTTGGTCAGCACCCGCCCGACCTATGTCCCTCAGCGAATGAAAGCATTCGCACGCTCGCGGGCGAGGGCGGCAAGGAGATGCCAGTCCTCGCTGAGAAGCTGGGCGTCAAGCTCCTGGCTACCTACGTGCCGATGACGAATCACCAGGTCTTCGTGGCTGTCGAGGCCGACGACGCGAACGCGGTGAGAGAATTGGCATTTCAGGGCAGGCTCAGCCAGTGGAACACAGTCGAAATCCTTCAGGTATCGACCCTGGAGGAAGCTCTGACTCGCGTCCACGAGCTGCCCACCATCTACTAGCGGTACGGCTGTGAAACCCCCGCGTCTCGGGGCGAACCCGCAGCCTCCCCTAGCCCGGACGTTCGCTGTCGCGTAGTGAGCGCTCTCAGCCGAGAAGGCGGGCGCTAGCGAGGAGTCGCTGCCCATGTCCAGCCCGCCCTCTCGGCTCAGAGCTCGTCGTCCGTTTTTGGCTCCTGTCGTGACGGTGATTCGTGTTTTTTCGGTGTTTGAGTGTTCTGCCGAGGACGCGCCGGATGGTGTCGATGGTGGTCGGAGAGGTTGGAAAGCTCCCGGGCTCTTTTAGCCTGCCAGCCAACTCGTCGATGCTGGACCGGCGCCGCGTCTCGCTACGGAAGGAGGAGGGTTGAGTAATGCCAATCACCGTGCCTCTTACGACTGACGAGTTGCTCACCACCACACGCGCTGTCCGCCGACGCCTTGACCTCACAAGGCCGGTTCCCCGGTACCTTGTCGAGGAGTGCCTTCAGTGCGCGATCCAGGCGCCGACAGCGGGGAACGGCCAATACTGGGATTTCATGGTGGTCGAGGACGCCGCGAAGAAAGCGGCGATCGGCGGCTATTACCGTCAAGTCGTGGGATGTCTATCTCACGCAGCCGGACGCCGTCTCGAACCTTCCCGTCGAGGGGTCGGAGCGTGCGGCGGAACAGGCCAGGATAACGGTGTCCGCCCAGTACCTGGTGGATCATTTCCACCGGGTACCGATCTTCATGATCCCGTGCATCCACCCTCGCGCCGACGAGGAGGAGGACTCGGAGGCGCAGTGCTCCCTCTACGGCGGCGTCATGCCGGCCGCGTGGAGCTTCCAGCTCGCGGCCAGGGCGCGCGGCCTTGCGACCTGTTGGACAACCCTTCACTTGATGTTCGAGCGCGAGATCGCCGAGCTGCTCGGCATCGACTACACACAGACGCAGCAGGTCGCGGGAATCTGTCTGGGATGGTCGAGGGGCACCGATTTCAAGCCGGCGAAGAGAGAGCCTCTTGCAGGCAAGCTTCACTGGGACACGTGGTGAGGCGCGCCTATTCAACCGATCCCTTGGGTGAGCCCATCGCGGAGGGGTGTAGCTGGTCATAGGTGTGCTCCTTTTCCGTGGTTGGGTCGAACGCAAGCTTCGCCCCATCTCCGCTCGGGTCGGGGCGAGCTGGGGCGATGGTCGGGTCGTTGGCTAGATAGAGATGGGCGGGGTGGCCCTGGGCGCACTCGCTATTTTTTTTTTTTTTTTTTTTTTTTTTTTTTTTTTTTTTTTTTTTTTTTTTTTTTTTTTTTTTTTTTTTTTTTTTTTTTTTTTTTAAAAAAAAAAAAAAAAAAGCGATGAAGGTGAGGATCTGCTCCGTGAGCGTCTCGTCGTCGAGCTCGGGCACATCGTCGACCGCGAAGCACTCGGCCTCCGTCCGGATTCCGCCAGCCGCGACCCGCCTGCGTTACGGCAGGGTGATGGTTCCGGAGTAGTTGCAGGTGATTGGGTGCGGAGTTATCCGGCAGTGGACTGTTCCGCCGCCGGTTGCAGTTCCGCGAACACGCCATCGCCGCCCGTCACGGTGAATGCCTCGTTCGTCTGAAGAACACGGGAAGACGGAGAGGATGCACAGACCAGTCCGGAATGGTGTTCCGTGAGCGTGCCGTCGGCCACCGTGATAATCGCATCGCTATCGATGGCAGCGCAAAGGCTGTCCGGTATGGGTATGAACGAGTTGGTGGTAACGACGACCGAGGCGCTGCCGAACTGCGCGACAACACCAGTTCCACACAACGAAGGATCACAGCCTTCGTAAGAGAACGCCGCTTGAAACCGCATCGTCCCTGCTTGCGCCTGGCCTGCTCCAAGGACAACAAGCGCGACCGCGACCAACAACCCAACGAACGCACGCCGTCTCGGAGACATCTTCACGCTCCTTTCCTGCCGCACGGTTAAGGCACGTGGATCGTCTCACTTCGAGATGCATGACACAAGGTCGGCTGCCCATCGTCATCGAGCGGTCCGCACTCGCGCGCCACGGCGACGATATGGGAGCCCGTGCGCGAGACGGTCTGCCTGGGCTGCATTGGCCCGAATCAACGAGGGGCGGCAAGTGCCTGTCACACCTTGCGGGATCGACACCGGTCAGCCAGAGGTGTTCGAGGTCCACCGACTCGACAAGCGCTAGCTTCGGCTAAGCGCATCGACCGCTAGCGGCAGCGTCACGCCGACGAGAGACGCGCCGCGCGAAGGCCTGCGGCGATCGCCTCCGGCTCGAGAAGCGCCGGCCGCGACGGCCCGCTCAGCAGCCTGCCTGTACTTCAGCGCGGGACGGACCAGTTTGCGCTCGACGTGCAGCGGCCGGACCGATCTGTGGGGGGCTAGCAGTTGCCGCCTCCACAGAGCCCAAATGACTGATTGCCGTCTCATCACTTTCAGCGTTCCCCGGTCGCCGTGGCGGCAAACCAGACGTGTCGGCTCGCCTGCGTACCTGAGCCACCACGATCGACCCCTCACCGCTGCTCTTGACCTTCCGGGCGCCGCGGCCCAGCCGCGATAACGAGCACCAAATCACAGACCGAGACGAGGCCGCGCAAGCGGCCGGTCGTGTCGAAGACGCGACGGCTCGGGCTGTGATAGCGACGCGAGCGAAGCGAGGCTAACCGTACGAAAACGCCTGGACCTTGGTATCGTTTAAACCCCTGGCGCGAAACCTCTCGGCGCGGCCCTCGACACGCACGCGAAGCGCTCGTTGAGAACCGAACGCACGAGCACAAAAACAGCGCTAAGCTTGTACTTCTGCGGATCTAAGCTAGTTCTCCTGCGGACAAAGGATGTCCGCCGTGACCCCAACGGCGGAAGCTGCCGGACCGCTGTGGGCCGAGCCTTCTGCCGCAGGCAGGTTCGGCCCTCCCGGCAGCGATGCGCAACGACGTCAGGAGCAGTCGATGGAGCTGTCGGAGATTAGGGTGTACGAAGGGAAAGGACGCGCTGAGCTCGGCAGGGACGACGACTTCGTGACCGTGCGCTTCTACCCGGCTGACGAGAGCGTGGCTGAGACGTACCGCGTTCTCACCAACGATCCGTGGGGCGACTTCGAGCGGCAAGCCGAACTCGAAGACGTGAGCTGGGTGCCCGCGGATGAGTAGCGCCTGAGAGAGGGCGAGATCGGTCGAGTTCTTTTTGAGGGGGGTTGGTTCGGTGCCACCCAGCTCAGCCCTCTCCCCGTACTACTGTCCCCTACGACCCTGCTATCTCTCTCTTTCGACAGCGCTCTCGGAACCCTGGACATTCGCGCGCGCCCGGGCGAATCCTCTCATTACTCGCTCGTTACTGCCGCCGCATTCACCGTTGGCTGTCGAGCTAACAGAACATCGGCGCTTGCAGGGATTCCCGTAGAGCGGGCATCGGGGGCCGCACGGAGCCAAAGCGCTGTACGCTGCCCCGCATGATTCCTTGGATCATCATGGCGGTGGTCGCTGTGCCGCTCGTTGTGATCGCCTTCATGGCCATGCGTCACAAGAGGGCTGCGAGTGAGGCTCTGGCAGATGATGCGCAAGCGCGAGCGGAGCACGAGTTCGCGGAGGCCGAAGCCTACGAGGCGAGATGGCGCGAGGAGGACAAGGAGAGGTTCCGCCAGGAACGCTTCCCCTAGTCAAGGCTCGCTCGGCCTCCTGGAACAGCGCCATCGCGAGGACGAAGAGGAGGACGGCCCCGTTGACGATCCAGGAGTTCGCATTCATCCACTCCGGATTCTCGGGAGCACGCTCTCGGCCCGCTGCCCCATAGCGAGGAGCACGATAAACAGTAGCCTCGCGGCGCGGATCGAGAAGGGTACCGCCTGAGCTCGAAAACAGCGGGAGCTAGGCGGCCCAGTACTGCTCTGCGCTCCTTTCGCCAGCTCTAGGCGGTAAGCGGACTGGGGGGAGTAGAGCGAGGCGTTGGAAGGACACGTATACCCCCACCGCCTCATCCCGATCCCGCGCCGGGGCGTGTGCGACGGATGGGGGGCAA
Source organism: uncultured Thermoleophilia bacterium (assembly GCA_963797645.1). Classification (GTDB taxonomy): domain Bacteria; phylum Actinomycetota; class Thermoleophilia; order Gaiellales; family Gaiellaceae; genus CAWCQC01. The sequence continues at coordinate 13,481 of CAWCQC010000016.1, read as the reverse complement.
GCTCGAGCCCGACCCCGGTCCCCCCTCCTCGAGTCGAGCTACCGAAAAGCGCGCTCGCCGGGCGACGAAAACGAAGCGGGTGGGTGGTGGATTGGGCCGCGGACCCACGATCTTGACTTCGCTCGGCAGATAGTGAACTTATTCCACGAACCGGCTAACTCATTGAGGGAGGTTCACGGAGATGACGGAGTCCGACATCAACGAGGACAGGACCTTCAACCGACGCATGTTCCTCGCGGCTGGCGCTGGCGCTGCTCTTGCAGCGGGACTTGGCGGATCGCTTGCCCGACCAGAAGCGGCCGGGGCGCAGTCGAAGGCGAGGCGCGGGCCGAGTGCCCAGGGCAATGTTGTGCTCGAGACCGTCACTGGGCCGTTGAAGGGCAGCGAGGTCGACTGGGGTCTCGAGCATGAGCACTTGTTCGTTGACTTCGACGGCGCTAAGGACCCCTCCTACCAGGATGTCGACTGGGCCGACGTTACGGGCGCCTGTGTCAACAGCCTCAACGAGCTGCGCGGACAGGGAGTCAATCTCTTCGTCGAGTACACGCCGATGGGAGTCGGGCGCAACGTCCTGTTGACACGCGACGTGGCCCGCCAGACGGGGATGAACATCGTGTGCGCGAGCGGGATCTATCGCTCGTCGTTCGGCATCCCGCCTCAGTACGCGGGCATGAGCGCCGACCAGCTGGCGGGGGTGTTCACCCGTGAGCTCATGCTCGGCGTCGACGGTTCCCGCATCCGCGCGGGCTTCATCAAGATCGCCGTTGATGACGATGGGCCGAAGCCTCCCGACGAGGCGGTGTGGCGGGGCGCCGCCCGCGCGGCGGTGACGACCGGATGCACGATCGGCCTCCACGCGCCTGTCACAGCGCAGATGAAGACAGTGGTCGCCATCCTTGAGAGCGAGGGCTTTAATCTCCAGCGCTTCGTTTGGGCTCACGCCGAGTACGACGGGACAATCGACGACTACAAGGAGATGGCGGGGCGCGGGGCGTTCGTCTCGCTCGACGCGGTCACGGTCGGCGGCGTGCCAGGTGACGAGGCGGTGCTCGACCTAGTCGAGCAGATGAACGCCGCCGGCTTCCTCGGCAATCTGCTGCTCTCGACCGACTCGACCGTGTTCGTCAAGCCGCCGGCGAGTCAGTACGGCTATCAGAACACCTACCTCTTTCGGGTGTTCAAGCCGAAGCTCGAGGATCGGTTCGGGAAGCAGGTGACGGAGCAGCTTCTGCGCGACAACGTCGCCTTTGCCTACCGCAGAGGGGACAACGTCAGCTAGCTCTCACCGCCTCATCCTGATCCCGCGCCGGGCGTGTTGTGCGACGGGGGGGGGCAAGCTCCGAGCCCGACCCCCGGTCCCCCCTTGTTCACTTTGCGCGTCGGTGGCCCCTCGATACGTCGGGGGCCCAATCAGCTCGGCGGGGCGAAGAGGTCAGCGACGCTCGCGAACGGCAGCAAAAAAAGCGGCTCGTTGCCTCAGTTCGCGAGGTCGGAAGCAAACGGCAGTGCGGCGGTGAAGGTCGAGGGCCTCGATAATCCCCCGACGTGCAGGAGGCGATTGTCAGGGGGCGGGTGCGGACCGCGCGGGTAGCCCGGCTCGCGACGACCGACCCGGACGGGCGCCCGCACCTCGTACCGATTGTCTTCGTCCTCGATGGCCAGACGCTGTACTCGGCCGTCGACGCGAAGCCGAAGCGCTCGCGCAGGCTTCGCCGCCTCGCGAACGCCCGCGAGCGGCCTGACGTGACCGTCCTTGTCGACCATTACGAAGACGACTGGGGCCGACTCTGGTGGGTGAGCCTCCGCGGACAGGCGCGGGTGCTCGATACGGGAGAGGAGGCCGAGCGGGCCCTCCGGCTGCTCGTCGATAAGTACGAGCAGTACCGACGCGAACCTCCCGGCCGCCCGGTGCTCGCCGTCGACATTCTCGAGTGGCGCAGCTGGGACGCCCTGAGCACTGGGCGCGGAAAGAGTCCGTAGGTCGGGTGCTGCTGGAACGCAAACCTATCCGACCCCCTCCCCGCTGAAATAGTCTCGAGGCGACGGGGCCCCGACCTTGCGCTCTTTTACACGCGTACGCGCACGAGGCAGAAGACTCACACCTACTCCGGACTTGCGCGCCGCCTCACGGCCGATCCGCTCGGCCCGCAAATCAAGCGATGGCGCGAATCTGCAGCTATGCTTGATACAAGCGCCACATAAGTGAAGTTCCTGCAGCTTGTCGGCGTTCGAACGGATGGAGGTTCGATGCCGAGCAGAACACAAACGTGGCGCAGGGCCTGCGAGCCGACGCTGGCAGCCAGCCCGAGCCGAGAGCGGTGGCTGACGTCCCTGAATGAGAACCTGAGTGATCACATCAGGCTGCTAGCCCAGCGGCGCCACACGGCTTTCGGACAAGCGGCGACCCACCGCCGCGAAGGACACTTGGTGCCCGGCTCGGTCACCCAGGAGTTGACGGAGAACGCGTCGGACCTTCGCGGTGCCTTGGAGCGATACGCGGAAGCGACGCGGTAACGCTGATCGACGGCGCATCATGGGTCGTGCTCGCAGGATCGGCGCAGCTACGCTGTCCGAATGACCGACACCGACACAGGACCGGAGAACGCACAGGCGGAAGAGGACGCAGGCGCCGAAGACGCTTCCCGCCCCCAGCGGTTTGACAAGCGCATCGAGGAGTGGATTCTCGGGCTCCGCGACCAGGCAGAGGAACATACGCCGGAGGTGCTCGATGGGCTGGCGGCGACGGCGAAGAGCGTCGCAGTAGCCGAAGGACAGAACCCAGCGGCCGCTGATGCTCGCCATCGGCTGAGCTCTCGAGGGCAGCGTTGATCTCAAACCATCGATCCATCTTCAAAACCGGGTGAGGTCTGGTAGCCCCAGGCTGGGTAGGTTCGACTCCTGCGCCGCTCCGTTAGGCACAAACGGCTTCGTGCAGCCACGCCGGGACCCGCGTCTGCGAGAGTTGCAACCTTCGGAAGGACGCACGTTGCGAACATGGCCCGTGCGTTCGATTCGGACCATCGCAAGGCCATCGCACGGACCGGGGCTGCCTCCCCCGAACGAGGAGACAGGACGGGGACCCAGCCTCGCCCAGCTGTGCGCCTACAAGAAGCCCTGGCACGAAGGACGGCAAGGGCCTGGGCGACAAGCTACCGGGGCGGGCTCGCCCGGCCGCGCAGTCCCGCTTGCAGGTGATTCCGTTTGCTGGCGTTCGCTGCTTCAGGCCGGACAGACCGCTGCCCCGACGCCGATTATCATCCTTCCGGCGCAAGGCTTTGGCGTGAGGCGGAGATGGGTCGACTGGGGATAGTGACCGGCGCCTCTTCGGGGATCGGAGAGGCCTACGCGGAACGGCTTGCAGCAGACGGATGGGACCTGATCGTGGTCGCACGGCGGCGCGACCGGCCGAGCAGCTCGCGAAGCGACTCGCGGACGACCATGGAATCTCGGTGCAGGTCGTTGAGGCCGATCTCGCGGATGCGGATCGGCTCCGCGCTCTGTGCCGGGAACTACCGGCGGAGTCCGTTGAGTTGCTGGTTAACAACGCCGCTCTCGCGCACTACATGCCCTTCGCCGAGCTCCCTGACGAGCGAGCGCAGGAGCTGGTGGAGCTGAATGTGCTCGCTCCGGTGCTGCTGACCCGCGAGGTCCTTCCGGGGATGCTCGCGCGCGGGCTCGGCGCGGTGGTCAACGTGGCTTCTCTGCTCGCATTCAGCGGGTCGTGGGAGGGCCCTCACCTGCCCGTGCGCGCCGTGTACGCGGCCAGCAAGTCGTTTCTCGTCACCTTCACCCAGAGGCTCGCGAGCGAGCTCGACGGCACCGGCGTGCGGGTACAGGTTGTCTGTCCGGGCATCGTCCGCACCGAGTTTCACTCGCGCCAGGGCATTGACTTGAGTGCGGTCTCGCGCATGGAGCCCGAGGACGTCGTGCGGGCAGCCCTGGTTGATCTTGAGCGCGGAGAGATCGTCTCCATCCCCGGGTGCGGACGATGAGACCGCGCACGAGCGCATTGCCGCCGCCGAGAGAGCTCTGTCGGACTCCACGCGCTCGGTCGACCTGCCGCCACGATACAAGGAGTCCCGCTAGGCACAGCTGGGATCGAACCAGCGACCTCCGGCGTGTGAAGCCGGTCCTGGGTGTCGCGAGTTGTCGCCGTCCATCGCCAAATGGCTCTGTCATGCGATTTCAGGCAACGTCCTCGCCGGGGGTCGCCGGTAGTTACCGCGGTTGCTTGACCAATACTTCTTCCGGGCGGCCCTCGGCGCAACCTCCGAGGCAGAGCTGCCCGCAATCGTGGTCGGTATGGACGACGAGGCCGGCATGGTGCCCGACTTTGAACTCGACGCTCGTGCATTTGTTCCGTCGGCGGGCTTTTCGCGGCGATTGGCGACAAATGGACCCCGCCCCTCCGCCTGCGCTAAGGCGGCGGCGCGACGCAGGCGTCGGCGCGGCCACCCCTGTCATGCGGGTCATGTCGCTATGCCATCGGCGACTGCCGAGGACACCCGCGCCAGGCAACGCCCTCCCGTCACACCGCAGCAATGCCCAGGCTGTCAAGCAGGACCACGTATGCGTTGCCCACCGGTTCGGTGAATAGCGACCATTGTTGGGGCGCGGCCGGAGACGGATACAGTAACTGGCGGTAAGCAAGTAGCTGGCCGAGCGCTCTCCGTCCATTTGCCGCGCGGGGGTTGCCCCTTACAGCGATTCGCCGACCCGGCGGGCCGCCGAATTCACCCCGAACGGACGATGCGCCGGAAGCGGGGGGTCAGGTGGAATCGCACCGTCTCGGAGGTCTCCTCGTGGACCACAAGTCGATCACCTTCACCGTCGCCGCTGACCTGTTCCTGCTGCTGCTCATCGGCATCGGCCCCAAGATCGCGCTCGTACCATTCCTGGAGATCACCGCCGACATGGACGACGCGACGAAGCGACGCGTCGCGCGCAAGATGCTCACGACCGCCGCCATCGTGTCGATGCTCCTCCTGGTCCTGGGCGAGGTGCTGCGGCGCTGCTGCACTTCTCGATCGGCTCGCTGTCCATCGCCAGCGGCCTGATCCTCCTGATCATCGCCGTGTTCATGGTGCTCGGCTCCGGCGATCCCGAGAAGCTCCACCACCGGCTGAAGGGGCAGGACCCGATGCGCCTCGCGGTCTACCCGCTAGCCTCCCGTACCTCGTCAACCCGGCCGGCATCGTTGCGCTCATGACGGTGTCCGCGGAGGCCGCATCGGTCAGCTACTTCGCGCTCGCCGTCGGACTGGTGGCGATCGTGCTCGCGCTCGACGCCGTCGTGTTCCGCTGGGCCAACCACGTCAGCGACCACCTCGACGAGAGCCGGATGCTCGTCACCGAGAAGGTCTTTGGGTTCCTCCTCGCCGCCCTCGCGGTACAGCTCGCGCTCGACGGCCTCGACGAGGTCGGGGTGATCCACCTCAGCGGACACTGACCGCAACCCTGGTGGTGGGGGCTGGCCACCTAGCGGCTGAAGCAGACCGCGAACCTAGAGGGCGCGTACGCCTTGACCTCGGGGGCCGCCCAGCGCCTTCCGGCAGCTAGTCGTTCCCGAGGAAGGCGCTCGGTTCGACGGCTCCGGACCGCACGAGGTCGACGCCAGCGGGCGTGAGCGTCGCTCGACAATGCCCTCGCTATCGGCGACACCCGAGCGCGGAGCCGTCGTCCAGCGGGCCACGAGCTCGTCCACTTCGCCCGCAGCCAGGGCTACCGTCTGGACGAGCTGGTCAAGACCATCAAGGACGTTGGCTACGAGAAACGCTGGCGCCGGCCGCGGCATGGCTTGTCGCGCCACCCTGAGCAGCGCGGCAGGCCCGACGACTGATGTCAGGCGAGAGCACGCTGGCCCATTCCAGGCTCCTGTCGTTTGGCTCGCCGTGAGCTAAGGAGTACATTGGGCGGCCGGGTGGTTCGTCGTGCCCGCCAGCGTCAGGGAAGGAAGCGGCCGTGCTTTTTCACGTCACTTGGGAGTTCATCGATACGAGCGAGGATGGCATTCGCAGGTCGCTCGGCGTCTTCTCGCAATGGCAGCCACCAGCGGGAGCCGAGTTCAAGGGGTTCTACGGCTTCGCCGACGGCGGAGGAGGTGTGGCGCTGATCGAGGCCGAGAGCGCTGCCGCGCTCGCCCGTACCACGGCCCCGTGGGCGCCGTGGTTGCGTTTCACGACGAATCCGATCGTGCCGATCGAGGAATCGTCCGCCTCGCCGGAGAGGCCGTCGCCTTCCGCGACTCGGTTAGCTGAAATGTGGGCGCGCGTGGCGAGGTTCGAGGGCGACCCGGCAGACGTTGCTTGCAAGGCTGCGCCGGCGGCGCAAGCGGGCGCGGCAGCGCGAGCGTGAGGCCTCCCGGCGACCTCGAAGCGATGGCCAATTACGCGGGACAAAGCGTGGGGCTCGTTCGGCGGGTCCAACCCGCCGTGGACATCGTGCGCGAGGTCGCCGACGAGGCGCGCGGCGTCCTGGCCCAGTTGGCCTCGGGAACGTCTGACGCGTCCTGAGGACGCGATCCGGCTCCGACCGTCAGCTTCCAGCCGGCCGGAGCCCCGGCGGAGCATTTCGCGGCCCCCCGAGTAGACTCCGGCCCCCCGATCCGAGAGCGGCGCGCGGCCACGACGGGCCGCCCCGTTTGGCGATCTGGACAAGCACCAACCAGACCGCCGAGAACGCGTCCCGCTCGGCCTCGTCCAGGTCGGACAACCGGACTGCCACCCCTTCAATCGTAACGAGGTAGACGGGCGCTCCTGGCTTCCCGTCGCCAGAGGTGGATATCCTGGCCGAGCAGGCCGCTGAGATGGTCGACGACGAACTCGACCGCATGCGCGACACGGAACTCGTGGACGTGCTCCGGTCGATCTCGGGCTTCTACCCCGAGCATGTCTGGCCGGAGCCGGGCGACCCGGCGAAGCGGTTCCCGCAGGCCGTCGCCGCGTTGGAGCGGGTGTGGACGGAGCGGGCGAAGCAGCTCGCGATGATCTGTACGTGACCGAGGGCCTGGACGCGGCCGAGCAGGCCGCCACGAAGCTACGGAGCTCCGTACCGGTCGAGTCTGAGGTGGATCGTGCGACCGAGCCGGAGCCCGAGCCCGATCCGCGGCTTGAGCCGCGATCTGATCGCGTGATCGAGCCTCCGTCGCCGCCGGTAACCGATCTTGAGACCGGTTCCGAGCCGCCGCCGGGCTTGTCGTTCGAGGATCTCGCCCGGCCGTGGCAGCGGCCGCATGGGCGCCGCCGTCTCGGCCGCTGAGTCCGGCCTGACTCAGGCCTGATTCACGCCGCGTGCGACAGGCCCGTCGCAGGCCCGCGACAGGCAGCCCTAAGTCGGGAGAAGTGTGAGTCCTCCGCCTCGCGCGCGTACCTGTCTCACTAAGCGAGCACCCTCACCGGGGTGGCCGGCGCTCTACCTGCCATCCGAACACCTCGTCACACAAGGGCCCGTTAGGTGGGGTGCTGCTGGAACGCAAACCTACCCGACCCCCTCCCCCTCGTTAGCTTTGCGCGCCGGGGCCCCTTCATCCCAGCGAAGCGAGGAGGCACCGCGCGGTGACGGGCCTGAATTACAGCCGGCGGAACCCTGAGTCATCTGCCCCGCCGCGCACGAAGCTCGTTCCCATCCAGGGCGTTTAGGCCGTGGGCTTTCCTCGGCCCGCTTCGGCTGGAGGCTCTCGACTCGTGCGCCCCCTGCCGACGGGGCAAGGAGGCTCGTCCGCCGTCGTCCCATTTGACGCGGTACGTCGGCGGCTCCGCACGGAGCACCTGCTCGATCGTGCCCGCGCGCCCGGGCTGCGTGACCTTCGCGGGCTCGATCACGATCCTATTTCCGACCTTGGCCTGCATCTCGAACTCCTTCCTTGCGTTTCCCGCTCCCGGTTGCGGTGTCTTCGCGGCGGCCGCGGAGTGGCACCGCCACCGAGACTGGTCGCCTGCCAGGGAGCGTAAAACGAAAACGCGTGTTCTACCGAGGAAGAGGCTGGCCCTGCAGTCGAAGTCTGTTCGCCGGTGAAGCTCCTCGCCTCGCACGCAGGGCGCGTCGGTGGAGTGCGAGCTTTCGGCCGGGCTCCGAGGGCAGGGCCAGTTAACGAAACTCTACCTGATGATTGCGACGCATGATTCGCGAGCATTTTGTCAAACCTCCAACACTTAATCCTTGTGCTCGCAATCTCCACGTACCATTTTCATGCCGATGCGTGACCGAGCGAAGAAGGAGCTCCGGATCCGGGATAATCCGCAAGTAGCGGGATATCTTCGAATCCATCCGGCGCTGGGCTCGCCCAGACTTTCGGGAACCTGTAGGGTGGATGCAGGCAGCGAGAAGAAGACGTTTCTTCGACGTCAGCAGCTTTTGGAGCAAGCGCCGCCGTTTCCTCCTCTTTGTCGCGAAAGTGCTCTCATGAGGGCTTTCGGATCTCACCCCGGGTGTTCGTTGCCGCGTGGGTGCCTATGCCGAGGAAAGGAGAGCTATGTCCTCGGAACAGAACAAGACCATCGTCCGACGCGCCTTCGAGGAGCCCTGGAAGGGAAACCTCGACGTCGTTGATGAGGTGACCGCAGGCGACTACGTCGGCCACGATCCGGCCAATCCGGGGCCGCTTCACGGCCCGAAAGCCGTCAAGGCGTCCATCTCGACCTACCGCGCTGCCTTCCCTGACGCGCGGATGACCGTCGAGCAGCAGTTCGCCGAGGGCGACCTCGTCGCGACCCGCTGGACCGCGCGTGGCACCCATGAGGGAGAGCTGATCGGCATCCAGCCGACCGGGAAGCAGGTAATTGTGTCGGGCATGACGACCTCCCGACTCTCCGGTGGCAAGATCGTCGAAGAGTTCACGCAGTGGGATAACTACGGAATGCTGCAGCAGCTCGGCGCGATTCCCGCATTAGCACACGCCTAGAACGCTGTCGGGGGGCCGCCGTCTTCGGGCGGCCCCCCTCTCCTCGCCGAGCTCGACAGATTGGCGACGCGATTGAGCCTCGGGTCTAGTCGGTGATGTGACATCAACGCGCTTCGGGTTTGGGGAACACACGGAGACGACGCGCCATGCACCTGGCGGGGAGGCCACCACTGCGTCTCTGAGCGGTGCGTCAATGAGCTTCTCCCTCGCTGAACGCCTCGCGCGAGCCGGCAACGTCATGAAGGGACGAGAGGGCGAGAACCCGCCGTTGTCGAAGCAGTCCAGGCGGCTTGACTGCGCCCGTCGCAGCTGCGCCCCCAGGCGTTCAAGCGCCTCGGTTAACCCGCCAACCTCTCGGCCGGCCAGAGATCGGCCTCGAGTTCGGCAGTCACCCGAGTGAGAGCCGCGGCCACCATTACCTGCTGTGTGGGTCGCTCGCGTCCAGGCACAGATGGTACGCGCCATAGATCGACTAAGACCCCGCACCGGACTGCCGCCCGGGCAGGCGAAGCGAGAGGCGCAGACCCAGGGGGTACCACGTGCCGGCGGGAGCTCGTTGCTCTTCCTGCCGGCGCCACCGTTCACCCTCTGCCACCGAGAGGAAGCGGCCCTGCCAGTGGTATCAGATCCCTCCCGTGAAGCTGGTTCTCCGAAGGAATACCAACAGCCACCAACCACTTAGAGTCGGCGGCCCGGTCGCGTCCCTCCTCAGATCAGCGGCGGGCAAGCCGCCGCCCGCTCTCGGTGGCCGGCGGCGTGTAGTTGAGCTCGTAGTAGTGGTAGAGGGCCTTCTCGTCGTCCTGGTACAGCTCCTCGCCACGGGGTTCGATATTGGGCGCCTCCTTGACCTTCTCCTTCGAGACTCTCACCCTCAGGTCGTCCGGTCCGATCTCGATCCGCCCAGCGGTACGAACGTCAAGTGGCGGCCGATCAGGCCCTCCTTGACTGTGCCGAACATGGGCTCGTCGGTCTCACGTCGACGTACACGTCTTCGAGCTTGCCGATCTTCTCGCCGTCGGGATCGACCAGCGTCTTGCCGACCACTCGGCGATGTTCTGATGCGTAGCCATGTCCTTGCCTCCTTCGTCCCACCCCGCGCCCCAGATGCTCTGGCTCGACCCGGTCGAAGGTAGCGGATCGGCTAGCCGACTGTTGGCGAAGGAAGGCTCGTGCAGACGTCCTTGAGTGCTGCGGGTGCCGATGGGAAGTCGAATAGCTGCGACAAAGGCCGCCACTCTCGTCGCCGGTGGCGGGCCGATGTTACTCGGTCTGGGGTGCGCCTGCGGTTAGGCGGCGTGCCGTCGGCGGTGCGCGCGCTGACGGCTCTTACCGTCTGGGCAGCGGCGTAGAATCGCCGGGTGGTCGTCCTGGCCGACACCACCGTCATCGTCGTCGCGATCGCCGCCGCGGTGGTGGTCGTCGCCCTCCTGCTCTGGTACGTCCTGCCGCGGGGCGGCAGACGGAAGCGCCCCCCTCGCAGCTAGGGGCGAAGGCCCCCGCGCGGGGTAGCGCTACGCCGCGTGCCGCTTGCGGTGCGCCGCTTGGCGACAGCGGTTCGAGCAGTAGCGGCCGTCAGACCTGGGCGGCGTGAACGCTGTCCCGCAGACCTGGGGTCGGATAGAGTCGCCTCTGATGACCAGCGGCTGGCAGCACGCACGCATGGCGGACGTCCCGCCGACGAAGGCGGTCGAGTGGTGGGACGAGTGGGCCCGCGACAAGGGTCGTTACGGGGCCCGCTGGCACTCGATCCGCGAGCACCTGGGCCTCATGAGCTTCGGGATCAATGCGTACGAGACCGACGGCGGCGAGGAGCTCGTCGTGCCCCACGACGAGCTCGAGTTTCGCGGCCAGGAAGAGCTGTACGTGCTCGTCCGTGGACGCGCCCGGTTCGTGCTCGACGGCGAGGAAGTCGAGCTAAGCGCGTTCGACCTGCTGAGGGTCGGTCCCGAGGTGACGCGCGAAGCGCGCGCCCTCGAAGACGGGACGCTGCTGCTGATGGTCGGCGGCATCCCCGGTGCACCCTACACCGCCGGATCGTGGGTGTAGGCGCCCGAATTTAGTGGTTTGGCCCGCCCGTGTTCGGGGACACATCGGGGACACATTCCCGATCCGTAGCCAACTCTGGAAACAAAAACCCCCGATTACCGGGGGTTTTCAGAGCGGGCGACGGGACTCGAACCCGTGACCCTCAGCTTGGAAGGCTACTATCCTCGCCGCGACATCGGGCAACTTTTCGCGACGAACCCCTACAGCTATGCGGGTTTGCGGCGCACTCGTGCCCGGCCGGGCCGCATGGCTCCGTGGGGGTGTTTCGGGACGTTTGGGCCACTAGTGGGCCACAACCCGCTGCTCAGCGTGGCGCAAGTAGCCAGAACACGGCCGCTACTGCTGGGATGGAGCCTTCCTCCCGCCCGTACAGGTTCTTCGCGATCTCGTCGAGCTGGTCGACGTGAAGTTAGGCCCCGGCCTCGGCCCAGAAAGGAAGGAGGAATAGCCACGGCATGACAACCGAACAGACCACGGCTCCCATTCACCTCTTGAAGAACGGGGTGCCGGCGCACCGCCTGACCACGGAGGACGCCAGCAAGGGCGGCCAGACACGCTGGGCGAAGGAGCGCGAGCGTCGCGAGCTCGTCGAACGAGAAGTGAAGGAACAGGCGGTCGAGGAGCTGAAGGATGCGTTGTTGAAGAGCATCCGTGTTCTCGTCAGCCAGCTGGAGTCCGAGGACGAGCGGATCGCCCAGGCGGCGGCGAAGGACATCCTCGACCGGAACATGGGGAAGCCCACGTCGCATATCGAGACCGAGGACGTGACGGAAAGCCGGCCGTTGCGTGATCTCTCAGATGCGGATCTCCGTCGGGTGGCGGGTGGGGCGTTTGATCGGCTGCGTGCGAGTAAGGGGTCGTAACCGCGCTCGTTGGTCAGCAGGCGCTCGGGGAGCTCGCCGCCCGCGAATTGATCCGCCGGGAAGCGGAAGCTCATCCGGTCGGGCTTCTGCGGCATGTGGCGTGTATCGACACGGAGTCGGGCGAGGAGTTCCGGTTTCATCTCGATGACCCGGCGAGTGGCTGGTACTGGCAGCGCGATGTTCTCGATTGGTGGATGGGCGGCCGTAAGACGGTTGTGCTGAAGGCCCGCCAGTTGGGGATCACCTGGTTGGCTGGTGGGTTCGCGTTGTGGCATTTGTTGTTTCGTCCGGGAACCAGGGTGTTGGCGGTGTCGATCAACGAGAAGGAGGCGTCGAAGCTGGTTCGGCGGATCTGGGCGCAGTACAAGAGCCTTCCGGCCGGGTTGTGTGATGTGAGGGTGTTGAAGCCGACCCGGGGTGCGGAGCCGTCGGACACGATCGAGGTACGCCATCCGGACGGTCGTATCTCGACGATCCTGGCGTTGCCGTCGACGAAGACGGCCGGTCATGGTGAGACGGCGGCCCTGGTGATCCTGGATGAGTTCGCCCGTCAGGAGTACGCGTCGGAGACCTGGAAGGCGGTGTTGCCGACCGCGTCGAAGGGCGGCCGCATCCTTGTCATCTCGACCGGGAACGGGATCTCCGTCGGTGAGGGTCAGGGCAACTACTTCCACCATGTGTACAAGCACGCGGAGGCGCTCGGTATCGAGTCGAAGTTCTTGCGTTGGGACTTGCACCCGGACCGGGACGAGGCCTGGTATGGGCGGGAGGCGATGGCGTTGCCGTCGGCGGATAGGGGTGAGCAGTATCCGCGTGACGAGGACGAGGCGTTCATCCTGACCGGCGATCCGTTCTTCGACCGGGACGCCCTGGCCTACTACCGCTCAAGGGTGCGCGAGCCGTTGTACCGCTGCGAGTTCGCCCCGGGCCGTGGCGAGGCGAGGCTGCGCAAGCTCGAGAAGGGCTGCATCCGCGTGTACGAAGAACCGGGCCCGGACGGGAAGTACGCGATCGGTGCGGACACCGCCACCGGCCGGGGTCTCGACTACTCGGCCGGGTTCGTGATCGACCTGGCGACGATGGCACCGGTCGCCGAGGTCCACGGCAAGCTCGACCCGGACGTGTACGCCGCCCAACTCCACTTCCTCGGCCGCTGGTATGGCACCGCCAGGATCGCGGTCGAATCAGCAGGCGGCTTCGGCGAACCGGTAACGATCTTCTTGCGCGACGGCAAAGACGGCCGGCCCGCCTACCCCAAGCTGTACCGGCATAGGCAGTTCTCACGCCCCGACCAGCAAGAGCACAAGCCGTTCGGGTTTCCGATCAACGCGAAGACCCGCCCACAGGTCATCGCCTACCTGGAGAAGTGCTTGCGGGAGCGCGTGTTCCCGTATCTGCCCGCCGATCTCCTCGGCGAGATGGGCACGTTCGTGAGACGCACCACGAACCCGTCACCGCGAGCCCAGGAGGGAACGAACGACGACCGGGTGATGGCCTGGGCGGTCGCCTGCGAGATGTTCCGCCAGTACGGCGAACACCCCCACCGCCACAAGCCCAGACGCGCGAAGCGCAAGAGCCGGGAGTTGCATCCGGACGAGATGACCGCCGCGCAGCTGGCCCGGTTCGACCGGGAACGCTACGGCCTCTAAGCTCGGCGATTCTCGGTGAATAGTC
>CAWCQC010000015.1:0-17190 GCA_963797645.1 uncultured Thermoleophilia bacterium | reverse complement strand
GCCCGAGCGCGCGCCTTGGCGGCCTCGACCTCGCGGTCCTTCGGCGGCGCCGACGTCACGAGCTGGCCGAGAAGCCGGGCCGAGACCTCTGCAACGGCATCGACGGCCTGCTCGAACGCCTTCTCGTTGGCCTTCGAGGGCTTCGTGAAGCCGCTGATCTTGCGGACGTACTGGAGCGCCGCTGAGCGAACCTCTTCGTCGGTCGCGGGCGGGTCGAAGTTGTACAGGCTGCGAATGTTTCGGCACATGGCTGCGATCCTAGCCACGACAGGCCCGGCATCGCTCGTCGAGGGAAAAGCAGGATTCCGCTTACTATTTGGAGAATGAAACGGGTTTTCGCGTCCTTTGCGCATGTGCACCTGAGCGCGCGGCTCGCGATCTCGCTGGCGCTGGTGCTTTTCGCAGCCGTCGCGATCGCACCCGCGGCCGGGCCTCAGAAGCGCATCCGCGAGAACGTGCGCATCGCCGGGCTCAACGTGTCGGGGCTCGACGTCGGGCAGGCGCGCCAGCGCGTGCGGACCTCGTTCGCGCAGCCGGTCAGATTCCGCTTCGGCAAGCTGCGCTGGCAGGTCGCGCCCGCCAAGCTCGGCGGCGAGCCGCTCGTGGACGACGCCGTTTCGAAGGCGCTGCGGTCCGACAGCGGCGACAACGTCCAGGTGCGCGTCGCGGTCGACAAGCAGCAGGTGCGCAGATACGTGGACGCGCTCGACCGGCGATTCGGCGTGCAGGCGCAGGACGCTCGGCTCGTCGGGCTGAACGGCATCAGGCCCGCGATCAGCGACGAGCGCTGGGGACGCACCGTTCGCCGCGGCGCCATGACCGCGGCCATCACGCGCGCGCTCCGAACCCGGATCAGGGGACGAATGCCGGTCGTGCTGAGGGCGATCCGCCCCTCCGTGACGAAGGCGGGCTTCGGCTCGGTCATCGTCATCCAGCGCGGGTCGAACCAGTTGACGCTCTTCAACGGGTCCACCGTCGTCCGGACCTTCGGCGTCGCCACCGGCACGGCGCAGTACCCGACTCCGTCCGGCACGTTCAGCATCGCCAACATGCAGAAGAACCCGTGGTGGCGCCCGCCCGACTCCGACTGGGCGAAGGGCAAGAAGCCGATTCCGCCCGGCCCCGGGAACCCGCTCGGCACCCGCTGGATGGGCCTGAGCGAGCCGCTCGTCGGCATCCACGGCACCCCCGACGCGGCTTCGATCGGCTACTCGGCCTCGCACGGCTGCATCCGCATGCTCATCTCCGAAGCGACCTGGCTCTTCGACCACGTGGACGTGGGCACGCCGGTCGTGATCCTCTAGACAGCTGCTCCTAGCGTTCGCCATCGTCGCGGCGATCTTCTGGCTGCCGACCGGCTGGGGCATCGTGGCGATCGTGGTCGGGCTGACGATCGAGCTCGGTGAAGCCGGCTTCTGGGTCTGGCTCTCGAAGAAGCGGAAGCCGACGACCGGGGTCGAGGCCCTGGCGGGAGCGGAGGGAATCGTCGTCACCGAGTGCCGCCCTTCCGGCCGGGTGCGGGTCGCGGGCGAGGTCTGGCGCGCTACCTGCCCTGAAGGAGCGGACGTCGGAGACGAGGTCGTCGTCGAGCGCGTCGAGGGCGATCTGACCCTGCTCGTGAGCCGGAAATAGACTGCAGCCGTGGCCAAGGTCGACGAGGTAACGGTCGATCAGCCGCCCCTCGAGTGGGATACGCCGCTCTTTCGGACAGCCGTAGCCCAGTTCGAGGAGGCGCTGACCCATGCTCCGGAGATCGATCCGGGGATCGCCGAGCGTTTGCGCAACCCCGAGCGCGCGCTGATGGTCAGCGTCCCGGTGCGGATGGACGACGACTCGTGGCGCGTCTTCCCGGCCTACCGCGTCCAGCACTCGAGCGTGCTCGGCCCGACCAAGGGCGGCATCCGCTACGACTACCACGTGTCCCTCGGTGAGTGCGCTGCACTCGCGATGTGGATGACCTGGAAGTGCGCGCTCCTCCGACTGCCGTACGGCGGCGCGAAGGGCGGCGTTCGCTGCACACCCCGGGAGATGTCGCCCGGCGAGGTGCAACGCCTGACCAGGCGCTACACGTCGGAGCTGCTGCGGTTCATCGGCCCACAGTCCGACATCCCTGCTCCTGACATGGCCACGAACGAGCAGACGATGGCCTGGATGATGGACACGTACTCGATGCAGATGGGGTACGCGGTGCCCGAGATCGTCACGGGGAAGCCGGTCTCGATCGGCGGCTCGGTGTTTCGCAGCGAGGCGACCGGCGCCGGCGTCGTGATGGTGATCGAGCGCGCGTGCCAGCGCCTCGGATGGCCGTTCGCCGAGCAGCGCTTCGTCGTCCAGGGTTTCGGGAACGTCGGCGGCGTCGCTGCGCGCGAGATCGCCGCTCGCGGAGCCAAGGTGGTGGCCGTCTCGGATATCTCCGGGGGGATCCACGACGTGAACGGCCTCGATCTCGCCCATGTAACCGCCTGGGTCGCCGAGCACGGCTCGCTCGCCGAGTACCCGGCCGATGCACGTGTCGAACGAGCAGCTGCTCGAGATCCCGTGCGACATCCTCGTCCTGGCCGCGCTCGAGGATCAGATCACGTCCGAGAACGCGGGCCGGATCACGACGAAGATGATCGCCGAGGGGGCGAACGGGCCCACGTCGTTCGACGCGGACGCGATCCTCGCCGACCGCGGGATCATCGTCCTCCCCGATGTGCTCACGAACGCGGGCGGCGTCACCGTCTCCTACTTCGAGTGGGTACAGGACCTCGGTCGGCTCTTCTGGACGCGAGACGAGATCCGCGCTCGCCTCGCCGAGAAGCTGAACGACGCGTTCGACCGGGTCTGGGAGCTCGCCGAGCAGAAGGGGCTGACGCTGCGCAGCGCGGCGCTGGTCGGCGGGATCAGAGAAGTTGCGGGCGCGCTCGCCTCGCGAGGGATCTACCCGTGACGGTTGTCCGCGAGGCGATGATCACCGACCCGCGGGTGTGCAATGCGGACGCGACCGCACAGGAGGCGGGTGAGGCGCTCTCGCGTCCCGAGGTGCGGGCCGTGTTCGTGTGCGACGACGGCCGGCTGGTCGGGGTGGTGACGCGGAAGACGCTCGTCCGCGAGGTGGTCGCCACCGGCCGGGATCCGGGCGCGACGCCGCTCGCCGAGATCGCCGAGGAGCCGCACTGGACGATCGAAGCGGACCTGCCTGTCGAGGAGGCTTTCCGCTTCCTCGAGGAGAACGGCGCCGAGCGCGTGCCGGTGGTCGACGGCGGGAGACTCGTCGGTGTCCTCTCGCGTGAGCTCCTGCAGCGGCGCCTGGCCGAGGACGAGGAGCCTCAGCAGCAGGTGTAGGCGCCGGGCGGGGCGTCGCCTTCGACCGGCTCCGGCAGGGCGGCGGCCTCGAGCACGATCCCGTGCAGGATGTCGCGCTCGCTCGCCTCGATCTCTTCGAGCCCGAAGTGGGCGAGCACCTCGCGCAGGATGACCGCGCCGGCGACGATCACCGGCGCGCGATCGGGATCGAGAGCCGGGACCTCGCGCCGCTCGGCCAGCGGCATGGAGGCGAGCCGGGACAGCTGCTGCTGGACCCCGTCGAGGGTCAGCCTGTGACCGTGGACGCGCTCCGGGTCGTACTCCGCGAGCGCGAGGTCGAGGGCCGCCAGCGACGTGATCGTGCCGGCGACGCCGATCGCCTGTTCTGGGCGGGGCCCTTCCGGCAGCGCGCTGCGCACAGCCGCGGCGCACGCCTCGAGCTCCGTCTCCGTCGGTGGATCGGAGGGGAGATGGCGCTCGGTCAGGCGCACGGAACCGATGTCGAGGCTCACCCGCTGGTCGCTGCCGATCAGCTCGGTCGAACCGCCGCCGATGTCCACGACCACCGTCGAGTCGCCGGTCTCGCCGACTCCGCGCAAGCGTGAGCTCGGCCTCCTCGTCTCCGGAGAGGAGCCGCGTCGTGAACCCGTAGCTCCACTCGATCTCGCCGAGGAACGCTTCGCCGTTCTCCGCGTCACGGACGGCGCTCGTCGCCACGAGGAGCGTGCGCTCGGCGCCGAGTGACTCCAGCTCGCGGCGGTACTCGGTCAGGCAGTTCCGCACACGCGCGATCGGCACGGGCAGGAGTTGGTGGCGCGTATCGACCCCTTCCCCGAGCCGGGTGATGCGCGTCCGCTTCACCACCTCGTCGATCTGGCCGCCGTCGACGTCCGCGACGAGGAGTCGCGTGGTGTTCGTGCCTTGGTCGATTGCGGCTACTCGCATTCAGAAAGGAGTCAGTTTCCAGCGGTTCTGCGAGCTTGGAACCGTAGGTCTACAATCGTTTGCATGCGACGCGCATGGGCCGCGTTCGAGCGCCACGACGGCTTCAAGCAGATCGCCATCGTACTGGTGGCGCTAGGGGTCTACGAGACCGCGCGCAGCCTCATCGAGCCAGACTGGGGCGCCGCGATCGCGAACGCAGAGCGGATCGCCGAGCTCGAGCGTGGGCTCTCGTTTGCCTGGGAGCAGTCGCTCCAGCGCGCGTTCCTCGGCGTGCCCGAGCTGGTCGAGGCGATGAACGTCTTCTACTTCGTCGGTCATTTCGTGCTGACCGGCGTGTTCTTCCTGTGGCTCTACCGCTCGTCGAGCGAGGGCTTCCGCAGCTTCCGTAACGGGTTCATCGCTGCGACCGCGATCGCGGTCGTCATCCACTGGTGGTTCCCGACGGCGCCGCCGCGTGTCGTCGGCGACCTCGGGATCATGGACACGCTCCGCGTCTTCTGGGACGTCGACATCGGCTCGCCCCACGCGTCGGCTTTCTCCAATCCGGTCGCAGCCGTGCCGAGCCTGCATGCCGGCTGGGCGGTCGGCGTCGGCGTGGGCCTGGTTCGGTACGCCAAGCAGCCGGCGTTGCGCGTGCTCGGGGTCGTCTATCCGGTGGTCGTGATGCTGACGATCGTGGTCACCGGGAACCACTTCATCTTCGACGCGCTGGCCGGGATCGCCGTGCTCGCAGCGGGCTTCATGGTCATGGAAATCCCTAAGATCCGGCGCCGCGCACTGGTCTGGCATACTTGAGAGAAGCGACGCGGGGTGGAGCAGTCAGGTAGCTCGCCGGGCTCATAACCCGGAGGTCGCAGGTTCAAATCCTGCCCCCGCTACTGAGAAAGGCCCCGGAAACGGGGCCTTTCGCTGGGGCGCAACCTACGCTTTTCATCGTCCGACCGGGCCTAGTCACGTCGCACGGGGAGCGATCTTTCCACGGCAAACGCGTGCGGCGCCACCGGAGCTTGCATGGTTTCAGCGAAACGATCAGACTGGCCGAGGCGCCCAGCTCTTTGACTAACTGCGGAACGCCGTGGGGGCGGCGGAGGGAAAGGAGTCCCAATGCGAAGGATTGTGGTGCTTGTTGCAGTGATGGGCATCGGCGCGCTTGCCGTCGGTGCGGCGACGGCGGGACGGCCCACACACTCGGTGGAGCACTTCGACAGCGTGTTCACGATTCCCGCCGCGCCGGCGGGTCCGTGCGCGTTTGCGATCCAGGGCCACTCCACCGGGACGGTGAGGACGACGGAGTTCTTCGATAGCTCGGGGAACCTGACTCGCGTTATCTCGGCGTTCCCGACCGCGCGTGTCACGTTCAGCGCGAACGGCAAGTCGATCTCGACCGTGACCCCAAGCGTCGAGCACATCAAGTTCAATCCCGACGGGTCGGCGACGTTGACGATCACCGGCCTTTCCGGGCATCTGGTCACGGGCGGCGGGCCGCCGCTGGCCGCCGACGTGGGGCGAATCGTCTTCTTCTTCAGCAGCCCTACCGATACTGAACCCGACCTGATCTTCCAGGCCGGGCAATTCAACGACGGTCCGTTCCCGCAGCTCTGCGACGTGCTCGCGCCGTAAGGACACCGGTGGTGGGCGGCTGCATCGGCGCGGCCGCCCGCCCGCTCGTCACCGCCGAGATGCGCCGAATCGTCTCCAGCCTGCAAGCGTCCTGCAAGCATCGGTCTGGCTCGGAGTACCGCCATCGAGAGATGAATTCCGTTCCAGTCGAGAAGCCGATCGCACGCCTAGGCATTGCCATGGTATGAATCGCCGATGGCAGCGACACCTGCGACGACGGGCCTGAGCAGAAACGAACTTTTGGCTCGTGGTGGTCGAGGCGCTGCGGTCTTGCTCGCGGGCTCCACGCTCGCCGGACTCGTTCCGCAGGCCGCGGACGCGGGCACGCTTCCTGACGGGGATCTCGCCTACACGCGGCTCTTCGTGACAGTTGAGTTGCTCGCCCTCGACTTCTATCGAGAAGCGATCGCCGCGCGGCGGTTTGCCGCGGGCCCACTCGCCGAGCTCAGACGCGCCAGGCGGGACGAACGCCGCCACTACGAGTCGGCCGCCGCAATCCTCGTCACCCAGGGCCAGGTTCCGGCGACCGCGGCGGATATCGACTTTTCCTACCCGGCGGGCTCCTTCGCCTCGAAGAGCTCGATCGCCAGGCTCGGCATTCGGCTCGAGTCGATGACACTCGGTGCCTACCTCGGCGCCGTCGAGGGGTTCGAGACGAACACCTTGAAGCTACGCGCCGCCAGGGCGGCGGCGAGTGAATCCCAGCATCTGAGTGTGTTTGCGGCCGAAGTCGGTGGGCGCCGAGTCGGGGCCGCGTTTCCGCGTCCACTCACGATCGATCGTGTCTCCGACCTCCTCGACAGCTTCACGAGCTGAGGGGGAGCGGGTGCCGAAGCAGTTCTACACTGCCGGCGAAGCGGCGAAGGTGCTTGGCATCAGTCTCGACACCCTCCGCCGCTGGGACCGTTCGGGCCGGATCCGGACTTCGCGCGACAGCAGCAATCACCGCATCGTGGCTGCCTCCGAGATCGATCGCCTGCGTGGCGAGGCCGGCGATGCGCAGCTCAGCGCGCGCAACCGTCTCAGCGGGACCGTCACCGAAGTGAAGGTGGACGGTCTCGTCGCCCAGGTCGAGCTCGTGATCGAGCAAGGCGCTCAGGTCGTGGCGATCGTGACCGCCGACGCCGTCGGGGAGTTGGGGCTTCGGCCCGGAATGCCCGCCACCGCAGTCGTCAAGGCCACATCCGTGATGGTCCAGCACTCGTGAAAGGAGGCCCTGTGAAGCTCGGAACAGTCGTTGTGGCGATTGGCCTGACCATCGGCGTGGCCAGCGCGGCAGCGCGGCCCGAGCAGTCGCGCGCATCGAAAGCCACGCTGACCGTGTATGCGGCCGCCTCCCTGACCGATGCCTTCCCGAAGATCGCTCCGGCTGAGCGCTACTCGTTCGGCGGCTCCAACGCCCTGGCTGCGCAGATCCGTCAGGGGGCGCCGGCCGACGTCTTTGCCTCGGCGAACATGACCCTTCCGCAGCAGCTGTACCAGGCCAAGCTCTGCTCGAAGCCCGTCGTCTTCACACGGAACCGGCTGGTCGTGATCGTGCCCAGCAGCAACCCGGCGAACATCGACAGCGTCTACGACCTGAGGAAGAACGGGGTCAAGCTCGTCATCGCCGGAGCGGCCGTGCCGGTCGGGAGCTACACGCTCCAGGTGCTCAGGAACATGAACCTGACGAGCGTGCTTTCCAATGTCGTCAGCCGCGAAACCGACGTTCGCGAGGTGCTCGCCAAGGTGGCACTCGGCGAGGCTGACGCCGGCTTTGCCTACTCGACCGATGCGAGGACCGTGCCGGGGAAGGTTCGCGTCGTGAAGGTTCCGGCCTGGGCGCAGCCGAAGGTGCAGTACGGGATCTGCGTGGTGTCCAGCAGTGGCCACAAGACCGAGGCGCGGGCTTCATCAGGAAAGTGCTCGGCAAAACCGGACAGAGGGTCTTGCTGAGGTACGGCTTCCTGCCGCGGGTGAAGCCGAAACCGAGCGGATAGAGCCGTGAGTGCCTGGGGTCGAGCTCGGAGGGGGCTCGTCGCGGCTCTGTTCTTCGCGGCGGCGACAGTCGCGCTGACGTTCCTCGCCTTGCCGGTGCTGGCGATCTTCCTTCGCGTGCCTCCCGGCCGGTTGCTCGGCCAGCTCTCGAATCCGGTCGTTGTCGACGCGCTGGTCGTGAGTCTCAAGACGACGCTGATCGCACAGGTGCTGATCATCCTCTTCGGCACGCCGCTCGCCTATCTGCTCGCAAGCCGCCGCTTTCGGGGGCGCTCGCTTGTCGTCACGCTGGTCGAGCTGCCGCTCGTGCTCCCGCCGGCCGTAGCGGGGCTCGGGCTTCTGGCCGCCTTCGGCCGAGTCGGGCTGCTGGGCTCGACCTGCAAGGGTTTGGGCTCTCGATCCCGTTCACCCAGACGGCCGTCACCGTGGCCGTTGCCTACGTCGCGAGCCCCCTCTACATCCGGACTGCGATCGCCGCCTTCCAGGCCGTCGATCCGGACCTGGTCGCTGCCTCACGGACTCTCGGCGCGGGCTCGACGCGCACCTTCTTTCGTGTCGTGCTTCCCCTCGCGCGCAGCGGCTTGGCCGCCGGTGAGGCGCTCGCCTTCGCACGCGGACTGGGTGAGTTCGGCGCGACGATCATGTTCGCAGGGAGCCTTCAGGGGGTGACCCAGACGCTCCCGCTCGCGATCTACTCGGCCTTCGACGTCAATTTCGACGTTGCCCTGGCGATGGGAGCGCTGCTCGTGGTGATCAGCGCTGTCCTGCTCCTGTCGTTGAGGCTGATCCTCTCGTGGCAACCCTCTCGGCAGACTTCTCCCTCGTTCTTCGCTCCTTTGAGCTGAGGCTGGCGCTCGAGGTCGAGCGCACCGTCGCGCTCGTCGGTCCCTCGGGCGCCGGCAAGAGCTCGATCCTGCGCGTCATCGCCGGCCTGATCCGGCCTGGCTCCGGACGGGTGGCCCTCGACGGCGATGTCTGGCTCGACGTCGCGCGAAGGATCGACCGGAACCCCGACGAGCGGCGCGTCGGCCTGGTGTTCCAGGACTACGCCCTGTTCCCGCACCTCACGGTGCAGGCGAACGTGGCCTACGGCGGCAAGGAGCGCGTCGGCGAATTGCTCGAGCGGTTTCGCATTTCGCACCTGGCCGGGGCTCGACCCGGCGAGCTCTCGGGCGGGGAGCGCCAGCGCGTCGCCTTGGCGCGGGCAATTGCGCGTGACCCCGGCGTTCTGCTCCTGGATGAGCCCCTGGCGGCGCTCGACGCCCACACGAAGGCCGACGTGCGACTCGAGCTCCAGGAGCTCTTGCGTGCATTCGAATTGCCCACCTTGATCGTCAGCCACGACTACGAGGATGCGGCTGCACTGGCGGACACGGTCGGCGTGATCGTCGAGGGCGAGCTTCGCCAGCTCGGGTCACCTCGCGAGCTGGTTTCCGAGCCTCGGGATCCGTTCGTCGCCTCGCTCACCGGCGCAAACCTTCTCCGTGGGCACGCGACTCGGAGCGACAACGGGCTCACCAGCGTGCGTCTGGAGAGCGGGGAGCTTGTTTACTCGACCGACCCAGGCGAGGGCAATGTCGGCGTCGTCATCTACCCCTGGGACGTAACGGTCGGTCGAGAGCGAGCAGAAGATTCCGCGATGAATCTGCTCCGAGGAGACATCGCCTCGATCGTCCACCTCGGGAATCGCGTTCGAGTTCGAGTCGGCCCGCTCACCGCTGAGATCACCGCCGCCTCGGCCGAACGCCTTGAACTTGCTAGAGGCGGCCAGGCTTTTGTGTCCTTCAAGGCGACCGGAACTCGCCTAGTGCCGCTGTCGGGTGATAGGCAGACGAGCACGTAAGCGGCGCTGACCCAAGATCTCGCGGGCGGCGTTGAGGCCGGGCGTGCCCATCACGCCACCGCCGGGGTGGGCAGCAGCGCCGCATAGATACAGACCGCGGACGGGCGTCCGGTAGCGGGCGTAGCCGGGCACCGGACGGAAGGCGAAGAGCTGACCGGGAGTCATCGCTCCCTGGAAGATGTTGCCGCCGGTGAGGTTGAAAACGCGCTCGAGGTCGAGGGGCGTCAGGACCTGGCGGTCCAACACCGATCGCTTGAAGTTCGGTGCGTACTCGTCGAACAGGTCGAAGCAACGATCGGCGAAAGCTTCGCGCTGGTCGTCCCAGGAACCATCGCGAAGGTCGTACGGCGCGTACTGCACGAACATCGACATCAGATGACGGCCGGGTGGCGCGACCGTCGGGTCGACCACCGAGGGAATCGTGCACTCGAGCACCGGCTCCGCGGAGGGGCGGCCGTACTTGGCGTCGTCGAACGCGCGCTCGATGTAGTCCTGGTCCGGACAGATGTGGATGGTGCCGCGATGCTGGGGTCCCGGCTCCGTGCCCGGCAGTGCCCGGAAGCTCGGCAGCTCGGCCAACGCGACGTTGATCTTCAGCGAGGCGCTGGCATAGCTGATCCGCTCGACGTCGGCCACGAATGCCTGGGGGAGTACGTCTCGGTCGAGCAGAGTCAGAAACGTCACGTGGGCGTCGGCGTTGCTGGCCACGACAGGCGCGTAGAACTCGTCGCCGCCGGCCAGAGCGACGCCGGCGGCCTGGCCGTCGCGCACGAGGATGCGTGCTACCTCGGCGTCGCAGCGGATGTCGGCGCCGAGGTCGCGGGCGGCCGCGGCCAACGCCTGCGTGATCCCGCCCATGCCGCCGCGCATATACCCCCACACGCCTCTGGCGCCGCCTCCCTCGCCCATGACGTGATGGAAGAGCACGTAGGCGGTGCCCGGCATCGACGGGCTCGCCATCGCGCCGATGACCGCGTCGGTTGCCAGCGTCCCCTTGAGCTCCTCGGATTCGAACCAGCGGTCGAGGATCGGCCGCGCGGCGCCGGTGAGGATCTCCACCGCCTCGCCGGCGCCGTCGCCCAGCCGCCGGAAGGCGCGTCCCAGCGAGAGCAGCGTCCGGAGGTCGCCGATTCCCGGCCTCAGCAGATCGGGTGCTGCCATCGTGAGCGTGGGCTCGACCACCGCCGCCACCCGCTCGAGCATCGCCTCGTACCGCGGATAGCGTTCGGCATCGCGCACGCTGAACTTGCCGATCTCCTTGCGGGTCAGGTCGGCGTCTGGGCCCATCAGCAGCGAGCTCCCGTCGGGGAACGGTGTGAACGAGGAGGGGTCTCGGGCGAGACCTCGTAGCCGTAGGCGGCCAGCTTCAGATCGCGGACGATCGCCGTGTGGAAGAGGCTGTTGACGTAGGCGGCGGTGGAGACCTTGTAGCCGGGGAACGTCTCCTCGGTGACGCAGGCGCCGCCGACGACGTAGCGCCGCTCGAGGACAAGCACGCGCAGCCCGGCGCGCGCGAGGTAGCACGCGGTCACCAGCCCGTTGTGCCCGGCACCGATCACGATGGCGTCGTAACGCGAGGGGCTCATGGCCTCAGCAATCATGTAGAACGATGACCCAGTACGTGCACGGCTACGGGACGCCCGAGCAGGAGCGGCTCGTGGAGCAGGCGCAGCACTGGCGCCACCGGCTGATCCGCGACGGCACTCAGCTCGACCCCGGGACGCGGCTGCTCGAGGTCGGCACCGGCGCGGGTGCGGTGCTGGCGGTGCTCGGGCAGGAATTTCCGGGCGTCAGCCTGACGGGCGTCGACATCGAGCCGAAGCAGCTCGAGTTCGCCCGGAGCCACCTCGAGCGGTCCGGAGTCGAAGCAACCCTCGTGCAAGCCGATGCGCTCGCACTCCCGTTCGGGGACGAGTCGTTCGACCACGTCTGGATGATGTGGTTCCTGGAGCACGTCGCCGATCCGCCCGCGACGCTGCGCGAGCTCGGCGCGCCTCGTGACGGGCGGCGCCAGCACGGCGATCGCGGTCGACTACCCCAGCTGGACGCGCCCGGGCGTCACCGCGGTCGGCGTACCAACCGGGTCTTCCGGCTAGGCGCTCACGCGGGTGTCTCCGGCCGGCGGGGTCGATCTGCGTTTCTTCGCGCGCCGGCTGCCGAGTGCACGGAAGCGGCGCTGAGCCAAGATCTCGCGGGCGGCGTTGAGGCCGGGCGTGCCCATCACGCCGCCGCCGGGGTGGGCAGCAGCGCCGCATAGATACAGACCGCGGACGGGCGTCCGGTAGCGGGCGTAGCCGGGCACCGGACGGAAGGCGAAGAGCTGACCGGGAGTCATCGCTCCCTGGAAGATGTTGCCGCCGGTGAGGTTGAAAACGCGCTCGAGGTCGAGGGGCGTCAGGACCTGGCGGTCCAACACCGATCGCTTGAAGTTGGGTGCGTACTCGTCCAACAGGTCGAAGCAACGATCGGCGAAAGCTTCGCCCTGGTCGTCCCAGGAACCATCGCGAAGGTCGTACGGCGCGTACTGCACGAACATCGACATCAGATGACGGCCGGGTGGCGCGACCGTCGGGTCGACCACCGAGGGAATCGTGCACTCGATCACCGGCTCCGCGGAGGGGCGGCCGTACTTGGCGTCGTCGAACGCGCGCTCGATGTAGTCCTGGTCCGGACAGATGTGGATGGTGCCGCGATGCTGGGGGCCCGGCGCCGTGCCCGGCAGTGCCCGGAAGCTCGGCAGCTCGGCCAACGCGACGTTGATCTTCAGCGAGGCGCTGGCATAGCTGATCCGCTCGACGTCGGCCACGAATGCCTGGGGGAGCACGTCTCGGTCGAGCAGAGTCAGAAACGTCACGTGGGCGTCGGCGTTGCTGGCCACGACAGGCGCGTAGAACTCGTCGCCGCCGGCCAGAGCGACGCCGGCGGCCTGGCCGTCGCGCACGAGGATGCGTGCTACCTCGGCGTCGCAGCGGATGTCGGCGCCGAGGTCGCGGGCGGCCGCGGCCAACGCCTGCGTGATCCCGCCCATGCCGCCGCGCATATACCCCCACACGCCTCTGGCGCCGCCTCCCTCGCCCATGACGTGATGGAAGAGCACGTAGGCGGTGCCCGGCATCGACGGGCTCGCCATCGCGCCGATGATCGCGTCGGTTGCCAGCGTCCCCTTGAGCTCCTCGGATTCGAACCAGCGGTCGAGGATCGGCCGCGCGGCGCCGGTGAGGATCTCCACTGCCTCGCCGGCACCGTCGCCCAGCCGCCGGAAGGCGCGTCCCAGCGAGAGCAGCGTCCGGAGGTCGCCGATTCCTGGCCTCAGCAGATCGGGTGCTGCCATCGTGAGCGTGGGCTCGACCACCGCCGCCACCCGCTCGAGCATCGCCTCGTACCGCGGATAGCGTTCGGCATCGCGCGCGCTGAACTTGCCGATCTCCTTGCGGGTCAGATCGGCGTCTGGGCCCATCAGCAGCGAGCGGCCGTCGGGGAGCGGTGTGAACGAGGAGGGGTCTCGGGCGAGGACCTCGTAGCCGTAGGCGGCCAGCTTCAGATCGCGGACGATCGCCGTGTGGAAGAGGCTGTTGACGTAGGCGGCGGTGGAGACCTTGTAGCCGGGGAACGTCTCCTCGGTGACGCACGCGCCGCCGACGACGTAGCGCCGCTCGAGGACGAGCACGCGCAGCCCGGCGCGCGCGAGGTAGCACGCGGTCACCAGCCCGTTGTGCCCGGCACCGACCACGATGGCGTCGTAACGCGAGGGGCTCATGGCCTCAGCAATCATGCAGAACGATGACCCAGTACGTGCACGGCTACGGGACGCCCGAGCAGGAACGGCTCGTGGTGCAGGCGGAGCACTGGCGCCACCGGCTGATCCGCGACGGCACTCAGCTCGAGCCCGGGACGCGGCTGCTCGAGGTCGGCACCGGCGTGGGTGCGGTACTGGCGGTGCTCGGGCAGGAATTTCCGGGCGTCAGCCTGACGGGCGTCGACATCGAGCCGAAGCAGCTCGAGTTCGCCCGGGGCCACCTCGAGCGGTCCGGAGTCGAAGCAACCCTCGTGCAAGCCGATGCGCTCGCGCTCCCGTTCGGGGACGAGTCGTTCGACCACGTCTGGATGATGTGGTTCCTGGAGCACATCGCCGATCCGCACGCGACGCTGCGCGAGGCTCGGCGCGTCCTCGTTACCGGCGGCGCCATCACCGCGATCGAGGTCGACTACTCGACGGCTCATGCCGAGCCGTCGACGCCTGCGATCGAGTCCTTGTTCAGCGCGATGGTCCAGGGCATGGCAGCCTCGGGCTGGAGCGACGCCGGCACGCGGTTGCCCGGCTGGCTCCGCGAAGCCGGCTTCCGCGAGGTCGACGACGGCGAGCGGCCGTTCTGGTGGCAGGGCGAAGACCTGTCTCGCGAGGCGCAGTACGCGGCCGACGTGTTGGAGAGCGCGCTCAGCGCGATCGCGGAACTGCCCGGCGTCGCCGAGGAGGAGTTGCGCGCGGGCCTGGACTGACCTACGCCACCTCGCAGATCAGCCAGGCGCCGGCCTCGGCTGGGTCGTCCACAAGTCAACGGCCGTGCGCTAGCTCCTGCCAATTAGTTCTTGCTTGCAGCCGCCTTGACCTGGTCTGCGCTGTCCGAGTCGATCTTCTCCTTCGTGACGTTGCTGGCGCTGGAGATTGCCTTGTCGATGTCGTCCGCCCACTGCTCCTCGAAAACCGCCACGATGGCGGAGCTGTTGAGCGGGAGCGTCTCTTCCACGTCGTACTTGATCTCCTCTTTCCGGGCGTGCGACACCAGGGCGCCGGCGCCCGCTCCGATACCCGCGCCGACCGCTGCGCTGGCAAGCAGGGCAGGCGGGAAGATCAGCCCGACGACCGCGCCTCCGACCGCGCCCCAAGTGGCGCCCTTGCTGGTCTCGTGGAAGTCGTCGTCGACGTGGATCTTCCCGTCGGCGCGACGGCTGACGAGAATGAGACCCTCGACTTTGATCGTGTCGTCCTTGGCGAGCTCCTTGATGGTGTCCCAGTCGCCCCGGGCGGCGTCCGGATCGGGGTAGGCCGCGATATAGAGATCGACTGGCGCTTCGCTAGTAGATGCCATGGGTTTCCTCACCTTCCTTGGGCGACCGGCGCAGGGCGGACGCATTGCTCCCTGAGCGCCCAAATAGCTCCATGGGGCTCCATCAGCAAGCTATCCGGCTGTTCGCGACAACGCGTCATCCGATCCGGATGAAAGCCCGTACCGGCCAGCGTCACAGTGGGAGCGGGCGGGCTACTGGTCGAGTAGCTCGTCGATCGCCGCATCCACGGCGTCGTCGAGCGGCTGAGTTGTGTAGCCGACGAGCTTCACGTTCGATTGCGCCTGCAGCACCTCTACGAGGTTCTCGAGGCCGTCCTCGTCCCCCAGCGCGACAACGTGCTCCGACCGCCAGGTTGCGACGACGTGTACCTGTCTCATAGCCCTCCTATCGGCGTCGGTAGGCGCTTGGTAAAGGAGAAATCGTGCGTTCCGCTCGAATCCGCCCGAGATGCCCGCGACGCCGTACGACTCGGCCCTCTTAGTCGAGTAGCCGGAAGTAACGGGCGATGGGCAGGAGGGTGAACCCCGCTGCCTCGTAAGCCGCCCGCGCAGGTTGGTGTCCCGGGTCGCCGCCGGTTTCCACGACGGCGATGTCCATGCCACGGCTGCGCATGTGCTCAGTCGCGAACTCGGTGAGCCGCGAGCTGATGCCGCGCCTTTGATAGTCGGGGTCGACGCCGATGATGTCGATCGCGCCCATCCCCTCATGAAAGGCGTTCAGGGCGACCGCGACGAATCCGATCGGCCGTTCGTCCGTGACCGCGACGAACACGTCCCGCTCCTCGTTCGTGCAGGCGGATCGGACCGCGTCAGCCTGGTCTTCCTTCCAGTCTGCGTGCAAGCGGAGGAAGATGTCGTCGCCTAGGACCTGCCGTAGTGACGCGAAGACGGGTTCCCAGGCGCGCAGCGAAAACTCAACGATCGCCGTGACGTCGTCCTTGCGGAACTCGCGGATGATCGTCTCTTCGGGCACGGCGTCGATACGCTAAACGTAGTCGGGGCCTGGCCCTCCGACTCAAACCAGAGGCTTTTCGACACGTTGCTCGGATCGCTGCTACGTTGACTCCATCGCGTTCGGCTCTAGCGTTGTAGCCGCCGAGGCTCTGCACGTTCCTTCCTCTTCGTCTGTCACACGTTGCCTGAGCGCAGCAGGAGTTCGTTTTGGGCTCCCTGCCCTGTGAGATGAACAGAAGGAGCATCACATGCATGCGACCATTCGCCGCTACGACGGTGTGGACCAGAATCGCGTCGTCGAGCTGACCGACAAGGTCAACGAGACCCTCGTCCCCAAGCTGAGCGAGCTCGAGGGCTTCAAGGGCTACTACCTGATCGAGGCCGGCAACGGCATCTGGAGCTCACTCGGGATCTACGAGACGTCCGAGCAGGCTGACGAGTCGACGAAGGTCGCCGAGAGCTGGATCCGCGACGAGGACCTTCAGAGCGCGTTCCCGAATCCGCCCAAGATCACGAGCGGCACGGTCGTGACGCACAGCAACGGCGTCACCGTCTAGTAGCACCACAGAACTGATTCGCTGGGGAGGGCTCGCAGGACCGGGGCCCTCCCTTCGCGTTCCCCGGGGGCGGGATCCCAGCTTGACATGTGACCGTATGGTCACCTATTATTGAGCCGTGACCGACGACGACCGTGTGTTCAAGGCGCTCGCCGACCCGACGCGCCGCTTCCTGCTCGACCGGCTCTTCGCGCGTGACGGCCGTACGCTCACGGAGCTCGAGTCCGAGCTGGAGATGACCCGCTTCGGCGTCATGAAGCACCTGCGTGTCCTCGAAGACGCGGGTCTCGTCGTCGCACGCCGGTCGGGCCGGGAGAAGCTCCACTTCCTGAATCCCGTGCCGATCCGGCTGATCCACGACCGGTGGATCGACAAGTACACGGAGCGCCAGGTGTCGGCGCTCGCGGACCTCAAGACCCAACTGGAGAAGGAGACTGCATGACTACTGCTACGGAGACTGCAACGCAGGTCTACCGGATCTACATCAAGGCCACTCCCGAGGCGATCTGGGACGCGATCACGAAGCCCGAGTGGACGGCGAAGTACGGCTACCGGGGAATCGCCGACTACGACCTGCGGCCCGGCGGCAAGTACCAGGCACGCGCGAACGAGGAGATGCAGTCGATGGGCATGCCGGAGCTCGTCGTCGACGGCGAGGTCCTGGAGGCCGATCCGCCGCGCAAGCTCGTCCAGACGTGGCGCGCGCTCTGGGACGAGGAGATCAAGGCGGAGGGGCCAACGCGGGTCACCTTCGACATCGAGGAGGACGACGGGGGCTTCACGAGGCTCACCGTGACGCACGAGCTGGAGAACGCGCCGATCACGGCCGACCAGGTCGCCAGCGTCGCCCGGATCCACGAGGGTGGCGGCGGCTGGAGCTGGATCCTCAGCGACCTGAAGACGCTGCTCGAGAGCGGGGAGAAGCCCGGCCAGTAGCAGG